>NZ_MSIG01000049.1 GCF_001927285.1 Mongoliimonas terrestris | reverse complement strand
GCGGACCATTGTCTGTTTGTTTTGGGTCAGAGTTGGTCCGCCGGCTTAGAATGCCGGTGCCGGTTCGAGGCGGCCACCTCGAACCGGCGGTGGTGGTGGACCGAGCGGACCTGGGGCTTTTCGCCCGTCGTCATAGAGGTCGCCACCATCTTCCGACTTCGCTCGCAGAGTTGATTGGGCTCACCGCCCGCAGACAATGCCGAGCAAGCTAGAAGGTAGCACACCTTTGATCTCCGCCGCACCCATCTTCACCCGCATTCTCGGCTGCGATGTCTCCAAGGACAGCGTGGCGATCTACGACACGCACACCGGACAGCTCTTCTCGGTCGCCAATACAACCGAAGACCTGGCTCGCTTTCTTGTCGACCTCGGTTCGGAGACACTGGCGGTCTGCGAAGCCACCGGCGGCTACGAGCGCGTGCTCCTGGAGGCCCTCCTTGGCGCCGGCGTTCCGGCCCACCGGGCCGACACCGTGCGGGTCAAGGCCTTCATCCGTTCGCGCGGCGTGCGGGCCAAGACCGACGCCATCGATGCCCGTGGCCTGGCCCGCTACGGACAGGAGCGCGGCGGCGAACTCGCCCTTTGGGTCGCGCCGGACGGCGAACGGCTGCGCCTGCAGGCCCTGGTCGTACGCCGATCCGAACTCGTCGCCGTGAGGACCGCCGAGATCAACCGCTCCAAGGCGCCGGGAGCCGCCCTCCTGGCCGCCTCCCATCACCGCCTTCTCGCCTTCCTGGAGAGCGAACTCCAGGAACTCCGCCGCGAGATCGACCAGCTCGTCGCCGCCAGCGAGCGTCTTCAAAAGACCCTTCAATGCCTGATGTCCATCCCGGGCATCGGGGCCCTCACCGCCGTCGCGCTCGTCGCCCTCATGCCCGAGCTCGGAACCCTCCACGGCAAGCAGGCCGCATGCCTTGCCGGCGTCGCACCCCACGCCAGGGACAGCGGCACCTACCGCGGATATCGCACCACCGGCGGAGGGCGAAGAACCATCGCCACCCTCCTCTTCATGCCAGCCCTCGCCGCAGCACGCGCAAAGGGACCCTTGCGGAGCTGGTACCAATCCCTCATCGCCCGCGGAAAACCCAAGCGCCTCGTCCTCACCGCCCTCATGCGCAAAATCATCGTCATCGCCAACGCGAGGATCCGCGACATGAACCTGCAGAACTGAGTTGATGACG
>NZ_MSIG01000048.1 GCF_001927285.1 Mongoliimonas terrestris | reverse complement strand
CCGACAGCCGTCCCGACAACGGGCGGCCGCGGTTCGGCGGGGTCGGCTCTCCGGTCGGGCTACGCCCTCCCTGCGAACCGACCTCGCCGAACCGCTCTCATCCAGATTGACGCGCTCGTCTCATCCTGATCGACGCACAGCAATCCCTCGCGATTCCATCAGGTCGGGTTCCGCTCTATTGAGCCGAAAAGGATAATTCGGCGCTGATGCACAGACTGGAAGACCAGTGCATCGCAGAGGGCCGGTGCAGCCCTGGTCGGTATAACCTTAGATAAAATGCTTGTGTAACTACGCGCAGCATTGATTCAAAGCCTGGCAATGCCTTTCCGGTCACCGCGGATGTGTTCGCGTAACACGCCAATCAGCCCCGCGCTGCCGCGAGTGCCTCAGGTATAATGGCTTGAATTTCCTCCGCCCGGTCTGCCGGCGCGGGGTGAGTAGAAAGGAAGGCTGGTATGCCGGCGCTGCCGAGTTTGTCCATGCGGTGCCACAACGCGACCGCGTCTCGTGGGTCGAATCCAGCCTGCGCCATCATGAACACTCCGAGCCGATCGGCCTCACGCTCCTGAGACCGCCCATACGGCCGCGCCAATCCGAATTCAGCCCCAATGCCCAGGATACCAGCGATCTCCCGAGCAAACGCGACGTCGTTGATTTCAAGCAGGAAGGATACAAGCCTTAGGCCCCATTGCCGCGCGAGCTCCGCCGTAACCCGCTCTGCCGAGTGCTCGGCAACTATATGTCCGATCTCGTGACCAATAATCGCGGCGAGGCCACCTTCGCCCGCTGACACTTTGATCATGCCTTCGTAAACGCCGATCTTGCGACCCGGGAGCGCAAAGGCGTTTATGGTGGGTTCGGCGAAAACTTCAACTTCCCAACGGGACGGCTGTTCTCCAGTGGCCGCAAGGAGGCGCCACGCGACTTCTTGCAATTGCCGCCGGGCGCCGGCGTCGCGGGAAGCTGCCTTAGACGCCTTGAGGCGCGCCCAGGTCTCCGCGCCGAGCCGCTCCACCTCTTCCTGCGAGACGAACAACGCACCAATCTGGTCGCATCCGGTTAGAGCCGGTGCGGCAACTCCGACGGCGAGAAAGCCGAGGATACGACGGCGGCTCAGTCCGCACGGGCTGGCTTTCGGTAGGAACGATCGACAGGTGCACATCGAACGGGAGAACTCCGCAAGGCGCGATAGAGTTCTGGACTAAAGATCCTGTCAGAGATTGCGCAAGGCGAGAATGCTAGGGCCGCTGTCAAAT
>NZ_MSIG01000047.1 GCF_001927285.1 Mongoliimonas terrestris | reverse complement strand
GCCGAGGCGGCGATGGCCGACATCGTGCTTGCCGCGACGGCGGGGGCCAAGAGGGTGGCGGACCTCTATGCCGGCGTCGGCACCTTCGCACTCCGCCTCGCCCGGCACGCGACCGTCCACGCCGCCGAAGGCGACGCAGGCGCGGTCGCGGCGCTCGACCGGGCCGCCCGCACCATGACGGGCCGCAGCCGCATCACCGCCGAGCGGCGCGACCTGGGACGCCGCCCGCTGGTGGAGAAGGAGCTGGAGCCGTTCGACGCCGTGGTGTTCGACCCGCCGCGCACGGGGGCGCCGGAGCAGAGCGGCTGGCTGGCAAAATCGACCGTGAAGACCGTCGTGGCGGTGAGCTGCAACCCCGCGACCCTGGCGCGCGACCTGCGCACGCTGGTGGACGGCGGCTACCGCATCGAGAGCGTCACGCCGATCGACCAGTTCCTGTGGTCGAGCCACGTGGAGGTGGTGGCGGTGCTCAGGCGCTGATCTCGAGCATTGTCGATTATGACAATGATCCCTTAGGGTGGTGGCGTTCGGCGGCGGAAGCTGACCGCGCCGGGCCAGCGGCGCGATCGGGGAGGACGGGCCACCCCGACCGAAGGCTAGGGCCTCGCCGGTTCCGAACCGGAGGTGATGACGATGCGGCGAAGGCCCGTCACCATCACGCTGAGCTTGAAACGCACCCGGACAGCCTGGCCGGTTGTCTTCCGGGTGGCGTTCTAGCGGTAGGCAAAGGAGGGCGGGCGCAAGCTCGTCCTCCACTCCGACGATAGCGATGCCCAGGGTTTTTGCCAAGAGGACGGGCCATCAACGGCTTACGGCTCGTCGCCGTTCGGATCGGCCCGGAGAGACCAGGGGGATCCGCGCATTCGCAGTGCGGAGTCGAGTTTTGG
Organism: Mongoliimonas terrestris; assembly: GCF_001927285.1. GTDB lineage: Bacteria > Pseudomonadota > Alphaproteobacteria > Rhizobiales > Pleomorphomonadaceae > Chthonobacter > Chthonobacter terrestris. Next base: position 580 of record NZ_MSIG01000047.1, on the reverse strand, counting down.
ACAAAGTATGGAAGTGCTCGGCCACGATGCGGGTATTCAGTCGAGGTATAGATTGTGCGCCTTAACCAAGTAACTGTTACGATGCCCGACCTGGATGCGGGTTGGGCCTTCTACTGCACTCTCGGTCTCAAGCCTATCGTCGACTCCCGTCCTCGATATGCGCGTTTCGTTTACCCGGACGGTGAAAGCACCTTTTCCCTTCACCAGGGCGAGAGTGGCAGTGGCGGGACCACAGTGTATTTCGAATGCGATAACCTTGACGAGAAGGTCAGCGGTCTCCGTGAGGTCGGCCTTCGCTTCGTGAGCGAACCTGAGGATAAAAGTTGGCTTTGGCGCGAGGCGGAACTATTTGACCCCGGCGGCAACCGCATCATCCTGTATTTTGCCGGATCGAACCGCATCGACCCGATGTGGCGGTTGGATTGCTCGCGATGACGAGGAAAATGCCGCGCCGTGGTCAGTTTTAATCCTCGACTTTCGCGTCCCCTTGATCTTTGACCCGATGGGAACGTGGCGAGGCGATCGTGGAGCGGCGGCCGCCGGTGGCGCCTATCGACGGCATCGCCGTGGTGCCGCCGCC
>NZ_MSIG01000046.1 GCF_001927285.1 Mongoliimonas terrestris | reverse complement strand
CGACGTCCGCCTTCTGCCGGGCGAGCGCCTTGCCATATTAAAGACCGACAGCACTCCCAACCTGCACCCAAAAAGTGCCATCGTAGACGAACTCAATCGAGTTTTGCGCATTTGCTGAAATTATAGGCGACCATGAAACTTTAAAAACATCACTCCAATTTACTACCCAACCCCCTACATTGTCTTGCAAAAAAATAAAACCAATACGTTGACCGACGGCTGGCTGAGATGGCGCATCAACGTACATATCTCCAATCAGTTTTACGGACTTCAGCGCGCCATTCTGCCAGCTTGGCGTAATATGACGTTTATATTGCATTGTTTCCAAGCGAGACTTGTGACCATTTACCGAAAAATCATTATTTCCACCACCTACAGCGACGCGTATGGGAAATGAATTAATGTTTTTAGTGGTCAGAGCAATCCGCCCCCCCTCGCTGTTGGTGTGGATGGCAATACCGTAATAAGGTCCCCCAACAAAATCGGGATTAAGCTTTCCAACGAACGCTTCAACCTGAATACTCGGCGCTCTATATATATTTATTCCAGCCAACCTGCCAGAAACCGAGTTAATCCGGCAGTCGCCGTCACTTTCCAAGCCTAGACCGATGAATGCGCTCAGATGTCTAGTTCCTTGTCCTTCCAGACGAAACCCATAACTTGCGGCCTCCTGGCTTTTCAAGTTTGAAGCAGTAACACCAGCAGATCTCCAAAAGAAATAATTAGTTGATAATGTTGGATCATGTCCGCGTCCATTGATCTCATTTTTAATTATTGGAGATCTCTCAGATTTAAGTAAGTATTGACCTGATCCCCAAACTTTCATATCACTATAAAGAACTGCGGACGCAACACATCGAATTCCATCGCAATACGATCGCCCAATATTCCAGTTAGAGCGACTACCATCTACCCCGGCATCAAAGACGCCAAAGCCATTGCAGTCGTACACAATGATATTTTTAAAATTACTATCGCGTGTGTACGGACCTATGTCCAAACCTGTTCCATGATAGTTTCTGATTTCGAGACCCTGGACTTTGTGACGCGGGATGAAGGAGCCGCCACCAACGCCACCTAAGTGCGACACAGATACTCCACCACAGGCCCGGTGACTGATCTGAAAATTTTTGTCGCCAAACAGCGCGAAGTTATAAAGCTCCACGCCCTGGCTGTTCCAAGCCCTCTGATCAGTTTGATTGTAGAGTGAAAGGTGATAACCAGCAAAATCTCCCCGTTTTCGGCGCAGCCCCGCACCAGTATTGTCAGCGTCAAACCGCGCATGTGCAGCATCTCCCTCGATCCGCGTCCCAGGGAGAAGAAACAGTTTTCCCGTTGTATAGGTACGCCTTAGACGTAACGTCCGGCCCTCATCTGACGCCTCTTGAATGGCTGCCTGGATCTTGTCCGTTGCGTCTGAGTTCCACCGACTTGGAGGGTTGCGCCACTCCGGGTCGATGGAGGATTTGACTATCGAAAATAGTGGCAAAGGTCCGCTTAAGCCAACGGCAAAGCCGGTGGGCACAGCACAGCAAAAGGCGCGGCGAGACAGCATAGAAGCCTCTCGTAGATATAAGCTGCGTCAAATATAAACTATTCCCACTTTTTTTAAAGTCAACGAATTCGACAGCGCTACGTGTGTACCTTTAGGTATCACTCCGGAAATGTCTCTCTCACTGAGGATTGTCTCCGGCAGGCATACACCGTTAGGAACACACGCACGCATCAAATCGGTGGACCGACCGAAACGGGCGGCCCAGGGGG
>NZ_MSIG01000045.1 GCF_001927285.1 Mongoliimonas terrestris | reverse complement strand
AGCCTGGTAGAGCACCTGCTTTGGGAGCATCGCGTCCCAGCCCTCAATCCTGCTGCGCCATCAACGTCTTAGCCTGCCTTGGTATCGTCGTTCCGGGACTTATTCCGGGACTTCGCGACGCGGTCCATCGCATTCCGCAGATCATCAAGCGTTGCGTGCGCATATTTCGCAGTGGTCGAGATATCGGTGTGCCCGGCCAGCTTCTGCGCGAGCTTCAGGTTGCCGGTTTCGCGCACCAGCCGGGTAAGGGCAGTGTGGCGGGTGTCGTGCAGGCGAAAGTCTCGCACGCCGGCCTCGGCGCGGTCACGCTGCCAGCGGGTCTTCAGGCCCTCATAGCTGATCGGCACCCGGTCGCCTCGAGCAATCCCCCGCTTCTTGTCGGCGCGCCTGGCGACGAACGTGAACACCGCTTCGGCGTGGTCTTTGCGCAGCGACCATAGGATTTCGCGCACGTCTGGCGTGATCGGGATTTGCCGGATTTTCTCCTCGGTGCCCCGATGGCCCTTGCCGCGGATCTCGATGGACTTCGCCGTCCAGTAAACGCGGTCCCATGTCAGCGTCACGACCTCCTCGAGCCGGCAACCGGTGAGGAGCATGAAGGCGAACGCTGGCCGGTAGTCGTCGCGGATCGCCAGCGACAGCCGCTCCTCCTCCTCGTCGGTCGCCTCCCGGACGCGCTCAAGCGGTTCGGGCAACAGCAGCTCTTTCCAGTCGATAGGGCGAACCTTTTGGTCCCATGCCTTCTCGGCCTTCCGCAGGACGCGGCGGAGCGGTTCGGTGAGGGTCCGGTTCACGGTGGCGGACTTGACGCCATCGCCGCGCCGTCTGGCGACCTCGAGCGAAATCTTGTTGGTCGTGATGCTCGAGATCAGAGTGCTCGCGCCGAACGCCTTTTCGATCCGGCGCAGGTACGACCAAGTGTCGTCGGACGACGCGAGATATTGCCCGACTTCCAGCCAATAGCGCTCGCACGCATCGTGGACGGTCATGGGCCGCGTCTCGCGCGCGGCCTCGTCTGCCATCAGCGCGCGGGCTTCCCTCCGCTTCTGCTCTTGAACCCGCTCGGCGTCCCGCTTTGCGGTCTCACCGGTCGACCCGAAAAATCGACGCCCACGACATTGGAAATCGTAGTGGTAGAACGGCGACGTGAACTCGCCTTTTGCGTTCTTTGGTCGGTAGACGGACACTCTGCCCTCCGCATCCGCTCGAGGAATTCGATACAGTCGTCGAGCCCGAACAATCGACGAGGGCGGCTCGAGCCATGGCCGATCACGCGGCAGCGTATGTCGCCAGCCTTGACGTGAGCACGCAAGGTCCGTTCGCACATTCCGAGGGCCCGGGCGGCAGCGGCTGGCGGGAGCAGAGCAGTCTCGGCAAACGCGGATAGGAGGGCAGGGGGCAGGTCGGCGTTAGACATTGACGACATCGGTCACACTCGCATCGGCATGAGGACGTAGAGGGCGCGCGGGTCGTCGAGTGGGCTCCAGACGCTGGGGGAGCCCGGGTCGCCGAAGGCGGCGTGAAGCTTGGCGGTGCCGCTCGTGCTGGCGAGCTCGGCGAGGTAGCGGCCATTGAAGCCGATCTCGATGGGCTTGAAGTCGGCGCCGGATGCGATCGGCAGCTCGTCCTCGGCGGTGCCGCTGTCCGGGTTGGTGACGCTGAGGGCGAGGAGCCCTTCGGTGAGCGAGAGCTTCACTACGCGGCCGCGCTCGTTGTTGATCGTGGTCACCCGATCTAGAGCGGACTGGAGGGCGGCGACTTCGAAGGTGGCGGTGTTGGCGTTGTCCTTCGGAATGACCCGGTCATAGTCCGGGAAGGTGCCGTCGATCAGCTT
>NZ_MSIG01000044.1 GCF_001927285.1 Mongoliimonas terrestris | reverse complement strand
GTCGCCCGCCGCGAGCTCGCGCTGGAATCCTCGACAAGTACCACCTGCTGATCCTGGACGACGTCGCCTACGTCACCAAGGATCAGGCCGAGACCAGCGTGCTCTTCGAGCTGATCAGCGCCCGCTACGAACGCAGATCCACTCTCATCACTGCAAATCAACCCTTCGGCGAGTGGAACAGGATCTCTCCGGATCCTGCTATGACGTTGGCCGCCGTCGACCGCCTCGTCCACCACGCGACGATCCTCGAACTCAACGTCGAGAGCTACCGCCGCCGCGCCGCCGTCGAGCGCCGAAAGGGACCCGGACGCCCGCCTACCCGCGCGACAATCAAAGACGTCCCTGATTGACGCGCCCCGACAATCAGGATGAGAAAAACCTTGCTCGCGACCGAACCCGCCGCGATCATCTCCACCGCCGTGACACCTCGACTCTCATCCTGACTGTCGCGCCAAACTCACCCAGATTGCCGCGCTATACTCGCTAACCGGCTTGCCGCTGTTGTGCAGCAGAAGCGCGTCGAGCCGCTCCGTCCAGGAACCCAGCTTCGGTGTAAGCGTCCACGCGCGGCCGTCAGCCCTGCTCGTGGTTCCACGGCAGAAGAGCGTCGAGGTCCCTGTTCGGCCAGCCGGCTGCGATGCGCTCGAGGGTTACGGTGAGCCAGGCGGCAGGGTCTATGCCGTTGAGCTTGGCGGTGGCGAGCAGCGTGGCGATCGTCGCCCAGGTTCGGCCGCCGCCGTCCGATCCTGCGAAGAGGCTGTTCTTGCGGGTGAGGGTCTGGGGACGGATGGCGCGCTCGACGGTGTTGGAGTCGAGCTCGGCGCGGCCGTCGGCGAGATAGAACTCGAAGTCGTGGCGGCGCCGGAGGGCCTGGCGGATCGCGTCGGCGAGCTTGGACTTGGCCGGGATCCGGCGGAGTTCGGCTTCCCAGCGCTCGAAGAGGGTGGCGACGACGGGGGCTGCGTGCTGCTGGCGGGCGGCTCGGCGGATCTCCGGCAAGGAGCCGCGCACCTGATCCTCCACGGCCCAGAGGGTGGCCATGGTCTCCACCGTCCAGGTGGCCGTCGGGCTGTCGCCGAGCACATGGAGTTTGAAGAAGGCGCGCCGCAGGTGCGCCCAGCAGGCGGCGAGCGTGACGGGGCCGCCAGCGCGGCCGGCTTCGGCGAGGCGGCGGTAGGCGGCATAGCCGTCGGTCTGCAGCAAAGCCGCGGAAGCCGGCGAGATGGCGCTCCGGGCATTCTCCCGCCCGGCTGTCCTCGAAGCGATAGGCGACCATGGGCGGATCGGTGTCGCCGAACGGACGGTCGTCGCGGGCGTAGGTCCAGAGCCAGGCGGACTTGGTCCTGCCAGACCCCGGCGCGAGCGTCGGCAACGTCGTCTCATCCGCAAACACGCGCTCGCCGGACCGGATGAGGTCGAGGATGCGCTCGGCGAGCGGCTCCAGGTGGAAGCCGACCTTGCCCATCCAGCCCGCCATCACCGTGCGGCCGATGTCGACGCCGTCGCGGGCGTAGATGCCCTCCTGGCGGTAGAGCGGCAGACCGTCGGCATACTTGGCGACCGCGACATGAGCGAGCAGCCGCTCGGTGGGAAGTCCGCCCTCGATCAGCCGCGGCGGCGCTTCGGCCTGGACGATGCTCTCGCGGCAGGCGGCGCAGGCATAGCGCGGGCGGTGGGTGACGATGACGCGGAAGCGGGCGGGCACCACGTCGAGCCGTTCCGCGTTCGGCGGGCAAACGATTCACTGGATCGTTTGCTTCCCCGCCTCACCTTCGCCGATCGTGATGCGCTCGCAGGCTCCGCAGGCGCAGGGCGCCGCCTCCGGCTCGATCACCACCTCTACCCGCTACAGATGCTGGGGCAGCGGCTTGCGGGCACGGTTCGCCCGCTCGCGTCCGGCCGACGTCTCGATGCCGACCGAGGCCGGGAGCGCGGCGATCCCGGTCTCGACTTCCTCAAAGAGGAAGGACTGCTGCCCGTCGACCAGCGTCTCGGACTTGCGCCCAAAGCGGGCACGCTCCATCGCCTTCAGGATGGCGGTGAGCCGCTCGATGCGGGCGTCGGCTGCCGCCTTGGCGGCGGCAAGACGGGCGGCCTCCGCCTCCAGGACCAGCCGTTCCGCCTCGAGCCGGGCGGAAAGTCGCGCTGATGCGCGCTCTCCGCGCGGGCCGCGAGGACCATCGCCTTCAGCGTCTCGATGTCGTCCGGGAGATCTGGCAAAGCAGTCGTCATGAGCCGGATTCAAGCACGAATCCGGCTGATATGCGCGCTTCCTAGTGCTTCGGGGCTTCTGCCGAGTCACCCTGTCGCAGCCTCAGCCGAGGCTCGTCGGCCGCCGGGCGGGAACGCGGCTGACCCGCCGCCAGCCCATCCCGGCGACGAGGGCGAGAAGCTGGGCGGCATGCATGCGCACCACCCCGCCGGTGATCGGCGGCCAGTG
>NZ_MSIG01000043.1 GCF_001927285.1 Mongoliimonas terrestris | reverse complement strand
TAGACCAGCGAGATTGCGTCAGACCCAAAATTGCACGCCGAACCACAGACAGCGGCTGCGACGCGTGGTTCAGGCTCTGGGGGGCGGGATGCGCGACCACCAAAGGCTCTCAAGGCCATTGCGGGGCGCTCCGGAGCAGGTGCCTGGACTTCCCCATATAGGCGGTTCACCACATCGTTAGCCGCTTCCTCCCTATGCCTCTTCAGGACTCCGCCTCTCTTGTGCCGGCGGGCTGGGTCGACGGAACCGAGACTTTCACCTTCAGGCCTTCGTTAGCCCATTCCCGAGTGATTGATCCCCCAAGCGTGTCGCGGATCGTCCTTTCCAGGAGGAGGGATCCGAAGCCATTTGGGCCGACTCTTTCCGGTCGTTCCGTCCGCTCGGTCCAGTCAATTTCGAGATCGCGACCGTCCGTGCGCCAGGACACCGCGACATTCCCGCTCCTGAGCCCGCCGTACTTGCGGGCGTTGGTCGCCAGCTCGTGGAGCACCAAGGCTAGCGCGGACGCGCGATTGAGCGGTAGCTTGACATCTGGGCCAGATACCGTGACCTGGTGATCGGCGTCAGCAAACGGCTTCAACACGGTCTGGACCAGATCGGAGATCGCTACGCTGTCGCCTCGTCCAGTACCGTCCACAAGAGGACGTACCAGAGCATGGGAGGCAGCAAGCGCCTCCAGGCGCCCTCGAACAGTCTCGGCGAGCTCGCGGGGGGTCGCGCTGTTCCTGGCGCTTACCATCACGATCCCGTCGGTAATGGCGAAGACGTTCTTGACCCTGTGGTCCATCTCCCGCAGGAGCAGGTGCCGGGCATTCTCCGCGGTCTTGCGGTCCGTCACGTCGAGGATCGTGCCGAGTAGCCGGACAGGTACCGTCTTTCCATCCCGCTCGCCGTAGATCATCCGGCCACGCCCCGTTATCCAGGACGTCGTTCCGTCAGGCCGCACAACCCTGTGCTCAACAGCGAGCCGTCCTCCGGACGCTGGATCCATCATCGCGCCGACCTCTTCGAGCACCCGGTCCCGATCTTCGGGGTGTATGGCGTCGCGCCAGAACTCAAAAGAGGGCTCAATTCCCTCTGGGAGGCCGAAAAACCGTTTTTGCCTTTCCGACCAGAAGACCGCTCCGGTCTGGACCTCCCACTCCCACATCCCGAGGCCGGTCGCCTCCACTGCGAGTTCAAGGCGTTCGAAGTTCCGCAGCGCCTCGGCTCGGGAGTCCTCGGCCTTGCGCCGGGCCTCAACTTCCGCGGTGACGTCCAGCCCGAGCGACAGGACGCCTACGATCTCTCCCGCCTCGTCCTGGAGCGGCAGAATGTGCAGGTTCCAGATCCGCCCCTCGAACGGGTCTTTGACCTCCTCGCGGTGCCACGGCGTCCCGCCCGCCGTCACCTCGTGAAGGATCGGACCCCACACGACCGCCGCATCGGCTCCGAGCGCATCCGCAAGGGTCAAACCGACGACAGGGTCGGTCCGTCCCACCGCCGTCCGGTAGGCCCGGTTCGCGAATGCGTACCTGTGCTCCGGGCCGTAAATGATGGCCAACGTGACCGGGACGTTCTCGAGGAGCGCGGCAAGCGAAGCATCCGCCAAGCTGCCGCCGTCGGAGCCTATGCGCAGCCGATTACGGAGGTCGAGCCCCCAGTCGACGAAGCTCATGGATCCAATCCTTGACGGAAATGCTGCGTGCCGCGGCGCGGCCACTAGCCACGATATTACACAGGCAAGGCTCAGATTGCGATACGGTTAGCTGTCACGCACCTCCCCAGTGTTGTGGTCTATTCAGTCCGGCCTGCTGCCGGTTCGACCAATAGCCCCACGTAGAGATTCCGGGCCTGCCAGTGGCGCCCCGAGGCCATAGCGTCGGACAATTATCTTAAAGCATATAATTAACTTTGCTCAGAACCTCGAAGATCTGCCGCGGGTTTGTTTTCGTAAGCAGCCTCGCAAAGGGAGGAGAGCAGATGCATCAGCTCATTTACTTCAGTCGGAACACCATGTCAGGCGACATGCTCAAGGGCCTCAAGGAAATTCTTAGTGTATCGCAACGTAATAACCAGCGGGACGGGGTCACCGGATCGCTCATCTTTGACAAGGTTTGGTTTCTGCAAATTCTCGAGGGAGATATTGAGGCGATCCAGGCAACATACAAGCGGATTGAACAAGATCCCCGACACTGCGAGGCGACGGTGATAACGCTCCGCCCACTAATCCAGCGTCAGTTTCCCGACTGGGGAATGGGTGGCCTGCTGCGTTCGCCCGACGTCCAGGAGATTTTTCTCAGCCACGGTATCGGAGGCGAGATGGATCCCCGGAAGCTTCATGCCGCCACTGTTGGCGACCTCGCGCTCGACCTGAAGGCCTTCGAACAACGCAAGCGCTCCGACACTCGAAAAGCATCATAACCGCTGGGACGTTATTCCGGATCGCGTCAAAGCACCTGGATTGCTGCGGTGGACTGATCAAGCCGTGCCGTTCGCCCGCTGCGAACTGAAGAAGCGTGGGAACGAACCCACGCTTCTTCTCATGCCAGCCCCCGCGTGCCCGCTTCCGCCCAGCTCTCAAGTTCATGGTCGAAACGCCGCAGATCCGGGAGCGGCGCGACCATTCTGGCGTTCAGCTTGGATTAGCGATCGTGCTGCATTTGAACTGCTACCCTTTCTTGGACCGCTCGGCTGGGCCATCTCCAGGGGGTTTCGATCAGGGCGTGCCGGGTGCCGCTGACCGATTTAGAAGCGTGATCGGGGGCTTGTAGCCGATCGCGCTGTGCGGGTGTTCCAACCGGGGCTCCAGCGCCGGCGAGAACCGCGTGTAGGTGTCGACGACCGTCAGAATGTGTTTCGGCGTGCAACTTTGACCCCCTAAGCCGGGGGATCGGCGTCCAATTTTGGGTCTGACTCAATCTCGCTGCAGGCT
>NZ_MSIG01000042.1 GCF_001927285.1 Mongoliimonas terrestris | reverse complement strand
CGTGCCGATGTCGACCGGCCTCACGGCGTTTGACCGCACCGTGGTCGGATGGGACATGTCTCGTGAGAATGACTGGTCTTTGAAGAAAGACTGGCCCGTGCGGACGAGCTTGCCGAAGTTCTGTCGGCCGCATGGGCGAACGATCGTATCGGCCGCGTGGGTTCACGCGGCAAGCCTGCCGCTCTCCTCCGGGAGGTGGCTTCGTTCCCTTCGGGGAAACGACATCATTCCCTTTGGGAATGACGTTGGGCGTCGATAATGAGAGCGATCAAGTGAGAGAAGGGCATCTGGTGAATGCCTTGGCGCTGAGAGGCGATGAAGGACGTGGTACGCTGCGATAAGCGTCGGGGAGCCGCGAACAGGCTTTGATCCGACGATCTCCGAATGGGGAAACCCACCTTCGACATCCCGAACCGTGAGCGCGTGCCGGATCCTGCGAGGGATCTGGGGCGTGTTTGCGCTTCGTGGTGTCACATGAGGGTATCTGATCCCTGAACACATAGGGGGTTAGAGGCGAACGCAGGGAAGTGAAACATCTAAGTACCTGCAGGAAAGGACATCAACCGAGACTCCGTCAGTAGTGGCGAGCGAACGCGGACCAGGCCAGTGGCCTTGGATTGACAAGCCGAACCGTCTGGAAAGTCGGGCATTATGGGTGACAGCCCCGTAGGCGCAATTTGATCCAAGGTCCTTGAGTAAGGCGGGACACGTGCAATCCTGTCTGAACATGGGGGGCCCACCCTCCAAGCCTAAGTACTCCTCAGCGACCGATAGTGAACCAGTACCGTGAGGGAAAGGTGAAAAGCACCCCGACGAGGGGAGTGAAACAGCACCTGAAACCGGATGCCTACAAACAGTCGGAGCCTGCCCTCCAAATTCCTTGGCGGGGCGGTCTTTCTTGTCTCGGCGGTAGCCGGGAATTTGGAAGACTTTAGAGTCGGCCACCACAATGCCAAGGCATTTGGTGGGCCGGGTGACGGCGTACCTTTTGTATAATGGGTCAGCGACTTATTGTTGCGAGCAAGCTTAAGCCGGTAGGTGTAGGCGCAGCGAAAGCGAGTCTGAACAGGGCGCTTCAGTTCGTAGCAATAGACCCGAAACGAGGTGATCTAGTCATGAGCAGGTTGAAGGTGCGGTAACACGCACTGGAGGACCGAACCCACGCCTGTTGAAAAAGTCGGGGATGACTTGTGACTAGGGGTGAAAGGCCAATCAAACCTCGAAATAGCTGGTTCTCCGCGAAATCTATTTAGGTAGAGCGTCGGATGAACACCTTGAGGGGTAGAGCACTGGATGGGCTAGGGGGTCCCACAGACTTACCAAACCTAACCAAACTCCGAATACTCAAGAGTGCTATCCGGCAGACACACGGCGGGTGCTAACGTCCGTCGTGAAAAGGGAAACAACCCTGACCTACAGCTAAGGTCCCGAAGTCGTGGCTAAGTGTGAAACGATGTGGGAATCCCAAAACAACCAGGATGTTGGCTTAGAAGCAGCCATCATTTAAAGAAAGCGTAACAGCTCACTGGTCTAAACAAGGGTTCCTGCGCGGACAATGTAACGGGGCTCAAGCCATGCACCGAAGCTTAGGGTTTGGCAGCAATGCCAAGCGGTAGCGGAGCGTTCCGTAGGCCGATGAAGGGAGACCCGCGAGGGCTCCTGGAGGTATCGGAAGTGAGAATGCTGACATGAGTAACGATAAAGGGTGTGAGAGACACCCTCGCCGAAAGTCCAAGGGTTCCTGCGTAAAGCTAATCTGCGCAGGGTTAGCCGGCCCCTAAGGCGAGGCCGAAAGGCGTAGTCGATGGGAACGGGGTGAACAGTCCCCGGCCAGCAGGTGGTGACGGATGCCGTGTATGGTTCCTCCTTATCGGATTGGAGGGGCCGTGAAGGCGTTCCAGGAAATAGCCCCTGCATCAGACCGTACCCGAAACCGACACAGGTGGACTGGTAGAGCATACCAAGGCGTTTGAGCGAACTGTGCTGAAGGAACTCGGCAAATTGCCTCCGTAACTTCGGGAGAAGGAGGCCCTCGTGGCGGGCAACCGCTGCGGGGGGGCACAGACGAGGGGGTGGCGACTGTTTAACAAAAACACAGGGCTCTGCGAAGCCGTGAGGCGACGTATAGGGTCTGACGCCTGCCCGGTGCCGGAAGGTTAAGAGGAGGGGTGCAAGCTCCGAATTGAAGCCCCGGTAAACGGCGGCCGTAACTATAACGGTCCTAAGGTAGCGAAATTCCTTGTCGGGTAAGTTCCGACCTGCACGAATGGCGTAACGACTTCCCCGCTGTCTCCAGCACAACCTCAGTGAAATTGAATTCCCCGTGAAGATGCGGGGTTCCTGCGGTCAGACGGAAAGACCCCGTGCACCTTTACTATAGCTTCACACTGGCATTCGTGTCGGCATGTGTAGGATAGGTGGTAGGCTTTGAAGCGGGGGCGCCAGCTCCCGTGGAGCCATCCTTGAAATACCACCCTTATCGTCATGACTGTCTAACCGCGGCCCGTCATCCGGGTCCGGGACAGTGTGTGGTGGGTAGTTTGACTGGGGCGGTCGCCTCCCAAAGAGTAACGGAGGCGCGCGAAGGTGGGCTCAGAGCGGTCGGAAATCGCTCGTCGAGTGCAATGGCATAAGCCTGCCTGACTGCGAGACTGACACGTCGAGCAGAGTCGAAAGACGGCCATAGTGATCCGGTGGTCCCTCGTGGACGGGCCATCGCTCAACGGATAAAAGGTACGCCGGGGATAACAGGCTGATGATGCCCAAGAGTCCATATCGACGGCATCGTTTGGCACCTCGATGTCGACTCATCACATCCTGGGGCTGGAGCAGGTCCCAAGGGTACGGCTGTTCGCCGTTTAAAGTGGTACGTGAGTTGGGTTCAGAACGTCGTGAGACAGTTCGGTCCCTATCTGCCGTGGGTGTAGGAGTATTGAGAGGATCTGTCCCTAGTACGAGAGGACCGGGATGGACGTACCTCTGGTGGACCTGTTGTGGCGCCAGCCGCATAGCAGGGTAGCTATGTACGGACTCGATAACCGCTGAAGGCATCTAAGCGGGAAACGAACCTCAAAACCAGTGCTCCCTATCAGAGCCGTGGTAGACCACCACGTCGATAGGCCGGGTGTGGAAGCGCGGCAACGCGCGAAGCTTACCGGTACTAATCGCTCGACCGGCTTCATCGCTCTCATTATCGATGCGCAACGGATGAAACGAGGCAGTCGGCAAGAGGCAGTAGGCAGTAGGAAGGTTGGCGCGACACCAACCCCTCGCGCCAACGGCACCTACTGCCTACTGCCTA
>NZ_MSIG01000041.1 GCF_001927285.1 Mongoliimonas terrestris | reverse complement strand
CCGACAGCCGTCCCGACAACGGGCGGCCGAACCGCTCTCATCCAGATTGACGCGTTTGTCTCATCCAGATTGACGCGCAGCACGCGAGCGACTGACGCTGATCAGGGTCTTCGAGGAACTGCTCGGTCTCGGCTACAACGGCGGCTACGATGCGGTTCGGCGCTATGCGCGAGCCTGAGAGAAGCAGCAATCGGCCCGCGTGAGCGGCGCCTTCGTGCCGCTGAGCTTCGCCCCTGGTGAAGCCTACCAGTTCGACTGGCGCCACGAGGTCGTGCTCATCAAGGGCACGACGGTGATCGTGAAGGTGGCCCATGTCAGGCTCTGTTACAGCCGGATGCTGTTCGTGTGCGCCTACCCCCGACGCGGGCCTACAATCACCACTTCCAACAGATGTGCAGCCACTACCTCGTCGATCCTGTCGCCTGCACGCCGGCGTCGGGCTGGGAGAAGGGGCAGGTCGAGAATCAGGTCGGGCTGGTCCGGGAGCGCTTCTTCACCCCACGGATCCGGGTGAAGAGCTACGAGGAGATGAACGCCTGGCTCCTCGACCAGTGCATTGCCTACGCCAAGGCACACCGCCGCCGGGAGTTCCGGGACCGGACGATCTTCGAGGCGTTTGAAGCCGAACGGCCGAGCTTGGTCCCCTATGTCGGCCGCTCCCACGGCTTCCACGCCACGCCGGCTTCCGTGGCCAAGACCTACCTCATGCGCTTTGACAATAACCGGTACTCCGTCGCGGCGAGCGCAGTTGGGCGCCCCGTCGAGGTTCGCGCCTATGCCGATCGCATCGAGCTGCGCCAGGACAGCCGGGTCGTCGGTGATCACCCTCGCTGCTTCGGCCGCGATCAGACCATTTATGACCCCTGGCACTACGTCCCGGTACTGGCCCGCAAACCCGGTGCCCTCCGGAACGGTGCCCCGTTCAAGGACTGGGTTATGCCAGCCGCTCTCGAACGGATCCGGCGCAAGCTCGCCAGCTCCAACGAGCGAGCACGCCGCGCCAGTCACATTCATGACCCCGGACGCCTTGCGGCTGCGACATGCGCCCGTCGCCGACTACGCCCGCTACGACAGCCTGAGGAGGGCTTTGTGATCGAACGCACCGAGATCCGGGCGACCATGGCCGACCTGAAGCTCTACGCCATGAAGGCAGCCTACGACGAGATCATCACCACGGCAGTCAAGCGCGCGCACGAGGCGCAAAGCATCGTCGGCGACCTGCTCTCCGCCGAGATCGCCGAGAAGCAAGCGCGCTCGATCAAGTACCAGGTCACCATCGCCAAGCTGCCGCTGGCCAAGGAAATCGACGACTTCCAGTTCGACGGCACGCCGATCAACGAGACGCTCGTCCGCGACCTCGCCGGCGGCAACTTCCTCGCTCACCAGCGCAACGTGGTCCTCGTCGGCGGCACCGGCACGGGCAAGACCCATCTGGCCATCGCGATCGCCCGCGCCTGCATCCGGGACGGTGCCCGCGGCCGCTTCTTCAACGTCGTCGACCTTGTGAACCGCCTGGAGACCGAGGCCCGATCCGGCCGTCAGGGACGCATGGACGACTATCTCTCCCGCGTCGACTTCATCGTCCTCGACGAGCTCGGCTACTTGCCCTTCGCCCAGTCCGGCGGGCAGCTGCTCTTCCACCTCGTCAGCCGGCTCTACGAACAGACCTCGATCCTGGTCACCACCAATCTGTCCTTCGGCGAGTGGCCCAGCGTGTTCGGCGACGCCGAGATGACCACTGCGCTCCTCGACCGCCTCACGCATCACGGCGAGATCATCGAGACCGGCAACGAGAGCTGGCGCTTTAAGAACCGCCTCTGACCCACCAACAGAACGGCCGACACCGGGCGTGCCTCCGCTCCGCCTCCGGCTCGGCGGCGACAAGCCCGGTGCGCGTCACGCGACATGCCGGATGTAGTGGGCCCCTGCGGCCGGACAGGATGCGGTTTCCGAATTGACATGGGTCCGGGCTTTCGAATGATGAAGGCCCGTGAGCAGACACCGCACCTATAGCACCACGTTCAAGCGGCAGGTCGTCCAGGAGTATCTGGCTAGCGAGACGCTCCACGCGCTTGGCAAACGCCACGATCTCGCGCGCAACCTCATCCGCGTCTGGCTTCAGAAGCATCAGGCCGGCGCCTTGGACGAGGAGGCGGTGGCAGCCGACATGGTCCAGGAATTCGAGGCACGGATTGATGCCCTGGAGCGGCTCGTCGGCAAGCAGGCCATGGAGCTCGAGTTTCTTAAGGGGGCTCTGAAAAACGCACACCGCGCGCGAAGCGGCAGTACCTCCGTGATCACCGGCCCAACAGTCTCTCCATCTCAGAAGGATGCGAGCTGATAGGGATCGCGCGCTCCACCTACTACGACGGAGAGGCCGAGGCTAGCTGCGACACGGCCGTCGTCGAGGCGATTGCAGCCATCTGCGAGGAGTTCGAGAGCTACGGCTGGCGGCGCGTCCGCGCTGCGCTCCGGCATCAGGATTTCGTCGTAAACCACAAGAAAATTAGGAGGTTAATGCGTGAGCACGGTCTCCAACCCCGCACCCGACGGCGCCAAGTCGCGACCACCGACAGTGACCCCGCCCACCTGATCTTCCCCATTCTCGTCGCGGACCGGATCCCCAACGGTCCCGACCAGATCTGGGTGGCCGACATCACCTACGTCACGATCTTCACCGGCTTTGCCTATGTCGCGGTCATTCTCGATGCCTGGCACCGCCGCGTTGTCGGCTACGCGATCAGCCGGTCGATCGACGCCCGCCTGACCCTCGCCGCGGCCGTGGAACGGCGCGAACCACTGCCCGGATGCATTCACCACTCGGACCGTGGATCGCAATATGCTGCCATGGCCTACCGGTCCGCCCTGGCCGAAGCCGGCCTCGTGGGATCCATGGGTCGGCGCGGCAATCCCTACGACAACGCCAAGGCGGAGAGCTTCATGAAGACGCCGAAGGCCGAGGGTGTGCAGCCGATGGCCTTTGAGGCCTTCACCGACGTCGCGGAGTTCCTCCCCAGGTTCATCGACGACGTCTACAATGCCAAGCGCCTCCATTCGGCGCTTGGCTATCTCAGCCTCACCCAGTTCGAGGATCAACACACCCGGACAACACTCAGATCCGCCGCATGAGTTTTTGTCCGGCCGCAGGGGCCCACTCCAAATCGGGGGGCAGATTTGTAAGCCGTTTGACAGCCAGGACCGTCCTTCGGGCAGATCATATAACTCGAACCGGTGGAGCTTCGACGGGCTTTCAGGACCAGGGGATCGCTACGGCGTTTGATGCTGTCGGCGAAACCGAACGCAAGATGGACGGCAGGCCTCCCGAAGGATGCTTCGCCATCGCACCTGCGACGCTTTCCCGCCGTGGAACGGCGCGCGAGCAGACTAGAAGGCGCGGACGCGCGACCCGGCGGCAGTGCGCGAGAGCGCCGCACGTCCTGACGAGAGAACGGCGCCGCTCGTTGTTCTGCGCCCGCGCTACGAGGTGGCGGGCGCTATTCGCCACCTAGCTCGGCCGTCCTACGCTGGCATACTCGAACCCGTGCCGCTCGATCTCCTCCCTGCGGTAAACATTCCGCAGGTCCACCAGCAATGGCGTGGCCATCAAGGCTTTGAGCTGCCCGAAGTCGAGCGCCCGGAACGCGTTCCACTCGGTGACGATCACCAGGGCATCCGCGTCGGCGGCGCAATCATAGGCGTCCTTGCCATAGATCACGCCATTCAGCATAGCCTTGGAGGCCTCCATGCCTTCCGGGTC
>NZ_MSIG01000040.1 GCF_001927285.1 Mongoliimonas terrestris | reverse complement strand
TTCGGTCTTCGATCCCGTGCAGATCTTCGGCCTTATGTAGGAAGCGCACCAAGTAGGCGGGCCGTCATCAAGCCCGCTCTGTGGATATGCGCGAACGAATACGGCTCTGACACCACCCGTACGTCAGAGCCTCTTGTAGGTTGCCATCGGTTCTGATATTCACGTCGT
Organism: Mongoliimonas terrestris; assembly: GCF_001927285.1. Classification (GTDB taxonomy): domain Bacteria; phylum Pseudomonadota; class Alphaproteobacteria; order Rhizobiales; family Pleomorphomonadaceae; genus Chthonobacter; species Chthonobacter terrestris. The sequence goes on along the minus strand of NZ_MSIG01000040.1, from coordinate 3,762 downwards.
ATCGAGAGGCGGAATCAGATGGTAGCGGACTTGCACGACATCACAGGGAAGGTCGAGGGCTTGCTCGCCGAGGCTTACGAGCGCGGGCGCGCTGTCGGCCGCGCTGAGGCAGAGGCTGAACTGAAGGAACGTTTGGCTTCGCTCTTCGGCGGCAACATGGTCCCGGCAGCTCCGACAGTCGCTCAGGCTATCGCATCGTCCGAACACAACACCACGGCGGATGGTCGGCTTGCGCCGGGGACTGTCAAGCCACGTGTGCACGCCGTCATCATGGAGCACCCGGAAGGGATGCGCATAGAAGACATTGCACTGTTGACCGGGTTCAAGACGAACAGCGTTCGCGGCACGCTCTACGCCCTCAAGGAGGAGGGGTATGCGGAGAAGCGCGGGCTGTACTGGTTCCCAGTATCGGAGCTCGATCCAGTCTCGGCGGAAACGCCTGACCATGATTTGAGTGAGTTTTTGTGAGATAAGCCCTCAGGCGAAGGCACCGGGCAGGAGCCGCCTGAGGGCTTGAACACCGTGCGGGGCCGTAAGGCCGGCCCAGGAGGTGGTACATGAGAAGACAGTAAGTCTACCCCACGCCTAAGCCGGTCCGAGCAGTACTCGGGCCGGCACACAGGGGACGGTTGGCCGGTGCCAGGGAAGGAGTTGGAGCCTCTCCCCCTGGGGTTCGACGCCCCCCGTCTCCACCCATTTGTCTAAATTGTTGGCGTCCTTTTGTCAAGGATTCCGGCCATTTGGCGTCTGTCATGGTTTCTTGTTATGAATGAATCGCTTAGGCCAAATCCAACCGGATCTCCTTTACGCCGATAGCGTGAAGGCACTGGAGCATGAAGACCGCCGTGAATTTTCCACGAGCGAGCTTGTTCCTGACGTTTGGCTCTGTCTCATCAACGCCAACCTCCGCCAGCTTCTCGACAAGCTGCCCGTAGGTCACACCACGCCGCTTCAATTCGGCTTTCAGAAGCCCCTTTGCAGCGGCTTCCCAATCGACCGCATCAACCATATGCATCCCCTGGGTTACGGATGCCATCATATGCGATGCGTTTGCCCTCGACAACGATGTATCAATGTCATCATATACGATGCATAAGCACCGTAGGTGATGGCAATGGCTCAGCACTTCCTTCTTTCTGCCAAGGTGCGCACGCTCTCCCTGAAGGGCATCTACAAGGCTGGCGAAGATGCCGCCTATCAGACCTTCTGTGCGATCCGTTGGCATGAGACTGAGGGCCAGGCCGTCTGCCCGCGTTGCGGTTGCACTGACAGCTACGCCATCCCCACCCGCCGTCGGTTCAAGTGCGTTGCGTGCTCCCATCAGTACAGCGTCACAAGCGGCACCATCTTCGCGTCTCGCAAGATGGCGTTCGTTGACCTTCTCGCCGCGATCTGCATCAGCGTCAACGCCGCCAAAGGCGTCTCGATGCTCCAACTGTCACGCGACCTCGATTGTCAGTACAAGACCGCGTTCGTTCTCGCTCAGAAGATCCGCGAGGCGCTTGCATCTGAGGTCCCAGGCGCCACGGTTGACGGTGAAGTCGAGGTTGATGGCGCGTACTTTGGCGGGCACATCCGCCCGGAGAACCGTAAGGAAGACCGCAAGGACCGCCGTTTGGCGCGTCATCCGACTGGCAAGCGCCGCGTTGTCATCGCTGTTCGTCAGCGCGGCGGGCGCACCCCGACGTTTGTGCGCAAGAGCGAGGCCGAAGGGATCGAAGTCGTTCGTGCGACGACGGCCCCGACCGCCACTGTCTACGCTGACGAAGCGTCCCATTGGGACGAACTGGCGCTCATGTTCGAGCGTACCGGCCGCATCAATCACTCCGTCGCCTACTCGGAAGGCGACGGGCTACACACCAACAACGTGGAGTCCTACTTCTCCCGCCTGCGCCGCATGGTGGAGGGCCAGCACCACCATGTCAGCCCGCGCTACCTTCATCAGTACGCGGCCGAGGCGGCATGGAAGGAAGACCACCGGCGGGAGAGCAACGGGGAATTGGCAGACCGCGTTCTCGGCCTTGCCATGGCCCACCCGGTCAGCCGGGTTTGGGCTGGTTACTGGCGGAAGGGGGAGTGACAATAGATGCGGCTATTGCTCCGCCCTGAAAATTACTTACGTCCAGACTTTCCATCGCACAATTTTGTAAAGCAAGAGTTATTTCAGGGCTTAGATCGCAAATATGCTTGATACTTCCGGTGAACTTTTTTTGAAGCACAGAGTTTTGCTTAAGATCGTAAAATTCGTTCAAACAAACCCACGTTGATCGTTTTAGGTAGCAGCTGCCCCGCGGCAGGAAAAAATTATGAAATCTATCTGTTGGCTGGCATCCGAAATCTAAGCCGCGCCCGTGTTGCTTAGTTGTAGTTTTGCAAACTACATAGACCGCGTCTCGGGACCCCAAGACAACAAACAGCTTTTCGCCTGTTTCACTATCGGCGAATAAAAAGGTTGTATCGAAAAAGACGGCGCCAGGATTCATTGTAGAGTATGCAAAGTCTCGCGTCGTTCATTCGCTATGCGGCGGACTAACTCGTGCTCATCGGGGCGTACAGCAAGATCGTATGGGATAATAGCCTGCTTTTGATTTTGCTGAACGTAAACCTTATGCCAAGGCTTGTTCTCCAAGTGAGTTGCCTCGATCATATTGTCTGCGTCAGCGTCCCTATACTCTGTCGCAAGATCATTGAGCAGGCGCATTTCTCTCTTTGTAAAGTGAGAGTCAGAAAACTGACGAGCCGGAGTGATCACAAGCATTTTCTGCTCGCCTTGACGAATCGGGCGCTCCTCAAACCGCAACGCAGCCGCCATGTCTGGCTCAGGGCTGTCTATCTCTTCATAGAGTGAGACAGGAACAGGCCCCATTTTCCAGGCGTTATAGTCCAAGCCCGTCACACTACGGCCTGATGACTTGTAATGCTCAAAATCAAGAAAATAGAGGAGTTTGAAAAGCTTTACCTTCCCGCACTTTTTGGTGTTGGTCACAAAAAAAATGATGGAGTTTATTAGCTTTTCGCGTTCGTAAGTTATGAGCATCATTGGCGCCTATGTCGGACGAAGCGCGATCTCTGAACCTGACTCGCCCATCCGACCGCATAGAATCATTGTCTGTAAGCCGTGTCCATTTAGATATCTGAAACGAGCGCGCCCACCAGTTCGTTCGGCAAAAAATCGGTTCACGTTGTCGCGGCTCTGCTCCATTTAGCCGAAGTTCGTGACCATAGGGTGTTGCCTTTGTGGTCCGCTCCGCTTTTGACGTAACCCTCGTCGCGCAAGCTCCTCAGCGCCTTACTCACCCGCCTAGTGAGATCGCTTACATACCGCCGGTCGCGCGCGTCCTCGCCACGAAGCGCCACAAGGTTCTGCGCTATCTCCCGGCTGGACAATGGCCCGTCTGCCGACCGTATCTCGCGCATGATGCCCTTAGTCAGTTCGCCCCGGCCGAAGATCACTTCGCGCTTCTGGCGGGGCATGGCGGCGTCTAGGTCGCCCTTGTAGCCGAGCGCGCCGAGAACGCGGTCTAGAGCGCCTATGTCGTTCCTGATCTCTGCCAGCCTGTCGCGGATGCGCTCGGCCTCGTTGAACAGGTCGGCCCGCTTGGTCAGCAAGCCGGATATGGTGTGCTCGAACGTCTCCGTTCGCATCGGGCGGATTGCGTCTGTCATACGCTACATATAGCATGGCATGCGTTGATAGACGCCACCGTTTGCGGTGTATTTGCTGCATAAGGCCGCAGATCTTCGAAGAGATCGGCCAGCAGG
>NZ_MSIG01000004.1 GCF_001927285.1 Mongoliimonas terrestris | reverse complement strand
GGACCAGCCACGCTTTTGGGCGGGAGCCTGGGGGAAATGCGTGGGTGGTCCGCCTTCGCGGACCATGACGGTGGAGGGGGGCGGAGGGGGGAAATGCGTGGGTGGTCCGCCTGCGCGGACCATGACGGTGGAGGGGGTCGGAAGGGTGTGCGGTTCACTCTGACCGTAGATCCCGAACCGTCGTCATCCCGGCGGACGCCGGGATCCAGCCGAGGGTGCGGGTGGCGTCGGCGGTGCGGGTCGTTGACGGCCGGCGCGGTTGGCGGACGGGACGGTTGGATCCCGGCGTACGCCGGGATGACGGCGACGGGGGAGCATTCGCCATGCTGACGGCTCTTTTCGCGCGGCGGGAGGTGTTGCTGCTGGTGGCCATGGGGCTGCTGCTGGCGGTGATCACGAGCCGGTTTCCGGCGTTCGCGGCACCTAGCAATCTCGCCAACGTGTTCAACGACACGGCCATCCTGATCATCCTCGCCCTCGGCCAGACGGCGGTGATCCTGACGCGGTCGATCGATCTGTCGGTCGCGGCCAATCTGGCGCTCACCGGCATGGTGGTGGCGATGCTGAACGAGGCGCATCCGGCGCTGCCGCTCGCGCTGCTGGTGCTGATCGCGGCCGGAATGGGTTTCCTGCTCGGGGCGTTCAACGGGCTTCTCGTGTGGAAGCTCGGCATGCCGCCGATCGTGGTGACGCTCGGCACGCTGACCATCTACCGGGGCATGGCCTTCGTGATCTCCGGCGGCGGCTGGGTGAACGCGCACGAGATGACGCCGGTGTTCCTGGAGACGCCGCGCCAGCTGGTCGCCGGGCTGCCGGTGCTGACCTGGGCGGCGCTGACGGTGATCGTGGCGGCGACGGTGCTGTTCACCCGAACGACGCTCGGCCGGGCCTTCTACGCCACCGGCGGCAACCCGACGGCGGCGGTCTACGCGGGTGTCGACGTGGGGCGGACGCGGTTCCTGGCCTTCTGCCTCTCCGGCATGCTGGCGGGCCTTTCCGGCTATCTCTGGGTGGCGCGCTACGCGGTCGCCTATGTGGACATCGCGGCCGGGTTCGAGCTCGACGTGGTGGCGGCCTGCGTGATCGGCGGGGTGTCGATCGCCGGCGGGATCGGGTCGGTCGGCGGCGCGGTGCTGGGCGCGCTCTTCCTCGGCCTGATCAAGAACGCGCTGCCGGTGGTGAACGTGTCGCCCTTCTTCCAGATGGCCATTTCCGGCGCGGTGATCATCGCGGCCGTCGCCATCAACGCGCGGGCGGAGCGGCGGAAGGGCCGCATCATCCTGCGCCCGACCCACGCCGCAGGGGCCGCCCGATGACCGCCGCTTCCTCCGACAAGACCCGCCAGGACGGCGCCCGGCGGGTGATCCCGGACCGGCTGGACGGCGGCATCGTCCGCGCGCTGAAGAGCTGGGAGGCGCTGCTTCTAGCGGTCGCGGTGGCGATCTTCACGGCGAACAGCTTCGCCTCGCCCTATTTCCTCGACCCGTGGAACCTCTCGGACGCCACGTTCAACTTCACCGAAAAGGCCGTGGTGGCCATCGCCATGGCCTTCCTGGTGATCGCCGGGGAGATCGACCTCTCGGTCGCGGCCATCATCGCGCTCGCCTCCACGGCCATGGGCGCGGCGGCGGAGGCGGGGGTGGGGACGCCCGGGCTGGTGGCGATCGGGCTTGGCGTGGGGCTCGCGTGCGGGGCGTTCAACGGCGTGCTGGTGACGCGCTTCGGGCTGCCGTCGATCGTCGTCACCATCGGCACCATGAGCCTGTTCCGCGGCATCGCCTACGTGACGCTGGGCGATCAGGTCTACAAGAACTATCCGGCGGACTTCGCCTGGTTCGGCCAGGGCTATGTGTGGTGGGTGATCTCGTTCGAGCTCGTCTTCTTCCTCGCCGTGGCGCTCGTCGGCGGCATCGTGCTCCACCGCACGACGGTGGGGAGGAAGGTCTACGCGATCGGCAACAATCCGCTCGGCGCCACCTTCTCCGGCGTGCGGGTGGAGCGGATCAAGTTCACGCTCTTCCTGATGACGGGCCTCGCCGCCGGGGCGGCGTCGGTGATGCTGACCTCGCGGCTCGGCTCCACCCGGCCGTCGATCGCCTTCGGCTGGGAGCTTGAAGTGGTGACCATGGTGGTGCTCGGCGGGGTGAGCATCCTCGGCGGCTCGGGAACCATCCCGGGTGTGGTGCTGGCGGCCTTCGTGATGGGGCTCGTGACCTTCGGGCTCGGCCTTCTCAACGTGCCGGGGATCGTGATGTCGATCGTCATCGGCGCCATGCTGATCACCGTGATCGCCCTGCCCATCCTGGTGCGGCGCCTTGCCGCCCGCCGACAGACGACGGGAGCCGCCTGATGCCGGACCGCGCGACCCACGAGAAGTATGCCTTCAAGATGCGGCTGAACCCCGGCATGGCCGGGGAATACGAGCACCGGCACGACGAGATCTGGCCGGACCTCGCCGCGCTTCTGACGGAGGCCGGCGTCAGCGACTATTCGATCCACCTGGACGAAGAGACCAACATCCTCTTCGCGGTGCTCTGGCGGCGGCGCGATCACGGCATGGCGGCGCTGCCGGACCATCCGGTGATGCGCCGGTGGTGGGCGCACATGCGCGACATCATGGCGGTGAAGCCGGACGACGAGCCGATCGCGGTGCCGCTGCGCACCGTCTTCCACATGGACTGAGCCGACCGGGGAATGCCTTCGATGACCCGCCTCGTCGCCGTGCTCGACATCGGCAAGACCAACGCCAAGCTGGTGGTGCACGACGTGGCGACCGGCGCCGACCTCTTCGTGCGCACAATGCCGAACACGGTGCGGCCCGGACCGCCCTACCCGCACATGGACACGGACGCGCTCCACGCCTTCGCGCTCGGCGCGCTGAAAGACGCTGCGGCGGCCCATGCCATCGACGCGGTGTCGATCACCACGCACGGGGCCTCGGTGGCGCTGATGGCGGGGGACGATCTGGCGCTGCCGGTGCTCGACTACGAGCACGACGGGCCGGACGCGCTGTCGGCGGCCTATGACGCGGCGCGGCCGGCGTTCGCCGAGACCTTCTCGCCGCGGCTGGCAGGCGGGCTGAACGTCGGGGCGCAGCTCTTCTGGCTGGAGCGGACCTTTCCGGACGCCTTCGGGCGGGTGACGGCCATCCTGCCCTATCCGCAATACTGGGCCTTCCGGCTGACCGGCGTGATGGCCGCGGAGGTGACCTCGCTCGGCTGCCACACGGACCTCTGGCGGCCGGCGGACGGGACGCCGTCGTCGCTGGCGACGGAGGCCGGCTGGGCGGCACGGCTGCCGCCGGTGCGGTCGGCCTTCGAGGCGCTGGGGCCGGTGTCGCCAGCGGTGGTGGCGGCGACGGGGCTGAAGGCGGGCACGCCGGTGCACTGCGGGATCCACGACAGCAACGCCTCGCTGCTGCCGCACCTGATGACCCGCAGGGCGCCGTTCGCGGTGGTCTCCACCGGCACCTGGGTGGTGATCTTCGCGGTCGGCGGCCGGCCGGACGGGCTGGATCCCGGCCGCGACACGCTCGCCAACGTGGACGCCTTCGGCCGACCGGTGCCGGGCGCGCGCTTCATGGGCGGGCGGGAGGTGGAACTCCTCACCGGCGGGCGGCCGGAGACGCCGGACCGGGCGACGCTCGACCGGGTGATCGAACAGGGCGTGATGGCGCTGCCAACCTTCGTGCCGAAATCCGGGCCGTTCCCGAACGGCAAGGGCCGCTGGACGACGGATCCGGACCGGCTCTCGGCCGCCGAGCGGACCGCGGCGGCGAGCCTCTACGCGGCGCTGATGACCGCCGAGGCGCTCGGGCTTGCGGGCGCGCGCGGGCCGGTGGTGATCGAGGGGCCGTTCGCCAGGAACGCCGTGTTCACGTCCGCGCTGGCTGCGCTGGTGCCGGACCCGGTGCTGCCGGTGGAGGGCGCCACGGGGACGAGCGCGGGGGCGGCCCTCCTCGCTCTCGGGCCGGAGGGGCGGCCGACCGCGCGGGTGGAGCCGGCGGCGGCTGTGCCGCTCGACGGCGGGTTCCCGGCCTATGCGGCGCACTGGCGGGCGGCGGCGGCGGGAAGCTGATCGCCGGCGCCTGCTGCCGTCTTGTCCTTGCCGGGAACGGCGCGTAACCGGATCGGCGGAACACGCGGCAGCGGCCTTAAGGATGATTCGGGTGGCGGACGGTCTCTATCTCGGGGTGGACGGCGGCGGAACGGTGTGCCGCGCGCGGCTGGCGGATCACACCGGCCGGGTGCTGGGCGAAGGCGCCGGCGGGCCGGCCAACGTGACCACGGCCTTCGACCTTGCCATCGCAAGCATCCTCGACGCGAGCCGGGCGGCCCTTGCGGCGGCCGGGCTCGGCGAGGCGGACATGGGGCGCATCGACGGCGGCTTCGGGCTTGCGGGCGGCAACGCCCCGCCGGCGGCGGCGCGCTTTCTCGCCCATCCGCTGCCGTTTCGGACGGTGTCGGTCGCCTCCGACGCGGAGATCGCCTGCCTCGGCGCCCATGGGGGCGCGGACGGCGGCATCCTCATTCTCGGCACCGGCAGCCAGGGCGTGGTGCGAAAGGGCGGGCAGACGATCACCGTCGGCGGCTGGGGCTTCGTGGTGTCGGACACCGGGTCCGGGGCGACGCTCGGCCGGCGGGCGGTGCGGCGGGCTCTCCTCGGCCTGGAGGCCATCGAGCCGCCCTCCCCGTTCACCGAGGCGCTGATGGAGCGCTTCGACCGGGAGCCGGCCAAGGTGCTGGCGTTCGGCCTGGAGGCCCTGCCGCGCGACTGGGCCCGCCACGCGCCGCTCGTCTTCGTGCACGCCGCCGCGGGCGACCCGGTGGCGCGGGCGCTGGTCGACCAGTCGGCGGCGGACATCGGCCGGCTGCTCGACCGGATGGTGGCGGTGGGCGCGGCGCGGATCGCCCTCATGGGGGGCGTGGCGGCCCCGCACCGGCCCTATCTGGACGCGCGGTTCGACCGGGTGCTGGTGGACCCGGCCGGCGACGCGCTCGACGGCGCGCTCGCGCTTGCGGGATTGCGCCGGGAGCCGTGACGCCTCATGCGGCGTTGACGGAGGAAGGACCTGATACCCGGCTCGTGATGGGAGGGATCATGCCGGCTCCAAACGATCGCTTCGCCGGTGCCCAGTCAGGCTTTGCACCACAAGAGGAGACGACCCTATGAGCCCGATCACCGCCATGGCCCGCGAGACCCTGGAAGCGCCCGACGCCGTGGCGCGGCTCCTCGACCGGGAGGCCGGCCGGATCGCCGAGCTGGGCGCCCGCATCCGCGTGCTGGCGCCGCCCGTGGTGGCGACCTGCGCGCGCGGCTCGTCCGATCACGCGGCGGGGTATCTGAAATACGCGCTGGAGCTGACGGCGGGCATCCCGGTCGCCTCCATCGGGCCGTCTGTCGCCTCGGTCTACGGGGCGCCGCTCCGGCTCGGCGGCGGGGTGCTGGTGACCATCTCCCAGTCGGGCCGAAGCCCGGATCTCGTGGCCCTGCAGGCGGCGGCCAAGCGCTCCGGCGCGCTCACGGTGGCGATCGTCAACGTGGCGGAGAGCCCGGTGGCGGCGGAGGCCGACGTGGTGATCCCGCTCCATGCCGGGCCGGAGACGAGCGTGGCGGCCACCAAGTCCTTCATCGGGTCGGTGTCGGCGGCGGCGGCGCTGGCGGCGGTGATCGGTGGCGACCAGGCTCTGGCGGCGGCGGTGCGCGGCCTGCCGGAGGCGCTCCGCCGGGCGCTCGCCATGGACTGGAGCCCGGCGCTCGAAACGGTGGCGGCCGCCGGGCCCATGTTCGTGGTCGGGCGCGGGCCGGGCTTTCCGATCGCCCAGGAGGCGGCGCTGAAGGCGAAGGAAACCGCCGCCATCCACGCGGAGGCCTTCTCCACCGCCGAGGTGATGCACGGGCCGCTGCGGCTGGTGGAGAACCGCTTCCCGGTGCTCGCCTTCGCGCCCGACGACAAGGCCGCCGAGGCGACCCGCGCCGGGATCGAGCGGCTGGAAGCGGCCGGCGGCCACGTGTTCACGGCGAGCGCCATCCCGATGCCGGGCATCGCCCTGCCGGCGGCGGCGACCGGCAACGGGCTGACCGACCCGATCTCCATCGGGCTCAGTTTCTACCGCTTCATCGAGGCGGTGACCCGCGCCCGCGGACTCGACCCGGACACGCCGCTGAACCTTGCCAAGGTGACGGAGACCGTCTGATGGAAGCCCTCGTCGGCGCCGCCGTGTTCGACGGCACGGAGACCCGGACGGATGTGGCCGTGCTGGTGGAGGCCGGGCGGATCGCCGCCGTGCTGCCGCGGGACGCCGTGCCGGCGGACGCCCGGTTGACGGACCTCGGCGGCGGGCTTCTGACGGCCGGCTTCATCGACGCCCAGGTGAACGGCGGCGGCGGCGTGATGCTGAACGACGGGCCGACGGCGGACGCCATGGCGGCGATCGCCGCCGCGCACCGCCGCTTCGGCACCACGGGCCTTCTGCCGACGCTGATCACCGACACGCCCGCCGCCACCGCCGCCGCCATCGCGGCCGCCGCGGCGGCGGTGCCGACCCGGCCGGGGGTGATCGGCCTCCACCTGGAAGGCCCGCACCTCGCCCCGGCCCGGCGCGGCGCCCATGTGGCGGCGCTGATGCGGCCGATGGCCGAGGCGGACGCGGACCAGCTGATCGCGGCGGCGGAGGCGATCGGCGTTCTCATGGTGACGGTGGCGGTGGAACAGGCGCCGCCGACGCTGATCCGCCGCCTCGCCGACGGCGGCGTGACGGTGAGCCTCGGCCACACGGACGCCGCCTACGATGACGTGCGCCGGGCGGTGGACGCGGGCGCGCGGGCGGCCACCCACCTCTTCAACGCCATGAGCCCGCTCGGCCACCGGGCGCCCGGCATAGCCGGCGCCGCGCTCGACATGGGCGCGCTCTGGTGCGGGATGATCGCCGACGGCCACCACGTGCACCCGGCGACGCTCGGCATCGCCATCCGGGGCAAGCGCGGGCCGGGCCGCTGTTTCCTGGTGACCGACGCGATGGGGACGGTCGGCACGGAGGGCACGGTGTTCACCCTCAACGGCCGCACCTGCCGGCGAGCGGACGGCCGCCTGACGCTGGAGGACGGGACGCTCGCCGGCGCCGACATCGACATGGCGGCCTCCGTGCGGCTGCTGGTGGAGCGGGTGGGGGTGGGGGTCGAGGAGGCGCTGCGGATGGCGAGCGCCTGGCCGGCGGACATGCTGGGGATCGGGGAGATGCGGGGGCGCGTGCAGGCGGGGCTGCAGGCGGACCTGGTGCATCTCAGGGAGGATCTGGCGGTGCGGGGAACGTGGGTGGCGGGGGTGAGGAATGGGGGGTGATTGAGCCGGCGCACGCGTGATCGGCCGGCGAGGCGCGAGGCTTGCTGTTCGCCGCCATTCTGAGAAAGATACGGAGTACGGTTTTCCACTGCTTGTCGTCATCCCGACGGAAGTCGGGATCCAGCCGACGGCGCGGGACGTCGCTTCGGCGCAGATGATGCGCCGGACGGTTGGGCCCCGGCTTTCGCCGGGGTGACGACCGGGATGGGAGGGTGGAGGCGGGATGGTCGGCCGCTCGAACTCCGGCTTCGGTCAGCTTCCGCTCGGGCTCCGCCAACATCATCGTCATGGTCCGTGCAGGCGGACCATCCACGCTTTCCTGACCGGGCGAACGCATAATGCGTGGGTGGTCCGCCTGCGCGGACCATGACGGTCGAGGGGTGGTGGAGGTGGAGGTGGGCCGGGGGGTGACCCAACCAGCATAACCCACCCTCCAACGTCATCCCGACGGACGTCGGGATCCAGCCGACGGCGGGGTACGTCGCTTCGGCGCAGATGATGCGCCGGACGGTTGGGCCCCGGCTTTCGCCGGGGTGACGACCGGGATGGGAGGGAGGAGGCGGGATGGTCGGCCGCTTGAACTCCGGCGGCGGTCAGCTTTTCGTTCCGACCCCGCATCCTTCCTCAATCGTCATGGTCCGTGCAGGCGGACCATCCACGCTTCCTGATACCCTCAATGCGTGGGTGGTCCGCCTGCGCGGACCATGACGGTCGAGGGATGGAGGGGGTCGCGCCTTACTCGGAGGGCGCGGTTGCGGAAGTGTCTTCTTCCCCAGCCCGTCCGATCCCGTCGAATCCCGTCCCGTCCAGTCCCGATTCCGTCCAGTCCCGATCCCATCCATCCCGCGATCCCGCCCTCCCCTACCGATACCCCTCCTCGCCGGGCTTGTGGAGTTTGGGGCCGCGTTCTTCGATGCGCTCGGGGGCGTCCTGGACCGGGACGTTGGGGGCCTGGGTGACGTCGGTCCAGCGGGGGGCGGGGTTGTGGGCCCAGTGGACGGCGTTGCGGAGGACCTGGCGGACGTGGGGGTCGTAATAGGTCGGGTAGGTCTCGTGGCCGGGGCGGAAGTAGAACAGGCGGCCGGCGCCGCGCTGCCAGGTGAGGCCGGAGCGGAACACCTCGCCGCCCTGGAACCAGGAGAGGAAGACCGTCTCCATGGGCTCGGGCACGGAGAAGGGCTCGCCGTACATCTCCTCGTTCTCCAGGACGAAGCTCGGCGGCAGGCCCTTGGCGATCGGGTGGCCGGGGTTGACGGTCCAGATGCGCTCGCGCTCGCCGGCCTCGCGCCACTTGAGGGCGCAGGGCGAGCCGGTGAGGCGCTTGAAGATCTTGGCGAAGTGGCCGGAGTGAAGAACGATCAGGCCCATGCCCTGCCAGACGTGCTCGGCGATGCGCTCCACCACCGCGTCGGAAACGTCGCCGTGCGCCTTGTGGCCCCACCAGAGGAGCACATCGGTGACGGCGAGGCGCGCCTCGGTGCAGCCGTGCTCCGGGTCCTGGAGGGTGACCGTGGTGGGCTCGATCGCGCCGTCCTCGGCGAGCGCCGCCGCGATGGTGGCGTGCATGCCGTCCGGATAGATGGAGCGGACCGTCTCGTTGAGCTTCTCGTGGACGTTCTCGCCGAAGACGAGGGCGCGGATGGTCATGGGGCACCTCGGTTGCCTGGGACGACGGGGGTGGACGCGGCGGTCCGTTTGGGGGCAAACGCCGCGCCCGGCGGTTTGTTCGCCGTCGTGAACGGGTTCGCCCGCGTGTCGGGACGCGGGCGCGACCCTCCTATCAGCGGGCGGGGCCGGGCCGTTCGGCGGAGGCGGCCCAGATGTTGACGCCGCCTTCGACCGCGTGGCGGTCGATCTCGGCGAGGTCCTCGGGGCTGAAGTCGGGCGTCTTCAGGGCGGCGACGCAGTCGACCACCTGCTCGGGCCGGCTGGCGCCGATGAGCGCGGAGGTGACGCGGCCGCCGCGCAGCACCCAGGCGATGGCCATCTGGGCGAGCGTCTGGCCGCGCCGCTCGGCGATGGCGTTGAGGGCGCGGACGCGGGCGAGGTTGTCGTCGGAGAGGAAGCTCTGCTTCAGGCTGCCGTTCTTCGCCGCCCGGCTGTCGTCCGGCACGCCGCCGAGATACTTGGCGGTGAGCATGCCCTGGGCGAGCGGGGAGAAGACGATGGAGCCGATCCCCTCCCCGTCCAGGGTGTCGAGAAGGCCGTCGTCCTCGATCCAGCGGTTGATCATCGAATAGGACGGCTGGTGGATGAGACAGGGCGTGCCGAGCTGGCGGAGGATGGCGGCGGCCTGGCGGGTGCGCTCGGCGTTATAGGACGAGATGCCGGCGTAAAGCGCCTTGCCGGAGCGCACCGCGTGGTCGAGCGCGCCCATGGTCTCCTCCAGGGGCGTGTTCGGGTCGAAGCGGTGGGAATAGAAGATGTCCACGTAGTCGAGCTTCATCCGCTTCAGGCTCTGGTCGAGCGAGGAGAGGAGATACTTGCGGCTGCCCCATTCGCCATAGGGGCCCGGCCACATGCGGTAGCCGGCCTTGGTGGAGATCACGAGCTCGTCCCGGTGGGCGGCGAAATCGGCCTTCAGGATGGTCCCGAAGGCGGTCTCGGCGGCGCCCGGCGGCGGGCCGTAGTTGTTGGCGAGGTCGAAATGGGTGATGCCGAGGTCGAAGGCCGTGCGGCAGATCTGGCGGGCGTTGGCGAAGGACTTGTCCTCGCCGAAGTTCTGCCAAAGGCCGAGCGAGACGGCCGGCAGGTGAAGGCCGCTGCGTCCGACCCGGTTGTAGGTCATGGTGGCGTAGCGTTCCGGGTGGGGCTGGTAGGTCACGGGGGACGGGCTCCTCGGTCGGCCGTGGAATGACGGCTCTTGGGGCGCGACTATGCCGCCGGGCCGGCGGGCCATGCAATCGATGGTTCCGACGAGGCGGGACGAGGGTCGTCCGGGGCCGCGGGCGAACCGGAGCGCTCTCCCGCGCGTAGGATGGCGTGCGTAGGGTGGGAAGCATGGCCGGCGCGCGGACGCCGGCGCCGTCGAAGGAGCATCGCCTTGGTTGATCTGCCGCGCCGCGCCGTTCTCGCCGCCCTCGCCCTCCTGCCGGTCGCCGGCTGCGCCAGCCCGCTCGGCACGTTCGACGCGGTGGTGCCGAAGGATGGCGGCGGCAGGCGGGCGGCGCGGGGCGTCGCCTACGCGGCGGGGCCGCGGCGGACGCTGGACGTCTATGTGCCGGAGCGGACGGGCGGGCCGTTCCCGGTGGTGGTGTTCGCCTACGGCGGGTCGTGGTCGAGCGGCGCCAAGGAGGAGTACGACTTCGTCGGCCGGGCCTTCGCCTCGGAAGGCTTCGTGACGGTGGTGTTCGACTACCGGCTGGTGCCGGAAGTGGTGTTCCCGGGTTTCGTGGAGGACGCGGCGGCGGCGGTCGCCTGGACGCGGCGGGAGATCGGCGCCTATGGCGGCGACCCGGACCGGATCGTGCTCGCCGGCCATTCGGCGGGCGCCTACATCGTCGCCATGCTGGGGCTGGACCGGTCCTTCCTTGCCGCCGCCGGGGTGCCCCGGCGGGCGGTGCGCGGGGTGATCGGCCTTGCGGGACCTTATGACTTCCTGCCGCTCGACGTCAGTGCCTCACAGCGCGCGTTCGGCGACGCGCCGGACCTTGCCGCCACCCAGCCGGTGAACCAGGTGACCCGGGCCGCACCGCCTTTCCTGCTTGCGACCGGCACCGACGACACCACGGTGCGGCCGCGCAACAGCGAGGCACTGGCGGACCGGCTGAAGAGCGCGGGCGTGCCGGCGACCTACACCCGCTATCCGGGGCTCGGCCATGTGGACATCCTGATCGCGCTCAGCCGCTACGGCCGCGACGACGCGCCGGTGCTGGCCGATGCGGCGGCCTTCGCGCGGCGGGTGACGGGCGGCTGATCCCCGCGCGGGGGCCCGTCAGGCGA
Source organism: Mongoliimonas terrestris (assembly GCF_001927285.1). Taxonomy (GTDB): domain Bacteria; phylum Pseudomonadota; class Alphaproteobacteria; order Rhizobiales; family Pleomorphomonadaceae; genus Chthonobacter; species Chthonobacter terrestris. Next base: position 401,241 of record NZ_MSIG01000004.1, on the reverse strand, counting down.
AGACGAAATCGGTGGCCGAAAGGGTCGTGCCGGCGCCGCCGGTGAGGCGGATGGTGTCAGCGCCGCCGCCGACGGTGATGACCTGGTCCGACCCGCTGGTGGCGAAGGCAAGGCTCTCGAAGACGAGGCCCATGCCCTTGAAGCTGATGAGGTCGGTGCCCGCGACGAAGTCCGCGATGGTGTCGGCGCCGAAGCCGCTCGTGAAGCGGAAGAGGTCGGCGCCGGCACCGCCGGTCAGGACGTTGGCGCTGCTGTCGCCGGCGAGGATGTCGTTGCCGGCGGAGCCGATCAGGTTCTCGATGCCGACGAGCACGTCGCCGTTGGCGTCGCCGCCCTTCTGGCGGCCGGTGCGGGAGAGATCCACGTCTACGAACTTGGCGGAGGTCGCGTAGGTGGCGGTGTCGGTGCCGTCGCCGCCGACCAGCCGGTCGGCGCCGCCGCGCCCGTCGAGCACGTCGTCGCCGGCCCCACCGGTCAGCACGTTGGCGAGCTTGGAGCCGCTGAGCGTGTCGTTGCCGGATCCGCCGGTGGCGCTCTCGATGACGATCAGCGTGTCGCCCTCCGCGTCGCCGCCCGAGGCCGTGCCGGCCTCCAGGTCGATGGTGACGGCGGTGGAGGAGGTGCCGTAGTCGGCGGTGTCGACGCCCTTGCCGCCGTCGAGCTTATCGCCGCCCGCGCCGCCGATCAGCGTGTCGTTGCCCCCGCCGCCGATGAGCGTGTTGGCGGCGCTGGAGCCGGTGAGGCTGTCGTTGCGGTTGGAGCCGGTGACGTTCTCGATGGCGGTGAGCGTGTCGCCTTCCGCATCGCCGCCGCTCGCCGTGCCGGCCGAGAGGTCGATGGTCACGCCGGCCTTGGAGCGGCTGTACTCGGCGGTGTCGGTGCCGGCGCCGCCGACGAGCGCGTCCGCGCCCGCGCCGCCCTCCAGCCGGTCGTCGCCGTCGCCGCCGGTGAGGGTGTTGACCGCGGCGCTGCCGATCAGGAGGTCGTTGAAGGCGGTGCCGATGACGTTTTCGACGGCGACCAGCTTGTCGCCCTTGGCATCGCCGCCGACGCCCTTGCCCTTGCCGAGGTCGACCTGGACGGCGCTGGTGGACGCCGCATAGTCGATCGTGTCCGTGCCGTCGCCGCCGTCGATCCTGTCGGCGCCGGCGTCGCCCACGATGGTGTCGTCGCCCGCCTTGCCGGAGATGATGTTGACGCCCGTGGTGCCGGCGAGCGTGTCGGCGCCGGCGGAGCCGATGACGTTCTCGATCGACGTCAGGGTGTCGCCGTCCGCGTCGCCGCCGGTCTGGGCGCTTTCGGCGAGATTGACGTCGACGGCGGCGGAGGACGCCGAATAGTCGACGGTGTCGATCCCGGCGCCGCCGTCGAGGTCGTCCGCCCCGGCGCTGCCGACCAGGATGTCGTTGCCGGCAAGGCCGTAGAGCTGATCGCGCAGGCTGACGCCGGTGAGCGTGTCCTTCTTCTTGGTGCCGGTGAGGACGGTCGGCGTCAGGTCCTCGTCGCCACCGTCATCGCCGTCGTCGTCATCGCTCCCGCCGCCGCCGTCCTCGTCGTCGGCGCCGTCGATGGGGCCGCCGATCGGCAGCAGGGGCGAGCCGTTGAGGAGGTTGGCGGCGGCGATCTGGCCGTCGGAGAAGCGGAAGGTGCCGACGTTGCGCACCGTGTCGGTGCCGTCCGCCGCGCCGGAGCCGGACCCGGCCACCGTGTAGGTGGCGACGCCGCCGACGGTCGCCTTGGTGATGGTGTAGTCCGCGAAGGCGCCGGAGAAGACGACGATGTCCGCCCCCTTGCCGCCGTCGATGATGTCGTCGCCGCCGCCGCCTACCAGGATGTCGTCGTCGCGCATGCCGTAGAGCGCGTTGGCGGCGGCGTTGCCGGTGAGGGTGTCGGCGCCGTCGCCGGTGACCACATTCTCGATCAGCGTGCCCGACGCGATGGTGACCATCTGCAGGCCGCCACGGGTGATCGTGCGGGCGCCGAGGTCGACCACCATGGCGGCGGACTGGCCGGAGAGGTTGATCCAGTCGGTGCCGCCGTCGCTGTCGGTGAGCGTGGCGCGGCTCGCCGAGAGGGCGAGCATCTCGCTGAATTCGTTGGTGTAGTGGTAGACGTCGTCGGCGGTCGGGTCGGTGCCGTAGGCGTCGAGCCGGACGCTCGCGACGGAACCGGTCTTGCCGGACGCCGTGTCGGCGATGCGCACCGTCCAGGTGCCGGCGGTGAGCGAGCCGCGGAGCGCTTCCGAGCCGAAGGTCCAGGTCCAGTTGGACTGGGCGATGTCGCTGCCGCTCATGGGCGACAGCAGGATGGTGCTGGAGCCGTCCGGTGCAACGAGGGTGACGCGGAGCTCCGTCACGTCCGCGTGGGTGAGCGTCAGCGACAGGTCCACGTGCTCGATGACGATGTCGCTGCCGACCGTGAAGGTGAATTCCGTGGTGCCGTTGTCGGTGAGCGACCGGTTGGGGGTGGCGGTGGCGGTGACGGTGCGCTCGTTGGCGGAGGTCTGGGCGTCGCCGAAGAGGGACCAGACCTCGGCGTAGCGCACCGCCTCGTAGGCGTCGACGAGGCCGTAGCCCACGTCGTTGGAGAAGTGCATGCCGCCGCCGTCCACATTGTCGGCGCCGTTGACGGTCCAGGCGAAGCGCATCTGGCCGGAAAGGCCGCCGGCGAGGCTGCCGTAGGTGTGGTCGGCGGTGGTGGCGAGAATGGTCTGGACGTCGCGCCAGCCGAGGGTGTTGTCGGACGCCTCCAGCATCAGCACCGTGACGCCGGCGACCGCCGGGCCGGCGGCGGAGGTGCCGGAGAAGCTCGACGTGTAGTCGCCGGACGCGTAGCCGGCGGACCCGGATTCGTCGGTGGTGGGAAAGCCGGCCGAGCCGGAGACGAGCACCGAGGCGCCGCGGTTGGAGTAGGACGCCACGTCGCCGCTCTGGCTGATGGCGCCGACCGAGATGGTGTAGCGGCTCTGGTTGAAGCCGGAGTAGTTGCTGTCGGTGTAGTTGGCGCCGTCGTTGGCGGCGGAGTTGACGAGGACGGTGCCGAGCCCGCCGCGACCCGTGTCGGCGGAGGACTTGAGGCCCCCGTGGAAGGTGGAGCCCCACCCGCTCGACGCCCCGTCGGCGAAGCGGGCGGTGAAGCCCCAGCTGTTGTTGACCACATGGAACTGGGCCATCCAGGCGATGGAGGCCGGAAGATATCCGCTGGCGGTGCCGCCGCTCAGGATGTCGACGCCGGTGATCTTCGCGCTCGCCGCGATGCCGGCGCCGCCAAGCCCGTTGTTCGCAACGCCCGCGATAATGCCGGAGACGGCGGTACCGTGGTTCTGGGTGTTGGGCGATCCGTGCGGGCTGAGCCGGGTGCCGGCGGGCGCGTATTCCTTTGTGGCATCGTAGTTGGCCGCAAGGTCCGCGTGGGTCTTCTCCACGCCGTCGTCCCAGATGCCGACGGAATAGCCTGACCCTCTAAACTCGCCGTTCAGCTTATCAAGTCGTATCTGCGTATGGTGCCATTGGCTGGACAACAGCGGATCGTTCGACGTGTAAGTCGACGACATGAACGGCGAGCCCCCGGCGGATCGAAAGTAATCGATCGATCTATAGGGGATATGTATTCAGGCAATGTTTGGAGGAGAGGAGGTATTCAAGGCGAATTGGAGTGGATGGATTGAGGGTTTGGTGACGATAACAAGGTGAGTGGGTGGGAATGCGTGGGTGGTCCGCCGTCGCGGACCATGGCGAGCGGGGTGGACGGGGTGGGGCCGAGGTGGTCGCTACCGGACCACCTCGGCCTGTCGTTCGGGCCGGATCCCCGGCCGGTCTTCGTCGCCGGATCAGAGGTCGAGCTGGTAGGTGGCGGGGACCCAGCGGAAGCCTTCGCCGAGCGGTTCCACGTAGCCGACCGCCGGGAAGGGCATGTGGTAGCCGATGAAGGGGATGCGGTCGGCGGCGATCTGGCCGAACACGGCCTTGCGGGTGGCGGCGGCGGCGGCCTTGTCGGCGTCGAAGCGGACCTCCCAGTCGGGGCGCTGCAGCGACACCACATAGTGGTTGGCGGTGTCGGCGGTGAGCATCAGGCGGCGGCCCTCGCTCTCCAGCTGGTAGACCATGTGGCCCGGCGTGTGGCCGAAGGCAGCCTCGGCGGTGATGCCGGAGACGACCGAGCCGCCATCCTCCAGGAAGGTCATCTTCTCGGCGAGCGGGACCACCTTGGCCTCCACGTTCTTCGCCGCATCCGCCGCCTGGGTGCCGGGGGCGGTCTTGGTCCAGAAGTCATACTCCCGGGCGCCGGTGACATAGCGGGCGTTCGGGAAGGTCGGACCGTCCGGACCCATCAGGCCGCCGATGTGGTCGCCGTGGAGATGGGTGAGCACCACGATGGTGACCTGTTCGGGCGTGTAGCCGGCGGCCTGCATCTGCGCGGCGAGGCGGCCGAGGCCTTCCGGCGCGCCGGCGCCGAAGCCGGTGTCGAACAGCACGAGGTCGGTGCCGGTATTGACGAGGACGGGCGTGAAGCCGTTCACGAAGCGCTCCCCGGGGAGGAAGTTGGCCGCGAGCAGCGCCGCCACGTCCTCCTGGCTCTGGTTGGCGCCGAAGATCGGGTGCGGGCCGTCGCCGGGGCGCAGGCCGTCGAGGAGGGTCGTGACCTCGAACGTGCCGAGGCGGAAGCGGTAGTGGCCGGGCTTGGAGGCGCCGAGCATTTCGGGCGCCTGGGCGCGTGCGGACGTCGTGGTTGCCATCAGGCCTCCCGAGGCGAGCGTGATCGACGACAGGGCGCCAACCATGAGGTGGCGGCGGTCGAGCGTAAAGGTCTCGGCGGTCATGCGGTCTCCGTGTTCCGTCTGGTGCGTTCCCATGCGGGGCCGACAGCTTACGAACGAAGAGATGCATGCAGGGATCACGAAGGGGTCACGAATTCGGGAGGGGGTGGGAGGGGGAACGGCGGGGTGGGAGCGGAGGCGTTTCGCGGGGGGTACGTGGGGCTCCCCCCTCTCTCCAACTCTCCCCCTCCAGGGGGGAGAGGGTTCGTTGGAGGTTCGGGTGAGAGGACGTCGGGAGATGCTGGAGAGCGGCAGGCGGGGGAGCGCGCGACTCCCCTCTCTCTCCAACTCTCTCCCTCCAGGGGGGAGAGGGTTCGGAGGAGGTTCGGGTGGGAACGAGGTGGGCGGGCTGCCGGCGGTTCCGGAGCGTCAGCCGATGGTCATGAGGCTGGCGTTGCCGCCGGCGGCGGCGGTGTTGGTGCTGAGGGAGACTTCGGTGACGAGGAGGTCGAGGTCCCAGTCGGTGGTGCCGTCGGCGAGGGCAGCGGGGGCTGCCCCTTGTAGGGGAAGGATGGCGCCGTCGCGGGCGGCGATGCGGGTGGCGAGGGCCTGGAGGGCGTCGGCGTCGCCCTCGAAGAGGACGGCCGCGAGGTCCGGGCGGTCGAGGGCGTCGGCGGCGACACGGACGCGCTCGGCGACCGGGCGCGGCAGGGAGCCGAGAAGGGCAGCGGCGGGGCTGTCGGGGGCGATCAGCACGAGGTCGCCGGCGCTGAGGGCCGCGCCGATCTGGAGGAGAGCGCCGGCCTCCGTGCGGGCGTCGGCGAAGACCGGGCCACGCGGCTTCAGGGCGTAGACGTTGCGTTCGCCGACCGGGCCGGGCAGGTCCGCCACGGCGCCGACGCTGGTGCGGGCGAGATAACCGGCGACGCGGTCGGCGAGAGCGGCGCGGCCGGTGCCGGCGAGCCAGTCGCGGAAGGCCTCCGCCGGGCCGACGAGGGCGGCGTCCGGCCCGGCAGCGAGCGGGCGCGCCGCCGGCCGGCGGGCGACCAGGCGGCCGAGATAGAGCGGGCCGCCGGCCTTCGGGCCGGTGCCGGAGAGGCCGTGGCCGCCGAACGGCTGCACGCCCACCACCGCGCCGATGATGTTGCGGTTGATGTAGAGGTTGCCGGCGCCGGCCCGGCGGGTGACACGGGCGATGGTCTCGTCGAGCCGGGTGTGGAGGCCGAAGGTGAGGCCGTAGCCGGTGCCGTTGATGGCGTCGACGAGGCCGTCGAGGTCGTCGCGCCGGAAACGGAGCACGTGGAGCACCGGGCCGAACACCTCGCGGCCGAGGTCCGCCATGGAGCGGATCTCGATGAGGGTGGGCGCCACGAAGGTGCCGTGCCGGGTGGCGGGCGGCAGCGGCAGCTCTTCGACGGCGAAGCCCTTCTGCCGCATGGCGGCCACGTGGGCGAGAATGCCGTCACGGGCCTCGGCGGTGATGACCGGGCCGACGTCGGTGGAGAGGTGGTCCGGGTTGCCGACGGAGAGCTCGCGCATGGCGCCGCGCAGCATGGCGAGCACCCGGTCGGCCACATCCTCCTGCAGGCAGAGGACGCGCAGCGCCGAGCAGCGCTGGCCGGCGCTGTCGTAGGCGGATGCGATGACGTCGGCGACGACCTGCTCGGCGAGGGCGGAGGAGTCCACGATGAGGGCGTTCTGGCCGCCGGTCTCGGCGATGAGCGGGATCGGGTGGCCGTCCGGCGTCAGCCGGTCGGCGAGGCTCTTCTGGATGAGGCGGGCCACCTCGGTGGAGCCGGTGAACATGACGCCGCGCACCCGCCGGTCGGCGACGAGGGCGGCGCCGATCTCGCCGGCCCCGGTGAGGAGCTGGACGGCGCCGGCCGGAACGCCGGCCTCGCGGAGGATGCGGACCGCCTCGGCAGCGATCAGCGGGGTCTCCTCGGCGGGCTTGGCGAGCACCGGGTTGCCGGCCGCAAGGGCGGCGGCCACCTGGCCGGTGAAGATGGCGAGCGGGAAGTTCCAGGGGCTGATGCAGACCACCGGGCCGAGCGGCCGGTGGGTGTCGGCCGCGAAGGCGGCGCGGACCTCGGCGCCGTAGTAGCGCAGGAAATCCACCGCCTCGCGCACCTCGGCGACCGCGTTCGGCACGGACTTGCCGGCTTCGCGCACGATGAGGCCGATGAGGGTCGGCATGCGGGCTTCCAGGAGATCGGCCGCCCGGGCGAGCGCTTCGGCGCGCTCCGCCGGCGGGGTGGCGCTCCAGATCGGCGCGGCGGCGAGCGCCTCCGCGAAGGCGGCGTCCACGTCGGCCGGGGTGGCGAGCACCACGCGGCCGACCACGTCGCGGTGGTCGGCGGGGTTGCGCACGGGCACAGGCTCGCCGTCCACGGTGCGGTCGCCGACGAGGGGCGCGGCCGTCCAGGGCGTGTCGGCGCCGGCGAGGAGCGCGGCGGAGAGGGACGCGAGGCGCTGCTCGTTGGACAGATCGAGGCCGAGGGAATTCGGCCGCGCGGCGCCGAAGATGTCGCGCGGGTGGGCGATCTTCGCGTGCTTGGCGCCAACCGGCTGGATGGTCTTGGCCAAGGCTACCGGATCCTGGATCAGGTCTTCCACCGGCACCGCCTCGTCGGCGATGCGGTTGACGAAGGAGGTGTTGGCGCCGTTCTCCAGGAGGCGGCGAACGAGGTAGGCAAGGAGGGTCTCGTGAGTGCCGACGGGGGCGTAGATGCGGCAGGGCCGATTCAGCTTGTCCGCGCCGACCACCTCTTCGTAGAGCGGCTCGCCCATGCCGTGCAGGCACTGGAATTCGTACTGGCCGACCGAGAAGCTGTCGCCCGCCATGGCCATGATGGTGGCGAGCGTCTGGGCGTTATGAGTGGCGAACTGCGGGAAGACCGCGTCCGGCGCGGCGAGCAGCTTGCGGGCGCAGGCGAGATAGGAGACGTCCGTGTGCACCTTGCGGGTGAACACCGGGAAGCCCTCCAGGCCGTCGACCTGGGCGCGCTTGATCTCGCTGTCCCAGTAGGCGCCCTTGACGAGGCGGATCATCAGCCGGTGACCGGAGCGGCGGGCGAGATCGACCACGAAGTCGATCACGTAGGGGCAGCGCTTCTGGTAGGCCTGCACCACGAAACCGATGCCGTTCCAGCCTTTGAGATCCGGATCGAAGCAGAGCGCCTCCAGGAGATCGAGGGAGATCTCCAGCCGGTCGGCCTCCTCGGCGTCAATGTTGAGGCCGATGTCGTAGGCGCGGGCGAGCAGGGCGAGGCTCTTCAGGCGCGGCAGGAGTTCGGCCATCACCCGGTCGACCTGGGCGCGGGCGTAGCGCGGGTGGAGGGCGGAGAGCTTCACCGAGATGCCGGGGCCATCGTAGATGCCGCGGCGGCCGGCGGCCTTGCCGATGGCGTGGATGGCCTGCTCGTAGTCGCGGTAGTAGCGGGCGGCGTCGGCGGCGGTGGTGGCCGCCTCGCCCAGCATGTCGTAGCTGTAGCGGAAGCCCTTGGCCTCCGTCCGGCGGCTGTTGGCGAGCGCCTCGCCGATGGTCTGGCCGGTGACGAACTGCTCGCCCATCATCCGCATGGCGATGTCGACGCCCTTGCGGATCACCGGCTCGCCGGAGCGGCCGATGAGACGGGTGAGCGCGGAGGAGAGGCCGTGCTCGCTCGACGTGGCGGTGAGCTTGCCGGTGACCACGAGGCCCCAGGTGGCGGCGTTCACGAAGAGCGACGGGCTGTGGCCGACGTGGGCGTGCCAGTCGCCGTTGGCGATCTTGTCGCGGATGAGGGCGTCGCGGGTCGGGCGGTCGGGGATCCTGAGAAGCGCCTCCGCGAGGCACATGAGGGCGACGCCCTCCTGGCTCGAGAGGGAATACTCCTGGATCAGGCCTTCCACCGCCGAGCCGCCGTGCTTCTTCTTCTGGCGAAGGGCGACCACCAGATCGCGGGCGAGCCGCTGGGCGCTCTCCACCGTCGCCGGCGGCAGCGTCGCCTCGGAGAGGAGCAGCGGCAGGCACTCGGTCTCCGGCCGGCGGTAGGCGGCGGTGATCTTGGCGCGGAGGACGCTTTGGGGCTGGACGCCCTGGGCGAAGGCGAGGAAGGGGCGCGGCTGGCCGGACTCGGCGTCGGCCCCCTCCGTGACGTCGACGGGTGCCCCCTCCTCGTCGGTGAAGACCGGGGCGTCGCCGCGCTCGATCCGCTCCAGGGCAGTGAGGAGCGCGTGCTTGACCAGCCAGTGGGGGGATCGGCCGATCCGGTCGGCGGCATGCTTCAGGCGGGCACGGAGGTCGTCACTGACCTTGACGCCGATAGTGGTGGCGGCCATGGGGCACCTCTTGAGGCGGAACGTGCCAAGAGGGATGCCTGATCTTCACAACAGGTGCAACCGGATTTTTTCAGAGTTGCACCTTGTGAGTTCCATCAAGTGCGCTGGAACCCTTTCGAACGGCGCTCGTTTTCCTGGGGACCGCAAACGCGGGACCGTCCCGACCTCAAGGAGAACCATCATGGGCAGCACCGGCGACAAGATGAAGGGCAAGGGCGAAGAGCTCAAGGGCAACATCAAGCAGGGCATTGCCGAAGTGACGGGCGATGAGAAACTCCACGCCGAGGGGCGTCGCGACGAGGCGCGCGGCGAGGCGCGCCAGACGGTTGGCGAAGCCAAGGACGCGGTGAAGCGCGGCATCGACAAGCTTTGATGCATGCGCCCGGCTGGTAGGAAGGCCCCGTTTCGAGGGCTTTCTTCCGCCGGATCGAGCCAAGTCCACAATCGATGCGTTTCGACCGGCGCCGCTCCGAAAGGGGTGGCGCCGGTCTTGTGTTGTCATACTCCGTTCGCAACGGTTGTCCCTCGGCCTTTGGACCGGTCCCACCCGGCTCACGCCGGACGGCCGACCCGCTGCACCGCCATCAGCGCGCCGCCGGCGAGAAGGCCCCAGAAGGCGGCACCGATGCCGAAGAAGGAGAGGCCCGAGGCGGTGGTCACGAAGGTCACGATGGCCGGAATGCGATCGTCGTCCCGGGCGAGCGCGGTCGCGAGAGCACCGGCGAGGCTGCCGAGTAGCGCAAGGCCCGCCACGGCCTGGATGAGGAGCGGCGGCGACGCGGCGATGAAGGCCGCGGCGGCGGGCGAGAAGACCGCGATGACCAGATAGGCGCAGCCGGCGGCGACGCCGGCGATCCAGCGCCGGGCCGGGTCCGGATGAGCTTCGGGGCCGGCGCAGAGCGCGGCCGTGATGGCGGCGAGGTTGACGGTGTGGCCGCCGAACGGCGCCGCGACCGCGCTGGCGATGCCCGTGGCGACGAAGAGGGGCGGCACGTCCGGGCTGTAGCCGTTGGCCCTCAGGACGGCGAGCCCCGGCACGTTCTGGGACGCCATGGTGACGATGAAGAGCGGTATGGCGATGCCGATGACCGCATCGAGCGTGAAGACCGGCAGGACCAGGACCGGCCTCGGCCAGATGTCGGCGAGCGCGCCCTCGGGAAGCGGCGTCGCCACCGCGATGATGACGGCGGTCACCAGGGTGGCGATCGGCACCGCCCAGAGCCGGGCGAAGCGCATCGCGAGGGCCCAGGTCAGGACGATCGGCAGCGCCAGGGCCGGCATGGCGCCGACCGCCCGCATGGGGGCGAGGCAGAGATCGAGGAGGACACCCGCCAGCATGGCGGCGGCGAGCGGCATCGGGATGGCCGCGACGGCGCGCCCGAACGGCTTCACCACGCCTGCGGCGACGATGAGGCCAGCCGTGACCAGGAAAGCGCCGACGGCGACCGGGAATCCGCCCACCGGCGCGCCGGTGGCGACGAGCAGCGCCGCGCCGGGCGTCGACCAGGCGATCACGATCGGCATCCGCGTGCGCGCGCTCAGCACCGCTGAGAGCACCATGGCGAAGCTGACGGCCATCAGGCCGCTCGCTGCTTCGGCAGGCGATGCGCCCACCGCCGCGTAGCCGGCGAGCACGATGGTGAAGGCGCTCGCGAAGCCGACCACGGCAGCGAGGAGCCCGGCACTGACGGGCTGCATCCAGCCGGCATCGGGTGCGCGATCGTCGGAGGCGGAGGTGGTCACGGGCGGCGCGAGGTCCTGGCGGGCGGGCGGGAGGTGCGACGCCGTTCGACGGGACGCATGCGCCTTCCTACCGCGTCAGAGCCGGACGGCGCCAGAGGCCTGGCGCCGAAGCCGCCCGCACCGGTGCGGACGCCCGGTCGGGACCCGCGGTCACTCGCGCGCATCCTGCTCGATGAAGGCGGCGAGCCGTTCCGACTGGCCCCTGGCGAACAGGGCGTAGGTGAGCGCGATGAGGACGAGGAGAACCGCTGCGGTGACCGGTGCAACCCAGTCGCCGCTCGCCACCCGCGCGACGATCAGCAACAGGCACACGAGGGCGCCGAGGATGGGCACCACCGCCGGCACCTCGAAGCGGCCCCGGCGTTCCCCCGGCCGGCGCTTCAGCACCAGGAGCGCGCCGTTGACCACCACGAACACCGTGAGGAGGAGGAGCACGGTGGCGGAGGCGAGCGTGGCGATGTTGCCGATGAGGGCGAGCAGGCCGGCGATGACGAAAAGGACGGCGATCGCAACCACCGGCGTGCGGCGCACCGGATGCACCGTGCCGAGCGCGGCCGGCAGCAGGCCCTGGCGCGACATGCCGTAGAGGAGGCGGGAGGCCATCACGTAGTTGACGAGCGCCGTGTTGGAGACCGCGAAGATGGTGATGGCGGTGAAGGCCCCGCCTGGGAACCAGGGTGCGGCACGGGCCACCACGGCGGTGAGCGGCCCGTCGGCAGCGGCAAGTTCGCGCCAGGGCAGGACCGAAACGGCGGTGACCGCGATCGCCATGTAGATGGCCGTCGCCGCCAGCATGGAGGCGATGAGGGCAATCGGCACGGTGCGTTCCGGGTCCTTCACCTCCTCGGCGACGTTGATGGTGTCCTCAAAGCCGATGAAGGAGAAGAAGGTCAGGATGGCGCCCTGGAGGACGAGGAGCATGAGCGAGGCGTCGACGGCGCCGCTGTCGCCGGGCGGGAACTCCAGGAGCGACTGCTCGCCCCACCAGCTGATGCCGACCGCGATGACGAAGAGAAGGCCCGCCGCCTCGACGACCGTGCAGACCGCGTTGGCCCAGAGCGATTCGGCGATGCCGCGAAAGAGGATGCCGGCAACGAGGAGGAGGAAGCCGAGGGCCAGCACGGACACCGGCACGCCCTCAAGGCCGAAGGCGCCGATCAGGTTGCGGGCGACCACGTTGGACTGGGTGGCGATGGAGGTGAGGCCGGAGCAGGCGACCGCGAGCCCGACCACGTAGGAAAGGAGCGGCCGACCATAGGCCCGGTGCACCACATAGGCCGCGCCGGCGGCCTTCGGGTAGCGCGAGGCGATGGACGCGTAGGAGAGCCCGGTGAGAAGGGCCGCCACCATGCTGACCAGAAAGCCGATCCAGATGGCGCTGCCGAGAACGCCGGCGGCCTCGCCGACAAGGCCGTAGATACCGGCGCCCAGCATGCTGCCGAGGCCGTAGAGGGTGAGCTGGACCGTGCCGATGGAGCGGACGAGGGTCGGCTTGCCGGTACCGGCCGGCGCAACGGGGGATGCTTCGGACGCCATCGCCTGACTTGAGACCTCCTGAAGGGCCGAACGGCTGGTCGTCGGTTGAAAACATCCGGATCGGCGGCCAGTTCCGGCGACGGCAGAGGTCGTACGCCGAATTCTTGCCCACGCGCAACCACTTGGCCGCGCGCCGGAGTGGCGATCGCACCCGCCTGGTCAGAGCAGCCGCCGTGGTTGCAGGCCCTGCGGATGCGCGGATCGCTGTTATAAGGATTTCGATATGTTAAACGGCCGATTCGTCATTAGACGGTTATAACTGGGTGCGCCTATCGTGTGCCGGTCATAAGAACCGGGCGGCCTTGCCGATCCGGTCGACACGAGGAAACACCCGTCGAGCCGCCGCTCCGCGCGCGGTCGACCGCCAAAAGACGACCCGGCCATCAGCGACGCGGCATCGGTTCCGCGGACGATCCCTCATGGCCGGATGATCGGGAGGGACTATCCATGATTAGGAAGACGCTTCTCGCCGGTGTCGCGCTCGCCGCCGGCCTCATGGCCGCCGGCGCCGCCGGGGCCGCCGACCTCACCATCGGCTTCTCGCAGATCGGATCGGAATCCGGCTGGCGGGCGGCCGAGACCACCGTCTCCAAGATGGAAGCGGAAAAGCGCGGCATCGACCTCAAGATCGCCGACGCCCAGCAAAAGCAGGAGAACCAGATCAAGGCGATCCGGTCCTTCATCGCCCAGGGCGTGGACGCCATCTTCCTCGCCCCGGTGGTCGCCACCGGCTGGGATTCGGTGCTGGAAGAGGCCAAGGACGCCGAGATCCCGGTGGTTCTCCTCGACCGCACGATCGACACCAAGGACGACAGCCTCTACCTGACGGCCGTCACCTCCGACACGGTCTACGAGGGCCGCGTCGCCGGCGAGTGGCTGGCCAAGACGGTGGGCGACAAGGACTGCAAGATCGTCGAGCTGCAGGGCACCGTCGGCTCGTCGCCCGCGATCAACCGCAAGAAGGGCTTCGACGAGGCGATCGCCGCCCACTCCAACCTTTCCATCGTGCGCTCCCAGACCGGCGACTTCACCCGGACCAAGGGCAAGGAAGTGATGGAGAGCTTCATCAAGGCGGAGAACGGCGGCAAGGACATCTGCGCGGTCTACGCCCACAACGACGACATGCAGATCGGCGCCATCCAGGCGATCAAGGAAGCCGGCCTGAAGCCGGGCACCGACATCCTGCTGGTCTCCATCGACGCTGTGCCGGACATCTTCAAGGCGATGGCCGAGGGCGAGGCGAACGCCACCGTGGAGCTGACGCCGAACATGGCCGGCCCGGCGTTCGACGCGGTGATCGCGTTCAAGGAGAACGGCACGGTGCCGCCGAAGTGGATCCAGACCGAATCCAAGCTCTACCTGCCGGACACCGCGCAGGCCGAGTACGAGCGCCGCAAGGACCTCGGCTACTGAGACGGCGGGGCGGCCGCCCCGCCGCCCTTCCTTCTCTTTGCCGACCGATTCGGCGCCTCGGAGCGCTTGCCGACCCGGTCGCTCGACGGGGTCGGTAAGCGCCCCCGGCGGCGGATCTTCGGGGCGGTCAGACCGCCCTCCCCCGCCCCGGACGCCGGCCGTCGCCCTCCATGCGGCGGCCGGTTCGGCGCGGCCGGACCACCGGCGGACCGGCGACGGCCAAAGGTGCCGGACTGTACCGGACGACTTCAGCACGGGACGACCTCATGGCGAGCGACGCACCGCTCCTCGGCCTCTACGGGCTGACCAAGACCTTTCCGGGCGTGAAGGCGCTCGACGGCGTGGATTTCTCCCTGAAGGCCGGCGAGGTGCACGCGCTCCTCGGCGAGAACGGCGCCGGCAAGTCGACGCTGATCAAGGTGCTGACGGGGGTGCACAGCCGCGACGGCGGCGAGATCCGCCTCGACGGCGTGCCGATCCACCCACGCGACGCGGCGGACGCCCAGCGGCACGGGATCGGCACCGTCTACCAGGAGGTGAACCTCCTGCCGAACCTGACGGTCGCCGAAAACCTCTCCATGGGCCGCGAACCGACCCGCTTCGGCTTCACCGACCGGCGGGCCATGCGCCGGCACGCGGCGGCGCTGCTCGGCGCCTACGGCTTGGGGTCGGTGGATCCGGAGTCGACGCTCGGGGAGCATTCGGTGGCGGTCCAGCAGATCGTCGCCATCGCCCGGGCGGTGGACCTCTCCGGCAAGGTGCTGATCCTCGACGAGCCGACCGCCAGCCTCGACGCCAGCGAGGTGCGCGTGCTGTTCGACGTGGTGCGGTCGCTGAAGGCGCGCGGCATCGGCATCATCTTTGTCACCCACTTCCTCGACCAGGTGTTCGCCATCGCGGACCGGGCGACGGTGCTGCGGAACGGCCGGCTGGTCGGCACCCGTGCGACCGCCGACCTCGACCGGCTGTCGCTGGTGGAGATGATGCTCGGCCGCGAACTGAAGGACGAGACGCTGAAGCGGCACCGCACCCAGCGGGCGGCGGCCGAACCGTTCGCCACCTTCGAGGGCTACGGCCGGCGCGCCTATGTGCAGCCGTTCGACCTCGCCATCCGCCCCGGCGAGGTGGTGGGCGTCGCGGGCCTCCTCGGGTCTGGCCGCACGGAGACGGCCAAGCTGATCTTCGGCGTCAAGGAGGCCGACAGCGGCCGGGCTATAGTGGACGGCAAGCCGGTGCGCATCGCCTCGCCGCGGACCGCCGCCGCGCTCGGATTCGGCTTCTGCCCGGAGGACCGCAAGACGGAGGGCATCGTCGGCGACCTGTCCGTGCGGGAAAACATCATCCTCGCCCTCCAGGCCCGGCGCGGCTGGCTGAAACCCCTGAGCGGGCCGGAGACGCGGGCGATCGCGGACAAATTCGTGAAGCTCCTCGACATCCGCACCACGGACGCGGAGAAGCCGATCCGGCTTCTCTCCGGCGGCAACCAGCAGAAGGCGCTCTTGGCCCGGTGGCTCGCCACCGAACCGCGCTTCCTGATCCTCGACGAGCCGACGCGCGGCATCGACGTCGGCGCCCACGCGGAGATCATCCGCCTGATCGAGCGGCTCTGCGACGACGGACTGGCGCTTCTGGTGGTGTCGTCGGAGATCGAGGAGATCGTCGCCTATGCGGACCGGGTGGTGGTGATGCGCGACCGGACGCAGACGGGCGTGATCGAGGGCGACGGCGTGACCGTGGAAGGCATCGTGCGGGCGATCGCCGCCGAGCATGCCGCAAGGCATGGGGAGGTGGCGTCGTGACGCTGGCCCGCCCGTTCCGCGCCCTGCCGGCGGCAACGCCGCAGATCCTCACCTTCGCCCTGGTGCTCTTCGCCAACTGGCTCGTGTTCCCGGACTTCTTCGATCTTCGCCTGCAGGACGGACGTCTCTTCGGCAGCCTGATCGACGTCCTGAACCGGGGGGCACCGGTGGCCATCCTGGCGATCGGCATGACGCTCGTCATCGCCACCAAGGGCGTCGACCTGTCGGTCGGCGCCGTGATGGCGATCGCCGGCGCGGTGGCGGCGACGCTCGCCGCGGACGGCCATTCGCTGCCGGTGATCGTGCTCGCGGCCCTCGCCGTCGGGCTCGCCTGCGGGCTCTGGAACGGCATCCTGGTGGCGGTGCTCGACATCCAGCCGATCATCGCCACGCTGATCCTGATGGTGACCGGGCGCGGCATCGCCCAGCTGGTGACCGAGGGCCAGATCGTGACCTTCACCCACGAGGGGCTGATCGCGGTGGCCGGGGCCTCGCTCCTCGGCCTGCCGATGCCGGTGGTGATCGCCTTCGCGCTCGCGGGACTGGCGGCGGCGCTCGTCCGCTTCACCGCCCTCGGGCTCCTGATCGAGGCGATCGGCATCAACCGCACGGCGGCGACCTACGCGGGCGTCGACAGCCGCAGCGTGCTGATCGCCGCCTACGCGGTCTCCGGCCTCGGAGCCGCGGTGGCGGGCCTGATCGCGGCCTCGGACATCCGCGGTGCGGACGCGAACAATGCTGGGCTCTGGCTGGAGCTCGACGCCATCCTGGCAGTGGTAGTGGGCGGCACGTCGCTGTTCGGCGGACGCTTCTCCATCCTTCTGTCGCTCGTCGGCGCCTTCGTCATCCAGGCGATGAACACCGGCATCCTCCTCTCCGGCTATCCGCCGGAGATGAACCTCATCGTCAAGGCCACGGTGATCGTGCTCATCCTCATCGTGCAGTCGCCGGCCGCCAGCCGCATGAAGACCTTCCTCCGACCGCCGGAGAGCCGCCGATGAACCCGCGCACGCTGCCGCTTCTGGCAACCCTCGGGGTCTTCCTCCTCGCCTACGCGCTCTGCGCGCTGCAGTTTCCCGCCATGCTGTCCACCCGCGTGGTGGCGAACCTTCTGACCGACAACGCCTTCCTGGGGATCGTGGCGGTCGGCATGACGTTCGTGATCCTCTCCGGCGGGATCGACCTCTCCGTCGGCTCGGTGATCGCCTTCACGGGCGTCTTCCTCGCCGTCACCATCCGTGCGGGGCTCGACCCGGTGGCGGGATTCATCCTGGTGCTGGCGATCACCACGGCCTTCGGGGCGGTGATGGGGGCGATGATCCACTATCTGGAGACGCCGCCCTTCATCGTGACGCTCGCCGGCATGTTCCTCGCCCGGGGCGTCTGCTTCCTGATGACGACGGATTCCATTCCGATCGACCATCCGGTCTACGACACGCTCACGGGCCTTTCCTGGCGCATCCCGTCCGGCGGGCGGCTGTCGCTGATCGGCGGCGTGATGGTGCTGGTCTTCATCGCCGGCATCGTGCTCGCCCACCGCACGCGCTTCGGCACGGCGGTCTACGGGCTTGGCGGCAACCGCACCTCGGCGGAGCTGATGGGCGTGCCGGTCGCCCGCACGACCATCCTGATCTACGCGCTTTCCAGCGGCCTCGCCGGCCTCGCCGGGATCGTGTTCTCGCTCTACACGTCCGCCGGCTATTCGCTGGCCGCGACCGGCGTGGAGCTCGACACCATCGCGGCGGTGGTGATCGGCGGCACGCTCCTGACCGGCGGCGTCGGCACCGTGGCGGGCACCTTCCTCGGCGTGATGATCCAGGGGCTGATCCAGACCTATGTGATCTTCGACGGCACGCTCTCCTCCTGGTGGACGAAGATCGTGATCGGCGGCCTGCTGTTCGCCTTCATCGTGTTCCAGCGCGGCCTCGTCCACATGGCCGCCCGCCGCCGGGAGGCGGCGCGGCTGGCGACCGGGATGCCGGTTGTCAGTCCGGCAGGATGAAGCGGTAGGCGGTTTCCTGGCGGTAGGTCTCGCCGGGACGGAGGACGACGCTCGGGAAGGCCGGGTGGTGCGGCGCGTCGGGGAAGCGCTGCGGCTCCAGGCAGAAGCCGTCGTTCACCTGCGGCACGCGGCCGGAAAGCGTCGCGGCGGGCGTTGCGATCATGTTGCCGTCATAGACCTGCAGGCCGGGCTCAGTGGAGTGGACCTCCAGGGTGAGCCCGGTCTTCGGGCCGCGCACGCGCGCCATCAGCCGCGGGGCCGGCGCGGGCGTTTCGGCGACGACGAAGTTGTGGTCGTAGGCGACCGTCTGGCCGGTGGCCTCGTGGAAGCGGCGCGGCGCGCGGAAGTCGAACGGCGTGCCCGCGACGGGCGCCAGAACGCCGGTCGGGATCAGGTCGGCATCGACAGGCGTGTAGGTCTCCGCCGGGATCATGGTCTCGTGGGCGGTGATGTCGCCGGCGTCGTCGAGGTCGAAATAGCTGTGGCCGGCGAGGTTGACGAGGGTCGGCCGATCGGTCGCGGCGGTCATGACGAGATCCGCCGACCGGGCGCCGAGCCGGTAGGTGACGGTGGCGGTCAGCGTGCCGGGGTAGCCCTGGTCGCCGTCCGGCGAGACGAGGCTGAGATGCGCCTCGTTGGCGGTGGCGCCGTCGAGGGTCCAGAGCCGCTGGTCGAAGCCGTCGACGCCGCCGTGCAGGTGGGTGCGCCCCTTCTCGTTCAAGGTGAGCTGGTGCTCCACCCCGTCGAGGGTGAAGCGGCCGTCGCGGATGCGGTTGGCGCAGCGGCCGGCGATGCAGCCGAAGTAGTTGGAGTGGGCGAGATAATCCTCAAGGCGCGGATAGCCGAGGACGACGCGCCGCCAGCCGCTGGGGGTCTCCACCTCCAGGTCACGGAGGACGGCACCGTAGGTGAGGACGGACGCCCGGATGCCGTCGCCGACGAGCCGGATCTCGTGGACGGCGCGGCCATCCGGGAGGGTGCCGAAGGGGCGGACGTCGGACATGGAGCCTCAGGGGTGGGGGAGAAGAAGGGAAAGCGTGGGTGGTCCGCCTGCGCGGACCATGACGGTGGAGGGTGATGGGAGCTGGCGGAGCCACACTCGCCTCGCTCGTCATGGTCCGCGCAGGCGGACCGCCCACGCTTTTGTTCAACGCCGACCGTCAGGCCAGCGTGTAGGCGGTCTTCACCTGGGTGAAGAACTCGCGGGCGTAGCTGCCCTGTTCGCGTGGGCCGTAGCTGGAGCCTTTGCGGCCGCCGAAAGGGACATGGAAGTCGACGCCCGCGGTCGGCAGGTTCACCATCACCATGCCGGCGTCGGCGTTGCGCTTGAAGTGGGTGGCGTGCTTCAGGCTGGTGGTGCAGATGCCGGACGAGAGGCCGAACGGGGTGTCGTTGGCAACAGTGAGCGCCTCGTCGTAGTCCTTCACCCGGATCACGGCGGCGACCGGGCCGAAAATCTCCTCGCGGGCGATGCGCATGCTGTTGGTGACCTCGGTGAAGAGCGCCGGCTGCAGGTAGAAGCCCTCGCTCTCCCGGTTCAGCCGCTCGCCGCCATAGGCGAGCGTGGCGCCCTCGGCGCGGCCGACCTCGATATAGCGCATGTCCTGGGCGAGCTGGCTCTCGTCCACCACCGGGCCGATGTGGGTGCCGGCCTTCAAGGCGTCGTCGACCACGAGGCCGTTCAGGCGCTCGGTGACGGCGGCGACGAAGCGGTCGTGGATGCCCTCGGTGACGATGAGGCGCGACGAGGCGGTGCAGCGCTGGCCGGTGGAGAAGAAGGCGCCATTGACGGCGGTCTCCACCGCGATGGCGAGGTCCGCGTCGTCGAGGACGACGAGCGGGTTCTTGCCGCCCATCTCCAGCTGCACCTTCTTCATGGTCTCGCCCGCGATGGCGGCGGCGGCGACCCGGCGGCCGGTGGAGACCGAGCCGGTGAAGGTGATGGCGGTGACGTCCGGATGGTCGAGGAGCCGCTGGCCGACCACCGAGCCCTTGCCCATGACGAGGTTGAGGACGCCGGCCGGCACGCCGGCGCGGACCAGGATGTCGACCAGCGCGTGGGCGGAGCCGGGCACCAGTTCGGCAGGCTTGAACACGACGCAGTTGCCGTAGGCGAGCGCCGGGGCGATCTTCCAGGCCGGGATGGCGATCGGGAAGTTCCAGGGCGTGATCATGCCGATGATGCCGAGCGGCTCGCGCGTCACCTCCAAGCCGACGCCGGGACGCACGGACGCCACGGTCTCGCCGGAAAGGCGCACGGTCTCGGCGGCGAAGAACTCAAAGATCTGGCCGGCGCGGGTGACCTCGCCGATGCCCTCTGCAAGGGTCTTGCCCTCCTCGCGCGACAAGAGGCGGCCGAGTTCCTCCTTGCGGGCGAGGATTTCGGCGGCGGCCTTCTTCAGGATCTCGTGCCGGGCGTAGGGCACCGAGCGCGACCAGGCCGGGAAGGCGGCCTTGGCGGCGGCGACGGCCGCGTCCACGTCGGCGGCGGTGCCGCGGGCGAAGTCGCCGACCGTGTCGGCGAGGTTGGACGGATTGACGTTCGGGGCGGCCTCGGAGGCGGCGACCCATTCGCCGGCGATGAAGTTCGAGAAGGGGGCGGTCATGGGGGGCTCCTTCAGAGGGCGCGGACGGCGGGAACGCCGGCCGGGGCCTGGCCGACCGCGTTGCGCAGGGGCAGGCCGAACGGCGGCGCGGAGATTTCGAAAACGTCGCCCGGCTCCGTTCGGATCCCGTCGGAGAAGGAGAGCGTGGCGGTGCCGAAGTAGTGCACGTGCACGTCGCCGGGGCGGCGGAACAGGCCGTACTTGAAGTGGTGGTGCTCCAGGTTGGCGATGGCGTGGCACATGTTGTCCTCGCCGGAGACGAACGGCTTCTGCCAGCGGATGCCCCCGCCCCGCAAGATGCGCGAGACGCCCGCCACGTGTCCAGGCAGCGGCCCGACCAGGATCTCCGGCCCGAAGGACGAGGCGCGCAGCTTGGAGTGGGCGAGGTAGAGATAGTTCTCCCGCTCGGTCACGTGGTCGGAGAATTCGTTGCCGAGGGCGAAGCCGAGGCGGAAGGGCGTGCCGTCCGGCCCGATCACGTAGAGGCCGACGATCTCCGGCTCCTCGCCCGCGTCGAGGGCGAAGGACGGCGACGGCAGCGGCTGGCCGGGCGCCACCACGGTGGAGCCGTCGCCCTTGTAGAACCACTCCGGCGCGACGCCGGTCTGGCCGGGAGCCGGCTTGCCGGCCTCGATGCCCTTCTTGAACATCTTCATGCTGTCGGTGAGCTTGGACGGATCGGCGAGGTCCTTGTGCATCTTGTCCCGCCCCTCGGCGCTGCCGAGGTGGGTGAGGCCGGTGCCGGTGATGTAGGCGTGTGCAGGGTCCGGATGGTCGAGCGGTACCAGCATGCGCCCATCGCGGAGGACGGCCTCGAGATCCACCGGCTCGGCGCCGGCAAGACGCGCCGACACCGCCGCCGCAAGGCGCTGCCCGGCCCCGATGGCCTCCAGGGCGAGCGCGTGAGTGGAGGCGACGCCCGGCACCACGACGGCCGAACCGTCGTCGAGCACGGCCGCGACCCGGCGCTCGCCGGTTTCAAGGCGGAACTGGGAGAGACGCATGGGGCAATCCTTGGATGCTGGGGGATGGGCGTGGTCGGTCCGTCCCTGAACGGGATGCGGGGCGAAGGGCGCGGACACGGTGGTCGTCAAGGCCCGGATGCCGGGTCCGGTGCGGGAGCCGGAACCGTTGCGGGGTGCGCGTTCCCCGCCCGGCCGTCACTTGTTCTTGTTGTAGACGTCGAGGAAGACGGCGGCGAGGAGCACCAGGCCCTTGATGACCTGCTGGTAGTCGATGCCGACGCCGAGGATGGACATGCCGTTGTTCATCACGCCCATGACGAAGGCGCCGATCACCGCGCCGATGACCTTGCCAACGCCGCCGGACGCGGACGCGCCGCCGATGAAGACGGCCGCGATCACGTCGAGTTCGAAGCCGAGGCCGGCCTTCGGCGTCGCAGTGTTGAGGCGGGCGGCGAAGATGAGGCCGGCGAGGCCGGCGAGCAGGCCCATGTTGACGAAGGTGAGGAAGGTCAGCCGCTCGGTCTTGATGCCGGAAAGGCGGGCCGCCTTCTCGTTGCCGCCGAGGGCGTAGATGCGCCGGCCGACCGTCGTGCGGTTGGTGACGAAGGTGTAGAGGGCGATGAGGAGCGCCATCACGATGAGGACGTTCGGCAGGCCCTTGTAGGTGGAGAGGAGGTAGGCGAAGTAGGCGATGAGGCCGGCGAAGATGGCGTTCTTGGCGACGAAGAAGCCGAACGGCTCGTTCTCCACCCCGTGCTTCAGGGCCGTCGCCCGGCTCTTCACGTTGACCACCACCATCACGGCGGCAAGCCCGATGCCGATGAGGAAGGAGGTGATCTTCAGCGTCTCGCCGGCGAACACGTCGGGGATGAAGCCGGAGGAGAGGAGCTGGAACTCCTTCGGGAAGGGGCCGACCGACTGGCCGGCGAGGAGCGCGAGCGTCAGCCCCTTGAACACCAGCATGCCGGCGAGAGTGACGATGAAGGACGGGATCTTGTAGAAGGCCACCCAGTAGCCCTGCGCCGCCCCGATGAGGGCGCCGACCGCCAGGCACGCGATGGTGGCCGGCACGTAGTGCACGTCCCACTGCACCATCATGACGGCGGCGAGCGCGCCGACGAAGCCCACCACGGAGCCGACCGACAGGTCGATGTGGCCGGCCACGATGACGAGCAGCATGCCGAGCGCCATGATGACGATGTAGCTGTTCTGCAGGATGAGGTTGGTGACGTTGAGCGGCTTCAGGAGCGTGCCGTTGGTCAGCACCTCGAACAGCACCATGATGGCGAACAGCGACAGCATCATGCCGTATTCGCGGATGTTCGCCTGCAGGAAGCCCGTGCCCGACGGGCGGGACGGGGGCGGCTTCAGAGCCTGGGCGGGCGTGCGCTGGTCCATGGAGGTCATCCCGTCTTCTTCATCGTCGACTGCATGATGGATCGCATGATCGCCTCCTGGGAGGCCTCGGCCGCCGTGAAGGCGCCGACGAAGGCGCCTTCGTTCATCACCAGGATGCGGTCGCACATGCCGAGGAGTTCCGGCATCTCCGAGGAGATCATGATGACCGCCTTGCCCTCGTCGGCGAGCCTGTTGATGATCGAGTAGATCTCGTACTTGGCGCCGACGTCGATGCCGCGGGTGGGCTCGTCGAGGATGAGCACCTTAGGCCCGGCGAACAGCCACTTGGAGAGGACGACCTTCTGCTGGTTGCCGCCGGAGAGGTTGACGGTCTGCTGGTAGACGCTGGCGCAGCGGATGGCGAGGGTCTGGCGGTAGCCGGAGGCGACCTGGAGCTCGCGCATGTCGTCGATCATGCCGCCGGTGGAGACGCCGGGCAGGTTGGCGAGGGTGACATTGCGCACGATGTCCTCGGCGAGCACCAGGCCGAGGGTCTTGCGGTCCTCCGTCACGTAGGCGAGGCCGGCGGCGACCGCCTTCTGGATAGTGGAGACGTCGACCGGCCGGCCTTCCATCTCCACTTTGCCGCTGATGCGCTTGCCGTAGGCGCGGCCGAACAGGCTCATGGCGAGTTCGGTGCGCCCGGCGCCCATCAGGCCGGCGATGCCCAGCACCTCGCCGCGGCGGACCTCGAAGCTCACGTCCTTGATGACGACCCGCTCCTGGTGGATCGGGTGGTGCACGCGCCAGTCCTTCACGGCAAGGATGGGTTCGCCGATCTTCGGGTTTCGCGGCGGATAGCGGTCGGCGAGCGGGCGGCCCACCATGGCGCGGATGATGCGGTCCTCGCTGATGGTCTCGGCCCGGCAGTCCAGCGTGTCCACGGTGGCGCCGTCGCGGATCACCGTGATGCGGTCGGCGACCTTGGAGATCTCGTTCAGCTTGTGGCTGATCAGGATGGAGGCGATGCCCTGCGCCTTGAACTCCAGCAGAAGGTCGAGGAGGGCGGCGCTGTCGGTCTCGTTGAGGCTGGCGGTCGGCTCGTCGAGGATGAGGAGGCGCACTTCCTTGGAGAGCGCCTTGGCGATCTCCACGAGTTGCTGCTTGCCGACGCCGAGATGGGTGATCAGCGTGTCCGGGCTTTCCTTCAGGCCCACCTTGGCGAGCAGATCCTGGGTGCGGCGGTAGCGCAGCGACGTGTCGATCACCCCGAAGCGGGCCGGCTCGTTGCCGAGGAAAATGTTCTCCGCGATGGAGAGGAGCGGCACCAGGGCGAGTTCCTGGTGGATGATGATGATGCCGATCCGCTCGCTGTCCGCGATGGTGTGGAAGCGGCGCTCCTCGCCGGCGAAGTGGATGGCGCCCTCGTAGCTGCCGTGCGGATAGACGCCGGACAGCACCTTCATGAGCGTGGACTTGCCGGCGCCGTTCTCGCCGACGACCGCGTGGATCTCGCCGGCCTCCACGGTCAGGTTCACGTTCACCAGCGCCTTCACGCCCGGGAAGGACTTGCTGATTCCGCGCATGTCCAGGATGGCGCCCATGGCTTCGCGGCTCGTCTCGGTTGGGGTTGCTGCGGTCGCGACGACGGGCGGCGTCGGCCGCCGCCCGCGTTGGTGAGGTCGCCTTGCGGCTTCGAGGGTTCCGTCCGGCCGGGCCGGACGGCGCGGATCAGTTGATCTGCGATTCCTCGTAGTAGCCGCTGCCGATCAGGACGTCCTTCCAGTTGGACTTGTCCACCGACACCGGCTTCAGGAGGTAGGACGGCACGACCTTGACGCCGTTGTCGTAGGTCGTGGTGTCGTTGATCTCCGGCGTGCCGCCGCCGAGGAGCGCGTCGACCATGCCGACGGTGACCTTGGCGAGTTCGCGGGTGTCCTTGAAGATGGTGGAGCGCTGCTCGCCGGCGAGGATGGACTTCACCGACGGCACTTCCGCGTCCTGGCCGGTCACCACCGGGAAGGGCTGGTCCGGCGAGCCGTAGCCGACGCCCTTCAGCGACGACAGGATGCCGATCGAGAGGCCGTCATAGGGGGAGAGGACCGCGTCCACCTTCTTGTCGGTGTAGTAGGCCGACAGGATGTTGTCCATGCGGGACTGGGCGACCGCACCGTCCCAGCGCAGGGTGCCGACCTTGTCCATGCCCATCTGGCCGGACTGCACGACGAGCTTGCCGCTGTCGATGTAGGGCTGCAGCACGCTCATGGCGCCGTTGTAGAAGAAGAAGGCGTTGTTGTCGTCCGGCGAGCCGCCGAACAGCTCGATGTTGAACGGACCGGCGGCGTTCTTCAGGTCCAGTTCGCTTTCGATCGACTGGGCCTGCAGCACGCCGACCTGGAAGTTGTCGAACGTGGCGTAGTAGTCGACGTTGGCGCTGTCGCGGATGAGGCGGTCGTAGGCGATGACCTTGATGCCCTGGTCGGCGGCTTGCTGCAGGGCGTCCGACAGGGTGGTGCCGTCGATCGCCGCGATGACCAGGACCTTCACGCCCTTGGTGATCATGTTCTCGATCTGGGCGAGTTGGTTCGGGATGTCGTCCTCCGCGTACTGCAGGTCCGGCTGATAGCCGCGCGCGGTGAACTCCTTGACCATGCTGTCGCCGTCGGAGATCCAACGGGCGGACGACTTGGTGGGCATGGAAATGCCGACGGCGCCCTTGTCCTGAGCGTAGGCATCCTGCGTGAGCGACACGCCGGTGAGCGACAGGGCTCCGAGCGCGAGCGCTGCGACGAGCGTCTTCAGTGAAGTCATGGGTTCCCCTCCCCTTCTGGTCTGTCTTCTTCGTGGGCGCCGACACCTCCTTGAGGCGGCGGGCCTGTTTTCGGCCAAACGGCGCTTTGATCACGGCGCGCCGGCGTTCGGCCTCTCCTCGCGGCGCCGGATGGGAGACGGTCGGCGCGCGGCGCCAGACCCATCCCTCGACCCCCCTGCCCCGTCGACCTGCGGCCTCCTCCGATCGGTCGATAGGGCGCCCTGACCATAGGAGCGCGGACGCATAACGGTCTAATGATAATTCAAGCTCTTGCTATATCAAAAAGCGTATGGATAATTCCGACTTCGGGGGGAGTTTCGAGACCATGGGCATGGACACATCGGACGCGGACGACGAGCCGTCCGGCGGACGCCTGCGGCCGGTGGCCGGCACCCGGCAAGGCGGGGCCGGACAGCGCGGCAGCCACGGCGAGCGGCTGCTGCGCACCGGGCTGAAGCTCCGGCACCTGAACCTCCTCGTGGCGCTCGACGATCACCGCAAGCTGCACCGGGCCGCCATGGCGCTGAACCTGTCGCAGCCGGCGGCCTCCAAGATGCTGGGCGAGATCGAGAAGATCGTCGGCGTGCCGCTGTTCGAGCGCCTGGCGCGCGGCGTGGAGCCCACCTGGTACGGCGAGGCGCTGATCCGGCGCACCCGCACAGTGCTGGCCGAACTCGGTCAGGCGGGCGAGGAGATCGCCGCGCTCCGCGCCGGCGAGGGCGGCACCGTGGCGGTCGGATCCGTGATGGCGCCGGCGGTGGAGACGGTGGTGAGCGCCATCCAGGCGGTGCGCCGCCGCCTGCCGCAGTTGCAGGTGAGCGTGGACGTGGAGACCTCCGACGTGCTCGCCGAGCGGCTGCTCGCCTCACGGCTCGATTTTGCGATCGCGCGCATTCCGAACGGCATCGACCCGGAGCCGTTCGACTACCGGGAGATCGGCCCGGAGGAGGCGTGCCTCCTGGTGCGGGCCGATCACCCGCTCGCCAGCAAGGAGCGGGTTTCGGCCGGCGACCTGCACGACCAGGAATGGGTGCTGCAGCCGCGCGGCTCCCTGCTCCGGCGCAGCGTGGAGGTGATGATGCGCCGCCACGGCGTGCCGCCGCCGACCCGCGTGGTGGTGACCGGCTCCATCCTGATGACGCTGGTGATGGCCGCCAAGACCGACGCCATCGCGCCGCTCGCCATCCCGGTGGCGGAGCTTTTCCTGTCGGCCGGCAGCTTCCGCCTCTTGCGGCTGGAGGACCCGGTGGCGGTGGAGCCCTACGGCCTCATTAAGGTCAAGGGTCGCGCGCTGTCGCCAGCGGCGTCCGTGCTCTACGCGGCAATCGAGGAAGAGGTGTTCCGGCCGGCGGGATGAGGCAAGATGCGTGGATGGTCGGCCTGACGCCGACCATGACGGTCGCGGGTGGGGTGATTGGCGGAGGTGTCCGCCGGTCTCGGGAAGCGGGGCTGAACCACCGCCGTCATGGTCCGGTTCAGCCGGACCACCCACGCATTGGGCCGATGGAAATGCGTGGACGGCCGGCCTGACGCCGATCATGACGGTCGCGGGCGCGGGGAGATGGGCTCGGAGCGAGCCGCACACAGGGCCGGCTGCTCCGCCCCCGCGCCCCCTCCCTCCCCTGCTCAATGGCTGTCGCGGAGCACCGGGGTGCCGGACTTGCCGACGAGGAAGTCGAAGTCGGCGCCTTTGTCGGCGCCCATGACGCGTTCCACGTAGAGGCGGGCGTAGCCGCGCTCGGGGAGCGGCGGGGCGGTCCAGTCCTTCAGGCGGGCGGCGAGGTCGGCGTCGGAGATTTCCAGAGTGAGCGTGCGGTTCGGCACGTCGAGGGCGATGATGTCGCCGTCGCGCACCACGGCGAGCGGGCCGCCGGCGGCCGCTTCCGGCGAGGTGTGGAGGACGACGGTGCCGTAGGCGGTGCCGCTCATGCGGGCGTCGGAGAGACGCACCATGTCGGTGATGCCCTTGCGCAGCACCTTCGGCGGCAGCGGCATGTTGCCGACCTCGGCCATGCCCGGGTAGCCCTTGGGGCCGCAGTTCTGCAGCACCATGATGCAGGTCTCGTCGATGTCGAGGTCCTCGTCGTTGATGCGGGCGCGGAAGTCCTCGATGGAGGAGAAGACGACCGCCCTGCCCCGGTGGACGAGGAGGTGCGGGCTCGCGGCGGACGGCTTGATGACGGCGCCGTTGGGGGCGAGGTTGCCCTTCAGGACCGCGATGCCGGACGACGGCTTGAACGGCGCCTCGTAGGGGGTGATCACCTCCCGGTTCCAGCATTCCGCGTCGCGGACCGCCTCGCCGACGGTCTCGCCGGATACCGTGAGGGCGGCGGGGTCGAGGAGGCCGGCGTCGAGCAGCTCGCGCATCACGGCGGGCAGGCCGCCGGCGTAGTAGAAGTCCTCCATCAGGTGGCGGCCGGACGGCTGCATGTCGACGATGCAGGAGACGTGGCTGCCGATTCGGTCCCAGTCGGCGAGGTCGAGCTCGACGCCCATGCGGCCGGCGATGGCGAGGAGATGAATGACCGCGTTGGTGGAGCCGCCGATGGCCGCGTTGGTGCGGATGGCGTTCTCGAAGGCCGCGCGGGTGAGGATCTTCGACATGACGAGGTCGTCCTTCACCATCTGGACGATCCGCCGGCCGGTGAGCTGGGCGTAGGTGTTGCGGCGGGCATCGACCGCCGGGATCGCCGCGCAGCCGGTGAGGCTCATCCCCAGGGCCTCGACCATGGAGGCCATGGTGGAGGCGGTGCCCATGGTCATGCAGTGGCCCTTGGACCGGTGCATGCAGCTTTCCGTCGCGGTGAACTCGTCATAGGTCATGCGGCCGGCGCGCATCTCCTCGGTCATCTGCCAGATGCCGGTGCCGGAGCCGAGCTCGCGGCCCTTGTAGCGGCCGGTGAGCATGGGACCGCCGGAGAGCCCGATGGTCGGCAGATCGCAGGAGGCGGCGCCCATGAGCAGCGACGGCGTGGTCTTGTCGCAGCCCATCAGGAGCACGATGCCGTCGAGCGGGTTGGCGCGGATGCTCTCCTCCACGTCCATGGCGGCGAGGTTGCGGAACAGCATGGCGGTCGGCCGCATCTGGCTCTCGCCGGTGGAGAGCACCGGAAACTCCAGCGGAAAGCCGCCGGCCTCGTAGACGCCGCGCTTCACCCATTCGGCGAGCTCGCGGAAATGGCCGTTGCATGGGGTGAGGTCGGACCAGGTGTTGCAGATGCCGATCACGGGCCGGCCGTCGAACATGTCCGCCGGGGTGCCCTGGTTCTTCATCCAGGTGCGGTACATGTAGCCGTTCTTGTCCCGGCGGCCGAACCATTGCGTGCTGCGCAGCTTCTTCTCGTCGGCCATCGTCCGGATCCTCGACCCCTTTCGCGCCTTGTCGGCGCTCTTCGGCGAAGACCGTACGCCGGCCAATCGATAACCGTCCAATTCGGTTTCGACCCTAAGTCATGCCGTTTTGGTGATGGATGGCGCGGCCTTGGCAAGCGTGGGCGTAAACACGACATGACGTCGGGATCGGACCGGGCTGCAGCGGCGTTGTCCGTGGGACCGCATCCAACACCCTTCGGAGAGGCTAACCATGGACATCCTTCGCATCCTGATCGCCATCCTGCTGCCGCCGCTCGGCGTGTTCCTGCAGGTCGGCATCGGCCTTCATTTCTGGCTGAACATCCTGCTCACCCTCCTCGGCTACATCCCCGGCATCATCCACGCGATCTGGGTGATCGTGCGGAAGTAACCGCGCGCACCCGGCCATCCCGGCGCGGGCGGCGGACGACGGGCGAGAACGATCCGGCCCCGGCCGCGTTCGCTCTTCGACATCGCCGTCCGAACAACGTCGTCCGTAGAACCGCCGGGACCACCGCCATGATCGAAGACCTCTGGTACAAGAACGCCGTCTTCTACTGCGTGTCGGTGGAGACCTTCATGGACTCCAACGGCGACGGCGTCGGCGACTTCGAGGGCCTCACACGACGACTGGACTACCTGCACGGGCTGGGCGTCACGGCGATCTGGCTGATGCCGTTCCAGCCCTCGCCCGGCAAGGACGACGGCTACGACGTGAGCGACCACTACGGGATCGACCCGCGCTACGGCACGCTCGGAGATTTCGTGGAGTTTGCCCACGGGGCCAAGCAGCGCGGCATGCGGGTGATCATCGACCTCGTGGTCAACCACACGTCCGACCAGCACCCGTGGTTCCAATCGGCCCGCTTGGATCCGAAATCGCCCTACCGGGACTGGTACGTCTGGTCGAAGACCAAGCCCAAGGACGCCGACGAAGGCATGATCTTCCCCGGCGTGCAGGTCACCACGTGGACGAAGGACGCCAAGGCGGGCGCCTACTACTTCCACCGCTTCTACGACCACCAGCCGGATCTCAACACCGCCAACCCGCACGTCCAGGCGGAGATCCTGAAGATCATGGGCTTCTGGCTGGAACTCGGGGTCTCCGGGTTCCGCATGGACGCGGTGCCCTTCGTGATCGCCGAGAAGGGCGCCGGCATCGAGAAGCCGAAACAGCAGTTCCAGATGCTGCGCCTGTTCCGCCAGTTCATCCAGTGGCGGCGCGGGGACAGCATCGTGCTCGCCGAGGCGAACGTGGCGCCGGAGGAGACCATCAACTACGTGGGCGACGACAGCGACCGCCTGCAGATGATGTTCAACTTCCACGTCAATCAGAACCTCTTCCTGGCCATGGCGACAGAGCGGACGGAGCCGCTGGTGAAGGCGCTGATGGAGACCCGCGGTCTGCCGGACACCGCCCAGTGGGGCCTGCATCTGCGCAACCACGACGAACTCGATCTCGGCCGGCTGGCACCCGAGGACCGGGACAAGGTGTTCGCCGCCTTCGGTCCGGAGGAGACGCACCAGCTCTACCACCGCGGTATCCGGCGCCGGTTGGCACCCATGCTGGACGGCGACGAGCGGCGGCTGAAACTCGCCTACTCGCTGCTCTTCACGCTGCCGGGGGTGCCGGTGATCCGCTACGGCGACGAGATCGGCATGGGCGACGACCTCTCGCTGCCGGAGCGCTACTGCGCCCGCACGCCGATGCAATGGTCGGACGAGCCGCACGGCGGCTTCACCAAGTCGGACACGCCGGTGATGCCGGTCATCACGGACGGCCCCTACGGCTACCCGCATCTCAACGCCGCCTATCAGCGGCGGAACGCCGACAGCCTGCTCAACTGGCTGGAGCGGATGATCCGCATGCGCAAGGAGATCCCGGAGGTGGCATGGGGCGACCTGGTGCCGGTGGACACCGGGGCGGAGGCCATTCTGGCCCTTCGCTACGACTGGCGCGGCAACAGCGTGCTCTTTCTCCACAACCTTTCTGCCAAGCCGTGCGAAGTGCATTTCCGCACCGGCCTCGACGACAAGCCGCTGGTGGATCTTCTTGGCCACGACCATCGGAAGCCGGACGACGGCAACACGTTCAGCGTGCTGATGGAGCCCTATGGCTTGCGCTGGTACCGGGTCGGCGGCCTGGACTACCTGCTGACCCGCAGCGAAATCTGACGCCGAATCATCGGGGTCGATGGCGCGAAGACCTGTTCCGGCCGACACGGGCCGGCGAGCAGGTTCGTCCCCGACCGGGACGCGCCCGCAATGCCGCACGCGCGTCGTTCAAGGGCCGGGCGCGGCGACAGGACTGCGCGCCGCAGACGGCCGATCCCCCGTTGTCGCAACGCGATAGAAGATCTCAAGCATTCAATGCACCCTTCACACATGGGCACCGAGCAGGAGCGACGTCGGCAGCGAGCGAATGGTATTAATACGCTCGTATCAAAATCTTATACTCACTGTTAATTGTTGGAAGACCTACAATGTTTTGTTGATCGCAGTCCGGGCGGGGGGAGGAACACGCGTGCGGCTGAAATGGAAAATCTCACACAAGATCGCCGTCATGCTGGCGAGCGTCACGCTCTTGGCGGGACTGTCCGCCCTGGCCATCTTCCAGTTTCATCACCGGCCAAGCCTGGAGCAGGCGCTGGACCGGACGAACCTGGAGATCGCGGAGGCGATCGGCGACACCATCGACCGCAACCTTTTCGAGCGCTATGGCGACGCCCAGGCCTTCGGGCTGAACGACGCGACGCGCGATCCGGCCAACCATCGAAATCCCTCGCCGGGCAACACGCTCGTGCAGGCGATGAACGGCTACATGAAGCTTTACGGTCTCTACCGGCTGACCCTCTTCGTGGACACGTCCGGGGCCGTGCTGGCGGTCAACACCGTGGACAACCTGGGCAGACCGATCGAAACCGCGGCCTTCTACGACCGCGCGTTCACCGACGCCACCTGGTTTCGGGACGCCATGAACGGGCGCTATCTGGAAGGCCCGAACGGCTTCACCGGCACGGCGGTCCAGCAGCCAGGCTTCGACCGGGACATCGGGGCGCTTTATGGCGACGACGGGATGGTCATCGTCTACTCCGCCCGGGTGGTTGACGATGCCGGCCGGATCCTCGGCGTCTGGGCCAATTTCGCGGATTTCGGGCTGGTCGACCAGATCGCCCAGGGCTTCAGCGCCAAGTTCGCCGCCAACTACGCGGTCACCCACCTGGAGATCGCCGACGCGGAGGGACGCCTGCTCCTCGACATGGAGACGGTCGGCGGCCAGCCGATCACGCGCTATGATCGGGATCCCGCGGTGATCCTGAATCAGACGCTGGCCGACGAGGGCGGCTTCCGGCTGGCGGACCTGCCGGAAGCTGGATCGATGGTGAACATCGATCCGGAGAGCGGCACCCCGATCAAGATCGCCCATGTGCGCACCAACGGCGCCTACGACTATCCGGGCCTCGGCTGGACCGTGCTGGTGCGCATTCCGCTGAGCGAAGCCTATCCGGTGTTCGACGCCATGGAGCGGGAGGTGTCCTACGCGGTGGTGTTCGTGGTGATCGGCGTCGCGGCCGGCGGCCTCCTAGTCGGCCATCTGGCGGCGAAGCCCTTGGCACGAACCGCCGATGCCCTGACGGCCCTCGCGGGCGGGACGGCCACGGATCTGCCCTACGGGCACCGCGGCGACGAGATCGGCGACATGGCCCGCGCCTACGGCCACCTGAAGGCGGAGGTGATGGCGGCGTTCGAACTGCGCCAGATCGTCGACGAGATGCCGCTCGCGGTGTTGACCGTCGGCGCCGCCGACAACCGCATCGCCTACGCCAACCACGCCTTCGATGCGGCGGTGGCGCCCTACCGGGCGAGCCTGCCGGCGACCATCGTGGGCGCGGAGGTCGGCGCCCTCCACCCGCGCCTTGCGGCGGAGCGCGACCGGTTCGGCGCCCGAGGAACGGGCGGGGCGTTTTCGCTGACGCTCGGCACGGGTCGGTTCGCCGTCAAGGTGACGCCGATCCGCGACCGGGCCGGGCATGTGGTGTCGTCCCTGGCGGCCTGGATCGACGAGACGCGGCAGATCGCCCTCGCCGAGACCTTCGAGGCCAAGGTGAAGGGCATCGTGGACGGCGTGACGGCGACCTCGGAGGACGTGTCGCGGAAGGCCGAGACCCTCAATCGCGCAGCCGCGTCGAGCAGCAAGCAGTCGAGCGCGGTGAGCGCGTCGGCCGGTACCGCGACCGAAGGGGTGGAGACGGTGGCGGCCGCGGCCGAGGAGCTGGTGTCCTCCATCTCGGAGATCGGACGGCAGGTGGCGAGCGCCCAGGAGGTCTCCTCCGCGGCGGTGACGCAGGCCTCCGATTCCGACCGCATCATCCGGGGACTGGCGGACTCCGCCCGCAAGATCGGCAGCGTGGTGTCGCTGATCTCCGACATCGCCGCGCAGACGAATCTCCTCGCCCTCAACGCCACCATCGAGGCGGCTCGGGCGGGAGACGCCGGCCGCGGCTTCGCCGTGGTGGCGACGGAGGTGAAGAGCCTTGCCGAACAGACGGCCCGGGCGACCGACGAGATCGTCGTGCAGGTGCAGGAGATCCAGGCCTCGACCGGCGCGGCGGTGGACTCGGTCGGCAGCATCTCGCAGGTGATAGCCAATGTGTCGGAGATCGCATCCGGCATCGCGGCCGCCGTGGAGGAGCAAGGCGCCGCCACGCGGGAGATCACCGACAGCATGACACGCTCGCTCGGATCCATAAGGGCGGTCTCGGCTAGCATGGCGGAGGTGGACCGCTCGGTGTCGGAGACCGAGACGATCTCCTTCGATCTCGGCAACACCGCCGGCCGCCTCAGCCAGCAGGCCGGCGAACTGAACGGAGCGGTGCGGTCGTTCCTCGACGGCCTTCGGACGGGCTAGGCAGAGACAAATTGACGGCGGACGGGCGGTGTCGCCCGCCCGCCGTTGGGGTCGGCACCGCCGATCAGTCCTGGGGCGCGATCCGATAGACGGCGGCGTTGCGCTCGTCCGTGATCACGTAGAGGGCCCCGTCCGGGCCCTCGGCCACGTCGCGGATGCGCTTGTCGAGGTCGCCGAGGAGACGCTCCTCGCCGACGATCCGGTCGCCGTCAACATCGAGCCGAACCAGGGACTTGGCCCGCAGACCGCCGACGAAGAGGTCGCCCTGCCACTCCGGGAAGGCGTCGCCGCCGTAGAACACCATGCCGGAGGGCGCGATGACCGGCGTCCACTGGTAGATCGGGTCGGTGAAGCCTTCGCCTTGCGCCGCGCCGGTGCCGACCGGGCTGCCGCTGTAGTTCACGCCGAAGGAGACCTCCGGCCAGCCGTAGTTGTTGCGCGCCTTGGCGATGTTCACCTCGTCGCCGCCGCGCGGACCGTGCTCGATCACCCAGAGGTCGCCCGACGCCGGGTTGAGGGCGGCCGCCTGGATGTTGCGATGGCCGGTCGACCAGATCTCCGGCCGCGCCTCGCTGCCGTCCGCATAGGGGTTGTCGGCCGGGACCGATCCGTCCGGATCGAGGCGGACCACCTTGCCGAGGTGGGACATGGGATCCTGCGCCTGGCCGCGGAACTGCTCGTCGGAGCGCTCGCCGAGGCCGACGAAGAGGTGGCCGTTGTTGTCGAACACCAGGCGCGAGCCGAAGTGCTTGGTGCTGGCGACCTTCGGCTGCTGGGTGAAGATCACCTCAACGTCTCTGAGGCCGGTGCCGTCCTCCGAGAGGGCGCCGCGACCGACGGCGGTGGAGTTGGTCCGGTTTTCACCGGGTTCGGAGTAGGTGAAGTAGACGAGCCGGTTCTCCTCGAAGTCCGGGTGAATGGCGACGTCGAGAAGGCCGCCCTGCCCCCGCGCGTCCACGTCGGGCAGCCCGGCGATCGGCTCGGAGACGGTGCCGTCGGTGGAGACGAGCCGGAGCGTGCCGGCCTTCTCGGTCACCAGCATGCGCCCGTCGGGCAGGAAGGCGAGGCCCCAGGGCGTGCTCAGGCCCTCGGCCACCGGCGTGACCGACAGGGCGGCGTCGCCGGTCGAGGCGGACTGCGCGGCGACCGGTCCGGTCAGAAGGGCGGCGAGACTGCAGGCGATGGCGAAACGGGTCATGGGCGGTCAGTGCTCCTCGATCGTTGAAGGCCGGTACGTCTGCGAACAGGGTCGCGGGCGGCCATGGCGCTCCCCCCACGTCCTTTGCCCAAGATGGCGACGCACGCCCGCCGATCCAGGGCGTGGGCGGCCGTCCGGGTCGGGAGAGGACGGCACAGCTGGCGGGGTGTAGGCCGAAAACGGCCTGAAAATGCCGGACGACGGCCGGGTCCGGCGTGTTGGCGCGGCGTCATCAAAAAGCCCATCACTTCGCCGTGACTCGTCCCCCTCGCGCGGCTCCGCTTCCGACCGAGCCACGGCCAGGGAACGGACCGCGGAGCCGGCGGGTTGCCGGGTCGGACCGTTCATCCAAGGACAAGCGAACCTCATGCTGCCTCTCTCCCCCTGGACGACGACACGCAGGCCGCTGATTCCGGTCGCGCGCGCATGCCTCATCGCCTTCACGCTCGTGGTATGCGGACCGGTGGCCGCAGAGGACGCCGGCGGCGCGTCCGCACAGGACGGCACGGCGGAAGCGGCGCCGCGCCCGACGAGCGGCATCCTCAGCCTGCTGCCGCAGGCGACCACCCGCGAGGCGTCCATCGCGGTCGACGGCGGCACCCTCGCCTACACGGTGACGGCCGGCACCCAGGCGCTTCGTGACGGGACCGGCAAGGTGACGGCCGAGATCTTCCACGTCGCCTACAGGCTGAAGGACGGCGCCGCCGACCGGCCGGTGACCTTCGTGTTCAACGGCGGCCCGGGCGCGGCCTCCGCCTACCTGCACCTCGGCGCGCTCGGGCCACGGGTGCTCGACACCGCCGCGAGCGGCGACTTCCTACCGCCGCCGCAGCGACTGATCGACAATCCGGACACCTGGCTCGATCTCACCGATCTGGTCTTCGTGGACCCGCCGGGCACCGGCTACAGCCGGGGTACCGACCAGGAGCAGGAGAACCGCTTCTGGTCGGTGGAGCGCGACGCGGAGGCGATGAGCGCCTTCATCCGCCTCCACCTGCAGGCGAACGACCGGATGCGCGCGCCGGTCTATCTGGCCGGCGAGAGCTACGGCGGCTTCCGGGCGGCGCTCCTGGCGAAGACGCTGCAGGAGAGCGCCGGCATCGCGCCGAGCGGCGTGGTGCTGATCTCGCCGGCGCTGGAATTCTC
This sequence comes from Mongoliimonas terrestris, assembly GCF_001927285.1. Taxonomy (GTDB): domain Bacteria; phylum Pseudomonadota; class Alphaproteobacteria; order Rhizobiales; family Pleomorphomonadaceae; genus Chthonobacter; species Chthonobacter terrestris. The sequence continues at coordinate 365,344 of NZ_MSIG01000004.1, read as the reverse complement.
GCTCCTTTACGGCGAGGACTACGAACCGCTGACCTGGGCGCTGACGCTGCCGTCGCTCGCCGCGGTGAACTTCGAGAAGCAAGGGGTGCGCGGCAGCGCGGCGCTTGCCGAGCGCCTCGCCGAGGTGGAGCGCTACGCCCTCAACGACTATCTGGTCGCGCTCGCCGCCGGCCCGGTGGAGGCGGCCGAGCGGGCGAGCGAGACGGTGGCGCGCTACACCGGCCTGCCGGTGGAGGAGGTGCGCCGGCGGTTCGCCCGGGTGCCGGTGTCGGTCTTTATCAAGACCTTCGACCCGGGCCGGCTCCTCAGCCGCTATGACGGCTCGATCGCCGGGCCCGACGTGGCGCCGCAGCAGAACGGGCCGCTCGGTCCCGATCCGATCCTCGACCGGAGCGTGCCGGCACTGACCGCCGCCATGGTGGCCTATGTGCGCGACGAACTGGGGTTTCGAACGGACATCACCTACCGCCTTCTCAACGGCGAGATCGCCGGGCGGTGGGATTATGGCGGCGGCGGGTCTCGCCAGGGCTTTGCCGGCGTGCTCGACGACCTGCAGGAGGCCCGCGCGCTGAACCCGGCCATGAAGGTGCTGATCACCCACGGCTATACGGACCTCGTCACCACCTACATGGCGTCCGAATATCTGGTGCAACAGTTGCCGCCGCTGATCGGCGCGGCGCCGATCCGCACCGAGGTCTATGAGGGCGGGCACATGATGTATCTGAGGCCCGACGTGCGGGCGGCCATGAAGGCGGACGTGCGCGCGGTCTATGCAGGCGCCGACGGGGTGGGCGAGCCTTGATGGCGACAGGCCGCGCGTTGCCGGTTGTCCCGGTGCGGCGTCATTCGCCGATCAGATGGAGAACCACCTCCCGGCGGTGCGGACGGCTGCGGTGCTCGAACAGATAGAGCCCCTGCCAGGTGCCGAGCACCGGCCGGCCGTCGGCGACCGGGATGGAGACCTGGACGGCGGTGAGCGCCGCGCGGATATGCGCCGGCATGTCGTCCGGACCCTCGTCGGCGTGGATGTAGCGGCCCGGGTCCTCGGGGGCGATGGCGGCGAAGAAGGTGTCAAGGTCGGTGCGCACGTCCGGATCGGCGTTCTCCTGGATGAGAAGCGACGCGGAGGTGTGGCGGCAGTAGGCCGTCAGGAGACCGGTGGCGATGCCCTGACCCGCGACGAACGCCAGGAGTGGGCGGGTGATCTCCACGAGGCCCTTGCCGCGGGTGTCGACGTGGAGCGTGTGGATCGCCTGCCGCATAACGGGTCTCCGCGCGCGATTGAGACCCCGCGGTCCTGTCGCCGGGTGCCGGCTCGCTGATCGGACGCTTTGTGAGGGATGGTAGCAGAGGGCGGATTCGAACCGCCGACCTACGGGTTATGAGTCCGTCGCTCTAACCACCTGAGCTACTCTGCTGTCGCCGGGACGAGGACACCGTGGCCGTTCGTCCGAAGCGCTGTCGGTATAAGGTCCTGCCGGCGGGCCTGTCAAGCGACAGACGGAGCGCCTCTTCGATCGCCCGGGGATCTGGCGGTGACGTCCTGAACGGCGCCGCCGGAGGCCGTGTTGCAGGCCGCGCCGGGTGGCACGATGCGGCACGGCAGGAGGTAGCGGCCCGGGCGGACCTCCGTCTCGCCGATCATCTCCAGGAGGGCGCGGGCGGCAGCGGCGCCGAGGGCTTCCAGGTCGGGATCCATCAGCGTCACATGGGGCGGCGGGTCACCGTCCCCGAAGGTCGCCACCGCCACATCCGCCGGCACCCGGACCCCGTGCTCGGCCAGGGCAGCGAGAGCGCCCTGGGCGATGGGCGTGGCCCCGCAGAGGACGGCGTCGGGCAGATGTTCGACCGACTGCCAGAGCCGGTCGACCTCCATGCGGCCCCAAAGTTCGGAGACGGCGCCGAAGAGCACCGGCGCATCCCAGCCGGCCGCCGCGCGGAACGCCAGCGCCCGCTGACGGCAGGCAACGGATTCGGACGGTCCAGCGAGGTAGACAGGCCGCTGCCGCCCGGCCGTCCTGAGGTCTTGCAGCGTCCGGCGGAAGGCCTCGCCCTCGTCCGGCGCGAACACGATGCCGTCCGGGGGTCCGGCCGACAGGACGTGGACGACTGGGAGTGCGAGTGCGGACAGATCGATCGGAAAGGGCGCCTCAAGCGCTTCGCCGACGACCAGGAGGCCGTCCACGTGCTTGTCCAGCATCGCCTCCACATGCTTGCGGGCGACGGTCGGATCGTGGCTGGCGGCGCAGTAGAAGACCGACACGCCGTCGGCGAGGGTGGCCTCCGCCACGCCGCGGGCGACCGGCATGCTGATGCTGCCGTCCGGATCACCCGCGAGAAGGCCGATGGTGAAACTGCGCCGGCTGAGCAGGGCCCGAGCCATCACGTTCGGCCGGAACTCCAGCTCGGACGCAATCCGCCGTACGCGTTCGCGCGTCTCGGGGGCCATCCGGCCGGAGCCGTTCAGGGCCTTCGAAACAGTCGCGATCGAGACGCCCGCAGCCGCGGCAACGTCGACGATGCGGACCCGGTTGGAGCTTGGACGTTCAGATGGAGATCGGGACACAATCATAACCAGCACGCGAGTACAATGACTTCACACTGGAAACGAGTATCGCTTGTGTACGTTTTAATGTCAAAGGAATAGGTCGAACTTGATTATAGATGGTAACTTTTAGCGGTTACCGCGCAATTTCCGATGCCCTGATTGCATCAGACCTTCGCAACCTCGAACTCCAGCAGGCGATAGAATCCGCCGAGACCGGCGGCCCTGTTGGAGAGCAGGCGGACGCCCGGAAGGGCCGCGAGGGTCGACGCCCGGATGGTGGTGTTCCAGCCGAGCAGCCGGCCCATGGGCGACAACAGGCCGCCGATCCGGGCGCGAACCCCACTTTCCGGTGCGAAATGGCTGACCGCCAGAATGCGCCCGCCCGGCCGCACGATGCGGCGCATCTCCGACATGACCCGGGCGGGATCCGGCACCACGGTCATGACGTACATGGCCATGGCGCAGTCGAAGGCGTCGTCGGCGAACTCAAGCCGCGCCGCGTCCATCTCCAGGATGGCCTCGACGTTGGTCAGCTTCTCGGCGGCGATCCGTTGGCGCGCCTTGGCCAGCATGTCCGGCGAGAGGTCGATCCCGGTGACGCGGACGGAGGACGGGTAGTCCGGCAGCGAGATGCCGGTGCCGACGCCGACCTCGAGCACGCGCCGGGTGTCGGGCGGGAGGGCCGCCACGGCGGCGCGCCGGGAAGACTCCATGATGCGGCCGAACACCACGTCGTAGATCGGGGCCCAGCGGGCGTAGGCCGCGATGACGTCGGTGGCGCGCATGGCGGTCGCGACGGCGGTTCCACTTTTCTCAGCCGTGTGCGCCCGGTCGTCGGTCATGACGTCTCCCCCGTTCTGTCCGTTATCGACGGCAAGGACTCAACCGGCGGCCAAGGTCTTTGGTTCCGCCAGCGTGCGCGGTGCGGCCATTCTTCCATCCCGCAGTGTCGCGCGAATGAAGCCGCCGCCGAGCACGCGGGAGGCCTCGCCGACGCCGTCGTAGAAGACGCAGGCCTGGCCCGGCGCGACGCCGAGCTCGCCCTCCACCAGATCGACGGAGACCCCGTCGGGCCCGCCGTTCAGGACGGCGGGCTGCGGCGGGCGGCTGGAGCGGACCTTCGCCCAGATCGGCAGGCCGTCGGCCGGCAGGTCCTGAAGCGCGCCGTCGCCGATCCAGTTGACGTCGCGGAGCGACAGCCGGCGGGTCATCAGCGCCTCGCGCGGGCCGACGACAACGCGCCGGGCCGCCGCGTCCAGGCGAACGACGAAGAGCGGCTCGCCGGTGGCGACGCCGAGGCCGCGGCGCTGGCCGACCGTGTAGTGGATGATGCCGTCGTGCCGGCCGAGCACGCGGCCGTCCACGTGCACGATCTCGCCGCCGGACGCGGCCGCCGGCTTCAGCTTCTCGATCACGTCCGCGTACTTGCCCTGCGGCACGAAGCAGATGTCCTGGCTGTCGTGCTTGTCGGCGACCACGAGGCCGAACGCGCGGGCAAGATCGCGCACCTCCGGCTTGGAGAGGCCGCCGAGGGGGAAGCGGATGTAGTCCAGTTGTTCCGGCGTTGTCGCGAACAGGAAGTAGCTCTGGTCGCGGTCGAGATCGACCGGCCGGTAGAGCGCCCGGCGGCCGGACGGTGTCAGGCCGGAGCGCACGTAATGGCCGGTCGCCAGGGCGGCGGCGCCGAGCTGGCGGGCGGTGTCCAGAAGGTCGGAGAACTTCACGGTCTGGTTGCAGGCGACGCACGGGATGGGCGTTTCGCCGGCCATGTAGCTTTCGGCGAAGCGGTCGATCACCTGGTCGCGGAAGCGCGACTCGTAGTCGAGCACGTAGTGCGGGATGCCGAGGCTCGCCGCCACCTGACGGGCGTCGTGGATGTCCTGGCCGGCACAGCAGGCGCCCTTGCGGTGGGTCGCCTCGCCGTGGTCGTAGAGCTGCAGCGTGACGCCGACCACGTCGTAGCCCTCACGCTTCAGGAGCCCGGCCACCACCGACGAATCCACGCCGCCCGACATCGCCACGACGACGCGGGTGTCTTCCGGCCGACCCGGGAGATCGAGTGAATTCAGCATCTGGCGGCTCCCGCTCCCGACCGGGCAAGCCCGGCCGTCTTGAATGGAACGGACCGGTGTCCGTTCCTCACGCTAACCTCCGGTCGGTTGCCGAACGGCATCCCTGCCTTTGCCGGCGGCCCGCCAGGGGCCTCATCGGCAAGCTTTGCCGACGCCTCGGCACCCCCTGCCGGGTGCCGGGACGGGAGTCGCCCCCCGCGTCGACCGTAGCTGGGCGAAACCTAGCCAAAAAACAAGCCTCTGTCACCGCGAAGCTGCCAGATCTGCGGGTGGCCCGCTCCTTGCTCCTCGCTTGGCTGCTTGTACCGAGTTCCCAATGCCATGTCTGAACCCGCGTTCCTGCCGTCTCTCACCGTCCAGCCCGCCATGCAGGTCTTCCCGCTGCCGGCGACCGCCGACGCGCCGGCCGATCAGACGGCCTTCTCCGGCCTGTTGAAGGCGCTCCAGAGCCTGTCCGACGCGCCTTCGGCCGCAGCCGGCACCGCCGCTGCCGCGCCGGACGGAGCGGCCGGCCCGGACGCAACGCTGTTCGCCGCCCTCTCCTTCCTGGCCGCGAACGGCGCGGCGGAGGTGGACGGCCCGGCCGAACCGTTTGGTGCTGAAGAGGTTTCGACGGAAGGCGTGGCGCCCGGCGACGAGGTCGTGGCGCAAGCCCCGGACCCGGCGCTGGCCGGTCCGGTCACGCCGACGGTTTCCGGACCGCCGCTTGCCGTTCCTCCCTTCCCCGCCGCGACGCCGATCGAGACGGCGGGCGCCGAGACGGACGACGCCCTCGCGTCGCCCGTCAGCGGCCAGAGCACCCCCCCGGACGTGGCCTCCCCCCTGTCGCGGGCGGCGGAAGCCTTTGCGGCGGCACTGCTCGGCGCCTTGAAGGAAAAGACCACGGCGCCGGATCCGGAGCCGGAGCCCGTCCGTCAGCTCAACGGTGAGGAGAAGCCGGCGACGGCGTCCGCCGGAAGCCCTGTCGTGACGGCCGAGGGCGCGGGGCTCGAGGGTGTGGCGGGCGACGTCGAGGCGGCGTCGGCCGGTGGTTCCTCCACGCCCGCCGTCCCGCCGCCGGTCGATACCGCGGCGCTCCTTGCCGCGCTGAGCGCCGGCACGGGATCCGAAAAGCCGGTCCCGGCGGCGTCCGCCCTTGCCGGGTCGCCGACCATTGTGACGGGGTCGCCCGCGATACCGGGCTTCGTGCCGCCCGCGCAGCCGGCGGGCAGCACGGTCGTCGCCGAAGCGCCAGGACCGACGGGGCCGGCCCCTACCGCTCCGCCCGCTTACTCCGCGCCCGTCGTGGCGACCGGTGCCGCGGCAAGCCTTGCCGAGACCGTGGCCCGCCTCGCCGCCGAGACGGGCACGGCCATTTCGGTGACAGTCACCGCCTCCCCGGCCCCGGACGCCGCTGTCGCCAACGCGCCGCCCACGACGCCGGCCCCGGCGACAGCCGCCCTGCCCGCCGAAGCGCCGGTCGACGGGGATGCGCCGATCCCGACCCCGCCGGTGGCCGTGGCGGCGGGATCCGTGATCGAGCCGCCCGATCAGCCGACCGCATCGCCGCCCGCGCCCGCGCCGCCTGTTGTCGAAGCCGCACCGGGTCCGGTGAAGGCCGAACCGCTGCCGGGCATCACGCCGCAGGCGACTGCCGCCTCCCCGGTACCGGTCGCGACGCCGCAGCCGGCAACCCCGGCGGCCCCGGTCGTGGACGCGATGGCAGCGGACCTTTCCGACGCATCCGTGCCGACCGAGCCGACCCAGACGGACGCCTCGGCTGACAAGGCAGGCGACGACATCGCCAGCGCCCTGGATGCCGCCTTCGACGGCGGCGAGGGCGAATCCGGATCGGACGGAGACGAGCAGCCGGGCGGTCAGCCGCCGGAACAGCGCGCCAAGACGGACACCGACAGGCTGACCGCCGACAGCCTCGCCGACACCCGCCCTGCGGATCCGTCCGGGACGCAGCAGCGCCAGACGTCGCCGCTTGCCGCCGCCGCGCTTGCCTTTGCGGCCCGGCTGAGGGCCGACGGTGCCACGGAGCGCACGCCGGAAGGCCAGCCGGCGGTGGCCATTCTCGGCGCCGCGCAGACCTACGGCGGGACCGCGCCGAGCGCGCCCGCGATGCCGTTCCTCATGGGCCAGCCGGCCATCACCGTGCCGCTGCAACGGCTCGGCATGGAGATCGCCAAGCAGGCGGGCGCCGGCGAGACCAGCTTCCAGATCCGCCTCGACCCGGCTGAACTCGGCCGGGTGGACGTGCGGCTCGAGATCGGTGAGGGCGGCGAGACCCGCGCCCACCTGACCGTGGAGCGGCGCGACACGCTGGAGCTTCTCGCCCGCGACCAGCGCACGCTGGAACGGGCGCTGCGTGACGCCGGCTTCGACAGCCGCGACGGTTCGGTGTCGTTGTCGCTCCGCCAGAACGGCGGCGGGGAAGGCCAGGCGCGGCAGGGCCGCGACGACCCGACCGGCAACGGCCAGGACCAGAGCGGCCGCGCGCGCGGCATGGACGACACCGACGACCGGACGGTCCGCCCGGCCCTCGACCCCTATCGCCCGCTACGAGATTCGCTTCTCGACGTGCGGATCTGACCCTAACGGACCTGAACCGAAGGACGCGACCCGATGGCGACCGACGTGACCTCCACCACCGGAACCTCCACCACCGGCACCTCTTCGACGAACACCACGACCACGTCGAAGTCCAACGCCGCGACCAGCAGCGTGATGGCCAACTACGAGACCTTCCTCTCGCTGTTGACCACCCAGTTGCGGGTGCAGAACCCGCTGGAGCCGATGGACGCGGAAAAGTTCACCGAGCAGCTGGTGCAGTTTTCCGCGGTGGAGCAGCAGATCCAGACCAACAGGAACCTGGAGTCCATGCTGGCCGCCCTCGTGTCCGGTTCGGCGCTGAACCTCGTCAACTATATCGGCAAGACGATCGAGGCGAACGCCGACGTGACCAAGCTGGAGAACGGCCAGGCGCTCTGGAAGGTGTCGCCGGCCGAGGCGGCGCCGCGCAGCGTGGTGACCATCCGCAACGAGGCGGGCGCGGTCGTCTACTCGGAGACCGTGGACCTGACGGCGGGCGAGAACACCTACACGTGGGACGGCACCACCACCGCCGGGTCGGCCGCGCCGGACGGCAACTACTCCATCACGGTGGACGGACGGTCGAGCACGGACGCCGCGGTGGCGGTCTCCACCAAGGTCACCGGCACGGTGACGGCCATCGACACCTCCACGGAGGAGCCCTTCCTGACGGTGAACGGCGCCAAACTGCCCCTGTCCGAAATTCTCTCGGTCCGGGGCTGACCGGTTGTCCACAGGCTCGGTAAACCCATAGCCACTCGCGAGTATAAGCGCCGTGCGCCCGAGTCCTTCGATGAAAGTCGCGGGAATCCGCCGTTTTCACAGTCGAAGGTTGATAGATCTTAACAGGTGTTAAGGGGTCAGGCTTGTTGCATTCTGCGTTCGATCGGTTCGAAATCGCAGGCAAGTCAAGTTCTTACCTAATTGTTTGCGCGCGATTAGCCGATTTTTAAAAGCCGTCGCGTATTGTCGATCACTGACAGGTCAAGTTCAGTGTGAGAGTACGATGACCGAGCAGATGCGTCCCCGCGTAAAGTATGTGATCGGACCGGATGGGAGTCCCCTGACGATTGCCGATCTGCCCCCGGAGGACACCAAGCGTTGGGTCATCCGGCGAAAGGCCGAGGTTGTCGCAGCGGTACGTGGTGGACTTCTTTCCCTTGAAGAGGCTTGCAAGCGGTACACCCTCACCGTCGAAGAATTCTTGTCCTGGCAGCAATCCATCGACAAGCATGGCCTCGCCGGACTGAGAGCCACCCGCGTGCAGCAGTATCGTCCCTGAAATCGAATCGCCCCGACAGACTGCGACCCACTTTCCAAAAGGCCGGCCCACGAAGCCGGCCTTCTTCTTTTCCGGCCCGTCGCGACCGCGGCGCCACGCCTCAATCGCCAGGGCCGTTCGGCGGAACGGAGAGCCCGATCGGCATAAATTGCCGGTTTGTGTTGCCATTCGCTCACCATGGCACGCGGAAAACCGGGCCGGGTCGCCTGACGAAACAATCCGTTAATCAGTTGTTTACCAACACATGCGGAAATTCCTGCCGAGTGGGGCGTCAGAGCGGTCCGGCAGGATCGGTCGTCAACGGCACATCGTAGCGGCATCCGCACCGATCGTGGTTCCGGCTTGGAACGGACGACGGACGGGACCCTGCGGGCGCCGGCCCCGACGAGACGACGCGGGCGGCAATCAGGTGGCCCCGACACGGGCGGACCGGAGTACCAAGGCAAGTGAACGGGCTAGCGGAACTCGTCAGATCGCTGGGACCCGCCCGCATCGCGGCCATGGGGGCGGTCGCCCTCGGCCTCGTCGGTTTCTTCGCCTACATCATGATGCAGTATTCCGCCGTCACCGAGGCGCCGCTCTACACCGGCCTCAGCCTTGAGGATTCCGCCGCCATCGTCAGCGAGCTGGAATCCGCCGGCATCCCCTACACCCTTCGCCAGGACGGCAGCGCCATCTTCGTGACCGACACAGAGGTGACGCGCCTGCGCATGCGCTTTGCCGAGGAAGGCCTGCCGGCGGGCGGCGGCGTCGGCTACGAGATCTTCGACAAGACCGACGCCCTCGGCACCACCAGCTTCGTGCAGAACGTGAACGCGCTCCGGGCGCTCGAAGGCGAACTCGCCCGCACCATCCGGGCGATCAACCGGGTCGAGCAGGCCCGCGTGCATCTGGTGCTGCCGGAACGCCAGCTGTTCCGCCAGGAGACCCAGAAGCCGACGGCCTCCATCGTCCTGAAGACCCGCGGCGTGCTGGAGCCCACCCAGATCCGGGCGATCCAGCATCTGGTCGCCTCGGCGGTGAACGGGCTCGACCCGTCGCGCATCTCCATCGTGGACGAGGCCGGGCGGCTCCTCGCCGAGGGCACGGGCGACGACGCCTCCGCCACCTTCCTCGCCTCCAGCGCCGACGAGCGCACGTCCGTGTTCCAGCGCCAGGTGGAGGATCGGGTCCGCGACATCGTGGAGAGCGTGGTCGGCGCCGGCCGGGCCCGGGTCAAGGTGGCGGCGGAGCTGGACTTCAACCGGGTGTCGGAGACGCGCGACCTCTTCGATCCGAACGGCCAGGTGGTGCGCTCCACCCAGACGCGCGAGGAGTCCTCCTCGTCGCGGGACGGCGGCAACGACCAGGTGACCGCCGCCAACCAGGTGCCGAACGCCGGCGCCGCCGACGAGGCCGGCGGCCCCAGCACCGAGGACCAGAGCGCCATCAGCGAGGAGACCATCAACTACGAGATCTCCAAGACCACCCGCACCCAGGTGACCGAGATGGGGGGCGTCAAGCGTCTGTCGGTCGCCGTGGTGGTCGACGGCCGCTGGCAGACCGACGACACCGGCACCCAGACCTACGTGCCGCGGGCGGCCGAGGAGCTGCAGCAGATCCAGGCCCTGGTGCGCACCGCCATGGGCTTCGACCAGAACCGCGGCGACCAGGTGGAGGTGGTGAACCTGCAGTTCGCCGACGGGCCGCCGAAGGCCGAGCTCGACGCCGTTGAGGCCGGCCTCTTCGACTTCAGCCGCAACGACCTGATGCGCTTCGCCGAAATGGGCGTGATGCTCGTCCTCACCATCCTGGTGCTGCTCTTCGCCGTGCGGCCGCTGATCAAGCGCATCCTCTCGCCCGAGGTGGTCACCGAGACGCGCGAGATCACCACGACCATCACCGGCCCGGACGGCCAGCCCATCACCATGATCCTCAACGCCAACGGCGAACTGGTCCAGGCCGAGGGCACGCCGGCCAGCGGTACGCCGCTTCTGGAAGGCCCCGCCGCCCAGCCGGGCCGCATCGAGGAGGCCAAGGCCCAGGGCGCCGCCCAGATGGATCAGATCCGCCGCGTCGGCGACCTCGTGGTGGAGAACCCCAACGAGGCCGCCATCATCATCCGCACCTGGCTCTCGGAGGCCGCGTAAGTCATGGCCGCAGTCAACACCCAGCTCACCGCACGGGGCGCCACCCTCACGCTGTCCACCACGGACGGCATCCAGCGCGAACTCACCGGCCCGGAGAAGGCGGCGGTGATGATGCTCGCCCTCGGCGACCGGTTCGGCGCGCCGGTGTGGAAGTCCCTCGACGAGATCGAGATCAAGCACCTGTCGCTCGCCATGTCGAAGCTCGGCCCGATCACGCCGGTGATGCTGGACGACCTCCTGGTGGAGTTCGTCACCAAGGTGTCGTCGTCGGGCGCCCTGATGGGCAACTTCGACACCACCGAGCGCCTGCTCCTCTCCGTACTGCCGGGCGACAAGGTCGCCTCCATCATGGAGGAGATCCGCGGGCCGGCGGGCCGCAACATGTGGGAGAAGCTCTCCAACGTGCAGGAGAACATTCTCGCCAACTACCTGAAGAACGAGTACCCGCAGACCGTCGCGGTGGTGCTTTCCAAGATCAAGTCGGACCATGCCGCCCGCGTGCTCGCCATCCTGCCGGACGAGTTCGCCCTGGAGGTGGTCAACCGCATGCTGAAGATGGAGAGCGTGCAGAAGGACGTGCTCGACAAGGTGGAGCAGACGCTGCGGGTGGAGTTCATGTCCAACCTCACCAACACCCAGCGGCGCGACAGCCACGAGCTGATGGCGGAGATCTTCAACAACTTCGACCGGACCACCGAGGCGCGCTTCATCACCGCGCTGGAGGAGGACAACCGGGACGCCGCCGACCGCATCAAGGCGCTGATGTTCACCTTCGACGACCTCGGCAAGCTGGACAGCGCGGCCATCCAGACGCTGCTGCGCAACGTGGAGAAGGACAAGCTCGGGCTGGCGCTGAAGGGTGCCAAGGAGAGCGTGCGCGACTTCTTCTTCTCCAACATGTCCCAGCGCGCCGCCGCCCTCCTCAAGGAGGACATGGAAGCCCTCGGGCCGGTGCGCCTGCGCGACGTGGACGAGGCGCAGGCCATGATGATCAACATCGCCAAGGACCTCGCCGCCAAGGGCGAGATCATGATCAGCAAGAACAAGGGCGAGGACGACCTCGTCATCTGACCCCTTCGCGTCCCGGCGACCGGGACCCGTGACCAGACATGACGCCGGATGCGCGGCGGACCGGAAGTGAGAATGCGACGGATCAACGACATGGCATCGCCTGCCCGGTTCCTGTTCGACACCGACTTCGCCGCGCCGCCTCCCGTGCCCGAACCGGAGGTGCCGCCGACGCCGACGATCGAGGTGCCGACCCACGAGGCGCTGGTGGCGGCCGCCGAGGACGCCGCCTACGCGCGGGGCCTTGCGGCCGGCCGGGAGGCGGAGGAGGCGCGCCAGTCCACCCGGCTTGCCGAGGAGGCGGCGCGGCTCGTCAGCGTCGCCCAGTCCATCCTCGCCGTGCTCGACGTGGACCGGGCGCGCGTGGAGGCGGACGCCGCGCGGGTCGCCACCCTGGTGGGTACCAAGATCGCCGGCCGGCTGATCGAGCTCCACCCGGAGGAGCGGATCCTCGCCGTGGTGTCGGAAGCCCTGGCGCCGTTGCGCAAGGCGCCGCACCTCGTGGTGCGCATGGCCGCCGACGACGCCGGGGCGATCCGCGGCGCCCTCGACCGCATCGTCCAGGAGCGCGGCTTCGAGGGCCGCCTGGTGGTGCTCGGCGAGCCGGACATCGCGCGCGGCGACTGCCGCATCGAATGGGCGGACGGGGGCATCGTGCTCGACCGGGCCGCCACCGAGGCGGCCATCGACGCCGCCCTTCAAACCCATCTCGCCCTGATCGGCCCCGACGGGACCGATCCGGAAGCGGACCGGAGCTGACCCATGGCCGACGAGACCGACGACGGGTCCATCCCGTTCGACACCCACACCGCCGCCCCGCGGCCCGATGAGGACGAGGATCCCAACCTCGCCCACGCGGCCTCGGAGCTGGAAGCGGTGTTCGACGTGCCCGTGCGGGTGTCGGCCATCCTCGGCCGCGCCCGCATGCAGGTGCACGACCTCCTGAAGCTCGCCCCCGGCAACGTGCTGGAACTCGACCGCAAGGTGGGCGAGGCGATCGACGTCTACGTCAACGACCGGCTGGTCGCCCGCGGCGAGGTTGTGCTCGTCGACAACAAGCTCGGCGTCACCATGACCGAGATCATCAAGTCCGAACGGTGAGGTTGGAACGATGCGGCTCCTGATCGTCGGAACCCTGGACGGCCAGCTCACGGTGGCCACCCGCATGGCCATGGACAAGGGCGCGTCCGTGGTGCACGCGGACACCATCGAGATGGCGCTGAAGACGCTGCGCTCCGGGCGCGGCGCCGATCTCATCATGGTGGACGTGGCGCTGCCGATCGCCAGCCTCATCGGCGACCTGGAGGCGGAGCGCATCCACATCCCGGTGGTCGCCTGCGGCACCGCCACCGACGCCCGCGCCGCCGTGGCGGCGATCCGCGCCGGCGCCAAGGAATACATCCCGCTGCCGCCGGACGCGGAGCTGATCGCCGCCATCCTGGCCGCGGTGACGGCGGGAGGGCACGACCTCATCGTGCGCGACGAGCTGATGGCGGCGGTGGTCAAGCTCGCCGACCAGGTGGCGCCGTCAGAGGCCTCCATCCTGATCACCGGCGAGAGCGGCACCGGCAAGGAGGTGCTCGCCCGCCACGTCCACCGGCGGTCGACCCGCGCCGACAAGCCGTTCGTGTCGGTCAACTGCGCCGCCATTCCGGAGAACCTCCTGGAATCGGAGCTCTTCGGCCACGAGAAGGGCGCCTTCACGGGCGCCGTGGCCCGCCGCATCGGCAAGTTCGAGGAGGCGAGCGGCGGCACGCTCCTCCTCGACGAGATCTCCGAGATGGACGTGCGCCTGCAGGCCAAGCTGCTGCGCGCGCTCCAGGAGCGGGTGATCGACCGGGTCGGCGGCGCCAAGCCGGTGCCGGTGGACATCCGCATCATCGCGACCTCCAATCGGGTGCTGGCGGACGCGGTGCGGGAGGGCTCGTTCCGGGAGGACCTTCTCTACCGGCTCAACGTGGTGAATCTGAAGATCCCGCCGCTTCGAGAGCGGCCGGCCGACATCGTCGCCCTTGCCGACCACTTCGCGCGCAAGTACGCGGAGGTGAATGGCGTGCCGGTCCGCACGATCTCGGCCGATGCCAAGCGCGAGCTGGTCGCCGCCCGCTGGCCCGGCAATGTGCGCGAGCTGGAGAACACGCTCCACCGGGCGGTGCTCCTCGCCACCGGCCCGGACATCGGCGTCGACGCCATCCGCTCGCCGGACGGCGCAAGGCTCGATCCGCGCCTGGAGAGCCGGCCCCACGACGCCGCCGCCCGCGCCGCCCAGACGGCGGAGGCGATCACCCGCGCTCTCGTCGGCCGCACGGTGGCGACGGTGGAGCGCGACCTGATCCTCGATACGCTGGACCACTGCCTCGGCAACCGGACCCACGCGGCCAAGATCCTCGGCATCTCGATCCGCACCCTTCGCAACAAGCTGAACGAGTACACGGCCGAGGGGATCGACGTGCCGGAACCAGGGACCGCCCGCACCGCCGTGGCGTGACGGCCCACGCTGATTTGCCGACGAAAAGGTTTTTTACCGATAATTATGGGTGTGCATGCGATTGCATTAACTGTCGTTTCGATAGGTATGCTGACATGCATTTCGACATCTGGGTTGTCGCCAACGATCTCGCCGCCGCGACAGCCCTTTCCGCAGGCCTCGCCTCGCTCGGAACGGTGACGGCTCTCGACCTGGAGGCGTTCGCCACCTACCAGATGCCCATCGGCGCGACCATCCTGTTCGACGTCGACCTGGAAGCGCCCCGGACCATCAGCGTGCTCCGCACCGGGCTGAAGCGAGCGAGCGGGCCGCAGGCGGTGATCGCCGTCGACGCGCGGAACCGCCGGCACAAGGTTCAGGCCGATGCCCTCGGCGCGGCGGCCGTCATCGTCCGGCCGCTCGACCGCGCGCGCCTTCTGAAGACGCTGGAAGGCGTACTCGCCCGGACACCGCGTCCCCGGGCGGACGCCAGCCCGACGCCGCTCGGCGCCGCGCGCGAGCGGTCGGTGCCGGCCCCCAGGCTCGACCCGCGCGATGCCGCCCAGTCGGTGGGCCTTGCCGGTGCCGTTCTCAACCGCCTGTTCGACGGCCTGATGAGCGGCCGGCCGGTGGACCCGGCCACCGTGACGGCTGCGGCGACTGCAGTCCAGGACAGCATCGATCGCGTCGGCCTCGACGTGTGGCTCTCCGCCGTTCGCGAACAGCACGCCGGCACCTACCAGCACAGCCTGCTGGTCACCGGTGTGGCGTCGGTCTTCGCGCACCATCTCGGCCTCGACAAGGCCGATCGTAAGCAGATCGCCGTGGCCGGGCTGCTGCACGACATCGGCAAGGTGAAGATCCCGCTGCAGATCCTGGACAAGCCCGGCGTCCTGTCGCCGGCCGAGTTCCACATCATGAAGAAGCACCCGTCCATCGGCGCCGCCTACCTGGAAGCGGGTGGCGGCTTCGACCCGGTGGTGATCGACATGGTGCTGCACCACCACGAACTCCTCGACGGATCCGGCTACCCGGACGGCCTTCGTGGCGATGCCATCGACCGGCGCACCCACATCCTGACGGTGGCGGACATCTTCAGTGCCCTGGTGGAGGAACGGAACTACAAGTTGCCGATGCGGGCCGACCTCGCCTACCGGCACCTGGTCTCCATGGCGAGCGAGCACAAGCTCGACCCCGACCTCGTGAAGGACTTCGCCCCGGTTGCGGGCGAGGTCACCGTCAGGCCGTTGCGCGCCTGAACGGTTCCGGCCGAGCGGCCCCGCCGCCGCACCCGCGCGAACACGCCCTCGCCACCCGCCGCCGCCTCGACGCGATCATCCGCGCCGCTTGGAAGACGCGCGAAACGCCCGTCCATTAACGGGGCGTTAACCGTGAACCCGGCACTTTCTGCCTACCCATTCGTCTCTTTGCATAACTAAGGGTGGCCTCGCCCGTGACCGATACCAGTTCGCCCATCGGCAATCGTTTCGGTCTGCGCTGGCCCACCACGCTGGAGCTGAAGGACACGGTCCTTCGGGGCGACGTGGGCTTTGCCATCGGCATCATGGCGATCCTGGTCGTCCTGATCCTGCCGCTGCCGGCCTTCCTCCTCGACCTCTTCCTCGCCGTCTCGATCATCTTCTCCATCCTGATCCTGATGACGGCGCTCTTCATCCAGACACCGCTGGAATTCTCCGCCTTTCCGACGGTGCTGCTGATCGCCACCATGCTGCGGCTGGCGCTCAATCTCGCCTCCACGCGCCTGATCCTCTCGGGCGGCCACGAAGGCACCGACGCCGCCGGCCACGTGATCGAGGCGTTCGGCAACTTCGTGATGGGCGGCAACTTCGTCATCGGCATCATCGTGTTCGCGATCCTGGTGATCGTGAACTTCGTGGTGATCACCAAGGGCTCCGGCCGTATCGCCGAGGTGGCCGCGCGCTTCACCCTCGACGCCATGCCGGGCAAGCAGATGGCGATCGACGCCGATCTCTCCTCCGGCCTCATCGACGAGACCACCGCGCGCCTGCGCCGCAAGACCCTGGAGGAGGAAAGCTCCTTCTTCGGCGCCATGGACGGCGCCTCCAAGTTCGTGCGCGGCGACGCGATCGCGGGCCTCCTGATCACCTTCATCAACGTGATCGGCGGGATCATCATCGGCACGCTGCAGATGGGGATCACGCTGTCGGAGGCGGCGCACTCCTACACGGTGCTGACCGTCGGCGACGGCCTCGTCAGCCAGATCCCGGCGCTGATCGTCTCCACGGCCGCGGGCCTCCTCGTTTCCAAGGCCGGCGTGTCGGGCGCAGCCGACAAGGCGCTCGTCTCCCAGCTCTCCGGCTATCCGACGGCGCTCGGCATGTCGGCGGCGGTGATGGGCCTTCTCTCCATCCTGCCGGGCATGCCCTTCGTGCCCTTCATGGCGCTCGCCCTCGGCGCCGGCGCCATGTCCTTCTTCGCCAGCCGTCGCAACGTGCGCCGGGAGGTGGAGACCGCCATGGCCAAGGCCGTGGCCGAGAAGCCGCCCGCCCCGACCGAGGAGCCGATCCAGACCGCGCTGAAGATGGACGACCTGCGCGTGGAACTCGGCTACGGCCTCCTGCCGCTGATCAACGATCCGCAAGGCGGCGACAAGCTCTCCGACCAGATCAAGGCGCTCCGCCGCCAGATCGCCTCGGAGATGGGGTTCGTGATGCCGCCGGTGCGCCTCCTCGACAACGTGCAGCTCCAGGCGAACGAATACATCATCAAGATCAAGGAAGTGGACGCCGGGAAGGGACAGCTCTACCCGGGCCAGTTCATGGTCATGGACCCGTCGGGCGGCAAGGTCACCATCCCGGGCACCCAGACCACGGAGCCCACCTTCGGCCTGCCGGCCACCTGGGTGGAGGCGCGCCTTCGCGAGGAGGCCGCCATCCGCGGCTACACGGTGGTCGACCCGGCGACCGTGCTCTCCACCCACTTGTCCGAGACGCTGAAGGCCAACGTGGCGGAGATCCTCTCCTACGCGGACGTGAAGAAGCTGCTCGCCGAACTGCCGACCGAACAGGGCAAGCTGGTGGACGACCTGGTGCCGGGCCAGATCACCATCTCAGGCATCCAGCGGGTGCTGCAGGCGCTCCTCACCGAGCGCATCTCGATCCGCGACCTCTCCACCATCTTGGAGGGCATCGCCGAGGCGGTGGGCCATTCCCGCTCCACCCAGACGATCGCCGAGCACGTGCGGGCCCGCCTCGCCCGCCAGATCTGCGCCCAGAACACCGCCGTCGGCGGCTACCTGCCGCTGATCAGCCTGTCGCCCGCCTGGGAGCAGGCCTTCCTGGAATCGATCGTCGGCGAAGGCGACGACCGGCGGCTCGCCATGGCGCCCTCCAAGCTGCAGGAGTTCGTGATGCTGGTGCGCGACGCCTTCGAGGACGCCGCCCGCAAGGGCGAACTGCCGGTGCTGATGACGAGCCCGATGGCGCGCCCCTTCGTGCGCTCCATCGTGGAGCGCTTCCGCGCCCACACCACGGTGATGAGCCAGGCCGAGGTGCACCCGCGCGTGCGGCTGAAGACGGTCGGCTCCATCTGAGGATCCGCGCGCGAAGATACGGCTCGCCCGACCTCCACGCCCGGTTGAGGCGGACCGACCGGCGCCGTCATCGTCAACGAACGCTTAAGCCCTCGGGCGCAATCTGACGGGCATCATGGCCCCAGGTTCCGCGTTCCGCGCCGCACTCCTCGTCTTCCTGTCGGCTTCGCTCGCCGGCTGCGGGCTCTTCGATTGGGAAGAGCGCGAGCCCTGGCGCGCCCAGGCGGAAGCCGCTTGCTTCGCCCGCAAGCAGGTGAAGCTGTCGCCGCTGATCACCCCCGCCGAGGCGATCCAAGGCAAGGGCATCTGCGGCCTCGACCGGCCGCTTCGCGTGTCGGCGCTCGCCGACGGCACGGTCCGGATCGGCAGCCGGGCGGTCGTCATGTCCTGCCCAATGACGGCGGCGCTGGAGGCCTGGGTGCAGTCCGCCGTCATGCCGGCCGCCTACGAGCGTTACGGCGTGCCCGTGGTGGAGATCCGCTCCATGGGCACCTACAACTGCCGCTCGCGCAACAACGTGCCCGGCGCGCGGCTTTCCGAGCATGCCTTTGCCAACGCCTTCGACGTGGGCGGCTTCGTGCTCGCCAACGGCTACACGGTGACGGTGAAGAAGGGCTGGCGCGGCAGCCCGGCCGACCGGGCGTTCCTGCGCCAGGTGCATGCGGGCGCGTGCGGGCCGTTCACGACGGTGCTCGGACCGGGCTCCGACGGCAAGCACGAGGACCACCTGCACCTCGACCTCGCCCGTCACAACGCCAAGGGCACCTATCGCTACTGCCGGCCGACACCGAAGATGCCCGCGCCCTCGAGCGAGCCGCCGCCCTTCCAGATGGACCAGGGCATCCCGGTCGCCCAGCTGCCGCAAAGCACCGACTGGCCGCATGTGCTGCCGCAGAGCGTGGAGGCCCAGCGCCAGGCCGACGCGGCCGCCGGGTACGATCTCCCGTTGCCGCCCGGCCGCCTGTCGACCGATCCCCTCCCCCCGGCACCGCCTCAGGGCAACGCGGGCTGGGCGCCGCCGCCTCAAGGGCATGGTGGCTGGACGCCGCCGCAGGACTATGGCCAGCCGGCCGGGGGCTATGGCGTCCCGTTGCCGCCCGCGTCCGTTCCGAACGGCGGCTACGCGCAACCCGCTCAACCCGCCTATCCGCCGCCGCAGCCGGCGGGCTGCCCGCCGGGCTATATCTGCACGCCGGCCGCGTCCGACGGCATCCCCCCGCCGCCGCCGGGCTGGTCGGTGGGGCCGCAGCCGCTGCAGGGCTATGCGCCGGACGGGATCCTGTTCGACCCGGACGATCACGGCGACTGGGCAGGGGCGCTCGACGAGTGAGCCTGGTGCGGGGCGGCCAGACAGGCTGCCGCGGCGGCCGGCCTGCTCGAGCCACCGGCCGGCGGAGCCGGCTGCCGGTCATCCGGGCGCGGGTTCGGTGGCCTTCAGTTCGGCGCGCGCAGCCACGATGATGGTTCGAGCTGCGTAGAGGTTGACGCCCGCGATGATGAGGCCGGCAACGATGTCCGGCCAGGCGGCCATGCGGTTCGCGACCAGCACACCCGCCACGATGGTCAGCCCGTTGAGGAGCGCGTCGTTGCGGGTGGACAGCCAGATCGATTGCATGGAGCTGTCGCCCGTGCGGTACGGCAGGAGGCGGACCGCGACGGTGACGTTCACCGCAAGCGCCACGGCGGCGGTGAGCGACATGCCGAGCGGCGACGGCACGCCGCCGTACCAGAGCCGCACGAAGACCTGGGCGAGCGCGACCACGCCGACGGCGAACATCGCCAGCCCCATGATAAAGCCCGCCCGGGCACGGCTGCGCAACGCCCAGCCGATCGCCACAACGCCGAGCAGGTAGATGCCGGTATCCTCCAGGAAGTCCACCGCGTCGGCGATAAGGGCCGCAGACCCGATCCAGAGCCCGATGAGGCCTTCGCCGAAGAACATGAGGCCGTTGAGCACGGCAGCCTGGATCAGGACCCGGCGATACGCCGGATCCTTGTGCAGCGGCGCGTCCGGCGCGTGGAGGAAGTCGTCGTCGTCAGCCATGACGCGCTGCATAGCACGGCGCGCGATGCCAACCAAAGCACGTGCCGCCGGACGCGTGCCGCACCCTTTCCGAGAACCGGATCCGGGGATCGCCAAGCGTGCCTGCCACCGGCATGCCCCTACTCGGCGGCATCCGCCGCGGCGACGCGGTCCGGATCATAGTTGAGGATCGGGGCCAGCCAACGTTCCGTCTCGGCAAGGCTCATGCCCTTGCGCGCGGCATAGTCCACCACCTGGTCGCGCTCGATCTTGCCGACGCCGAAATAGTGGCTCTCCGGGTGGGAGAAGTAGAGGCCGGAGACGGCGGCGCCCGGCCACATGGCGTAGCTCTCGGTGAGGGTGATGCCGGCGTTGGCGGTGGCGTCGAGGAGGCGGAAGAGGGTCGCCTTCTCCGTGTGGTCCGGCTGGGCCGGGTAGCCGGGCGCCGGGCGGATGCCCTGGTAGGTCTCGCCGATGAGGGCCTGCGGAGAAAGGTCCTCGTCCGGCGCGTAGCCCCAGAACTCCATCCGCACCCGCTGGTGCAGCCGCTCGGCGAAGGCTTCGGCCAGACGGTCCGCGAGGGCCTGGGAGAGGATTTTCGAATAGTCGTCGTTGGCGCGACCGAAGCGGGCCGCCACCGCGTCCTCGCCGATGCCGGCGGTCACCGCGAAGCCGCCGACATAGTCGGCGACACCGCTCTCCTTCGGGGCGACGAAGTCCGAGATGGAGACGTTGGAGCGGCTTGAGTCGCGCGCGATCTGCTGGCGAAGGCCATGGAACGTCGCAAGCCGGGTGGTGCGGCTGTCGTCGGTGTAGAGCTCGATGTCGTCCCCGACCGCGTTCGCCGGCCAGAAACCGATGACGCCGCGCGCCGTCAACCACTTCTCCTCCACCATCTGGCGGAGCATGGCCTGGGCGTCCTCGAACAGCGCCCGGGCAGCGACGCCGTAGCGGTCGTCGTCGAGGATCATCGGATAGGTGCCCTTCATCTCCCAGGTGGAGAAGAAGGGCGTCCAGTCGATGTAGCGGGCGAGTTCGCCGAGATCGTAGCCGTCGAAGGCCCGGACGCCGAGGAAGGAGGGCTTTACAGGGCGGTGGTCGGCCCAGTCGAAGTCGGGCCGGTTGGCGCGGGCTTCCTGGATGGTGAGGCGGCGCTTGTCCTCGCGGCCGCGGGCGTGCGCCTCGGCAAGCCGCGCATACTCCCGGCGCACCTCGTCCACATAGGCGTGGCGCTTCTCGCCGAGGAGCGCGGAGGCGACGCCGACGGCCCGGCTCGCGTCCGTCACGTAGACGGCCTGGCTCGCCTTGTACTGCGGATGGATCTTCACCGCCGTGTGGATGCGGCTGGTGGTGGCCCCGCCGATGAGGAGCGGCAGGTCGAAGCCCTGGCGCTCCATCTCGGCGGCAACCAGCACCATCTCGTCGAGGGACGGCGTGATGAGGCCGGATAGGCCGATGATGTCGACCTTCTCGGCCTTGGCCGTGTCGAGAATCTTCTGCATCGGCACCATGACGCCGAGGTCGATCACCTCGAAGTTGTTGCAGGCGAGCACGACGCCGACGATGTTCTTGCCGATGTCGTGCACGTCGCCCTTGACGGTCGCCATCAGGATCTTGCCGGCGGACGACGACTGGGTGGAGCCGCTCGCCGCCTTCTCCGCCTCCATGTAGGGCATCAGGTAGGCGACCGCCTGCTTCATCACCCGGGCGGACTTCACCACCTGGGGCAGGAACATCTTGCCGGCGCCGAAGAGATCGCCGACCACGTTCATGCCGGCCATCAGCGGCCCTTCGATGACGTGCAGCGGCCGTTCGGCCTTGGCGCGGGCCTCCTCGGTGTCCTCGGTGATGAACTCCGTGATGCCGTGGACGAGGGCGTGCTCGAGCCGCTTCTCCACCGGCCAGGAGCGCCAGACGAGATCCGCCGTCTTCTCCTTGGCCGAACCGTCGCCCTTGAAACGCGGGGCGGCGTCGACGAGGCGCTCGGTGGCGTCCGGGCGGCGATTGAGGACGACGTCCTCGCAGAGCTCGCGGAGCTCCGGGTCGATGTCGTCGTAGACGCCGAGCTGGCCGGCGTTGACGATGCCGAAGTCCATCCCGGCCTGGATGGCGTGGTAGAGGAAGACCGTGTGCATGGCCTCCCGCACCGGCTCGTTGCCGCGGAACGAGAAGGAGAGGTTGGACACGCCGCCGGAGACGTGCGCGCCTTTCAGGTTCTGACGGATCCAGCGGGTCGCCTCGATGAAGTCGACGCCGTAGTTGTTGTGCTCCTCGATGCCGGTCGCGACCGCGAAGATGTTCGGGTCGAAGATGATGTCCTCTGGCGCAAAGCCGACCTCGTCGACCAGGATGCGGTAGGACTTCTCGCAGATCTCGATCTTGCGCTGGAAGGTGTCGGCCTGCCCGACTTCGTCGAAGGCCATGACGACCACCGCCGCGCCGTAGCGCCTGACCAGCCTGGCCTGATTGATGAAGGCCTCCCGGCCCTCTTTCATGGAGATGGAGTTGACGATGCCGCGGCCCTGGAGGCATTTCAGCCCCGCCTCGATGACGGACCACTTGGACGAGTCCACCATCACCGGGATGCGGGCGATATCCGGCTCCGCCGCCATCAGGTTCAGGAAGGTCACCATGGCCTTCTCGCTGTCGAGAAGGCCCTCGTCCATGTTCACGTCGAGGACGACCGCGCCCCCTTCCACCTGATTGCGCGCGACCTCCAGGGCGGCCGCGTAGTCGCCGTCCTTGATGAGCTTGCGGAAGCGCGCCGAGCCGGTGACGTTCGTGCGTTCGCCGACGACCACGAAGGTGGCGAAGGCGGCGGAGGGAGCGGTCTGGGCCGAGGTGGAGGTCATCAGGTGTGCGTACCGATCAGAGGGAGAGCAGCGCGCGAGCGCGCTCGGACAGCGCGTCGCCGGAGAAGGGGTTCACGATTTCCAGGCCCGCGGCACTGTCACCTTCGGCCATGTCCTCGGAGAAGATATGGGTGCATCCGGCGAGCCGGGCCGCGGCCAGCAGATTGGCGTCCCAGATGGAGAAGAGCCCGCGCGACGCGAGGTTCAGAGCCTGCATCACCGTTGCCGTTGTTGGAGCAAAAGTCGGAAACCCGAGCGGAATCGTCCGGAGGTACTGCTCGGCGACGACAAGCGGCCAGCCGAGCTTGCCTGTCGATACCCGATAGGTCTCGTTTATGACCTGCAAAGCGATCAGGCCGCCACGGGCCCGGACCGCTTTCAGTACCGCATCCGCGACCTTGGCCTTGCCTGGGTTGCGCGGGTCGATCGCATAAATCAGGACATTGCTGTCCACGGTCGGCACCATCATTCGTTCCCCGCGGGCCTCACCGGCTCCGGTCGTCGTACCACTCTTCGCGCGATCCGTATTGGCCGGGCGGACACGCGTCGGGGCCTGGTTCCGGCGGATTCCGAAACACCGCCTGCAGTTGAAGCCAGGCCGCTTCCTGCTCTTCATGCGTCCCAACCGGCATCTCGACGTTGGGTCCGTAGACGACCTTAGGTGGGCGTGTTGTCTTAGAATTCCGCTCTTGTGTCATGACCGCGCTCCGTAGACTGGGCTCACCCTATCACGCGGCGATCACCGCCGGCTCCAGGCCGCTGAGCCGCATGCGCGGCTCGATGACCGGCAGCACGCGCGGCGGCAGGCCCTTCACGGCCTCGGCGATGGCGCGGATGTGGTCCGGCGTGGTGCCGCAGCAGCCGCCGACCACGTTGACGAGGCCGGAGCGGGCGAACTCGCCGACGAGGGCGGCCATGGCCTCCGGGCTCTCGTCATACTCGCCGAACTCGTTCGGCAGGCCGGCGTTCGGATAGGCGCAGACGAGCGTGTCCGACACCCGGGCGAGATCGGCCACATGGGCGCGCATCTCCTTGGCGCCGAGAGCGCAGTTGAGGCCGATGGAGAAGAGGTTCGCGTGGCGGACCGAGTACCAGAAGGCTTCCGCCGTCTGGCCGGAAAGGGTGCGGCCGGAGAGGTCCGTGATCGTGCCGGAGACCGAGATCGGCAGGCGGATGCCCTTCTCCTCGAACACTTCCTCGGTGGCGAAGAGCGCCGCCTTGGCGTTCAGGGTGTCGAACACGGTCTCGATCAGGATGATGTCGGCGCCGCCGTCGATCAGGCCGCGGACCGCCTCCGCGTAGGCGATGCGGAGGTCGTCGAAGCTCACGGCCCGGAAGCCCGGGTTGTTGACGTCCGGCGAGATGGACGCGGTGCGGTTGGTCGGCCCGACGGCGCCGGCGACGAACCGCGGCCGCGACGGGTCGCGCGCCTCCACCTCGCGGCAGGCTTCCTTGGCGACGCGGGCGCTCTCGAAATTGAGCTCGTAGGCGAGCGCCTCCATGCCGTAGTCGGCCTGCGCGATCGTGGTGGACGAGAAGGTGTTGGTCTCCAGGATGTCGGCGCCCGCCTCCAGATACTGGAGGTGGATGGTCTTGATCACGTCCGGCCGCGTGATCGACAACAGGTCGTTGTTGCCCTTGAGGTCGCGACCCCAGTCCTTGAAGCGGTCGCCGCGGAAGTCGGCCTCGGTCAAGCGGTGCTGCTGGATCATGGTGCCCATGGCGCCGTCGAGCACCAGGATGCGATCCTTGGCGAGGGCACGGAGGGTGGTCTCGATCGTCGACGGGGCGTTGGTCATCGGACGGCTTTCTCAATTTGACGGGCGATGGGAGGCGCTCACGCGGCCTTCGTCGCTTCGGCGGACACCGGCTGGTCGGCGCGCAGGCCCATCATATGGCAGACCGCATAGACGAGATCCGCCCGGTTCATGGTGTAGAAGTGGAAGTCGCGGTAGCCGCGGTCCACCAGATCCATCACCTGCTCGGCAGCGACCGCGGCGGCCACCAGCTGGCGGGTGGCCGGGTCGTTCTCCAGCCCCTCGAAGCGCTGGGCGAGCCAGTTCGGCACCGAGGCGCCGGTCTTGCGGGCGAACTGTGCGGTCTGGGCGAAGTTCACCACCGGCACGATGCCGGGGATGATTGGGATGTCGATGCCGGCCGCGCGAACGCGCTCCACATAGCGCTCGAACAGGTCGTTGTCGAAGAAGAACTGGGTGATGGCCCGGGTGGCGCCGGCCTCCACCTTGCGCTTCAGGATGGCGATGTCGGCCGGCACGTCCGGGCTTTCCGGATGCTTCTCCGGATAGGCGGAGACGGTGATGTCGAAGTCGCCGATCTCCCGGATGCCCTGGATGAGGTCCGGCGTGGAGGCGTAGCCGTCCGTGTGCGGCTGGTAGCGCGCGCCGACGCCGCCGGCCGGATCGCCGCGCAGCGCCACGATGTGGCGGACGCCCGCCGCCCAGTAGCCGCGCACCACATCGTCCACCTCCGTGCGGGAGGCGTCCACGCAGGTGAGGTGGGCCGCCGGCTTCAGCGACGTCTCGCGGACGATGCGCGAGACCGTGTTGTGCGTCCGCTCGCGGGTGGAGCCGCCGGCCCCGTAGGTGACCGAGACGAAGCGCGGCTTCAGCGGCGCAAGGCGCTCGATCGACGCCCACAGGGTTTCTTCCATCTTCTCCGACTTCGGCGGGAAGAACTCGAACGAGACGCCAAGGTCGAGGGCGTTGATGTTGCGGGAGAAACGCATGGGGGTCGTCCTTGATGGATTGTTCTTGCGGTCGAAGACGATGAGGTCAGGCGGACTGGAGGAAGCGGCGCTCGTCGGCGAGCACGATGCGTCGGTCGATGCCGACGAAGAGGGTCACGGTCAGCCGCTCCTCCCCGTTCGGCTCGGCGGGCAGATCGCGGACGAGGCCGAGGTCGAGGCCGGCGGCCTCGATCCAGCCGCGCATCTGGTCGTGGCCGAAGCCGAGGCGCCGGTGCGCGTGCTCGGTGCGCAGGAATTCCAGCCCGTGGGGCGCGAAATCGACGATCACCAGCCGCCCGCCGGGGGCGACCGCGCGCGCCGCCTCCCGGATGGCACGGGCCGGATCGTCCAGATAATGGAGCACCTGGTGGATCACCACCACGTCGAAGCTGCCGGCGGGTACGGCGAGGGCCGTCACGTCGCCCTGTCGCACATGCGCGTGGTCGATGCCGGCGCCGGCGAGATTGGCGCGGGCGACCGAGAGCATGTCGTGGCTCATGTCGATGCCGACGCCGCGGGTGTAGCTGTCGGCGAGCAACGTCAGCATGCGGCCGGTGCCGGTGCCGATGTCGAGGAGCGCGTGGATGCGCCGCCCGCCGAGCGCCTCGCGCACGGCCGCTTCCACGGCTGCGTCCGGCACGTGCAGGGTGCGCAGGCGGTCCCAGCCGGCGGCGTTGGCGGCGAAATAGCGCTGGGCCTCGGCGGCGTGGTCGGCCTTCAGCGCGTCGAGCCGCTGGCGATCGCGGACGAGAATCGGATCCTCGGCGGCCAGACGGCCGAGGAGGGCCCGGACGGTGGCGGCGCCAGGACCGTCCTCCGACAGGCGGTAGTAGGCCCAGGCGCCTTCCGGCAGGCGCTCGATCAGGCCGGCCTCGGTGAGGAGCTTCAGGTGGCGCGACACGCGCGGCTGGCTCTGGGCGAGCACCTCGGTCAGGTCCTTCACCGTCGCCTCGCCGGCCGAGAGCAGCGCCAGGAGGCGCAGACGTGTCGGCTCGCCGGCGCTTTTCAGGGCCGTTACCAGATCATCGAGGGTGGAGCGAACGTCGGGTACCATGCTGCTCTCCGGCCCGCAAAGGACATAAACATATCTTTATGCCTTTCCGCCCGGTGGTGCAACCGCTTTCCGCGCCGCCGTCTCGCGGCGACAGTCCGTGCGCCCGGCCTCAACGAACGACGCCCGCAGTGCGGGCACTACGGGCGTCGGACGGTTTGCGCGGATAATTGTAGAAATTACGTAGAAATGAAAACGATCTCTTTCATATCGCCATGCGGGTCTCACGCCAAGCCTGCAAACGCTGCCGGGCCTGTCTGGGATCCATCTCCACGAACGCGTTGAGCGCGTCGCGGCGCTGCACGGGCGTCAGACGGTGCTTCCAGGGGCCGGATTTCAGCAGCATCTGAACCGTGGTCATCTTGAAGCCCTGGGCCCTTGCGCTGGTGACGAAGGGCTCCACGTCGGTGCGCACCAGCCAGTGCTTGGCCTCCTCCAGCGACAGGTCCGCCAGGATGGCGAAGACGGACACCACGTCGGCGAAGCGGTCCTCGGCGGCATACTGGAAGAGAAGCGGTTCGGAAGCGACGCGCCGGCCGCCCTGGTTGAGCAGCTTTTCCCAGGCGCTCTCGAAGTCGTAGAGGCCGAGCCAGTAGGTGTTGCTCATGCGCTCCGCCGCCCGGCGGGCCGCTTCCTGCAGGTCCGCGATCGGCCGGTCCTTGCCGGCCGAATGGAGCGCCCGGCGGACCTCCTCGGCGGCTTTCTCGGTCAGGGCCTCGATGACCCCGTCCGGGGTGTCCGGCCGGGTGCCGAGCGCCTTGGCGGTCTCCACGTCGGTCATCGCCTGGTGGACGATCTCGGCGAGCGCCCGCTCACCCAGGATGGCGCCGTGGTTGCTGGCGACGGTGCGCTTGACGCTCGGATCGCCGCGCGAAACCACCGTCTCGGTCACAGCCTCGGACAGGTGGAAGCGGCGCGCGATGGCGAGCAGATGTTCGTTGCCGCGGTTGCCGGCCACGTCCAGGAGGTCGCGTTCGCTGAGGACCGGCGACTTCTCCAGCACCGGACCGGCCACCGTCGCGTCCTCGTCCGCGGCGAGACGGCGGATCACGTTCTGTGGCGCCCGGCGAAGCGGTGCGATCTTCTCCGCCGCGAATGCCAGCGCCTCACGCTCCACCATCTCGGCAAGCCGGGACATCACGTCGTCGTAGATCTCGATCTGCTCCAGCGTGCACCGCTCCGACGCGAAGGCGAACAGCGAAGCCACCCCCCGCATCAGTTCGTTGCGTCGCGTGGACGAGGTGTCGAGATCCAGGCTGCGGAAGTCGACGAGATTGGTATCGATCATGAATGAACCAAGGGGCTGTATGCCAGGGACAGGGACACCCTAGCAGGGGGAATTGGCGAACTCCTTTCAACGATTAGGACAATTTGAATTTCGGCATGAGTCAGGCACGGCCGACCCCACCCGACGGACGCGGCTTGGCGCGGCTCTGCCGCCTGTGATCTACTGCGCGCATCGGGGCGGACGGCCATGGATCCGCCGGTGTCCGCCGCCCCCGAAAGCCCGAGCCGCCCGACCGCGATGAGCGACACCGCCAGACCGCCGCCGACCCCGCCCGACCAGGAAGTAACCTTCATCGGCCGGATCTGGACGCCTTGGGAGACGCGGGCGGACTGTCCGCACAACGTGCTGATCGCCCGCGAGCGCGGCGGCCACGCCATCGTGGAGGTGGAGCCCTTCTACCGCGCCGGGCTGATGGGCCTCGACCGCTACAGCCACCTGATGCTGCTCTATTGGATGGACGAGGCGGAGCGCGACGTGCTGGTGCAGTTCCCCCGCCACGCGGACGGGCCGCGCGGGGTCTTCTCCATCCGCTCGCCGGCCCGGCCGAACCCGATTGCCGTGGCGGTGGCGCGGATCCTGGAGATCGACATGGAGATCGGCCGGATCGCCATCGAACAGGTGGACTGCCGCAACGGCACGCCGCTCGTCGACATCAAGCCCTACTACCCGACCGTCGATTCGGTGCCGGACGCCGACGTCGCGCCCCGCTCCGGCGCTCAGACGTCGTAGAGCCACTGCTCCGGCAGGCGAGCCTTGACCGGCCCCGGCGCGATCCGTCCGGCCCGCTCCACGGTGGCGAGCAGGCCGCGCCGGCGATCGCCGGCCTTCACGAAGCCGAGTTCCAGGTCGGGGCGGCCCGGATGGGCGTCGGCAAGGGCCCTGCCGGAGTTGCGGCACGGGGCGTTCTGGCCCTCCACCACGAGGCTCGCGCCGCTTTCGAAGAAGAGGCGCGTGCCGGTCGGCAGGAAGGAGGCGTGCGCGACGCCCTCCACCACAAGATTGGCGCCGATCAGCGCCGGGTCGATGGCCGCAAGGTCGAGGTCGGCGGCGATGGCGGCGAGGTCCTCCACCGACACGACGGTGATCTGCCGGCCGGAGCGAATGAGCGTGCCGCGCGGATACCAGGGCTCGCGGCCGCCGGCCTTGCGGGTGAAGCCGCGGTGCCGATCCTCCGGGATCCCCTCCAGATCCGCGTCGAACCCATCCACCGGGCGGGTTCGGAACCCGTCGCCGTCGGCGATGAGGGCGGCGACGGCATGAAGGGAGAGGTTTCGCGCCGGCAGCACTTTCGGCTGCGGGGCGACGCGCGAGACGAGATCCATGGGAGGGGCTCCGGGCGATCGTCCGCACCCGACGGATGCCGACGCTGTTCGCCCGGATGATAGGCGACGGATCCTTGCCGGAAAAGCCGAAACCACTCCTGCCGCACGATCCGTCGCGGCTCCGATCTCAGGGCGAGGGCGCAATCATCCGGCGCATGGTGGCATCGCGGGCGACCATCTGGTGCCAGAGGGCGCCGACCACGTGGAGCAGGATGAGCACGATGAAGACCGGCTTCATCAGCTTGTGCGGCCCGGCGGCAGCTTCGCTGACGTAGTAGGCGACAAGACCGCTGACCGGCGCGGCGACCATCAGCGCGTAGAAGAGCCAGTGCACGCCTTCCGCGAGGCGGACGGCCGCCCAGGAGAATCCATTGGGTTCCGGCGTCCCACGCGTCAGCTTCAGGAAGAGCCGTATCGCCGCGAGGATGAGCACGGTGACGCCGGCGACGATGTGGAGGTCGCCCATCAGGGATGCGGTGCCGGTGAGTGGATGGCCGGCCTCGGCGGCTTCGACCATCTCCTCCATGGCTTCGGCGAAAATGAGCTGGAAGGCGATGAGTGCCGCGATCGCCCAGTGGAGGGCGATCTGCGCGGCGGAATAGCCGGCCGGATGGGTGCGTGACATGGAAGCGGATCCCCCGTGGAACAACGGGGCCGACTGTGGGCCTGTGCTGTCGCAAATGTATGCCGGCATGTCGCGCAAGTGTATCCGTGCGTAACCGGACCTTGGCCGTGGCCGTTTCAGCCCTTGTCGTCCGCCGCCGCCCAGGGGCCGTTGGCCGTCACGATCCGCTTGGCGGCGGCCTTCAGGGCCTTTTCGCTGGTCTCGGCGAAGGCCTCCGGCAAGGCTTGCTCCAGAAGGATGCGGAGCGCCTCCAGCGCCCAGATCTCGGCGTCGCTTTCCACCGTGTGGGCGATCTCCTCGCCGTTCTCCTCGTCCACCACGCGGGCGAGCCATTCGTGGAGGACGAGCGCCTCGTCGCGGGAAAGGGCAAGGCGGACGGGGTCGGCGGTCATGGGCGTGAAGTCCTGAAGGAGGAGCGAAAAACAGGCCTGCTGGACCGAGGGACGCGCCGAACGATCACCAGGGGGCCTCGGTGCCGTCCACCCGATAGAACCGCCCCGTGCCGGAAAGGTCCAGCCTGTCGAGAACGGCGAGAACGCCGGCGGCGCTTTCCTCAACCGACAGATCGGCGCCCGCGCCGCCCATGTCGGTGCGCACCCAGCCCGGATGGATGACCGCGACGGCGATGCCGCGCGGGGCTAAATCCGTGGCGAGCGCCTGCATGGCCTTGTTCACGGCCGCCTTCGACGCCCGGTAGGCGGTGGTGTCCGATTTGGCGTAGGAGAGGGAGCCCATGAAGCTGGAGATCGTCAGGATCCGGGCCGGCGCCGTCATCAGCGGCAGCACCGATCTTGCGACGAACAAGGGCGCGATGGCATTGATCCGGAACGAGGTCTCGAATGCCGCCCAGGTCATGGTCTGGGCGAGCGTGTCGGCGTTGCGCTCCAGGAGCACGCCGGCGTTGTTGACGAGCGCGTCCACAGGCTCGCCGACCCGGGCACCGAACCCCTCCACGTCGGCCGGATCGCCCACGTCGAGCGCCATCAGGCGGAGCTTCGCCGGATGCGCCGCAGCAAGGTCGTCAAGCGCCTGCGACGGCGGCCCCGGCCGGTGGGTGGCGATCACCCGACGCCCGTCGGCGACCGCGCGCCGGACGAGTTCGAGGCCGATGCCGCGCGCGGCTCCGGTGACGATCATGGCGGGCATGCGGTCTCCTGCCAAGCAGCGGTGGGGGCGGTGCAGCGCGGGTGTCAGCGCGCGACCGCCACGATGAAGAGGCGTGGAAAGCGCAACAGCACCTTCTGGGGATCACGCCGCATTTGGATCCAGGACTTCGACATCAGGGAAGTCGCGGCCGTTCAGTGTCACCACCACGCACCCGTGCACCTTCGCGGTGGCGGCGATGATGGTGTCCAAGGCGTCACGCGGCCGGCCATCACGGTATCCGATCGCCCGGAGTTCGGCCCAGCACAGTGCTTCCGCAATACCAAACGGCAGGATCCGTCCCGCAAAGAGCTGGGCCGGTCCCGTCGGCCCCGTGAACCAGGCTTCCAGACGCCGCCTGCGCGCCCCGTCGCTGAGCCGTAGGATGCCCTGCCGGATTTCGCCGACCGTCAGGGTGGACAGGTAAAGATCCGCGTCTGGGCATTGCTCGAGCCAAAGCAGCACTCGCGGCGCCGGCGCCGGCTTCACCAGTTCACTGATGATGTTCGTGTCGAGCAGATACTTGGTCAAAGGTCGGACAACCGCCCCGGATGACGATCCCGGACAAGGTCGAGGCCGGACCCTACCAGTGGAGAGGCCCGCATGGCGCGAACGATGCCGCCGCGTTCAAAGGGTTGCTCATCCGGCGCTTGATCAGCGACCTGGCGCGTGATTGCCGACCGCAGGTCGTCCGCGCCCGGCGTGGCCAATCGCTCCGCAAGTCGCCGCAGCAGATCGCGATCCTCGGGGCGTGCAAAGACCTCGAAGCGGACCAGCCCCGGCTTATCCGGTTCGCTGCCGGAACGCGCCTTCAAGCTTTCTGAGGCTTCTGCCATCGATGATCTCCCAAGACAGATCCTGGTGTCAGCGCCTGCCTCTCGATGCAAGATCGAGAGGCAATTTTTCACTTTAACACGGGAGCAGGCCCACGGCCCCTCCCCTCACCGCGTCAGCGGCTTGTACTTGATCCGGCGCGGGTTCACCGCGTCGGCGCCGAGGCGGCGCTTCTTGTCCTCCTCGTAGGACTCGAAGTTGCCTTCGAACCATTCCACGTGGCTGTCGCCCTCGAAGGCGAGGATATGGGTCGCGAGGCGGTCGAGGAACATGCGATCATGGCTGATGACCACGGCGCAGCCGGCGAAATCCTCCAGCGCGTCCTCCAGGGCCGACAGCGTTTCCGTGTCGAGGTCGTTGGTCGGCTCGTCGAGGAGGAGGACGTTGGCGCCCGACTTCAGCATCTTGGCCAGATGCACCCGGTTGCGCTGGCCGCCGGAGAGCGAGCCCACCTTCTGCTGCTGGTCGCCGCCCTTGAAGTTGAACGACGAGCAATAGGCCCGGCTGTTCACGTCCTTCTTGCCGAGGGTGATGACGTCGAGCCCGCCGGAGATCTCCTCCCACACGGTCTTGTTCGGGTCGAGCGAGTCGCGGCTCTGGTCCACGTAGCCGAGCTGCACCGTCTCGCCGAGGCGGAAGGCGCCGGCGTCGGGCGTCTCCTGGCCGGTGATCATGCGGAAGAGCGTGGTCTTGCCCGCGCCGTTCGGCCCGATGATGCCGACGATGCCGCCGGGCGGCAGCTTGAACGAGAGATCGTCGATGAGGAGCCGGTCGCCATAGCCCTTGGAGAGGTGCTCCACCTCCAGCACCACGTCGCCGAGACGCGGACCGGGCGGCACGATGATCTGCGCGGTGCCGAGGGTCTGGCGCTCCTCGTTGCGCTTCAGAAGCTCGTCGTAGGACTTGATGCGCGCCTTGGACTTGGCCTGCCGGGCCTTGGGGCTCGCCCCGATCCACTCGCGCTCGCGCTCCAGCGCCCGCTGGCGGGCGGCCTCCTCGCGGCCCTCCTGGGCGAGGCGCTTGGCCTTCTTCTCCAGATAGGCCGAGTAGTTGCCCTCGTAGGGAATCCCGCGGCCGCGGTCGAGCTCGAGGATCCAGCCGGTGACGTTGTCGAGGAAGTAGCGATCGTGGGTGATGATCAGCACGGCGCCGGGAAACTCGCGCAGATGCTTCTCCAGCCAGGCGACCGATTCCGCGTCCAGATGGTTGGTCGGCTCGTCGAGGAGGATGAGGTCGGGCGCCTCCAGGAGCAGCTTGCAGAGCGCCACCCGGCGCTTCTCGCCGCCGGAGAGCAGGTTGACGTCCGCGTCGCCCGGCGGGCAGCGGAGGGCGTCCATGGCCATCTCGACCTTGCTGTCCAGGTCCCAGAGGTTCTTGGAGTCGATGATGTCCTGCAGCTTGGCGGCCTTCTCGGCGTTCTCGTCCGAGTAGTCCATCATCAGCTCATTGTACTGGTCGATCAGCGCCTTGTCCTTGGCGACGCCGAGCATGACGTTGTCGAGGACGTTCTTTGACGGATCGAGCTGCGGCTCCTGCGGCAGGTAGCCCACCGTCGCGCCCTTGGCGAGCCAGGCCTCGCCGGTGAACTCCTTGTCCATCCCGGCCATGATGCGCAGCAGCGTCGACTTGCCCGAGCCGTTCGGGCCGAGCACGCCGATCTTGGCGTCCGGGTAGAACTGCAGGTGGATGGTGTCGAGCACCTTCTTGCCACCACCGTAGGACTTGGTGAGGCCGTGCATGTAGTAGATGAATTCGCGCGCCATGGTGGGTCCGTCGGCCGGGTCTGATCAGGGGAAAGGTGTGGCGGGCTTTCTATCCCGCGCGCGGGCTCGATGAAAGGGAAAAGGCTGCGCAGCCACGCCGGCGGCGTCCGGTGCGACCGCCGCCAAGCACCGTCCGGACAGTGGGGATGGGGTGACGCCCCGGCCTTCGGATCACGCCGCGGCGAGTTCGGCGACGAAGGCTTTCAGGCTGTCCTCCAGGGTGCGGGCGTGCGCGGAGAGGTCGGCGGAGAGGGCGGTGACGGTGGTGGCGGCGAGGACCGTGTCGTCAGAGCCGGTGCTGACCTTGGCGAGCGTCGACGACACGTGGTCGGTGTTGCGGGCAGCGGCCTGGACGCTGGTGGCGATCTCGCGGGTGGCGGCGCCCTGCTCCTCCACGGCGGCGGCAATGGCGGCGCCGATGGTCTGGATGTCGTCGATGGTGCGCGAGATGGCGGCGATGTCGCCCACGGACTGGCGGGTCGCCTCCTGGATGGCGGAGATCTGGCTGGTGATGTCGGAGGTGGCGCGGGTGGTCTGGGATGCGAGCGTCTTCACCTCGGCGGCGACCACCGCGAAGCCCCGCCCCGCCTCCCCGGCCCTGGCCGCCTCGATGGTGGCGTTGAGGGCAAGGAGGTTGGTCTGGTCAGCGATCTCGGAGATGAGCTGGATCACCGAGCCGATCCGCTCGGCGGCGGCGGTGAGCCGGGTGACGGATTCGTGCGTGCGGCGGGCGCCCGCCACGGCGTCGTCGGCGACCGCGCGGCTGGTCTCGGCCTGACGGCCGATCTCCCCGATGGAGGCGTGCAGTTCCTCCGTGGCCGAGGCGGAGGTGGTGATCCCCCGGGCGGTCTCCTGCTGCAGCCGGGTCATTCCGGCCACCTGCTCGGTGGTGGAGGCCGCCTGCCGGCTCATCCGCACGGCGGTCTCCTCCAGGCGGCGGCTCGCCTCGCCGAGGGAGGCCGCCATGGCGTGAGCGCTGGCGTTGAAGGTCTTGACGGCGGCATCGACCCGCACCTGACGATTGCGGACCTGGGTGATCAGCGCGTCCTGGTAGACCGAGATCGCGATATCCATGTCGAGCATCAGCGCCCGGGTCACCGCGGCGGTGCGGCGGGCGGCGATCGGGCCGTTCCATCGCGTCTTCCGGCCGAGCACGAGCGTCAGTTCGCAGAGCACCTCGTTGTAGCCGGCAATGTACCAGTGCGGCTCCAGGCCCATCCGCACGTGCGCGGCGCCGACTTTGCGGACGCTGTCCCGGTAG
Organism: Mongoliimonas terrestris; assembly: GCF_001927285.1. GTDB lineage: Bacteria > Pseudomonadota > Alphaproteobacteria > Rhizobiales > Pleomorphomonadaceae > Chthonobacter > Chthonobacter terrestris. The sequence goes on along the minus strand of NZ_MSIG01000004.1, from coordinate 330,719 downwards.
GCGGCGTCGAAGCGGGCCGAGAACAGATGCTCCCAGTGGCGCATCTGCGCCGCCATCAGGTGGTCGCGGCGACCCTCGATCATGGGGGCGAGCCGCGGCACCTGCAGCCACTTGTCATAGAAGCCCTTGAGGATGCGCGGCAGATCCGGCTTCACCAACTGCCAGGCGGCCACGACATCCGCACGCGCCTCGGCGGTCAGCCCGTAGGCGGCCGGATAGGCCGAGAAATCCGTCTCTTCCATGCTCCACCCCATCCGCGCGCTGACGGTTCGATATGGGCGGATCTTGGGACGGGCTGCGTTAACGAGCCCTTCAAATGACAGCGCCGCGGCATTCAGAAATGTAATTTTTATGCCCGAAATTACATACGTAAAGCGTGCCTTCCACCCGCGCTATTTTCCGGCCCGTGGTGCAGAGGGTGAGAGCCTAAAACCGGCTGAAAATATTCGCGCGTGAATTGCACCGCAGCACAGCGGCGCAGACAACGGAACCTGCCGCGCTCAAGCTCGTGTCTGGCGGAATCGGTGCCCAGACGGCCCGCAATAAACAGCTTTCTCCCGTAACCATTCCCACAATGGGCGGCAAGTCCTGTTGCGATGCAATCTTCCACGCGACCAGGACATCATCTGTTCTGGCTAAGTTTTGTCGCAATGCGATAAAGTTGCCGTTCGTGGTCACCCTAGTCACGGGGGTTCAAATACGGATAAAAATCGTCTCGAATGCCATCATGCCGCACCTTGCAGCGGTGACAGCATAGAAAGTCTTCTCCATAGTCACGGCGTCACGGGTCGGTTTCGAAGGGTAAAGACCGGGGGGTCTCGGCGCCACCGTGGACTGCGGAGCATCGGCCCGCAGCTGTCGGCGCCGGCCGGGCATCAACCTCCCGTGGCATCTTGAGGGAGGAAAAATCATGAATCTTGTGCTTGCTCTGGCGGTGGTCATCGGTGCTCTGGGCGCCGTGGCGACTTATCTGTTCCTCAGCCCGCTCGGCCCGTTCGGCCTGTTGATCTGGGCGGCCTTCGTGGCCTGGGCCGCCTTCTTCCACTCCGGTGGCGGCGAAGGCGCGCTGAAGAGCAACATCCCGGCCCACATCTGGGGCGCGCTGATGGCGACGATCGCCTTCCTGCTGATCACCAACGTGGCGATCGGCGACCTCGCCATGACGGCGGCGATCTGGGTGGGCGTCACCGTGGCCATCATGATCGCGGCCGCCCAGGTTCCGCTGCTCGGCCAGATCCCGTCGGCGGTCTACGGGTACGCCTGCACCGCCGCCTACTGCATCCATCGCGGCGTCGACCTGCAGGACGGCCTCGGCTCCCTGGCCGCCGGCGGCCTCGGCGTCAATCCGTTCCTGACGGTGTCGGCCTCGATGATCATCGGCGCGCTGTTCGGTTACGTCTCCGGCAAGATCGCCGGTGCCCTCGCCAAGGGCTGAGCCCACCCTCCGGCCGGCCGCTGCACCTGCTGGCGGCCGGTTCGGCACTCGCCTGCGTGAGCCGTAGGCAATTCGCGTCGAAGCTGCCTAAATCGTAGGCTTTCGGAGGGACTTTTTCCCGATCGGAGTTTTGTGCGCCGCACAAAACTCTTGCGCTCTCCATCACCCGCCTGATGGAGAAAAAACCGCGTAAAACCGTTTAAGTCGGCACACCCCCGACGGTTGGCCCTTCTTGTGCATCGCGACATCCGGTCCGACGCCAAGGAGCGCTGCCATGATCGAACTGGTTCTCACCGTCTGCCTGATGTCTTCGCCGGAGGAATGCCGCCAGGAGCGCATGCCGTTCGAAGGTCCGATGATGGCCTGCGCGCTCCAGGGTCAGTTCGCGGCTGTGGAGTGGCTGGCCACCCATCCCAAGTGGCTGCTGTCCCGCTGGAAGTGCGGCACCCCGGAACTCCCGACCTGATCGACGCCTCTGCCGCCTCGCGGATGGGCGGACCTTGTGCCCGGTGCTGGGCGCCGTAGCGGAGATATGCCCTCTTTTCCTCCGCGCCGCCGGGGCGTGGCCGACCGGCCATCGGCTCTCGATAAGACGTCTCGACGCGTATCCGCTCCGCTTTCTGCGCCAGACCCAAGCCTGCGGTTCGGTCGCTGCTCACATCATATTTGACCTGCGAGCCCCCTGCTGCACCGCATCGATGCTTGACTCCGGAGAGAGCACGGCGCATATGCGAATGAACGTTCGCTCCACGCCGGAGCCTCTCCTGGATCGAGACTGCCATGCCCGATGCCTCCCGACCGCGCGCTGTTGCGGATGATCCGGCCGACGTCGTCCCGCCGGTCACCCTGCAGGACGAACGCCGCGCGCAAATCCTCGAAGCTGCCCGGACCTGCTTCAGTCGGTCCGGTTTCCATGGGGCCAGCATGGGCCAGATCTGCGCGGAGGCCCGCATGAGCCCCGGCGCGGTCTACCGCTACTTCCCGTCCAAGGACGCCATCATCGAGGCGATTGCCGAAGACCAGCGGGAGATGGCCAAGGCCACCATGTCGGGCTTCTTCGAGGGCGGTAGCCTGATCGATCGGATCACCCGTGTCGGTATGGCCTATCTGCGGTCCAGCAAGATCAGCCACTGTGGCGCACTCATGGTGGAGGTCTGCTCGGAGACCATCCGCAACTCCTCCGTCGCAAGTCGCTTCCATCAGATCGAGGAGGAGGTGCGCACCACCTTCATCGGCGCGTTGAAAGAGAGCCAGGCGACCGGCGAGATCGACCCGGATCTCGACCCCGAGTACGCCACCCTGGCGCTCTTTGCCATCGGCGACGGTCTGATGCTCCGGCTCGAGCTCGAGCCCGGAACGGACATCGAGCGGCTCGAACCCTACCTCCGACGCCTCGTGGAGGGCCTGCTGCTGGCACGGCCCGACAGGAGCACCCTCTAGACAACCAGAAGAACCGTACCGGACCACGTCCAAGGCGTGACCTTGTCCGTAGATCCGCCACATCGAACAGCATCACCCGGCGCTCACCGCGTCCCATCCGATCGAAAGCCTCACGCCATGCGCGTCCCGCTCTTCCTGGCGCTTCTCACCACCACGGTCCTGGCCGCCGCGCCGCCGCCGGCCGCCGCCGCGGACCCCGTACCGGCCGCCGCCGCAACCACACCCGCCGCGCCCGCCATCTCGGTCGTCGCAGCCGTCCGCCGCGAGATCGCGGCCGAGACCGTCGTCACCGGCACGCTGATCGCCCGCGAGGAGGTCCGCGTCGGCGTCGACCTCGACGGGCTGCGCATCGAATCCGTGCTGGTCGACGAAGGCGACACGGTCGCGGCCGGCGACGTGGTCGCCCGCCTCGCCACGGACACCATCGAAATCCAGCTCGCCCAGAACACCTCGCAGATCGCCCGCGCCGAGGCGGCCATCGCCCAGGCGCGCAGCCAAATCGCGGAGGCGGAGGCTGCGGCCGACGAGGCGGCGACCGCGCTCACCCGCGCCCGCGCCCTCAACGAGAAGGGCTTCACCAGCACCGAGGTGCTGGACCAGCGGCAGGCCGCCGCCACCAGCGCCGCCGCCCGCCTGAACAGCGCCCGGCAGGGCCTGGCCGTCGCCGAGGCGGATCTGGCGCTCGTCCGCGCCCAGCGGTCGGAACTGGAACTTCGCCAGTCCAAGTCGGACATCAAGGCCCCGGCCGCCGGCCTCGTCCTCACCCGCGAGGCGCGCGTGGGCGCGATCGCGTCGCCGGGCGGCGGGCCGCTCTTCACCATCGCGCGCGACGGCCTGATCGAGCTCGACGCCGAGGTCTCCGAGACGGCGCTCGGCCGGCTTTCCGTCGGCCTCGTCACCCGAGTGACGCCGGCGGGCTACACCGAGCCGGTCGCGGGCCGGATCCGGCTCATCTCGCCGGTGGTCGACCAGATGTCCCGGCTCGGCCGGGTGCGCATCGAACTGCCGATGGATCCGGGGCTGCGCAGCGGCGCCTTCGCGCGCGGCGTGGTGGAGATCGCCAAATCCACGGGCGTCGTGGTGCCGGTGTCGGCCGTGCTGATCGACAACGACGGCACCGCCACCATCCAGGTGGTGAAGGACGGCAAGATCGAGACCCGGACCGTGACCCTCGGGCTCACCGGCACGGGCGTGCTTGAAATCCGTGACGGCGTCGCGGAAGGCGAGAGCGTCGTCGCCCGCGCCGGGACATTCGTGCGCGACGGCGATCTCGTCACGCCGGTGGTGGCGACCAGCGAAGGGGCGAAGGGATGAACTGGAACATTTCCGCCTGGGCGATCCGCAATCCGGTCTTCCCGATCCTGATGTTCGTGGTCCTGATGGCGCTCGGCTACGTGTCCTTCATGGGCCTGCCGATCACCCGCTTCCCGAACATCGACGTGCCCGTGGTGGCCGTCACCATCACGGACAACGGCTCGGCTCCGGCCGAGCTGGAAACGCAGATCACCAAGCGCGTCGAGGACACGGTTGCCGGCATCACCGGCGTCAAGAACGTGACCTCCACCATCACCGACGGCCAGTCCACCACGGCGATCGAGTTCCGCCTGGAGGTCGACACGGACCGGGCGGTCAACGACGTGAAGGACGCCATCGCCAAGGTCCGGGGCGACCTGCCGCGCACCATCGACGAGCCCATCATCCAGCGGATCGACGTGGAGAACCAGGCGATCGTCACCTACGGCGTCGCCTCTCCGGGCAAGACCCTGGAGGAGCTGTCCTGGTACGTGGACGACACGGCGGTGCGGGCCATCCAGGGCCTGAAGGGCGTCGGGCGCGTGGAGCGCATCGGCGGCGTAGAACGCGAGATCCACGTGTCGCTCGATCCGGACCGGCTGATGGCGCTCGGCATCACCGCCGCCGCCGTCAACGAACAGCTGCGCGCCACCAACGTGGACCTCTCCGGCGGTCGCGGCGAGGTGGGCGGCCAGGAGCAGGCCATCCGCACGCTCGCGGGTGCCCGCTCGGTGGCGGATCTCGCCGACACCCGCATCACCCTGCCGGGCGGCCGGGAGGTGCGGCTCCATGAACTCGGCACCGTCAGCGACGCCTGGGAGGAGCCACGCTCGTTCGCCCGCCTCAACGGCGAGCCGGTGGTGTCCTTCTCGGTTTATCGGGCCAAGGGCGCCAGCGACGCCACCGTGGCGGACCTCGTCGCCGCCAAGGTCGCCGAACTCGGCGCGGCCGATCCGAACGTCGACTTCAGCCTGATCGACAACTCGGTCGCCTACACCTACGGCAACTACGAAAGCGCCATGCACACCCTCATCGAGGGTGCGCTTCTCGCCGTCATCGTGGTGTTCATCTTCCTGCGCGATTTCCGGGCCACCATCATCGCGGCGGTCGCCATGCCGCTGGCCGCCATCCCCACCTTCTGGGCGATGAGCATGATGGGCTTCTCGCTGAACCTCGTCAGCCTTCTCGCCATCACGCTCGTCACCGGCATCCTGGTGGACGACGCGATCGTGGAGATCGAGAACATCGTCCGCCACATCCGCATGGGCAAGAAGCCCTACAAGGCGGCCATCGAGGCGGCGGACGAGATCGGCCTCGCGGTCATCGCCATCACGCTCACCATCATGGCGGTGTTCGCGCCGGTGAGCTTCATGGGCGGCGTCGCCGGCCAGTACTTCAAGCAGTTCGGCCTCACCGTGGCGGTGGCGGTCTTCTTCTCGCTCCTCGTCGCACGCCTCATCACACCGATGATGGCCGCCTACTTCCTGCGCGACCACGGCCACGCGGAGGAGAAAGACGGGCTCATCATGCGCGGCTACACCGGGTTCCTGCGCGGCACCTTGCGGTTCCGCTGGATCACCCTGGTGGCCGGCATCGGGCTCTTCGCCACCTCCATCTGGAGCATGCAGTTCCTGCCCACCGGCTTCATTCCGGCGGAGGATGCCTCGCGCATCGTCGCCTCGGTGGAACTGCCGCCGGGCGCCAGTCTGGACGACACGGTGAAGACCACCGACGACATCAAGGCGACGATCGCCGACCTGCCGGAGGTGGCGAGCGTGTTCGTGATGGGCGGCACCTCGCCGACCGGCACGCTGGAGGTGCGCCGCGCCGCCGTGATCATCAACCTCACCCGCAAGGGCGAGCGCGAACGCAGCCAGCAGGTGATGGAGGACGTGATCGCGGCGCGCTTTGCCGCCATCCCGGACATCCGCTGGTCCTACGTCAACGACCGCGGCGAACGGGAACTCTCCGTCGGCCTGATGAGCCGCGACGGCGAGGCGCTCTCCGACGCGGTGGCGGCGCTGGAATCCGACATGCGGCGCGATCCGATGTTCTCCAACCCGTCCGCCGCCGCCGCCCTCGACCGGCCGGAGATCCGCGTGATCCCCGACCTCGACAAGGCGGCCGACCTCGGCGTTTCGCCGGAGGCCATCTCGCAGACCGTCTCGGTCGCTACCGTGGGCGCCCAGGGCTCCAGCCTCGCCAAGTTCACTGTCGGCGACCGTCAGATCCCGATCCGGGTGGAACTGGAACGCATGCACCGGGCCGACCTCGCGGTGATCGAGAACCTGCGCGTGCCGACCGACCGGGGCACCACGGTGCCGCTCGCCTCGGTGGCCGAGGTGCGGTTCGGCCAGGGACCGTCGTCCATCAACCGCTTCAACCGGGAACGCCGGGTGGTGGTCGGCTCCGACATGGCGCCGGGCTTCGAGATCGGCCAGGGCCTGGAGCGCATCAAGGAACTGCCGGCGGCCGTGAACCTGCCGGCGGGGGTGCGGATCCAGGAGGCCGGCGACGCGGAGATCATGGGCGAGGTGTTCGCCGGTTTCGCGGCCGCCATGGGCGCCGGCATCATGATGGTGCTGGTGGTGCTGATCCTGCTGTTCGCCAGCGTGTTCCAGCCGCTCACCATCCTGGCGTCCCTGCCCCTCTCGGTCGGCGGCGTGGTGGTGGCTCTCCTCGTCACGCAGAACGCGGTGTCCATGCCGGTGGTCATCGGCATCCTGATGCTGATGGGCATCGTGACGAAGAACGCCATCATGCTCGTCGACTTCGCGGTCGAGGAGGAGCGCAAGGGCGTGCCCCAGTTCGACGCCATCGTGGACGCGGGGCGCAAGCGCGCCCGGCCGATCATCATGACCACGCTCGCCATGACGGCCGGCATGGTGCCGGCGGCGCTCGCCACCGGCGAGGGCGGCGAGTTCCGCGCGCCGATGGCGATCGCGGTGATCGGCGGCCTTCTGGTCTCCACGGTGCTGTCGCTGATCTTCATCCCGACCGTCTACACCCTGATGGACGACCTCGGGCGGCTGGTGGCGCGCATCTTCGCCTGGGCCTTCCGGCCGAACGCCCCGGAGGAGGAGGAGCCGGTGACCGCCTCGGTCCACGGCGGCGCGGTGGCGGTGCACGACCCGCGCGTCACCCATCTGCCGGTCCGCCCGGCCGTGGTGACGCCGCCGGCCCCGATGCGGGAGGCGGCAGAATAGGCGCGGCTGAAAGCATCCGAAACACGAGACACGGGGGCGGCGACGCCCCCGTTTTCGTTTGACCGTCTCGGCTGGTCGACGGGCTCAGAACCCGGCCGTCGGCCGCAGACCCGCTCCGGCAAGCGGTTCGGCGGGTTGCGCGGACGGCTGGGCCTTCGCCGCCGGCGCGGATGCTCCCGGCGCCGGACCCTTGGCCGGAGCGGAAGGCTTTGCCGGAACGCTGGGCGGCGACGGGGCGGCGGGCTGAACGGCCGGTGGGGCCGTCGCCGCTGGCTGCGTGGCGGCACCCTCAGGGATCGAACCGGTCGCGACAGCGTCGGCCGCAACCGGAACGGTGCGGCCTGGGCGGAAGCGTTGGGCGTAGGTGATGCAGTCGTCGATCACCGGCGTGCAGAGGGAGTCTCGCCCGCGCGGCCCGTCGTTGTCGCCCGCATAGGCCACCCGGTCGACGCGGCCGTCCTTGAAGCGGACCTGCACGCGGCAAGAACCGCCGGACGACATGTTGACCGCCGTGTTGGCGGCCCCGAACAGCACGGGCGTGGAGACCGTGAGGCCATTGCCTTTGGTCTCCTGCTCGTAGCTCCACACGGTGACCCCGTCCTCGGTGGACGTACGGTCCGGGAACCCGGCGCACATGCGCACGTCCTGGCCGGAGAGGCCGACCATGGCGGTGCGGGCCACTTCCACGGTGCTGAAGTCGTAGCGGGCGGTACATCCGGTGATGGGCAGGAGCGCCCCCAGAAGGAGGGCGCCGAGAGCGAGCCCCCCGGGGGCGGTCGGTCGAGCCATGAAAAGCGGTCCGTCTCGTCGTCCGGTCACGGTCCCGTCGGGATCGGCGACCGTTTGGCACGGGCGGCCGGCTGTCGGCCGACCGCGCAGGGCGAACCGATGGCCATGACGTCGAAACGCCGGTCAGGCGGTGCGGAAGCCGCCTTCGACGAGACGGTACGCCCCGAACAGGACCATCGGGATCAGGGCCACCAGAGCCATGCTCTGATGAAGGGTCAGAAAGACCGGGGCCGACGTGGCGGCATAGGCGGCAAGCACCGTGAGGCTTCCCACGACAACCATTGCGATCCACCACAGCATAAGTGTGGCGACAGCAAGGGCGCCGCGAATGGCCACCGGCACGACCGCGTCCTTGACGGTGTCGATCATGGTGTCCTCGAAAAGAGCATTGGGTCGCGTTCACGCCACAGCGATTGTGCAGCGCATCCAAGCCTTGAAAACGCATCGGACCGCATCCGGTTCCGTGGCGGATTTCGGCGGAAATGCGGCTTCTTCAAGCCTCCTCGCCTTCCTTTGCCTCAAGCGGAACCGAGCCCCTTCAACCTCGTTACCGGACCGGGCGGGCGGCGAACGATGGAGGCAACCACATGCGTCGCCTGGAAGCGCTTGATGGCCTCAGAGGCTACTTTCTCGTCTTCATGGTGCTCAACCATCTGGTGTTCACCGGCGGCTATCTGCTCGTCAAGGTGAACCACCAGGAACTCGGCTTCGTGCAGGACGCGCAAGGCTTCGTCTTCCTGTCCGGCCTGCTCGTCGGCATGGTCTACGCCGGCCAGATGAAGAAGCGCGGCTATGAGGTCGGCGCCGCCAAGGTGCGCGGCCGGGCGCGCGAACTCTACGGATGGGAGCTGTTCTGCCTCGTCGCCATCCTGGGTCTCGGCCTCCTGATGGCCGAGAGCAGCACCTTCTGGGAGCCGTGGCTCTGGCAGCTCGCCGACAACAACCTGTCGTTCGTGCTCGCCACCGCGACCCTCCTCTACCAGCCCACCTACATGGACATCCTGCCCCAGTACATCGTCTACATGATGGTGGCGCCGCCGCTGGTCTGGCTCTGCGTCACCGGTCGCTGGCATGTGGTGGCGGTCGGCTCCTTCCTCTCCTGGATGGCCGTGCAGTTCGGTGCCCACCTGCCGCTCGCCGACGCGGTGGACCGGGGCATGAAGATGATCGATCCGGACCTTGCGCTCCGCGCCCACTTCAACGTGTTCGCCTGGCAGGCGGTGTTCATGAGCGGCCTCGTGCTCGGCGCCCTCACCACCACCCGCCAGATCGACTGGGACAAGGTGATGAACCCGCGGGCCACCGGCCTCCTCTGGTGCGCCGTCGGCATCGTGGTGTTCTTCATGGCCTGGCGCCTCGGCCGCAGCTTCGACGTGCTGCCGCAGAGCGTGGTGGAGCGCATCGCCGCCACCGAGATCCGCGGCGAGTTCAGCCTCCTCTTCCTCCTCAACTTCGCCGGCGCCGCCTACCTGGTCGGCTGGCTGATGATCGCCGGACCGCGTTCGGAGCACCCGGCGACGCGATGGATCGGCGAGGCGCTGCACTGGCTCTTCACGCTCTCCTTCCTCCGCCTGATCGGCCGCCATTCGCTGCACGTCTACGTCTTCCACGTGATCCTGATCTATCTCCTGAAGGGCTTCGACCACCACTACGGCGCCTTCAACGAAGCGACCAAGACCCTGATCGCCCTCCTCGCGGTCGCCTCGCTCGCGCTGCCGGCGCTCTGGCGGGAATGGCGGACGAACCGGGATCGCACCGCCGTCGCCGGTCAGGCCCGCACCGCCTGACGGACCCGGCGCCCCGGCCATCCTTGGCCGGGCGCCTCACCTCATCTCGGAGATGATGACGTCCAGGCCCGCGGCCCCCGCCGCGGGCCGCATGCGTTCGTGACCGATCCGGCTTTCCTTTCGGTTCAGACGCTTAGCCTCAGCTGCCCATCAGAACCACCTGTGGACGACGCGACTTTCGCCTAAATCGAGTTATGTTTCGCTTGACGTTCGTTTTGTTTCGCTTAGTCTCCCGCTCAAGCAGCCAACAGAAACCAAGATGCTGCACTGCAACAGGGGGCCGGCGGCGATGGCCGACGTGGACGTTCTCATCATCGGTGGCGGCATCAACGGCTGCGGCATCGCCCGCGACGCGGTGGGCCGGGGCTATTCGGTGATGCTGGCCGAGAAGGACGATCTGGCGTCCGGCACGTCCTCGTGGTCGACCAAGCTCATCCACGGCGGGCTGCGATACCTGGAGCACTATGAGTTCCGCCTCGTGCGGGAGGCGCTGCAGGAGCGCGAGGTGCTGTGGCGCATGGCGCCGCACATCATCTGGCCGCTCCGCTTCGTGCTGCCGCACGCCAAGGGCCTGCGCCCGGCCTGGCTTCTGCGCACCGGCCTCTTCCTCTACGACCACCTGGGCGGCCGCAAGCTGCTGCCGCCGACGCGCACCCTCAATCTCGCCACCGACCGCACCGGCGCCCCGCTGAAGGGCGGCTTCCGCCGGGGGTTCGAGTATTCGGACTGCTGGGTAGAGGACAGCCGCCTCGTCGCCCTCAACGCCCGCGACGCTGCCGACCGCGGCGCGACCGTGCTGACCCGCACCCGCGTCACCGGCCTCGCCCGCACCGGGGACGGTTGGCGCGCGACGCTCCAGAGCCCGGAGGGGATCCGCACCGTGACGGCGCGCCTCGTCGTCAACGCGGCCGGGCCGTGGGTGGACGACGTGCTGCGCACCGCGGCCGGCCGGAACGACACCCGCAACGTGCGCCTCGTCCAGGGCTCGCACATCGTCGTGCGCAAGGTGTTCGACCACGACCGGGCCTACATCTTCCAGAACGCCGACGGGCGCATCATCTTCGCCATCCCGTACGAGACCGACTTCACCCTGATCGGCACAACCGACCGGGACTACACGGGCGATCCTGGCAAGGTGGCCATCACCGAGGAGGAGACGGCCTATCTCCTCGCCGCCGCGAGCGAGTATTTCGTCAAGGAGATCCGCCGCGAGGACATCGTCTGGACCTATTCGGGCGTGCGCCCGCTCTATGACGACGGCGCCTCCAAGGCCCAGGAGGCGACCCGCGACTATGTGCTGAAGCTCGACGGGGGCGAGAGCGAGGCCAAGCTCGTCAACATCTTCGGCGGCAAGATCACCACCTATCGCCGGCTCGCCGAAAGCGTCCTTGAGAAGATCGAGGGCATTCTGGGTGCCAAGGGCAAGCCCTGGACCGGCTCCGTTCCGCTGCCGGGCGGCGACTTTCCGGTGGAGGGGTTCGAAGGGCTCGTGGCCGCGCTCCAGGCATCCCATCCGGGCGTGACGCCCGCCGTGGTGCGGCGGCTCGCCCGCGCCTACGGGACGAAGGCCCGCGACATCCTCGGCACCGCCCGCACCGACGCCGACCTCGGCCGCCCGTTCGGCGCCGGGTTGAGCGAGGCGGAGGTGCGCTATCTGGTCGACCGCGAGTTCGCGACGTCGGCCGACGATATCCTGTGGCGGCGGTCGAAGCTTGGTCTGAGGTTTGATCGAAGCGGGCTGGAGGCCCTGGAGAGCTACCTGTCCGGACGGGCAACGGGTCACGCGGCGCACGCCGCCCAGTAGAGAACCGGGCGCGGCTCCGGATCCCGGATCCCCGCGCCCAACGCATGCAGTTCATGTATCTTCGGGGCAACGATCCCCGAGGATCGAAGAACAAGACCGGACCCGCGCCTCGAGGAGGAGGCCGATGTCCGGACAAGGGGAGGACAATGCTGGAACTCGTCGACGTCACCAAGGTGGTGGGCGCTGACACCCATATCGAGGGCGTCTCCATGACGCTGTCGAAGGGGTCGATCAACGTGCTGCTCGGCCCGACGCTGTCGGGCAAGACGAGCCTCATGCGGCTGATTGCCGGGCTCGACCGGCCGACGCGCGGCGACATCCGGATCGACGGGGCGTCGGTGGTGGGCGTGCCGGTGCAGAAGCGCAACGTCGCCATGGTGTACCAGCAGTTCATCAACTACCCGACCCTCAGCGTCTACGAGAACATCGCCTCCCCGATGCGGGTGAAGGGCGCCGACAAGGCGACGGTGGACCGGGAGGTGCGCAAGGCCGCCGAACTCCTGCGGCTCACCGACCACCTGAAGAAGACGCCGCTGGAGCTTTCCGGCGGGCAGCAGCAGCGCACCGCGCTCGCCCGCGCCATCGTCAAGGGCGCCGGCCTCGTGCTCCTCGACGAGCCGCTCGCCAACCTCGACTACAAGCTCCGCGAAGAATTGCGCGCCGAACTGCCGAAGATCTTCGCCGCCACCGGGGCGATCTTCGTCTACGCCACTACCGAACCGACCGAGGCCCTCCTCCTCGGCGGCAACACGGCAACCCTGTCGCTCGGCCGCGTCACCCAGTTCGGCCGCACCATCGACGTGTTCAACCGGCCGGTGGACCTCATCACCGCCGAGACCTTCTCCGACCCGCCGCTGAACACCCTGGCGGTGGAAAAGCGCGGCGCCCTGTTCGGCCATGCGCACGGGCTCACCGTCCCGGTGCCGGCGGACGACCTCGGCCTGCCGGACGGGCGCTACACCATCGGCTTCCGGCCGCACCACCTCTTCCTCGACGCGCCGGGCGGGGCGGCGGTCAGCCTGCCCGCCCGGGTGGCGGTGACCGAGATCACCGGCTCGGAGAGCTTCGTCCATGTGGACGTCGCCGACGCCCGCTGGGTGGCGCTCGCCCACGGGGTGCGCAACTTCGACGTGGATGACCGCATCACCGTGCACGTGGACCCGGACCGCCTGTTCGTGTTCGACGCCGCCGGCCGGCTTGCCGCCGCGCCGCGCGCCCTCCAGGCCGCGTGAGGTTCTGAAAAAGCCATGGCCCGCATCGACCTCGACCACATCGCCCACGCCTACCGGCCGAACCCGACCAAGCCGTCGGACTTCGCCCTGAAGGAGGTGCACCACACCTGGGACGACGGCGGCGCCTACGCGCTGCTCGGCCCTTCCGGTTGCGGCAAGACAACCCTTCTCAACGTGATCTCAGGACTTCTGGTGCCGTCCAAGGGCCGCATCCTGTTCGGCGGCACGGACGTGACGCGGATGCCGACCGAGGCGCGCAACATCGCCCAGGTGTTCCAGTTCCCGGTCATCTACGACACCATGACCGTCTACGACAATCTCGCCTTCCCGCTCCGCAACCGCCATGTTCCGGAGGCGCGGGTGGACGCGGCGGTGCGCGAGACGGCCGAGATGATCGGCCTTACCGACAAGCTGACCCAGCGCGCCCGCGGCCTCACCGCCGACCAGAAGCAGAAGATCTCGCTCGGCCGCGGCCTCGTCCGCCAGGACGTCAACGCCATCCTCTTCGACGAGCCGCTGACGGTGATCGACCCGCACATGAAGTGGCAGCTGCGTTCGCAGCTGAAGCTGCTGCACAAGCGGTTCGGCTTCACCATGATCTACGTGACCCACGACCAGACCGAGGCGCTGACCTTCGCCGACAAGGTGGTGGTGATGTACGACGGCGAGGTGGTGCAGATCGGCACGCCGGGCGAGCTGTTCGAGCGGCCGCGCCACACCTTCGTCGGCTATTTTATCGGATCGCCGGGCATGAACGTGCTGCCGGCCGAGGTGGCCGGCCGCGAGGCCCGGGTCGGCGGCCACGCGGTGCCGCTGCCGCGCGCCTACCGCCGCCCCGCCGGCAAGGTGGAGCTCGGCGTCCGGCCGGAGTTCGTGCGCCTCGTCGACGGCCGGGAGGGCGTGCCCATCGTCGTCACTGGCATCGAGGACGTCGGCCGCTACCGCATCGTCCGGGCGCAGCTCGGCGACCTGGAGCTCAACGCCGTCGTCAAGGAGGGCGTCGCCATTCCGAGCGCGCCCCGGGCGGTGTTCGAGCCCGCCGGCGTCAACATCTACGCCGACAGCCACATCGTCGAGCCGGAGGCCTGAGCCATGGACAAGACCTGGAACAACAAGGCCTGGTTCATGGTGCTGCCGGTTCTGGTGCTGGTCGCCTTCTCGGCGGTCATCCCGCTGATGACCGTGGTCAACTATTCGGTGCAGGACACGTTCGGCAACAACGAGTTCTTCTGGGCCGGCACCGAGTGGTTCAAGGAGACCCTGACCTCCGACCGCTTCCACCAGGCGCTCTGGCGCAACCTGATGTTCTCGGCCATCATCCTGGCCATCGAGATCCCGCTCGGCATCGCCATCGCGCTCACCATGCCCAAGAAGGGCATCGGCGTGCCGGTCTGCCTCGTCCTGATGGCGCTGCCGCTGCTCATTCCGTGGAACGTGGTCGGCACCATCTGGCAGGTGTTCGGCCGGGTGGACATCGGTCTCCTCGGCCGCTCGGTCACCGCGCTCGGGATCGACTACAACTACACCCAGGACCCGATCGACGCCTGGGTGACCGTGATCCTGATGGACGTCTGGCACTGGACGAGCCTCGTCGTGCTCCTCTGCTATGCCGGCCTCGTCTCCATCCCGGACGCCTACTATCAGGCGGCGCGCATCGACGGCGCGTCCAAGTGGTCGGTGTTCCGCCACATCCAGCTGCCGAAGATGCAGCGGGTACTGCTGATCGCCGTGCTCCTGCGCTTCATGGACAGCTTCATGATCTACACCGAGCCCTTCGTGGTCACCGGTGGCGGTCCGGGCAATTCCACGACCTTCCTCTCCATCGATCTCGTCAAGATGGCGGTCGGCCAGTTCGACCTCGGACCCGCGGCCGCCATGTCGATCATCTACTTCCTGATCATCCTCCTCCTCTCCTGGGTCTTCTACACCGTGATGACCCAGGCGGGCGAAGAGCGGCGCTGAGGGCCACCTCCATGACCACCGACGCCTCCACCCTGCCGCGCACCGGCGCCGAGACGAAGACCCGCCCGGTCACCATCGGGGCGGTCCGCAGCAGCCAGCGCAGCCGCTATACCTGGCTGGTGCCGACGCTCTACATCATCTTCCTGCTGTTGCCGATCTACTGGCTCGTCAACATGAGCTTCAAGACCACGCAGGAGATCCTGTCGGTCTTCTCGCTCTGGCCGCAGAACTTCACCGTCCAGAACTATGTCGTGATCCTGACGGATCCGTCCTGGTACAACGGCTACATCAACTCCATGACCTACGTGGCGCTGAACACGGTGATATCCGTGTCGGTGGCGCTGCCGGCCGCCTACGCCTTCTCGCGCTATCGCTTCCTCGGCGACAAGCACCTGTTCTTCTGGCTGCTCACCAACCGTATGGCGCCGCCGGCGGTGTTCGTGCTGCCTTTCTTCCAGCTCTACTCGGGCTTCGGCCTGATCGACACCCACATCGCCGTCGCCATCGCGCACTGCCTCTTCAACGTGCCGCTCGCGGTGTGGATCCTGGAAGGCTTCATGTCCGGCGTGCCGAAGGAGATCGACGAGACCGCCTACATCGACGGCTATTCCTTCCCGAAGTTCTTCGTGAAGATCTTCATGCCGCTGATCGCCTCCGGCATCGGTGTCGCCGCCTTCTTCTGCTTCATGTTCTCGTGGGTCGAGCTCCTCATCGCCCGCACGCTCACCACCACCGACGCCAAGCCCATCGCCGCCACCATGACCCGCACCGTCTCCGCCTCCGGCCTCGACTGGGGCGTGCTCGCGGCGGCCGGCGTGCTCACCATCATCCCCGGCGCGCTCGTGATCTGGTTCGTCCGCAACTACATCGCCAAGGGCTTTGCCCTGGGGAGGGTGTGATGGCGGGCGGGGATTGCGCCGAAGGGCGGAGATTCGCTTTTCTTCTGGGGAGGAGGTTCACCCCTCTCCCCAACCCTCTCCCTCAAGGGGAGAGGGAGTCGGTTGGCGGCAAGCGTAGCGCGGGTGTCCGCGATTGCACCCGAACCTTTGCGGTGCCCCCTCTCCCCTTGAGGGAGAGGGTTGGGGTGAGGGGTGGAACCGCCAGCGCCCACCGACACCTCACCGCCCCCACCCCACTCCACCCAACCGGAGCACGATGATGGACCTCTCCTGGATGGCCTGGACTTGGCCGACCGCGCTCTTCTTCATCGCCATCTTCACGATGATCGCCGGCATGGGCGTGTGGGAATACGCGGTGCCGGGCGGCAGCCCGCGGGTGGGCGTCCTGCGCTTCGAGACAACGCGCGGCGACCGGCTGTTCATCTCGCTGCTCGGCGCCGCCTTCATCCATCTCGCCTGGCTCGGCTTCACCGACATGGAGCTCTGGTGGGCGACGGTGATCTCGGTCGTCTACGCGGTCGCGGTGTTCCGGTTCGTCTGAGCCGGGGCCGCCGATCGCAGGATTTTCGCCGGATTTCAATCCGGCCAGACATTTCAGGCCGCCGCGGCGGCCGTCCGGCGGGAGGTGCCGGTCACGACGCGGCGCTTGGGACATGCGGGACCGGATCCTTCAACGGAACGCGCCCCGCGGTGTGGAAGGCCCGAGATCAATCGGGCACAACTGGGAGGACAGTGCATGCGCAACTTTCTCATGACCACGGCAGCCGCCGCGGTCGTCATGTCTTTCGCGTCCCCCGCCTTTGCGGACGTGGAAGCGGCCAAGCGGTGGATCGACAGCGAGTTCCAGCCCTCCGCCCTCTCCAAGGAGGAGCAGCTGGCCGAGATGGAGTGGTTCATCAAGGCCGCCGAGCCCTTCAAGGGCATGGACATCAAGGTGGTGTCGGAGACGATCACCACCCACGAGTACGAGGCCAAGACCCTCGCCAAGGCTTTCGCCGAGATCACCGGGATCAACATCACCCATGATCTCATCGGCGAAGGCGACGTCGTGGAGAAGCTGCAGACGCAGATGCAGTCGGGCGAGAACGTCTACGACGCCTACATCAACGACTCGGACCTGATCGGCACCCACTGGCGCTACCAGCAGGCCCGCAACCTGACCGACTGGATGGCGGGCGAAGGCGCCGACGTCACCAATCCGGGCCTCGACATCGACGACTTCGTCGGCAAGTCCTTCACCACCGCGCCGGACGGCAAGCTCTACCAGCTGCCCGACCAGCAGTTCGCGAACCTCTACTGGTTCCGGTATGACTGGTTCAACGACGAGAAGAACAAGGCGGACTTCAAGGCCAAGTATGGCTACGACCTCGGCGTGCCGGTGAACTGGTCGGCCTACGAGGACATCGCCGAGTTCTTCACCGGCCGCGAGATCGACGGCAAGAAGGTCTACGGCCATATGGACTATGGCAAGAAGGACCCGTCGCTCGGCTGGCGCTTCACCGACGCCTGGCTCTCCATGGCGGGCAACGGCGACAAGGGCCTGCCGAACGGCCTGCCGGTCGACGAGTGGGGCATCCGCGTCAACGAGAAGTCCCAGCCGGTCGGCTCGTGCGTCGCCCGCGGCGGCGACACCAACGGCCCGGCGGCCGTCTACTCGATCACCAAGTACCTGGACTGGCTCGGCAAGTATGCCCCGCCGGAAGCCCAGGGCATGACCTTCTCCGAATCCGGCCCGGTGCCGGCGCAGGGGGCGGTGGCCCAGCAGATGTTCTGGTACACGGCCTTCACCGCCGACATGGTCAAGGAAGGCCTGCCGGTGATGAACGACGACGGCACGCCGCGCTGGCGCATGGCTCCCTCGCCGAAGGGCGCCTACTGGCAGGACGGCATGAAGCTCGGCTATCAGGACGCCGGCTCCTGGACGCTCCTGAAGTCGACCCCGGCCGATCGGGCCAAGGCCGCCTGGCTTTACGCCCAGTTCGTGACGTCGAAGACAGTGGACGTGAAGAAGAGCCACGTCGGCCTCACCTTCATCCGCGAGTCGACCATCCGCCACGAGAGCTTCACCGAGCGCGCGCCGAAGCTCGGCGGCCTCGTGGAGTTCTACCGCTCGCCGGCCCGCGTGCAGTGGTCGCCGACCGGCACCAACGTGCCGGACTACCCGAAGCTCGCGCAGCTGTGGTGGCAGGCGATCGGTGACGCGTCCTCGGGCGCCAAGTCCGCCCAGGAAGCCATGGACAGCCTCTGCGAGGAGCAGGAGAAGGTGCTCGCCCGTCTGGAACGCGCTGGCGTCCAGGGCGACATCGGCCCCAAGCTCAACGAAGAGCAGAGCCTGGAGTACTGGGTCGAGCAGGCCAAGGCGAACGGCACCCTGGCGCCGCAGCCCAAGCTGGAGAACGAGAAGCCCCAGCCGATGACCGTCAACTACGACGAGCTCGTCAAGAGCTGGGCCGACGCGAAGTCCAACTGACCTGACGGTCCGTTCGAACCCTTGACTGAGGACGGCCGGCTTCGAAAGAAGCCGGCCGTTTCGCATTTCCGCGGCGCGGTCGAGCCGCCCCCTCCGCCACGACCGCGCAGCCCCCAACCTCCACCGTCCACCCACCAACTGTCATCCCGGCGAACGCCGGGATCCAACCGTCCGGCGCGTCATCCTCGCCGGTGCGGGAGATATCACCGTCGGCTGGACCCCGGCGTTCGCCGGGGTGACGGTTCGCGAGCGAGCGTGAAGGCAATCGGCCACGTTTCCGAGCGGCGAACAATCAAGCCAGCCGAGATGTCGCCCCTCCGCCAACACCCCCCGCCGGAACATCGCCTCCCCGGATCCGTTCACCCACCAAGCCGCCGCGGCGGCACGGGAGCGGGAGGACGTCATGGAAATGCTGGCGCGCGGGGGCTATGCGGCCCGGGGCGTGGTCTACGCCATCGTGGGCTATTTCGCCGTGCTGGCCGCCATCGGCAGCGGCGCGACCAAAGACACGGACGACGCGCTTTCGGTCGTGTTCGGCGGTCCGTTCGGCACCATCCTCATCGGCGTGCTGGCGCTCGGCCTGATCGGCTACGCCATCTGGCGCTTCATCCAGGCGACCGCCGATCCGGATCACTTCGGCACCGGCGCGAAGGGCCTCGCCATCCGGGCGGGCTTCCTCGTCACCGCCGTCACCTACACCGGTCTGGCGCTCACTGCCGCAGGCGCCGCACTCGGCATGGCGTTGGCCGGCGGTGGCGGTGGGGACGGCGGAACCGCGGCGGACCTGCAGCGGCAGGCGGTCGGCTTCCTCGGCGGCCGGGTCGTGGCCGGGCTGCTCGCCGCAGTCTTCATCGGCGTCGCCGTCGCGCATGGGGTGAAGGCGGTCCGCTGCACCTACGAGCGCTACCTGAAGGCCGACGCGGACACGCGCGACCGGATCCGGCCGATCGCCCGGGCAGGCCTTATCGCGCGCGGCGTCGTCTTCTTCATCATCGGCGGGCTGATGGCGATCCGGGCTTGGACGGCGAGCGACACAGGCGAGCAGCCGCCCACCCTGAAGGAGGTGCTGGACATCGTGCGCACCATGCCGGCCGGCACCTGGATCCTCCTCGTGATCGGCCTCGGCCTGATCGCCTTCGCGGTCTACAGCTTCATCGAGGCGGCGTACCGGCGGATCGACGTGGATACGCAGGACATCCCCGGCGCCACGCGCCTGAAGAATGCCGCCCGCATAGGCTGACCGCAGATCTCTCAACCTCAGCCAAGCTCGAACGTGGTGATGCCGTAGATGCGGGAGAGGTCGAGAGATGGCGGCGGTCCCTTGTACATGCGCGCCGTCTCGAACACCGGCTGAAGGCCGAGCCCCGCCGCGAGCGCCAGAGCCGCGGCGTTCGGCTCCGGCGGATCCAGGAAGACCGGCCCGCCGGCCGCGACCCCGGCGAGACCAGAGGCGAGCGCCGCCGCAATGGCGGGCGTGTCGGCGAAGAGCGGCCCGATCTTGGCGCCCTCCCGGCACGAGCGGATCACCCCGTAGCCCCTGACCGCGCCACCCTCCACATAGGCGAGCGCCCGCCGCGACGGGCCGGCCACCCAACTGCGCACGAACTCCGCCCGCGGGCCAGGAAAGAGCGCCGCGTCATAGGCCACCACCGCGTCGACGAGCGCGCCTTCCGGCGCCATCACGGCCGGATGGCGCGGACCGGCGACCGGCAGCGGCCCCCCGAACCGCACATTGCGGTGGGCAAAGACGAAGCCGGAGCGGCGGTAGGCGTCCTGCTGGGCGACGACCCCGTCGAGGCCGACGGTGCGCTCACCGAGGTGCGCCATGCCGGCCTGCCAGAGCCGCCAGCCGTAGCCGCGGCCCCGAAGGTCCGGCCGCACGATGTAGAAGCCGAGGAAGCCGAACCGGTCGCCGTAGCGCACCACCGAGATCGAGGCGGCGAGGCTGTCGTCCGGCAGGAACACTCCGAGGAAACCGTCCGGGTCCGCGGCCCGGAAGACCGGCGCGTCGGCAAGGCCGGGGTTCCACCCCTCCGCCGCCGCCCACGCGACCGCCTGGTCCAGGTCGTCCGCCGTTAGCGGGCGGATCAGGGCATCCGGCATGGCAGGTCTCCGGTTCAGCCCGGCGCGAAGCCGGCGAGCAGCCCTTGATAGACCTTTGGCGGCGGCGGCGCATAGGTGCCGGTCTTCGATGTGGTGAGGCCGAGGCCGATGAGCGCCTCCGCCTGCTTCACGGCGGCCGCCACCCCGTCCACCACCGGCAGGCCGTAGTGGCGCGTGAGGTCGCGGGCAAGATCCGCCATGCCGGCGCAGCCGAGCACGATCGCCTCCGCCCGGTCCTCCGCGATGGCCCGTTCGATCTCGGCGGTGAGCTTGGCTCTCGCACCCGAGGCCGGATCGTCGAGCGCGAGCACCGGCACGTCGGACGCCCGCACGCGCACGCGGGCCGCGTAGCCGTATCGACTGACGAGATCCTCGATCGGCACGATGGAGCGCGACAGCGTGGTGACGATGCTGATCCGCTTGGCGATCTGGCCGGCGACGAGCAGCGCCGCCTCGCAGATGCCCACCACCGGGATGGTGGCGAAGGCCCGGGCGGCGTCGAGGCCGGTGTCGTCGAAGCAGGCCACGATGGCGGCGTCGGCGCCCTCCGCCTCCCCTGTCCGGATGGCGGCGATCAGGCCGGGCACCGCGAACGCCTCGTCATAATAGCCCTCCACGGACGCCGGGCCGTGGGCAGCGGTCACCGGCACGATGACGGTGCCGGCGGCGGCGACCGAGCGCGCGGCGCCGGCCGCCGTCTCGGTCATGGCGGCGGTCGTGTTCGGATTGACGACGAGGATCTTCATGGGGATTCCGATGCGCAAGCGCTTCCCGTCAGTGGCCGGACGCCAGGGGTCAGGCGCCGGAGGCCGTGAGCCGGCGACGGTTGATGATCGTGATGGCGATCAGCGCCGTCAGGATGATGGCGAAGGAGAAAGCCGTGGTGACGGTGCCGAGGGCGTAGAGCACCGGCGTCGTCACATTGGTGGTCATGCCGTAGATCTCCAGCGGCAGAGTGTTGAAGCTGCCGGAGGTCATCAGCGTGCGGGCGAACTCGTCATAGGAGAGCGTGAAGCCGAAGAGGCCGACGCCGACCAGCGGCGGCGTGATCATCGGCAGCACCACGTGGGCGAAGGTCTGCCAGGGCGTCGCGCCGAGGTCGCGCGCCGCCTCCTCGTAGGCGGGCGAGAAACGGTTGAACACGGCGAACATGATGAGGAGGCCGAACGGCAGCGTCCAGGTGAGGTGGGCGCCGAAGCCGGACGAGTACCAGGCCGGCCGGAAGCCCGTGACCTGGAAGAGGAGGCCGATGCCGAGCGACACCAGGATGGACGGCACCACGAGGCTCGCGATCGTCACGTAGAAGAGCACCGTGGAGCCGACGAAGCGCCGCCGGAAGGCGAGCCCGCCGAGGAGCGAGACCACCACGGTCGTCGCCATCACCATCAGGCCGAGCAGGAAGGAGCGGGTGAAGGAGCCGCCGAAGTCGCCGACCGCCTGGGTCTCGAAGAGGTTCGCGAACCAGCGGGTGGAGACCCCGTTCATCGGGAAGGTCAGCCCGCCGTCCGGCCCTTGGAAGGAGAGGATCAGGATGGTGGAGAGCGGCCCGTAGAGGAAGAGCACGAAGAGGACGAAGAAGGCCGCCAGCACGTAGAAGCCGAAGCCGCGGGTTTCGGAGGGCATGGGCGTCAGAGCTCCTTGCGGATGTCGACGACGCGCACGATGGCGGCGACGATCATCAGGACGACGACGAGCAGAACCACCGCGTTCGCCGCCGCGGCCGGGTATTGCAGCAGCGAGATCTGGTTGGCCATCATCAGCCCGACCGAGGCCGACTGGCCGCCGGACATGAAGCGCACGGTGATGAAGTCGCCCATCACGAGGGTCACCACGAAGATGGACCCGATGGCGATGCCCGGCTTGGCGAGCGGCAGGATGACGTTGGTGAGGATCTGGAAGCCGCTGGCGCCCGCGTCCCGCGCCGCCTCGATCAGGGCGCGGTCGATGCGCATCAGCGTGTTGAAGATCGGCGTCACCATGAAGAGCGTGTAGAGGTGCACCATGGCGAGCACCACGGCGAACTCGGAAAAGAGCAGGAATTCCAACGGCGCCGGCACGATCCCGGCATCCACCAGGGCGGTGTTGAGGAGCCCGTTGCGACCGAGGAACGGGATCCAGGAGATCATGCGGATGATGTTGGAGGTGAGGAAAGGCACGGTGCAGACGAGGAAGAGCACCGTCTGCATGGTGGCCGTCCGCACATGGAAGGCGAGGAAATAGGCCACCCAGAACCCGACGAACAGCGTGATCGCCCACACGATGAAGGTGAACTTCAAGGTGTTGAGATAGGTCTTCCAGGTGACGAAGGAGAACAGCGTCTCCTCGTAGTTGAACGTCACGAAGTCCGGGTAGATGCGGATGGAATCATAGTCCCAGAAGGACACCATGACGATCACGGCGATCGGCACCACTAGGAAGACGCCGAGGATCAGCGTCAGCGGCAGGGCCTGCAGGTAGGGCGCGACGCGGTGGGCGAAGGTCATGGGGCGGGAGTCCGGGCTGGGGCTTGGGTGTGGGCGGAGGGTCACCCCCACCCCGGCCCTCCCCCTCGAGGGGGGAGGGAGTCTCGCAAGCTTGGACGGGGCAGCGCCTGAACCGCCGGCCGTCCCCTCCCCCCTTGAGGGGGAGGGTCAGGGTGGGGGGAGGAACCGCCACGATCGACGACCGCCCCCCACCGCCATCACGCCGCGATGAACTCGTTCCACTTGCGGACCATGTAGCGGTCCTCGTCCATCACCGAGTTCCAGCAGGCGACCTTGCCCATGCGCTCGTAGAACGAGCCGCCGTCGCGCACGGAGCCGGCCTTCTCCATCACCTTGCCCTCCGGCGAGAGGATGTCCTTCTCGGCCGGCTTGCCTTCCATCCAGAAGGCCCACTCGTAAGGCTCCATGAAGGCTTTGGCGGTGTCGAGGCAGGCCGAATAGTAGCCCTGGCGGTTGAGGTAGGCGCCGACCCAGCCGGACATGTACCAGTTGATGTACTCGTAGGCGGCATCAAGTTCGAGGCCCGACAGGCCCTTGGCGATGCCGAGACCGCCGCCCCACGAACGGTAGCCTTCCTCGAGCGGCTGGTAGACGCACGGGATGCCCTTGGAGCGCACGGCGGCGACGGCCGGCGACCACATGGACTGGATGATGACCTCGCCGGAGGCCATCAGGTTCACGCTCTCGTCGAAGGACTTCCAGAAGGCGCGGAACTGGCCCGCCTTCTTGGTCTCGATCAGGAAGTTGATCGTGGTGTCGATCTCTTCCTTGGTCATGTTGCCCTTGTCGGCATACTTGGCGATCCCGGCGCTCTCGCAGATCATCGCGGCATCCATGATGCCGATCGACGGAATGTTGAGGATCGAGGTCTTGCCCTTGAAGGCCGGGTCGAGGATGTCGGCCCACTTGGTGATCGGCCGGCCGACGAGGTCCGGGCGGATACCGAGGGTGTCGGCGTTGTAGATGGTCGGGATCATGGTGAGCCAGTTGGTCGGCTCCTTGGCGAACTCCACCGAGTCCTGACCCGTCACGAAGCCCACCGTGTGCGGGGCCGTGCCCTGGGCGATGGCGCTCTCCGGCGTCAGCTTGCCGGTGACGAACAGCGGCACGAGCTTGTCGAAATACTTCATCTTGGAGACGTCGAGCGGCTGCATCACGCCGGCCGGGAAGACCTTCTTGCAGATCCAGTACTCGATGTCGGCGATGTCGTAGCTGTCCGGCTGCGTCACGGCGCGCTGGGTGACGGCGTCGCTGTCGAGCGCCGTCATCTGCAAGGTGAAGCCGAGGTCTTCCTTGCACTTCTCCGCGATGGCGTTGATGTTCGACACGCCGGTGCCCATCTGGCGCAGCGTCACGTCCTTGATGTTCTGCGCCCAGATGGTCGGGAAGCCCGTGATCGCGCCCGAACCGGCGGCGAGGCCGACGGCGGCGGCGCCGCCCTTCAGCAGGCTGCGGCGGGAGACGCCCGCGGCGGTGTCAGTCTTGATGCTCTCGGTCATTTCTGTCCCCAATTCTCATTGAACCCGGTCACGCGCCCGGTCGGGCGACAGACCCCCTCACCACGTCCGTCGGGGCAGGAGACCCGCGCCGGACAGTCCCACGGCGGCCGAGCGGCCACCGCCACGCTTCACGCATGTCCGAGCACGTGCACGTGCTCCGGCGCCCAGACCAGCGGCACGGCATCGCCAAGGGCGAGCGGCGCGCGGTAGAAGTCCGCCTCGTCGAGGGAGACGGCGAAGTCGTCGATGCCCGGCACGGCGAAGGCCACCTGCACGGTGGATCCGCGATACTCCACGTTGGAGACGAGGCCGGTGAAGCCGAGCCCGTCCGGCGCGGCGCCGAGGCGGATCTTGTCCGTCCGCACGGCGACGGCGATCGGCGCGCCCGCCTCCGTGCCGGCGATCGCCGGGGCCGTGAGCGTCGGGCCGCCCGGCACCTCGAAGCGCACCAGGCCGTCCGCGACCGCGGCCACCCGGCCCTCGATCACGTTGTGGTCGCCGAGGAAGCGCGCCACGAAGGGCGTCGCCGGCCGATTGAAGAGGTCGCGCGGGTGGGCGGCCTGCTCGATGCGCCCGCCGTTCATCACCACGGCGAGGTCGGCAAGCGCCATCGCCTCCTCCTGGCTGTGGGTGACGTGGATGAAGGTGATGCCGAGACTCGCCTGCAGCCGCTTCAACTCGGCCCGCATGCGGATCTTCAGGAAGGGATCGAGCGCCGACAGCGGTTCGTCGAGGAGCAGCGCCTGCGGGTCGGTGATGAGCGCGCGGGCGAGCGCCACCCGCTGCTGCTGCCCGCCGGAAAGCTGCGCCGGCCGGCGCGAAGCGTAGGGCGTCATCTCCATCAAACCCAGCATGGCGAGCGCCTTCTCGCGCCGCTCCTCGCGCGCCACGCCCTTCATCTTCAGCGAGAAGGCCACGTTGTCGACGAGGTCGAGGTGCGGGAAGAGCGCGTAGGACTGGAACATCATGGCTGTGCCGCGCCGGGCGGGCGGCAGGTCGTTCACCACCGTGTCGCCAAGCCGGATGTCGCCGTCCGACACGGTCTCGTGGCCGGCGATCATCCGCAGGGTCGAGGTCTTGCCGCAGCCGGAGGGACCGAGCAGGCAACAATAGGTGCCGGCCTTGATCTTCAGGCTGATCCGGTCGACCGCGACCGAGGTCCCATAGCGCTTGGTGACGGCGGCAAGTTCGACGGCGGCGGCCTTGGACATGGGCGATCCTCGTTGCTGCTCCCCGTTCAGCAACCGCCGTGCCAAATCCCCCGTCCTCGAAGATCGGCCGGTTTCGCGGCGTTTTCCGTGTGGCGTGCGGCCACCTCCCAAAGGGGCTACCAACCAGGGCGCCTTAATTTTCAGCTAACCGAGTTCAATTTGACGCCAGATTGTATACAAACAGCGGCCGCATGGTGCCTTTGGAATGGGCTTGGCCCTTGCCCGGCCCCGCGCTATCCATGAAAGGATGCGGTGGCGGGGGCGCCTGGCGTGGCGATGGACGATATCCAGGACGACGGAGTGTCTCAGAAGGTCGGCGACCGCGCGGCCGTCATTCGCGAAGCGCTGCACGACGCCATCGTGGACCACCGTCTCGCCCCCGGCACCAAGCTGGTGGAGGACGAGGTCGGCACTCTCTTCAAGGCGAGCCGGACCGTGGTGCGCGCGGCCCTCCAGGGCCTTGCCTTCGACGGCGTGGTTACGCTGGAGCGCAACCGCGGCGCCTACGTGTCCCGGCCGACGCCCGAGGAAGCCCGGCAGGTGTTCCACGCACGCCGCCTGGTGGAGCCCGGCCTTGCCGCCGCCGCCGCCACCCGGGCGACCGCCGCCGACCTCGCGCTCCTCGACGCGCACCTTCGCGACGAGGCGACGCTGGGCGCGGCGCGCGGGCCGAGTGCCCGGCGGGCCGAGATCCGCGCGTCGGGCGATCTCCACCTGAAGATCGCCACGGTCGCCGGCAACGACCTCCTCACCCGCTTCCTGAAGGAACTGATCTCCCGGTCGTCGCTGGTGATCGCCCTTTATGGCCGCACCACCGTGTCGAGTTGCGGGCGCGACGAGCACCGCTCCATCGTCGACGCCCTCCGCCGCCGCGACGGCGTCACCGCCGCCGACCTGATGCACCATCACATCGACCACATCGAGGCGGACCTCGACTACCGGGCCGGCGAGGAAGCGAGCCTCAAGGACATCGTGTTCGACACCGACGGCTGATCGCGACGTCCGGCCCCCGACCGACTTTCACGGGAACGCGTGCAGGCTCCCGCTCATTTCCTTCCAAGGGATGGGGTGAGCCAAGGAGACACGCGCATGACGACACCTCTTCTCGTTCCGGCATTGCTGGCCCTCGGCCTTCTGTCGTCCGCCGGCGTGGCTGCCGCCCAGACGCCGGACGCGGCGCCTCCGGCTCTCGACGACCCCAACACCATCCCGGCTCCGCCCGAACAGGCGTGCGCCGACGAGGCCACCGGCGAGCCGCAGACGTGCGACACCCTCAGCGAACAGTTGGGTGCCACCGGCGGCGTGATCAGCCCGCCGACCGGCATCGATCCCGACATCACGGCACCCGCTCCGGATCCGACGCCTGGCACCACGCCGGTGATCCCGCCGTCCGCCGTGCCGCAAGATCCCCAGGCTGAACCGCCGGTGATCGAGCAGTAATCGATATCATCGAGGATATTCGGCAAGGGGAATACTTGTATTGGTGTTTCCACCTTGATTCATGCCAAAGCTGACAGATATAAGTATGGCATAACGGCTCGCTTATGACGGTCCTCCCCGGAGAACCGTGGGCGGAGGACAGAGCCATGAACATCACGCGGGACGACATCGTCGGGTTCTCCGACCTCACCGAGGAAGAGATCGCCGCGATCGCCGAGCATGAGAATGCCACCGAGATCGCCGCCGCGGTACTTGGCCAGTACCTGCTCGACGAGGCGAACGGCTACGAGGCGATCCGCACCATGATTAAGGACGACATCCGCGCCGCCCTTGATGCGGGTGACCGCGAACACGTGGCGAAGTTGTTCTTGGCGCTTCATCATTTCGTTGCCGTCCACCACACGGCACCGAGGTGATGGCACGCCGGTCCGGTCCCCGACCGGGCCGGCGTGTCTTCAATCCGCAGCGGGCGTCTTGCGCAGATGGCGCAGCAGCAACCGCGCGAGCGGCACCACGAGGTGCGGCAGCACGCTGTCGAGCGCCTCCTGGACAGAACCGGCGGGCCGCTGGCGGAACAGCCGCACGCTGTCCGCCAATCCGCCCACGTCGGCCATCAGGGCGCGCGCGTCGGCCTCCACTTTGGCAAGCGCCGCGTCGCGCATCTCTGTCGCCAGCATCTCGCCCTCCGGAGGCCGGGAGCGTGCCGCCATCCCGGCGAGGAGCGCCGAGACGGCGAGCGTCGCCGCGCCGACCGCCGCCGCAGCCCCATCGGCTCCGAGAACCGGGGCGAGGCGCAGATAAGCCGCCATCAGCATGAGGCCGCATCCGGCGACGCCGGCTATCGCCGCCGCTCCGGCCAGCATCAGACGCCGCCCGGAGCGCCGCAGTTGCACGGCCGCGACGACGGACTCGGCCCGGGCAAGAAGCCGCAGGCTGGCGACCAGATCTTCCCTCATCAGACCCTCCCTGGAATGCATCTTCCAATCTTCATGGGTTGAGCGCCGACCGCCTTGTGCTGGATCAAGCAAAGGTCGCGCTAACGCTGTCCAGCCCGCTCTTTTCTCTGCCCGGCACCCAGCCACGGCCGCGCTCTTGAAAGGCTCGGCACCGGCGCCGATTTATAGTGCGGGGATGTCGCGAAAGCGCCATGGGGCACCGGAGAGCGCGCGCGGCGGTCACCGGACGTATCTGCCGCGCACGGTGGAAGCCGCTCCAAGACGTGATGACAGTCCAGATCGCCTCTTCGATTCGACATGAGCCCGCCTATGCCCTGCCGCCGCGCCTTCGCAAGGCCGACGGCACCCCGCGCCGCGTGGGCGTCGAGGTGGAGTTCGGCCGCCTGTCGGCTGCCGCCGCGGCTGACGCCCTGGTGGCCGCGCTCGGTGGCACGGTGACCGCGGAGGATCCGCACGCCTTCCACATTGTCGGGAGCGACATCGGCGACCTTGTCGTGGAGCTCGACCTGAGGCTTTCCCATCCTGCCCGGCATCCCGGCACCCCGCAGGGGCGGCTCTCGCCCGGAATCGGCGCGCTCCTCGGCCACGCGGCAAGCCGGATCGTCCCGCGCGAACTCGTCACCCGCCCGCTCGACCTCGACCGGCTGGCCGACGTGGACCGTGCCGTCCGGGCCCTTGCGGCCGCCGGTGCCCGCCCGGTCGGACCGGCCTCGTACGGCCTCCACTTCAACGTCGACCCGCCGCAGACGGACGCCACCACCATCCTGGCCTATCTGAGGGCCTATCTGATCCTCGCCGAGCCTTTGCGGGCAAGCGCCGGACCGGCCGGCTGGTTCGACCCCCGCCCGCCGTTTCCGCCCGCCTACGAGGCCCTCGTGCTCGACCCGGCCTACCGGCCGGATGCCGCGACGCTTCTAGCCGACTATGTGCGCCACAACCCCACCCGCCGGCGCGACCTCGACCTCCTCCCGCTCCTCCTCCACCTGGACCCGGAGCGGGTCCGCGCGGCCCTTCCCACCGAGAAGATCGGCCGCCGTCCCGTGCTTCACTACCGGCTGCCGGCCGCGGCCGTCGGCGAACCCGGCTGGTCGCCGGCCGCCGCCTGGAACCGGTGGGTGGCCGTGGAGCGGCTGGCCGCCGATCCGGACATGCTCGCGCAGGCGCTCGGCGACCCGGCCGTTCGCCGGCGTCTCGCCGCCGCCTTGGCCTGATTCTGTCGCCGCCGCCGGTGGTCAGCGGGGACGACGGGCGCGGGAGCCTTCATTCGGCACGGCCGATCCACTAGTGTCTTCTCATGCGCTTCCCACCCAGCATCCTCGACGACATCCGCAACCGCCTGCCCATCTCGGAGGTGGTCGCCCGCAAGGTCACCTGGGACAAGCGGAAGAGCCAGCCGGCCAAGGGCGACTTCTGGGCCTGCTGCCCCTTCCACAACGAGAAGAGCCCGTCCTTCCACTGCGACGACCGCCGCGGCATCTACCACTGCTTCGGCTGCGGCGCCTCCGGCGACCATTTCAAGTTCCTCACCGAGACCGAGGGCCTGAGTTTTCCCGAAGCGGTGGAGCGCCTGGCCGAGACCGCCGGCGTCGCCCTCCCCCGGCCCGACCCGCGCGACCGGGAGCGCGAGGCGGTGCGGGTGGACCTGATCGGCGCGGTCGAGATCGCCGCCAAATTCTTCGAGGCGCGGCTGCGCGCGCCGGAAGGCCGCCCCGCACGCGACTATCTCACCCGGCGCAGCCTCACCCCGAAAACGGTCGCCGACTTCCGCATCGGCTGGGCGCCGGACGAGCGCGACGCCCTGAAGCGCCACCTCGTCCAGAACGGCGTCAGCGAGGAGGTCGCGCTCGCCGCCGGGCTCCTGCGCAAGCCGGAGGACGGCCGGCCCACCTACGACTGGTTCCGCGGCCGGGTGATGATTCCCATCCACGACGAGCGCGGCCGCGTGGTGGCCTTCGGCGGCCGCGTACTCGACGCGGACCAGCAGCCGAAATACCTGAATTCGCCGGAGACGCCCGTCTTCAGCAAGGGCACCATGCTCTTCAACGCCCACCGGGGGCGGGAGGCGGCGCACAAGTCCGGCACCATCACGGTGACGGAAGGCTACATGGACGTGATCGCCGTCTGGCAGGCCGGCATCCGCAACGTGGTGGCCGCCCTCGGCACCGCCTTCACGGAGGATCACGTCCAGCGGCTCTGGCGCTTCGCCCCAGAACCGGTGATCTGCTTCGACGGCGACAAGGCGGGCGTTTCGGCCGCGCACCGGGCGATCGACCGCATCCTGCCGCTTCTGAAATCCGGCCTCTCGTTCAACTTCTGTTTCCTGCCCGACGGCAAGGACCCGGACGACCTCGTCCGCGGCCAGGGTGCCGACGGTTTCCTTGCCGAACTCGCCCGTGCCCGTCCCCTGTCGGAGGTGCTCTGGGACCGGGAGGTGGCCGGCGCCCGCATCGACACGCCCGAACGCAAGGCCGCCCTGGAAGCCCGGATGGAGGACCTCGTCCGGCAGATCCGCGACGACCGGGTGGCGCGCCGCTACCGGCTGGCGCTCCGGGTCAAGCTTTCCGAACTCTTCTGGGCCCATGATCGGCAAGGCCGGGGCGGCGATGGCCGGTTCGGCAAAGGCACCGGCGCCCCAGGCACCGCCCTTGCGGGCCCGACCGCGGCAGACATCCGACCACCGGACGACCCGGAACTTGCCACCGTGGAGCGCGTCCTGCTCGGGCTCTGCGTGGAGTACCCGGACCTCTACGAGGCCCACATCGAGCGGTTGGCCGTCACCGAGTTTCGCGTCCAGGCGCTGGAGGACTTCAAGCGCGCGCTCTACCGGATCGCCGTCGACCTTGACGGCACCTCGGTGGCGAGCTTCTACGAGGGGCTCGACGGGCGCTTCTACTTCGTCCTCAACGAGGTCCACGGCGACGAGACCCGCACCGACTTCGGCGCCGTGCTGCCGCGCGGCCATCGGCTCAGGGAGCGGTTGCCCATCCTGAAGTTCCACCCGGGCCAGACCTTCGTGGAATGCTGTTTCGAGCAGATGCTGGAGCGCCTGTCGCTGAGGGCGCTTGCGGCCGACATCGAGCACGACATGGCCAACGTCGGTGCCGAAACCGGCGAGGACGCCGTGGCGCGGCTGATGGAATTGTCCCGCGAATTGAACCGGCGGCGCGAGGAACTCGCCCGCCGCGAACAGGAACTCGCCGAGGAGGCAAAGGCCATCCGGCGGGCCACCACCGGCGGAAACGCAGCCGCGCCGGTGCTCTTCCAATGAGGCGGGCGCGCACCATATGGAAAGTCAGATCAGGCCGGGATTGAGCACCGGCGCCCGACTCCTTCCGGCAGCGCGGAAACGGGATCGGTTCCAGGCGCCGTCGCGAATCGCCCTTGCACATTCGTCCGCGGTCGCTACATACAGCAGTCCGGTCCCGGCAACTTGGTTTTCCGGCATCGAACGACCGTGTCCAGACCGACCTCGGCAAGGTCGGCCCGTTTGTCGGACGAGCAGCGATCGACGCCTTGAGGCGTTGTCGCGCTTCCTACCGACGAGGGCCGCCCAGGAGGCCCGACGGGTTGGTCCGGAAGGGTTAAGCGCGATTTAAGGGCTTGATCCCTAATATTGATGGGCATGCCGGAACTGACCCGGCCGGATAACTATTCGGCAGGCGTCGAATGACGACAGACATGTCGGGCGAGCGGAAGGGCCGTGGTGCCCGGCCAACCCGACCACAGCGGCGCTGAAGGCCAGAAGGCTTGCGGCAGACGGCGGAGAACACCATGGCGACCAAGGCAACCGAATCGGAAGAGGCGCAGGACACCGGCACCGAGAGCCAGGACAGCCCGCTTCTCGACCTCTCGGATGCGGCCGTCAAGCGCATGATCAAGCTCGCCAAGAAGCGCGGGTACGTGACCTATGACGAGCTGAACGAGGTGCTGCCCTCCGAGGAGGTCACCTCCGAGCAGATCGAGGACACCATGTCGATGCTGTCCGACATGGGCATCAACGTGGTCGACAACGAGGAGGCGGAAGCCGAGGAGGAGCCGGCCGGCGCCGACGAGAGCGACGAGCTCACCGAGAGCCCCGGCACCGCCGTCGCCCGCACCACCACCGCCCGCGAACCCGCCGACCGCACCGACGACCCGGTGCGCATGTACCTGCGCGAGATGGGTTCGGTGGAACTCCTCTCCCGCGAGGGCGAGATCGCCATCGCCAAGCGCATCGAGGCCGGCCGCGAGGCGATGATCGCCGGTCTCTGCGAAAGCCCCCTCACCTTCCAGGCCATCATCGTCTGGCGGGACGAGCTCAACGAGGGCAAGATCCTCCTTCGCGACATCATCGACCTGGAAGCCACCTACGCCGGTCCGGACGGACGCGGCGCGCCGGTGCCGGGCCTCGGCGAGGGCGAGACCGAGGAAGAGCCCGAGCCGGCCGCTCCGCGCGCCGAAGGCGAGGACGCGCCCGAGCTTGGCGACGAGGAGGACCTGGAGAACAACATCTCGCTGTCGGCCATGGAGGCCGAGCTGAAGCCGAAGGTGCTGGAGACCTTCGACCGCATCGCCGAGAACTACAAGAAGCTGCGTCGGCTGCAGGACCAGCACGTGGAGAACCGGCTGAAGAACTCCACGCTCTCGCCCAGCCAGGAGCGCCGCTACAAGAAGCTCGAAGAAGAGATCCAGGACGACGTGAAGTCGCTCTCCCTCAACGCGGCCCGCATCGAAAGCCTCGTGGAGCAGCTCTACGACATCAACAAGAAGCTGATGGGCCTCGAGGGCAAGCTGCTGCGCCTGTCGGAATCCTACGGCGTCAGCCGCGAGGACTTCCTGCGCCAGTACCAGGGCTCCGAGCTCGACCCGAACTGGATCCGGCGCGTGGCGTCACTCTCCTCGCGCGGCTGGAAGGACTTCGTCGCCCGCGAGAAGGAGGACATCCGCGACCTCCGGCAGACCATCCAGAATCTGGCCACCGAGACGGGTCTGGAGATCACCGAGTTCCGCAAGATCGTCCACCTCGTCCAGAAGGGCGAGAAGGAGGCACGGCAGGCCAAGAAGGAGATGGTGGAGGCGAACCTTCGGCTCGTCATCTCCATCGCCAAGAAGTACACCAACCGCGGCCTGCAGTTCCTGGACCTGATCCAGGAGGGCAACATCGGCCTGATGAAGGCGGTGGACAAGTTCGAGTACCGGCGCGGCTACAAGTTCTCCACCTATGCCACCTGGTGGATCCGGCAGGCGATCACCCGCTCGATCGCCGACCAGGCGCGCACGATCCGCATCCCGGTGCACATGATCGAGACGATCAACAAGATCGTCCGCACCTCGCGCCAGATGCTGCACGAGATCGGCCGCGAGCCGACCCCGGAGGAGCTGGCCGAGAAGCTGGCGATGCCGCTCGAAAAGGTCCGCAAGGTCCTCAAGATCGCCAAGGAGCCGATCTCCCTCGAAACGCCCATCGGCGACGAGGAGGACAGCCACCTCGGCGACTTCATCGAGGACAAGAACGCCATCCTGCCGATCGACGCGGCGATCCAGTCGAACTTGCGCGAAACCACCACGCGCGTTCTCGCCTCGCTCACCCCGCGCGAGGAG
Source organism: Mongoliimonas terrestris (assembly GCF_001927285.1). Taxonomy (GTDB): domain Bacteria; phylum Pseudomonadota; class Alphaproteobacteria; order Rhizobiales; family Pleomorphomonadaceae; genus Chthonobacter; species Chthonobacter terrestris. The sequence continues at coordinate 297,130 of NZ_MSIG01000004.1, read as the reverse complement.
CGTGTGCTCCGCATGCGCTTCGGCATTGGCATGAACACCGACCACACCCTCGAAGAGGTCGGCCAGCAGTTCTCGGTGACGCGCGAGCGCATCCGCCAGATCGAGGCGAAGGCGCTGAGGAAGCTCAAGCACCCGAGCCGCAGCCGCAAGCTCCGGAGCTTCCTCGACAATTGAGCGGACCGCGAGGTACGGTCATCGGCGGGCGGTCGATCCTTCTGGACGACCGCCCGTTGCGTTTAAAGGGTCGGCCAGGCCGCTGGTTGGCGCCGAAGTGGCGGTGGGCCGGACGGCGCCGGCCTCTTGTTCGCCCACAAAGGCCTCAGCCCGGTCGAGATCAACCTCCGCCGTTTTGCGATGGGACGGGAGAGACCGGGACCTGCCGGGCGCCTGATCCCTCTCGTCTTCGCGCCGCCTGTGCCCTAAGGTCCGCCGGATGGCGTCCGAACGGGAGACGATGCGCATGTCCTTCTGGAAGAAGCTTTTCGGCGGCGGCGGGGCGGCGGCGCCCGCGGAGCCGGCGCCGACCCAGGAGCACAAGGGCTTCACCATCACGGCGACGCCCGCCAACGAGGGCGGCCAGTGGCGCGTCTGCGGCGTGATCACCAAGACCATCGACGGCGAGGCGCGCGAGCACGTGTTCAACCGCGCCGATCGCTCGGCCTTGAAGGACGAGGTCCTCGACATGACCTTCCGCAAGGGCCGCCAGATGATCGACGAGCAGGGCGACCGTCTCTTCACCTGACCCATGCACCCGACGGCCAGACCGTCTTCGCGAGGCTCGGGAAGGGTGCTAGGATGCACCCATGAACCAGCGCATCGTCATCGCCGCAGACGGACTTCCCCGCCGCGCCTTCACGGTCGCGGATGTGGAGCGCATGGTCGACTGCGGCCTGATCGATCCGGACGAACGGCTGGAGATCGTCGACGGTGAGATCCTGCCGATGTCGCCCAAGGGCCCGCTGCACGAGACGTTAAAACAGCACCTCAACATCCATCTGGCCCGCTCGATCCCGGCGGCGTTCACCTTCATGCCGGAAGCCGGCTGGCGGCTCGGGGAGATGCTCTACCTGGAACCGGACTTCCTGGTCTTTCCCGCCGGCATGGGCATCGGCGCTGTCACCGGGTCCGACGCCATGCTGGTGATCGAGATCGCCGACACCAGCCTGCGGTTCGACAGCGTGCAGAAGGCCGCCCTCTACGCCTCCGTCGGCGTGCGCGAATACTGGGTGATCGAGGCGGACACCCGCGTCACCCGCGTCCACCGCCGTCCGGGCGCCCGCCGCTTCGAGGAGATCACCACGGTGCCGGCCGAGGACACCCTCCGGCCCGCTTTCGTGCCGGGCTATACGGTGCGGCTGGCCGACCTGCCGGGTGCCTGAAACCGGCTCGGCGGCCCGGTCCCCGTGCGAACGGCGATGACCGGAGCGGCATCCGTGCTATCCTCCTTCTCCATGAACCACCCGCGCCATCCCCTTTCCGACATCCACCCCCCGCGCCTCACGCAGGCGGCGGACGGCATGCCGCGCCGCGCCTTCACGGTGAAGGAGGTGGAGGCCATGGCGGCAGCGGGCATCATCTTGGAGGACGAGCGGTTCGAGATGGTGGGCGGAGAGATCGTGCCGATGGCAGCGAAGGGGGCGAGAAACGAGTGGGTCAAGATGGAGCTGAACGCGCACTTCCAACGCGTCAAGCCGGACAATCTCCACGTCGCACCGGAGACCACCCTTCGGCTCGACGAGTACAGCTTCCTGGAGCCGGATTTCTGTGTGTTCGACCGCACAGGCGGGCCGCCCCAGATCGACCCGACCCGGGTGCGGCTCTGCGTGGAGGTGGCGGATTCGTCCCTGGCCTACGACCTCGGCCGGAAGATCGGCATCTATGCGGCCTACGGGATCCGGGAGGTGTGGGTCGTCAGTGCGCTGACGCTCGTCACCCGAGTCCACCGACGTCTCGGCGCCGTCGGCTACATGGACGTGGCGGAGATCGGGCCGGATGGGCGGCTGGAGCCGGCGTTCGCGCCGGAGCTTGCCGTCACGCTCGCCGACCTCGGCCTGACTCCGTCCGGCGATGACACCGGAACGGCCTGAGACTCCCATCCCCCTTGATCGCCAGACGAACGGCCCATGCCCGACAGCCCTGCACAAGCCCTCGACCAGCCGCGCGGCGACCTCACGGTCCGCACCATCGCCATGCCGGCGGACACCAACGCCAACGGCGACATCTTCGGCGGCTGGGTGATGAGCCAGATGGACCAGGCCGGCGGCATCGCCGGGGTGGAGCGGGCCGAGGGCCGCGTGGTCACCATCGCGGTGGACGGCATGACCTTCTTCCGGCCGGTCAAGGTCGGCGACGTGCTCTGCGTCTATACCACCATCGAATCCGTCGGCCGTACCTCCATGAAAATCCACATCGAGGCCTGGGCCCGCCGGTTCCGCACCAATATCCGCGAGAAGGTGACGGCCGCGACCTTCACCTTCGTGGCGATCGACGACGAGGGCCGGCCGCGTCCGGTTCCACCTTTGCGGACCACCGCAGAAGCCCTTCCCTGAGCAGATCTGCGATCTCGCCAGGGCGGCGGTTTGTGGCATGCTCTGCGGCGGCGCGAACAGACCGCTGGCTCGGCGCCGGCCCGCCATCGGGCGCCGGGCCCGGCGAGGAGAAAACCCATGGATGACGACGCCATTCGGTCCCTGGTCCATCGCTACATGGACGCGTTCAAGGCCGGCTCCATAAGCGGCATGCTCGACTGCGTCGCCGACGAACTGGTGCACGATGTCAACGCCGGCGGCCGGCGGATCGGCCGCGAGCGCTTCGAGACCTACCTGATCCACATGGCGCGCTGCTACCGGGAGTCCGCGGCCGACCTCGTCGTGCTGACCGCCGGCGATGGCCTCCACGCGGCGGCCGAATACACGGTCCACGGCACCTACCTGCAGACCGACGACGGCCAGCCGCCTGCCTCCGGGCAGACCTACGCGATTCGCGCCGGCAGCTTCTTCGACGTGGAGGACGGCCGCATCAGCCGACTCACCACCTACTACGACCTGGAGGACTGGATCGCACAGGTCAGCCGAAAGACGTGATCCGCCGCCAGAGCGGGACGCAGGGAGGCGCAGCAGAGACCATGCCAGGGAGAGCACCGATGAGACGCTACAAGGTCGCGGCCGCCCAGTATCCGATCGACCGCCTGCCCAGTCTCGACGCCTACGAGGCCAAGCTCGCCGACTGGGTCGACCGGGCCGCGTCCGAGGGCGCCAAGCTGCTGGTCTTCCCCGAATACGGCTCCATCGAGCTTACCGCCCTCTCCGGCGAAGCGGCCGCCGATCTGCGCCTCAGCATCGAGGCGCTGGACCGGCTGATCCCGGAGATCGACGCCCTGCACCAGACGCTCGCCCGCCGCCACGACGTGCATATCCTCGCCGCCAGCGCCCCCATCCAGGGCGGCGACGGCCTCTTCCGCAACGTGGCGCGCCTGTTCGCGCCCTGCGGCAAGGTTGGCCGGCAGGAGAAGATCATGATGACGCGCTTCGAGCGCGACACCTGGGGCATCGTCGCCGGTGGCCCCATAGCGGTGTTCCGCACCACGCTCGGGCTGATCGGCGTCAACATCTGCTACGACGTGGAATTCCCGCTGATCGCCCGCGCCCAGGCCGAAGCGGGGGCGGAGGTCATCCTGGCGCCATCGTGCACGGAGACGCGCAAGGGCTACTGGCGCGTCCGCAACGGCGCCGCCGCCCGGGCGGTGGAGAACCAGTGCTACGTGGTGCACGCCCCCACGGTCGGCGCCGCCGCCTGGTCGCCCGCCGTCACCGACAACCACGGCGCCGCCGCCATCTACGCCCCGCCCGACCGGGGCTTTCCGGACGACGGCGTGGTGGAGATCGGCACCTTCGACAAGGCCGCCTGGGTGATGGGCGACCTCGACCTCGACAAGGTCGCCGCCGTCCGCGCCGACGGCGACGTCCTCAACCACCGCCACTGGCCCGAACAGGGCATCGTCACCGCGCCCCTGGCGGAAGTGGTGGACCTGACGCCAGACGCGGGGATGGGACGGCCGATGCTGGCGTCGTGAGGATGGCCGGGGCGAGCCTTCGCGGCAGCCCCACCCACTATTCCCTGATCTCGAACGTCACCGACACGCTCGCCTGGATCTCCTGTTCGCCCGGCGCGAGCGGGACGCTGTCAGCTTCCTTGGCCGCCATGGCGACGCGCGCGTAGGGGGCCGGTTGGGGCATGTAGCCGCCGCCTTCCGAAACGCTGAGGATGCGGCCGACCTGGAAGCCGCCGGCCTCCGCGTAGAGGCTCGCCCGCCGCCGAGCCTCCTTCATGGCCGCCGCGCGGGCGGCGTCCAGCCGGCTGTCCCGGTCGTCCACCGTGAAGCTGATGCCGTGGATGCTGTTGGCACCGATCCGGACCACGGCGTCGAGCAGGTCTCCCGCCTTGGCGATGTCGCGGATCTTCACGGTCACGAGGTTGCTCACCCGGTAGCCGGTGATGCGCGGCGGGTCCTGGGTGCCGTCGCTCTTCGGCTGCGGATAGACCGTCACCGGCTCGATGGAGAAGCCCGACGTGCCGATGTCCTTCTCGGCGACGCCCGCCGCGGCGACGGCGGCGATCAGGTCGCGCATGGCGGCGTTGTTCTCGCCAAGCGCCGCGGATGCCTCGGTCGCCTCGGTCACCACCCCGGCGGTGACGATGGCCGTGTCCGGCGTCGCACGGACGATGCCGTCCGCCGTCACGGTGAGGGTGGCCGGCGGCGGCGCATCTGCGGCCTGGGCGGCCGGCGCGGCGAGGAGAAGGGTAATGAGGACGGCGCGGGAGAGGAACGGCATGGCATCAGGGTCCGGATCAGGGGGGACGCGACGACCTGAGCCCTCGCATGCGATTGGGGCGCTTATGCGGAACGGCCCCGCTCACGCCTGACGAGAAGTACGGTGAGCAGCCCGGCGGCGAAGAGCAGCGACACGGTCGCGCCCGCCATGAACATGCCCTTGAGGCCGATCGCGTCCGCCACCGGCTGCGAGGCCACCGGCGACAGGAACTGGCCCATGAACACCGCCGTCGTCATGGCCCCCGTCGCCCGCCCCCGATAACGGGCCGGCACGCTGCCCATCAGCCAGGTGGAGAGCGCAGGAAACATCAATCCAAGCCCCGGCCCGCAGAAGACGAGCCCGACCACCGCCGTCGCCAGCGACGTGGACACCGCTACCACCATGAAGCCGGCGGCGATCAGCACGAAGGCCGCGACCAGGATGGTCTCCGAGCCGAACCGGGCCCGCACCCGGCGGAAGTTGAGCGAGGCCACGGCCGAGAGCGCGGTGTTGACCGCAAGGCCGGCGCCGGCAAGCCATGGGCTCGGCTCGCCAAGCTCCCGAAGGAGGAAGGGCAGTTGCACCGGCAGGGTGTAGAAGAGCGCCATGCCGACGAAGGCGACGGTGGAGACGCCCGCCGTCAGCGCCGTCGGGAAGGGTCCGGCGTCCAGCGCCGCGTCCTGCGACGGCGCGTTCCGCGGCGCGTCGCGGAGGACGGCGATCGCCAGCGGGATGAGCACCACCGGCAGCACGTAGACGAAGAACGGACCGCGCCAGCTGAATTCTGCCAGGAACCCGCCGAGCGGCAGGAAGACCACGCCGCCGCCCGCCATGAAGGCCGCCTGGATGCCGAACGCCCGGTCGCGGGCGGGGCCGTGCCAGAAATCGGCGATCAGCGCCGTCGCGGTCGGCAAGAGGCCGGCGACGGCCAGTCCCAGCACCAGACGCGACAAGATCAGCGCGCCGAGGCTGTCGAGCACCAGCCCGGCGCCGCCTGCCAGCACGTAGAGGAAGATCGACGCGATGATGATCCGCTTGCGGCCGAACCGGTCGGCGATCCAGCCGGCGAACGGCGCCGCCACCGCGATGGCAAGGCCCGGAATGGTCAGCACCAGCCGCACCAGCGTGTCCACCCCCGGCACGTCGCGGTAGTGGTCGACGAGGCCCGGCAGCGACGGCGCGATGGTGGCGCTCGCCATGACCGTGAGGCTGGAGACGAGCAGGATCACCGGCAGGAGCAGGCGAGACAGCGCCGGCTCGGCTGGCGCGGGATCGACGTCTGCGGCGGCGGGAAGCGTCATGGAAACCTCGTCGACGGGGCATGGTCACGCGGCGCCGCCCGAGCGGGGCACCGCGACGGCACCGGCCGGCCACAGCCGAACCCTGGATGCGCCCCCCCTTCTAGGCCGACACGCCCCGCCCCGCCAGCCGAACGTTTCCAGGCCGCCGGATCCGTCTCCCCTTGCCCTACGGCGCGGAACCGTCAAGCCTTTCCCTGCCCTGTCGAACGTCTCCGAGCCGTCTAAGCGCGCACCATCCCGCCGCCCTGCCGGCTACCCCGCGGACCGCTCCCTCCCGACCCCACCACCCTGGCGTTCGTTCAGCCCACGTGTGTCTTGAACCACGGCCTAAGTGAGCTATAGGTGAAGATCATGCCTTCCCCTCACCGGGGAATCGGTGGGCCTGTAGCTCAATGGTTAGAGCCGACCGCTCATAACGGTCTGGTTGCAGGTTCGAGTCCTGCCGGGCCCACCAACACGCACTTCGTGCAGAAATGCCGGAAAATGCGCGCGATAACCGTAGCCGCTCGTTCACCTCCGCACGGCTCTGCCCGTCCCGCCGCAGCCTCGTTTCCGACCAAGGCGTTGATTTCCGCGGTTTCGCGCGGTTTATCTTTCACGACTTCGACGCTTGTTCCAGTCGCGCGATCGCTTGGGGGGCGGACGCCTGCTTGTGGAGCGCGGCCCAATCGTCCGGTGGATCGCCGGCATTCAGCATTCCCTTGAAGACCCTGTAGGCGTCCGTTCTGGAGCCGTAGGTCCGCAAGCTGTTTTGGTCGTTCACCCAGGCAAAGATGATCACCTTGCTCGTACTGCTGTACCGGAAGAAGAGCCGGAAACGGCCGTTGCCGAACTTGGCGCGATACCAATGCCTTCGATCGTCGCCGAGTGTCGAGCCTTGGCGAAAGATCGCCGCCGTCGGGTCTGACGGCACCGTCACGGTGACGATGTTGACCAAGGCCGCGAGCAGCTTCGCGTCGGCGGACTTTTGATAGTCGTCCGGCCTCTTCAACTTGAGCGCGTCAACCGCCTCAACCAGCTTCTCCCACTGGTCGAGAAAAAGGGGATGCGCGAGGACGCTCCAGCCATTGATCGTCAGCATGTCAGATCGAGACGTCCCCCTCGATCTCGGCATCAAGATCGACCGTCATGCTCGCCGTGAGGGCAACAGCCCGGTCGATCAGGGATTGCGGGAACGGAAGAATTGACGTCTCGGGGTGCTTGGCCATGTCCCGTGCCAGAAATTCGAGAAAGCCGTCGATCACGGGATCGGCGCTTTCTTCGGGTTCGGCCTTCTGCACATAGACACGGCGCTGCTCATCGACCACAAAGGCGATCCGCCCGCCGTAATCGACACCCAGCGCCTGCCGAACGGACTTCGGCACGGTGGTCTGTCCCTTGGCCGTGATGGTGCTTTCTTCCTTCAGCCAAGCTGCCATGTAGGCCCCCTCATCGATGCGTCTAGGGCCAGGGTAAGGAATACTCATTACCATGTCAAGGAATGGCTGGAGTGTTGCTCTGCCAGGAGCGTTTGCGCAAGCTCCGATAACGCCCGGAAAGCGTGGTTCCAAAATTCCAGGCGTGGTTCCGCGACTCAACACCCCTCGCCCCGCCCCTCATCCCCTGCTCACCCCATCCGCCCCTTTCAGCCTTTGCGTAACAGCGCCATACCGGCTATGTGCGGAACCGGGGAGGATCCGGTTCCGATGCGTCCCGATCTGGTGATCTTCGACTGCGACGGCGTTCTGATCGACAGCGAGGTGCTGAGCGCCGACGTTCTCATCGAACTGGCCGGCGAGCATGGCCTGTCGCTCACCCGCGACCATGTGTGGGAGCACTATCTCGGGCGCAGCTTCCCGACCGTGGCGGCGAGCGTGCGGGAGACGTTCGGCGTCGATCTGGTGCCGACCTTCGAGGCCGAGTACCGCGCCCGGTTGCTGACGCGCTTCGACAGCAATCTGCGCATCACCGACGGCCTTCTCGCCATGCTGGCGCATCTCGCCGTCCCGTCCTGCGTGGCGACCTCCTCGTCGCCGGAACGCGTCCGCCGGTCGCTCGCCATCACGGGCCTCACCGACCGTTTCCCGCCGCCCTTCACGGCGAGCGAGGTTCCGCGCGGCAAGCCCGCGCCGGATCTCTTCCTGCATGCGGCGGCCCGGATGGGCGTCGATCCCGCCCGCTGCCTCGTCATCGAGGACAGTCTTCCCGGCCTTGCGGCGGCAGCCGCGGCCGGCATGCCTTGCCTCCACTATACCGGCGCCAGCCACATGGGCGCCCGCGCGGCGTCCGTCCCGGGCGCCCCGGTGCTCGCCCACTGGCGCGACTTCCCGTTGCATTACCCCGACCTCTTCGGAACCCGCCCCGCATGACCGGCGTCCGCTCCGCCACCGAGACGACCCGGATCGACGATGCCGCGCGGGCGGGCTGGCTCTACTATGTGGCCGGCAACACCCAGGACGAGATCGCCCGCAAACTCGGGGTTTCCCGCCAGACCGCCCAGCGGCTGGTGGCGATGGCGGTGGCCGAGCGGCTCGTCAAGGTGCGCATCGACCATCCGATCGGCCGGTGCATGGATCTGGCCGCAGCGCTCCGCGACCGCCTCAACCTCACCGTGTGCGAGGTGGTGCCATCCGATCCCGCCGCGCCCGACCTTCTCGCCGGCGTCGCCATCGCGGCAGCGGCCGAGCTGGAGAAGGTGTTGCGCAGCGAGGAGCCCCGCATCATCGCGCTCGGCACCGGCCGCACCCTGAAGGCGACGGTCGACCAGGTGTCGTCCATGACCTGCCCGCAGCACCGCATCGTGTCGCTGGTCGGCAACATGACGTCGGACGGCTCGGCCACCCCGTTCAATGTCACCATCCGGATCGCCGACCGGGTCGGCGCCAGGCATTACCCCTATCCGCTGCCGGTGCTCGCCCAGAGCCCGGACGAATTGCACGTGCTCCACGCCCAGGAGCCGGTGCGCAACACGCTCGCGCTCTGCGCGGCAGCCGACTTCACCCTCGTCGGCGTCGGCCAGATCGGCGCGCGCGCGCCGCTGGTTGTGGACGGCTTCCTCAGCCTCGCCGAACTCGACGATCTCCTGGCCCGCGACGCGGCGGGGGAGATCACCAGCTGGGTCTACGACGGCGAGGGCCGGCTGCTCGACTGCCCGTTCAACCGCCTCGTCGCCTCCGCGCCGCTGCCTCAGCCGGGCGACAAGCCCGTGGTGGCCGTCGCCGTCGGCGAGGCCAAGGTGCCGGCCCTGAAGGCAGCGCTCCGCGGCCGACTGGTGAACGGCCTCATCACCAACGAGTTGACCGCCGAGCGGCTGCTCGACTGAAGCGCCGTCGCGCTTGATCCCTGTTCTGACAAGCGGATTCCGTTCAAACGCCGTCGCGCTGCTGCAGTGCGGCGACGATTGCACATTGACTTATCGTTCGCGCCGATCAAACATTTGCCCGCTCACTTAGCAAATGCCCAAACGGGCACATGGGAGGAACCATGACCGTCTCCATTCGCGCCCTTCTGGGCGCCACGGCCGTGTGCGCGCTGACCGCCGCCGCCTCGGCCGAAACCGTCACGATCGCCACCGTCAACAACGGCGACATGATCCGCATGCAGGCCCTCACGGACGACTTCAAGGCCAAGCACCCGGGCATCGACCTGGAGTGGGTGACCCTGGAGGAGAACGTTCTTCGCGAGCGCGTCACCACCGACATCGCCACCGGCGGCGGCCAGTACGACGTGCTGACCATCGGCACCTACGAGGTGCCGATCTGGGGCGCCGCCGGCTGGCTGGTCGCCCTCGACGACCTGCCGGCGGACTATGACGCCGACGACCTGCTGCCGGCGATCCGCAACGGCCTCACCGTCGACGGCAAGCTGCTCGCCGCCCCGTTCTACGGGGAATCCTCCATGGTCATGTACCGCAAGGACCTGATGGAGAAGGCCGGCCTCACCATGCCGGATGCGCCCACCTGGGACTTCATCAAGCAGGCGGCCGCCGCCATGACGGACAAGGCCGGCGAGGTCTACGGCGTGTGCCTGCGCGGCAAGGCCGGCTGGGGCGAGAACATGGCCTTCCTCACCGCCATGTCGAACTCCTACGGCGCCCGCTGGTTCGACGAGGCCTGGAAGCCGCAGTTCGACAGCGAGGCCTGGAAGAAGACCCTCACCGACTACCTGGAGCTCATGAACGCCTACGGCCCGCCGGGCGCGTCCTCGAACGGCTTCAACGAAAACCTCGCCCTCTTCCAGCAGGGCAAGTGCGGCATGTGGATCGACGCCACCGTGGCGGCCTCCTTCGTCACCAACCCGAAGGACTCGACCGTCGCCGACAAGGTCGGTTTCGCGCTCGCCCCGGACAACGGCCTCGGCAAGCGCGGCAACTGGCTGTGGGCGTGGTCGCTCGCCATCCCGTCCTCGTCGGACGCGCCGGACGCCGCCAAGGCCTTCGTCGCCTGGGCAACCTCGAAGGACTACCTGGCGCTCGTCGCCGAGAAGGAAGGCTGGGCCAACGTGCCGCCGGGCACCCGCACCTCGCTCTACGAGAACCCCGAGTACGCCAAGGTGCCCTTCGCCAAGATGACGCTCGACAGCATCAACGCCGCCGACCCGATCAAGCCGACGGTCGATCCGGTGCCCTACGTGGGCGTGCAGTTCGTCGCCATCCCGGAGTTCCAGGGCATCGGCACCCAGGTGGGCCAGATCTTCTCCGCGGCGCTCGCCGGGCAGATGTCGGCCGAGGAGGCGCTGTCGCAGGCGCAAGCCCTCACCACCCGCGAGATGCAGGCGGCCGGCTACGTCCAGTAAGGGCGACGGCGCTCCGTCTCCGGCCGGGTCGAACATCCGGTCGGAGCGGGACACTCCGCACCCTTCCTTTCGGAGCGATGTCCTCCCGACCTGACGATGGCGTCGGGCGGGACGGGCGCTCCCAGCCGGGGCGGCCTTCCTCCGCCGCCCCGGCTCCGTCCCGGCGCGCCGACCGGCGCTGTCCTCTGGTCCCCGACGTCCGCGGCCCCTTCGTTCCAAGGATCATCCCATGTCGACCCAGGCCTCCCGCGCGGCGGCGCGCCTGATGCTCTCGCCGGCCGTCATCCTGCTCCTGATGTGGATGATCGTGCCGCTGGCGATGACGCTCTGGTTCTCCACCTTGCGCTACCGGCTGCTGCAGCCGGGCGCCCACCCCTTCGTGGGCCTGCGCAACTACGTGTTCTTCGTCACCGACCCGGCCTTCTCCACAGCGATCGTCAACACGCTCATCCTCGTCGGCGGCGTGCTCGTCATCACGGTGGTCCTCGGCATCCTGCTGGCGCTCCTCCTCGACCAGCCCATGTGGGGCCAGGGCGTGGTGCGCCTCCTCGTCATCGCGCCCTTCTTCGTGATGCCGACGGTCTCCGCGCTTGTCTGGAAGAACATGTTCATGAGCCCGACGTCCGGGCTCTTCGCCGAACTCTCCAAGGCGGTCGGCCTCGTCCCGTTCGACTTCTTCGGCCAGGCGCCGCTCGCCTCGGTGATCGCCATCGTGGCCTGGCAGTGGCTGCCCTTCGCCACGCTCATCCTGCTCACCGCCCTCCAGAGCCTCGACCGGGAGCAGTTGGAAGCCGCCGAGATGGACGGCGCGCCGCCGCTGAAGCGCTTCTGGTTCATCATCCTCCCCCATCTCGCCCGCGGCGTGACGGTGGTGATCCTGATCCAGACCATCTTCCTCCTGTCGGTCTTCGCCGAGATCCGCGTCACCACCAACGGCGGACCCGGCGTCGCCTCCACCAACCTGCCCTTCCTGGTCTACGCCCGGTCCCTCCTGCAGTTCGACGTGGGAGCCGGCGCCGCCGGGGGCGTCGTCGCCATCATCCTCGCCAACATCGTCGCCATCTTCCTGATGCGCGCGGTCGGCAAGAACCTGGACGCCTGAGCCATGGCCCGCGCCGTCACCAACCGCCGCAAGCTCGTCTTCACCCTCGTCGCCTGGACGCTGGCGCTCCTGATCTTCTTTCCCATCCTCTGGACGGTCCTCACCAGCTTCAAGAGCGAGGCGGACGCCATCGCGTCGCCGCCGAAGTTCCTCTTCTTCGACTGGACGCTGGAGAACTACACGACCGTCCAGGAGCGCTCCGACTACGCCCGCCACTTCTGGAACTCGGTGGTGATCTCGCTCGGCTCCACCTTCCTCGGGCTCCTCATCGCGACGCCCGCCGCCTGGTCCATGGCCTTCGTGCCCGGCAAGCGCACCCGCGACCTCCTGATGTGGATGCTCTCCACCAAGATGATGCCGGCCGTCGGCGTGCTGGTGCCGATCTACCTCATCTGCCGCGACCTCGGCCTCCTCGACAGCCGCACCGCCCTCGTCGTCATCCTGACGCTCATCAACCTGCCGATCATCGTCTGGATGCTCTACTCCTACTTCAAGGAGATCCCCGGCGAGATCCTGGAGGCGGCGCGCATGGACGGCGCCAGCCTGCGCTCGGAAATTCTCTATGTGCTCGCCCCCATGGCGGTGCCGGGCATCGCCTCCACGCTCCTCCTCAACATCATCCTCGCCTGGAACGAGGCCTTCTGGACCCTCGCGCTCACGGCCGCAAAGGCCGCGCCGCTGACCGCCTTCATCGCCAGCTACTCGTCGCCCGAAGGGCTCTTCTACGCCAAGCTCTCCGCCGCCTCGACCATGGCCATCGCGCCCATCCTCGTCATGGGGTGGTTCTCCCAGAAGCAACTCGTCCGCGGGCTCACCTTCGGCGCCGTGAAATAGGAATCCGACCGATGGGCATGATCGAACTCTCCAAGGTCACCAAGCGCTTCGGCTACGTGGAGGTGGTGCCGCCGCTCGACCTCACCATCGAGGACGGCGAATTCTGCGTCTTCGTCGGGCCGTCCGGCTGCGGCAAGTCCACCCTCCTCCGGCTGATCGCCGGCCTGGAGGACGTCTCCGGAGGGCGCATCGTCATCGACGGCGCCGACGCCACCGCGGCCCCGCCGGCCAAGCGCCGGCTCGCCATGGTGTTCCAGTCCTACGCGCTCTACCCGCACATGACCGTGCGCAAGAACATCGCCTTCCCGCTGCGGATGGCCGGCATGCCGCCCGAGGAGCAGGCCCGACGCGTGGACGCCGCCGCCAAGGTGCTGAACCTCACGCCCTACCTCGACCGCCGACCCGGCCAGCTCTCCGGCGGCCAGCGCCAGCGCGTCGCCATCGGCCGGGCGATCGTGCGCGAGCCGGAGGCCTTCCTCTTCGACGAGCCGCTCTCCAATCTCGACGCGGCGCTGCGCGTCGGCATGCGGCTGGAGATCTCCGAACTGCACGAGCGGCTGCGCACCACCATGGTCTACGTCACCCACGACCAGGTCGAGGCCATGACCATGGCCGACAAGATCGTGGTGCTGAACGCCGGCCGCATCGAGCAGGTCGGCAGCCCGCTCGACCTCTACAAGGCGCCGAAGAACGTCTTCGTCGCCGGCTTCATCGGCAGCCCGAAGATGAACCTCGTTTCCGGCGAGGGCGCCCGGCGCTTCGGCGCCGAGACCATCGGCATCCGGCCCGAGCACGTGCGGGTGTCCACCACCGAAGGCACCTGGACCGGCACCGTCGGCGTCGCCGAACACCTCGGCTCCGACACCTTCCTCCACGTGCACGGCACCGGCCTTGCCGAGACCGTCACCGTGCGCGTCGGCGGCGAGATCGACCTCCGCCACGGGTCGAGGGTCCACCTCACCCCCGACCCGGACAAGATCCACCGCTTCGACGCCAACGGCCTGCGTCTGCCGTGACGGGACCCGTCGCCCCACCGTCGTCCCACAGTCCCCATGCCGAGGGTGCCGCCATGGCCATTCGTCTCTCCCGGTCCGTCCTCGCCGCGCCGCCCGCCGGCGTCGCCGTCCCGGCCTACCGCCGGGCGGATCTGACGCCCGGCATCCTCCACGTGGGGGTCGGCAACTTCCACCGCGCCCACATGGCCGTCTACCTGGACCGTCTGTTCGACACCGGGCGCGACCACGACTGGGCCATCGTCGGGGCCGGCGTCCGCCCGGGCGACGCGGCCATGCGCGACCGGCTCGCCGCCCAGGACCATCTCACCACCGTGGTGGAGCTCGATCCGGACGGGCTCTCGGCCCGCGTGGTCGGCGCCATGATCGACTTCGTCCCCGTCGATCCGGCCGCCATCGTCGCCGCCATGGCGGATCCGGCGATCCGCATCGTCTCCCTCACCGTCACCGAGGGCGGCTATTTCGTCGACCCCTTCACCGGCGGGTTTGACGCCGCCCACCCGGACATCGCCGCAGACGCCGCCGATCCGGCGCACCCGCGGACCGTGTTCGGCATGATCGTCGCCGCTCTTTCGGCGCGCCGGCAGGCCGGCCTGCCACCCTTCGCCGTCATGTCCTGCGACAACCTTCCGGGCAACGGCCACGTGACGGCCGCCGCCGTGGTCGGGCTCGCGCGTCTCGCCGATCCGGCCCTTGCCGACTGGATCGACGCCGCCGTCGCCTTCCCCAACTCCATGGTCGACTGCATCACGCCCGCCACGTCCGACCTGGAGCGCGCCCGGGTGGCCAGCCTCTTCGGCATCGAGGACGCGGCGCCCGTCGTCTGCGAACCCTTCCGCCAGTGGGTGATGGAAGACCGTTTCCCGCAAGGCCGGCCGGCCCTTGAAGCCGTCGGGGTGACCTTCGTCGACGACGTGGTGCCCTACGAACTCATGAAGCTGCGCATCCTCAACGGCGGGCACGCGGCCATCGCCTATCCGAGCGCCCTCCTCGGCCACCATTTCGTCCACGAGGCCATGGCGGACCCGCGTATCGCCGGCTGGCTGGAGCGGCTGACCCGGGCCGAGATCCAGCCGACCCTGGCGCCCATCCCGGGCGAGAACTACGACGTTTACCGGCAGACCGTCGCCCGGCGCTTCGCCAACCCGGAGGTCGGCGACACCATCCGCCGCCTCTGCCTCGACGGCTCCAACCGCCAGCCGAAATTCATCCTCCCCACCGTCCGCGACCGTCTCGCCGCCGGCGTCTCCATCGAGGGTCTCGCCCTCGAGGTCGCCCTCTGGTGCCGCTACTGCGCCGGCACCGACGAGGCGGGCCGGACGATCGCGCCGAACGACGAGGCCTGGGACGACCTGCAAGCCCGCGCGCTGGCGGCCCGAACCGACCCGGCGGCCTTCCTGTCGAACACCGCGGTCTTCGCCGACCTCGGCACCGCCCAACCCTTCTCCGATGCCTTCGCCCGCCATCTGGACGCGCTCTGGACGGTCGGCACGGCGGCGGTCCTGGACCACTATCAGCCTGGATCACCCTGAGACCGTCTTCCCGAAACAGGAGCAAGCCAACCTCTCGGCGTCGTCATGCCAGCCGACGCAGATCCTGGGAGCGAGACCACGGGCCATAAGAGATCGCAATACCGCCGCTTGATTTTGTCATGTTATGCAAATTTAAGCATGTTATACCCTGCGGTGCCTGCGCCAGAGTGCCCGGAACGGGACATCTGTGCGCATCACATGCGGGGGGAGAAGACCATGGGATTGTTGGATAGCCTGGGTGGAATCGTGTCCGACGTGCTCGCGGGCAAGTCGGTGGACATCATGTCGATCGCCAACCAGGCGCTCGCGGACCACGGCGGGATCCAGGGCCTCATCGCCCAGTTGCAGTCCGGCGGGCTCGGCCAGGAGGTCGCGTCCTGGATCGGCACCGGCGAGAACCTGCCGGTCTCCGCCGAGCAGATCCAGTCCGCGCTCGGCAACGAGACCCTCGCCCGGTTCGCGTCGTCCTTCGGCCTCGACACGGATGCGGTTGCGACCTTCCTCGCGGACAAGCTGCCGCAGGCGGTGGACGCCGCGAGCCCGGAAGGCCGCCTGGAGGTTTGACCGCCTGCTGCCGGTTGGACCCGAAGCCCCGAAACAGATCCGGCCGGCTTTCGCCGGCCGTTTTCGTTGCTCTCATACCCGCCATTCGTGTGGCGGGTGACTCAGCTGAACCAGCCGGTGACCTTCGCCCAGACCGACGTCGGGGGAGCAGGCTCCTCCTCGGCCTGGGTCGGAGCCGCTTCGGCCGCAGCCGCGCCCTGCGCGGCCGGCGCCGGCTCCGCAGCGGCCATGTCGGCAGAGGCGGGAGCCGCCGAAGGGGGCGTCTCAACGGCCGGAGCCGCCGCCGGGGCGACGGTCGGGGCCGCGTCGACCGACGGTGCCTTGGAGCGCTCGATCACCGCTTCCGTCACCGTCTCGGCAAAACCCGTGACCTTGGCCAGCGTGGCCGGACCGGCCATGCCATCCGCCGTCAGGCCGTTGGCCTCCTGGAAGGCGGCCACCGCCTTCTTGGTGCCAGGACCGAACCGGCCGTCCGCTTCGATCCCGAGCGCCGCCTGCAGCTTCTTCACGGTCTCGCCACGGGTGCCGACGCGCAGCAGCACCAGTTCGGGCATCTGAAGGGCCATGAACGTGTCCGGACCGGCGATGCCGTCCGCCGCGATCCCGTGCGCGCCTTGCGCATCCTTGAGGGCCTTCTCGGTGCCCGGCCCGAAGGCGCCGTCAGCCTTGACGCCCAGCTTTTCCTGCAACAGCCGGACTGGTTCGCCCGTCATCCCGCGCTTCAACACCGACATCGGCCATCTCCCTTGCATGCGCCAGCCGGGACGGCCTTCACTGGATCCGTCCCCGATTCCGGCACAGCACGTTGTATGCGCCTATTGCGACATATGTGTAGGGAAACCGGTTCCAAGTCGCACTCCTGGATGCGCCCCCTTGGGACCGCGTCGCCAAGGGTCGGCGGCTTGAAGGCGGTCGTCCTGCCCTGTCTGGATCCGCCGGCTCAAGCGTCAGCCATGCACGGGCAGCCTCGTGGAGCCGCCGATGGCGCGGAACGCTCCCCCGTCTTCATGGGTTGGACTGGCACCGGACGAACCGTTCGGCATCCTGCCAAACCGACGGAGCTTCCCATGGGTATGTTCAGCAAGGACATCAAGACGATGGACGATCTCTTCGTCCACCAGCTCAAGGACATCTACTACGCCGAGCAGCGCATCACCAAGTCGCTGCCGAAGATGATCGACAAGGCGACTTCGCCTGAGCTGAAGCAGGGCTTCCAGATGCATCTCACCGAGACGGAGAACCAGATCCGTCGTCTGGAGCGCGTGTTCGAGATGCATGGCGTGAAGCCCGACGCGGTGACCTGCCCGGCCATCGACGGCATCCTGAAGGAAGCCGACGAGGTCGCCAGCGACGTGGCCGACAAGGACGTGCTCGACGCCGCCCTGGCCGCCGCCGCGCAGGCCGTGGAGCACTACGAGATCACCCGCTACGGCACCCTGATCGCCTGGGCCAAGGAACTCGGCCGTCCCGACTGCGCCGCCGTCCTGGAAGAGACCCTTCAGGAGGAGAAGGCCACCGACGCCAAGCTCACGCAGCTCGCCGAGTCCCGCATCAACCGCAAGGCCGCCTGACCCAGGTCGGCCTCGCGCGAGGCGCCCTCGCGTTCGCGAGGGCGCTTGAGGGCTGTCGAGGGCCCATGCGGGCGCGCCACCGCCCTCGCCGACCCTCGACAATCTTCGACGACCCTCGACGACCCTTGACGACCGTCGCCCGTCATGGTCCGCGAAGGCGGACCACCCACGCATTGTCCAGCCCATCGGCAGTATGCGTGATTGGTCCGGCTGAACCGGACCATGACGACGGCGGCGGTTCAGGGATAGTATCAGTAACATGCACAGTAGTTACAGGCGCTATCCACTGTAATCACGAGCGACAGCGACGGGTCTACTCGCAATGATCTTGCCCGTGCCCGCCATCGTCATGGTCCGCGCAGGCGGACCACCCACGCTTTTCTCCGCGCATCGGCAGTATGCGTGGCTAGCCCGCGCAGGCGGACCACGACGATCCCGGCCGGTGAACGCGCATTCCGCCCACCGGCGACGCCCCTCCCGCCCGCGCCCACACGCCTTGCTCCTTCTCCCTCGACCTCCCCCTTTTCCCGCCCCCTCACCGCCCCATCTTCCGCGCGACTGTCTCCTCGCACCGGAACACCCGCCACTCCCATGCGCCTTCTCCTGCCCATCCTCGCCTTCCTCCTCGCTCTCGGCGCGCCTGCCGCCCGCGCAGCGCCGGAGGTCTGGGCGGCCCTGAAGGCGCCGGGCACACACGCCCTTCTCCGCCACGCCCGGGCACCCGGCACCGGGGATCCTGCTGGCTACACGCTCGACGACTGCGCAACCCAGCGCAATCTGGACGACCGGGGCCGCGCGCAGGCGCGCCGGATCGGCGCGGAGATCCGGCAGAACGGCGTTGCGGTGGACATCGTGCTGACGAGCGCCTGGTGCCGCGCCCGCGACACCGCCCGCCTCCTCGGGGTCGGCCCGGTGAGCGACGAGCCCGCGCTCAACTCCTTCTTCGGAAACCGCGGGCAAGCCGACGCGGCCACCGCCGCCCTGAAGACGCGGCTCGCCGATCTCGATGGCCGGAAGGCCGTGCTCGTCACCCATCAGGTGAACATCACGGCGCTCACCGGGGTTTATCCGGCGTCCGGTGAACTGATCGTGATTTCGCTGGACCCGTCCGGAACGGTCAAGCTGCACGGACGGGTGCTGATCGACGAAGACTAGCCGCGCCAGGCGCGGCCCCCACGAACAGGAGCCCCATGATGCGACCCATCCTGAAGCCCGCGGCGGCCCGGCGCCTCGCCCTGCCGCTCGCCCTCGTCCTTGCCGGCGTCGCCGCCGGTCCGGTCGCCGCCCACCACGGCTGGCGCTGGGCGGAGGACGGCAACTTCGAGCTCACCGGCACCATCGAGGAGGCACGCCTCGGCAACCCGCACGGCCTCCTGCAGGTGTCGGCAGACGGCGAGATGTGGACCGTGGAGGTCGGCCAGCCCTGGCGGAACGCGCAGGCCGGCCTCACCGACGAGAAGCTCCGCCCCGGCGTGGAGCTGACCGCCAGCGGCCACCGGGCGAGCGACCCGGCCGAGCGGCTGATGAAGGCGGAGCGCATCATCATCGACGGCGAGACGCACAACCTCTACCCCGACCGGGACTGAGCGGCTTGGAGGCGCTGTCCGCGCTCCTTGACGGCCCGCTGACGGCGCTGGAGGCGACCGGCGTCGCGACGGCGCTCCGGGTGTCCCGTTGGGCCTACCCGATCGTCAACGTGGCCCACGTGCTCGGGCTCGCCGCTCTCTTCGGCGCCATCCTGGTGCTCGACCTCCGCCTGCTCGGCGCCTGGCGGAGCGTCGCGGCCGAAACGCTGGCGCGCCCGGCCGTCACCGTGGCCGCCGTCGGCCTTCTGGTGGCGGCCGTCTCGGGTGCCCTCCTCTTCAGCGTCCAGGCGCTCGACTACGCGGCGATGGGCGTGTTCCAGGTGAAGATCGCCGCGGTGGCGGTCGGCGCCGCCAACGCCGCCGGCATGCGCGCCACCGGCCTTGCCGACCGCCTGCCACGAACGACGGCGCTCGTCTCCCTCGCCGCCTGGACGACCGCCATCGTGGCCGGCCGGCTGATCGGCTACTGGCAGGGCTGAGGGCGCGCCCTCGGGCGGCAACCCTCAGTCCAGACCGGCGCGGCGAAGGGCGGCGTGCTCTTGCTTTCATCCACCGCTGGATTCCACCGACCCGATGCCCTTCAATGCGGTCCTGGGCGCGGGGGCGCCGGACCGCCGCGCAGCGCGCCCGAGCCCCGATGGGAGGCCGCTGATGGACACCGATCGCACCGTAAGGCCGAACACCCTGCCCTGGCCGCCGATGATCCTCGCCGGCTCCCTTGCCGCCGCGCTCGTCCTGGAATGGCTCGTCCCCACCGGCCTGCCCCTGCCGCCGCTGCTCGGCTGGGTGACGATGGCCGCGGCCCTCGGGCTCGACGTCTGGGCCATGCTCACCATGGCGCGGGCGCGCACCAACATCCTGCCGCACCGGGCCGCCGATCAGCTCGTCACCACCGGGCCGTTCGGCCTCAGTCGAAACCCCATCTACGTCGGCAACGTCCTCCTCCTCCTCGGCCTTGCCGTCGGCCTCGGCTCCCTCTGGATGCTCGCCGCCGCCGCGGTCGACGCCCTCGCCACCCACCGCCTGGCGATCCTCCGCGAGGAGCGCCACCTCGCCGCCAAGTTCGGCGACGCCTGGACCGCCTACGCCGCCCGCACCCCCCGCTGGATCGGCCTGCCGTCCCGCTGATCCTCCGCTCCGATCGCCGGTTGACCGGCAGTCCCCCTTCCCCTATGGTCCGCCCCCGCGACGAACCGCCGGTCCGCCGCGCCCTTGCCCGCATCCGGACCCTGCCGGATGGCGGTGCCTCGGTGGCTGGCGCGAGCCGCACCGTTTTCGCCTGATCGCGGATCCGAAACCGACACGCCCGACGGCCGACCCGCCGCCGGGCTCTGTCGCGCGCGGGGTCCGCCGCTGCTGATGAAGGATCACCCGATGCAGGACGCCACCAACGCCTGGGCCGAGCCCGTCCCGACCGCCGTCCTGGTGCTCGCCGACGGCACCGTGATCGAAGGCTTCGGCGTCGGCGCCCGAGGGGCGGCGGTGGGCGAGGTCTGCTTCAACACCGCCATGACCGGCTACCAGGAGATCCTGACGGACCCGTCCTACGCGGGCCAGATCATCACCTTCACCTTCCCGCACATCGGCAACGTGGGCGTTAACGACGAGGACATCGAGACGGTGAACCTCTCCGCCGCGTCCGGCGTGCGCGGCGTGGTGCTGAAGGCCGACGTCACCGACAGCTCCAACTGGCGCGCCGCCCGGCGGTTCGACGCCTGGCTCGGCGCCCGCGGCATCATCGGCATCGGCGGCATCGACACCCGCGCCCTCACCGCTCTCATCCGGGAGAAGGGCATGCCGAACGCCGTCATCGCCCACGACCCGGACGGCCGCTTCGACCTCGACGACCTGAAGCGGCAGGCTTCGGCCTGGAGCGGCCTGGAAGGCCTCGATCTCGCCAAGGAGGTCTCCTCCACCCAGTCCTACGGCTGGGACGAGAAGACCTGGGCCTGGGGCGAGGGCTACGCCAAGGTGGAGGCGCCCAAGTATCACGTGGTCGCCATCGACTTCGGCGTGAAGCGCAACATCCTGCGCCTTCTCGCCGACCAGGGCTGCCGCGTCACCGTGCTGCCGGCCACCGCCACGGCGGAGGACGTGCTCGCCCTGGAGCCCGACGGCGTCTTCCTCTCCAACGGCCCGGGCGACCCGGCCGCCACCGGCGAATACGCCGTGCCGACCATCCAGGCGGTGATCGAGAAGGGCATCCCCACCTTCGGCATCTGCCTCGGCCACCAGATGCTCGGTCTTGCCGTCGGCGCGCGGACGTCGAAGATGCACCAGGGCCACCACGGGGCGAACCACCCGGTGATGGACCACACCACCGGCAAGGTGGAGATCACCTCCATGAACCACGGCTTCGCGGTGGAGACGGCGACGCTGCCGGACACCGTGGAGGAGACCCACGTCTCCCTGTTCGACGGCTCCAACGCCGGCCTGCGCCTCAAGGACAAGCCCGCCTTCTCGGTGCAGTACCACCCGGAGGCGAGCCCAGGCCCGCAGGACAGCCACTATCTCTTCCGCCGCTTCGTCAACCTGATCCGCGTCCAGAAGGGCGAGGCCGAGGTCCCCGAGCGCGGCTGACGGACAGCCCGCCGCGCCGCTGCCTGATCGCGGCGGCGGGCCCCCTACCCCGCCCGGCCGCCGAGCGCGACGTCGCGTGCGCCCACCCGCGCCGCCACCACGGCCACGCCCACGGCGAGCAGCAACGCCGCCGCCAGGAAAGGCGCGCCGGGGAAGTGCACCGGCGCGTCGGCGCCGGTGAAGGCGGCGAACAGGCGCGTCATCAGGATCGGCGAGAGCACCATGGTCAGCGCCTTCACACTGGCGATGGCGCCCTGCAGTTCGCCCTGCCCGTCCGGCCCCACCTCCGCCACCGCCAAGGATCGGATCGACGGTTCGATCAGCCCGATGAAGGCGAAGAAGGGGATGAAGGCGAGCATCACCAGACCGTTCGGCGCGAAGGCGAAGCCCGTGAAACCGACCGCCGCGAGCGCGCAGCCGATCTGCGCCGCGCGCGCCTCGCCGAACCGGCGCACCACCGGCCCCACCAGCCCGCCCATCACCACCGCCATGCCGATCCCGACGGCGGCAAGACTGAGCCCGATGTCCGCCTCGCTCCAGCCGAAGCGCAGCTTGGTCGAATAGGTCCACACCGCCGGGTTGGCGTCGTGGGCCAACTGATAGATCACGATCACCGAGACGAGCGCGAGCAGCGCCGGATACCGCATCAGGTGGCGAAAGGCGCCGAACGGATTGGCGCGGCGGATGTCGAAAGCCCGCCGCCGCGCCCGCGGCAGCGTCTCCTGAAGGAAGAACCAGCCGAACACGAAGTTGGCGAGGGACAGGGCCGCCGCCGCGAAGAAGGGCACCCGCGGCCCGATCTCGCCGAGAAGGCCGCCGATGGCCGGCCCGAACACGAACCCCACGCCGAAGGCGATGCCGATGAAGCCGTAGTTCCGCGCCCGCGTCTCCGGCGTGGAGACGTCGGCGATCACCGCGCCGGCCGTGGTGTAGCTGCCGCCGGAGATGCCCGCGAGGATGCGGCCGGCGAACAGCCACGGCAGCGTCGGGGCCAGCGCGCAGATCAGGTTGTCGAGGCCGAACGTGGCGACCGACGCCAAGAGCACCGGCCGCCGCCCGAACCGGTCGGAAAGGTTGCCGATCACCGGCGCGAACAGGAACTGCATCCCCGAATAGGCGAAGATCAGCCACCCCCCGTCGATCGCCGCCGCCTCCACGCCGTCCCCGGTCAGTTCCATCAGGAGCGCCGGCAGGATCGGGATCACCATGGCGATGGCGATCACGTCGAGCGCGATGGTGATGTAGACGAAGACGAGGGTCCTGGCCGTCGAAGTCATGGAAGCGGGCGGTCCGTCGAGGCGCGGGCTGGATGGGCGGACGAACGCCATCCATGACCGCCGGACCGGCCGCTGTCAAAAACCATCACACCCGCTGCGACGCCAGACCTCATGAAAGGCCGGAAGCCCCTACCCTCAAAGCTGCGTCGCCTTGAAGGTGTCGCAGCCCTGCCAGTCGCCGCTGCGGTAACCGGTGTTGAACCAGCGTTGGCGCTGCTCGGAGGTGCCGTGGTTGAAGCTCTCCGGCACCACATAGCCCTGCATGCGCTTCTGGATCGCGTCGTCGCCGATCTGGGCGGCGGCATTCATCGCCTCCTGGATGTCGCCTTCCTCCAGAAGACCCTTTTGCGCCGCGTCGTGGGCCCACACGCCGGCAAAGCAGTCCGCCTGGAGTTCCACCCGGACCGACATGGCGTTCGCCTCCTGCTCGCTCATCTGCGCGCGCAGGCGGTTGAACTCGGGCAGGATGCCGAGCACGTTCTGCACGTGGTGGCCCACCTCGTGGGCGATCACATAGGCCTGAGCGAAATCGCCGGGCGCCTGGAAGCGCCGGCGCAGTTCGTCATAGAACGCAAGGTCGATGTAGACCTTCTGGTCCGCCGGGCAGTAGAACGGTCCGCTCGCCGCCGACGCGAAGCCGCAGCCGCTCTGGAAGGTGTCGCGGAAGAGGGTGAGCCGCGGCTGGGGATAGGTCTCCCCCTCGGCCTGGAAGATGGTCGCCCAGGTGTCCTCCGTCTCAGCCAGCACCACCCGCACGAAGCTGCTCATCTCGTCGTCGGCGCCGGTGCGGGGCCGATCCTCCTCGATGCTGGTCATCTGGGACGATCCGCCCAGCACGCCGCCGAGATCGCCGCCGGTCAGCAGCGCCAGGGGGTTCATCCCGAGCAGCCACAGGACGATCATGGCGACGATGATGAAGCCGATGCCCGGCCCGCCCGCCCGGCGCAGACCCCCGCCGCCCGTCGGCAGCCGGAATCCGCCGCCGCGCCCGCCGAATCCGCCCCGGCCGAGGCCGCCGCCCCCGCTGTCGCCGCGCCGGTCCTCGACGTTGTTGCTCTCCCGCCGTCCACGCCATCGCATCGATCGGATCCTCCCCACCGGCAAACACTGCGACGGCCTGTCGGTTACCGCAAGCCGCATGTGTGAAGCCAGAACGGGCGAAGCGCCGGATGGATCCACACACACCGTCTGTCGGACGGCGCGCCGGAACCGCACCCTGTGCATCGCCCGCCGTCCCGGTTAGCATCCAAGGCCTGACCCACGCCGACAGCCGAACCCAAGGTTTCGCCCCATGACGGAGGGCCCCATGACGGAGGGATCGTCCCGCCAGCCTTCCGACCCGGTGATGACGCCGGAAGCCTTCCGCCATTGGCGAAAGAGCCTCGGCCTGCGCCAGAAGGACGCCGCCGAGCGGCTCGGCCTGAAGAAGCGGATGATCCAGTACTACGAAAGCGGCGGTCGCGACGGCAAGCTGGTGGAGATCCCCCGCGCCGTCCGCCTTGCCTGCTGGGCGCTCAGCCGCGGCGTGGAGGACTTCGACGGCACGCGGGAATCCCGCGTCGATCCGCCCCGCCGCGCCACCTCGGACGAGCGCGACGGCGCCCGCGGCTGACCGCCGGAGCGAGAGCCTCAGCGACACCGCGCCCCGCCATGGACCGCGCGGGGGTCTCGGCCCCCAGAAACTTGGGCCCGCGAGGGTTTGCGGATGCCCCCTTTTCGACTATAAGCCCGCCGGTCGATCGTCATCACCAAGTCATGACAGCCGGGCCCGACCGACGGCGCGCGATGAGCGCGGCCGCCGTCGGCCTCGGCCGAACGCGAGCGCACAATGCCCAAGAGAACCGATATCGACGCCATCCTGATCATTGGCGCAGGCCCGATCGTGATCGGACAGGCCTGCGAGTTCGATTATTCCGGAACCCAGGCCTGCAAGGCGCTCCGCGCCGAGGGCTACCGCATCGTGCTCGTCAATTCCAATCCCGCCACCATCATGACGGACCCGGACCTGGCGGACGCCACCTACATCGAGCCGATCACGCCCGACATCGTGGCGAAGATCATCGAGAAGGAGCGTGCCGAACATCCGGAAGAGCGTCTGGTGCTGCTGCCCACCATGGGCGGCCAGACGGCGCTCAACACCGCGCTCAGCCTGAAGAAGATGGGCGTACTCGACCAGCACGGCATCGAGATGATCGGCGCCACCGCCGAGGCGATCGACAAGGCCGAGGACCGCGAGCTCTTCCGCGAGGCCATGGCCCGGATCGGGCTTGCAACGCCCAAGGCCGCCTTCGTCAACACGTCCGAGCTGAAGGCCGCGTTCCGCGCGGAATACGCCGCCCGGGTGTCGGCCATCAAGGAGGCCAACCCCGCCGGCGAGGCGCGGCAAAAGGCGCTCGCCGCGTTCGAGAACGCGTGGGCGCTCGGCGAGCGGGCCCGGCGCGAGGAGCAGGTGCTGAAGTGCCAGCTTCAGGCGCTGGAGGCCTCCAAGGTTACCAACCTGCCGGCCATCGTGCGCCCGTCCTTCACCCTCGGCGGCACCGGCGGCGGCATCGCCTATACGCTGGAGGAGCTCTACGAACTGGTTCTCTCCGGCGTGGAGGCCTCCCCCACCTCCGAGGTGCTGGTGGAGGAGAGCGTGCTCGGCTGGAAGGAGTTCGAGATGGAGGTCGTCCGCGATCGGGACGACAACTGCATCATCGTCTGCTCCATCGAGAACATCGACCCCATGGGCGTCCACACGGGCGACAGCATCACCGTGGCGCCGGCGCTGACCCTGACCGACAAGGAATACCAGCTGATGCGAGACGCCTCCCTGGCGGTGCTGCGCGAGATCGGCGTGGAGACCGGCGGGTCCAACGTGCAGTTCGCCGTCAACCCGGCGGACGGGCGTCTGGTGGTCATCGAGATGAACCCGCGGGTGTCCCGCTCGTCGGCGCTCGCCTCCAAGGCGACCGGTTTCCCGATCGCCAAGGTCGCCGCGCGGCTCGCCGTCGGCTACACGCTCGACGAACTCGCCAACGACATTACAGGCGGGGCTACACCGGCTGCTTTCGAGCCTACAATCGACTACGTAGTCACCAAGATTCCCCGCTTCGCCTTCGAGAAGTTCCCGGGCGCGGAGCCGACGCTGACCACCGCCATGAAGTCGGTCGGCGAGGTCATGGCCATCGGCCGGACCTTCCAGGAGTCGCTGCAGAAGGCCCTCCGCGGCCTGGAGACCGGCCTCACGGGCCTCAACGACATCGAAATTCCCTCGCTCGGCCAAGGGGATGACAAGAACGCCATCCGGGCGGCGCTCGGCACGCCGACGCCCGACCGGCTGCGCTACGTGGCCCAGGCGCTCCGCCTCGGCTTCACCGTGGAGGACGTCCACGCCCTCTCCAAGATCGACCCCTGGTTCCTGCGCGAGATCGCCGGCATCGTGGAGACCGAGGAAAAGGTGCGCCGCCACGGCTTGCCGCCCACCGCCGGCGCCTTCAGGCGTTTGAAAGCACAGGGCTTTTCCGACGCGCGCCTTGGCGAGATCGCCGGCCTGGCCGAGGAGGAGGTCAAGGCCCGGCGCCTCGCGCTCGACGTCAAGCCGGTGTTCAAGCGCATCGACACCTGCGCCGCCGAGTTCGCCTCGCCGACCGCCTACATGTACTCCACCTACGAAATCCCCTTCGCCGGTGCACTCGCCGACGAGGCGGCGCCGTCGGATCGGCGCAAGGTGGTCATCCTCGGCGGCGGCCCGAACCGCATCGGCCAGGGCATCGAGTTCGACTACTGCTGCTGCCACGCCTGCTTCGCCCTCGCCGACGCCGGCTACGAGACCATCATGGTCAACTGCAATCCGGAGACCGTCTCCACCGACTACGACACCTCCGACCGGCTCTATTTCGAGCCGCTGACCGCCGAGGATGTGCTTGAAATCCTTAGGGTCGAGCAGGAGAAGGGCACGCTGCACGGCGTCATCGTCCAGTTCGGCGGCCAGACCCCGCTGAAGCTTGCCGACGCGCTGGAGAAGGCCGGGATCCCCATCCTCGGCACCTCGCCGGACGCCATCGACCTTGCCGAGGACCGCGACCGCTTCAAGCGCCTCCTCGACAAACTCGGCCTCAAGCAGCCGAAGAACGGCATCGCCTATTCGATCGAGCAGAGCCGCATCATCGCCGCCGAACTCGGCTTCCCGCTGGTCGTTCGCCCGTCCTACGTGCTCGGCGGCCGGGCCATGCAGATCATCCGCGACGACGAGAGCTTCGACGCCTATCTGCTCGGCACCTTGCCGGCGCTGGTGCCGGCGGACGTAAAGGCCAAGTATCCGAACGACAAGACCGGCCAGATCAACATGGTGCTCGGCAAGAGCCCGCTCCTCTTCGATCGTTATCTTTCCGACGCCATCGAAGTGGACGTGGATGCGTTGTCGGACGGTAAGGATGTCTACATTGCCGGCGTGATGGAACACATCGAGGAAGCCGGCATCCACTCCGGCGACAGCGCCTGCACCTTGCCGACCTACTCGCTCTCCAAGGAGATCGTCGACGAGTTGAAGCGGCAGACGACGGCGCTCGCCCTCGCTCTCGACGTGGTCGGCCTGATGAACGTGCAGTTCGCCATCAAGGACGGCACGGTGTTCGTGCTGGAAGTCAATCCGCGCGCCAGCCGCACCGTGCCCTTCGTCGCCAAGACGATCGGCGAGCCGGTGGCCAAGATCGCCGCCCGGATCATGGCGGGAGAAAAGCTGGCGAGCTTCGGCCTCAAGGAAAAGACGCTGAAGCACATCGCCATCAAGGAAGCGGTGTTCCCCTTTGCGCGCTTCCCCGGCGTCGACACCTTGCTCGGCCCGGAGATGCGCTCCACCGGCGAGGTGATGGGTCTCGACCTCGACTTCGCGGACGCCTTCGCCAAGGCGCAGCTCGGCTCCGGCACCCGCGTGCCGACCGCCGGCACCGTGTTCGTCTCCGTCAAGGACGGCGACAAGGACCGCATCCTCGACGCGATCCGCCGGCTCGTCGGCATCGGCTTCAAGGTGATGGCAACCGGCGGTACCCAGCGCTACCTGGAGGAAAAAGGCATTCCGGCCATCAAGATCAACAAGGTCCTGGAGGGTCGGCCGCACATCGTCGACGCCATCAAGAACGGCGAAGTCCAGCTCGTCTTCAACACGACGGGCGGCGCCAAGGCCCATTCGGACAGCCGCTCCCTCCGGCGCGCGGCCCTCTTGCAGAAAGTCCCGTATTATACGACGCTTGCCGGTGCCGTGGCAGCGGCGCGAGGAATCGAGGCTTGGTCCAAGGGCGTGCCCCAGGTCCGCCCGCTGCAGGCCTATTTCGACGCGGCGGAGTGAGAGACGCCGCGCCACTGGAGAGGTCGGTCGGGAACGCGGGGCTGTTCGCGTTCGTTCGGACGGCCATCCGTGGGGAACGGCGCGTCCTCCGTCCCGGTGGGCGCACGCCATCCATCCCGACGAGAGAGTGAACGACCTGTCGGCCGGCGCCGGTCGAGAAGGACAACAAAAGACACGAAGTGCCCGGCGCTCGACGCGTCGGGCGCGTTGATTTTAGGGAAAGGTTGAACGACCGATGGAAAAGATCCCGATGACCGCTGGGGGCTACGCCGCTCTCGAGCGCGAGCTTCAGCGGCGCAGATCCGAGGAACGGCCCCGGATCATCGCGGCCATTTCGGAGGCGCGGGCACACGGTGACCTTTCGGAAAACGCTGAATACCACGCCGCCAAGGAAGCCCAGAGCCACAACGAGGGCCGGATCTCCGATCTTGAGGACATGCTGTCGCGCGCCGAGGTGATCGACGTCTCCAAGCTCTCCGGCACCACCATCAAGTTCGGCGCCACGGTGACCCTCGTGGACGAGGACACCGAGGAGGAGAAGACCTACCAGATCGTCGGCGACGCCGAAGCCGACGTGAAGGAGGGACGCATCTCGATCTCCTCGCCCATCGCGCGCGCGCTGATCGGCAAGTCCGTGGGCGACAGCGTGGAAGTGACCGCCCCGGGCGGCGCTCGCGCCTACGAGGTTCTGCAGGTCGCGTTCCGCTGACGGACCGATGCGCCGGACCGGAGCGGCCCCGTCCGCCCGGCCGGCGCACCCGCGGCCCTGACGTCTCCCCTCCTCCGCTCCCAGCCTGTCGGACCGATGCCTCCGGCCCCCGCCGTTCGCTCCGTCCGCGCCCCATCGAGGACCGCCCGATGCCGCGCGTGGACTTTGCCGAGGTGGAGGTGGTGGCCGCAAACCTCAACCGCCGATACTCCGGCGTCACCTCCACGGTGATCGCGCTGCTTCCGGCCCAGGCGCGGAGCCTTGCCATCGCCGGGCTCGGACCGAACCTGCCGGATCATCTGCCGACGGTACGCTGGCGCGATGTGCTGACCGGCGGCTGGCACCCACCGAAGGGCCGCCGTCATCGGATCTGGCACGCCCGCCGGAACATCGAAATGGTGGCCGGCCTGCTGCTCGCGCGCCTCCTCCGCCAGCGCTGGCGGCTCGTCTTCACCTCCGCCGCCCAGCGCCGCCACACCCGCTTCACCAAGGCGCTGATCCACCGGATGGACGCGGTGATCGCGACCTCGCCGGAGTCCGCGGCCTTCCTCGACCGGTCCGCGACCGTCAGCCTCCACGGCGTCGACACCGCCGTCTACCGGCCGGCCGAAGACCGCGCCGCCGCCTTCGCCGCCACGGGTCTGCCCGGACGACACGGCGTCGGCATCTTCGGGCGCGTGCGGCACCAGAAAGGCACGGACCTCTTCGTTGACGCGCTGCTCGCCACCCTTCCCGCTCGGCCGGACTGGACGGCGGTGGTGATCGGGCTCGAAAAGCCCGAGGACCGCGCGTTCGCGGACACCTGCCGGGAAAAGCTCGCGAAGGCTGGCCTCGCCGACAGGGTGCGCTTTCTTGGCGAGCAGCCGGTGGCGACCATCCCCGTGTTCATGCCCGCCTTGTCGCTGGTGGTGGCGCCACCACGACACGAAGGCTTCGGCCTGTTGCCGCTGGAGGCCATGGCGAGCGGCACGCCGGTGATCGCCAGCCGGGCCGGTGCCCACGCGCACCTGATCGAGGACGGCGTCACCGGCTGGCTGGTGCCGGCCGGCGATGCGGATGCGCTCGCCGCCGCCATGGGCCGGGCAATGGACCTTCCGGCCGCCACGCGCGATACGATCGGCCGTGCCGGCCGGGCGCGGGTGGAGGCCCATTTCTCAGTGGAGCGAGAAGCGGCGCGGATTGCGGAGGTCTACGCGGCGCTCACGGTGTAAGGGCGAAGTCGGCGAGCATCTCCGACAGGATGCGCCGAAGCACGGGCTGCGGGTCGGGCGCGATGCCGGTGGACGTCAGCACGGCGGCGAGGTGCCCAACGTCCGCCGACAGGGGGACGACGGAGAGGCCGCCGGCAACCACCCAGCTGGCGATCACCTCGTTGGCGGAGGAGGAGGCGACGAGTCGCGGCTTCAGCGCCACCACAGGCCGACCGGCGGCCAGTCCCTCGGCGATCATCGACTGGCTATCCTCGGCCACCACGAGGGCATCGGCCGCAAAGAGAGGTCCGGCGGTTCCCGGCCCGCTGACGCGCGGGTCGATGAAGTGCGCCACGACGCCCTCGGCGGCGAGGCGCGCCAGGCGCGCCGCCGCGACCGCCGGCGTGCGACGGGACGCGGTGGCCTGCCAGCGAACGCCAAGGGCGGCAAGGCCACGGACAAGACGCTCCAGGTCGTGCCAATCCGCATCCTCGAACACATGGCCGTGGGCGGGACCGCCGACCAGGAGGCCAAGCGTGGCGCCCGAAAGATCGGCTGGCGCGAGCAGGCGACGGGGAAGCGGCAGGTCGTCGCGACGGACGAGGCTCGGCAGCGGGGAGAGCACGCAGCCCCGGTCATGCGCCTCGCGCGGGTTCTGGACGAGTTGGCGGTCCACGTGGGCGGTCCGGTAGCCGGAGATCCGCCCGATGTAGACGAAGCGAGCCCCGGTGACCTGTTTCAGGAACACACCGGCCGCGATGGTGGGCCGGCCGGATCCGACGACGAGATCCGGCCCCTGGAGCCGATCGGGATCGAGCCGGTAGAGCCTTTCCAGGAGGCCCCGCGGCGAGATCGGCAACCGATTGACCGCGAGCTTCAGAATGTCGCCATGTCCGAACCAGACAGGACGGATGTCGACCCGGTCCACCGCGGCGCCCATGCCGGCGAGCATGCGTCCAACCGCCTCGACCTGATGATAGTGGCCGGGCTTCTTGTCTCTGAGAAGCAGGACGCGCATCGGCGACGGTCAGTCCACAGGATGGAGGCCGACCTTGGCGGCGACCCTGCGGGCCCGGACCACGGCCTGGAACCATCCGCGCACGGCCGCCGCCCGTAGCGGCGGAAGCTCCGCGTCGAACGTCTTGAAGGCCACCCGGTTGCGCCGGCCGATCGGGATCTGGCGGAGCGTGGGAAAGCTCGGTCGCAAGCGCTGAAGCCACCAGGGGCCGTCATGCAGGGAGACATGGGCGTTGCTGCCGTCGGACAGGCGCGCCTTGGCGGGCGCCGTATCGATGACGAGATAAGCGTGGGCCGCCAGCCCGGCCATTTCGCGCGCAACGGCGTCGATCTCGCCGTCCGGGATGTGTTCGAGCACGTCGATCGAGATGAGGAGGTCGAAGCGCCGCACCGGCAGGGCGGAAAGGGCCGGGATCGCCGGATCGTAGCGCGCCACGTCGTCAACTCCGAGGACCGCGCCGAGCGCCGGGCCGAGCCTGCTCTGTCCGCAGCCGTAGTCGATCAGCGAACGCGGCGCGAGCGCGATGGCATGCGGCGCCACATGGGGCAGAACCTTGATGCCGGTCGTGCCGTAGCGACTCTCCCGGTGCTTGGTGGCGTATTCGCCGATCAGACTGCGTTCCATGGGTCCGGCATCCTCCTGCCGACCCGGTTACCATCGCGATCTGAAAATTGTCAAAAATAACTAGAAAACAATATTCTACCCGAGCGGCACGACCGGCTCGTTCTTCACCTGCCGGAGTGTCAGGCTCGTGCGCACGCCGCCAACGTTCGGCGCCGCGGTGAGGTCCTCGATGACGAAGGTCTGGAAGGTCTTCAGATCCGGGGCGACGCACTTCAGGAGGAAATCCACCTCGCCGGAGAGCATCCAGCACTCCCGCACGATCGGCCAGGCTTTCACCCGGTCCTCGAAGCGCACCAGGTCGGCTTCCGCCTGGCTGGCGAGGCTGACCATGGCGAACATGGTGATGTCGTAGCCGAGGCTCTTCTCGTCGAGGAGAGCGCGATAGCCGAGGATCACGCCATCCTCCTCCAGAGCGCGCACCCGGCGCAGGCATGGCGGCGCCGAAATTCCGACCCGCTTGGCGAGCTCGACATTGGTCATGCGGCCATCGGCCTGCAGTTCCTTCAGGATCTTCCAGTCGATAGCGTCGAGGCGGACTTTCAAGGCAATTCTCCGTGTACCGGCCCCAGCCGGCACCGCCCGGCAGCGGCAGGGCGGCCGGCGCAGTTGGACACGATCCAATCCATTTTGAAAAGATCCTTTCGGCAACGCGCACGATTCATTCGTTCAACCACCCCTGATAACCTGAACCATGACCGTGAGCGTGACGAGACGGGGATTGGCTTGCGGATCCGGACCGGCTGGACCCCATGTGGACAGCGGGCGGGCGGTCGCACGGAGCCGCCCCTCTCCCTTGAAAGGCCTCCTGCGGCTCCTTACCATGTCCGTGTCGTGTCCGACGGCGTGCCTGGAGCGCATGTCCGGGCCGGTTTTTTCGACACGCTGGTTTCCTCGATACAAGGCGTCCACCCTCCGATGGCCCACCACCACACCAAGCTCCTCGTCCTGGGCTCCGGCCCGGCGGGCTACACCACGGCCATCTATGCGGCGCGCGCCATGCTCGAGCCCATGCTGGTGGCGGGCATCCAGCCGGGTGGCCAGCTCACCATCACCACCGACGTGGAGAATTATCCGGGCTTCGCGGACGTGATCCAGGGACCGTGGCTGATGGAGCAGATGCGCCATCAGGCCGAGCACATGGGCACCCGCCTGGTGTCGGACCACATCACGTCCGCCGACCTCACCCGCCGGCCCTTCCACCTGGTCGGCGACAGCGGCGACACCTATTCGGCGGACGCTCTGGTGATCGCCACCGGCGCCCAGGCGCGCTGGTTGGGACTGCCGTCCGAGGAGACCTTCAAGGGCTTCGGCGTGTCCGCCTGCGCCACTTGCGACGGCTTCTTCTATCGCGGCAAGCACGTCATCGTGGTTGGCGGCGGCAACACGGCCGTGGAGGAGGCGCTCTACCTCACCCACCACGCCGAGAAGGTGACGGTCGTCCACCGGCGCGATCACTTCCGCGCCGAGCGCATCCTCCAGAACCGCCTGTTCAACCACCCGAAAATCGAGGTGATCTGGAACACGGTGCTCGACGAGGTGCTGGGCACCACCGGCTTCCCGCCGTCCGTGAACGGAGCCCGGCTGAAGAACATCGTGACCGGCGAGACGCGCGACATGGGCATCGACGGCATCTTCGTGGCCATCGGCCACGCACCGGCCGTCAGCCTGTTCGAGGGTCAGCTGAAGCTGAAGTCGTCCGGCTACATCTGGACCGCGCCGGACAGCACCGCCACGTCCGTGCCGGGCGTGTTCGCGGCCGGCGACGTGGCGGACGACGTGTTCCGCCAGGCGGTGACGGCCGCCGGCATGGGCTGCATGGCCGCGCTGGAGGCCGAGAAATATCTGTCCGCCGCGGCCTTCGAGGCGGCTGCCGAGTGAAGTTTCCTGCGTGAAGCTTCTCAACACGCGGGAATTCGGGCAAGGAAGGCGCCATGGCCGCGGATCGGCCGGCGCCGGCCCGCAAGGGCGGGCCGCGCGACGCCCGGGGGCGAACTCGGCTGGGGGATTTCATGGATTGGGACAAACTGAGGATCTTCCACGCCGCGGCGCGCGCGGGGAGCTTCACCCATGCGGGCGACGCCCTGGCCATGAGCCAATCCGCCGTCAGCCGTCAGGTGAGCGCCCTGGAGCAGGACCTGGGCGTTCCGCTGTTCCACCGCCACGCCCGCGGCCTGATCCTCACCGAACAGGGCGAACTTCTGTTCCGCACCGCCCATGACGTGCTGATGAAGCTGGAGGACGTGCAGAGCCGGCTGACCGACAGCCGGGAGCGCCCGTCGGGGTCGCTGCGCGTCACCACCACGGTCGGGCTCGGCTCCACGTGGCTGACGGCCCGCGTGCACGAGTTCATCGACCTCTATCCGGACGTCCAGCTCCAGCTCATCCTCGACGACGTGGAACTCGACCTTGCCATGCGGCAGGCCGACGTGGCCATTCGCCTGCGCCAGCCGACCCAGCCGGACCTGATCCAGCGCAAACTCTTCACCGTGCACTTCCACCTCTACGCGGCGCCCGCCTATGTGAAGCGCTTCGGCAGCCCGCGTACGATCGAGGATCTGGAGAACCACCGCATCGTCACCTTCGGCGCGGCCGCTCCGGTCTATCTGCGCGACATGAACTGGCTGGAGAGCGCCGGCCGGCCCTACGACAACCCGCGCATTCCGGTCCTCCGGGTGAACAACATCGTGGCCATCAAGCGCGCCGTGCAGCGGGGCATCGGCATCGCGCTCCTGCCCGACTACCTGATCGAGAATGACAGCGGCCTCGTGCAGCTCATCCCCGAGGTGGACCTGCCGTCGTTCGACACCTACTTCGTCTATCCGGACGAACTCAGGAACTCCGCGCGCGTCCATGCCTTCCGCGACTTCCTCGTCTCCAAGGCCCAGCGCTGGTCCTACTGACACCCCGCGCGCCTGCGACATTCCGGCACCTGCGTCCGACGGCGCAGACCGTCGCGGGATCGACTGTGCCTTGGTATCGCCAGACGTGGCGATCGTCTCCACGTTGCTGGGCGGCGGTAAAACCTGAAATGCTTCAGTCGCTTATCGATGCACAATACGACGGCAGCGGGCGTATGCAACGCGCGCGGAGTGCTCAGGTTTCATGCATTTCCGCCCTAACCTGCATAGCAGATATGCAAGCCCCTCGCTTGTCGCTTACCCGGGTGGAGCGCATATAGCCGTCAGCTGATGAGTTTTCGTTCCTCCCGCTACTCCTCCCGGCGGCAGAACGTATCAGCTGTTCCCCTCTGGAAGGCGTGCGCGACGTCCCTGCGAAGCGCACCCGAAACTTTTCAAGCCGGGCTTCGTGCCCGGCTTTTTTTTGCGCGGATCGCAGGAAAAAGGCCGGCACGTGGAACGCACCGGCCTTGAAAGAACCCACGGGCGACGGACGACCGCTCTCACATGTAGAGCGCTTCGCCCTCCAGGCCCGTGTAGAGGCCGGCGACCTCCTCCGCATAGCCGTTGAAGAGCAGCGTCGGCACCTGCTCGCCCGTATGCAGAATCTTCTCGCTCGCCTGGCTCCAGCGCGGATGCGGCACCTCCGGGTTGACGTTGGCCCAGAAGCCGTACTCGGCCGGCAGGATCTTCTCCCAGAAGGACTGGGGGCGCTGATCCGTGAAGGTCACCCGGACGATCGACTTGATCGACTTGAAGCCGTACTTCCAAGGCGTCGCAAGACGGAGCGGCGCGCCGAACTGGTTGTGCAAAGTCTTGCCGTAGGCGCCCATCACCATGAACGAGAGATCGTTGGTCGCCTCCGCCATGGTCAGGCCCTCCACATAGGGCCACGGATACCAAACCTGACGCAGGCCCGGCGCCATGGCGGCGTCGCCAAAGGTCTCCAGGCGCACATAGGTGGCGCCGGACAGCGGCCGGGCGTAGTCGACCAGCGCCTTCAACGGAAAGCCGGTCCACGGGATGGTCATCGACCAGGCTTCCACGCAGCGGTGCCGGTAAAGTCGCTCCTCGATCGGCATGGCGCGGATCAGCGTATCGATGTCGACGGTCTTTTCCGCCTCCACCATGCCGTCGATCGTCACCGACCAGGGCCGCGGCTTCAGGTATTCCTCGGCGGTCGGATAGATGGTCTTCTGCGACCCGAATTCGTAGAAATTGTTGTAGCGGCTGTTCACCTCTTCGGGAGTGAGGTCCCGATCGAGGGTGAAGCCCTCGTTGCGCTTTGCCGGAAACAGGTCGGCGATCGGCGAGCCATCCTGCGCGCGCGCCGCGTCACCCATCCCACCCGAAAGGATCAACCCGGCCCCAATGCCGGAGGCGGCCAGCAACTGCCGCCTGTTGAAAAAAGCGGATTCCGGCGTCGCCGCGCTCTCCGGCAGTGTCCACCGCTTCGGTCGTCTGATCAGCATTTGGGTCTCCCACCGCCTTCGAATGGAGCGCCTTTGAAGCGAAGGGTCCACGGACACCATGGACCGTTCCGCGAGGATACGCGCGGCAACCTGATGACCATGAGGGTAGGCGCGAGGCCGACACGTTCAAGACACGATCCTGTCACCCCTGGTCGATTGCCAGTCCCGCCAATCGACAGCGCCTCCGTGCGCGCCCTATACTGCACGAACGTGAAATTTTGGATGCATGAACGTGGAATCCAGTCTCCCCCCGGCTGAACGCCGCAACCGGATCGAAGCTTTGGCGCGTGAGCGCGCGCGCCTGCCGGTGACCGGGCTCGCGGCGCGTTTCGGAACCTCGGAGGACAGCATCCGCCGGGATCTTCGGCTGCTGGCCGCCGCAGGACGGATCCGCCGGCAGCACGGCGTCGTCCTGCCCGCCGACCCGCCCGCTCCGTTCGACGAGCGGCGCGAGCAGCGGGCGGCCGAAAAGGCGGCCATCGGCCGGGCTCTGGTGCCGATGCTGGTTCCGGGCAGCACCGTGTTCTTCGACGGCGGCACGACGACGCTCGCGGCAGCGCGCGCCCTTCCGGCGGACCTCCGCCTGACGGTGGTGACGACGAGCCCACCCGTCGCGCTCGCGCTGGTCGACCACGCCGGCATCGAAGTCATCCTGGTCGGCGGGAGCTTCGATCGGAAGACCCGGACCGTGGTGGGCGCAGGGGCGCTCGACGCCGTCAGGGCCGTTCACGCCGATCTTGCCGTCCTTGGCCTCTGCAGCCTGGATGTCGGTGGCGTCAGCGCCGCCGGGATCGAGGAGGCCGCCATCAAGCGCGCGATGGCGGACGCCAGCGACCGCACCGTGGCGCTCGCCACCGCCGACAAGCTCGGCACCATCTCGCCCCACCGGGTGATGGCCGCCGAGCGCCTGCAAAGCCTCATCAGTTGCGAGCCTCCGGCCGTCTTCGTCGACGCCTTCGGGCGGATCGGCGTCACCGTGATCGACGCGCCGCGCTGAGCCAACCCGTTTGCCCTCGTGAGAGTGTCCACCGCATGATTGCCATCGACCGCCGCGCCCGCATTGCCGTGGCGACCGTCTTTCTCGTCAACGGCGCACTCCTGGGAAGCTGGGCGCCGCAGATCCCACTGGCCAAGGAGCGGCTGGACCTTTCCGCGGCGGAACTCGGCGGCGCGTTGCTGGCCATGGCGGCCGGCGCGGTGATCGCGATGCCGGCCACCGGTCCCCTCGCCGGACGCTTCGGCAGCGGACCGGTGACCCGGGTGGCGATCCTGGCGCAGGTGCTCGCCCTCCCGCTGCTTGCCATCGCGCCGACGGCGGCAATGCTCGTCTTCGCCCTCTTCCTGTTCGGCGCCGCCAACGGCGTCTGCGACGTGGCCATGAACAGTCATGCGGTCGCCGTGGAGCGACGGCTCGGCCGCCCCGTGCTCTCCTCCTTCCACGCCATGTTCTCCATCGGCGGCTTCATCGGCGCCGCGGCGGGCGGAGCAGCCCTTTCGGCGATCGACCCGGTCACCCACTTCGCCCTGGTGGTCGCTCTCTCGCTCGGGGTGCTCGCCGTCGTCCTCGGCAGCCTGCTGCCGGCCTCGGTCGACCGGGGCATCGGCGGCGAGGGCCTCGCCCTTCCCGATCGAAACCTCCTCGCGATTGGAGCCCTCGTTCTTGGGGTGATGATGATCGAGGGCGCCATGCTGGACTGGGCGGCCGTCTATCTCAGCACCGAGCGCGAGGCCTCGCCGGCCGTGGCGGGCGCCGGCTACGCAGCCTTCTCCTTCGGCATGGCCGCCGGGCGGCTGGCTGGCGACGCCATACGTCAGCGCCTGACGTCCGTGCGGCTGATCCGCTACGGCGGGCTGGCGGCCGGGGCGCTCTTGGCGCTGGCGGTGTTCGGGCCGCTGCAATCGACCGTCCTGGCCTTCGCGGCGATCGGACTGGCGGTTTCCAACCTGGTGCCGGTTCTCTTCGCCGCCGCCGGCCATGCGCCTGGCCATTCGCCGGCGTCCGGTGTCGCCGCCGCGGCGACCTGCGGATACCTCGGCTTCCTGGCCGGCCCGCCGCTGATCGGCTTCGTGGCCGATCAAAGCAGCCTCGGCGCCGCCTTCCTCATGCTCGCCGTGGGAGCGCTTGCCATCGGGGCTTTCGCGCGCGCCGCCGCCAGCGCCGACATGCCGCGAAAAAGCTGAGACGACTTCCATCCGGGCGCCCCCGGCAAGCGGCGGGCGACCGCCGCGCGGCGCGCGTCCGATCCGCCGGAATCCACCTTGCGAAGGCGCGTGCGCCGCAATACGGTCCGGCCACCTCGCTATCGGCGCAACCTGGCGGTCGGAGTGCTGCCCCCATGAGCTTTCTCGCCCACTCGCTTTCCCGCGTGAAGCCTTCGGCCACCATCGCGGTCACCAACAAGGCCCGCGAACTGAAGGCGGCCGGCCGCGACGTGATCGGCCTCGGTGCCGGCGAGCCGGACTTCGATACGCCGGACAACATCAAGGACGCGGCGATCCGCGCCATCCGCGAGGGCAAGACCAAGTACACGGCCGTCGACGGCATTCCGGAGCTGAAGGCCGCGATCGTCGCCAAGTTCCAGCGCGAGAACAACCTCGCCTACACGCCGGCCCAGATCTCCGTCGGGACCGGCGGCAAGCAGGTGCTCTACAACGCCCTGATGGCGACCCTGAACCCGGGCGACGAGGTGCTGATCCCGGCGCCCTACTGGGTCAGCTATCCGGACATGGTGCTTCTCGCCGGCGCCGAGCCGAAGTTCATCGACGCCTCCATGGCGACCGGCTTCAAGGTTCTGCCCGACGCCCTCGATGCCGCCATCACGCCGGCCACCAAGTGGCTGATCTTCAACTCGCCGTCCAACCCGTCCGGCGCCGCCTACACCCGGGCGGAACTGCGCGCCATCGCCGACGTGCTGATGAAGCACCCGCACGTGTGGGTGATGACGGACGACATGTACGAGCACCTCGTCTACGACGACTTCGTGTTCACCACCCTCGCAGAGGTGGAGCCGGCCCTGATGGACCGGACTTTGACAGTGAATGGCGTCTCCAAGGCCTATTGCATGACCGGATGGCGCATCGGCTACGCGGGCGGGCCAGCCCACCTGATCAAGGCGATGGCCAACATCCAGTCGCAGTCCACCTCCAACCCGTCGACGATCTCGCAATGGGCGGCGGTGGAGGCCCTCAACGGGCCGCAGGACTTCATCGCGGCCAACAACGTGGTGTTCAAGGAGCGACGCGACCTCGTCGTCTCCATGCTCAACCAGGCGCGCGGCCTCTCCTGCCCGACGCCGGAGGGCGCCTTCTATGTGTATCCGTCCTGCGAAGGGCTGATCGGCCGCACGGCCCCGACCGGCAAGGTGATCGCCACGGACGAGGACTTCGTGAGCGAGCTCCTGGAGGCCGAGGGCGTCGCGGTGGTGCAGGGCTCGGCGTTCGGGCTCGGCCCCAACTTCCGTATTTCCTACGCAACCGCCACGTCGGACCTGGAAGAGGCCTGCATCCGCATCCAGCGCTTCTGCGGCTCCCTCGCCTGAGACCCGACGCCTCGAACCGATCGCCGGCTCACGATCCGGCGACCGGCACCTCGTCCAGGATCGCGCATCCGGCAAGCACGGTGCGCGAGACCGTGATGCGCGTCGCGGGCCGTGCGCGCTCGCCGATGCCGCCGTCGTCTGACCGATCGGAGGCCCGACGACGGTCGGGGCCGAAATAGTCCGGCGTCCGGAAGAAGGGTGCGGGCGACACCAGCGTGCGGTTCAAACGCTCGATCAGCGTGCCCGGATGGGTGGGCAGGACCAGCACATCGTCGAAGGCGCAGCGGATCAGGAGGCCGAGGTCGGCGGGACGGATCGCCTTGCCGATCGCCACCAGAGGCGCGAGCGCCACATTGGGATCCCGGTGATGCCGGATCCGCCTGACCCAGTCGAGGGTCCTTTCATCCGCTGTGGAATCCACCGCCGCCACCACGATGTTGACCCGCCCCGGAGAGAACTGATCGGCCAGCGACCCGGTCGGTGCCGCCGGCACCACATGGAAGAGCCCCGCCGCCGCAAGCGCCCGGCGGACGTCAGGGTTCGTCGGTCCGGAACTCGACACCAGGAACATGCGGCATTGACGAAGCGACTGCGGAACCAAAATACCGTCCCAAAACAAGGGGATGAAGAGGCGCCCCCAGTCTAGGCGGAGGGCCGCGGGTTTACCATCGACGGTCCCGGCACGAAACTGCCCGAACCGACATTTCGACCCGCCTCCACCGATGACCTAACCGCGTCGGCATCGCGCGCGACCCTTGGCCGGCGCCGGCCACCGCCTCGTCCGACCGCCGCCACGCCTCCGTCTCGCCGTCCCGGACAGCCCTCATTGCCCGAGGGGTATGATCCCGCTCTGACCCGGGTCCTTCACGAAACATTCATAAAGGTGAACACGTCTCGACTTTGCCATGATTTCTCCGGCGCACGAGCGCAATCTCGGCTTTGGCGGGCCGAAATCGGCTGGCCAAATCACCCTCAAGCCGACGGGGGTCGGGGTGATTTGACCAGAGAGGGAAGCCATGACCTGCTTGACGTTCGACGACAGCATCACGCCGCTGAACGACACCGCCGACGAGAGGGCCGACGATCTGTCGCTCTCCACCGGCGCCTCCATCGTCGTGGCGGTCGCGGCGGCGATCGCGGTGACGCTGACCATCATCGTGGCGACGCTCTCGGTCGGGCAGTTCTGAGGCGGGGCGGCCGACACGCAACCGGCAGGTCCCGTTGCGCCGCGCCGGAAGAGGGTCTATCTGGAGAGCGGGTCCGATGCGCCGAACCGAGGGGCGATCGCGTGTTGGATCGAGCGCTCGTGACCGGCGGTCTGTCGCCAGGGCGGTCTCCGAGGCCCGCGTGGCCGCCTGACGCTTCCATGGGGACAGGGTGCGGCGACATCCTTCGGCGAGCGGCTGCAGGATCGCCCATCCAGGGTTCGGGACCGGTCCGGTGTCCGTCTCCCTTTGCACGTGCGCCCTATCGCGTTCCGCCTCTTGTCGCCCCCCATGTCGCACCCCCGATGAGTTCCTGATGAGTTCGCTGAAGTTCCTGGTCCTTCTTCTCGTCTCGGTGGCTTTCGTCGCAGGCCTAGCCGCGGCCGGTGCCGTGGCCTACGGGCGGGAAGCCCTCTGGGAGGACCTGTTCGGACCGCCGGACCTCGGAGCCTATTCGTTCGACAAGCCCACCCGCACCGGAAAACCGAACGACGCCCTCGCCTGTCCGGCCGGTACCTGCCTCGATGTCGGAACCGTCATGGAGACTCATCTGTTCGCGGTCGACGCGCCCGTGCTCTACGCCGCGGTGCGCGAGGAGATGGCCGACGCGTTCCGGATCCGGATGGTGGAGGAGGATCCTCAGCGCGGCCACATGCGGGCTGTGGTCTTCACACCGCTGGTACGGCTTCCCGACACGCTGACGGCGGAAGTGCGAAGCGCGGGACCGGGACGCTCCAGTCTCTATCTCTACTCGCGCAGCAAGATCGGCTACGCCGACCTCGGCACCAACGAGGCACGTCTGAAGACGCTGCTCCGCCACCTGCGCTGGACGCTGCCGCGCGTCGCGCCAGACGGTTCCATGGTCCCTGCCCGCAAGGACGTTCAGCCGGAGCCCCCTGTGGCAGCGCCGGGGCTCGATGCACCGCAGGCCGATACCCCGGCAGCGGCCGCGCCGCTCCCCGATCCGTCCGCGCCGAAGACCTGATTCCAGATGGATCGATCGGTCGGCTATCGACGATCCGGTTCACCCGGACCGTGCCTGTGCCGTCCCGTGATGGTGACATTCTTACGTGGCTGATCGTATCATCGGGCGAGGCCACTGTTCCTGCCCGCTCTCGGGTCGAGACAGGCGCGCTTGGAGGCGACGCCTGCCCGACGTTCACCCGGATCGAGGATCGGTCGCCGATCAGCCTTCGATCCGAAGATCGACAGCCTTCGGCCCTTTGCCGCGCTTGTCCGGCTCGGTGCCGAAGGAGACGCGCGCGCCGTTGTCCAGAATGGAAAGTCCGGAACGCTGCACCGCGCTCACGTGGACGAACACGTCGTTGCCACCCTGATCGGGAACGATAAAGCCGTACCCCTTGGCTTCGTTGAAGAACTTCACCGTACCGGTCTGCCGATCATCCTGCGTCATCGTCATTGCATGCCCCATGCGTAAGTCGTCGACGGACCTGTCTGACAACCGGCGGAACCCCGATTCCGCGGCCATCTTCAGACCCGAGAGATCATCATGGTCAGTTTTTACGATGATGAAAGAGCTTTTTTCAGACACTTTTTGACGCATTTTTGTGCCGAATAACCACTTGAACAGCGTTTTGTCCGTACGCCGCGACGTCTCAATATGCAGCGTGCCGATGACAGGCTCTCGCGGGCCGCGGTGCGGACGAGACCGGCTCCCGGCGGCAGGCGCCACGCCGGGCTTGCCGGACGGCCGGCGGCCACGTAGACGGGAGGGATGAACTACCGCCATGCCTTCCATGCGGGCAATTTCGCCGATGTCCTGAAGCACGCCGTGCTGGCGCGCGTTCTCGTCCACCTGACACAAAAGGACGCCGCGTTCCGGGTGCTCGACACGCACGCCGGTCTTGGCCGCTATGACCTTGCGTCGGACGAGGCACTGCGCACCGGCGAATGGCGCGGCGGCATCGGGCGCCTTGCCCGCGCCGAGCTCGGTCCGGCGCTGGCGTCCTTCCTGGAGCCGCTGCTGGGCGTGATCAGGACGCTCAACGGCGGGCCGGATCCGCTCGTCTATCCCGGCTCGCCGGCGATCGCCACGGTGATCGGTCGGCGCCAGGACCGGTTCGTCTTCAATGAACTGCACCCGCTAGACGCCGACACCCTGGAGGCGGACTTCGGGCCGGACCGGCGCGTGAAGGTGACGCGACAGGACGGCTACACCAGCGTGAAAAGCATGCTACCGCCGTTGGAACGACGCGGGCTCACCATCATCGACCCGCCGTTCGAGGAGCCTGGCGAGTTCGACCGCCTGCTGGGCGCCTTGTCAGACGCCCACCGCCGCTTTGCAACCGGCACGCTGATCGCCTGGTACCCCCTGAAGCACATGGATGCCGTGGCGGCCTTTCATGGGCGGGTGGCGGAAAGCGGCATCCAGAAGGTCGCGCGCATCGACCAGTGGATCCGTCGTCCCGGCGGCCTTGGCCCTTTGGCCGGCGCGGGCGTTCTGATCGTCAATCCACCCTGGACACTTCTCGACGAGGCCCGCGAGGCGCTGCCGGAGCTGACGGACCGGCTGGCGGATGGCCTGGGCGCCGGCTTCAGGGCCGAATGGCTGGTGCCGGAATCCCACAGCGACTGACTTCCCGGCCGACGGTAACCAATCGGGAAGGTCGCATGCCGCAAGGATGCTTGACCGCAATCCGCCGGCTGCCCCATCGTGGCCGGCAGCTTATCCGGAGTGTCTCCATGCGTGCCGCGATTCTGGCCCTTGTCGTTCTCGCTCCCATGACGGCGCCTGGATCGGCGGCCGATTACGCCGCCGGCTCGCCGCCCGCGTCCAGCAACCTCCCGGTCTGCGACAACCCTTCGGTGCTGTCGTCGGTCATCGAGCGCCAGCACTGGGCGGAAGCCAACACCTGGCGCGACGGCAAGCGCATCGAGGCGCTCGCCGACATCCGGCAGGTCTACAACACCACGCGCTTCGCCAGCATGATCGAACATCGCCACTGCACCGGCAAGGCGGACCTCGGCGACGGCCGGTCGGGACGGGTCTACTGGGTGATCTCCGCGTCGTCGGGCTTCGCCGGGGTCGGCTACGGCGTCGAGGTGTGCATGCCGGGCCAGGACTACTGGTACGTCTGGGGCGCCGCGTGCCGCTCGCTGCGGTGAGCCTCCTTCGTCGCTCCGTCGGATACGCGGCGGCCGTAGCCGCCGCGGTGGCCTTCCTTGCGCTGCCCGCCGTGCCGCCGGCATTGGCGGACGACGTTGCCGGCGACTTCGACTACTTCGTCCTGTCGCTCTCCTGGTCGCCCAGCTGGTGCGAGGCGGAGGGCGAGGCGGATGATCCCCAGTGCGACGGCCGTCGCCCCTTCGCCTTCACGGTCCACGGCCTCTGGCCCCAGTACGAGGACGGGTGGCCGGAGTTCTGCCGCGCCGACCGTGGGCCGAGCCGCGCCGACATCGACAGCGTACTCGACATCATGCCGAGCGCCGGTCTTGCCCGCTACCAGTGGCGCAAACACGGCGCCTGCGCCGGTCTGGAGCCGACGGCCTACTTCGAGACGCTGCGCCGGGCGCGGGCGCGCGTGGCCATCCCGGATCCCTACAAGCGCCTCCGGCAGTGGACGACCGTCGATCCGAAC
Organism: Mongoliimonas terrestris; assembly: GCF_001927285.1. GTDB lineage: Bacteria > Pseudomonadota > Alphaproteobacteria > Rhizobiales > Pleomorphomonadaceae > Chthonobacter > Chthonobacter terrestris. Next base: position 252,607 of record NZ_MSIG01000004.1, on the reverse strand, counting down.
CGGGTGGAAGCGGCCTTCCGGGCCGCAAACCCCGGCCTTGCCGCCGATGCGGTGGCGGTGACCTGCGACGGGCGGCGGCTGCGAGAGGTGAGGATCTGCCTCACCCGGGACGACCTGGCCTTCCGCCCCTGCCCGGACGTGGATCGCCGCGACTGCCGGCGATCGTCGGTCGCCATGCCGCCTGTCCGGTGACTGCAGGGCCCATCCGCCCCATATGCTCATCATGGAACACCGAACAGCCGACCAGCCGGCCGAGACCCCGGCGACGGCGCAACGGCCGGACCACCCTCCTGCGAGGGCAGCCGCCGACCGGGAGGATGCATGACCGCCACCACACTCGACCACGCCCCGACGCGGTTTTCAGGCCTCCGGGGCTTCACCGTCCGCGCGGCCGTCTGGTTCGCGACCGCCTTCCTGCTGACGGTGCCGCCGGCCGCCGCCCAGGCGAACAGCGCGCGGTTCGGCTCGGCGGAGGTCGCCTGCGCGGAGGATCTCACCTGCGTCGCCGCCGTCCGGTCGCTCGACAGCGACGGCACGGTGCGCAGCGTGCTGCAGATCCAACGGGCCCAGGGAAGCCGTTCGCGCTGGACCGTCGCGGTCTCCACGCTGGCGGACCTTGCCGATCGGGAACGGTCCGTCTCCATGGCGGTCGACGGCGGCGTGGCGCTGACGCTGAGGCCGCGTGCGGATTTCGCGCCCTTCGTCCAGCCGGGCACCTTCTACGTGGTTTCAACCTATGCGCTCGACCGGCTGATGCGCGACATCCAGGTCGGGTTCGAACTGCGCTTCTCCTACATCGACATCGCCGGCGAGCCGCACATGGACCGCTTCCGGCTCGACGGCATGCGGGACGCCCTGACGGAGATCGACCGTCGGCAGGCGCGCATCGTCGGGGACCGGCGCGCCGGGCCGCCGACCGACCTGCCGCCGGCGCCAGAGGTCGACCGTCAGGCGCTGGTGGCGCTCCAGGGCCTGCCGCCGCGGCTCGTGGAATGGCACATGGCCTCCGCCTGCGAGGCACCGGACGGGCCGTCGCTTGCCGAAACGGCGCCTGTGATCGGCCCGCTGTCGCCGACCGCCATGCTCTACGCCATCCCGTGCTACCGCAGCGAAGGCCGCATCGGCTATCGGCTCTACATGGTGGAGAGCGGTGAGATCGGCGGCATGCACCTCCTCACCTTCGCCACCTGGTCGTCGCGCTTCGGCTGGATGGGCACCGACACGCTGGAGACCGTCGCGTTCGACCCGCAGACCGCCACCCTGACGGCGGTCACCACGGGAGCTGCCGCCGATTGCGGCACTGCCGGGGAATGGCGCTGGGACGAGTACGCGTTCAAGCTCGTCGCCTTCCGGGCCAACGAACGCTGCGGCGGCGGGCTCGCGCCCGACGCCTGGACCCAGGTCTACCCAGGCCCCGGCAGCCAGTGACCGGTGGACATCCGGCGTCGCCGCGCTATCGTGTCGCCGACCCGCGGCCTATCCCCATCCCCTGCGGGACCGTGCCCCTTGGGCCGCCCGACCGAACCGTTTCGAGGAGCCCACGCCCGTGCCCGACTTCCATCTCCGGTCCTCGCCGACGTCCCCGTTCGGCCGCAAGGTCAAGCTCGCGGCCGCCACGCTCGGTCTTCTGGACCGCATCGAGGTCATCAAGACCGACACGCTCGATCCGGCCGACGACATCCGGCTGCAGAACCCGCTCGGCAAGATCCCGGCGCTCGTGACGCCGGACGGCACGGTCGTCTACGACAGCCGGGTGATCCTGGAGTACATGGACTATCTGGCCGGCGGCGGCCGCATCCTGCCGAAGGATCCGGCGGACCGGTTCCCGGCGCTCACCCTCCAGGCGCTTGCCGACGGCATCATGGACGCCGCCATCCTGCGCCGCTACGAGATCGCCATGCGCGAGCCGGCCGAGCGGAGCGCCCGGTGGGACGACCACCAGCGCGGCAAGGTGGAGCGCGGCCTGGCGGCCCTTGAGGCAAACCCGCCCGAGGTCGACGAGGTCGACGTCGGCACCATCGCGGTCGCCTGCGCCCTCGGTTACCTGGACTTCCGCTTCGACGGCTCGTGGCGCGAGGGCCACCCGCGTCTCGTCGCCTGGCTCGACCGGTTCACCGCCGACCTGCCCTACTGGACCGAGACGATCCCGTCCTGATCCGTCGCGAGGCTGCCCGATGGCCGGCACCGTCTATGTGGACGCCGACGCCTGCCCGGTGAAGCGGGAGGTGTACAGGGTGGCCGAACGGCACCGCTGGCCGGTGGTCCTTGTCGCCAACAGTTGGATGGCCATTCCGCGCGACCAGGACGTGCGGCTTCAGGTGGTGCCGGACGGGCCCGACGAGGCGGACAAGTGGATCGCCGCTACAGCGACGGCGGGCGACGTGGTGGTGACCGCCGACGTGCCGCTCGCCGACCGCTGCGTGAAGGCCGGCGCCGTGGTGCTCTCGCCGACCGGCAAGCCGTTCTCGCCCGACAGCATCGGCATGGCTCTCGCCGTCCGCGACCTGATGAGCGACCTCCGGTCCGCCGGCGAGATCACCGGCGGGCCGCCGCCCTTCTCGGACAAGGACCGCTCGCGCTTCCTGTCCGCCCTGCACGACGCCATCGTGCGGATCGGGCGGCGCTGAGGAGCGCCGGCGGGCGCAAAGGGCCGTCACCGGCTTCACGCCAATGGGCTGCGGCCGCGGCCGTGGCCACCGGGACCCGCCGCGAAGGCGGGTCCAATCCGAGGGGAGAAAGCATCATGGTCTGGGGAAGCGTTCCGCCCGTGCCCGCCGTTCGCCACACGCGCACCGGGGCGGCCGACGACATCGACTTTGAGATCCGCGGTTCGGAGATGCAGTTCGTCGAGATCGAGCTCGATCCCGGCGAAAGCGCCGTGGCCGAGGCCGGTTCGCTGATGTTCAAGGCGCCGACCGTCACCATGACGACGGTGTTCGGCGACGGCTCGGCCCAACAGAGCGGCTTCGTCGGCAAGCTGCTCGGCGCCGGCAAGCGCCTGATCACGGGCGAGAGCCTCTTCACCACCGTGTTCACCCACGAAGGCACCGGCAAGGCGCACGTGGCCTTCGCCGCGCCCTTTCCCGGCCACATCCTGGCGATCAAGCTCGACGCCGTCGGCGGCCGGCTGGTCTGCCAGAAGGACAGCTTTCTCGCCGCGGCCAAGGGCGTCTCGATCGGCATCGCCTTCCAGCGCCGGATCATGACCGGCCTCTTCGGCGGCGAGGGCTTCATCATGCAGACCCTCGACGGCGACGGCTGGGTGTTCGTCCATATGGGTGGCACGCTGGTGGAGAAGGAACTCGCGCCCGGCGAGGAGATCCACGTGGACACCGGCTGCGTCGCCGCCTACACGGCCGGCGTCGACTTCGACCTCGTCCGGGCTGGCTCCATCAAGTCCATGGTGTTCGGCGGCGAGGGCGTCTTCTTCGCCCGGCTGATCGGGCCCGGCAAGGTCTGGATGCAGTCCCTCCCCTTCTCGCGCTTCGCCGGACGCATGTGGGCGGCGGCGCCGCAGACCGGCGGCGGCGGACAGGGCGAGGGCTCCCTCCTCGGCGGCATCGGCCGCATCCTCGACGGCGACAACCGCTAAGGCTGGAGCCGCCCACGAAAAAGGCCCGGGTCTCTCCGGGCCTTTCCGTTGTCCGTCGATCGGGTCGGGGCGAGGCCCCGGTCCGGATCAGAACTTGTAGCCGACGCCGACCTTCACCAGGTGGCCGTCGAGGTCCGCATCAACCGACGAGCCGCCGGCGGTGTAGGATTCCTCGCTGGTGTCGACGTAGAGGTATTCGGCGCGCGCGGTGATGTTCTCCGTCAGCGCCGCTTCCACGCCGCCACCGACCACGTAGCCGATGTGGGTGTTGCTGTCGCTGCCGCCGTTGAACTCCGCTTCGCCCCAGCCGAGGGCGAGACCGCCGGTGCCGTAGACCATGAAGCTGTCGAAGGCGTAGCCGACGCGGCCGCGGAGCGTGCCGAACACGGCCGTCTCGGTCTCGACCGAGGTGCCGCCGACGGTGAAGTTCTCCGACGGGCCGGCGAAGATGTCGGCTTCGACACCCGCGATCCAGTTCGGCGTCAGGGCCATGTTGTAGCCGACGAACGCGCCACCGGTGAAACCTTCCACGTCGGCATCGCCGGCGTCACCGCCGTATTCGCCGAACGCGTAGCCGGCCGCGGCACCCACGTAGACGCCGGTCCAGTCGAACGCGGTGGACTGGGCCACCGGCTCGTAGGCCGGCGCGGCCGGGATCGGCTCGGGCAGGTCGGCGGCGAAGGCCGGGGCGGCCACGAGCGCGGCCGAGCTGACCAGAAGAGCTGCGATCACTCGGGTCATTGTCTTACTCCTATCCTGTACATGGACGGGGTCCGGGGAGGCGTTGGCGGACCCAGTCATCCCTCTCACGATCGCGCTGCAGCCAAGTCGACAACGGCGCCCCCGTGGAATGGGTGGAAGCTGAACCGTGAATGTGGCTGCGATCGTCACGTCCCATGGCAGGAATGCGGCATCGTGCGGTTCGTTTCATGGTTCGGAGCCTTATGGTGAAGGCGCGGTTAACCTTGCGCTGCGGTTGCGCAACACCGTTCATTTTTAATGAGCAGGACGGAACTGAACCGACCGGCCCATTGTTTCGTATGCCCCTCGACGGCAAGCGTGACCGCGTGCATGGCGGCACGCAGGCCGATTCGGAACGGCGGTTTTCGCTGGTCCAGCCGTCTGCCGGAGGGGTCTCATGTATCTTCACGAACGCGGCGTGGCGGTGGTGACGGGCGCGGCCCGGCGGATCGGTCGGGCGATCGCCCTCGACCTTTCGGCCGAAGGCTACGCGGTGGCGCTGCACTGCAACCGATCCCGCGAGGAGGCCGACGAGGTGGCGGACGAGATCCGGGCGCGCCAGGGCCGCGTCGCCGTGATCACGGCCGATCTCTCCGACATGGACGCCGTCGCGCGGATCATCCCGGAGGCGGAGCGGGCGCTCGGCCCGGTGGACGTCCTCGTCAACAACGCCTCGCTGTTCGAGCGCGACGAGGCGCAGACCGTGGAGCCGGTGCTCTTCGCCAAGCACATGAACGTGAACCTCGCCGCGCCGATCTTCCTGGCCCGCGACCTCGCAAACCGTCTGCCGGACGACCGCCAGGGGGTGATCATCAACCTGATCGACCAGCGCGTCTGGCGGCCCAATCCGCTCTTTTTCTCCTACACGCTGTCGAAGTCGGCGCTCTGGGATGCCACCCGCACGCTCGCCCAGGCGCTCGCCCCGCGGATCCGCGTCGCCGGCATCGGCCCCGGACCGACGCTCGCCAACCAGCGCCAGGCGCCGGAGGACTTCCTGCGCCAAACCGAGGCGGTGCTTCTGAAGCGCGGGCCGAGCCTCGACGAGGTGACCGCCGCGGTGCGCTTCATCCTGGAGAGCCGCTCCTTCACCGGGCAGATGATCGCTCTCGACGGCGGCCAGCATCTCGCCTGGGAGACGCCGGACGTGGTCGGGATCGTCGAGTAGGACCGAAGGCGGGAGCGGCGCGACGGCCGACCGGCCGCAACGCTGCTTGACGGCGGCGGCGCGCTGGCCCAAACAGCCGGCCAGATCCCGTTCTATCCGAAAGACGTCATCGCCATGGGCTTCAAGTGCGGCATCGTCGGGCTTCCGAACGTCGGCAAGTCCACGCTCTTCAACGCGCTCACCAAGACCGCGGCCGCCCAGGCGGCGAACTATCCGTTCTGCACCATCGAGCCGAACACCGGCGAGGTGGCGGTGCCCGATCCGCGGATGGCGAAGATCGCCGCCCAGGCGAAGTCGGCCCAGCTCGTGCCGACCCGGCTGACCTTCGTGGACATCGCCGGTCTCGTGCGCGGCGCCTCCAAGGGCGAGGGCCTCGGCAACCAGTTCCTCGCCAACATCCGCGAGGTGGACGCCATCGCCCACGTGCTCCGCTGCTTCGAGGACGGCGACATCACCCACGTGGAAGGCCGCGTCGACCCGGTGGCGGACGCCGACACCGTGGAGACCGAGCTGATGCTCGCCGATCTCGACAGCCTGGAGCGACGCGTGGTGCCGCTGCGCAAGCGCGCCCAGAACGACAAGGAAGCCCGCGAGCAGGTCGAGCTCATGGACCTTGCCCTGGAGGCGCTGCGCGAAGGCCGGCCGGCCCGCACCGTGGCGGTGCCGAAGGACGCGCAGGCCGCCTTCCAGATGCTGAACCTCCTCACCGCCAAGCCGGTGCTCTACGTCTGCAACGTCGAGGAGGCGTCGGCCGCCACCGGCAACCGCTTCTCCGAGGCGGTGTTCGCGAAGGCCAAGGCCGAGGGGGCCAAGGCGGTGGTCATTTCCGCCGCCATCGAGTCGGAGATCGCCCAGCTGTCGGATGCCGAGCAGGCCGAGTTCCTGGAGACCATCGGCCTGGAGGAGCCCGGCCTCGACCGGCTGATCCGCGCCGGCTACGACCTTCTCGGCCTGATCACCTATTTCACGGCAGGCCCCAAGGAGACCCGCGCCTGGACCATCACCAAGGGCACCAAGGCGCCGCAGGCGGCCGGCGTGATCCACACCGACTTCGAACGCGGCTTCATCCGTGCCCAGACCATCGCCTACGAGGACTTCGTGACCCTCGGCGAAGTGAAGGCCAAGGAGCAGGGCAAGGCCCGCGACGAAGGCAAGGAGTATGTGGTCCAGGACGGCGACGTGATGCTGTTCAAGTTCAACACGTGATCGGGTGTGCGCAGAGCGCTTGCCGCACGGAGCACGGCGGCCTACGTTACGCGTAACGGAGGCCACCATGAGTTCGGCAGCGGAACGCGCACGGCGATACAGATCGCGGCGGCGCCAGGAAGGTTGGCGCGAGGTCCGGCTCTGGCTGCCCGACACCACGTCTCCGGCGTTCCAGGCGGAGTGTCGGCGTCAGGCGCGCCTGCTTCGCGAGGATCCACTGGAGGCCCGGAACGCAGCGTGGGCCGAAGCCGCGGCATCGTCCTTGGATCTGGACGCGTGAGACGCGGGGACGTTGTAACGGTGGCGCTGCAGGGCGATTTCGGCAAACCACAGCCGGCGGTCATCGTGCAGTCGGACCTGTTCGAGGACATCCCTACCGTGACTCTCGTGGCGTTTACATCGCATCTCCAGGATGCCGAGTTGCTACGCCACACCGTGGCGCCCTCCGCGGAAAACGGGTTGAAGCTCGTCAGCCAGGCCATGGTCGACAAGCTGTCCACCTTGCCGCGTGAAAAGGTTGGCCCGGTCGTCGGTCGGCTCGATCCCGTCGACATGGAGGCGATCAACCAGCGTCTGGCCGTCTTCCTCGGCTTTGCCGACCCACCGTCCCTCCGCTCCGGAAAGTCCTGACCATGCCCGCCTCCCCCGCTCCCGCCGTCCGCATCGCCATGTGGTCGGGGCCGCGCAACGTCTCCACCGCCATGATGCGGGCGTTCGAGAATCGGCCGGATTGCGCCGTCTGGGACGAGCCCTACTATGCGGCCTACCTCGCGGCGACCGGGCTCGACCATCCGATGCGCGCGGCGATCCTCGCGGCCGACGAGACGGATCCGGAGCAAGTCGCCGCGCGGGTGACCGGGCCGGCACCGGATGGGCAGCCGGTGTTCTACCAGAAGCACATGACCCACCACATGCTGCCGGCCTTCGACAGAGGCTTCCTCTTTGCCGTCACCAACGCCTTCCTGATCCGTCGGCCGGAGAGCGTGCTGGCGTCCTATGTGCAGAAGCGCGAAGAAGTGACGCTGGACGACATCGGCTTCCGCCAGCAGGCGGAAATCTTCGATCAGGTCGCGGACCGGTTCGGCGCCGCGCCGCCGGTGGTGGAGGGCAACGACGTGCTCGCCGACCCGCGCGGCACGCTGACCCGCCTCTGCGAAGCGCTCGGCATCGGCTTTCGCGACGAGATGCTGGCCTGGCCGGCCGGACGTCGGGCCAGCGACGGCGTGTGGGCGCCGCACTGGTATCACGCGGTGGAGGCCTCCACCGGCTTCGGCCCGCCGCGACCGGACGTGGAGCGGAGCGCCCTGCCGGTCCACCTGGCGCGCATCGCCGAAGCGGCGACCCCGCACTACGAGCATCTCGCCGCGCACCGTCTCTGAAGCCGCCCCCGAAGACGGCGGCTCGCGTCTCGTCACCATCCAGAAGAGGTTGTCCCGATGCCGCTCCGTTCCCTGAAGCCCCTCGTTCTCGTCGGTGCCGGCAAGATGGGGGGTGCCATGCTGGCGGGGTGGCTGGATCATGGACTGGCCGGCCCCGACACGGTGATCGTCGACCCGGGCATCCAGGGCGACATGGCGGACCTCATCGCCCGCCACGGCGTGCGGCACGCATCGACGGCGGCCGACGTGGACGTGACCCCGGCCGTCCTGGTGCTCGCCGTCAAGCCGCAGTCGATGGCGACGGTGCTGCCGGCCGTGAAGCCGCTTGTCGGTCCGCGCACGATCGTGGTGTCGGTCGCCGCCGGCACCACGATCGCCACGCTTGCGGCCGGGCTCGGGGACGGGCCGATCGTGCGCGTGATGCCGAACACGCCGGCTCAGGTGGGCCAGGGCATGGCGGTGGCGGTCGGCAACGCGGCCGTCACCGCGGCGGACCGGACGGTGGTGACCGCCCTCACCGACGCGGTCGGGCGCACCGCCTGGATCGACGACGAGAGCCTGATGGACGCGGTGACCGCCGTTTCCGGATCGGGTCCTGCCTATGTGTTCCTGCTCGCCGAGTATCTGGCCAAGGCCGGCGAGGCGGCGGGTCTGCCGCCGGACGTGGCGGCGCTCGCCGCGCGCCAGACCGTGGCCGGCGCCGGGGCGCTTCTCGCCGCCTCCCCGCTCGACGCCGCGACCCTCCGCCAGAACGTGACGTCCCCCGGCGGAACGACCGCCGCCGCCCTTGCCGTACTGATGGCCGACGACGGCCTGCTGCCAATCCTCACCGACGCGGTCGCGGCGGCGGCCAGACGCGGCCGCGAACTCGGCTGATCCTGCTGGCACGCATCGGAGCCGCTGGCCTGCGGCCTCCGATCGGAAGTCGACGCCTTTTCGGCAGGCGGACCGCACCCTATGTTGATCGCAGACAAGGTGCCGCGCGCACCGACAAAGGACATGCCATGGCGACCAAGGCCGAAACCCAACGCAACCGGATCGTCGACGCCTTGATGGGACGGCTGGCCACCCAGCCCTTCTCGGAGATCGAGCTTGCGGACGTGTCTTCAGACGCGGGTGTGACGCTCGCCGACATGCGCCAGCATTTCGATGGTCGCTTCGCCATTCTGAAGGCCTTCGTGCAACGCATCGACACCACCGTCCTTGCGAGCGAGGATCCGGAGATGGGCGACGAACCGGCCCGCGAACGCCTGTTCGACGTGCTGATGCGCCGTCTCGACGCTCTGGCGCCCTACAAGGAGGCGATCCGCTCGCTCATCCGATCGGCCCGCGCGGAGCCCGGCACGGCCCTGGCGCTCAATGGTCTGGCGGTCCGGTCCATGGGCTTCATGCTGGCTTCGGCCCGGATCGGCACGGCGGGCGGGTTCGGCCGGCTGAAGGTGCAGGGCGTTGCGATCGCCTGGGCGCGCACGCTCGACACCTGGATCGACGACACCGATCCAGGGCTCGCCAAGACCATGATGACGCTCGACAAGGAACTCTCTCGCGGGGAGCGCTACCTGGACACCGCCGACCGGGTCTGGGCCGGCCTTCGCAGCCTGGACGATCGCCTGTCGGCCTTCCGGCGTCGCGACCGTCGCGAAAAGGGAACGACCCGTCCCGCCGGGTCGGACGCCGGAGACGTAGCGACGGCTGGCGAAGGCATCTGATCGAAGGCCGACAGACTGGCGCGTGCTCTGCTGTTCAGGAACCGACCTGACATGAAGGAACCGGGATCCGTGACGAGACACGGATCCCGGCCTCCGGAGGTCGAATGCCGAGCTTGCGCCCGTTCTCTCGGAGCCACCCATGAAACACGCGGGCACTCCGACGAGTCGTGAAATCAACGGCCTTGCAATGGGTTGGAGAATGCCAGCAGGATATTCCTGCTGCATCCACCAATTGGATGAACCGCTCTGCGTATTCTGCAAACCTCGCCTGCCGGATCGGCACGGCTCGCACGACCATCCATTTTTTCCGGGAGTATCGCATGGACAACGCCGGGCCGACTGCGCCTATCCAGTTCGACGATTTCATGAAGGTCGACATCCGGGTCGGGCGCATCCTCGAGGCCGAGGTCTTCAAGGAGGCGCGCAAGCCCGCCTACAAGCTGAAGATCGACTTCGGGCCCGAGATCGGCGTGAAGCGCTCGTCCGCCCAGATCACGGTCCACTACGCGCCGGAGGCCCTCGTCGGCCGGCAGGTGCTGGCGGTCGTGAACTTTCCGCCGCGCCAGATCGGCCCCATGATGTCGGAAGTGCTGACCCTCGGCGTCCCGGACGAGGCCGGCGCCGTGGTGCTGATCGGCCCGGGCCACGAGGTCCCGCTCGGCGGCCGGCTGTTCTGACGCGGGGACCGGAGGAGCGGGTCGCACCCGCGGCTACTCTCCCTCACCCCGGGATCCGCACCAGGGCCCGGAGGCCACCGGCCGGGCTCGTCTCCAGGCGCACCATGCCGCCGTGGCCGCGGGCGATATCCCGGGCGATCGCAAGTCCGAGGCCGGTGCCGGCGGTGTCCTGGTTGCGGGCGCTGTCGAGGCGGTAGAAGGGCCGGAACACCTGCTCCCGCTGGTCCTCCGGAATGCCCGGACCGTTGTCGTCGACCCGGATGGTCAGCCAACCGTCCCGGTGTTCCGCGTCGACCGAAACCGATCCACCATAGCGAACCGCATTGCCGACGAGATTGCCGACGAGGCGGCGGAAGGCGCCGGGCTTGACGGTGACGACCGGCGGGCCGGCAAAGGCCACCGGGATGGGCTCGGCGGCGGCCCGGGCGGCGACGTCGCGCAACGTCGCCTCCACGTCGGTCGGTTGGGCGGCCTCGTCGGCGTCGCCCTTGGCGAAGGCCATGTAGGCCTCCAGCATGGCCTCCATCTCGTCCACGTCCCGGCGCAGCGCCTCTGTGTCCTCGTCCTCCGGCAGGAAGGCGAGTTCCAGGCGGAAGCGGGTGAGAATGGTCCGAAGGTCGTGGCTGACGCCCGCCAGCATGGTGGTGCGCTGTTCCATCTGGCGCTCGATGCGGCGGCGCATTTCGATGAAGGCGTGGGCGGCCCGGCGCACCTCGCGGGCGCCTTGGGGCGAGAAATTGCCCACCGGCCGCCCCTTGCCGAAGGCGGTCGCGGCGTTGGCGAGCCGCTGGATGGGCTTGATCTGGTTGCGGATGAAGATGATCGACACGAGGATCAGCACGAGCGCCGTGCCGACCATCCAGACGATGAAGATGTGGGAGTTGGACGCGTAGGCGTCGCCCCGGTCGAGGATCACCTTCAGCACCCCTTGCGGGATGACGAGGCGGATCTCCACGAAGTCGGACTGGCCGACCGTGTCGATCCAATAGGGCACGTTCAGCTGCGCTTCGATCTGGCGCGACAGCGTCTGGTCGAGGAGGTTGAAGAGCAGTTGCTCGCGCGGTGGCGGCGGCAGCGATTCGGGCGCCAACAGTTCCATGTCGAGGTTCATGCGCCGGCCGGCGATCTCGAGCAGGCCGGCGATGTCCGTGCCGGGCGGTGCCCGGTCGATCAGGTCCACCATGGCGGCGATGTCGCGCACCACGGCGGCGGAGAGGCGGCCGGTGACGAGTTCCCAGTGCCGATCCATGAACACGTAGGCGACCACCGACTGCAGGATCACCATCGGCACCACGATGATGAGCAAAGACCGGCCGAGCAGCCCCTTCGGCATGGCTCGGTTGACCGCGCGGCCGAGCCACTGCCAGGCGGCGATCAGCGGCGTCGGGGTGATGCGCCGCAGGCCCTCGCGCACCCGCCGCATGCCGTCGTCGCTGGCGGTCAGCACCCGCCCGACGACACCCTGCTCGGCCGTCGCCTCGGCCGGATCTCCATCCGTCGCCGCTGGTGCGGTCTCGCCGAACGCCGGATCGCCGTCTGCCGGGTCGAGTGGGTCGTCGACGGGCGGCGGACGGGGATGATCGGCGCGGTCGCGCAGCGGCGGCATGGCGGGCTCCGATCAGTCGAACCGCAGCCGGTATCCGATCCCGCGCACCGTCTGCAGGTGGATGGGATTGGCCGGGTCGTCCTCGATCTTGCGCCGGAGGCGGTTGATCTGCACGTCGACGCTGCGCTCGCCGACCCCCGCCTCCGGTCCGGCCAGCGCCTCGCGCGAGACGGTGCCTTCCGGGGATGTGGCAAATAGGGTGAGGAGCTGGCGCTCCCGGTCGGTCAGCCGGACCACCTCGTCGCCGTCGCGCAATTCCTCCCGCTTCACGTCGAACACGAAGCGGCCGAAGCCGATGCGTTCCACGGCTCCCGGCCGCGCGTCGGCGCCGGCCCGCCGCCGCAGCAGATTGTTGAGGCGAAGCAGCAGTTCGCGGGGCTCGAACGGCTTGGTCAGATAGTCGTCCGCCCCGGTTTCCAGGCCCCGTACCCGGTCGCTCGCCTCGGCCCGGGCTGTGAGGAGCAGGATGGGCACATCGGAGGTGCGCTTCAGCGATCCGGCAAGCGACAGGCCGTCCTCGCCCGGCATCATCACGTCGAGCACCAGGAGGTCGAAGTCGATGGCGGACAGCTTCTGCCGCGCCTCGCTGGCGTCGGCGGCGCCCGTTACGCGGAAGCCGTTCGTGCCGAGATACTTGGCGAGCAGCTGGCGGATCCGGCTGTCGTCGTCGACCACCAGCACGTGGGCCGCGTCATCGGACGGGATCGCCTTGGCGGGCGCCGGGGCCATGGGTCAGCTCTCCTCTGCGGGGTCGAGGGCGACCAGACCGGCCCGGGGCGCCGGGTCGATCATCCGGCTGAGGAAGCCGCGCACGTGGTCGCGCCCCTCCGCCGGCAAGTCGGCGAGCGCCGCCTCCAGACGCGCATGCTGGCGCCCGGCGAGATCGAGGGCAAGCCGGCGACCCTTCTCGGTGGGGGCGAGCAGGCGCTCGCGGCGGTCCACCGCGCCGGGCGTCTGCTCCACATAGCCGTCGTCGATCAGCTGCTTCAGCACCCGGCCGAGGCTCTGCTTGGTGATGCGCAGCGTCTCCAGAAGGTCGGTGACCCGAAGACCGGGCTGGCGGTTGACGAAATGCAGCACCCGGTGGTGCGCCCGCCCGAAGCCGATGGCCGCCAGGGTCTGGTCCGGCTCCGCCACGAAATCCCGGTAGGCGAAGAACATCAGCTCGATCAGCTCGAAGTCGAGATCCGGAAGCGGCGCCGCGGAGTCCGCCGGGCCGACCCGGGCGGCCGCGGGGGCGACCACCGGCCGCGGCACGAAATTTACGTCAGCCATATTGACTTATCTGGGTTCGATTGTTACTGATCTGGCCGTTCGGACGACAGGATATATCGCACCGCACCAACGGGCGATGCCATCGTATACGAATCTTACAGTCTCGCCTCGCCGGACGCAAAGCTAGGTCACCAGCGCTGTCCTTTACAGGGCCGCCGACCGCGCCGACCATCCGCCCGGGGCCTTCCGCCCGCCGCCCTTCTCGACGGGCGCTACCCCTTTGGAGACCATCATGGCCAGCGTTCCCTTCGACAGCCGCGACGGCGTCATCTGGTTCGACGGTGAATTCGTCGACTGGAAGGACGCCAAGGTGCACGTGCTCACTCACGGCCTGCACTATGCGAGCGCCGTATTCGAGGGCGAGCGCGCCTACGGCGGCACCATCTTCAAGTCGCGCCAGCATTCCGAGCGCCTCCTGGAGTCCGGCCGCATCCTCGGCTTCACCATCCCCTGGACGGTGGAGCAGATCGAGGCCGCCAAGGCCGAGACCCTCCGGCGCATGGGCTTCAAGGACGCCTACGTGCGCCCGATCGCCTGGCGCGGCTCGGAGATGATGGGTGTTTCGGCCCAGCACAACACCATCCACCTCGCCATCGCGGTGTGGGAATGGCCGAGCTACTTCAAGCCGGAAGAGCGGCTGAAGGGCATCCGCCTCGACATGGCCGAGTACCGCCGGCCGGACCCGAAGACGGCGCCCTCGCGCTCCAAGGCCGCCGGCCTCTACATGATCTGCACCATCTCCAAGCATGCCGCCGAGGCCAAGGGCTATGCGGACGCCATGATGCTGGACTACCGCGGCTACGTGGCCGAGGCGACCGGCGCCAACATGTTCTTCGTCAAGGACGGCGCCCTCCACACGCCGACGCCCGACTGCTTCCTCAACGGCATCACCCGGCAGACCGTGATCGAACTCGCCAAGCGCCACGGCATCGCGGTGATCGAGCGCCACATCATGCCGGAGGAGCTCTCCACCTTCACCGAATGCTTCATCTGCGGCACCGCCGCCGAGGTCACCCCGGTCTCCGAAATCGGCCCCCACCGCTTCACGCCGGCGACCATCAGCGAGACGCTGATGAACGCGTACATGGCCGAGGTGCAGCCGAAAGAAGCGGCGGCCGCGGCGGAGTGATCAGGAGCGGAGCCGGACGCCCACGGGCGGCCGACTCCATCCGTCCGGCCTCGTTCCCGCCATGACACCCTGGACCCCGCCTCAGAGCCTGCGAGTCAAAGTGCTCGGCCTCGCCCGCCGCGGCAACCGCTATCTCGTCGCCGACGTGCTGCGCAACGACGGTACACCGAAGGGCGTCCGGCCGCTCGGCGGCAGCGTGGAGTTCGGCGAGACGCGTGAGACGGCCCTCCTCCGCGAATTCACTGAGGAACTGGGAGCGATCACCACCCTCCAGGGTGGCTGGGCCGTGATCGAGAACATCTTCGACCACGAGGGCGCGATCGGTCACGAGATCGTTTTCGTGGCCTGCGTTGACCTCGTCGGCCTGCCACCGCCAGGGCCGGACGGGGCGATTCCCTTTCTGGAAGGCGACGTACCGGGCCGGGCCCGATGGATGAGCCTCGCCGAAGTGGCCGGCGCCGGCCTCGAGTTCTATCCGACCGGCCTAGCCGCGCTTGTCGAAAGCGGCAAGTTCCCGACTATCGACGAGGCGTGACCGTGCCGAGAGGGATGACACAGTCTGTGGCCTCTTCGCCGTCCCCCTAAGCGACGGCGTCATCCCGGCGAAAGCCGGGATCCAACCGTCAGGCGGATCATCCGCGCCCACATCCCCGTTCTCGCGTCGGCTGAATCCCGGCTTGCGCCGGGACGACGTGGAGCGTGGTGGGGCGGGGCCAGTGGGGGCGCAGGCGCAAACACCGGCCCTATCGCCAGCGGTCCGCCTTCGCGTCGTCGGTGTCCTTGGCGGCGACCCAGGCGCCTTCGGTGCCGTCCAGGCGGTGTTCCTTCTTCCAGAAGGGAGCGCGGGTCTTCAGGAAGTCCATGAGAAACTCGGCGGCCTCGAAAGCGGCGGTGCGGTGGGGCGAGGCGGCCGCGACGAGGACGATGCGGTCGCCGGGCGGGATGCGGCCGTGGCGGTGGATGGCGGTGACGGCGGTCAGCATCGGCCAGCGGGCGAGCGCCGCCTCGGCCACGCGGCGGATCTCCATCTCGGCCATGCCGGGGTAGTGTTCCAGCTCCAGCGCGGCCAGCGTGCCGCCCTCGTCGCGGCAGAGGCCGACGAAGCTCGCCACCGCGCCGACGTCGGTCCGGCCGGCATGGAGGCGGGCGATCTCGGCGCCGACGTCGAAATCGGCGGCCTGGACGCGCACGTCGAGTTGGGCGGGCACCGGCGCCGGCTCGTCGACCGCCATGACGGCTAGCCCCCCGTCATGGGCGGGAAGAGCGCGACCTCGCGGGCGGGCCCGAGCGGGGCGTCCTGCGGCACGTGCTCCTGGTCGACCGCCACACGGATCTGCGCCGCCGCCTCGAAGGCGTGGGCGTAGGCGTCGCCGCGGCCGGCGAGCCAGCGGATGAGGTCGCCGGCGGTCACCACATGGTCCGGGACATCCACCGTCTCTTCCGAAAGCCCGATGCGCTCGCGCACCCAGGCGAAATAGACGAGCTTCACCGGTCGTCCTCCATCAGGTAGCCGACCCCCGCCCGGAAATAATCATAGCCGGTGTAGAGCGTCACCAGCGCGGCCGTCCAGAGCAGGATGAGGCCCGTGTCGTTGATGCCCGGCACCAGCTTGTCGCCGGCGGGACCGGCCAGAAGGAAGCCGATCGCGACGAGCTGGATGGTCGTCTTCCACTTGGCGAGCCGCGTCACCGGCACGCTGACCTTCAGCTCCGCCAGGAATTCGCGCAGGCCCGACACGAAGATCTCCCGCATCAGGATGATGACGGCGGCCCACAGCGACCAGCCGCCGATGGTGCCGTCGCCGGTCAGCACCAGCAGCGACACGGAGACGAGCAGCTTGTCGGCGATCGGGTCGAGCATGCGGCCGAGCGCCGACTGCTGCTTCCAGGCGCGCGCCAGATAGCCGTCGAAATAATCGGTGATGGAGGCCCCGAGAAAGACCCCGACCGCCAGCCAGCGCCCGGCATCCCCCTCCACATAGAAGGAGGCAGCCACCAGCGGCACCGCCAGGATGCGCAGGTAGGTCAGGATGTTGGGGAGCGAGAGAGCGGTTTGCATCACGCTGTTGTGGGCGACGGACATCGACGTTCCATGGCATGCCGAAGGGTTGCAGGGCAAGACCGACCCCTGTCGGGGGAGGCATGGCCGACACTGACCCGATCCGGCAGCATCGACCAGAACCGAGACGGTGTGATGACCGAGGGGGGCGATGCGGCGGTCGGCCGCGGAGGGATTCGGCAGTCGGCAGTCGGCAGTCGGCAGTCGGCAGTCGGCAGTCGGCAGTCAGAGGGTGGCGGGTGAAGTGGGTGGGGAGCAAGGGCGTGGGGGTGATGATCGTCGGGCGTGGGTAGTTCCCCCTCACCCCAACTCATTCCCTCAAGGGGAGAGGGGGATCGGAGGTGGTTCGGGAGAAGGAACGTCCGACCAGTTAGGCGCGTCGGCTCTCATTCCCTCGACGCGCCCCCTCTCGCCTTGAGGGAGAGGGCTGGGGTGAGGGGTGAGCCGCCGTCGCCGGACGACCCTCCCTCAAGCGTTGCCGTCGCCCTCGCGGAAGTAGTCGTAGATCGCCTTCGCGGTGGCGGTGCTGAGGCCGGGGACGGCTTCCAGGTCGCTGAGGGCGGCGCGTTGGATCGCCTTGAGGGTGCCGAAGTGGTTGAGGAGGGCGCGCTTGCGGGTGGGACCGACGCCCGGGATCTCCTGCAGGCCGCCCTGTGCGATCTGCTTCGTTCGCCGCGCCCGATGGCTGCCGATGGCGAAGCGGTGCGCCTCGTCGCGCATGCGCTGGATGAAGTAGAGCACCGGGTCGCGGGTCGGCAGCATGAAGTCGGGCCGGCCGGGGATGAAGAAGCGCTCCCGGCCGGCGTCCCGGTCGGGGCCCTTGGCGACGCCCACCATCGGGATGTCGGCAAGGCCGATCTCGGTGAGGATCGTCTTGGCGGCGTTGAGCTGGCCCTGGCCGCCGTCGATGAGGACGAGGTCCGGCCACGGGCCGAAGCCCTCCTCGTCGCGCGGGGCGGCGTCGCGGCTGCCGTGCTCCTTGAGGAGACGGGAGAAGCGGCGGGTCATCACCTCGCGCATCATGCCGAAGTCGTCGCCCGGCGTGATCTCCTCGGAGCGGATGTTGAACTTGCGGTACTGCGTCTTCACGAAGCCGCCCGGGCCGGCGACGATCATGGCGCCGACCGGGTTGGTGCCCATGATGTGCGAGTTGTCGTAGACCTCGATGCGCTTCGGAATGCCGTCGAGCCCGAACACCTTGCCGAGGCCTTCCAGGAGCTTGGCCTGGGAGGAGGTGTCGGCGAGCTTGCGAGCGAGCGCCTCGCGGGCATTCTGCACCGCGTGGTCGACGAGCTCCTTCTTCTCGCCGCGCCGGGGCACCGCCACCTCCACCTTGTGCTCGGCCTTCTCGGAAAGGGCGCGGGCGAGGAGCTCGATCTCCGGCAGGTCATGGCTGACTAGGATCAGGCGCGGAACCGGCTTGTCGTCGTAGAACTGGGCGAGGAAGCTCGTCAGCACCTCCGCCGGGCTGGTGCCGGCGGCCGCCTTCGGGAAGAAGGCGTGGTTGCCCCAGTTCTGCCCGGTGCGGAAGAAGAAGACCTGCACGCAGTGCTGGCCGCCGTCCTGGTGGAGCGCAAACACGTCCGCCTCCTCCACGCTCTGCGGGTTGATGCCCTGGTGGCCCTGCACGTGGCTGAGCGCTGCCAGCCGGTCGCGGTAGACGGCGGCGCGCTCGTAGTCCATGGCCTCGGCGGCGTCGCTCATGGCGGCGGCGAGGTCGGTCTTCACGGCGCTGCTCTTGCCGGAGAGGAAGGTCTCGGCCGCGTCCACCAGCCGGCGGTAGTCGGCAAGGTGGATCTCGCCAGTGCACGGCGCGGCGCAGCGCTTGATCTGGTGCAGCATGCACGGCCGGGTGCGGCTGGCGTAGACCGAATCCGAACAGGTGCGGATCAGGAAGGCCTTCTGCATGGCGTTAATGGTGCGCCCCACCGCCCCGGCCGAGGCGAACGGGCCGAAGTAGCGGCCCTTGCGGCTGCGCGCACCCCGGTGCTTGACCAGCTGCGGCGCGTCGTGGTCCTCGGCGATGAGGATGTAGGGAAAGCTCTTGTCGTCGCGCAGCAGCACGTTGTAGCGCGGCCGGAGCTGCTTGATGAGGTTGGCCTCGAGGAGCAGCGCCTCGGTCTCGGTGCCGGTGCGCACGAACTCCATGGTGGCGGTGAGCTGCACCATGCGGACGATGCGCGTGGGAAGCTGGCCGAGCCGCGCGTAGTTGGCCACGCGCTTCTTCAGCGAGCGGGCCTTGCCCACGTAGAGCACGTCGCCGGCCGCGTTCAGCATGCGGTAGACGCCGGGCGCGTTCGGCAGCAGCTTCACCATGGCGGCGATGACGGCGACGCCCTTGCGGCCCTCGTTGCCGTCGAGGTCGAGATCGGAGCCCTCCGCCTCGATGGCCGCCACCTCCTCGTCGGACAGCTCTACAACGGCCGCCTCCTCCGTCTCCAGAGGCGCGAGCGCGTCGTCGTTGCCGCCGGCGATGGGCGCGAGCGCCGCGCCGGCCTCGGCGGCGGCCTCGGCCGTCTCCGGGTCGAGCCGGATTGCGTTCGGGGCGATGGATTGAGTCATGCCTCACCGGTCCGGGGCGTTCCGCCCTCTTCTTGCAGTCGATTCGCGTCAGTCGGCGTCAGGGGAATATAGGGCGACGCGATGGGGATTGCGCGGGGGGATGGGGTGGGGTGGGGTGGGTGGGTGAAGGGGGAGGTTCACCCCTCTCCCCAACCCTCTCCCGCGAGGGGAGAGGGGGACCGGCGGAGGTTCGGGTGATAACCGTTGGCGGCGGATGCGATGTCCGTCGCCCCTTCCGGGACGCGCCCCCTCTCCCCTTGAGGGAGAGGGTTGGGGTGAGGGGTGTCGGCGCGACGCCGGCCATTGTTTCCAGACGAAAAGCCGCCGCCCGCCCGCTCCCCTGCCGACCGACGCCAGTGGGACGGTGCGACGCCGGTGACGCGCAGGAATTCGCGGTTGAAGTTGCTCTTGGTGTTGAAGCCGCTCGCCAGCATGGCCGCCGTCACGCTGTCTCCGGCGTCGAGCCTGACGCAGGCGTGCCGGATCCGGTGACCGTTGATGTGGCGGGACACGTTCTCGCCCGTCGCCCGGTTGACGGCCGCGGAAACCGTCTTGGCCGGCAGGCGGAGCCGCCGCGCCAGCCGGGCGAGCGATAGATCGGGGTCGAGGAAAAGGCTTTCGCGGAGGAGAAGGTCGTCGAGCGCGGCGACGAGCGCCGCGTCGGCCTCCGATGGGCCGGCCTGCGGCGCCGGCTCCTCCGCGTCGTCCGCCGGATCGGGGGAAACGCCGGCAAGCGTCGTCGACAGGCTGAGAATCCCGATCACGACGAGATTGCCGGACGTCATCACGACGATGATCCACGGCTTCATCTCTTCGAGGCCCGTCATCATCGCGGCCCCGATCAGAAGGTCCCCGATCCCGGAGAGGATCAGCGCCGCCGCGATCAGCCGCCAGATCAGGCCCGGCTGCTCGCCGTTCACGAGCGCGATGCGGGGAAGGTCGTCCGCGCCGGGCCGCAGACGGATCAGCAGCGCCGCGCCGTATGCAAAGAAGACCGCCGGGATGAGGACATCGAGCAGTTCGGGCGCTGTGACCCGCACGAAGCCGGTGAAAGCGGGGACCGCGAGATGCCAGAGGTCGCGCCCGGGGTCCAGAGCCCGGACGGCAGTGACCTGGAACACCAGAAAGGCGAGCGGCGGCAGGGCGGTCGCGGTCACCGGGCGGATCGGGGCGAACACGTGGTAGGAAAGCAGGGTCGCCTGCAGCGCGACAGCGGCGAGCAGGAGCGCGAAGGGACGCGGCCGGTCGCCAAGGACGAGGGTGCGCAGAGCGAGAAAGGCAAAGACGATGGCCGCAACCATCGGGACGGGAAGGGTTGGCATCGGCGGCGATCCGGACTGAACGGACGGCACCGTGGACCGAAGACCGGTTTCGGTCGACCTCTTTCCGGTTCTAGGACGCGCGTGTGTGGGGTGGCGGGGCATCCGGATGGCGGTCGTCCCGACCTGGACCTGGAGGTCATCCCATGCTCGTATTCGACATCGCCGTCCCCACGCTTCGCCTGCTGCCGTCCCTTCTCGCCGCCGGGCTCGCCGCTGTCTTGCCGCTTCCGGCGGGAGCAGCGGAGGACCTTGCGGGCTACGACCGGTTCACGGTCACGGCCGCCCATCGGCCGACGCCGGTCGCCGCTTCGGTGTGGTATCCGGCGGCCGCGTCCACCTACCCCGTGCCGATCGGTGACAATCCGGTGTTCCAGGGCACGCCGGCTTTCGTCGGCGCGGCCATCGCGCCGGGACGTCATCCTCTGGTTCTCCTGTCGCACGGGTCCGGCGGCAACATGGATGGCCTGGGGTGGCTGTCGTCGGGTCTCGCCCAGGCGGGCTTCGTCGTCCTCGCCGTGAACCACCAGGGCACGACGAGCGGCGACAGCTCGCCGCGCCGGACGCTCGATCTCTGGGAGCGGACCGCGGATCTCTCGGCCGCCCTCGACCAGGTGCTCGAGCATCCCGTGTTCTCGGCCTCCATCGATCCCTCGCGGATCACCGCGCTGGGGTTCTCGCTCGGCGGCGCGACCGCCCTCCAACTGGCCGGGATCAGGATCGAGCGCGACCTGTTCGGCGGGTTTTGCGAGGCGGGCAGCGCGGACGAGCCGACGTGCGCCTTCTTCAGGAAGGGCGGCGTGCGGTTCTCGGCGCTGCCGGAGGCGATCGAGTCGGACGAGACGGACATCCGCGTCGGGGCCGTCGTCGCGGTCGATCCAGCCGTTCCGTTCGCCTACGCGGGCGAAAGTGTCGCCGCCTTCGACAAGCCGGCCCTCATCGTCAACCTCGGCGCGCGCGAGACCCGCTGGAAGGCGGTCGACGCGGGTCCGTCCGGTGCCGACCTCGCCGGCCGGATGAAGGGCGCCGAGTACGCCGAGTTCGCGCCCGCCAGCCACTTCACCGTCCTGCCGGTCTGCAAGCCCGGCGCGGCCGAACTGCTGATCCAAGAAGGCGAGGATCCGATCTGCGACGATCCGGAGGGGACCGACCGGGCGGCCGTGCACGCGGCGATCCTGGAGCGGATGGGGGGGGGGGGGGGGGGGGGGGGGGGGGGGGGGGGAATCGAAAGCGGCCGGCGGGGGAGGTTCACCCCTCTCCCCGACCCTCTCCCTCAAGGGGAGAGGGCGCGCAGGGCGGTGGGGGAGAGCGGAGGGTGCGCAAGCCGGCCGGCCGGCTTGCGCTCGAACCGCCGACGCGCGCCCTCTCCCCCTGAGGGAGAGGGTTGGGGTGAGGGGTGTCGGCGCGAAGCCGGCCGAACGGGGCTGGCAAACGCAAGACGTTGGCTGGACCCCTGGCGGCACGCACCCGACACCGGCCGACCCTTTCGTTCGAGCGCGCAACGCCGGCCCGCCCTCCCGAACCCGGATCCGCCCCCTACCGCCTTGGCCGGACCGGGCGGGTCTTGCCGGCGAGGAGGCCCTTGAGCCTGCTGGCCATGGCGTTCTTCTCGGCTGGAGCGGCCTCGGAGGGACCTGCCCCGCCCTCGGACGGCGCGGGGCTTCCCGCCCCACCCGCAGCCGCCGTCTTGGCGCCCGGACCCACCCCGGCACCCGCCGCCCTCTCCGGCTTCGGCCCACGCTCCTTCTTCGGCTCCAGCAGCAGGTGGATGCGGTTTGCGAAGGTCTGGTCGTCGCCCTTCACCACGTCGTCGATGTGGTCGGTCACCGCGTCGAGGAAAGCCTCCAGCCAGGCCTGATCCGCCTTGTGGAAGTCGGAGAGCACGTGGCCGTGCACCAGCTCCTTTTGGCCCGGATGGCCGATGCCGAGGCGCATGCGGCGATAGCCGTCGGTGATCTGGCTGGTGATCGAGCGCAGCCCGTTGTGGCCGCCATGGCCGCCGCCGAGCTTCATGCGCAGCTTGCCGGGTGGCAGGTCCAGTTCGTCGTGGAGCACCACCACGTCGGTCGGGGCGAGCTTCAGGAAGCGCACCGCTTCGCCGACCGCCCGGCCGCTCTCGTTCATGAAGGTCAGCGGCTTCATCAGGAGCACCCGCTCGCCGGCGATCGTGCCCTCCGCCACCTCCGCCTGGAAGTTCTTCCGCCAGGCCGGAAAACGATAGCGCGCGTGGATGCGGTCCACCGCCATGAAGCCGATGTTGTGACGGTTGCCGGCGTATTTCGGGCCGGGATTGCCGAGACCGGCAAGGAGGATCATGGGCAGCATCCGCGGGACAAGAAACGGACGGCGGTTCGTTCGGGAACGCGCCGCAACGAAAAGGGGTCCCGACCCTATGGCCGGAACCCCTTCGTCAGGCAAGCCCGGGAACGCCATGCGGCCGGACAGGATCGTTCAGGATCGCTCCAGCCGGACCCGGATCGCGCCCCGACCGGCGACCGATCAGCCCTCGGTGGCCGCTTCGGACTGCGAGGCGGCGGAGCCGGCGATGGTCGCGATGGTGAAGTCGCGGTCCTTGATCACCGGAACGGCGCCGGCCGGCAGGGTGACGGCCGAGATGTGGATGGAATCGCCGATGTCGGCGGTGGCCAGATCCACCTCGATGAACTCCGGAATGGCGTCCGGCGACACTTCCAGCTCCACCTCGTGGCGGACGATGTTGAGCACGCCGCCGCGCTTCAGGCCGACCGAGGTCTCCTGGTTGAGGAAGTGGACCGGCACGTCCACCGTGACCTTGCTCGACGCGGAGACGCGCAGGAAGTCCACGTGGAGGAGGAAGTCCTTCACCGGATCAAGCTGGTAGTCGCGCGGCAGCACGCGGATGGCTTCGCCGTCCACGCTGACGGTGGCGACGTGGGTCAGAAAGCCGCCCCCGTGGAGCTTCTTCGTGACCTCGTTGGCGTCGAGCGCGATCGACAGGGGGGCCTGCTTGTCGCCGTAGATCACGGCCGGAATCAATCCCTCGCGGCGCAGCTGTCGGGCGGACCCCTTTCCCACCCGGGCGCGCGCGGAGGCCTTGAGCTCGTAGGTCTGAGCCATGGTGGCTATCCTCGCATATGGAACCTTGAAAACGCGACGGCGGCCCACCGGCCGCCGCACGATCCACGCTCCCTCCAGGGGGGTCGGCGCGGACGCGCGGTGGATAGCCGGAAAAGCGCGGAAATGCAAGCGCGCCGGATCTTGCACGCGCAAGGCGCTGGAGCGGCGGACAGCGGACGGGCAAGCTGAAATCGCCCATTGCGGTTCGCACGCCAATAAGAAATACTGAAGCTCGATGATATCAATAATACTGTTTTATACGATTATAGTATTAGATACAGACTATGCTTCGAAATGCACTTAGTAACATATATATATGTAAATATGTGTTTGACTCTCACTGACGTATCAGCGAGAAAGTGACGGAAATTGCCTCTCCTCTGTTAACGAAGGTATTTGACCATGAAGAAGCTTCTTGCGCAGACCGCCCTCGCCGGCATGATGACCATGGCCGTCACTTCAACCGCGTCGGCCACCTGCGTGCTCGACTCGGGCGCCTATCTCGGCTGCACCCTGTCGGAGTTCACCACCACCTTCTTCCCGGCCAACTTCTCCAGCTTCGCGCCGGGCATCTCCTCGGCGATCGGCTACTACTACGTGGACGACACGTATTTCGGCGATTGGGGCGCGGTGATTTTCAAGTCGACCTCGGTGGCGACCAGCCTGGTGACTGGCATCGAGCACAACTGGGCGGCCGGCACGCCGTCCGTCGTGACCGTGCCGTTCGAAAGCGCCGGCGCCGGCCTCCCGGTGCTGGCGGCGCTCGCCGGCTACCTGGCTTGGCGCCGGAACCGTTCGGTTTCCGCCGCCGCCTGATCGCGTCGGAGACGTCGACGGATCCGACGATCCGGCTTTGAGGAACGGCCGCCCGTGTGGCCGTTCCTCACGCCCCTCAGCGGGGCAGAGGCGACCGGCCAAGCCTCGGTCGTCCCGCATAGGCCTTGAAGCCCTCCCACACGCAGGCTGATCACGGAGCACCGACACAGCGCCCCCCACACACAGAAATGTGATGTCATAGTGAACAGGCAGTTTTCCGCGGCTTCGCGGGAAAACCTGCCTGCATGTTATTATTTACACGATAAATGATGTTTTTGACGCGATGCGGCACTCGCGTTATCCCATGTCCAGCATACCTCTTATCTGTGATTGCAAGTGAGGACTGGCCATGAAGAAGTTCCTGATCGGCGCCGCTGTCGCCGCCGCCACCACCCTGTCCGCCGGCAACGCCTCGGCCTGCACACTGGGCGCCACGCCGTTCACCGTCGGCGGTTGCACGCTCACGACCTTCGTCGAGACCTACGTTCCGGCGAACATCGCGAGCTTTTCCACCGGCTCCAGCACCTGGGCGGGTCTCTACGCCGTGAGCGGCGTCTTCCATAAGTGGAGCACCACGATCACGAAGACGTCGAACACGGTCTTTGAAGCGACGGGTTCCGGCACCGCGACGGTCTTTGCCACCAAGGTGACCACGCCGACCTCCGCCAGCATCAGCGTCCCGTTCGGCGACGCGGCCACCGGCCTTGCCGGCCTCGCGGTCCTGGGGGCGTTCCTGGCCACCCGCCGCCGGGTCGCCAAGACCGCCTGAACGGCCCGCCAGCCTCTCGCCTGTTGATATCTTGCCACCATCGGTCCGTTGGTTCGGACCGGTGGTGGTTCTGTATCGACAGTCCAGCGATCTCGGCCGCCAGCAAGGTAGGGCGGCGATCCCGTGAAGCCGCTTGCCGGTTGACACGTCGACCGGTTGGCCGGGCCGACCATGGAGCCGCACAGGCAGCGATCCCTAGGCTCCGGTCCATGGGCTTCGGTCCATGGGCTGCCGGCGATCGCGACCGGACTGAGCGACCCGCGGCGGGTCAGCCAACCGCGCCAAAGAGGGTTGGCCGTCCGGCGGACGGCTCGATCAAAGCGGTCGACCGTGAGAACCGGTGGAACCGAGGCGTCGGACACGCGGCAACATGCCTGGTCCTTTCGCGATGTGTTGTCATACAAAATACCGTAAATACGCCCTACCGATCTGTTTTTGTATGTATAAATTTCTTTTTGAAAGCCACTTATAGCATCTTCTCTATGTCTTTACCGTTGACTCTTCTTGCTGCATGCGCGAAGAAATGATGCTGTTGCAGCATTTATCTTTCGAAAAAGGTCTCACTCATGAAGAAGTTTCTCCTTCAGACCGCCATTGTCGGCGCCATGATGGTCTCGGCGTCCGCTGCCTCCGCGGCGTGCGTCAAGTCCAACACCTACCTGTTCGGTGGGTGCACCTTGACCGAGTTCGCGACGTCGTACTTCACGACCAACTTCACGGACTACAAGCACAAGGACAACGTCGTCGGCTTCTTCACCGGCCACTACTGGCTGGCGAAGGTTCTGGTGGTCGGTCCGAACTACATCATCGGCGGCGACACCTTCGACTTCGCCGACAACAAGGTCACCGACCTCACCGCGCCGATCGCCGTGCCGTTCGAGTCCGCCGGCGCCGGTCTTCCGGTGCTCGCCGCCATGGCCGGCTACCTGGCCTGGCGTCGCCGGTCGGCCGCGTCGGTCTGAGCCCTTCGGGGATTGGCGGCTGCGGTGACCTCCCGGCTCGCCGCCGACCCTCCACAAGTCCGGACATCGGCGGTCATGGCCGCCGGTATCCCTTTTGTTTCGGCCCTTTTGCCTGAGCCCTTGTGCCTGAGCCCTTGTGCCTGAGCCTTTGCGTCTTGGCCCCCGCTTCTGGGCCCTTGTGTCACGGCCCCCGTGTCTTGGCCCTGATGTCTTGGCCATGATGTCTTGGCCCTCGTGGTTGGGCTTTTGTCTCCGGGCCCTCGGTTCGGCCGGTGCCGACCCCTCTCCGGACGGTCGATCGGTGCCCTGCCATCGGTCGTCGCAGCCGTTCCAGCACTGCCGGACGCGCGCGCTTTCGGTCCCCGGTCCGCCCTTCCCCTTTGACACACCCGTCTGCCGTCGCCACCATCCGCGCCGTCACGACGAGGTGCTTCGCGATGATGGTGCGGTCCCCTACCCTGTCGGCCCTGGCCGGCGTCCGGCACGGCTGGTTCACCCGCGAGGGCGGCGTGTCGGACGGCATCTACGCCGGGCTCAACACGGGGCTCGGCTCGACCGACGACCCGGCCAAGGTGCGGGAGAACCGCGCCCGAATCGCCGCCGCCATGGGCGTTTCGCCCGATCGGCTGGTGAGCTGCTACCAGGTGCACTCGCCCGACGTGGTGGTGGCCGAGCACCCCTGGGCGCCCGCCGACAACCCCAAGGCCGACGCCCTCGTCACCCGCGTGCCGGATCTCGCCATCGCGGTCTCCTCCGCCGACTGCGGCCCCGTGCTCTTTGCCGACGGCGAGGCCGGCGTGGTCGGCGCCGCCCATTCGGGCTGGAAGGGCGCCTTCACGGGCGTGCTGGAGGCGACGGTGGACGCCATGGTGGGGCTCGGCGCCCGGCGCGATCGGATCCACGCCGTCGTCGGCCCGATGATCTCCGGCCGTGCCTACGAGGTCGGGCCGGAGTTCGTCGCCCGCTTCCGCGACGCCGGCGAGGATCTCGCCCGCTGGTTCCGCCCGTCCGAGACACCCGGCCACGCCTTCTTCGACCTGCCGGCCTATGTGGTGCATCGGCTGGCGCGGGCGGGCGTCGGCACGGCGGAGAACCTCGGCCTCTGCACCTATGCGGACGAAGCCCGCTTCTATTCCTACCGGCGGATGACGCACAGGGGCGAGGCCGACTACGGCCGCCACCTGTCGGCCATCGCGCTCGATCCCCGCTGAAGGCATACCCTGATGGCACTCCATTTCGACCGCGCCGAGTTCAACCGCCGCCGCGTGGCGGTGAATGCCGCCCTGGAGGCGCGCGGGCTCGACGCCATCCTGCTGTTCGCCCAGGAGAGCATGTACTGGCTGACCGGCTACGACACCTTCGGCTTCTGCTTCTTCCAGGCCATGCTGGTGACCCGCGACGACCGGCTCGCCCTCCTCACCCGCTCGGCGGACCTTCGGCAGGCGCAGCACACGTCCATCGTGGACGACATCCGGATCTGGGAGGACCGCGCCGACGCCGGCCCGGCCGACCAGCTGAAGGACATGCTGGCCGAATTCGCGCTGCGCGGCGCACGCCTCGGCGTGGAGTACGACACCCATGGGCTCACCGCGAAGAACGGCAAGGCGCTCGACACCGCCCTCTGGGGCTTCGCCGAGACCGTGGACGCGTCCGACATCGTCTCCGGCCTCCGGGCCGTGAAGTCGGAGGCGGAGATCGCCCATGTGCGCGAGGCGGCGCGGATCGGCGACCTCGCCTTCACCCGCGCGCTCGACGTGATCGGCCCCGGCGCCGACGAGGCGCGCATCCTCGCCGTGCTGCAGGGCACCGTCTTTGAGGAAGGCGGCGACTATCCGGCCAACGAATTCATCATCGGGTCGGGTCGGGACGCGCTTCTCTGCCGCTACAAGGCCGGCCGGCGGGTGCTGGACGCCGACGACCAGCTGACGCTGGAATTCTCCGGCGTGTTCCGCCACTACCACGCGCCGCTGATGCGCACGGTGGTGGCCGGCCAGCCGTCCGCCCGCCACCAGGTGCTGTTCGAGGCCGCCGCCGAGGCGCTCTCCGCCGTCGAGGCGGCGCTGACGCCCGGCCGCACCTTCGGCGACGTGTTCGACGCGCATGCGCGGGTGTTCGACGGCCGTGGCCTCTCGGCCCACCGGCTTGCCGCCTGCGGCTATTCGGTCGGCGCCCGCTTCACGCCGAGCTGGATGGACCGGCAGATGTTCTACCGCGACAACCCGGAGCCGATCGTGCCGGGCATGACGCTCTTCGCGCACATGATCCTGATGGACAGCGAGACCGGCACCGCCATGACGCTCGGCCGCACCAGCCTCGTCACCGCCACCGGCCCGGAGGTGCTCTCCACCCTGCCGCTCGACCTGCCGGTCCGCCCGTGAGGCGGTCGACACAGCGCACAGGCGGGCCTCGACACGCGCCGACCGGAGGTCAGGCTTGAACACGGGCGCCGCCTCGTCCACAGATAGGCCGTCGACAGCGACAAGAAGCCAGGGGAAGGACACGATGATCGACATCGCCCGCCAGAGGCGCCGGATGGCCGTCTCGCTCGCCACGGCAAGCCTTGCGACCCTTCTCCTCGCCGGGTGCCAGAACGGCGGCGCCAGCGCGGCCCGGCCGGGCACGGCGACGCCGGTGGCCCGCACGCTCGCCACGCCGCCGGAGGCCGTCACCCCGACCGTGCCGCCGGTACCGGCCTCGCAGGCCACCTTCCGCTTCGACCAGGTGCTGGGCGTGCCGACCAACAAGGCCGACAGCCTCGCCACCGATCTCGGCCGCTACGCCCGCGGCCGCAACCTGACGCTGGTGCGCCGGGGCGACCCGACGGCGAGTTACCGCATCCTCGGCTACCTTTCGGCGGTCGGCGGCGACGAGGCCACCAACGTCACCTACGTGTGGGACATCCTCGATTCCAGCGGCCGGCGGCTGCACCGCATCACCGGCATCGAGATCGCCGGCGAGGCGGACGCCGACCCCTGGTCCGGCGTCAACGACCAGGTGCTGCAGGCCGTCGCCGCCCGCACGGTGGAGCAGATCTACGCCTGGCTGAACCAGGTGCCGGCCGGCCCGGGCGCCCCCGCGGCGCCGGCGGCGGCGGCCCAATTGCCCGGCACCAGCATCTAGGCAGCGGTCAAGGTCGACAAAACCTCCGGCCGCACCTCGGCCGGGCGCATGCGACACAATCGTGACGGAAGTCGCATGCAATCCATCGGCATGTTTACGCGCCGGTGCGCCACTGCTAAAAGGCGCGCGACAGCGGGGGCGGCCGCCCTTCGGGCTCGACGCATCGATCGTCCTCTCGACCCCGCCGCTTCCTTCGCAAGGGCCGATCGCACATGAAGCTGGTTTCCGGGAACTCGAACCGCACCCTCTCCGAGGCGATCGCGGACTACCTCGATTTGGAGTTGACCCGAACCTCCGTCAAGCGCTTCGCCGACCAGGAGATTTTCGTCGAGATCCAGGACAATGTGCGCGGCGAGGACGTGTTCGTCATCCAGCCGACGAGCTACCCGGCCAACGACAACCTGATGGAGCTCCTAATCATCACCGACGCGCTGCGCCGCTCCTCGGCCCGGCGCATCACGGCGGTGCTGCCCTACTTCGGCTACGCCCGGCAGGATCGCCGCGCCTCCGGCCGCACGCCCATCTCGGCCAAGCTGGTCGCCAACCTGATCACCCACGCGGGCGTCGACCGGGTGCTGACCCTCGACCTGCACGCCGGCCAGATCCAGGGCTTCTTCGACATCCCGACCGACAACCTGTTCGGCGCCCCGGTACTCGTGCGCGACATCAAGGAGCGCTACGCGGTGGACAACGTGGTGGTGGTGTCGCCGGACGTGGGCGGCGTGGTGCGCGCCCGCGCCCTTGCCAAGCGCATCGACGCGCCGCTCGCCATCGTGGACAAGCGGCGCGAGCGGGCCGGCGAGAGCGAGGTGATGAACATCATCGGCGCCGTGGAAGGCCGCGACTGCATCCTCGTCGACGACATCGTGGACAGTGGCGGCACGCTCTGCAACGCCGCCGACGCGCTCCTTACCAAGGGCGCCGCGTCGGTCACCGCCTACGCCACCCACGGGGTGCTCTCCGGTGGGGCGGTCGCCCGCATCACCGCCTCGCGGCTGAAGGAGATGGTGATCACGGATTCCATCCAGCCGACCGCCGCGGTGCTGGAAAGCCCGCGCCTGCGCGTCATCTCCATCGCGCCGCTGATGGGCGAGGCCATCGCCCGCACCGCCGCCGAGCAGTCGGTGTCGAGCCTGTTCGACTGAGCGGCACCGGGCGGCGGCGCGTCAGAAGCCCGGCACCGTGAGGCCCGGCCGCGTCACCGCCATCGCCTTGAAGAGCGTGCCCATCTGGTCGGGACCGGCGAGCCGGTCCACGGCGGCGACGATGGCGTCGCGGTCCGCCGCGCCCTTTTCTGCGCCGAGCCGGCCAGCGCGCTCCAGAAGGCCGAGCCGCACCAGGAAATCGCCCTGCCCCACCGGCCCGTGCACGGCCGCGCCCTCGGCCCGGGCCGCGGCGGCGAGCGCCTCGAAGTCCACCTGCACGGTGAGGTCCACGGCGCCCGGGTCGGCGAGCGCGTCGGCGAACCGGTGGCGGGCGACCGCCTGCAGGGTGTCGCCGGCGCCGGAGCGGTCGCTGCCATAGTCGATCGCCAGCACCACGCCGCCGTCGCGTACCACCCGGTGGGCGAGGTCGCCCATGACGGCGGCGGCGACGCGGGCGACCTCCACCACGGTGCCGAGGGGCGCCAGACGCGCGTGCGGCGGCACGAGGTCCGGGTCGACGCCGGCCGCGCCCGCCCCGAAGGCGAGCGACCCGTCGGGCCCGAGCCCCACCACGCGCTCCCGCCAGCCCTCCGCGGTCCGCACCAGCTGGCGCACCGGCAAGGCATCGAAGAACTCGTTGGCGATCACGATCAGCGGCCCCGCCGGCAGCGTGTCGAGCCGGTCGTGCCAAGTGGCCGGCACGCCGGCGCGGGCAAGGACGGCGGCCTGGGCGGCGCGAAGGCGCGGGCTCGTCTCCACCAGGTGGAGGTCGATGGCGCGGCGGAAGCCGGGGCGGACGGCGGCGACCCGAAGGAAATCCCCCATCAGGGTGCCGCGGCCGGGGCCGAGTTCGACGAGGCGCACCGGGTCCGGCGCGCCGAGATCCGCGTGCACCGCCACGGCGAAGGCGCCGACCAGTTCGCCAAACATCTGGCTGATCTCCGGCGCGGTGACGAAGTCGCCGGCGGCGCCGAAGGGATCGCGGGTGGTGTAGTAGCCGTGCTCCGGATCGCCGAGCGCCATCGCCATGAAGTCCGCCACCGAGAGCGGCCCGGTGGCGGCGATCAGGGCGCGGATGCGATCGAGAAGCGGACCGGCGGCGGCCGACATGGAGCGTCAGGCCTTGCGGAGCGCCGGCGCGCGCCAGACGGTGCGGCCGGTGCGGGCATAGAGCACGATGGCGATGCCGAGGATCACCAGCGGCAGCGACAGCACCATGCCCATGGTGAGCATGTCGAAGGCCAGATAGCCGACCTGCGGATCCGGGCTGCGGAAGAATTCCACCACGATGCGCGACAGGCCGTAGCCGATGCCGAACACGCCGGTGACGAGGCCCGGGCGGCGGAGCGCGCCGGCGCGCACCATCACGGTCAGCACCAGGAAGAGCACGAGGCCCTCCAGCGCCGCCTCGTAGAGCTGGCTCGGGTGGCGCGGCTGGTCGTCGGCGGTGGGGAAGACCACCGCCCAGGGCACGTCGGTCGGCCGGCCGTAGAGCTCGCCGTTGATGAAGTTGGCGATGCGGCCGAGGAAGAGGCCGACCGGAACGGCGGCGGCGGCGAGATCGTAGAGCGACCAGGTGTTGAGGCCGCGGCGGCGGGCGAACAGCGCCATGGCGATGGCGGCGCCCGCAAGGCCCCCGTGAAAGGCCATGCCGCCGTGCCAGACCATGAGGATTTCCCACGGATTCTGACTGTAGGCGCCGAAATTGTAGAAGAGCACGTAGCCGACGCGCCCACCGAGCACGACGCCGAGGGTGATCCAGACGAGCAGGTCGTCCACGTCGAGGGCGGAGGGGCGGCCGGCGCCGGTCCACAGGCCGTCGGTGGCGGCGAGCTGGCGCAGATACCACCAGCCGAACAGGAGGCCGGTGACGTAGGCGAGCGCGTACCAGCGGATCGCGAACGGCCCGATCTCGATGAGCACCGGGTCGATGGCCGGAAAGGGCAAGACGAACAGCGGCATCGCGGGTCCTCGTCGGTTGGCGCGCGCGGGACCGCTGGCGGTCGCGGCGGACCCGCGGACGTTTGCGGCAGCGCACGCGCCCCGTCAAGCGCCCGCAAGGCAGAGTCGGCCCGGAACGGGCGGAGCCCGCACGGCGTTCTTCCTTGCGCCGTCGCCCGGAGATCGCCACATGGGGGGTGCGGCGGCCGTTCAGGCCGGCTATGATCAAGCCGTCCGCATGCTATTCGTCAGACCGGCGGACCCGCCTCAGGCGCTTTTTCGCAAAGCGCCCGGCCCGCCATTCGTGGAGTATCGTCATGACCCAGTCCCAAGGCCGCCTGTTCGACGAGTTCGCCAAGCTCATGAACGATGCGGCGGGGGTGGCTCAATCGGCCCGCCGCGAGGTCGAGACGGTGTTCCGCTCCCAGGCCGACCGGGTCGCCTCCGAGATGGACCTGGTGCGCCGCGAGGATCTGGAGATTGCCCAGGATCTCGCAACGCGCGCCCTGTCCGAGGTGGAGCGCCTGTCCGCGCGGGTCGCCGCGCTGGAAGGCCAGATCGCCGCGCTGACCGCCGGGGCGGTCGGCCGGGACACGACGCCCGCGACGCCGCCGCACACGCCCGATGGGGCCTCGGGCGGCGCCTGATCAGCACCTTTCGTCATTGCCCGCGCCACGCGCCGGCCCGGCCGGTCGCGTGCCATTGACGTCTCTATTGTATACGCAAAGCCACTGCCGCTATTGTGACCATGATGCGCTGGAAGGCAGGGGGAACTGGCGCGAGGCTGAACGCCCTTGGGGGCGATCCGAAATCAGTCATTTCGCTGCTCACGATCCACCCTATACTTCAAGGCAGATGAGATTCGCCGCCCGCCCGCCAAGCCGGGTGCGCCGGCGGCGCCGAGGTGGCTTTGTTGAATTCCCGGGGGTTGCGTCGGCGCCCGCGGGTGATGAACCGGTTGGTCGTCCGCACCTCCTCCCGTGGGGCGGCCATCGGGGTGGAGAATGCTCCGACCGGAGCGGCACCGCCCGTTCGACACGAACGGATCGGCCCCGCTTCAGGGCGGGCGTTCTTGAGGAAGCTAGCGTGCTGGGGTCCAGCCGCAACCTTGGAGGTCGACCGTGACCCTCATCGATGTCTCTACCGAGCGACCGAGCAATCCCGTCGATTCGATCGAACTCATCGCCGCCCAGAACGACTGGTCGTTCGAGCGGTCCGGGGAGGACGAAATCACCGTTTCCGTGCAGGGGAACTGGTGCGACTATCACGTCTCCTTCTCCTGGATGGAGGATCTGGAGGCGCTGCATCTGGCCTGCGCGTTCGACATCAAGGTGCTGGAGACCCGCCGCACCGAGGTGGTGAAGCTCCTGTCCCTCGTCAACGAGCAGATGTGGGTCGGACATTTCGATCTCTGGCAGAAGGAGGGCGTGATCATGTACCGGCACGCTCTGCTTCTGGCCGGCAACGCCGAGGCGACGGACGAGCAGATCGCCGCCATGCTGGACAACGCCCTGGAGTCCTGCGAGCGCTTCTACCAGGCGTTCCAGTTCGTGGTGTGGGCCGGCAAGCCGGCGCGCGAGGCGCTGGACCACTCGCTGATCGAGACCGTCGGCGAGGCCTGAGCCGCGGCACGGCCCTTCGGCGGCTCGGACGGACGGACTTTGACGGCGCCCGGCTCCCTCCGGGCGCCGTTTTCCGTTGCGGCCGAGAGGGCGGCGCGGAGACGCACCCAATCTGCCCAATCCGCGCCGGGCGCGGAAAGGGACTATGCTCCGCGCGGCACGCGGGAAGAGACATGCTCCGCGCGGCGCACGAAAAACCCGGCGCCAGGCCGGCACCGGGACCCGTGGGACAGCAGCCTTTTGGCGAAACGCCTCAGGCGGTGCGGAAGGCGAGGCGCGAGGCGACCTCGTCCATCTGGTCCTGCTCGATCGCATCGGCGGTGACGCGATCGCGCATCTGGTCGCGCTCCTCGATGAGCTCTACCTTCTTCATGTCTTCCACGGCTTCCGACAGCGCCGCACGGGCCGCATCGAGCTGGCCCTTCAGGTCGCCGGCCGAGACGAGCAGATTGTCCCGCCGCTGCATGGCCGCCTTGGCGAAGGTCGGGTAGGCGAAATGGGTCACGTCGGTGATGCCGACGCGCTTCTGTTCCGCCAGAATCTGGTCGTCAAGCTCGGACGCCATGCGCTCGAACTCGGCGATCATCATTTCGATCTGGGTCACCTGCCGACGCTTCTCGTCGACCTGGAACCGCTTCAGCCGGATGAGACTGTTACGCGACTTCATCATTCGTTACTCCCCGGATGCTGGGAAGCTTAACCCAATGGTCGTTTCCAAAAGGTTGGCGAGGGAGCGATAACCATCATCACGTCCCGTCCGTTCCTCCTTCCTCTGGTTGAGGAAGGCCTCCAGCGGCCCGTTGAGCGCGATCGCCTCGTCCACCTCCGGGTTGGAGCCCTTGCGGTAGGCGCCGAGGCGGATGAGCTCCTCCATGTCGGCGAAGGTGGCCATCAGGCGGCGGCTTTCCTGGATCAGCGGCCGCCAGCGGGGCTCCACGCAGCCCGGCATGGTGCGGCTCACCGACTTCAGGACGTTCACCGCCGGATAGCGGCCGCGCTCGGCGATGGCCCGCTCCATCACGATATGGCCGTCGAGGATACCGCGAACGGCGTCCGCCACCGGCTCGTTGTGGTTGTCCCCCTCAACGAGCACGGTGAAGAGACCGGTGATGCTGCCCTCCCCCGCCCGGCCCGGCCCGGCGCGCTCCAGAAGCCGCGGAAGCTCGGTGAAGACGGTGGGCGTGTAGCCTTTGGACGTGGGCGGTTCGCCCGCCGCAAGGCCGATCTCCCGCTGGGCCATGGCGAAGCGGGTGACGCTGTCCATCAGGCAGAGCACGTCGCCGCCGCTGTCGCGGAAGTGCTCGGCCACCGTCATGGTCAGGTAGGCGGCCTGCCGGCGCATCAGCACGGATTCGTCGGAGGTCGCCACCACCACGACGGAGCGGGCGAGGCCTTCGGGCCCGAGGTCGTCCTCGATGAACTCCTGCACCTCGCGGCCGCGCTCGCCGATGAGGCCGATGACGGCCACGTCGCAGGCGGTGTAGCGGGCCAGCATGGAGAGGAGCACGGACTTGCCGACGCCGGAGCCTGCGAAAATTCCCATGCGTTGGCCGCGGCAACACGTCGCGTACGTGTTGAGGACGCGCACGCCGAGATCGATCGGCCCGCCGACCCGCGTCCGCTCCGAGGCGGCCGGCGGACTGGCCCGCAAAGGACGCTCCAGCGGGCCCTGTTCGAGCGGTCCCTTGCCGTCGATCGGTTCGCCCAAGGCGTTAACGACGCGGCCGAGCCAGCCTGCCGACGGGCGCATCGTGGCGGCGTTGGAAAGGATTGTGGCCTTGGCCCCGAGGCGCACCCCTTCCATCGAGCCGAACGGCAGGCAAAGCGCCCGTTCTCCGCGAAAACCGACCACCTCCACGCCCACCGTGCGGCCCGCGAACCCGGTGACGCCGAGACGAGCGCCGACGCTCATCTCCTGGACCGGTCCGGCGACCTCCACGAGGAGGCCCTGGACGGCGGCAACCCGGCCGTAGACCTGGCGTTCCGGGATGCCCTGAAGGGCTGCGACCAGTGCGTCCATGCGGGGCTCCATGGGGTCCTCTCCACCACCTGTGACCAGTTTGCGACACTCGCGATTCCGTGAATAAGAACCCCCTCCTGATTCGAGCAGTGTAACGGTTCGTTTACTCCCGGCGTTAATGATTTACCCGAGTGCGATGGACATCCGGATGGCCGGGTGGCCGACCGTGCTGTGGACAACCCGGATGGTTGAGTCGCAGGAGTCGGTTAAGCAGGTTTCTTGACGTGGTTTATGAGCGGTCCAGTGCCGGAATCAGGCTTGAGTCTGAGGGGTTTGGATAGCTTTTTGCAGACTCGGCGCCAATTCTCTTGCGAGGCGGAATCAGAGTTTGTTAACCATTTCGGGGTAGCCTGAACTTCGACGTCGACGGCCCGGCAATGCCGGACCCCGTTCCAGACAGAAGTCGGGACGGGGCCGAAAAACACGAGGGGATTGGCATGCGCGTTTTGCTGATCGAGGACGACAGCGCGACCGCACAGAGCATCGAGCTGATGCTGAAGTCCGAGAGCTTCAACGTCTACACGACGGACCTGGGCGAAGAAGGTATCGACCTGGGGAAGCTCTACGACTACGACATCATCCTGCTCGACCTCAACCTTCCGGACATGTCCGGTTATGAGGTGCTGCGGACGCTCCGTGTGTCGAAGGTGAAGACGCCCATCCTGATCCTGTCGGGTCTGGGCAACATCGAGGACAAGGTCCGCGGTCTCGGCTTCGGCGCCGACGACTACATGACCAAACCTTTCCACAAGGACGAGCTGATCGCCCGTATCCATGCGATCGTGCGCCGTTCCAAGGGCCATGCCCAGTCGGTGATCGTGACCGGCGACCTGATCGTGAACCTCGACACCAAGACGGTGGAGGTCAACGGCCAGCGCGTGCACCTGACCGGCAAGGAATACCAGATGCTGGAGCTTCTCTCGCTCCGCAAGGGGACGACCCTCACCAAGGAGATGTTCCTCAACCATCTCTACGGCGGCATGGACGAGCCCGAGCTGAAGATCATCGACGTCTTCATCTGCAAGCTGCGCAAGAAGCTCGCCAACGCCACCGACGGCAAGAACTACATCGAGACCGTGTGGGGCCGCGGCTATGTGCTGCGCGAGCCCGACGACATCCGCGAGATCGCCTGATCCGGGCCGGCCGCCCTCCCCTCGGCGGCCCGCCCGTTTCGGCCAGCCTTCCAGAACCCCGCTCCGGCGGGGTTTTTTCTTGTCTGCCGGCCGCCCTCAAGGCGCACGATGTGCGCTCGTTCTTGACGCGTGCGGCGGCAGCTTCGATAGTCGGTCCAACCGGGGCCCTCGCCGCCGGCAGGAACGATGCCCGTGCGTGTGATATCCGTGATCAACTCCAAGGGCGGCGTGGGCAAGACGACCCTCGCCACCAATCTCGCCTGCGCGATCGCCCGGACGGATGCGCGTCTCCTCCTGGCCGACGCCGACCACCAGAAGAGCCTGACCCGCTGGAACGCGGCCCGCACCGGCTACCCGGCCATCCTCGGCTGCGTGGACTTCCGCAAGCTCGACACCGGCGTCCTCAAGGGTCACAAGGCCGACGTGCTGCTGGTCGACGGCCGGGCGGGGCTGCGCAAGCAGGCCCTGCAGGATCTGATCACCCTGTCCGACGTGCTCGTGGTGCCGCTCTCCCCCTCCCCGCTCGACGTGGACGCCACCGGCACCCTCATGAAGGCGGTGGCGGAGAACAAGGGCGTGCGCAAGAACCGGATCGCCGTCCATTTCGTGCTCAACCGCATGCGCCGCAGCGCCGCCACGCCGCGTATCGTCGCCGAGCTGGAGGCGACCCTCGGCGCGCCGGTCGCCTGCGTGATCCCGGACAGCCAGGAATTCCAGCGCATGGTGCGCGAGGGCGCGGGCATCCGGGAGAGCCGCCACCCGAGCCGGGCCGCCATAGCCGCCGACCTGGACCGCCTCGCGGCGCTCTGTCTCGGCTGAGATCGGACCCACGCGCCGGCCGGAACCGGACGCACCGGCCGGGGCCTGCGACGGCGCGCGCCGCGCTCGCGCTCCGGTTCGTCGTTTCCTTTTCGAACCCGCCATGTTAGCGGATGAGTGCGGCAGACGACGGACCGCCGGAGACCCGTCCGGCGCTTGCCCCGAGAGGACCGATGGCGCATCGCGTGATCCCCTCCTTCGATCGGCTCGCCTTCGTGGCGAGCGACACGGAAGAGGCGCAGGAGGCGCACAAGCGGCTCGTCGAGCTCTATGGGCACGCCGAGCCGGAGGACGCGGACGTGATCATCACGCTCGGCGGCGACGGCCTGATGCTGACGACTCTCCACGCCTTCATGAACACCGACAAGCCGATCTACGGCATGAACCGCGGCTCGGTCGGCTTCCTCATGAACGAATTCCGCTACGACGCCCTTCGCGAGCGGCTGGCCAATTCGGTGGTCACCGCCATTCACCCGCTGATCATGACGGCGGTGGACGCGGCCGGCACCAGCCACGCGGCGCGCGCCATCAACGAGGTGTCGCTGCTCCGCCAGACCTATCAGGCGGCCAAGCTCCGGATCGCCATCGACGGCAAGGTGCGGCTGGAGGAGCTGATCTGCGACGGCGTGATGGTGGCGACCCCGACCGGATCAACCGCCTACAATCTCTCCGCCCACGGCCCCATCCTGCCGATCCACGCGCCGCTGCTCGCCCTGACGCCGATCAGCCCGTTCCGGCCGCGGCGGTGGCGCGGCGCGCTGATGCCGAACCGCTGCACCGTGGTGATCGAGGTGCTGGAGACGGAAAAGCGCCCGGTGAGCGCCGCGGCCGACTTCACCGAGATCCGCGACGTGGTGAAGGTCACCGTGCGGGAAGACCACAAGCAGCGCAGCCTCATCCTGTTCGACCGCGACCACAATTGGGATGAGCGCATCCTCGCCGAGCAGTTCCGCTACTGACCAAGGCCGGGGCGGAAGCCGGGCCGGATCACCCGCCGGGCCGGTACGGAGAACGCTTCGTTAACGACAGCGTGCCAGCATGCCTGCCAGCGGAGGCCCGCCCGTCGCGGGTCTCCCAGCCGGGACCTGCCCCAATGGCCGCACGCAACGGCGCACCGCCCACCGCTGAGCAGCAGCTCATCCAGCCCCACGTGGATCTCCGCCGCAAGGTGCGGGAGGTGAAGAGCCGTGGCGCGGGCGACGACCCGGTGGCGCGCGCCGAGGCGGCGCTGAAGATCCTCTCGTCCAACTTCGACACCTGGATGAAGGACGAGATCGAGGTGGTGGGCACCCGCTTCCAGGCCTGGGTCTCGGCCGAACGGCCGAACGGCGAGTTGCGCAACGCCTTCTTCCGGGCGGTGCACGACCTGAAGGGCCAGGCCACCACCCTCGGCTATCCCCTGGTCGCCGCGGCGGCCGGCAGCCTCTGCGCCTTGCTTGACCGTCTGCCGGACCGGGACACCCTGCCCTTCGACCTCGTCGACCAGCACGTCAAGGCCATCACGGCCATCTACCGGGAATCCGCCAAGGACGAAGGCGACCGGATCGGGTCGGCCCTCGTGGGCGCCCTCAACGATCTGTCCTACGCCTATCTCGCCGAGCACGCGCCCGAGCCGCCACTGGACTAACGCCAAGCGCGTAAAGTCCCGGCCTGTCGGCGCTCTAAAAGCGCAGGGGAAACCCGAACGGGCGCCGGCCGGTCAGGCTGTAACGGTCGGGCGAATCCGAACGTCACCAGCCAAGCATCAAGCCGCGATATCCACGTGCGGCGCCGCGCGGCCCGACCGCTCGCGGGCCTCGGCGGCCTTGGTGCGGGCAGCCTCCGCCTTGGCGCGGGCGGCCTCGCGGGCCGCGTCGGCGGCAAGCCGGCGCAGGAGCGCGAGGAGATCGTCCACATCGCCGGCGGCCATCCGCTGGTAGCGGGTCAGCACCCGTTCGATCATGCGGCGCGGAAAGGCCGGATCGCCTTCCGTGCATTCTTCCTTGGCAAGGTCGCGCCAGGCGGCGAGCGCCGCCAGGAGCGCCCCGTTCACCCGGTCCGGCAGGCCGGCGCGGGCGAAGAGCGCGGTGACGGCGGCGACGCGCCCGTCGACCAGGATGGCATAGACCCGCTCGGCCGGCAGGCCGGTCAGGCGGGCGATCACCGCCTCCAGGAAGCGGATGTTGCCGGTGCAGGCGGTGCGCACCACGAGCGCGGGGGTCAGCTGGCCGGTCGCCCGAAGATGCTCGACCAGATCCTCCAGCTCCTCCTCGCCGGCCCCGGCCGCCAGCACGACGGTGGCCTTCTCGCAGGCCTCCCGGACGACGTTGCCGGCCTTGCGCTCGCTCATCCAGT
Source organism: Mongoliimonas terrestris (assembly GCF_001927285.1). Classification (GTDB taxonomy): domain Bacteria; phylum Pseudomonadota; class Alphaproteobacteria; order Rhizobiales; family Pleomorphomonadaceae; genus Chthonobacter; species Chthonobacter terrestris. The sequence goes on along the minus strand of NZ_MSIG01000004.1, from coordinate 212,412 downwards.
CGCGCGAGACCATCAGGCCGTTGAGGGCGAGCCCCAGGCGGGCGATCAGCGACTGGCGCACGGTGATCGGCAGGTCCGGGTGGCGGAAGAGGGCGTCGCGCACATCGGGCACGGTGCCGAACCGTTCCGCCGCGGCCGAGAAGGCCTCGTAGGAAAGGTCGGCGCCGCTGTTGGAGACGAGCGCCGCCACCGCCTCCTCGTCGGCTTCCGCCGCGATCACGTCGGCGACGGCGTAGCTCACCCACGGCCGGCAGGCGACGGCGGTCTGCACTCGCGCGACCCCGCCGCGCACCGCCTCGGCAAGTTCGGCGTCAAGGAGGCAAGGGGAGCGGCGCAGCACCGGTTCGGCCACGAACGGCAGGTCCTGGGCGAGCGCCACCACCAGATGGCGCGGCACCGCCTCGTGGATCGAAAGGGCCTCCGCAAGCGCGCGCCGCACCTCCGGCACCGGATCGTCGAGCAGCAGAGTCATGGCGATGTCGAGGTCGTCGCGGGCCTCGTCGGAGAGGGCCGCATGCACGTAGCTGTTGACGAGCGGCGCCACGGCACCGGCGCGCGCCGGGGCGGGTGCCTTGTCCAACCATGCCAGCAGACGGACCGCGACCATGAACAGCCTCCGAAGCGACCACGGGCCCTTGCCGCCGCGCGCGGAGCGGCAGGGCTTCCTGTCCGTCAGAATGCCAGGGGATGATTAACGAGCCGTTCACCACGCTCGCTAACCCGCTGTTCACCCTGATGAGGGCGAAGCCGCGCGGCAGCGGCGTCTAGCCGAACGGCCGGCGGGGGTGGAGGACGGCGAGGCCGGTCCGGTCAGGACTTGATGTTGAGGAAGCGCGTGAGGTCGAGCGGACCCTTGCGCTTCTGCCGCTCCGACGCCTCGAAGGCCGACGGGCCGGGGGTGGAGAGCGACAGGCCGTCCGGGGCCGTCTCGCCGAGGTCGGCAGTGTCGGCGGCCGCCGCCACGTCGAAGAGGCCGGGTGCGCGGGTGAAGGCGCTGAAGAAGGCGGCCGCGCCGTTGACGCGGGCGGCGGGCTGGTCGGTGCGGAACAGACCCTCGAAGGCGGTCTCCGCGTCGGCGGCGGTCCATCCGGCCTGCACCCGGTCGCCGGGATCGGCGTAACCGAGGGCGGTGCCCTCGCCGTCGCCGGTGCCGGCGGCGAACGGATCGTCCGACGCGGCGGGTGCGGCGGCCGTCATCACGGGGGTGGACAGGGCGGGCGCCGTGCCGCCGTGCAGGCGCACGAGCTCGCCATAGACCGCCTCCACCGTGCGGGGCGAACGGCCGTCGTAGAAGATGGACTTGTTGGCCGCCGCCTGGCGCGGGAAGACGTCGGCGGCGGTGGTGCCCGGTGCCTTCTCGGCAAGGCCGATCAGCGAGGCGGCGCCGCGGGCGCCGAGGAAGTGGGCGATGTAGAGCTCGCCCGCGTTCGCCTCGCGGCCGAGGCGCTCGGCGAGATAAGCGCCGTTGCGCCGGGTGAGGGCCCCGGCCATCATGGAGGCGATGTCGGGGTCGTAGCGAAGATCCAGGATCTCCTTGCGGAGCGCCGGATCCGCCACGCTGTAGCGGCCGTTCGCGCCGCGCTCGATGGCGTCGGCGTAGCGGCCGAGGCCGACGGCGCCGCCGGCGTCCTTCATGGTCTCCAGCCAGGTGCTCTCGATGAACTGGAAGAGACCGGCGGCCGACGAGGTCCGGGCATTGGCGTTGGTGTTGAGGGACGACTCGCGCTGGGCGGTTTTCAGGAGGTACTCGAAAGAGGTGCCGGTGGTGTCGCTCGCGGCGGCGAAGGCCTGTTCGATGCGGTTTTCCAGGCCGGCGGCGGACGGCTCCGTCGAAACCGGTCGGGCCGGCGCCGCGTGCGGCGTATAGACCCATTCGAAGGCCGTTTTCATGGATGCAACCCCGGTCGAAAGCCGATGGACGCACCGTGGAGCCGGTATGGTTAACAAGTGGTAAACTATGAATTATGCAATCGCACGCATATTGGAGGGGTCTTCGGTCTGGGCCGATCTTCCGGCCGGCGCGCCCGCCCCGGCAGGCCGGATCGCCGTGCGCGGCGATGACGGGCTGCCGGCGGATCTGGTCCGCGTGCCCCCCGGCCTCGGTGCGGCCGACCTGGAGGCCGCCGCCGCGCGGGCGCGGCTCGGTCTTCTCCTCACGCACCCGCGGACGACCGACGACATCGGCCGCACCGCCGCCGCGCTGGCGGTTGCCGAGGCGCGCCTCGACCGGCCGGAGGAGAGCCTGGGGCTGGCGGTGCTGGTCGGCGGGGCCGACGGCCTCGCGGCAGTCCTGCGGCTCGCCCCCCCGCGGCGGCTGATCGGCCTCGGGCTCGACACCCCGGCGCTGCTCGCCGCCCTCGGCCTCGATCCGGACGCCGACGCCGCGCCGCCGCTGGTGGTCGCGCGCGGCCAGGTGGTGCTCGCGGCGGCCGCCCTCGGCCTGCCGGCCTTCGAGCGGCAGCGCACCGCCGGACCCGCCGACGCGGAGGCGGCCCGGGCGGCGGGATTCACCGCCGTGCTTGCGCCGCCCGCCGTCATGGTGGCGTGACGGGGCGCCGCTTGACCGGGCCACCGGGAAATCGGCCCGGGGCAAGGGCCTGCCTCAGGCGGGCGGCTTCGGGCGGGCCATGTCGAACACCGTATCCACCACGGCGTAGTCCATGTAGCCGAGGCGGGCGAGCGGCCGCAGCTTGGCCGTATCCACCCGCCCGTCGGTGAGGATGCGCTCGTCCAGATGCACGCCCACCACCTCGCCGAGCACCAGGAAGGCGCCGGGCGCGCCGCCCGCAAGGCCAGTGATCGGCACGACGGCGGTGGTGCGGCACTCCAGGGCGGCGAGCGCCTCGCCGACCCGCGGCGCGTCCACGGCCGTGCCGGGCACGGCGGTGAGGCCGGCGATCGGGAATTCGTCCACCTCCGGCGCAACCGTGACCGAGGACGCGTTCATGGCGTCCTTCAGGTCGAAGGTCGCGATATTGACGATGAAGACGCCCGTCTCCTCGGCGTTCCGTACGCTATCCTTCCGGCCCGTGCTGGAGAAGCCCACCACGTGCGGGCGGGTGGAGAAGGCGTTGAAGAAGCTGTAGGGCGAGAGGTTCGCGATGCCCGCCGCCGATCGGGTGGAGATCCACCCGATCGGCCGCGGCGCGACCAGCGCCAGGAAGGGGTCGTGCGGCAGGCCGTGGTCGGGCTGCCGCGGATCGTAGAACATGCGCGTGGTTCCCTCATTCCCGCCACATGCAGGTCGGACGGGTCCGACCTGCATGTGCGCTACGGCCTCGCCGGCCGGCGCCCGTTCGGGCTAGTCCGTGTATCAGCCGGCCGACCATTCGGTGACGATGTCGGCAAGCGCCGGGCGGGGCCGGTCCTGCGGCGGGGCGGAGGGCGTGCCGATGTGGACGAGGCCGGCGATCCGCTCGCCCGCTTTGACGCCCACGATGGCGGCGGCCTCCGCGTCGTAGCTCACCCATTCGCTCAGCCACGAGGCCGCATAGCCCATGGCATGCGCGGCGGTGACGAGGTTCATGGCCGAGGCGCCGGCGGAGAGCTGCTGCTCCCACACGGGGATCTTCACGTGCTCGGCCGCCCGGCTGATCACCGCCACCACCAGCGGCGCACGGGCGAAGCGGCGGCGCTCGTCCTCCAGGCGCTGGGCGGAGGTGGCGGGGTCGCGGGCAAGCAGGAGATCCGCCAGCCGTTCGCCGAGCATGGTCCGCGCGTCCCCCCGGATCAGGATGAAGCGCCAGGGCGCCAGCTTGCCGTGGTCCGGCACGCGGGACGCGATGGTGAGAAGCGTGGTGATCTCGTCCGCCGAGGGGCCGGGCTCGGCGAGGAAGGCCGGCGGGATCGAGCGGCGGGTGGTCAGAAGCGTCAGGGCGTCGGTCATGTCTCTCTCAAGCGTCGGGCACATGCGTGCGGTGGACGGGACCGTCGGGTGGGGAGCCGTCAGCGATCCTGGGGCGAACCTGCCGTCCAATCCTTCTTAAAGGACGATTGGGCGCGGGAGAAAACCCCCTCCGGCCTTCATCAGACTTGAATTCGCCACGAAATTTCCCGATCAACAGAGACGCGGTTCGCCTGCCCGACGATAGTCCGACCTGCCTTGCCTGGACGACGCCCGCCCGCTGCACGACGCCTTTCCTGGACGATGCCTTTTCCTGGACGAAGATGGACCTGACGACGTTGTCCGCACGGCCGGCTTTCTCCCTCCTGCGCCTCGCGCGCACGGGTGTGACCGCTTTTCTCGTCCTCCTCGGGATCCTCTGCCCGGCGTTTGCCCAGTCGTTCGACGGCGGGCTGAACGGCCCCTTGCCGCCCGCCGACGTTCCCGGCCTCGACGGCGGTCCCGGCCAGCCGCTGGACCTGCCGGCGCTCGGCGCGCCCGCCATCCCAGGCCCGCCCCCGCTCGACGCGGTGCCGCCGCTCGATCCGGCACTGGGGCTCGGCGGCGGCACCGGCCTGCCCGAGGCGGCCGCCCCGTTCGCACCCGCCGACGACCTGCTGCCGCCCGCGTTCGGCCTCGACAAGCTGCGCGTGGGCGATCCGGAGATCATCCTCACCGCCCGGCTCACCGCCGACGGTCCGCCGCTCCGCAGCGGCCTCGTCTGGCGCCTGTTCGGCGCCGAGCCGGGTCCGGACGGCCGGCTGAAGCTGGTCGCCACGGCGGAGGGCGGCGACGCGGTCTTCCAGGTGCCGCCCGGGGCCTACCTCGTGCACTGCTGGTTCGGCTACGCCGACCGCACCGTGCGGGTGGAGGTGACGGGCCCGACGGTCACGGAGGCCGTGGTGCTGGAGGCCGGCGGCCTGCAGCTGACGGCGCTCGCCGACGACCAGCGCCTGCCGGACGCGGACGTACGCTTCGACATCCTCGACATGGAGACGGATGCGCGCGGCGAGCGCAAGATCGTGGCCGGCAACATCAAGCCCGGCGAGGTGGTGCGTCTGCCGGCGGACACCTACCACGTGGTCAGCCGCTACGGCCCGATCAACGCGGTCACCCGCGCCGACGTGGAGGTGACCCCCGGCAAGCTGACCGAGGTGACGCTCTACCAGCGTGCCGCGGAGGTGACCCTGAAGCTCGTCGGCGAACCGGGCGGCGAGGCGATCGCCGATACCCGCTGGTCGATCCTCACCCCTGGCGGCGACGTGGTGACCGAGGGCGTCGGCGCCTTCCCGTCCTTCATCCTGGCGGAAGGCGACTATACGGCCATCGCCAAGCATGAGGACACGGTGTTCCAGCGGGTGTTCGGCGTGGAGACCGGACGCGACACCGAGGTGGAGGTGATCGCCAACCGGGAGAGCATGCAGGAATAGGCGGTCGCCCGTCGTCCGCCCTCCCCTGCCCCGGCCAGGTCGCGGCCTTCCACCGATGCCGCACCCCGACGTCCGTCCGTCCCGTCAGTCGGGCGCCTTGGAGATGGCGATCATGCCGCCGCCGAGGCACGAGATGGTGCCGATGAAGTTCTGCGACGTGCCGAGCCGGTCGGACACCACCATCGGCACCAGCCAGGTCTCGTCCGCATAGGTGATGGCGGCCTCGTCGATCCGCGCGTCGTAGGCGTCGGGGATCTCAGGGTCGACCGGCGCCTGATCGCGCAATTCCTGCAGCATGATCTGCCGCACCTGGGCCGTTTCCCACCCGGCACAGGCGGTGTCCTTGCTGAGAACGTAGAACGCGGCGCCCGCGCCCGCGACAGCCAGGACGACACCGAACAGAGTGCTGGCTTTCATGATGGTCCTTCGGATCCCCGATCGCGATCCTTCCCGACAGCGCGTCGGCGCCCAGGGGACGGTCTACGACAGACGGATCGCTCGATTGCAATGGTTTGGAGAGTATCGGCCCGGGTGAAAGCCTGTCAAACGGGCGACGGGCGATTTCAGGGTGAAACGGCGAAGGCCCGCGGCGCCCAGGTCGACCGGAGCGCTGCGGGCCTTCGAACGTGTCGTCCTTGGCCCTTGAAGTCCCGACGGGTCGAAACTCTACGAGCCTGGTGTCGGATCGAGCCGGGGCCTAGAAGGCGCTGCCGGCCGCGAAGCGGGGCGCGGCGGCGGTGGCGCTGCCGGTCGCCATGCCGGCGGTCGGCGCATAGAGGCCGCGCCGGTCGGCCACCGGCTTGAAGGCGTCGGAGAGGCCCACCACGGTCTCGGCCGCGCCAAGCACCATGTAGCCGTCCGGCGCCATGGCCTTGCCGATCCGGTTCAGGATGTCGGCCTTGGTCGGCTGGTCGAAGTAGATCAGCACGTTGCGGCAGAACACGATGTCGAACTGGCCGAGGCTGGCGAAGCTGTCCAGCAGGTTGAACTTGCGCCACTGCACCATGGAGCGCAGTTCGGCGCTGATGGTCCACTGGTCGCCGGTCTGGGTGAAGTATTTCAGGAGGTTCTGGATCGGAAGCCCGCGCTGCACCTCGAACTGGGTGTAGACGCCGGCCTTGGCCCGGTCGAGCACCTCGTTGGAGATGTCGGTGCCGATGATCTCCACCCGCCAGCCGGCGAGCTTCGGACCCATCTCCTTCAGGCACATGGCGATGGAATAGGGCTCCTGGCCGGTGGAGGCGGCCGCGCACCAGATGCGCAGCTGCCGCCGCGCCGACCGACGCTCCAGCATCTGCGGCAGCATCAGCTGGTTGAAGTGGTCGAACGGCACCTTGTCGCGGAAGAAGAACGACTCGTTGGTCGTCATCGCCTCCACGACCGCGTCGGCGAGCAAGGTCTCGCGCGGGTCGCGCAGCTTGGACACCAGCGCCGCGATGGACGCGAGCCCGGCCTTGCGGGCCACCGGCAACAGGCGGCTTTCGATCAGGTACTGCTTTTCGTTGGAAAGGACGAGGCCGGAACGGGTCTTCAGGAATTGGCGGAGAAAGTCATACTCGGCAGGGCTCATGGACGACCTCCGAGCAGGATCTTCGACACCTTGCGGCCGATTTCCGGCAGCGGCAGCACGTCGGAGCACTGGCCGGTGTGCGCGGCGGCACCGGGCATGCCCCAGACCACGCTGGTCTCCTCGTCCTGGGCGATCACGCTGCCGCCCGCCTGCCCGATCTGCGTCACGCCCTGGGCACCGTCGGCGCCCATGCCGGTGAGCACCACCGCCAGGGTGGCGTTGCCGTAGATCTCGGCCACGGTCTTGAACAGCGGATCCACCGCCGGCTTGCAGAAGTTCACCGGCGCCGTGTCGGTGAGGCGGATCACCGTGTCGTTGCCCTGCTTGGCGAGGATCATGTGCTTGCCGCCCGGCGCCACGTAGATGCGGCCCGCCACGATGGTCTCGCCGTCCTTGCCCTCGGCGGCCGGCCGGCCGGCCGACTTGGAGAGATGTTCGGCCAGGATGGCGGTGAAGGTCGGCGGCATGTGCTGGGTGATCACCACGGGCACCTGGCCCATGGCGGAGCCGATTTCCCCGAAGAGGGCGTTCAGCGCCTGCGGTCCGCCGGTGGAACTGCCGATGGCGAGGATGCGCGGCCGGATGCTGGAATAGCTGCGGATGGTGAAGGCGGCCTTCGGCTTGGCGGCCGGGGACGGCCGGCCGATCACGGGCGGCATTGGCGCCGCGGCGGCGGCACCGGTGCGTCCGCTGCGGCTGCGGGCACGCTGGCCGAGGCTCGTCACCTTCTCCACGAGCTCGCGGCGGAAGTCGACCGACGTGGTGACGCCCGCGTTGGTCTCCGGCTTCGGCACATAGTCGGCGGCGCCGAGCTGCAGCGCCTTCAGGGAGATTTCGGCGTTGCGGCGGGTGAGCGTGGAGGCGACCACCACGACGAGGTCGCGCTTCTTCTCCAGAAGCAGCGGCAGCGCCGTCAGGCCGTCCATGTCGGGCATCTCGATGTCGAGAATGACCACGTCCGGATTGGACCGGTTGACGTCCTCCACCGCCAGTCGGCCGTTGCGGTGGCTCGCCACCACGGCAAGGTTTGGATCCTCGTCGATCCATCGACCGACCATGCCGCGGACGACGACGCTGTCGTCCACCACCATGACCCGGATCGGGTTGGTCACCGCGCCCGCGGCATTGGATTGCCGTGCCATCGCCGACATGTTTTATGCCCCCTCTTTATTCTATGTCGTCAGATCAGGCCGACTTCCTGGAACTTCGCTTCCACGATCTCGCGGTCGAACGGCTTCATGATGTACTCGTTGGCGCCAGCCCGGATCGCCTTGGCGATGTGGCTGACGTCGTTCTCGGTGGTGCAGAACACAACCTTGGGGGCATCGCCGCCGTCCAGCTTGCGCAACTGCGACAGGAACTCCAGGCCGTCCATGACCGGCATGTTCCAGTCCAGCAGGATGGCGTCGGGCATCTGCTGCTGGCAGCAGTCCAGAGCCTGCTGCCCGTCTTCGGCTTCGGTGATGGTGAAGGAAAGATCTTCCAGGATCCGCCTCGCCACCTTTCGGATGACGCTCGAGTCGTCGACCACGAGACAGTTCTTCATTGCATTCTCCCAGGTCCGGTCGGTTACCCCCCGCCGGTGATTGTCAGGCCGCGATCTGATCGAGCATCCGGCCAAGCACGCGTTCCACGTCGAGGATGACCATGAGTTGACCGGACAGGCGATGAACGCCGCCGGAGATCTCGGCCCAGCGGCGGTCGAGGTTGGCCGGGTTGGCCTCCCGGCCGTTGGTCTGCAGGTTCAGGACCTCGCCCACCTCGTCGATGATGAGGCCATAGGATTCGCCGCGGTACTCGATGCCCACCGCCATGATGGACGAGTTGCCCTCGCGCGGCGGCAGGCCGAGGCGGCGGCGCATGTTGATCGCCGTCACGATGCGGCCGCGCAGGTTGAGCACGCCGGCGATCTCGGGCGCCGACAGCGGCACCCGGGTCATGCTCTCGGGCACGAACACGTCGTGCACCTTGTGGATCGGCAGGCCGAACAGCTGGCCGCCGATGAGGACGGTCACATACTGGATGCTGTCCGTCAGGGCCTCGTTGGCGGCGGTGCCGGTGGCATTCACGGGGGTCTTGCTCATGCGGCGAGTCCAACTTCGTGGCTGGTGAGTTCCTTGAGGGAGGCGATGAGACCGGGCCGGTCGAACTTGGCCACGTAGTCGTCAAAGCCCGACTGGCGACCGCGCTCGATGGAGGCCGGCGTGCACAGCGCCGAGAGGGCGATGATGGGCGTGTGCCGGAAGCGCGGGTCGCGGCGGAGCATCTCGGCGAGCTCGAAGCCGTTCACGCCCGGCATCTCGATGTCCGACACGATGATGTCGAAGCGCTCGCCCTCGCCGAGCCGGCGCATCGCCTCCGTGGCGGACGCGCAGGTGGTGACGTCGAAGCCGGCGGCCTTCAGCACCGGACCCAGCATGTTGCGGAAGAACGGCGAGTCGTCGATGAAGAGCAGCGACCGGGTGAGCGCCGCCGAGGAGATCTCCTTGCGGGTGAACCAGTCCTCGAAGGCGAGCGGCAGGAAGTGGCCGATGTCGATGATCTCGGTCGCCTTGCCCTTGATGACCGCCGAGCCGAGCACGCCGGGCATTTCCGAGCCGACCTGGATGTCGAGCTGCTCCTCCACGATGTCGACGATCTCGTCGACGACGAGGCCCATGGAGCGGCCCGAGTCGGAGAACACCAGCATGGGCTGGGTGCCTTCCATGCGCCGCTGGACGCCGTGGTTGAGGTAGACCAGCGGCATCAGCGAGCCGCGGTACTGGACGAGATCGCGGCCGTTGGAGTGCTCGATCTTGTCGATGTCGAACTCTTCGAGGCGGGTGACCAGCGACAGCGGCACCGCCTTCGGCTCCGGGGAACCGGCGCGGAACAGCAGCATGGAGACCTTCGCCGGATCGTCGACGGAGCGCAGCTTGTCGCCGTCCTGCTTCTCGCTGACCTCGGCGGCCACCGCCGTGCCGATGGCGCTCGCCACCCCATTCGGGTCGACGATCATGATGACCGAGCCGTCGCCGAGGATGGTGTTGCCGGAGAACATGGTGATGTGGCGCAGCATCTTGGACATCGGCTTGACGACGATTTCCTCGGTGTGGAACACGCCGTCCACCACCATGCCGAAGGTCACGTTGCCGACCTGCATGACCACGATGAAGCCGTCGTCCTCGCTCTTCTCACCCTCCTCGGCGACGCCGAGGATGCGGGCGAGCGGCACGAGCGGCAGCAGCTTGTTGCGCAGGCGAAGGACCGGGGTGTCCTTGATGCGCTCGATCCGGTGCTCCGAGTTGGACTGCACGCGGACGAGTTCCACCACCGACAGCTGCGGGATGGCGAAGCGGTCGCCGGCGCTCTCCACGATGAGCGTCGACACGATGGCGAGCGTCAGCGGGATCTTGATGGTGAAGGTGGAGCCCTTGCCGGCCACCGACTTCAGGTCGATGGTGCCGCCGATCATCTCGATGTTGGTGCGCACCACGTCCATGCCAACGCCGCGGCCGGAGACGCTGGTGACCTTGGCGGCGGTGGAGAAGCCCGGCGCGAAGATGTACTTGAAGATCTGGCCTTCCGACATCTTCTCCAGTTCGGCCTCGGTGGCGAGGCCGTTCTCCACGACCTTCTGCTTGATGCGCTCCACGTTGAGGCCGCGACCGTCGTCGGCGATGTCGATGATGATGTGGCCGCCCTCGTGATAGGCGGACAGCTTGATGGTGCCCTTCTCCGGCTTGCCCGCGGTCTTGCGGTCTTCCGACTTCTCAAGGCCGTGGTCGGCGGAGTTGCGGACCATGTGGGTGAGCGGATCCTTGATCAGCTCCAGCACCTGGCGGTCGAGTTCGGTCTCGGCGCCGTGCATCTCCAGCTCGATCTGCTTGCCGAGTTCGCCGGCGAGATCGCGAACGATGCGGGGCAGCTTCTGCCAGGCGTTGCCGATCGGCTGCATGCGCGTCTTCATGACGCCCTCCTGCAGCTCGGCGGTGACGTTGGAGAGCCGCTGCAGCGGCACCTTGAACTCGCTGTCCTCGTGACGGCGGACGATCTCGAGCAGCTGGTTGCGGGTGAGCACCAGCTCCGACACCATGGTCATGAGGTGTTCCAGCGTCTCCACCGCGACGCGGATCGACTGGCTGGAGACGGAGCCCTTGCCGTCGCCCTTGGCTTCGGCGTCGGCTTCCTTGTCCTCGACCGACTTCTCGGCCTTCTCCGGCTTGCGCTCGGAGGCGAGGTTGAGACGGGCCTCGATCTCGGCCGCGACCTTGACGAGGTCGATGCCCTGCTGGCCGGTGCCGGCCGGGCTGACGGCGGCGCTGACCCGCTCGGCGACCGGCTCGGCGGCGACGGTGACGTCGGTCTCCACCTCCACCTCGGTCTCGCGGAAGGCGCGCTCCAGTTCGTCAAGGGAGACCTCGCCGATCCGCAGCTCGCGCTCCAGCACCTGGCTGACCAGGGTGCCGGTGGTCTCTTCCTTGGCCTTCTTGGATTCGGCCGGCTTCTTGGCGTCGGCCTTGGCTGCCGCCTTGGCAGCGTCGCCGGCCAGCGACATGGCCTCCAGCTGGGAGATCAGGTCGCCGTCCTCGCCTTTCGGCTCGTCGCCCTCCAGCGCCTCCAGCTCGGCCAGGATGCCCTTGATCCGGTCGATGGTCTGGAGAATGAGGCTCACCGCCTCCTTGGTGACGGGCGCTCCCTCGCGGAACTTGCCCATCAGGGTTTCGGCGGCATGGGCAAGCGCTTCCAGCCGCGGCAGCCCCAGGAACCCGCAGGTGCCCTTGATGGTATGGACCAACCGGAAGATGTTATCCAGAATCCGAGCGTTGTTCGGCTCTTGTTCGAACTTGACGAGTTCGACGTCGACCACGTCGAGAGACTCGTTGGTCTCCGTCAGGAATTCCCGAAGCAGGTCATCCATCTCGCACCCCCAGAAGGTCGACGCCCAATTACGCTGGGATCGACTGTTTCCACGACAGGCGCCACCTGTCGCACTCTGGGGAAGTGTCCCGTCAAACGGTTAAGATAGGTTGAAATCCGAAGGCGTCTTCCGACACACCAGCACTTTTCCGTATTTCAGCCTTCGGATTGCGGGCGCGCTTCGATGATAACTGTCTCTTCATCTTTACGAATAGTTACCACCAGGCCGGCTTCACGCGCCAAAGTGCCCGCATAATAAGGCTGAATGGCGTGGGCATCGAGGCCGTCCGCGATCTCCCCGTTGATGAGGTCGAGCACGCGCGGCGGAATGCGCGACGACGGCCCGGTCGCCTCGATGATCTGCGCCGGCTGCGGCATCGGGCCTTCCGTGCGCACGACGATCTTGCCGCCGCGCGGCACCGCGTGCAGCGACACGAGCAACAGGTTCAGCATCAGCTTCACCTGGTTCTTCGGCATCAGGCGCCGCTCGGCCTCCCAGACGAGGTCGGCCTTCTCGCCCTCCATGTAGCGCTTGGCGACGGTCTCGGCGTCGCCGAGGTCGACCTCCGCGCCGGCGGACCCGGCGGCCCCGAAGGCGAGGCGCGCGAACTGCAGCTTGGCGGACGCGGTCTTGGCGCTCTTGCGGATGAGGTCGAAGGCGAACGCCTTCATCTCGTCATTGTCTTCCTCGTCCAGCACCTCCAGGCCATTGATGATGGCACCGACCGGCGAGATGATGTCGTGGCAGACGCGGGAGCAGAGAAGGGCGGCGAAGTCGAGCGGTTCGATCTTGGTCGGCTCGGTCATGGCGTTCACGCTTCCGGGCGTTGATGTCGCAGGGAGGGACCGCTGCCCCGAATCGAAACATCGGCCGTTTGTTGTGAAATACAGGCCCCCAACCGGCCTGCCAACCGTTGAGTGCCGCCGCACGGCCGACGGGAAGCCTTTATGGCATCGCTCACCTTCGACGAAACCAGGCCGCAAGTTGCAACCAAAGCGGTCGAAAGCAACCGCCCTGATTGTCCTCTGCCGGCACTCAATCACATATTCTAATAGCATAGATTAGGTATTGAGATGCGGAATAGTCGGTCAATTAACGACTGTCGGCTAGTGTGCACGCGGAATTCGATCCGCGGAGTGACTTCCTTCATGACGATACGCCTGAAACTCAACATCGCTCTGGCCATGCTGGGAGCGGTCCTCCTCTCCGTCGCGGCCACCGGCTGGATTGCGTTGTCGCTCTCGTCGGAGCGCACGCGTGCCATCGTTGAGGATCGCGTGGTGCCGACCGCCGACCTGAAGGTGGTCGCCGACATGTATGCGGTGAATATCGTCGACGCGGCCCACAAGATCCGCTCCGGCGCCTTCGGTTGGGTGGAGGGCGACCAGGCGATGCGCATGGCGGCCGAGACGATCGAAGAGAAGTGGAGCGGCTATCTCGCCGGCGACCTGACCCCCCAGGAGCGGGCGCTCGCCGACACCGCGATCGCCGCCATGACGGCGGCGGAGCCCCGGCTCGCACGGCTCTTCGCCAGCGTGGCCGCCAAGGACCAAGCCGCGCTCGACGCCTTCGTGACCGATGAGCTCTACCTCACCATCGATCCCATCGGCACGCCGATCAGCGCCCTCGTCGACCTGCAGATCCAGGTGGCCCAGGAGGAGTTCGCGGCCGCCGAGGCGACCCGCCACACCTCCGTCTTCGTGATGGTGGCGGCGGCCGGGCTTTCCGCGATCGTGCTCTTTGCCGCCTTCTGGACCGTGTCGCGCGGCGTCGCGGCGCCCCTTGCGGCCCTTCAGGGCGCGATGGAACGGCTGGCGGCCGGGGACCTTTCCACCGAGATCCCCGGGGTCGGCCGGCGCGACGAAATGGGCGCCATGGCGGGCGCCGTGCAGGTGTTCAAAAAAAGCGGCCTGGAACGGCGCCGCCTGGAGGCCGAGCAGGCCGCCCAGCGCGCCGCCCGCGACGCGCGCGCCGGCACCGTGGATCGGCTGATCAGCACCTTCGACGCGGACGTGAGCCTGATCCTGAAGACCGTGGCGGCCGCCGCCTCGGAGTTGGAGGCGACCGCCGGGTCGCTGTCCTCCACCGCCGAGGAGACTGCCCAGAGCGCCACCACCGTCGGGGCGGCCTCCGAGCAGGCGTCCGCCAACGTGGACACGGTGGCCGCAGCCTCCGAGGAACTCTCCGCCTCGCTGAACGAGATCACCGGGCAGGTTCAGGCCTCCGTCGCCGTCGCCGAAAGGGCCCTGGCGGCCGCCAGCGACAGCGAGCAGGTGGTCGGCGATCTCGTCACCGCGGCCGGGCGCATCGGCAACGTGGTGGAACTGATCAGCGACATTGCCGGTCAGACCAATCTCCTCGCCCTCAACGCCACCATCGAAGCGGCGCGCGCCGGCGAGGCCGGCAAGGGCTTTGCCGTGGTGGCGACGGAGGTGAAGTCGCTCGCCAGCCAGACCGCCAAGGCGACCCAGGAGATCAGCGCTCAGATCGGCGAGATGCAGGGCTCCACCGCCCAGGTGGCGACGGCGATCCGGTCGATCGCCGAGATCATCCGCACCATCACCGGCACGGTCGCGGCCATCTCCGCCGCCGTGGAGGAGCAGAGCGCCGCCACCGACGAGATCGCCCGCAACGTCTCCCAGGCGGCGGTCGGCACCCGGCAGGTCTCGGCCACCATCGGCAGCGTCACGGAGGCCGCCACCCACACCGGCGCGGGCGCCGCCCAGGTGCTCTCCTCCTCGCGCGAGCTGTCGCGCCAGTCCGAGACGCTGAAGGCCAAGGTGGAGACCTTCTTCGCCGAGATCGGCGCCGCCTGAGCTGCGCCGGATCCGGCCCGCGCCTCGCCCGGCGCGCAGCGTCCCCGACCCGCGCTCAGCGGGACAGGGTCGCGGCGAGCGCCGGCCAGCGCTCCAGGGCCTGGCGGAGCACCGCGTCGGGCGCGGCCGCGAAGGTGGCCGCGTCGCCGGCCGTGGCGAAGAACATGAGCCGCGAGGCGTGGATGGTGAACCGGGTCGGGTCGCCCGCCTGCAGCACCCCGCGCGCCAGACTGGTCACGCAGTGCCCGCCGAACAGCGGCGCGTAGACCGCCGGCGCGTCCGCGAAGGCGGCCGCGTTGCCGATGTTGGCGAAGCGCCAGTAGCCGCCGTCCCACACCACCTCGTGGCGTGCCGAGCCGACCACCGCCACCCCGTCGGTGAAATAGGCGACCGGATCGTAGCCGCCGAGCGCAAGTCCGGTGTAGGGATCGTGCACGATGCGCTCGTTCAGCGCCTCGGAGGCCGCGACCGGCGCGGGAGCGGCCGCGAAAAGCGTCGCGCACGCCGCCAGAACGAGGACCGGGCCCGTGTGGCGCCGTCGCCGCCGCGTTGCCGCCGGATTCGCGCTACACATGACGGTCACTGGCAATTCGATTCGATGATCACGTTGGGTCGTCGACACTAGGGGCCGCCGCGTGACGGTCGGGTTAACGGGCCCGCCGGCGGCGACACGGGAGGGCAGGCATGAGGCGGATCATCGGACGGCTCCAGGTCGCGGCGACGGTTCTTTCCCTGGCGGCTTTTCTGGCGGCAGGACCGGGATCCCTGGTCGGGGCCGGCCCGGCCGTCGCCTTCGCCCAGCAGACGCGGGCGCCGCAGCCCGGCAGCGGCACCAATTTCTCCAGCGAAGAGCTGGTGAATGCCGGCAACGCCTTTTTCGGCGAGGTGTCGAGCGGCCTTGCCACCGTCATCGAGAAGGCGGTGGCCGACTACGGCCAGCCGAACGGATACGTGCTTGGCCAGGAGGGCGGCGGCGCCTTCTTCGGTGGCCTGCGCTACGGCGAGGGCATGCTCTACACCCGCAACGCCGGCAGCCACCAGGTCTACTGGCAAGGCCCGTCGCTCGGCCTCGACGTGGGGGCGGAAGGCTCGCGCACCATGGTGCTCGTCTACAATCTCCCGTCGGTGCCGGCCATCTACAACCGCTACGGCGGCGTCGCCGGCTCCGCCTATCTCGTCGGCGGCTTCGGCATCACGGCCCTGAGGGCCGGCGACGTCACGCTGGTGCCGGTCCGCTCTGGCGTCGGCGCCCGGCTCGGCATCAATGTGGGCTACCTGAAGTTCACGGCGGAACCGACCTGGAACCCGTTCTGACGGCCGGCGCGGGCCTCTCGAAGCCAGCCTGTGACGGTCGAACGCCCCCGATCGTCACGCGCGCGACGGCCCCCTGCGCCGGCGCCCGGTCGAGCTTGGTTTAAGGATCCTTTTCCCGTCCGCCGTTATGGTGCATCGTCCGAAGGGCCGGCGTTTCGTCGACCCCGGTCCCCGCCGACCCGGCATTCGTCTTCTTCGGATCCGATGTGATCGAAAGCGCCCTCGTCTTCACCCTCGGTGCTCTGTCGGCCGGGCTCCTCGCCCTCCTGGTCTTTCCGGCCTTCACCCGGCGCGCCGCCCGGCTGGCCCGGCGGGACGCGGAGGCCCGGCTGCCGCGGTCGCTGAACGAGATCGCCGCCGCCAAGGATGGCGTGCGCGCCGTGTTCGCCGCCCGCACCGCCCGGGTGGAGGTGGAGAACGCCTATCTCGGCGACCGGCTGACCGAGGAGCGGATGGCGCGCGCCGAGGACGGACTGCAGCTCTCCGCCGCGCGTGCCGAGGTGCAGTCGCTCGCCGAAGCGCTCCGGGAGATGGAAGAGAGGCTCACAGCCACCCGTGACCGGCTGCTCGACCGGGACGAGGCGATCGCCCGCCTGACGGTGGAGCGGCGCGACCTGGAACGGCGCTTCGCCGCGCTTGCCGAACGGGCCCGCGCGGCCGAGATCCAGAGCCTGGAGGCCGAGGAGGCGCTGTTCGCGCTCCGCGATCAACTCGGCGCACGGTCCTATGGCCCCGGCTCCAAGACTGCCACCGCGTCGAGACCCAAGCCCCGCGACGACGACGACCTCGTCACCGACGTGGACTATGTGGAGGTCGACCCGGCGCCGGAACCGGCCCCCGCGCCGGACCCGTTTCCGTCGCTTGCCCGGCGCGCACCCCAGGCGATGGACACGCCCGTCAGCCTTGCCGGATTGCGGTCGCCCTTCGCGGCCTCCGTGCCGCCACCCGTCGCCGCGCCGACGCCGCCGATCGCCATGCCGGCGCCTGCCGAGCCGCTGCCAGCCGACGACGCCCCGGCCGTGCAGGAACCGCTGGTGGAGGCAAGCGCCGACAGCCTGACGCTGTCGCACCCGACCCGGATGGACGTGGTTCTGGAGGACGGCATCGCGCCGGACCGGAACGACGGCTCGGGCCAGTCCCCCGCGGCGGCCTTCCCGGCCGCGACCTCCCCGTTGGACATCGGCGCCGCCGCCCCCCAGGCTGACTGGTCCGGCCGGATCGACGAGATCGCCGACCGCATCCGCCGCTTCCGTGCCGCCGTGGGCCAGGGCCGTCCGCCGGCCGAGCGCCACGACCGCGCCAGCGAACCCACGGCCCCGGCCGACGTGCGCCAGGACGCCTGAGGCAACGACAGGCCCGACAGGCGCGTGCGGCGGTCATCGCCGGCGCGGGCGGATCCGCGAGAACGACCGTGCAGTGGCCCGGCCGCGCGGGCCGGGCCACTCTTTTCCGTCGATGGATCAGGAGTTCCGTTCCATGGCGCCCACCAGCATGTCGGCGTTGTGGCGCATCATGTCGAGGTAGGTGGCGCCGGGCTCGGAGGCGGCCGAGAGGGCGTCGGAATAGAGCGCGCCGCCGATGGTGGCGCCGCTTTCGCGGGCGATCTGCTCCAGGAGGCGCGGGTCGGACACGTTTTCCACGAAGAGCACCTTCACCCCCGTCTCGCGCACCTGCCGCACCAGCGCGGCCACGTCCGCCGCCGAGGCCTCGCTCTCGGTGGAGACGCCCTGGGGCGCCAGGAAGGAAACCCCGTAGGCGGCACCGAAATAGCCGAAGGCGTCGTGGCTGGTGATCACCGTCCGCCGCGCCTGCGGGATCGCCTCGACCCGCGACCGGATCTCCGCGTCGAGCGCGGCGATCTCGCCCTTGTAGGCGTCGGCGTTCGCCCGGTAGCTGTCGCAGCCGGCGGCATCCGCCGCGCAGAGACCGTCGGCGATGGCCGCCACATAGAGCTGGGCATTGCCGAGGCTCTGCCACGCGTGCGGGTCGATCGGCCCGTGATCGTGGCCATCCGCCTCCGCATGCTCCTCACCCTCGTGAGCATGCTCGCCCTCGTGCGCATGCTCCGCCTCGTGCGCATGCTCCTCGCCCTCGTGCGCATGCTCGCCTTCATGGGCGTGCTCGTCCTCGTGCGCGCCCTCCTCCTCGTTGGCGAGCGGCTTCACGGCCGCGGCGGCGGTGACGATCGGGCCCTTGTATTCGGAGGCGGTGAGAAGCCGATCGAGGAAGCCCTCGAAGCCGAGGCCGTTGACCACCACCAGGTCGGCGGAGAGCACGGTGCGGGCGTCGGCCGGGGTCGGCTGGTAGACGTGGGCGTCGCCGTTCGGCCCGACCAGCGCGGTGACAGTGACCCGTTCGCCGCCGACGCGGGAGACCATGTCGCCCAGGATGGAGAAGGTGGCCACGACCTTCAGCGGTTCGGCCGCCTGGACGCCAGCCGGGACCGCGAGAAGCGCGGCCGATGCGAGGAGTGCGCTCAGCTTCATGGATGATGCTCCGTTGAACAATCGAACGTCAGCCCGCCCGGTGCGGGGCCGGAAGCCGCTGCGGCACCAGGCCGCCCACCGGCCCGAGCAGCACCGAGACGATGTAGATGCCGCCGGCCACCAGGATGATCGCCGGACCGGACGGCAGGTTGGCGTGGAACGAGACCAGAAGGCCCGCCATGGAGGAGAGCACCGCCACCAGCACGGCGACGGCGCAGAGGCCGCCCACGTCCCGCGCCCAGAACCGGCTGGCGGCCGCCGGCAGCATCATGATGCCGACCGACAGGAGCGTGCCGAGCGCCTGGAAGCCCGCCACCAGGTTCAGCACCACCAGCACCATGAACACCATGTGGGTCGCCGCGCCGCTGCCGCTGACGACCCGGAGGAAGCCCGGATCCACACATTCCAGCACCAGGGCGCGCCAGACGGTGGCGAGCGCCAGGAGGGTGACGGTGGCGATGCCCGCGATGAAGAGAAGGGCCGCGTCGTCGAGCGCCAGCACGGTGCCGAAGAGCACGTGCATCAGGTCCACCGACGAGCCCTTCCAGGAGACGATCAGGACGCCGAGAGCGAGCGAGATCAGGTAGAAGGCCGCAAGGCTGGTGTCCTCGCGCAGCACCGTGGTGCGCGCCACGAGCCCGGTCAGCAGCGCCACCAGAAGGCCCGCCGCGATCCCGCCGACCGTCATGGCCAGAAGGTCGAGGCCCGCGATGAGAAAGCCGATCGCCGCGCCCGGCAGGATGGCGTGGGCCATGGCGTCGCCGGTCAGGCTCATGCGCCGGAGGCTGAGGAAGACGCCGATCGGCGCCGCGCCGACCGAGAGCACCATGACGCCGACGAGCGCCCGCCGCATGAAGCCGAAGTCCGCGAATGGCGCCACCAGGAGATCGTAGGCGGTCACGGTGCGGCCTCGTGCCGGTGCGCGGCGTGCCCGTGGCCCGGCGCGGCGTGCCTATGGTCCGGCCCATCGTGCCGGCAGACCGGCGCGTCGTCGTCCCAGGCCTCCGTCATCTGGCGGGCGGTCCTGAGGGCGGCGGGGGTCAGAACGGTGTCGGTCGGCCCGAAGGCCACCACGCGGCGGGCGATCAGCATCACGGTCGGGAAGGCGGCGCGCACCTGGCCGAGATCGTGGAGCACGGTCAGCACTGTCCGGCCCTCCGCCTGCCAGCGGAGGACGAGGTCGAGCAGCGCCTCGGCGGTGCTGTCGTCGAGGGCGGTGAACGGCTCGTCGAGGAGGATGAGCGGGCTGTCCTGCAGCATCAGGCGGGCGAACAGCACCCGCTGCATCTGGCCGCCCGAGAGGGTGTCGAGCGTGCGCCGCTCGAAGCCGGCGAGCCCCACGGCGCCGAGCGCCTCGGCGACCCGCACGTCCGACGGCCGGCGGAACGCGCCGAACAGGCCCACCGTGCGCCAGAGCCCCATGGCGACGAAGTCGAACACCGGGATGGGAAAGCTGCGGTCGATCTCCGACTGCTGCGGCAGATAGGCGATCCGCCGGCGCGGGCAGCCCTCCACGCGGACCTCCCCGTCGATCGGCTGGATAAGCCCCGCCACCGCCTTCAGGAGCGTCGACTTGCCGGCGCCGTTCGGGCCGATCACCGCCACCAGGCTGCCGGGCTCGATGTCGCCGTCCACGTGGTGCACGGCCGGATGCCGGTCGTAGCCGACGGTGGCGTTGCGGAAGCGCACCGCGGCGGCGTGGACGGCCCCGGGAGCGGCGCCAAGACGGTTCAGCATGGCGTTCACCCGATGACCGCTAAGGTGGCGCCCCAGAGCGCCGCGACGGTCACCGCCGCGATGGCGAGGCGCTGGCCGAGCCCGAACCGCAGGAGCGACGGCGCGATGCGGACCGTGCGGGTTTCGCCCCCGCCCAGGCCAAGCCCGCCGGGCAGCGCCCGAAGCGTCCCGAGCGGACCGCCGATGGACGCGATCGCTTCACCGAGCGGCTGGCGATGGTCGTGACCCTGTCCATGGTCGTGGCCATGAGCATGGTCATGACCGTTCCCCTGGCCGTGCCCATGATCGTGGTCGTGGCCTGCCGTGGCGCGCGCGGGCCCGCCCTCGGCCCGCGCGCCGCCGGGCGGGTGGCGAACGCCGTCAGGTGGAACAGGGGCGTCACCCTGGCGATCGAACACGTCCACTGTCATCCCATCCGTCCCGTCGCAGGTGCCACCAAAAGGGGCCGCCATGCCGTCTTCGGTCGGCAGTGGATGTAACACTATAACAGTTGACGGTCAACAGAACAGCGAATCGACGCACGGCCCAAGACGACGCCACGCGTCTCTTGCGGCCGCCTCCTGCCCCTATTGTCGAATCCCTCTCGGGTCAGTTGCTGATTCCATTTTGTCGTATCTTTGGTTAGGACTGGAATGAAGGCGCGTGTCGGTCGTTCTCCCGAGACAGGCTCGTTTCCGCCGCTTTGACGCCGGGACCGCACGGCGTGGCCATACCCTTGTCGGCCATTCAGGCGGGTCCGGGGTTGCCGAAAAGGCTTGGTCAAGCATGCGGACGTGGCGCGAAGCGACTGCATCGACAGGGAGATTTATTTGTCGTATTTAATCTGCATATTCGGAAACTACGCGCGCGATCGAGGTTGCCTCCGCACCCGTGTGACCGTCTCCGCTTCCGCCCCTTCCCCGCCTTCTTCAAGACCCCGGACGTAAAGTGCATACAAAATACGAGTCCGAGACCAACTCGACCGCAACCGTCGCCGCGCCGACCGACCGGCCCAGCCTCGTCACGGCTCTGCTGCGTGCCCGGGAAGCGGTGATGCGCCAGCTACGGCCCGCCCTGCGCCAGCACGGTCTGACCGAGCAGCAGTGGCGCGTTCTCAGCCAGCTGCAGACCACCACCGAGCTCGCCGCGTCCGACCTTGCGGCGGCCACGTGCCTGCGCGCCTCGTCGCTGTCGCGCATCATCAAGGACCTGGAGATGCGCGGCTACATCAGCCGCCGCTCCCAGATCGACGATCTCCGCCGCACCCTGGTGTCGATCACGGACCGGGGCCGGAAGACCATGAAGGCGCTGGAGCCCGCCACCGGCGAGGTCTACGACAGCATCGCGGAGCGGTTCGGCACCGAGCGGATCGACCTGATGATCGAGCTGTCCGTCTCGCTGGTGACGGCCCTCGTCGGCCGCGCCACCCTGCCGCCCGACGAGAACGGCGGCGAGGACTGAGACCGACCACGTGAGGTCCTGACCCGCCGAACGGACCCTGCGCGGCCTCAACTGACGGCGCGCGGGTCGTTGGCCGGATCCGGCGGCGGCGCGGTCATCAGCACCTTGTCGATGCGCCGGCCGTCCATGTCGACGATCTCGAAGGTCCAGCCGTCCCAGGACAGGATGTCGCCCGTGCTCGGGATCGCCTTGGAGACCGAGAGCACGAAGCCCGCCAGGGTCTCGTAGTCCCGGTCCGGGTCGTCGAGGGCCTGACAGGAGAGCTTGTCGGCGACGAGATCGACCGGCAGGTCCGCGTCCACCAGCCACGAGCCGTCGGCGCGCCGCACGATGGCGCTCGGCTCCTCGTCCTCGTCGGCCGCAAGGCTGCCGACGATCGCCTCCAGGATGTCGGCGGCGGTGACGATGCCCTCCACCGAGCCATACTCGTCCACCACGATGGCCATGTGCACCGGCGCCCGGCGCAACAGCTCCAGCACGCTGAGGGCGGGCGCGGAATCCGGCACCACCTCGACGGCCTTCATGGCCTTCTCCAGGTCGATCCCCTCCCCCGACAGATGGCTGTCGAGAAGGTCCTTGGCCTGCACGATGCCCTCCACCGTGTCGATCTCGCCCCGGTAGACCGGGTAGCGCGAGTGGGTGGAGCCGGTCAGCACCTCGATCACCCGGTCGTTCTCCCAGTCGAGGTCGAGGGCGACCACGTCGCGCCGGGGCGTCATGATGGCCCGGATGGAGCGGTCGGAGAACCGCATCACGCCGGCCATCAGTTCCTTCTCCTCCGGCTCCAGGATGCCCGTCTTGGTGCCTTCCGCGATCACCGCGCGGATCTCCTCCTCGGTCACCGTCTGCTCGGACGCGCCCTTCAGCCGAAGGAGCGCCAACACCAGCTTGGAGGAGATCTCCAGCACCCACACCACCGGCGACGCCGCGACGGCGACCACCGCCATCGGCCCGGCCACCAGGGAGGCCACCCGCTCCGGGTCGGAGAGGGCGATCTGCTTCGGCACAAGCTCGCCGATGATGAGCGACGCGTAGGTGATCGAGCCGACCACGATGGCAATGGAGAGCGCGCTCGCGGCCGAGGCCGAGAGGCCCTGCTCGGCAAGCCAGACGCCCAGCGGCTCGGCCAGCGTCGCGCCCGAGTAGGCGCCGGCCAGGATGCCGATGAGAGTGATGCCGATCTGCACCGAGGACAGGAAGCGGCCGGGGTTGGAGGCGAGCCGGAGCGCCGTCTGCGCACCCTTGCTGCCCTGGTTCGCCAGCGCTTCCAGGCGTGTGCGCCGGGAGGAGACGACGGCCAGCTCCGACATGGCGAAGCAGCCGTTCAGCACCACCAGGACGACCACGATACCGATCTCGAACAGGTAGGACATCATTGTTCCGTTCACGCCAGCGCGTTCTGGATGAGGAATATGCCGATCTTCACGAAACCATAGACCACGCTGGAGGCGATCACGACGCTCCCCACCGCCACCGCGATGCCGACGCCTGCCATCAGGCCATCGTACTCGATCATGGCCAGCGCGATGAAGCAGATCGAAACGGCCGGCAAGAGATTGGCGAGGGGAATGGGCAGGGTGAGGATCACCGCCATCAGAAGCGCGATCGCCGCCAGGATGCGCTCGCCGAACGAGCTGACCAGAGCCCTGAAGCGCGGCCGGAGCAGCCGCTCCACCCGCTTCAGCCAGGGATCGGCCTGCACCACGAAGCGCCGGAAGTCGGCGGTGGCGATCGACCGGTTGCCGAGCACCGCCGGGAACCACGGGCGCGGGCGCCCCATCACCTGCTGCGCCGCCACGATGACGAGCGGCAAGCCCAGGATGGCGGTGATGCCCGGCACCGGGTTCGGGATGGCGCTCGGGATCGCGAAGATCAGGAGCATCAGGCCGTAGACCCGATCACCCAGCATGTCCACGATGTCGGCGAGCCGGACCCGGTCCGAAGCCCATGTGGCGGCGAAGTCGTTGAGGAGGGTGGAAGCCGACGCGGGACGCGTCGGATCGGTCACAGGAGGCGGTTCGCCGAAAGGCACGGGAATGCGTAGGTCCTCGACCCGGTCGTTGCGGACGCGCCCTTATACCCGAATGTCGGACCGGATCAAAAGCGCATGGAGCATAATGAGGGACGGGCGGACCGGTTCCCGGTGAACGGCGGGTTGCCACGGTGCGCTTGCCCTTCCGGTCCAGGCCCGCCACAGTCGACGAACTCCGCCGCCCGAAGCGCCGCAAGGTCGTCGGGGCGCGGCGCTGGGAAACGACGGGCATGCGCATACTCCTGGTGGAAGACGCCGAGGACCTTGGCCACGCGGTCGAACGGCACCTCAGCCGCGGCGGACACGCGGTCGACTGGGTCCGCGACGGCACCGACGGCGGGCACCTCCTGGCCGCGACGCCCTACGACGCGGTGCTCCTCGACCTCAACCTTCCCGGCGCCAGCGGCACCGACCTCCTCGTCAAGGTGCGGGCGGGCGACCGCACGCTGCCGGTCGTCATCCTCACCGCCCGCGGCGACGTGGAGGACAAGCTGCGCCACTTCGACCTCGGCGCCGACGACTACCTGGTCAAACCCTTCGATCTTCGCGAACTCGACGCCCGTCTCGCCGCCCTGCAGCGCCGCCGCCACGGGCTCGGCAGCGGCACCCTCACGCTCGGCAACCTGGCGTTCGACGCCGGCGCCCGGCGGATCACCGTGGACGCGCGCCCGGTGGAGCTGTCCGCCCGGGAGTACCGGCTCCTGGAGTATTTCATCATCGGCCGCGGCCGGGTGCTCTCCAAGGAGCAGATCTTCGACCAACTGTTCAGCCTGGACGGGGACGCGGGCCTCAACGCGGTGGAGCTCTCCATCTCGCGGCTCCGGCGCAAGCTGGAGGGATCGAGCTTCGAGATCCGCACCATCCGCGGCCTCGGCTACGTGGGCGAGGTCCGCCGTGACTGACACGGCCGCCCGGAACGACGACGCGTCGCTGCCGCCGGCCGGCACGCCCGGCCATCCGCGCGCCCACTCCATCGCCCGCCGGCTCGCCCTCGGCGGCGCGGTGTCGGTGGCGGCCTTCCTGGCGGTGATCGCCGCCATCGTGGTGGGGTTCGCCGACCGGGCGTCCGACGAGGCCTACGACCGGCTTCTGATGGCCTCGGCGCTCTCCATCGCCGACGCGATCCAGATCGCCGATGGCGCCATCACGGTGGACGTGCCGACGAGCGCCTTCTCCATGCTCTCCATCGGCAAGGCGGACCGCATCTTCCACCGGGTGCACGACGACCGGAACGTGACGGTCACCGGCTACCCGGACCTTGCCGTCGGCGACCTCCGCTTTCCCCGCGGCGCCGACATGACGGCGGTGAACGGCAGCTACCGGGGCTTTGCGGTGCGCATCGCGGCGAGCCGCCGGCTGATCACCGTCGCCGGCATGCCGCGCTTCGTCACCGTGCTCGTGGCCGAGACGCGCGAGAGCCGGCAGGCGCTGGCGGCGGAGATCCGCACCTACGCCATGGTGCCGCTGGTGCTCGTCGGGGTCGCCGCCATCGTGATGATCCCCTTGTCCATCCGCCAGGCGCTGCGGCCGGTGGCGACCCTCCAGCAGAGCCTGGAGGCGCGCGGCAGCACCGACCTCGGCCCCCTCGCCCTGCCGGGGGTGCCGGCGGAGATCGCCCCCCTCGTCGCGACCCTCAACCACTTCGTCGAGCGCCTGCGCACCACGCTGGAGCGCAACCGCGACTTCCTCGCCGAGGCCGCCCACCAGATCCGAACGCCGCTCGCCAGCCTGATCTCCATGGCCGAGGTCGCCGCCGCCGAGACCGACCCGGCCGCCCTTCGCGACCAGGCCGAGCGCATCCGCCGCAACGCCGAGGTGGCGTCGCGCATCACCAACCAGCTCCTCGCCGACGCCGCCGTCGCCAACCGGCTGATGCTCGGTCGCGCCGCCCCGGTGCGCCTCGACCGGCTGGCGGCGGCGGCCGTCAACGACGCGCTCGCCTACTCGGCCGACCGGGCGATCCGCTTCGACGTGGCGGAGGACGCGGAGGGCGCCGTCATCGCCGGCGACCCGGTGGCGCTCGGCGAGGCGATCCGCAATCTCGTCGACAACGCGCTCGCCTACGCCCCCGCCGAAGCCCGCATCGACGTGACGGTCGCCCGCAGCGGCGCCGGCTTCGCGGTGCTGGTCGCCGACCGCGGCCCGGGCATCCCGGAGGCCGACATGGCAAGGGTGCTGCTCCGCTTCGAGCGGGGCGCCGCACCGAAGGGCAGCGGGTCCGGCCTCGGGCTTGCCATCGCCAACCGGGTGGCGGCCGCCCACGGCGGGCGGATCGGACTGGAGAACCGCCCCGGCGGCGGCCTCGTGGCCGGCCTGCACCTGCCTGCGGCGCCCGCCGAGGCGGAACAGAAAACTCCGGACGGCTGATCGAAACCGGGCCGTCTCGCGCCCGTCGCTGCCAAACGGCCGCTCCTGAGAAGGATTTTCTACGCGGCCGAACAACGGCGCGAGCCGGTGCCTTCGCGGCGGGCGCCACGGCCGGTAGGGTCCGGGACATCGTCGCACCCGATCGGCGCGACCCGCTCTCATCCATCGAAGGACGATCCCATGTCCCGTCTTCTTCTCGTCGGTGCGGCCGTTCTCGGCCTGATGGCCGGCCCGGCCGCGGCCGAGGCGCCCACCTCGCTCCTCAACGCCTCCTACGACATCTCGCGCGAACTGTTCGCCGCCGTGAACAAAGCCTTCGTGGAGAAGCACAAGGCCGAGACCGGCGTCACGGTCAGCATCGACCAGTCGCACGGCGGCTCGTCCAAGCAGGCCCGCGCCGTGCTGGAGGGTCTTGAGGCCGACGTGGTGACCTTCAACCAGGTGACCGACGTGCAGACCCTGGTGGACCGCGGCGGCGCGGTCGCGGCCGACTGGAAGACCGCCTTCCCGAACAACGCCTCGCCCTACTACTCGCTGCCCGCCTTCCTGGTGCGCGAGGGCAATCCGAAGGGCGTGAAGGACTGGAGCGACCTCGTCCGCGACGACGTCAAGGTGATCTTCCCCAACCCGAAGACCTCCGGCAACGCGCGCTACACCTATCTGGCCGCCACCGCCTTCGCCCGCGAGGCCTTCGACGGCGACGAGGAGAAGGTCGACGCCTTCGTCACCAAGCTCTTCGACAACGTGCCGGTGTTCGACACCGGCGGGCGTGCCGCCACCACCACCTTCGTGGAGCGCCAGACCGGCGACGTGCTGATCACCTTCGAGGCCGAGGTGCGTGGCATCGCCAAGGAGTATGGCGAGGACAAGTTCGACATCGTCATCCCGTCGGTGAGCCTGCTCGCCGAGTTCCCGGTGGCCATCGTGGAGACCGTCGCGGAGCGGCGCGGCAGCCGCGATCTCGCCAAGTCCTACCTGGACTTCCTCTATTCCGCCGAAGGCCAGCGCGTCATCGCGGCGAACGGCAACCGGGTGCACGACGAGACCGTGAAGGCCGAAGTCGCCGCCGACTTCCCCGAGGTCCGGCTGGTGACCGTGGAGGACGTGTTCGGCGGCTGGGACAAGGTCCAGGCCGAGCATTTCGCCTCCGACGGCAAGCTCGACGAGCTCTACGGCAGCCGCTGACGCAACCCCACGGGCCGCCGCGCCCCATCCACCCCATCAAATCCCCCCCCGACGAGGAGCGTCCCGCCCGGACGCTCCTCGTCGGCCGTCGAAGCGGTCCGATGGACCGGACGGTTCCCGCACCTGGAGACGATCGGCCTTGGCTCGTCGCGTCCTCCCCGGCCTGCCCCTGACGCTCGGGGTCACGCTCTTCTACCTCGCCCTCATCGTCTGCCTGCCGCTCGCCGCGCTCGTCTACAAGGCGGCGAGCCTCGGGCCGGAGGGCTATTGGCGCGTGGTCACCTCCGCGCGCGCCATCGCCAGCTACCAGGTGACGGTCGGTTCCGCCCTCGTCGCCACGCTCTTCAACGTGGTGTGGGGCTTCGCGCTCGCCTGGATCCTCACCCGCTACCGCTTCCCCGGCCGGCGCCTGCTCGACGCGGTGGTGGACCTGCCGTTCGCCCTGCCGACCGCCGTCGCCGGCATCGCGCTCACCGCCCTCTTCGCCGAGAACGGCTGGTTTGGTGCCATCCTGGCCGACGTCGGCATCACGGTCGTCTACACCCCCCTCGGCATCATGGTGGCGATGGCCTTCACCAGCCTGCCCTTCGTGGTGCGCACCGTGCAGCCCGTCCTGGAGGATCTCGACCCCGCCGTGGAGGAGGCCGCCCAGTCGCTTGGCGCCCGAGACGGGCGGATCTTCACCAAGGTCATCCTGCCGCTCGTCACCCCCGCCCTTCTGGCCGGCACGTCGCTCGCCTTCGCCCGGAGCCTCGGCGAGTTCGGCGCGGTGATCTTCATCGCCGGCAACCAGCCCAACTCAACGGAGATCACCGCCCTCCTCGCCTTCATCCGGCTGGAGGAGTTCGACTACGAGGCCGCCGCCGCCATCGCGTCGGTCATGCTCCTCGCGGCCTTCGTCATGCTGGCGGTGACCAACGTCCTGCAGGCCCGCGCCCTTCGCTTCACGAGGACCGACTGATGGCCGCCACCCCGACCTCCGTCCCCCGCGTGGGAAATGGCCCGCGCCGCGTGGGCGATGGCCCGCTGTTCCGGCGCGCCCTCATCGGCACCGTGGTGACGGTGACGCTGCTGCTCCTCGTCGCCCCGGTCGCCCTCATCGTGGCGCGGGCGCTCGAAGCCGGCGTCGGCGCCTACTGGGCGACGCTCACGTCCCCCGACACGGCGCACGCCATCGGCCTCACGGTTCTGGTCGCCCTGGTGGCGGTGCCGATCAACACGGTGTTCGGCGTCTCGGCCGCCTGGGCCATCACCAAGTTCACCTTCCCGGGCCGGCGGGCGCTGATCACGCTGATCGAGATCCCCTTCTCCATCTCGCCGGTGGTGGCGGGCGTCGCCTACCTGTTCGTCTATGGGCTGCAGGGCCTGTTCGGCCCGGCGCTCCAGGCGGCGGAGATCAAGGTGATGTTCGCGGTGCCGGGCATCATCCTCGCCAGCCTCTTCGTCACCGCGCCCTTCGTCGCCCGCGAACTCATCCCGCTGATGGAGAGCCAGGGCCGCGACGAGGAGGAGGCCGCGCTCTCGCTCGGGGCCGGGGGTCTTCGCACCTTCCTCCTCGTCACGCTGCCCAACATCCGCTGGGCGCTTCTCTACGGGGTGGTGCTCTGCAACGCCCGCGTGATGGGCGAGTTCGGCGCCGTCTCGGTCGTCTCCGGCAACGTGCGCGGCCAGACCAACACCCTGCCGCTCCAGATCGAACTCCTCTACCAGGACTACAACACCGCCGGCGCCTTCGCCGCCGCCTCCGTCCTCGCCCTCCTCGCCCTCGTCACCCTCGTGGTGAAGGTCGTCCTGGAGCGGCGCGGCGCCGGCCGGCGGGGCGGCGGGCATTGAGGCCCCTCACCGCCCCCACACGTCCGCCTTCACGGTGAAGCGGTCGGGGTCGGCGCGGGTGGGGCCGGGGGCGTCGTAGATGACGAGGAGGCCGCCGGGGCCGGCTTCGGGGAAGAGGTCGAGGCCTTCCGGGTGGTCGGTGTCTTCTTCATAGGGCAGTTCGGTCACCCACTCGATCCGCTCCGGCGGCACCACGCCCGACGACGTGTCGGAGACGGCGCCCATCCAGCGGAGCACGTGGGCGCGGCCGTCGAGCGCCATGGTGGGGCCGACCAGGAGCAACAGGTCGTCGCCGTCGAGCCGGAGATCGCGGACGCCGAGGCCGCTGGTGTCGATCACGTGCTTGGCGTAGCGAAGGCCGCCGTCGCGCCGGCGCCCCTTCAGCCGGCCGCGGCCGGTGGCCTTCATGTGCAGGTCGAGCACCACCGCATGACCCCGGAGCACGGGGCCGCGCAGCCCCACCCACACCCGATCGCCGCGCACGGCGAGGCCCTCCGCGTCGAAGCCGTTCTCCTTGGAGGGCACGTCGAGGAACGGGGCGAGTTGCGGGTCGGCGGCGACCCAGCGCCGCAGGCGCCCGCGCCCGCCGCCGAGCTTCACCCAAGCGGCCTTGCGGTCGCCATCCTGCTTCACCGGCAGGACGACGCCCGGCGCCTCCTCCTTCAAGGGCACCCGGCCGAGGAAGGCCCGGTTGGCCTCCCACTCCACGGCGTGCATGCGGTCGAGCGCGCCCGCGCGGCCGTGCTCCTCCACCTTGGGCTTAGTCCGCTTGGTGGAGTGCGAGCCGAGGATCCACAGATAACCGTCGACCGCGCAAAGGCCCTCGATGTCCATTTCGCCCTCGGCGCCCGCCGGCAGGTCGACGATGCCGTCGAGGGCCACGTGCAGGTGGTCGCCGAAGCGGCCGTCGTCCAGCCGGCGCAGGCGTTCCACGCTCGCCGTCTCGTCGCAGGCGACGAACAGGCAGTCGCCGACCAGCGCCACGGCGGACAGGTCCTTGTGCAGCGGGTCGTCCACGTGCTGGAGCGGCCGCCAATCCTTGAAGACGAGATCGATCTGCCGGACGAGCTTCATCGCACCCATGGGCCACCCTTTCGTGCCCGCCCGACCTCGACCGCGAGCGATGCGGACCGGAACGGTCGCCGCGCCCGCCCGGTTCCATCACGCCACACGGTTGCCGCAGAGGGCTTTCGCACCCTGGCTGCCACATCTCACCACCCGGCGCCAGGGCGGCTGCATGGGTGCCTTGAGGAAATCGGCGGCGTCACGGCCGGCCGAGTCGGATAGCGTCCCGTTTCCAATTCGGAGCTCTGAATGCGTCTTCCCTTGCCCCTCCTGGCCCTGGCGGCCGGTGCCTTCGGCATCGGCACTACGGAGTTCGTCATCATGGGCCTCCTGCCCCAGGTGGCGGCCGACCTCGGCGTCAGCATCCCGGACGCGGGCCTCCTCGTGACCGGCTACGCCATCGGCGTGGTGGTGGGGGCGCCGCTTCTGGCCGTCGTCACGGCGAAACTGCCGCGCAAGGCGACGCTGCTCGGCCTGATGGCGCTCTTCCTCGTCGGCAATCTCCTCTGCGCCGTCGCCCCCGGCTACTGGACGCTGCTCGCCGCGCGCGTGCTCACCGCCTTCGCCCACGCGGCCTATTTCGGCATCGGCGCGGTGGTGGCGGCAAGCCTCGTGCCGGCGCACCAGCGCGCCCAGGCCATGGCGCTGATGTTCATGGGCCTCACCGTCGCCAACATCCTCGGCGTGCCCGGCGGCACCGCCCTCGGCCAGGCGTTCGGCTGGCGGGCCACCTTCGTCGCCGTGGCGCTCACCGGCCTCGTCGCCTTCATCGGCGTCGCGCTCTTCGTGCCGCGCGCCCTGAAGACGCCGGAGGGCGACGTGCTGAAGGAGTTCGCCGTCCTCAAGGACCCGCAAGTCCTCACCGGCATGGCCATGAGCGCCGTCTCCGCCGCGGCCTTCTTCAGCGCCTTCACCTACGTGACGCCGATCCTGCGCGACGTCACCGGCCTCGCCCCGGAGACGGTCACCACCTACCTCTTCGTCTACGGCTTCGGCCTCACCCTCGGCAACTACATCGGCGGCCGCCTCGCCGACTGGAGCGTGCACCGGGCGATCGTCGGCGTGTTCACGGCGGTCGGCCTGACGATGGCGACCTTCGCGCTCACCGCGCCATCGCCGGTGCTCGCGCTCGCCACCCTGTTCGTCTGGGGCATCGTGTCCTTTGCCGCCGTGGCGCCCTTGCAGATGCTCGTGGTGGACAGCGCCCGGGCGGCGCCGAACCTCGCCTCCACGCTCAACCAGGGCGCCTTCAACGTCGGCTGCGCCAGCGGCGCCTTCATCGGCGGCGCCGGCCTCAACGCGGGCGTCGGCCTCGGCCAGTTGCCGCTCGTCGGTGTGGCCCTCTCCGCCGTCGGCGTGGCGCTCGCCCTCCTCACCTGGCGGAACGCCCGCGCGGAGCCCTGCCCGGCCGAGTGAGACCACCTGGACCGGTCACGAAAAAGGCTCCCGTCCACATGGGACGGGAGCCTTTCTTTTTCGCGAGGCTTGGCCGCGGCCGGCCCTTGGCTCAGATCGAGGGGCTCGGCGCCGGCATCGACGGCACCGCCGTGTCGTCCCGCACGCCCATGTCCCGGCAGGCCTGGTCCCAATGCTCGGGAGCGCGACCCTCCGGGCGGCCCTCGGCCTCCCAGATCTCGTAGGCGCGGCGCTGCACCCGCTCTTCGGTTTCCTCGTCCATGCGATGTCTCCTTCGTCCAGCACCGGGCGTCATGGCCCCGATGGATCCGCGCGCGCCCCCAGCGCCTGGGGGGCGGTCGCCCCGTCAACCACCGGCCTCCGGCGCCGGTTCCGCCGCGGCCGTTCCCGGCGCGCCGAAGCGGGGCTGGCGGGCGAACCAAGCGGCGACGGCGGCGATCTCGTCGTCCTCGATCTCGTGGACGGCCACGGCCATCACCTTCCAGTAGGGCGAGCCGCCGCGCTCCTCCTCGCGAAAGAGGTGGAGCTGCCGGTCCAGATAGGCCGCGTGCTGGCCCTCGATATGGGGCACGTGGGCGGCCTCCGGCCGGTCCACCCCGTGGCAGGCGAGACAGGCCGGAACGCCCCGGTTCGGCACGCCGCGCGTGGCGATCGCCTCGCCTTGCGCCAGCATCTCCGGGTCGGGCGCGCCCTCCCCGGCCGGCGCGGAGGCCGCCGCCGGCCGCGCCGCCGCGTAGTGCGCCGCCAGCAGGTCGAGCACCGGGGCGGTGGTCTTGGTGGCGGCGAGCTGCATGATGCCGCTCGCCCGGTGGCCCTCCGCATAGGCCCTCAGCGTCGCCGCCAGATAGGGCTGCTTCTGCCCGCCGATGACCGGGATGACGGTGCTCCGCCCGGCCCCGTCCACCCCGTGGCAGCGGGCGCAGTCCGCGAGCGCCGCGTCGAAGTCCGGGTTGGCGGACGTGGGCGGCGTCTCGCCCTCGCCATAGGCGAGCGTGCGGTAGGTGGCCGGATCCATCTCCGGCAGGCGCCGCAGGAAGGCCACCATGCCCCACACCTCGTCGGGCCTGAGCAGGCTCGGCCAGGCCGGCATGCCGGAGTATTTCACCCCATGCTCCACGATCCGGTGCAGTTCCTTGTCGCTCCAGTCCGTGTGCGGCAGCCAGTCGACGAGGCGGGGCGGCGGCGGCGTCATGGCGTTGGCCACGTCCCCCTGGGGCTCGCCCGGTGCCGCGTGGCAGTAGGCGCAGCCTGTCGCGTAGTGGCCGGCGGCGGCCGGCAGCAGCGCCGGATCGTCGAGGTCGGGCGGGCTCTCCACGGTCAGCATGGCGTAGGTGCCGACCGAGTTCTGCATCACCCAGTGCAGGAACCAGGCGGTGACGGGCCAGTGGCCGGTGCTCGCCGCCACGTTGAAGAGGCCGGACCAGGCGAACAGGAGGCCGCCGGCGGCCAGAACCACGACCGCGAGCACGGCCCTGCGCAGGGTGAGGATCATGCCTGTCTCCCCCTCGGGATGGCGGTTGCGGGATCGGGTCCAGGCACTCGGTCGGCGATCAGCCGGTGCATCAGCGCCACCCCGCCCGCCAGATAGACGGCCGCCCCGACGAGCAGCATGGTGACGCCGCCGACCTGCTGGTCGTCGATGGCGTCGAGCGTCAGGCCGAGGCAGGTCACGGTCTCGCTGCCGTAGAGCGGGCGCGGCGTCAGCGCCAGCAGCGCGCCGAGCAGCGTCATGTGGACGGAGGTGAGCAGGAGCCCGAAGGCGCCCGCGGCGGCCCGGCGCGGCCCGTCGCCGGGCGCGTGGCCGACGCAGGCGAACCAGAGCCCGAGACCGACGGCAAGGAAGCTCGCCTGCTCCACCACCAGCCATACCGCCGAACCCTCCGCGAGCGCCCGCGCCGCCGGCGCATGCCAGCCCCAGACGACGAAGAGTTCCGCGACCGAGATCGGCACCGGCGCGAACACCGCCGGAAACCGCGCCGACGGGTCGGCGCGGGTGCCCGAGAGCCCGACGGCGATCAGCGGCGCCGCCACCGCGACGACGCCCATGTGGGCGATCATGTGGGCGGCGAACGAACCGGCGTCGCGGCCGAGCAACGGCCCGCCCCAGACGAGCGCCAGCACCGCGAGCCCGGCGAGGAGCGCGAGCCGCTTCACCAGGTGCACTCCGCGATGAAGAGCGCCGGCAGGCCGACGAAGATCACCGACACGGCGCTGAGGCCGGCAAGGAGCAGGGTGGCGAAGCCGAGGAAGCGGCGCCGGTCGGTCTCCGTGCCCGCCGCATGGGGCGGATCGAACCGGCCGAAGCCCCAGATCTGCCACGCCCGGTAGCCCGCGTAGGCGATCATCGCGAGCGCCACCACGGTGAGGGCGCCGATGCCCCAGCGGGCGGCGAGAAACATGGAATCGTCCGGCGTCGCCTTGGCGCAGGCGACCGCCGCCCACCCGTAGACGGCCGCGAAGTGCAGCGCCCAGACCGTGGGCGGGCCCATCAGCGGCCAGAGGGTTTCGTTGCGTGCGCCGTGCAGGAACATGGCCGCTCTCAGTTGATCAGGGGAAAGAGGCCGACGACCGCGAAGGTCACCACGGCCGTCATGGCCAGGAAGTGCGCGTAGAGCGCCACGTTCCGCATGTCGATGTCGTAGACGGCGGTCATGCGGCCGGCGAGGCTGCGGGCAAGGCAGTAGAGGAGCATGATGACGCCGACGGCCGCGTGGATCGCCGTCCAGATCACCAGAATCCAGACGATCGCCGGATAGACGTCGGTGGTCGGCGCCATGCCGTGGGTGTAGGGCCCCATCAGGCCCGCTGCGCCGCCGGCGCCGGCCAGCACCGCCGCGGTCACCAGCGCGAGCCGGGCCGGCAGGGGCCGGTCGGCGCTGTTCCACCGGCGGGCGAGCAGCGTCACCGCCCAGGAGGCCAGGAGGAGGCCCATGGCGATCATCGGCCAGAGGACGCCCGGTCCCCCGCCGTCGATCACGAAGTCCGCGTGGACGGTCCAGTAGAAGAAGTAGCCGAACACCAGGCTGGCGAAGGCGGTGGCGTCGCCGGTCATGGTGATGAACATGGCCCACCAGCCGATCGAAGCCGGCCCGGACCGGTAGAGCGGCAGCACGAGCCCGCCGCCCACATCCTTCTCCGGCTTCTCCGGAATGAGGCTCGTGCTCGTCCACAGCCAGAACATCAGGACGCAGAAGAAGGCGACGCCGGAGACGAGCGCCGGGATCCACCACTTGAAGGTGAGCGCGATGAAGACGCCGCCGAGCGTGAAGGCGGCGATCATCGGCGACCAGGCGTTGCCCGGCACGCGCAGGCACTGGATCGGCTCCGCGTCGAGCACGGACGTCACCAGCGTCTCCCGCTTCATCTCCTCCGCGTCCGGCAGAAGGCCGCGGCCCTCGTCCACGTCGCGGATCAGGTTGGGCTGGTCCCAGATCGGGTAGCGGCTGGTGATGAAGGGCACCGAGCGCACGCCCCAGTTCTCGCCCGGCATGGTGGTCAGCCACTCCAGGGTGCCGGCGTTCCAGGGGTTGCGGGGCGCATAGGGCTCGCGGCTCTTCGGCCGCACCACGTCCCACACCACCACGCCGACGCCGGCCGCGAACACGAAGGCCCCGACGGTGGAGACCATGTTCAGCCAGTCGAAGCCGAGCCCGCCCGGATAGGTGAACACCCGCCGGGGCATGCCCCGAAGGCCGGTGAAGTGCATGGGCAGGAAGCCCACGTTGAACCCGACGAACATCAGCCAGAAGCCGATCTTGCCGAGCCGCATGGAGAGCATCTTCCCCGACGTGATCGGGTAGAAGTAGTAGATGCCGGCGACGATCGGGAAGAGCATGCCGCCGATCAGCACATAGTGCAGATGCGCCACCACGAAATAGGTGTCGTGCGCCTGCCAGTCGAACGGGGCGAGCGCCACCATCACGCCGGTGAGGCCGCCGATCACGAAGATGGCGAGGCCGCCGGTGGCGAACAGCATGGGCACGGCGAAGATCACCCGCCCGGCGAGCAGGGTGGCGATGAAGACGAAGATCTGCACGCCCGTCGGGATCGCCACCGCCTCCGAGGCCGCCGAGAAGAAGGCGAGCGAGATCGTCGGCAGGCCGGTGGCGAACATGTGGTGGACCCAGAGCCCGAAGCTCAGGAACCCGGTGCCGACGGCGGCGAGCACGATCCACGAATAGCCGACGATCGGCCGCTGGGCGAAGGTCGGCACGATCATGGCGATGAGGGCGATCGCCGGCAGGAAGACGATGTAGACCTCCGGGTGGCCGAAGATCCAGAACAGGTGCTGCCACAACAGCGGGTCGCCGCGCCGCTCCGGGTCGAAGAACGGCCAGTCGAACATCCGCTCCATCTCGAACAGGATGTCGCCGGCGATCAGCGGCGGGAAGGCGAAGAGGATCATCCCGGCGACGATCAGGATGTACCAGGCAAAGAGCGGGATCATGTTGATCCGCATGCCCGGCGGCCGGCACTTCAAGGTGCCGATGATCAGCTCCACCGCGGCGGCGATCGACGCCACCTCGATGAAGGAGAGGCCGAGCAGCCAGATGTCCGCCCCGATGCCGGACTGCTCCTCGTCGGTGGCGAGCGGCGGGTACATGAACCAGCCGGCGTTCGGCGCCGCGTTGAAGAAGATCGAGCCGCAGACGAACACGCCGCCGAGGACGAAGCTCCAGAAGCCGAAGGCGGAGAGGCGCGGGAACGGCAGGTCTCGCGCGCCCAGCATCTGCGGCAGGATGACGATGGCCACCGCCTCGAAGATCGGCACGGCGAAGAGGAACATCATCACCGTGCCGTGCAGGGTGAAGGCCTGGTTGTAGAGGTCCGCCGAGATCAGGTCGTTGTCCGGCACGGCGAGCTGCGCCCGCATCAGGAGCGCCAGCAGGCCGGCGAACAGCATGAACACGAAGGCGGTTGCCGTGTACCAGACGCCGACCTCGGTGTTGTTCACCGCCGTCCAGTAGCGGATGCCCTTCGGCGTCTCCCAGGTCTTGCGCAGCCGCTCCTCCTGCGCCCGCCGCCGGGCGAGGTCCGCCTCGCTGCCCGGGGGCGGCAGACCGGCGGCCGTGTCGGTCGTGGCGGTCATGTGAGGTCTCCGAGGAAGCGGGCGAGGGTCTCGATCTCGGCGGGCGGCAGCATGTCGTAGGCCGGCATGCGGATGCCGGGCTTCACCGCGTCCGGATGGCGGAGGAACCGTTCGCGCGCGGCCTGATCGTTCGGCAGGGTGGCGGCCGCGAGGGTCGGCCGGCTGCCCACGTGGGTGAGGTCCGGGCCGACCGTGCCGGCCGCCGGCGTGCCCCGGATCGTGTGGCAGGCGGCGCAGCCCTTGGCGATGAAGAGGTCCAGCCCCGCGCCCGCCGTCACCGCCGCCGGCCGGGCCTCGGCGGCGATCAGCCGCGCGTGCTCCTCCGGCTCCACCGCCCGCACGGTGAGCGCCATCAGGGCGTGGCTCTCGCCGCAGAACTCCGCGCAGACGCCCCGGTAGACGCCGGGCTTCGTCGCCGTGAAGGTGATGCGGTTGGTGCGGCCGGGGATGAGGTCCATCTTGCCGGCGAGCGCCGGCACCCAGAAGGAGTGGATCACGTCCGGCGAGGTGAGGGTCAGGTGCACCGGCCGCCCGACCGGCACCAGGATCTCGTTGGCGCTCTCAACCGCCCCCTCGGGCAGGTCGTAGCGCACCCGCCACCAGAACTGCTCGCCCGTCACGTGGCCCTTCAGCCCCGGCTCCGCCGCCGCCTCGCGGGTCCACGGCCGAAGCTCCGGCATCAGGTAGAGGCCGTAGACGAGGAGCGCGGCGAGGATCACGGTCGGGATGGCGGCGCCGCACCAGACGATCAGCCGGAAGGCGAAAGCCTCCGACACCGGCTGCCGCTTCAGCCCGCCTGCGTAGACCGCGAGCGCCAGCACGGCCACCCAGATCACCGCGCCGCCGATGGTCATCACCCAGAAGAGGTGCGCCACCGTCTCGGCCTCCCGGCCGGCCGGGTCGAGCGCGGACTGGGGACCGGTGCAGCCGGTCGCCAGGACCGCCGGAAACACGGCCGCCGCGCGCCGGGCAAGGCGACGTTTGCCGATCGAGCTGCCCATCGGTTTGAAACTCACAAGCGATCCGGATCGGGTAAGGCGCGCGCCGTCGGCTCGCGCTCAAGGTGGTCACCCGGGATGAACCGGCGGATCGGGCTTCTGTTCCGGCCTGTGTCACGCCCCGTTGTCGCGCGTCTCGACGCCGGTTCCGGGCCGGCGCGCCGAGCGGCCATACCGCTCAAGTATAAGCTCGCCTACAAGCGCAAGCTGAACAGTATTCGTAGATAAATAATAGGAACAAGCGCGCACCCCCGTTGTTGAAGGGCGGGTGTCAGTTCAATTTCAGGAGCACGAACGATGTTCTACACAGATGGCAAACTGCAGTATCCGGTGCGCGTCGAGCGCCCCAACCCGACTTTCGCCCGCGCCCTGCAGCAGGCGATCGGCGGCGTGGAAGGCGAGATCCGCGTGGCGCTGCAGTACATGTTCCAGGCGTTCGGCGCCCGCGGCCCGGCCAAGTACCGCGACATGCTGCTCAACACCGCCACCGAGGAACTCGGCCACATCGAGATGCTGGCGACCGCCGTGGCGCTCAATCTTGAGAACGCCCCGCTCTCCATCAAGGAGGACGTCTCCAAGGACGCCGTCGGCGGCGCGATCCTCAACGGCGTCGACTTCCGCCACATCCTCTCCACCGGCCTTGCGGCGCTGCCGTCGGACGCCAACGGCGTGCCGTTCGACGCCTCGCACGTCTACGCGTCCGGCAACATCGCCGCCGACATGATGGCGAACGCCACGGCGGAATCCTCCGGCCGCGTGCTCGCCGTGCGCCTCTACAACATGACCGACGACCCGGGCATGAAGGACATGCTGTCCTTCCTCATCGCCCGCGACACCATGCACCAGCAGCAGTGGCTGGCGGCGATCGAGGACATGGGCGGCCTCGCCAAGTCGCTGCCGATCCCCAACAGCTTCCCGCAGGACCAGGAGAACACCGAGTTCTCCTACGTCTACCTCGGCCACATGGTCGACGGCAGCATTCCCGAGGGCCGCTGGAGCAAGGGTCCGAGCCTCGACGGCAAGGGCGAGTTCTCCGCCGCGGTCTCCGAGCCGCTCGGCGGCAAGCCCTCCCTCGCCCCGGCCCGCCCGGACGGCGGCGCGCAGTCCGAGCAGACCTCCAAGTCCGGCATGGGCGGCGTCGTCGGCGCCGTGGAAGGCGCGATCGAGCGCAAGCTCTGACCAACTGAGACGCGGATCCGAGGGTCCTCCCAGAGATCAAAGGGTCATCACAGACAGGGGCGGCGGATCCTCAAGGGCCCCGCCGCCCTTTCGTTCGGATGCCCACCATTCCCCTTCGAACGTCATCCCGGCGAACGCCGGGATCCAACCGACCGCGACCGACCCGCACCGGTGCGGACACCCCCACCTGCGGTTGGGTCCCGGCCTCCGCCGGGGTGACGACCGGGATGGACGTGGACGCAATCCCGACCCGCCTCCACCCTCCCCGTCCCCCTTGAACGTCATCCCGGCGAACGCCGGGATCCAACCGACCGCGACCGACCCACACCGATGCGGACACCCCCGCCTTCGGTTGGGCCCCGGCGTTCGCCGGGGTGACGACCGGGATGAGCGTGGACGCAGTCCCGACCCGCCTCCACCCTCCCCGTCCCTCCCTCCACCCGCCCCGTCCCGCTTGAACGTCATCCCGACGAACGTCGGGATCCAACCGACAATTACGGCCCCCCACGACGCGGACAATCCCACCGTCGGCTGGACCCCGGGCTTCACCGAGGTGACGACCCGGGGGATGCGGGGAGCCCAACACCGCCGGGCATCATCCGCCACCAGCCAGCCCCCGGCCTCTCCCCGCCCTTGTCCCCCGCGCCCGCGCCGTCTATCTCTCCGGCCGACCGAAACGGAGATCCCTCATGTCCGATACCCCGCCAGACCGCCTCTCCAACGACCCCGACAGCCCCTTCTATGACGCGAGCACGCTGGAGCGCGGCGTCGGGATCCGGTTCAAGGGCCAGGAGAAGACCAACGTGGAGGAGTATTGCGTCAGCGAGGGCTGGGTGCGCGTGGCGGCCGGAGCCGCGAAGGACCGCAAGGGCAAGCCGCTCACGCTGAAGCTGAAGGGCCCGGTGGAGCCCTATTTCCGCGACCCGGTCGAGGAGACGCCCTGACCGTCGGCGGCGCGCCGACGAGCGGCCGCCGCCCCTCCGGCGCAAGCCCACGAGTCCCCCAGCCTCAGGCGGCGGCGCGCGGCTCCAGTCCCGCCGCCTCGGCGATCAGCGCATAGGACCGCGTGCGGATCTCCGCCGGATAGCCGGGCGCGAACACCACCATCTCGTCGAGCCCGTAGGCCTCCACCATGGCGCGGAGCGCCGTCACCACTTGGGTCGGCGTGCCGACGAGGGCGAGGCGGCGGAGCTTGTCCACCTGACCTTCCTCGTGGGCGGTGAGGGTCCGCGCCGCGGCCGCGGCGAGGCTCGGGAAGGGCAGGGTGCGGCCCCGGTCGCGGTCGAGCCGCCAGAGCGCATAGGGCCGGAACAGGGCCTCGGCCTCCGCTTCGCTCGGCGCCGCCAGCGCGAACACGCAGAGCGAGGCGGACGGCGTCGCCCGCCGCTGGCTCGGCCGGAAGGTGCGCCGGTAGAGATCCACCGCGTCCGCCGCCCCCATTCCGTCGTTGAAGAAGTGCGCGAAGCAGTAGGGCAGCCCGAAGTGGGCGGCGAGCTGGGCCGTGTAGTTGGTGCTGCCGACGATGAAGCAGTCCGGCGCGGTGGGACCCGCCGGCTGCGCCTTGATGCCGTGGAAGGTGTGGCTGGCGTCCGGCCCGTCGCCGCTCGACCAGGCGATCACGTCCTCCACCCCTTGCGGGAAGGCGTCCATGCCCGACATGGCGAGCGGGTTGTCCATGGCGTCCGGCTTCAGCGCGTAGGTGGTCATCCGGTCCGCGCCCGGTCCGCGGCCAAGGCCGAGGTCCACCCGGCCCGGGGCGATCGCGTCGAGCACGCGGAACTGCTCGGCCACCTTCAGCGGCGCATAGTGCGGCAGCATCACCCCGGCGCTGCCGATCCGGATCGACCGTGTGCTCGCCGCCAGGGCGCCGAGCAGCACCTCCGGTGCCGATCCGGCGATGCCGGCCGTGTTGTGATGCTCCGACACCCAGAAGCGGTGGTAGCCCATCGCCTCGCACGCCCGGCCGAGCGCCAGGGTCTGGCGGATCGCCTCGTCCGGCGTCGTGTCGGCGGCGACGCCCGACTGATCGAGGACCGAAAGGCGCATCGTCTCCTCCCCTGATGGCCCGCGCGGGCGGCGGGCATTCCCGCGCGGGCGGCGGGCATTGTTGTCGAGCCGGCGCATGCGGCGCGGGCGCGCCGGACAACCGCCTCTCCTCGGCGCCCGTCGAATCGCGGCCGCCGTTTCGTCGCCGGAAGGCGAGCAAGACTCATTCCATGTCCGCAAAGGGTGAGGCCGGCTCCGCCGGACGTCAGGGTTTCTCCGGAAGCCGGCCTGCGGAACGGGCGTATCGCCTCCGATCGGAACCACCGGGTGCCGCCGAAAGCGGCGGGCTGCCTGAGGTCCGGGCAACGATGGGTCGGGCCGAGGTGGATCGCGCTTGGCCGTTTGAAGATGGTGTCGGCCGTCGCCGACCGGCTAGTTTCAGGCAAGGTCTTGGATTGACGCTGCTTTTCACGAGCCGCGACCGGCCATCGGCGGCTTTGCCCGACGGCCGGCGGCATCCGCCCCGGCAATCCGCGCCATCGACCGTTCGCCGCCACACCGCCACCGGGCAGGGTCCGTCCGGCCGGCTCCGCCTACCCGAGTGCCATGCCCCCGAGCGACATCCCCGCCCCCACCGCGGTCGTGCCTACCGCCTTCGCCCCCGCCGCACCGCAGCCCGGGCCGCGTCGCACCGTCCAGTCGACCCCGCGCGAGCCCTATCTCACCCACGCGGCCGACACGCTGCGACTGGCCGCGCCCATCTCCATGGGCCACCTCTCCTACCTCGCCATGATGACCGCCACGCTGATGCTGTTCGGGGGCTTGGCGCCCGAGGCCCTGGCGGCCGGCGGCCTGTCGCTGCGGATGGGGCTTAGCACCCACGTGGTGGCCGGCATCCTCCTCTGCGTCGGCGTGCTGGTGGCCGAGGCGCAGGGCGCCCGCGAGACGGACCGCATCCCCGGCCTCTACTGGAACGGCCTCTATCTCTCCGGCGTGCTCTCGGTCGTCTCCTTCACCTGGTTCAGCTTCGGCCACCACGTGCTGATCGCCCTCGACCAGCCGCCCGACGTGGTCGCCCAGACCCGCGACTGCCTGGAGATCATGCGCTGGGCCGAGCCGGCCAACCTCATCCGCCTCGGCCTGATGCGGAGCGTCCTGCCGGCGTTCGGGCTTGCCCGGGTGCTCTACCTGCTGACGCCGCTGTCGCTCCTCCTCTACGCCGGCCTCGCCTGGGCGCTGGTCGGCGGCGAGATGGGCCTGCCGGCCCTCGGCTGGCACGGCATCCCGACCGCCATGGTCATCGCCATGACGCTGAGCGCCCTCGCCATGCTGGCGACGGTCCACTGCACCCGCTTCCGCCGGCAGATCCCGCTCGCCCGGCCAAGCCTTGCCACCCTCGGCGAGATCATGCGGCCCGGCCTGCCGATCGGCCTGCAGATGACCGTGGACGGCCTCTTCTTCCTCGCCATGACGCTGCTCGTCGGCCAGCTCGGCGCCGTGGCGCTCGCCGCGCACCAGATCGTCCACAACTTCGGCACCATCTGCTACGTGCTCGCCGCCTCCTGCGGCGACGCGGCGGCGCTGCGCATCAGCTACCGGCGCGGCGCCAAGGCGTTCGACGA
Organism: Mongoliimonas terrestris; assembly: GCF_001927285.1. Taxonomy (GTDB): domain Bacteria; phylum Pseudomonadota; class Alphaproteobacteria; order Rhizobiales; family Pleomorphomonadaceae; genus Chthonobacter; species Chthonobacter terrestris. The sequence goes on along the minus strand of NZ_MSIG01000004.1, from coordinate 170,064 downwards.
CGCCGCCACCGCCGGCTACGTGGCCTTCGTGCTCGGCATGGCCGGCATGGCGGTCGCCGCCACCGTCATCTACGTCACGCCGGAGAGCTTCATCGGTCTCTTCATCGACCTGCAGGCGCCGGAGAACGCCGAGATCCTCGCCTTCGCCCTGTCGCTCATCCCGCTCTGCGCCATCTACGTGCTCGCCGACGGCTTCTACGGGGTCGGCATGGGCCTGCAGCGCGGCCTTGCGGACAACACCTTCACCCTCGGGCTCGTCACCGTCAGCTACTGGTGCCTGGGCTTTCCGATCGGCTACGGCCTGATGTTCTGGGCCGACCTCGGCGCCCCGGCGCTCTGGTGGGGGCTGATCGCCGGCCTCACCGGCATCGGCGCCGGCACCATCTGGCGCTATTCGTGGCTGAGCCGCGAGGCCGCCGAGGGGCGCATGCCGCCGCCGCGCCGCCGGCTCCGGCCGGCCGTCGTCACCCCGGCGCCGGTGGGCATCGACCACGCATGAACGCGCCGCTCGCTCGCGCCGGAGCGCCCGCCGAAGCCGATGCGGGTCCGGAGAATGTGCTCCCCACCACCGCCTCCGCGCTGACCCCGGCGGCGGCCGGCCGTCGCCGCATCCGCACCTACCGGCTCGCCGACCTCACCGCCCTGAAGCAGCGCGGCACCGGCCGCTTCCTGATGGCCTCGCCGAACCTGCAGGGCTCGGTGCTGATGGTCACGTCCATCGTGCTCTTCTGCATCATGCTCGCCGGCATCAAGCTCGTCGGCGACCGCCTGCCGGTCACCCAGATCCTGTTCCTGCGCCAGGTGATCCTGTCGCTCTTCCTGGTGCCGCTCTTCCTCGGCGACATCCGCGGCACGCTCAGGACCAACCACCTGAAGCTCCAGCTCGCCCGCGGCGCCTTCTCGCTCGCCTCGCAGCTCTGCTTCTTCGTCGCCCTCGTCAACATGCCGTTCGCCGAAATGACCGCCCTCGGCTTCAGCCAGGTGGTGTTCATGACCATCCTGGCGGTGGTCATCCTGAAGGAGAAGGTGGACGCCCGCCGCTGGCTGGCGACGGCGGTCGGCTTCATCGGCGTGCTCGTCATCCTGAAGCCGACCGGCGAGGGGCTGAACGCCTTCGGCATCATGGCCATCATGGCGGCGCTGCTCGTCTGCGGCGGCACCATCACCATCCGCATGATGGCCCGCCAGGAATCCACCGCCACCATCCTGATCTACCAGACCCTGGTTCTGGTGCCGGCCTATCTCATCCCCACCATCGTCTGGTGGGTGCCGCCGACGCCCGGCGAATGGGCGATCCTGATCGTCATCGGGGCCATTTCCACCTGCGCGCAATGGCTCTTCACCCGCGCCTCGCAGATCGGCGAGGCGGCCGCCATGGCGCCCCTGGAGTTCACCCGGCTCCTCTTCGCGGTGGTGTTCGGCTATTTCCTCTTCGCCGAGGTGCCGGACGTCTCCACCCTGATCGGCTCGGGGATCATCATCGTGGCGACCGTCTACACCATGCGCCGCAACGCCGCGATCCAGGTGCCCCTGCCGGGCGAGAGCGGCCGCGCGCGGCGGCACCGGCTCGGCCCCGCCGTCCGGGCGCGGCTCGCCGGGCTTGGCCGAAGCGCCCAGGCGCTGACCCGGACATCGTTGTCCGCCACCGCCCCGGCCCTTGCGGCGATCCGCCGTTGGCCCGCCCGCCCGCTCCCGGACCGCCCCCACGGCATCCTCGCCCGCCCGTTCGGGACGGTGGACGACGTCTAGGCCTACCGCCTCGCTCTTGAAGTCCGGATTCGGCCGACCATCCCGCGCGTCACGGCCTCACCGGTCGGGCTTGCCTGCGGTCGCAAAGCCCCGACAGGGCAGGACTTTGCGAGCTTGATATCAGGCCGGCATCCCGTGCCCGCAGCGCTTCTCGCACCGGGCCCGACCTGCCGAAGACGACGCGCACGTCCGGCCGCGCCTGACCGCGCCCGGCGTCATTCTGGCCGTGTGACGACCCGTCAGCGTGCCGAGCACTTGATGTCGAACGTGTCCCGTTCCTCGCTCCGCGCCGCCGGCCGCGGCGTCTTCATGCGGGCGGCCGCCAGGGTGGAGACGTTGGGATCGGCCGCGGCCTCCATGTGCAGGTCGATCAGGCAATCGACGAAGCGGCGGGCGAGCTTGAAATCACTGGAGCTCGGCCCCGTGATGGCGGTGATCGGGTTGACCAGATGCGTCATGTCCGAGCGCAGCACGCGCAAAAGCCCCTGTTCCACGTAGCGCTCCGCCATGTGGCTCGGCAGGTAGCCGATGTTGCGGCCGGAGAGGATCAGCGCCAGATGGGCCTGGGCGCCGTGGCCGATGTCGCCGCGCGTCTCCGACTGGCGCACCCGCTCCGGATGGAAATACTCCAGATGGCCGCGGTGGCAGTAGGTGGCCGTCTCGATCATCTCGCGCGTCAGGTCCTCGTCCGCCACATGAAACAGCGGATGCTTCGGCGCGCAGCAGATCCAGGCGTGCTCGTCGTAGAGATGTTCGAAGGAAAGCTGGTGGAACTGGTCGTTGATGAGGCCGATGCCCACGTGGATCAGCCCGTCCGCCACCCGGCCGATCATCTGGAAGCCCAGCATGATCTCCACCTTGAAGCGCACGTTCGGATAATATTCGGAGAAGCGCTCCATCGCGTCGGCGATGCGGCACTTCGGATTGTCCACGATGCCGTCCTGGATACCGAGGGAGAGCTCGTAGATCGTTCCCTCGTTGATGTTGGAGGCGCGCTGCTTGAACGTTTCAATGGAGGCGAACAGCTCCTTGGCGGCCTGGTAGACCACCTCGCCTTCGCGGAACAGCTTGAACCCCTTCGGCCCGCGCTGGCAGAGCCGGGTCCCGAGACGGATCTCCAGCGACTTCAGGTATTCGCTCAGCATGGACTGCGACAAATTGAGTGTCGCCTGTGCGGCAGTGAAACTGCCCTCCTCCACAATGGTGCAGAAGCAGCGGAGAAGCTTCAGATCGACGTCATAGATCTGGCTGAGGTTCGACATGGCGGTCCGATCCCTCCGGGCAAGGCCTTCGCGTGTTCGAAAAAACAGCATCGCAACCTTCGTGCCAGGGCGCCCGCGACATGGAGTCAATCCGGACAACCTCTTAAGTCGCCACTTAATTCGCGCCGCAGTATGGCTTTCCTGCAATGCGGCATACCGGAAGTCCCGTAGGCCGTCGGACGATCTGCCCAGAATGCGACCGAAAAACAGGGCATCTGCCTAAAGGGTCATCTGTCGTTCCGCGGATCGGCGCTTCCCGCTTTCCAGATGGTTCGCCCCCGACCGTTGCGGTTCACTTCCCCTCACGAACCGGAGCACCGGGTTCGGCCGGCCGACGGAGCGCCGACCGCCCCCGCGAAGCCTTCACCCTCGAAGGCTTCCCGCTCGCCCGTCGATTGCTGGGGACCTGCCATGCCGAAGCCGTTTCACCTCGCCTGGTTCATGAATTTCGCCGTGGACGATTGGAACACCACCTATTCCGCCGGCGGCAAGCCGTGGGACGGGTCCTTCTACGTGGACATGGCGCTCTCCATGGAGCGGGCCGGCTTCGACTTCATCATGATCGAAGACACGCTGATGATGTCGGAGGCCTACGGCGAATCCAGCGAGGCGTACCTGAAGTACGCCCTGATGGGCCCGAAGGGCGACCCGGCGCCGCTCGCCGCCCTGATCGGTCAGAAGACCTCCAAGATCGGCGTCGTCGCCACCATGTCGACGCTCGGCTACCCGCCCTTCATGCTGGCCCGCCTCTGCGCCACCCTCGACCACATCTGCAAGGGCCGGTTCGGCTGGAACATCGTGACGAGCGGCGAGGACCTCGCCGCCCAGAACTTCGGCATGGATCATCTGCCCCCGCGCGAGGTCCGCTACGAGATGGCGGACGAATACGTCCAGCTCTGCCTGAAGCTCTGGTCGAGCTGGGAGCCGGGTGCCGTGGTGCGCGACCAGGCCACCAACACCTACGCGGACTACACCAAGGTCAAGCCGATCAACCATGAAGGCAAGTACTTCAAGGTGCGCGGCCCGCTCAACACCACGCCGATGCCGCAGGGCCGCCCGGCCTTCGTACAGGCTGGCGGCTCGCCCCGCGGCCGCCAGTTCGCCGCCGAGACCGCCGACTCGATCATCGTGGCCGCCACCGGCATCCCGGCCATGAAGGAGTTCCGCGACGACATCCGCCGCCGGGCCGAGGGCGCGGGCCGCAATCCGGACGACGTGAAGGTCTTCTTCATCGTCCAGCCCATCCTGGCCGAGACCATGGACGAGGCGAAGGACCGGCACGACCGCTACTTCAACTCCGACACCTACATCGAGATGACGCTCGCCTCGATCTCCTCGGTCACCGACATCGACTTCTCCAAGTTCGACCTCGACGCCGAGCTGCCGCGTCTCACCACCAACGGCGAGCAGGGCTCGCTCGACGCCTTCGCCCAGTGGGGCAAGGGCAAGACGCTCCGCCAGCTCGTCAAGGACCGGGCCACCCGCGGCCTCGACGGCGTGATCGGCACGCCCGACTCGGTCGCCGAGCGCCTCGGCGACGTGATGGAGCAGGTCGGCGGCGACGGCTTCCTGATCTCCTCGCCGTTCCAGAAGGTGAACCGCCAGTACATCAACCAGATCTGCGAAGGCCTCGTTCCGGCCCTGCAGCGGCGCGGCCTGACGCGGACGACCTACACCAAGTCGACCCTGCGCGAGACCATGCGCGAATTCTGATCGACGGGCGGCGCGCCGCGCCCCCGTTCCCGACCGACCCGACATGACATGCGAGCCCGACCACCGCGGGCCACTTCGAGAAGGAAGCTTCCCATGGCGCCCACGCGCTTTCACCTCGGCTGGTTCACCAACTTCACGCCCGACGAGTGGAACAAGCCCTTCGCCAACGGCGGCGAACCCTGGGACGGCCAGTTCTTCATCGACTTCGCCCAGGCCATGGAGCGCGCCTGCTTCGACTACATCATGCTGGAGGACACCCTCATGATCTCGGATGCCTACGGGCATTCGACGGAGGCCTACCTCAAGCACGCCATCATGGGCCCGAAGCACGATCCGGCGCCGCTCGCCGCGCTCCTCGGCGCCAACACGCGGAACATGGGCGTGGTCGCCACTATGTCGACCATGTCCTACCCGCCCTTCATGCTGGCCCGGCTCTGCTCCACGCTCGACCACATCTGCAAGGGCCGGTTCGGCTGGAACATCGTGACCAGCGGCGAAAACCTCGCCGCGCGGAACTTCGGCATGGACGAGCTGCCGCCCCGCCAGGCCCGCTACGACATGGCCGACGAGTTCGTGGCCCTCTGCAAGCAGCTCTGGAACTCCTGGGAGCCGGACGCGGTGGTGCTGAACCGCGAGACCAACACCTACGCGGACCACACCAAGGTCAAGCCGATCAACTTCAAGGGCACCTACTTCCAGTGCCGCGGCCCGCTCAACACGGCACCCTCGCCTCAGGGCGAGCCTGTGTACGTGCAGGCCGGCGGCTCGCCCCGCGGCCGCCAGTTCGCCGCCGAGACAGCCGACAGCATCATCGCGCCGGCCTCCGGCATCGAATGGTGCAAGGCCTATCGCGACGACGTGCGGGCCCGCGCCGCCGCCGCCGGCCGCAACCCGGACGACATCAAGATCCTCTTCCTGGTCGCCCCGATCCTCGGCGAGACCGAGGCCGAGGCGAAGGCCAAGTTCGAGCGGATCCACACCGCGCCGGACTATCTGGAGAAGGTGCTCGCCTCCATCTCGTCCATCACCGACATCGACTTCTCCAAGTTCGATCTGGACGCCGAACTGCCGAAGCTCACCACCAACGGCGAGCAGGGCTCCCTCGACGCCTTCGCCCAGTGGGGCAGCGGCAAGACGCTCCGCGAGCTCTGCATCGAGCAGGTGTCGCGCGGCCTCGACGGCCTCGTCGGCACGCCCGACCAGGTGGCGGACCGCATGGGCGAGATTGCCGACGCCATCGGCGGCGACGGCTTCCTCATCACCCGGCCGTTCACCACCATCATCAGCCGCCAGTACATCAACGAGATCTGCGAGGGCCTCGTGCCGGCCCTGCAGCGGCGCGGCCGGGTGCGCACCGAGTACAAGGGCAGCACGCTGCGCGAAGTGCTGCGCGAATTCTGAGCCGGCGACCGGCGCCGCCCCCCGGGCGGCGCCCGCACCACCCCGTTGCCGCCGCGGTCCAGGCGGTTGGACGGAACCTTGCATGACGAGACCCGGTCGGCACCCGCCGATCGGGTCGCCCGAGTTGAGAGGCGGCCGGATCCGGCGTCGCTTCCCCACCCATCCCTCCCCGCGCCCCGTCACCGGCGCCGGGCCAATCCCGCCGCCCGGTCCAGCAGGGCGATCGTTCCGCCGGAGCCCGGCTCGCCGGGTTCCCGTTTCGCCAGGAGAGCCTTCGTGACCTACTCCGCCACCATCGCCACCCCGGCCGAGCCGCTCGACATTCCGGTCGAGCCGGTGGACCGCCAGGCCTATCGGAACGGCATGTCCAAGCTGGCCGCGGCCGTGAACATCATCACCAGCACGGGTCCGGACGGCCCGGTCGGCTTCACCGCCTCCGCCGTGACCAGCGTCACCGACAGCCCGCCGACGCTGCTCGTCTGCATCAACAAGACCGCCCAGTCCCGCTCGGTGATCCGCGACAGCAAGGTGCTGTGCGTCAACACCGTCGCCGGCCCGCACGAGGACCTCTCCATGCTGTTCGCCGGCGCCGGCGGCAACAAGGACATGGCCGCGCGCTTCGCCGCCGGCGAGTGGAAGACCCTCTCCACCGGCTCGCCGGTGCTCGTCGGCGCCACCGTGTCGTTCGACTGCCGGGTGGTCGAGGTCGCCGAGATCGGCACCCACGACGTGCTCTTCTGCGAGGTTCTCGCCGTGGAGGACGGCGGCGTGCCGGAAGGGCTCGTCTACTTCTCCCGCAAGTTCCACCGCGTCGCTTGAGCGCGCCGGCCCCGGCCGGGCCAGCGCCGACTGGCGCCCCGCCGGCCGGCGCCGGCCACGGTCCGGGTGTCCCGGCGGTCCATCCGCCGGCCTCCCCCGGCCCCGATATCCAGATCGATGACCCGACCGGGACGGCCACCCCCGGTCACGAGCATGCCGAGGTTTCGATGAACAGCTTCGCCCGCCGCGCCGACTACGTGCCCGAGGTTCCGCTCGCCCCGCTCTCGTCCGCCGAGGAGATCATCGCGGAGGCCCGCGCGGGCCGGATGGTGATCCTGGTCGACGACGACGACCGGGAGAACGAAGGCGACCTGATCATCCCGGCCGACTGTGCCACCCCCGAGGTGATCGCCTTCATGGCGCGCAACGCCTGCGGCCTGATCTGCCTGTCGCTCACCCGCGCGCGCATCGACGCCCTCGGCGTGCCGATGATGCGGCACGGTCCGACGCACCGGTTCGAGACGGCCTTCACCATGTCGATCGAGGCCCGCGAGGGCGTCACCACCGGCATCTCGGCCGCCGATCGGGCCCATACGGTGGCGGTCGCCATCGACCCGGCCTACGGTCCGGCCGACATCGTGGTGCCCGGCCACGTCTTCCCGCTCGCCGCCCGCGACGGCGGCGTCCTGGAGCGCCCCGGCCACACCGAGGCGGCCGTGGACCTCGCTCGGCTCGCCGGACGCGCGCCCGCCGGCGTCATCTGCGAGATCATGAACGAGGACGGCACCATGGCCCGCCTGCCGGAGCTGATGGCCTTCGCCTGGCATCACCGGCTGAAGATCGGCACCATCGCCGACCTGATCGCCTACCGGCGCCGCACCGAAGGCGCCGCGTCCTGACCATCGCCCCGGCCGACATCGCCCCCGGCCTGCCGCCGGGCCGGCGGTCCCGCGCGCGCACCGGCCGGACCCGTTCCGGCCGCGGCCTCGGGATCGTCGACCGCCTCCCGGCCCCCCGAGACCTGACCGCTGGAGACCTGCCCATGACCGACACGCCCGCCGCCCTGCCGCCCATCGACGTGAAGACCTTCTGGCGCGTGCTCGGCGAACGCGCCACCGGCATGACCATCGTCACCGCCATGTCCGACGAGGGTCCGACCGGCTTCCTCGGCCTTTCGGCCGCCCACGTGACGGCGGATCCGGCCACGCTCCTCGTCTCCATCGACAAGAAGACCAGCGCGCTCGCCGGCGTGCTTTCCAACCGCCACTTCGCGGTCAACTTCCTGCCCGCCACCGCGACCGCCGTCGCCGACGCCTTCAGCGGCAAGGCCGGCCTCTCCGGCGCCGACCGCTTCTTCGAGGGCGACTGGACCACCCTCGCCTCCGGCGCCCCGGTCTACAAGGCGGCCCTCGGCGTGTTCGACTGCGTGGTCGACGACGTCATCGAGCGCGGCGCTATCTCCATCGTCATCGGCACCGTGGTCGGCGCCACCACCGGCGAGGGCGACCCCCTGGTCTTCTTCCGCGGCAAAACCCGCCCCGGCGTCCTCCCGGCGGCGTAAGGGCGAGGCAGCCTGACCACGCCCTGGCGCGGTTGCCGGCCGAGCCCGCGGGTTGGGTAGAGCTGCGCCAGGCAAGCGGCAGGTCACCCCCTTCTCCACACCCGCCGCCCTCGCTCGTCATGGTCCGCGCAGGCGGACCACCCACGCATTCCCCCAGCCAAGCGCCCCCGGACAAGCTTGCGTGGTCCGCCTGCGCGGACCATGACGATCGCGGAGGATGGGCCTCCGTAGAGCGAGAACTCCCGCAAGCATCAATCGATAACCCCCGCAGCTGGCAGGCCGCGCCCTCTCCTCCCGCACTGCACTCGTCATGGTCCGGTTCAGCCAGACCACCCACGCATTCCCCCCTGGTCAAAGGTCCCCGGAAAAGCGTGGGTGGTCCGCCTGCGCGGACCATGACGATGAGGAAGAGTGGGGCGCCCTTAGAGCGCAAGCTCCCGCATGCATCAACCGGTCACCCCCGCCCCACGGCAGGCTGCGCTCTCTCCTCCCGCACCGTGCTCGTCAGGGTCCGGTTCAGCCGGACCACCCACGCATTTCCCCTGCCAAGCGCGCCCCCGGACAAGCGTGCGTGGTCCGCCGGCGCGGACCATGACGATGAGGGAGAGTGCGGCCTCCGTAGAGCGCAAGCTTCCGCAAGCATCAACCGCTCACCCCCGCCCCACGGCGGGCTGCGCCCTCTCCTCCCGCACCGCGCTCGTTATGGTCCGGTTCAGCCGGGCCATCCACGCATTCCCCCCTGGTCAAACCTCCCCGCCCCTTTACCTCCCCCCCAAACGCACAGCGGCCGCCGGATCCCCTCGGATCCAGCGGCCGCTTCCTATCCCCTCGACTCCCCTCAGTGCAGGATCTGCGCGAGGAAGTTCTTCAAGCGGTCGCTCTTCGGCGTCTCGAAGAACGCGTCGGTGCCGGCCTCTTCCACGATCTCGCCCTGGTCCATGAACACCACGCGGTTCGCCACGCGGCGGGCGAAGCCCATTTCGTGGGTCACGCAGATCATGGTCATGCCGTCCTCGGCGAGGTCCTCCATCACCTGGAGCACCTCCTTGATCATCTCCGGGTCGAGGGCGGAGGTCGGTTCGTCGAACAGCATGATGGGCGGCTCCATGCAGAGCGCGCGGGCGATCGCCACGCGCTGCTGCTGGCCGCCGGAGAGCTGGCTCGGGAACTTGTGCGCCTGCGCGCCGATGTGCACCCGCTCCAGATACTTGGTGGCCACCGCCTCGGCCTGCTCCTTGGAGAGCTTGCGCGTCAGGCGCGGCGCCAGCATGCAGTTCTCCAGGATGGTCAGGTGCGGGAAGAGGTTGAACTGCTGGAACACCATCCCGCACTCCAGCCGCACGTCCTGCACCGAGGTGGGCGAGCCGTCGAGCGTGATGCCGTTGACCACGATGGTGCCGCCGTCGTGCGGCTCCAGGCGGTTGATGGTGCGGATCAGGGTCGACTTGCCGGAGCCCGAGGGGCCGCAGATGACGATCTTCTCGCCCTTGCGGACGGTCAGGTCGATCCCCGACAGGGCCTTAAACTTGCCGTAGTACTTGTCGACCTTGGTCATCTGCACAGCGACGGGGCGAGGGGCGGCGACGGCCGTCAGATCCGACGTCTGGAGGGCGCTCATACGGCATGCTCCTTGGGCGTGGCGGTGGAGAGGGCGGGCGCCGGGGCCTTCACGGGGGCGGTGCGGCGGCCGAAGTTGGCCATGCGGCGGAGCGGCGGCACGGGCGCCGCCGGGGCGGCGCCGTCGATCGGCAGCGCCGCGCCGGGCGCCGGCTCCTTCACGGTCGCTTCCCGGACATTGTGGCGGTTGAGGTGCCGTTCCAGCGCGTTGAAACCGAGCCGGATCAGGTTCACGAAGCACCAGTAGAAGGCCGCCGCCGTCAGGATCGGGGTGAACGGGTCGTAGGTCTCCTCGAACAGCTCGTTGGCGACCGCCGTCAGGTCCACCACCGTGATCACGCTCACCACCGCCGTGCCCTTGGCGAACATCACCACCTCGTTCTGATAGGCGGCGAGGCCGTAGCGCATGGCAAGCGGCAGGCGGATGTAGGTGAAGGTCTCCCGCGGGGTAAGGCCGAGGGCCGAGCTGGCCTCGATCAGGCCTGCCGGGACGGCGGAGAGCGAGCCGCGCACCACGTCGACCATGAAGGCCACGTGGTTGAGCGTCAGGCCGATCACCGCGCAGGCGAAGGCGCTGCCGAAGATCACCCAGAGCGGCCCTTCGCGAAGCGCCTCGATCTGCCCGAAGCCGTAGTAGACGAGGTAGAGCAGGATCAGGAGCGGCGCGCCGCGGAAGAACACCACGAACAGCGCCGCCGGAACCGCCAGCAGCGGGCTCTTCGACATGCGGGCCAGCGTCACCAGGATGGAGAGCGGCAGGCCGATGGTCAGCACCAGGACCGTCAGAAAGACGGTGGTCATCAGGCCTTCCGCCATCTGCGGAATGCTGTCCCAGGCAAGAGCCAGGTCGATCGGAAGCGCACTCATGCTTTGACCTCCGCGATGCCGCGGTTGAAGCGGGTTTCAAGCCGAGCCGACAGACGCAGCGTCAGGGCGCTGAAGGCGATGAAGAAGAGGGACGCGGCGATGAAGAAGATGAAGGGCTCCTTGGTGGCCCCCGCCGCGATCTTGGCGTTCGCCACCAGGTCGTTGAGACCGGCCAGCGAGACGAGCGGCGTGTCCTTGAGGACGATCATCCAGATGTTGATGAGGCCCGGCAGGGCGAGCCGGGTGAGCTGCGGCAGGATCACGTGCCGCCAGGCGGCGATCGGCCGGATGGCGAGGGCCGAGCAGGCCTCGAACTGGCCCTTGGGCAGGTTCATCACCGCCCCGTGCACCAGTTCGGCGATGTAGCAGGCATAGACGATGGTCAGCGCCGCCACGCCGGCGCCGAACGGCGTCACGTCGAACGAGCGGTCGGTGCCGAAGATGCCCGACAGCATGGCGCTGCCGCCGTAGTAGAGCAGGAAGATGATCAGGAGCGACGGCACGCCCATGATGATCGACGAGTAGACCTTCCAGAAGGCCTGGATCACGATGTTCTTGGACAGGGTGATGATGCCGACCAGCACACCGATCACCAGGGCGAGGCTGAAACCCGCGGCGAACAGCTGGAGCGTGACGTAGGCACCCTGGGCCATCTGCCAGAGGTAGCCGTTGAATTGATCCGAGAACAATTCCATCGCGGAAGCCTCCTTGGCCTTGCGCAAGGGGGCGGGGAGCGGCGCGCGCCGGTCTCCCCGCCGCTGGGGAACGGGACGGGATGCCCGCTCAGTTGGTCTTGGCCTCGCAAGCCGCGTCGGCCGGCATGGTGGTGATGTCGAGGTACTTCTTGCGGATCTTCGTGTAGGTGCAGTCCGCGATCATCTCGCTGAGCGTCGCGTCGATGCGGGCGAGAAGCTCTTCCTTGCCCTTGGGCACCGCCCACGACAGGCCGCGCTCGGCCTCCGGCACGCTCTCCTCGCCGATCCAGTACTCGCCGCCGTAGAGCTTGTAGTCCTTGCCTTCCGGCTTGTTGATCAGCTCCAGGGTGACGTTGATCTTGGCTTCGAACAGCATGTTGATGCGGCCGGCCAAAAGGTCCATGCGGGTCTGGTCCGGGTTGTCGTAGAAGGTGTACTCGATCGAGTCGCCGAGCCAGTTCTCGATGTACTTGATGTGGGCGCCGCCGCGCTGCATGCCGATCTTCACGCCCTTGCCGGCGAGCGCTTCCTTGGTGAGCTCGTACTCGAAGTTCGCCGGCACCACGAAGGTCATCGGGTTGGCGACGACGCGCTGGGTGAAGAGCATCTTCTCCTTGCGCTCGGGCGTCGGCGTCAGCTGGCTGATCAGGACGTCGAACTTGCCCTGCAGCATGGACGGCACCAGGGCCTTGAAGTCCATGACCAGGATCTCGCACTCAACCTTCATGCGGGCGCACATCTCGCGGGCGAGATCGGGCTCCACGCCCGTCAGGTTGCCGGCCGAATCGACCATGCTGAAGGGCGGGTAGACGCCTTCGTTGCCGAGCTTCAGGGTCTCGGCGCGGGCCGAGACGGCGGTGCCGGCAAAGAGGCTGCCGGCGATCGCGAGCGATCCCAGGAAGGCGGCGAAACGGCGGGCTGCGGACGGATGAGCGGACATGACGGTGGACCTCGACGGCCAGGAGAAATGTGGCGGTTAGCGGGTGACGGGCCGGCTTTCCGGCCTTTGAAGACAGGTCCCCGGGCTTTTCGCCTCGTCCGGGACAATGCTGGTCGGCGTATCCTCCCCCGCCAGCCACTCGCACCAGTGTGCACCATTTCGAACAACGGTCAAGTATAATTACGTATTTTGAGGGTTTCGAGACCAAACAATTTCCGCGTTCTTCTTCAGGAATCCTGAGACTGACATCGGAAAAACGCAGATAATGCCGGCGTTCCTGGCATCAACCTGGAACGCCGGCACGGTTTATCTTGGCAACGGCGCGCTCAGAACTCCAGCAGGTTGTCGCGAAGCTGCTCGTGCGCATACTTGGTCCGCACCAGGCCGCGCTGCTGCAGGGCCGGCACGAGGCCGTCGCAGATGGTCGCGATGGATCGCCGGGAGACGTCCGGCAGGTTGATCAGGAAGCCGTCGCCGCCGACCTCCTCCATGGCCTCGGCCATCTGGCCGGCGACCACGTCGGGGGTGCCGACCAGCTCGGTGGAATAGCCGCCGCTGGCGTGGGCGATGATCGCCTCGCGCAGCGTCTTCTTGCCGGCCTTGGTGACGAACTGGGCGAGCGACGACTGGTGGCCGTTGGTGGTCAGTTCGCCCACCGGGGCGTCCAGGTCGTGGCCGGAGAAGTCGATGTTGGTGCTCCAGCCGAGCTGGGCGAGGCAGCGGTCCACGTTGTTGGAGGCCCACACGGCGCGCTGCTCGGCGCGCCAGTTGGCCTCGTCCATGGTCTCCGCCACGATGGGCGTCACCAGGAACAGCGTCTTGCAGCTGTTCGGGTCGCGGCCCATGGCGGTCATCTGGGAGCGGATGTCGTCGCGGTAGGCCTTCATGGCCGGAATGCCCCGGGGCGCGGCCACGATGGTGTCGGCGTAGCGGGCCGCGAAGGTCTTGCCCTTCACCGATCCGCCGGCCTGGGCGATCACCGGCTGGCCCTGCGGCAGCGGGCCGGAGTTCAGCGGCCCGCGGCAGCGGTAGTATTCGCCCTCGAAGTCGATGGTGTGGACCTTGGTGTGGTCGATCAGGATGCCGCTCTTGCGGTCCGCCACGATGGCGCCCGGCTCCCAGCTACCCCAGAGCTGCTTGCAGATCTGGATATACTCCTCGGCCATGTCGTAGCGCTTGTCGTGGTCCGGCAGCCGGTCGGCGCCGAAGTTCATGGCCGAGAGGTCCGACGAGCCTGTCACCATGTTCCAGCCGCCGCGGCCGGACGAGATCTGGTCGAGCGTGCCGACGATGCGGGCGGTGAGGTAGGGCGCGTAGGCGAAGGTGGAGAGCGTCGGCACGATGCCGAGGCGGGTGGTCGCCGCCGCCATGATGGAGGCCACCACGGACGGCTCCTGGCGCGGCACCGACATGCCGTTCTCCAGGAACATCTGCCGGGAGTCCTTCCAGTTCTGGCCGATGTAGATGGAGTCCTCGATCAGGATGTAGTCGAAGCCGGCCCGCTCCATGTTGCGGACGAGGTCGAGGAACATGGAGGCCGTGCCCCATTCCTCGCTGATGTTGCCCGTCCACGGGCTGCCCCACGCCTGGATGCTCGATCCCTGCAGAAACCAGGCAAGGTGAAACGGATTGGCGGCCATGGCGACGGGTCCTTCCGGCATTCGCTCCGAGCGGATCGAACCGTCCGGTCCGCCCCGATCCTTTGATCATGGGCACCAGCCTAGACGCCGCACCGCAGCATCGACCATCAACAAGGGGCAATGCATCGTTTCGGCCCCACCCTGCCGCAGGCTGCCCGTGCTTTTCGCCACAACGGCTAAAAACGCGGCAGACACCTTGGGGAATGGGCTTTAACCGCCTGTTTTAAATTGAGTATCTGCATATCGTCAGGCGTCGCCGCGGCTGATCACCTGATAAGCGGACACTTAACGCGGTACCGGGCGAGCGCCCCGCTGCAACCCGAAGCCGGGTTCGCGGATTGAGGGACCGGGGGCGAGTCAATCGGGTGTTCCCGCATCCTCGGGTGATCGATGTCAGACCCTCTCCTCGGCCGGACCGTCGTCGTCGACGGCCGCCGGATCCACTTCCATGTGCGCGGCAACGGCCCGCCGGTCCTCCTCCTGCACGGGCTCGGGAGCCTCGCCGAGGAGATGCTGCCGGCGTTTCAGGCCTGCCTGCCGGGCCGGCGCCTCATCGCCCCGGACCGTCCGGGCTACGGCTACAGCGACCCGCTGCCGGAGGCCGAGGCCGGTCCGGACGGCCAGGCCGACCGGATCGCCGGCTTCCTCGCCGTCCTCGGCATCGACCAGGCGACCGTCGTGGCCCACTCCATCGGCGCCGGCACCGGGCTCGCCCTGGCGGCGCGCCACCCGGCGCGGGTGTCGGCGCTCCTACTCCTGGCGCCCTTCTGCCGGCCGACGCCGCACGCGTCGATGCCGCTCCTTCGCACCGCCATCACGCCCCTCATCGGCAAGGTGGTGCGGAGCGCCGTGGTGCCCCTGATCGCGCCGCTGATCGGCCCCGGCGTCATCGCCGCCGCGCTCAGTCCGAACCGGGTGCCGGACTACCTCTCCGATTTCCCGTACGGCCACGCCGGCCGCGACAGCGCCATCCTGGCCATGGCGGCCGAACTCCTCGCCTTCAACGACGCCATGGCGCTCATCGCCCCCCGGCTCGCCGAAGGCCGGGTGCCGATCGCCGTCCTGGTCGGCGACGCGGACGAGATCGCCCTGCCCGACTGGCACCTCGCGTGGCTGTCGGCGCTCCGGCCCGACACCCGCGTCACCACCTTGGCCGGCATCGGCCACGCGCCCCACCACGCGGCCGGCGCCGCCGTCTCGGCGCTCGCCGCCGACCTCACCCGGCGCGCCGCGCCGATCTGACGACGGCGTGACAACACGGCCCCGCGCCCCGGCGCCCGGTTTCGCGGCACCCCGGGGGGAACAAAGCCGCCCGGCCGGGTGTCTCACCGCCACACCCCTTCCGCCGGAGACACGACCCATGACGAAGGACATCCGCACCGCCGACCGCCTCCGCCACGACATCGACAGCAGCGCCTCCTCCGGCAAGGTCGCCTTTCCGGACCCCGCCGCCTCGCCGCTCGGCACCGACGACGAGGCCGGCGGACGGCCCAACTCGGTCGAGGCGGTGCAGGAGGCGGCCAGCCACGAGCTGAGGGGCGGCACCGGCACCGCCCACGGCCAAAGCACCTCCGAGACCGGCCGCCTGATCAGCGGCGAGCCCGGCCGCACCGCCAACGCCACGGCGACGCCCGGCTTCATCCTCCCCCTCGTCGGCGTCCTGGTGCTCGCCGCGATCGTCGGCGTGATCGGCTTCCTCGTCGTCTGAACCGCGCCCGGCCGCGCGCCGGCCGGTCGAACCGCGATGCCATGCGTGTTCCCGCCCTTTCGGCGGTTCTCCGCGGCTTCTTGCCTCCGGCAACGGCCGGTCACGGAACCGTGGGCCATGCGATGCGAAAAATCCGGAACCGGAAGGCGAAGCGTGAGCGTTGAAGGGACAGACTCCCTGACCAGACCGGCGGCCCCTTGCACTTCGCCTTCTTCGCCCCGTCCTTTCCCAGCCACGTGGCCGCCCTGGAGGCGATCGCCATGGTGCTGGTGGCGCGCGGCCACCGGGCGACGCTCGTCCATCGGCCGGACGTTGCGGCCTTCATCCGCGATCCGCGCTTCGCCTTCGAGCCGGTCGGCGCCGACACCCACCCGCCCGGCTCGCTCGCCCCGGTCCTCGCCCGGGCGGCCCGGCCCGGCGGCCCGCTCGGCATCCGCCGGGTGGTCGCCGACATGGTGGAAGCCACCGACCTCCTTGCCGCGCAGGCGCCGGACGTCCTTCGCCGCATCGGCGCCGACGCGGTGGTGGCCGACCAGATGGAGCCGGCCGGACCGCTTGTCGCCGCCTATCTCGGCCTGCCCTTCGTCTCCGTCGCCTGCGCCCTGCCGGTGGAGCGCGAGCCCGCCGTGCCGCTTCCCGTGCTGCCGTTCGACTACGACCCCTCCCCGCGCGGTCTCAGCCGCAACCGGATCGGCGAGCGGATCAACACGCTCCTGATGCGCCCGCACGAGGCCGAGGTCGCCCGCTGGGCCGATCGGCTGGGCGTGCCGCCCCGGCGCGCGCTCCACGAGGGCCTGTCGCCGCTCGCCGGCATCGTGCAGCTGGTGCGCCGGTTCGACTTTCCCCGCACGGCCTTGCCAGCCCACGTCCACCACGTCGGCCCCTTCCGGGCGACCGAGGGCGACGCGGTGCCGCTGCCGGCCGATCTCCAGCGCTTCCTCGTCGACGAGGTCGATGGCCGGCCGCTCGTCTTCTGCTCCCTCGGCACCTTGCAGGGCGGCCGCCTCGGCCTCTTCCAGACCGTCGCGAAGGCCGCGCGCCGGGCCGGCGCCGCGACGCTGGTCGCCCACTGCGGCCTCCTCTCCGCCGCCGAGGCCGCGCGCATCGGCGCCGACCGGGTGGTGGCCTTCGCGCCCCAGCGGGCGGTGATCGCCCGCGCCGCCGTGGTGGTCACCCACGCCGGCCTCAACACGGTGATGGACGCGCTCTCCTTCGGCGTGCCGCTCCTCGCCCTGCCGATCGCGTTCGACCAGCCCGGCATGGCGGCCCGCATCCGCCACGCCCGGGTCGGCCTCTCCGTCGACCCGCGCCGCGCCACCGTGCGCCGCATCGAAGCCGCGCTCCGCACCCTCCTCGCCGATCCCGGCTGGCGCGGCCGCGCCGCGAGCTTTGCCGCCGATATCGCGGCGGCCGGCGGGGCCGAGCGCGCCGCCGACATCATCCTCGCCGCGGTCCGCGGCCGGGCACCCGTCCTCGTCGAAGGAACCCGTCCATGAGCCGGCGCCCCGCCGCCCTTTCGCCAGATCCGCGCCCCGACGTGCTCCTCGTCGGCGGCGGCCTCGCCAACGGGCTGATCGCCCTCGCCCTCGCGGCCCGCCGGCCGGACCTGACGGTGCGCATCCTAGAGGCCGGCGACCGGCTCGGCGGCAACCACACCTGGTCCTTCCACGATACCGATCTCGACACGGACGGCGACGCTCTCGTGGCCCCGCTGGTCGTCCACCGCTGGGCGTCCCAGGCCGTGCGCTTCCCCGGGCTCAACCGCGCGCTCTCCAGCGGCTACGCCACCGTCAGCGCCGAGCGCTTCGACCAGGTGATGACCCACCGGCTCGGCCCTGCCATCACCTGCGGCGCCCGCGCCGTGTCGGTCACGCCGACCAGCGTCACTCTCGCCGACGGCCGCACCCTCGAGGCCGGAACGGTGATCGACGGCCGCGGCCCCACCGCCATGCCGCACCTGACGCTCGGCTGGCAGAGCTTTCTCGGCGAGGAGATCCGCCTCGCCCGCCCGCACGGCCTGACGGCGCCCGTCATCATGGACGCCACCGTGCCCCAGCGCGGCGGCTACCGCTTCGTCTACCTCCTCCCCTTCGGCCCCGACCGCCTCCTGGTGGAGGACACCGCCTACGCCGACGACCCGGACCCGACCGGCCTTGCCCATGCGGAGAGCCTTGCCGCCTACTGCCGCCTGCACGGCCTTCAGGGCGACGTGATCCGCCGGGAGGACGGCATCTTGCCGATCACCCTCGACGGCGACGTGGAAGCGCTCTGGCGCGCGGCCGCCGGCGTGCCGCAATCGGGGCTCCGCGCCGGGCTCTTCCACCCGACCACCGGCTATTCCCTGCCGGAGGCCGTCCGCCTCGCCCTCCTCGTCGCCGCCCTGCCGGATTTCTCCGCCCCGGCCGTGTTCGAGGCGATCCGCCATCACGCCCGCAAGCGCTTCGCCGAAGGGCGGCTCTTCCGGGCGCTCAACCGCATGCTCTTCCGCGCCGCACGGCCGGAGGAGCGCGTCGGCGTCATGGAGCGCTTCTATCGCCTGCCGCAGCCGCTGATCGAGCGCTTCTACGCCGGCCGGCCGACCCTCGTCGACACGGCCCGCCTCCTCACCGGCAAGCCGCCGGTGCCGGTCGGCCGGGCGCTCGTCGCCATCACGGCCCCGTTCGCCCGAGGACACCGCGCATGACCGCCGCCGCCGCCGCTTCCCCGCGCCCCACCGCCGGATCGCCCCGCACCGCCGTGGTGATCGGCGCAGGCTTCGGCGGCCTCGCGCTCGCCTGCCGGCTGCAGGCCGCCGGCATCCGCACCACGCTCCTTGAAAAGCGCGACAAGCCCGGCGGCCGCGCCTACGTCTACGAGGACCAGGGCTTCGTGTTCGACGCCGGCCCCACCGTCATCACCGATCCGGCCTGCCTGGAGGAGGTGTTCGCCGCCGGCGGGCGCCGTATGGCCGACTATGTGACGCTCCTGCCGGTCACGCCCTTCTATCGTCTGGCCTGGGAGGACGGCTCCCACTTCGACTACCTGGACGACCAGGAGGCCCTCGACCGTCAGATCGCCGCCCGCAACCCGGACGACGTGGCGGGCTACCGCCGCTTCCTCGCCTATTCGGAGGCGGTCTTTGAGGAGGGCTACGTCAAGCTCGGCGCCGTGCCCTTCCAGTCCTTCGCCGACATGGTGCGCGTCGCCCCGCAGCTCGCCCGGCTGGAGGCCTGGCGCAGCGTCTACGGCATGGTCTCGCGCTTCATCAAGGACGAACACCTGCGCCAGGTCTTCTCCTTCCATTCGCTCCTCGTCGGCGGCAATCCCTTCGCCACCTCGTCCATCTACACGCTGATCCACGCGCTCGAACGGCGCGGCGGCGTCTGGTTCGCCAAGGGCGGCACGGGGGCGCTGATCGCCGGCCTCTGCCACCTGTTCGCCGACCTCGGCGGCACCCTCCGCCTCGGAACGCCCGTGGAGGCCATCCTCACCGAGGGCGACCGGGTCACCGGCGTCGCGGTCGGCGGCGAGACCATCCCGGCCGATCTCGTCGCCTCCAACGGCGACGTGGTGCACACCTATGGCCGCCTCCTTTCCGGCCACCCGCGCGGGCCGGCCCAGGCGAAGGCGCTCGCCGCCAAGCGGCACAGCATGTCGCTCTTCGTCGTCTACTTCGGCCTGAAGCGGAACCACACCCAACTCGCCCACCACACGGTCTGCTTCGGCCCGCGCTACAAGGGCCTCATCGACGAGATCTTCAAGCGCGACAGCCTCGCGGAGGACTTCTCGCTCTACCTGCACGCCCCGTCCGTCACCGACCCGACCCTCGCCCCGGCCGGCGCGGGCAGCTACTACGTGCTCGCCCCGGTGCCGCACCTCGGCAACGCGCCGATCGACTGGGAAGCCGAAGGCCCGCGCTACCGCAACCGCATCCTCGCCTATCTGGAGGAGCGCTACATGCCGGGGCTCCGGGACGACCTCGTCACCGTCCGCCACTTCACGCCCTTCGACTTCCGCGACGAACTCAACGCCCACGTGGGCTCCGCCTTCTCGCTGGAGCCCATCCTCACCCAGAGCGCCTGGTTCCGGCCGCACAACCGCGACGACCGGATCGGCAACCTCTACATCGTCGGCGCCGGCACCCATCCGGGCGCCGGAGTGCCGGGCGTCGTCGGCTCCGCCAAGGCGACCGCCGGCCTCATCCTCGCCGACCTCGGCATCACTGCTCCGACGCCGCGTCCGGGAACGCCCGACACGGCCGCGCCCGGCCGGTCCGCCGCCGCCGTGCCGGAAACCGGACCCGCCGCATGACAGCCACCGCCGCCCACACCACCGCCGACGCCGTGATGGCGGCTGGATCGAAGAGCTTCGCCGCCGCCGCCCGCCTGTTCGACCCGCCGACCCGCCAGAGCGCCGTCCTCCTCTACGCCTGGTGCCGCCACTGCGACGACGTGATCGACGGCCAGGTGCTCGGCCACGGCCGCGCCGGCGCCGCCGCCCATCCGGCCGACCGGCTCGCCCGGCTGCAGGACCTGACCCGCCGCGCGCTGTCCGGCGAGCCGATGGCGGACCCGGCCTTCCGCGCGCTCCAGACCGTCGCCGCCACCCACGCCCTGCCGCACCGCTGGCCGCTCGACCACCTGGAGGGCTTCCGCATGGACGTGGAGGGGCGCACCTACCGCACCCTTCCCGACCTCCTCGCCTATTGCCACGGGGTCGCGGGCGTCGTCGGCCTGATGATGGCGCACATCATGGGCGTGCGCGGCGGCGACCCGGTGGGGGACGACACGCTCGACCGGGCCATGGACCTCGGCCTTGCCTTCCAGCTCACCAACATCGCCCGCGACATCGTCGACGACGCGGAGGTCGGCCGCTGCTACCTGCCGCTCGACTGGCTCGACGAGGCCGGCATCCCGCCCGCCGACGCGGCCGCCGCGCGCCACCGCCCGGCGCTCGCCACCGTCGCCCGCCGCCTCGTGGAGGCGGCCGAGCCCCATTATGCGTCCGCCGCCATCGGCATCGGCCGGCTGCCCACCCGCTCCGCCTGGGCGGTCGCCACGGCCGCCGAGGTCTACCGGGCGATCGGCACCAAGGTCGTCGCCGCCGGCCCCGCCGCCTGGGACGGCCGCATCGCCACCGGCCGCACCGAGAAGCTCCGCCATGCGGCCTCCGCCGCCGTCGTCGCCCTGGTGCCGCGCCGCGACTGGCAGGCCCGCCGCCCCGCCGACCTCTGGCCCCGCCCGCGCTGACCGTCCCGCGCCGGATCTACCCGCCCCGGCGGGCGGGGACGCTGCCGCCTCTCCGTCTCCGGGATGGATGCACCGGACGAACCGGCGTGATAAAGCCTCGCTTCAAGGCGGCCCCGCCGCCCGGGCCGGGCTCGCGCGGCGCTGCCGCCTTCCCGGTTTTGCCGCAATCGGATCGCATCACTTCCGCCGATCCGACCCTTGAAGAAAGCCAGCATCCGCCGTGCCGCGCGCCCGTCTTTATCTCGTCACGCCCCGCACCCTCGACCTCGCCACCTTCCCGGCGCTCCTGGAGGCCGCCCTCTCCGGCGGCGACGTCGCCTCTCTGCTGATCGCCCCGGAGGTCTCCTCGGAGGCCCACCTGCAGCGCATCGCCGAGGCCCTGACGCCGATCGCCCAGGCCCGCGACGTGGCGGTGCTCGTCGTCGACGACACCCGCGCCATGGGCCGCGCCAAGGCCGACGGCCTCCACGTGGAGGCCGGGCCGGAAGCGCTAGAGGAGGCGATCGAGCGCTTCGAGGGCAAGTCCATCGTCGGCGCCGGCAACCTGAAGACCCGCCACGAGGCGATGGCCGCCGGCGAGGCGGGCGTCGACTACGTGATGTTCGGCCTCCTCTCCCGCGACGACGACCCGGAGGCGCACCGCAAGACCCTCGACCTCGGCGGCTGGTGGGCCGGCCTCTTCGAGCCGCCCTGCGTGGTGCTCGCCGGCACCACGGCGGAGAGCATCGAGGACTGCGCCGAGACGCGGGCGGAGTTCGTGGCCGTGCGCGGCTTCGTCTGGGACCACCCGGACGGCCCGGCCGCCGCGGTCGGAGCCGCCAACGCCCTCCTCGACGCGGTCCATGCCCGGATCGGAGAGCCCGCATGACCCGCCGCCTGCGCCACGCGGTGATCGCCGGCGCCGTGGCGATGGCGGCGACGCTCGGCCCGGGCGGCATCCACGCCGAGGGCGCCGGCCCGGAGACCCATGCGCCGCAGCCGGGGTCCGACCCGGACGCCCGGTCGGTCCGCACCCTCAGCCTCGGCCGCGACTCCGTGTCGATCGACGAGGCCGCCGCGCCGGACGTGGAGCCCTTCCTGCCGCCGCCGACCGACTTCGATCCGACGCTGGAACTCCCCAACGCCGACACGGTCGACTACGCCTACGGCGCCTTCCAGCGCGGCCTCTACCTGACGTCGCTCGCCATCGCGCTGGAGCACGCCACCGACGGCGACGCCACCGCGCAGACCCTCGTCGGCTTCATCTACGCCAACGGCTACGGCGTGCCGAAGAACCCCAAGGAAGCCGCCATCTGGTACGACCTCGCCGCCAAGGCGGGCGACGCCGGTGCCATGATGGAGCTCGCCAACCTCTACGCCCTCGGCGTCGGCGTCGCGCGCGACCAGGCCCGCGCGCGCACCCTCCTGGAGGCGGCCCTCGCCAAGGGCCGCAAGGAGGCCGCCTACGGCCTCGGCCTCCTCTACCTCGACCCGGAGAACGACGAGGCGGACCTTGCCAAGGCCGCCCGCGTGTTCGAGACGGCCGCCGCCGCCGGCAACGCGGACGCCGACTACGCGCTCGCCACCATGTTCGCCGAAGGCCGCGGCGTGGTGCGCGATGCGTCCGAGGCGGCCCGGCGCATGAGCCGCGCAGCCCGCGGCGGCCACATGGGCGCGCAGGTCGAATACGCCATCATGCTCTTCAACGGCAACGGCGTGGAGAAGGACGAGCGCACCGCCGCCGCCTGGTTCCGCCTCGCCGCCCAGGCCGGCAACCCGGTGGCCCAGAACCGGCTGGCGCGCCTCTACGCCGCCGGCCTCGGCGTGCCGCTCAACCTCGCCGAGGCCGCGCGCTGGCACCGCAAGGCGCGCGCCGCCGGCATCTCCGACCTCTGGCTCGACGGCATGGTCGGCGGATCCGCCCCGCCGTCCGCCGCCGGGGTGCCCACCGCAACCGCACCGGCCGAGCCCGATACCGCGAAGAACTGAGCGGGCCAACCCGCCAGCCTCGCCGCCAAGGCTTTTCGCTTGAACTCGCCGGTCGTTTGTGGTGGATGCCACAGCCCAGCATCTTTTCTCCCGGACCCGCCGCCTCCGGCCGTTTCGGCCGCCCGGCGGCCCGCGTTCCCCGACTTCACCAAGGATCTCCCCCGATGGCCCGCTCCGCTCTCCTCAACGTCATGGTGGCGGCCGCCCGCAAGGCCGGGCGCGGGCTCGCCCGCGACTACGGCGAGGTGGAGAACCTGCAGGTCTCCATGAAGGGCCCGGGCGACTTCGTGTCGGCCGCCGACAAGAAGGCCGAGGAGGTGCTCCTGGAGGAGCTCCGCCGGGCACGTCCCACCTTCGGCCTCCTGATGGAGGAATCCGGCGTCCACGAGGGCACCGACACGGACAACACCTGGGTGGTGGACCCGCTCGACGGCACCACCAACTTCCTCCACGGCATCCCGCAGTTCGCCATCTCCATCGCCCTGGAGCGCGGCGGCGTGCCGGTGGCGGGCGTCATCTACAACCCGGTGACGGACGAACTCTTCACTGCCGAAAAGGGCGGCGGCGCCTTCCTCAACGACCGGCGCCTGCGCGTCGCGGCGCGCAAGGACATGGTCGACTGCGTCATCGGCACCGGCGTGCCGCACCTCGGCCGCGGCGACCACGGGGCCTATCTCAACGAGCTCCGCCAGGTGATGGCCAACTCCGCCGGCATCCGCCGTATCGGCGCCGCCGCGCTCGACCTCGCCTGGGTGGCCGCCGGCCGCTACGACGGCTTCTGGGAGAACGGCCTCAACGCCTGGGACGTCTCCGCCGGCTGGCTGATGATCAAGGAGGCCGGCGGCTACGTGACCGACATCAACGGCCGCGAGAAGATCCACGAGACCCGCACCATCGTGGCCGGCAACGAGCACATCCACCGCCAACTGCTCGCCACCCTCGCCAAGGCCCGCGGCTGAGCGGGACCCTTGCAGACGGCCCGGCTTTGGGACGGTGAACGCCGTGGCGACTCGCCCGTTTCCCCGCGCCCGGCCGGCGACGGTAAGGGTGCTTTGCAAGGTTCCGCGGCCACCTGTGCCGTAACGGCACGGATCACCGTCGTCTTTCCCCGTCATTCTTCCGTGGCCGTCGACAAGATCCAAAACCGTTTTCCATTCGCCTTGAATGCCGGTTAGAGTGCGGCTCACCGAACCGGGACCACGAGACGCCATGGCGAGTGACATCGAAGGGACCAAGCTGTCCTCCCCGTTGGTTTATTTGCTGCGGATGGTCGTCTTCCTGGTCATCGTCGCGTTTCTGCTGATGCTGCTCTATCGCCAGCTGCAGACCGCCTTCGTGGCCAACCCCGGGCTCAACGGGCTGATCCTCGCCGTCGGGGTGATCGGCATCATCCTGTCGTTCCGGCAGGTGATCCGCCTCTTCCCCGAGGTGCGCTGGGTCAACTCCTACCGCTACGGCGAGCCGGGCCTGGAAGTCCGGCGCGCGCCGGTGCTCCTCGCCCCCATGGCGACGCTCCTCGGCGACCGGCTGGGGCAGACGTCGATCTCCACCACGGCCATGCGGTCGATGCTCGATTCGATCGCCAACCGGCTCGACGAGGCGCGGGAGATCTCCCGCTACATGACCGGCCTCCTGGTCTTCCTCGGCCTCCTCGGCACCTTCTATGGCCTCATCTCCACCGTCTCGTCGGTCGGCAACACCATCCAGGCGCTCGACGTCGGCTCCGGCGCCGCCGGTGTCATCTTCGAGGACCTGAAGGCCGGCCTGCAGGCGCCGCTCGCCGGCATGGGCACCGCCTTCTCGTCGTCCCTCTTCGGCCTTGCCGGCTCGCTCATCCTCGGCTTCCTCGACCTCCAGGCCGGGCAGGCGCAGAACCGCTTCTATCTTGATCTTGAGGACTGGCTCTCCACCCAGGCCGAACTGGAGGGCATCAACTCCGCCGATTCGCGGACCCCCGGCGGAGCGCCGGACCAGCTGCGCCTTGCCATCGAGCGGCTGACCCGCACCCTGCAGGACGGCGGCGGGCGGCTGCAGAGCCACGCGCTCGCCAACCTCGCAGAGGGCGTCCAGGGCCTCGTGCAGCACATGCGGGCCGAGCAGCAGCTCGTCCGCTCCTGGGCCGACGCCCAGGCGGAACAGCAGAAGGAGATCCGGCGCCTGCTGGAACTCCTGACCGGTGCGGTCGAACGCACCAGGGATTGATGCCATGGCCCTCAGCCGCCGCCGGTTCACCGCCCAGCAGGACTATTGGCCGGCCTTCGTCGACATGCTGTCGACGCTCGTGCTCTCCATCATCTTCCTTCTCTCCGTGTTCATGCTGGCGCAATTCTTCCTCAGCCAGCAGATCACCGACCGCGACACGGTGCTGACCCGCCTCAACGCCCAGATCGCCGAGCTGACCGAACTGCTCGCCCTGGAGCGGGCGAACAACCGCGACCTGCAGGACAACATCTCGCTGCTGCAGTCGAGCCTGACCGCCGCCGAGGCCGCCCGCAGCGAGTTGCAGGGCGCGATCGAGGAGAGCGCCGGCTCGGAAGACCAGACGGACCGCCAGATCGCCGTGCTCTCCGGCCAGCTGTCGGACGAGAAGCGGTCGAGCCAGCGGGCGCTCGCCCAGGTGGAGCTTCTCAACCAGCAGATCTCCGCGCTCCGTCGGCAGATCGCCGCCCTGGAGGACGCCCTCAACGCCTCCGAAAGCCGCGACCGGGAGAGCAGCGCCAAGATCGCCGACCTCGGCCGCCGCCTCAACGTCGCCCTCGCCCAGCGGGTGCAGGAGCTCGCCCGCTACCGCTCCGACTTCTTCGGGCGCCTGCGCGAAATCCTCTCCCAGCGCTCCGACATCCGCGTCGTCGGCGACCGCTTCGTGTTCCAGTCGGAGGTGCTGTTCAACTCCGGGCAGTCCGACGTGAACGTGGACGGCCAGGGCGAACTCGACAAGCTGGCGGCCGCCCTCGTGGAGCTTGAGGGCCAGATCCCGGACGAGATCGCCTGGGTGCTCCGCGTCGACGGCCACACCGACGCCCGCCCCCTCTCCGGCACCGGCCGCTTCCGCGACAACTGGGAGCTCTCCGCCGCCCGCGCCATCTCGGTGGTCAAGTACCTCGTCTCGCAAGGCGTCTCCCCGGAACACCTCGTCGCCGCCGGCTTCGGCGAATTCCAGCCCCTGGAACCCGGCGACGACGACACCGTCAACGCCCGCAACCGCCGCATCGAGCTGAAGCTGACGGAGCGGTAGGGCCCTCGCGGGCGATCGCCACGGTCGGACTACACCGCGCCGCGTCCGCCGTGCTCGTTGCGTTTCCGCATCCTCCATCCTCGACCGTCATGGTCCGCGAAGGCGGACCACCCACGCATTCCCGGCGTTCCCTCGCCACCCGACCGGATGCGTGGCTGGTCCGCCTGCGCGGACCATGACGGGGATGGCGCTGCGGGCCACACCATCGACCCCGCCCGAGGAACGCGCTCCCGCTCGTCGTCGTCCCGCTCGCCCAGCCAAGATCGTCACCCCGGCGAACGCCGGGGCCCAACCGACGGTCGTCCATCCTCACGGGCGAGGCTCGCAACGCCGTCGGCTGGATCCCGGCCTTCCGCCGGGATGACGTCGAGGGCGCCACCCCAACGGCACGCCCCCTCCCTGCACCCGCCGAACGGCCGGGCCTTGCGGCTGACCGTTACGGATGCTCATAATTTGTGAACCAATTTTGCGGACGGTTTGCATTAAGAGAGGGCAGGCACAGGCTCGGCCCTTCCGCCCGATTGTTCTCACGAGTACGGCTTTTCCCATGTCCCGCACCTATTTCGGCACCGATGGCATCCGCGGCACCGCCAACCGCTTCCCCATCACGCCCGACATCGCCCTCAAGGTGGGCATGGCGGCCGGCCTTGCGTTCAAGCGGGGCAAGCACCGCCACCGGGTGGTGATCGGCAAGGACACGCGTCTTTCCGGCTACATGATCGAGCCGGCGCTGACCGCCGGCTTCACCGCCGTCGGCGTGGACGTCTTCCTCACCGGCCCGGTTCCGACCCCGGCGGTCGCCATGCTGACCCGGTCGCTCCGCGCCGACCTCGGGGTGATGATCTCGGCCTCCCACAACGCCTTCGCGGACAACGGCATCAAGCTGTTCGGGCCGGACGGCTACAAGCTTTCCGACGACGTGGAGACGGAGATCGAGGCGCTGATCGACGGCGACCTCTCCGGGCGGCTCGCCGGCCCGCAGGACCTCGGCCGCACCAAGCGCGTGGACGGCGACCGCGCCCGCTATGTGGAGTTCGCCAAGCGCACCCTGCCGCGCCACCTGTCGCTCGACGGCCTGCGCGTGGTGGTCGACTGCGCCAACGGCGCCGCCTACCGGGTCGCCCCGGAGGTGCTGTGGGAACTCGGCGCCGACGTGGTCACCCTCGGGGTGGAGCCGAACGGCTTCAACATCAACAAGGAATGCGGCTCCACCAGCCTCGACGCGGTGGTCGCCAAGGTGCACGAGGTGCGCGCCGACATCGGCATCGCCCTCGACGGCGACGCCGACCGGGTGATTCTCATCGACGAGAAGGGCCAGATCGTCGACGGCGACCAGCTGATGGCCGTGGTGGCCCATTCCTTCAAGGAGGACGGCCGGCTCGCCAAGCCCGGCATCGTCGCCACCATCATGTCCAACCTCGGGCTGGAACGCTATCTCGCCGCCGAGGGCCTCGACCTCGTCCGCACCAAGGTGGGCGACCGCTACGTGGTGGAGGCCATGCGGGCGAGCGGCTACAACGTGGGCGGCGAGCAGTCCGGCCACATCGTTCTGTCCGACTACACCACCACCGGCGACGGCCTGGTGGCGGCCCTCCAGGTGCTGGCCGTCGTCAAGCGCTCCGAGCGCCCCATGAGCGACATCTGCCACCGCTTCGACCCGGTGCCGCAGATCCTGCGCAACGTCCGCCATGCCGGCGGCAAGCCGCTCGAACGCGACACCGTCCGCCTCGCCATCGCGTCCGGCACCGATCGCCTCGGCTCCGGCGGCCGGGTCGTCGTGCGCCCCTCCGGCACCGAGCCCCTGATCCGGGTGATGGGCGAGGGCGACAACGAGAGCCTCGTCTCGGCCGTGGTCGACGACATTATCGAGGCCATCTCCTCGGCCGCCGCCTGATACCGAGCCCGACCGGGCGCCGGCCGGTCCGACCTTCAAGCGGCTCCCATGCGCCGCCGCGCCGGCGGCAGGATCCGGCCTGCCGCCCGTCCGCCTTCGGTGCATCCTGCACGTCGCCAAGCCCGCCAACCGGCGGGCTTTTTCGTGTTCCGACGTCCATTCACCGATCGGCAACCATAACCGGCGTGGTTAAGGAATGTGGTTAAGCAGCCATTAACCCTCTTCGATCATGGTGAATCACGAATGAATTCACGAGCGGCCCCCCGGGGCCGGTGCGCGTCGCGAAGGGACCGATCCGATGAAATTTCTCGTCTTCGTTGCATCCGGGTCCGTGTTGGCCCTGGCCGGTCTGATGTCGCCGGTGCTGGCCGCCGACATGCCGGAATACCCCATCATCGAAACGCCCGAGCCCCTGCCCCTGCCGTCGGCCGGCGGCTGGTACCTGCGCGGCGACATCGGCTACAAGGCCTACTCGGACCCGAACGCCGACTTCGACGAGACCGGCTACGAGCCCTTCTGGGGCGAGTCCCTGGACGACACGGCGGTCATCGGCGCCGGCGTCGGCTACCAGTTCAACAACCACCTGCGCATGGATGCCACGCTCGACTACGAGTTCAAGTCCACCTTCGAGGGCAACCTGAACTGCCGCGCCCCGTGCGTCGGCGGCGGCGCCGGCTTCAGCGAGGAGGCGGCGGACATCGACGCCTGGAGCGGCCTCATCAACGCCTACGTGGACATCGGAACCTGGTACGGCTTCACGCCCTACGTCGGCGCGGGCATCGGCGCCAGCTACCTGACCACATCCAACGTGCGCACCGTCAGCGCGCCGACCGCCGAATACGACGGCGACGGCACCTGGAACTTCGCCTGGGCCCTGATGGCCGGCACCTCGTTCAAGATGACCGAGAACCTGCTCCTCGACATCAACTACCGCTACATGAACCTCGGCGACGCCAAGAGCGACACCATCCCGACGTTCACGGCGCCGCTGGAATACAACGACATCGAGGCGCACGAAGTGCGCGTCGGCCTGCGCTACAACCTGTTCTGACACCGGATCGGTTCAAGCGAACGGCGGGCGGCCCCTCGGGCCGCCCGTTGGCGTTTCGGGCTGCCGCCCATAACCGGCTGATGAAGGTCGGAGGAGGCCGACCTTCATCAGCCGGTTGTCACGTCTGCATGCGGAAGCGCAGCGCCGCGCCCACGTCGGAGGGCAGCGCCTCCACGTTGCCGCCGCTCTGGCGGATGAGCCGGGTGAGGAGGCGCAGGCCAAGCGTCCGCGGCCGGTGCAGGAGATCGGGCGTCGGCAGCCCCACGCCGTCGTCCGTCACCCGGATCGCCAGCGTGCCGTCCGCCTCCGCTTCCAGACGCACGCTGACGCGCCCCTTGCGGCCGTCCGGGAAGGCGTGCCGGGCGGAATTCATCAGCGCCTCGTTGAGGGCGAGCCCGATCGACAGGCTGCGGTCGAGGGTCAGGCGCACCGGCCCGCCGACCGAGGCGTCCGTATAGTCGAACGACGCGCCGCCCGGCTGCAGCGCGCCCGCCGCCTCCACCAGCGCCCGCAGGTAGGCGGAGAGGTTCACGGCGGCGAAGCTGTCGCCCTCGTGCAGCATGGCCTGGATCAGCGCCATGGCCTGCACCCGCTGGGCGGCGTCGCGCAGCGCCGTGCGGGCGACCGGATCGGCGGCCGCGTCCGCCTGCATCACGAGCAGGCTGGTGATCATCTGCAGGTTGTTGCGCACCCGGTGATGGAGCTCGCGGGTGAGCGCGGCCTTCTCGGTCGCCAGCCGCTCCGTCTCCGACAGAGCGACGATCATGTCGGTGATGTCGATGCACGATCCGAAATAGCCCGCGAACGCCCCGTTCCGGTCGAACGGCCGCCCGTTGTCCCTCAGCCAGCGGTATTCTCCGTCGTGGCGGCGGAGGCGATAGTCCATCGAGAACGACTCGCGGGCCTGGAACGCCCGCGTGTAGATCTCCACGCAGCGCGCGTGGTCGTCCGGATGCACGCCCTCCGCCCAGCCGAACCCCAGTTCCAGGTCCAGCGGCCGGCCCGTGAAGGCGAGCCAGGGCGCGTTGAAATAGTCGCATCCCATGTCGAGGTCGGAGCGCCAGATCATCACCGGAGCGCCGTCGGCCAGCATCCTGAAGTCCGACTCGCCTCCGTCCACCGCCGCCGCCATGTCGTCCCTCCCGCCGGATCCGACCGCACCCTAGCATGATCTCTTACGTAGTATCGCCTATACGACGCTGCGTTCCGCGCACCGTTTCAGGCCGCGCCGGCGAGCACCTTCCAGGTGGCGCCGATGAGCCCGTCGAAGCCGATCGCCATCATCACCCCTTCGACGACCGCCGCCGCCGCCAGCGTGGCGCCGAAGGGCAGCCGGGCCGCCAGGCCGTAACCCGCCAGCGCGGCGGTCACATCCCCGAACGCGTTGAGGAGGGTGTCGCCGCCATAATCGCCGGCCGCCTGGTCGAGGGTGAAGGCGGCGGCGATCGCCGGCATGTTCTCCACCGCCTCCCAGAGAACCGCGGCCGCCAGGGCGACGATCACCAGCCACGGCTTCGGCCAGTGGGCGGACGTGCGCCAGAGGAGCACGCGAAGGCCCATGCCGTAGATCACGTGCAGCGTCGTGTACCAGTCGAACAGCGCGCTCGATCCGGACGACCCGGCCGAGGGTCCGAAGAGGGCGAAGCCCGTCTCCGGCAGCAACGGCCGGCCATAGGCGACGAGCAGCAGGAAGAGCCCGCCGACGAGCACGGCGGCGACTGCCCCGTAGCCAGCCGCGGAGAGCGGCGGCGGCGAGCGCTTGCGGCGGGCCGGCAGCAGACGTTTCACGGCAGCGGGCAGGAACATGGGCGCGGTCGTCCGTCATGCGGCAACACCGGTGGTTCGGCCCAGCCGCCGGTCGGCGGCCGCTCGACCAAGCCGCCGGTCGGCGGCCGCTCGACCAGACCGCCGATCGGCGGTGCCGGGCTTCGGTAATGCCGAAGGGGCGCCGCCGGTTTCACCGGGCATCGCCCGTTTGCCCCGAAGCGCTCCCGGCGGCCGGTCCCGGCTCCAGCAGCGGCGCCTTGGCGAGCGCGGCGAGGTCCGCCGAACCGGTGCAGAAGCACGCGACCGCCAGCTGGCGGATCATCACCGTCATGTGGTCGATCACCGCCTCGGTGGAGACGGTCGCCTCGCGCAGCACCCCCGCGGCCTGCCCCACCAGGTCGGCGCCGAGCCGGATCGCCTTGGCGGCGTCCACCCCGTCGCGCACCCCGCCGGAGCCGATCACCACTGCCGTCGGGCAGGCGGCCCGCACGTCCGCGATGGCGCGGGCGGTCGGAATGCCCCACCCGGCGAAGGCGAGCGCGACCGCCCGGTCCGCCGGCGACACGGCCCGCTCCGCCTCCACGGCGGCCCAGCTGGTGCCCCCGGCCCCGGCCACGTCGATCACCGGGACGCCCGCGTCCACCAGCCGGCGGGCGAGCGCCCCCGAGATGCCGCCGCCCACCTCCTTGGCGACCAGCGGCACCGGAAGCGCCCGGGCGAGTGCCGCGACGGCATGGAGCACCCCGCGCCAGTCCCGGTCGCCCTCCGGCTGCAGCGCCTCCTGCAGCGGGTTGAAATGGATGATGAGCGCGTCCGCCTCGATCATGTCCACGGCCCGCCGCGCCTCGTCCGGGCCATAGCCGCCGACGAGTTGCGCGGCGCCGAGATTGGCCAGCAGCGGCACGTCCGGCGCCAGCCGCCGCAGCGCCCGGGTGAGGCCGGTGGCCGCCTCGCTCTCCAGGGCCACCCGCTGCGACCCGACCGCGAGGGCGATGCCCAGATGCTGGGCGGCTTCCGCCAAATGGCGGTTGATGGCCGCGGCGCGCAGCGGCCCGCCCGTCATGGAGCTGATGAGCAGCGGCGCGCGGAGCCGCCGGCCGAGGAAATCACGCGAAAGATCCACCGCGTCGAGGTGAAGCTCCGGCGCCGCCGCGTGGGCGAAGCGGATCGCGTCGAACCCGGTCTCCACGCCGCGCGGGGCGGCGAGACCGCCGAGCACGATGTCCAGGTGGTCGTCCTTGCGGGCTTCCAGCGGGCCGGTGCGGCCCGCCTCGGCTGGCCTGTCGGGAAGGCGCTGGTCGGGCAGTCCGGACGCAACCATCATCAACTCCCCGCGTTCCTTCTCGAACTCAAGGTTCGGCTTCGCACTGGTGACAACGCCGCCGCGCCGCCAGGGTTCACATAGGGCGCCGCCGGGCCATGTCGCGGTCGGCGCCGCCGCCATGAAGGTGACAGTCCCGATGATCAGCGAGCCCGCGTCCGCTTTCGTCCCGCAACCGGAAGACGCCCCGGCCGCCGCCGCCGACGGGTTCGACCTGGAGACCCGCGCCTTCCGCCGGATGATCGACGCCCGGCTCGCCCGGCTGATCGGCCCGGTCGGCACCGGCGACCTGGTGCGCGAGGCCATGCGGACCGCGCTCCTGTCGCCGGGCAAGCGGCTCCGTCCCATGATGGCGCTGCTCGCCGCCCGCGATCTCGGCGCCGACGAGGCGGCCGTGCTCGATGCCGGCTGCGCCCTGGAGATGGTCCACACCGCCTCGCTCATTCTGGACGACCTGCCGTCCATGGACGACGCCGCCCTCCGGCGCGGCCAGCCGGCGGTGCACGTGCGCTTCGGCGAGGACATCGCCATCCTGGCCTCCATCGGCCTGCTCGCCCAGGCTTTCGGCACCATGACGGCGGTGCCGCGGGTCACCGGCGACCAGCGCGCGCGCCTCGTCGCCATCCTGTCCGACACCGTCGGCGTCAACGGCCTCGTCGGCGGCCAGTACGCGGACCTTCGCAGCGGCCGCGACCGGACGCCCGCCGATGTCGCCATCGCCAACGACCGCAAGACCGGCTCGCTCTTCACCGCGGCCATCGACAGCGTCTGCGTGATCAGCTGTTCCGACGACAGCTGCCGCCGGCGCTTGCGCGAGTTCGCCCGCGAACTCGGCCAGGCCTTCCAGATCCTCGACGACATCCTGGACAACACCGGCGACGCGAGCCTCCTCGGCAAGGACGTGGACCAGGACCGGGACAAGGCCACCATGATCGCCCTCGTCGGCGTCGACGGTGGACGCCGCCGCCTCGCGCACCATGTATCCAAGGCGATCGGCGCCCTGAAGGACCAGCCCCGCGGCGCCGGCCGCCTCGGCCACCTGGTCCGCTGGGTGTTCGGCGAAGCCATCGAGGCCCGCCGCGAACGGGTCGGCGAAGCCCGCGCCGGGTGAAGCACGGGGGTGCGCCCGGAGGTCGATGCGACGACGTCCGGATCCGGTTCGGCGCAGGCCGATCACCGGCGCCGCATGAGCCTTCCCCGGCTCGGGATCGTCCGTTGTCCTGCGGCGCACGGGCCGATCCAGGCCCGGCGCGCGGATCCACCGACCCGCGCCGGCCGATCCCTCCCTTCCGGGTCGATCGACGGCGCTCCGCCGGCCGATCACCGGCTCGAACGAAAGGACCTTGAACCCGTGTCGGTTGTCGTTGCGCTGTTGATCGTGGTCGCCACCGTGGTGGTGATGGAGGCGGTGGCCT
The DNA here is from genome assembly GCF_001927285.1 of Mongoliimonas terrestris. Taxonomy (GTDB): domain Bacteria; phylum Pseudomonadota; class Alphaproteobacteria; order Rhizobiales; family Pleomorphomonadaceae; genus Chthonobacter; species Chthonobacter terrestris. The sequence goes on along the minus strand of NZ_MSIG01000004.1, from coordinate 136,273 downwards.
GGGCCTCGCACCGCTACATCATGCACGGCTGGGGTTGGGGCTGGCACCGCTCCCACCACGAGCCGCACGACGGGGCGTTCGAGAAGAACGACCTCTACGCGGTGATCTTCGCCCTCGTCCCTGTGGCCCTCTTCGCCGTCGGCTCGGCCTGGTGGCCGCCCCTCTTCTGGGTCGCCGTTGGCATCACCGTCTACGGCCTTCTCTACTTCTTCGTCCACGACGGCCTGGTGCACCAGCGCTGGCCGTTCCGCCACCAGCCGAAGAACCCCTACCTGAAGCGCCTCGTCCAGGCCCACCGCCTGCACCATGCCGTGGAAGGCCGCGAAGGCTGCGTCTCCTTCGGCTTCCTCTACGCCCCACCCCTCCGCCGCCTCCGCGACGACCTCCGCACCCGCCACGGCGGCAAGGTCCGCCGCGTCCTCGGAGACGACCCTGGCTGAGGGGTTGGGGGACCGTTCGTCAGGGGAGGCGCTAGGGCCGCATCCCGACGCTCCCCATCGTCATGGTCCGCGCGGGCGGACCCGCCACGCATTTCGTGCCGTCGACAATGCGTGGATGGTCCGGCCGAACGGGACCATGACGAGCGCGGTGGGCGAACGGCGCATAAGCGCCCTCCACCCTTCACCCACCCCACCCCCATCGTCATGGTCCGCGAAGGCGGACCATCCACGCATTCCCTAACGTCGCAAACGCGTAGATGGTCCGGCAGAACCGGACCATGACGAGCGTGGCGGGCGAGGGCCAATGACGGGCGGCGAGCGAACCCTCTCCACCCCGCCGCCACCGTCGGGGCCAGATCGTCACCCCGGCGAAAGCCGGGGCCCAACCGTCGGCGGCCCCATCCGCACCGTCCGTGCGATTACCCGGTCGGCTGGATCCCGGCTTTCGCCGGGATGACGGCGTGGCAGGGGGTTGGCCCCGCGTGCAAGCCACCCCGCCAACCACCCCACCCCCCTTCCCCTCACCCCTCCATCAGCGCCTTCACGCCCGGCAGGTCCTTGCCCTCCAGCCACTCCAGGAAAGCACCACCCGCCGTCGACACGTAGGTGAAGTCGTCCGCCGCGCCCGCGTGGTTGAGGGCCGCGACCGTGTCGCCGCCGCCTGCCACCGAGAGCAGCTTCCCGGCCTTCGTGCGGGCCGCCGCGTGGCGGGCCGCCGCGACCGTCGCCGCGTCGAAGGGGGCGATCTCGAAGGCGCCGAGCGGGCCGTTCCAGAGCAGCGTCGCGGCGGCGTCGATCTTCTCCGCCACCACGGCGACGGAGGCCGGGCCGGCGTCGAGGATCATGGCGTCCGCCGGCACCTGGTCCACCGGCACCGTCTCGTTGGCGGCGTTCGCCTTGAACTCGCGGGCGATCACCGCGTCCACCGGCAGCACGATCTCCTTGCCGTCCGCCTTGGCCTTGTCGAGGATGCGCCGCGCCGTCTCGGCGAGGTCGTGCTCGCAGAGCGACTTGCCGACGTTCACCCCTTGCGCGGCGAGGAAGGTGTTGGCCATGCCGCCGCCGATGACGAGGATGTCCACCTTGGCGACGAGGTTCTCCAGAAGGTCGATCTTGGTCGACACCTTGGCGCCGCCGACCACCGCCAGCACCGGCCGCTTCGGCGTGCCGAGGGCCTTCTGCAGCGCGGTCAGCTCCGCCTCCATGGTGCGGCCCGCATAGGCCGGCAGCGCGTGGGCGAGGCCCTCGGTGGAGGCGTGCGCCCGGTGGGCCGCCGAGAAGGCGTCGTTCACATAGGCGTCGCCGAGCTTGGCCATCTCGGCGACGAGGCCCGCGTCGTTCTTCTCCTCGCCCTTGTGGTAGCGGGTATTCTCCAGGAGCAGGATCTCGCCGTCCGCCAGCATGGCGACGGCGGCGGCGGCGGTCTCGCCCACGCAGTCGTCCGCGAAGGCGACCGGCCGGCCCACCGCGTGGGCGAGCGGCGCCACCACCGGCTTCAGGCTGTCCTCCGCCTTGCGCTCGCCCTTCGGCCGGCCGAAGTGGGCGAGCAGGATCACCTTGGCGCCCCTGTCGGAGAGGTCGCGGATGGTCGGCACGATGCGGTCGATGCGGGTCGTGTCGGTGACGACGCCGTTTTCCATCGGCACGTTGAGGTCCACGCGAACGAGCACGCGCTTGCCGGCGAAATCGCCGTCGTCGAGGGTCTTGAAGGCGGACATGGGGGGAGAGCCTCCGGGAACAAGTGTCAGAGCGGGATCGTCATGCGGGTGGGCTGTGGTCGGGGAGACGCGCTTACCGAGGGCGGTGGCCCGGGGCCGTTGAGCAAGGGCCAATCACCTGGGGCCGTGGTTCACCCCTCACCCCAACCCTCTCCCTCAAGGGGAGAGGGGGCGCGTCGAGATTGAGGGCGAGCCGTTGAGCCGAACCGGTACCAGGACAATCCCCGAACCACCCCCGCACCCCCTCCCCCCTGGAGGGGGAGGGTTGGGGAGAGGGGGAGAACCGCCAACGCCGGACGTTCAGCCGCCGACACCCGTCGCCCGCGCCCTACCGCCCACCACAAGCGAAAAGCCCCGCCTCGCGGCAGGGCTCGTCGTCGTTTCAGAGGGTCTTGCCGAGCGCCACGGCGGTGTCCGCCATGCGGTTGGAGAAGCCCCATTCGTTGTCGTACCAGGAGAGGATGCGCACGAGCACGCCGTCCATCACCTTGGTCTGGTCCATGTGGAAGGTGGACGAGTGCGGGTCGTGGTTGAAGTCGATCGAGACGTTGGGCTCGGTGGTGTAGCCGAGCACGCCCTTCAGCGGGCCGTCCGCCGCCGCCTTGATGGCCGCGTTGATCTCTTCCACGCTGGTCGCCCGCTTGGCGGTGAAGACGAGGTCCACCACCGACACGTTCGGGGTCGGCACGCGGATGGCGACGCCGTCCAGCTTGCCCTTCAGCTCCGGCAGCACCAGGCCGACGGCCTTGGCGGCGCCCGTCGACGTCGGGATCATGGACATGGCCGCCGCGCGGGCGCGGTAGAGGTCCTTGTGCATGGTGTCGAGCGTCGGCTGGTCGCCGGTGTAGCTGTGGATGGTGGTCATGAAGCCCTTCTCGATGCCGACCGCATCGTTGAGGACCTTGGCGACCGGCGCGAGGCAGTTGGTGGTGCACGAGGCGTTGGAGATCACCACGTGCTCGCTGGTGAGCTTGTCGTGGTTGACGCCGTAGACGACCGTCAGGTCGGCGCCGTCGGCCGGGGCCGACACGATCACCCGCTTGGCGCCGGCCGTCAGGTGGGCGGCGGCCTTCTCGCGCGAGGTGAAGATGCCGGTGCATTCGAGGGCGATCTCCACCCCGAGGTCCTTGTGCGGCAGCTCCGCCGGATTACGGACCGCCGTCACCTTGATCGGGCCGCGGCCCACGTCGATGGTGTCGCCCGACACGGTCACGGTGCCGGGGAACTTGCCGTGGACGCTGTCGTAGCGCATCAGGTGGGCGTTGGTCTCGACGGGGCCGAGGTCGTTGATGGCCACCACCTCGATGTCGGTGCGACCCGACTCGATGATGGCGCGCAGCACGTTGCGCCCGATGCGACCGAACCCGTTGATGGCGACCTTGACAGCCATGCGCGTCACTCCTTGATCCAAGACTTCGCGCCCGGCTTGTTGCGGGCGGCGGCGGGTCCGCGCCTCGGGCGCGGGATGGGGGGCCGAGGGCGTGGATGGCCAGGGTTTATCCCCGTGCCGGTTTGCAGTCCACACCCCGTGGCGAAATTGCCTAACGCTACACCGGCGCCGGGGCGTTGTGCGGCGCGACAATAGTCGCGTCGGCAACCGCCCCGGAACCGGCTATCCCTCACGCCTTTGCAAGCGCGGCCTGCGCCTTGTCGGCCACCGCCTCAACGGTGATGCCGAAGTGGGCGTAGACCTTCTCCGCCGGGCCGGAGAGGCCGAAGCCCGACATGCCGACGAAGATCCCGTCCGAGCCGATGACCGCGTCCCAGCCCTGGCGGATGGCGGCCTCCACGGCGACCTTCACCTTGGCCGTGCCGATCACCGCGGCCCGATAGCCCTCCGGCTGGGCGGCGAAGAGCTCGAAGCTCGGCACCGAGACCACGCGCGTCGGATGGCCGGCGGCCTCCAGGATCGCCTTGGCGGCGACCGCGAGCGACACCTCCGAGCCGGTGGCAAAGAGCGACACCACCGCCTCGCCAGCCGCCGGCGCGATCTCGTAGGCGCCCTTGGCGACGAGGTTCTCCGCCGTCTCGGTCGTGCGGAGCGCCGGCAGGTTCTGCCGCGAGAGGGCGAGCACCGACGGCCGGGCCCGCTCGGTCACCGCCACCTCCCAGGCCTCCAGGGTCTCCACCGCGTCGGCCGGGCGGAACACGATGAGGTTCGGGATGGCCCTAAGCGCCGCCAGATGCTCCACCGGCTGGTGGGTCGGGCCGTCCTCGCCGAGGCCGATCGAATCGTGGGTGAGCACGTGGATCACCCGCTGGTGCATCAGCGAGCCGAGACGGATCGCCGGGCGGGCGTAGTCGGAGAAGACCAGGAAGGTGCCGCCGTAGGGGATCAGCCCGCCGTGGAGCGCCAGCCCGTTCATGGCCGCCGCCATGCCGAACTCGCGGATGCCGTAGTGGATGTAGCTGCCGCTGTAGTCGCCCGGCATCACCGGCGGCTGGCCCTTGGTCTTGGTGAGGTTGGAGCCGGTGAGGTCGGCCGAGCCGCCGATCATCTCCGGTACCGCCTTGTTGATCACCTCCAGCGCCATCTCGGACGACTTGCGCGTGGCGACCTTCGGCTTGGTGGCGACGAGCTCGGCCTTGTAGGCCGCAACCGCCGCGGCGAAGTCCGCCGGCAGGCCGCCCTTGATGCGCCGCTCGAACTCGGCCCGCACCGCCGGGGCCGCCGCCGCGAGCCGGGCCTCCCAGGCCGCCCGCGCGTCGGCCGAACGCCGGCCCGCCGCGCGCCAGTCGGCCAGGATCTCCGCCGGCACCTCGAACGGCGCCGCGGTCCAGCCGAGCGCCTGCCGGGCGGCCGCGATCTCGTCGCCGCCGAGCGGCGCGCCATGCACCGCGTGGCTGCCGGCCTTGTTCGGCGCGCCCTTGCCGATCACGGTCTTCGCCGCGATCAGCACCGGCTTGTCGGAGGTCTTGGCCGCCGCCAGCGCCGCCGCGATCTCGCTCGGGTTGTGGCCGTCGATGCGCGAAGTCGCCCAGCCGGCCGCTTCGAAGCGCTTCAGGATGTCGCCGGTCTCCGACAGCGACACCGGGCCGTCGATGGAGATGCCGTTGTCGTCCCAGATCACCACCAGCTTGTTCAGCTTCAGGTGGCCGGCGAGCGAGATGGCCTCGTGGCTGATGCCCTCCATCAGGCAGCCGTCGCCGGCGATCACATAGGTGCGGTGGTCGACGAGGTCGTCGCCGAAGCGGGCGTTCATCAGCCGCTCGCCGAGGGCGAAGCCGACCGACATGGCGAGCCCCTGGCCGAGCGGCCCGGTGGTGGTCTCGATGCCGGCGGCGTAGCCGAACTCCGGATGGCCGGCCGTCCTGGAGCCGAGCTGGCGGAAATTGCGGATCTCGTCGAGGCTCATGTCGGCGACGCCGATCAGGTGCAGCACCGAGTAGAGCAGCATGGAGCCGTGGCCGGCCGAGAGGATGAAGCGGTCCCGGTCCGGCCAGTAGGGGGCGGCGGCGTCATACTTGATGGCCTCTCCGAACAGCACGGCGGCGATGTCCGCGCAGCCCATCGGCATGCCCGGATGGCCCGACTTGGCCTTCTCCACCGCGTCCATGGAAAGGGCCCGGATGGCGTTGGCCATGGCCGGAATGGAGGACAGATCGGTCATGCTGGATCCTATCTCGCGCTAAGCGGTCAGTGGCGGACCGCCGTCATCCGCGTCCTTCGGAAGAACCCACCCGCGGCGGGGGCTTTCCCCTCGCGCGGGCGGCCTTCCGCGCCGCCGGCGAAGGCGCGGAGCGGCGGAAAACACGGACCAGAGCCTTGTTCGGCCGGATCAATAGCAGGCGGTAACAACCTGTCAACGCCGCGCCTTCGCGCCTCTTCCCGGCTGGCGCCACCAAAAAGGGTGACTTATCATATGTTTCTGACGTCCGGTTCGACCCTTGCGCGAGTGCGCCGGTGGCAACGCGGCGAGAATCGTGGTCAAACAGACGAGGACCGTCGTCGTCCGACGGTCGACGGAGGCATGGCATGGCCGATACGGTGTCGCTGGACGCGGCCCTTGCGACTCTCGACCGGGCGGTCGACCGTCTGGAAGCCGCTGTCGGGCGGCGTCAGGGCGCCGACCGCACCATCGCCACGCTGGAGGACGAACTGGCTCGCCTCGGCGAGGACCGCTCGCGCCTCGCGATGGACCTCGACGGCGCCATGGCGCGCTCCGGCCGCCTGGAAGACGCCAACCGCGAGGTGTCGCGCCGCCTCGTCGCCGCGATGGAATCCATCCGCGCGGTCCTCGACGCGCACGGCGGGTGATCCATGGCCCAGGTGACCGTCACCATCGCCGGCAAGACCTACCGCATGGCCTGCGACGACGGCCAGGAGGAGCACCTCCTCGGCCTCGCGAGCCGGCTCGACCAGACCATCGACCAGCTGCGCGGCGTGTTCGGCGAAATCGGCGACCAGCGGCTCACCGTGATGAGCGCCATCACGGTGCTCGACCGCATGGTGGAGACCGAACGCCGCCTCGACGCCCTCACCGCCGACCTCGCCGAGGCCCGCGCCGAGAGCGACCGCATGGCCGAAGCCCACGCCCTCCTGGAATCCCGCCTCGCCGACGCCCTCCTCACCACCGCCACCCGCATCGAATCGCTCGCCGAGGCGCTGGCAGGGGGCAAGCGGGAGGGGTGAGGCGAAGGAGCGGAGGGGGAGGCGGGAGGTCTGAAGGGAAGGGGCGGTGCGGGGACGCGAGAGGGCTGAGGCAAAAGGCGGTACGGAACGCGCAAGATCCGGCCCGATCCGGCGCCAACTCCTGGAGACCTTGGCGCTTCGAACGCCAAGCGTGCTGGAGAGCAGAGGTCGCTCGGTCGTATCCTGTCCATGTAATCCCGATCGTCACCCCGGCGAAGGCCGGGGCCCAACCGTCCCGTCCCCCTCCTCAACGTCACACCCTGCATCCGCGTCGGCTGGATCCCGGCTTTCGCCGGAATGACGCCGAACCGAACGCACCATTGCCACCATCGAGAAGCGCTTACGACCCTCCTTCATCGCCATGATCCGCGAAGGCGGACCACCCGCGCTTTCCTACCCACCTCGATCCACTCCTCATCCCCCCTCTTCCACTCCCCCCTCCGACCCCCTATATTCACTCCGTGACGTTGCTGCGCTTCGCGTCAGGAACTCTAATATCCCCGGGGCCTTACGATTCCCAAAGGGGGCTGTACCTGACCGGGCTCGTGGGCTCGGACAAACGGCTCCCACCTACGCTGTAGGTTCCCGGGATCGAACTTCCAACGGTCGCCGCGGGACGTCACACTCGCTACATCCGCCCGCCGGTCGCGCCGGTCAGGCGCGACACAGCGCATCGGCAGTCCCATCGTGCCGCCCGCCGGCCCCAGCGGCCTCGCGCCCGCCGACCGATCCCGCGGAGACCCGCCCTTGGCCGACCAGCCCGCCAGCCCCTCCCCGTCTGCTGATCCCACCGCCGAGGCTCTCGCCGTCCGCAAGGCGGCGCTCCGGGCCGAGAGCCTCGCCCGCCGCGACGCGCTGACACCCGCCGCGCGCGAAGCCGGATCGCGCGCGATCGCGGATCGGATCGCGGCGCTCGACCTTGCCCCCGGCACCGCCGTGTCGGCCTTCCTGCCGATCCGCTCGGAGGTGGATCTTCGCCCGCTGATCGAAGCGCTCCACGCCGCCGGCCACCCGGTCGGCCTGCCGATCATGCGCAAGCCCGACCTCGTCTTCCGCCGCTGGCTGCCCGACGTGGACCTCGTCCCCCTCGGCTTCGGCACCTACGGCCCGCCGCCGGAGGCCCCGGAGGTGGTGCCGGACGTCATGCTGGTGCCGCTCTCCGTGTTCGACCGCGCCGGCGGCCGGATCGGGTACGGCAAGGCCTTCTACGACATCACGATCGCGCGGCTTCGCGCCGAGGGGCGCGATCCGCGCTTGATCGGCGTGGGCTTCTCGGTGCAGGAAGCGGAGGCGGTGCCCATGGAGGCGCACGACGTGCCGCTTCACCTGGTGCTCACCGAGCGCGAGATCATCCGCCCCGCCGGCCGCTGAGCCGGACCCGTTCGACCAAGGAGCCCACCGTCCCATGCGCATGCTTTTCGTCGGGGACGTGGTGGGCCGGTCCGGCCGGACCGCCATCGCGGACAAGCTGCCGGGCCTCGTCGCCGACTACCGCCTGGATTTCGTGGTGGTGAACGGGGAGAATTCCGCCGGCGGCTTCGGCATCACCGAGGAGATCTGCCAGACCATCCTCGACGCCGGCGCCGACGCGGTCACCACCGGCAACCACATCTGGGACCAGCGCGAGACCCTCGTCTACATCGAGCGGGTCGACCGCCTCCTGCGCCCCGCCAACTTCCCCGCCGGCACGCCGGGGCGCGGCGCCAACCTCTTCGTCGCCCGCAACGGCGCGCGCGTGCTCGTCGCCAACGTCATGGGCCGCGTCTTCATGGACGCCCTCGACGATCCCTTCCAGGCGATCGAGCGCGAACTCGCCGCCTGCCCGCTCGGCGAGCAGGCCGACGCGGTGCTTGTGGATGTGCACGCGGAGGCGACCTCCGAGAAGCAGGCCATGGGCCACTTCCTCGACGGGCGGGCGAGCCTCGTCGTCGGCACCCACACCCACGTGCCGACCGCCGACCACCAGATCCTCTCCGGCGGCACCGCCTACATGTCCGACGCCGGCATGACCGGCGACTACGACAGCGTGCTCGGCATGGAGAAGGAGGAGCCGGTCAGCCGGTTCCTGCGCAAGATCCCCGGCGGCCGCTTCCAGCCCGCCATGGGCGAGCCCACCCTCTCTGGCGTCTGCGTGGAGGTCTCCGACCGCACCGGCCTCGCCGAAAAGATCGCGCCCCTGCGCCTCGGCGGGCGCCTCAGCGAGACCCGGCCGGATTTCTGGTAGGGCGTTGCCTCGGGTCTCCGACTAGAGCGCTTTCCGACCTGACGGAATCATCAGGTCGATAAGAAATCGCTCCAGATTCAATATCCTGGAGCATTGTCTCATCGACCAAGTCTTTCAACTTGGTCGGACATTGCTCTAGGAGATCCCGTCATCCCGGCGAAAACCGGGATCCAACCGTCCTTGTCCGTGGGCGTATTGGAACAAATGACATCCACCGTCGGCTGGATCGCGGCTTTCGCCGGGATGAGGGTTCGGGCGGGTGCCAGGGCAATGCAAACACTGACGGCCACAAGCCCCCCTTCGCCGTCTCTTTATTTCCGAAGGTCCAGCGCCTATAAGTCCGCCATTCCACGCTGGGCCGGACCGGCCCTCGACCTTGCCGCGGGCCGACGGGGGCCGACGCCCGTTCGCCCTCGCGGCTCAACATCATGCCGAGGCTCCGATGGCCGGACACAGTCAGTTCAAGAACATCATGCACCGCAAGGGCGCCCAGGACGCCCGGCGGTCGAAGATCTTCTCCAAGCTCGCCCGAGAGATCACCGTCGCGGCCAAGCTGGGCGGCGCCGATCCGGCCATGAACGCGCGCCTGCGCCTCGCCATCCAGAATGCGCGCGCCGACAACATGCCGAAGGACAACGTGGAGCGCGCCATCAAGAAGGCGGCCGGCGCCGACACGGACAACTACGACGAGGTCCGCTACGAGGGCTACGGCCCCGGCGGCGTCGCCGTCATCGTGGAGGCCCTCACGGACAACCGCAACCGCACCGCCTCCGCGGTCCGCTCCTACTTCACCAAGTCGGGCGGCGCCCTCGGCGAGACCGGGTCGGTCGCCTTCATGTTCGACCGGGTCGGCCAGATCACCTACAAGCCGGAGGTCGGCAGCGCCGACGCGGTGCTGGAGGCGGCCATCGAGGCCGGCGCCGACGACGTGGAATCCGGCGAGGAGGGCCACGTCATCCTCTGCGCCTTCGAAAGCCTCGGCGAGGTGTCGAAGGCGCTGGAATCCGCCCTCGGCCAAGCCGAAAGCGTCAAGAGCGTCTGGCGGCCGAAGACCGGCACCTCCCTCGACGAGGAGAAGGCGCAGTCGCTGATGAAGCTGATCGACACCCTGGAGGACGACGACGACGTGCAGAACGTCTACTCCAACTTCGAGGTGTCCGACGACGTGCTCGCCAAGCTGACCGCCGCCTGAGCAGAGCCGCACGACGCGCCCTTGGCCGCTCGAAGGCGGAGCGGCCGCCGCCGGCGTCCGGAGGCCCCGTGCGTGGGACCCGTCCGGACACCGGGGCGGCGGCGCGCATCGCCAGAACCAGTCAAGTCCGCGATGGGGACCGGCTTCGCCGTCCCGTCCCGCGATCGCGCACTGGCCGGGCCGCAGGGCCCGGGTCCGGCCTAGACGTCGGTGATCTTCATCGTGGCCAGGCGGCGTGCCAGGCGTCGATAATCCTCGGCGAGACTGCTGATCGTGTGCGAGACGGCGTTCACCGTTTCGAACTGGCGCGCGATGCCGTCCTGGCGCGCCTGCTGCGCATTGCTCGGCATGGAATGTCTGTAGGTCTCCGGCATGGGAACTGGCCTCCCTCAGGTGTCAATACCCGAGGTCTACGCGCCAACCACGCACCTGGATCGACAGCATTGACGTATATGTTGGCACTATAGGATTTGTGATTAATATCAACTGAATCTTCACTCCGCGCAAACATAGTGGACCTCGGCGGGAAGACACCTGCCGGCCGAGGTCGCAAGACGACGGTCGATCCCCTCCAAGCCTCGGATACTCCGTCGATGTCGCTCCTCAGCTTCCGTTCCACCTCGGATCGACTGTCTCCCACTCACTTCCGCGGGGTTGCCGACGCCTTGCCGGTGGCGGTGATGACCTGCCGGCCGACCGACTTCATCATCGACTACGCCAACCCGGCGTCGCTCGCGATGCTGGAGCGCATCCGCCACCTCATCAAGGTGGACCCGAAGGCCATCGTCGGCACCTCGATCGACATTTTCCACCGCAATCCGAGCCACCAGCGGACCATGCTGGCCAACCCGGCGAACCTGCCGCACAAGGCCACCATCAATCTCGGCGAGGAGATCCTGGAGCTCGACATCGCGGCCCTGCGCGACGCCCGGGGCTTCTACAGCCGCGCCGTCCTCGTCTGGCAGATCGTCACCGCCAAGGTGCGCGCCGACCAGGAGGCCGCCCGCCTCCTCCAGATGGTCGACAAGATGCCGGTCAACGTCATGACCTGCGATCCGAAGACCTACCGGATCAACTACGTCAACGGCACCAGCAAGGAGACGCTGAAGCGCATCGAACAACACCTGCCGGTGAAGGCCGACAACATGATGGGCACGTCCATCGACGTCTTCCACAAGCGGCCGGAGCACCAGCGCGCCATGGTCGGCGAGGGCACCCGGGCGCTCCCCCACAAGACGGTCATCACCGTCGGGCCGGAGCATCTGGAACTCAACGTCTCGCCCATCACCGGTCCGGACGGGCGCTATGTCGGCCCCATGCTCACCTGGTCGATCGTCACCGACCGGGTCAAGATCGCCGAGGACGTGGGCCAGATCGTCAGCACCATGAACGGCGTCGCCGCCAGCCTGGAGAAGGCGTCCGGCGAACTCGGCGCCGTCGCCCGCGACGCCCAGTCCAAGTCCTCCGCCGTGTCGGCCGCCGCCGAGGAGATGAGCGCCTCCATCCGCGAGATCAACCTGCGCATGAACGAGACCGCCCGCGTCAGCGAGGACGCCGAGCACCAGGCCCGGCTCTGCACCGAGCGCATGAGTAGCCTCTCCACCAACAGCGCGCGCATCACCGAGTTCACCGGCCTCATCGAGGCGATCGCCGAACAGACCAAGCTTCTGGCCCTCAACGCCACCATCGAGGCCGCCCGCGCCGGCGAATCCGGCAAGGGGTTCGCCGTGGTGGCCGCCGAGGTGAAGGCGCTCTCCGAGCAGACCGCCCGCGCCACCGAACAGATCCGCGCCCAGATCGTCGCCATCCAGACCGACACCGCCGCCGCCGTCACCGCCAACACCAACGTCAGCGAGGTGATCGGCAAGATCCGCGAGTTCACCACCGCGGTCGCCGGCGCCATGGAGGAGCAGCAGGCCGCCACCCAGGAGGTCGTCTCCCTGATCGGCGGCGTCAACCAGGCCGCCGCCTCCACCATCGCCTCCGCCGTCCAGGTCTCCGGCGTGATCGCCGAAGTCCAGACCGCCAACCAGGCGAACGCCCGCATCGAGACGTATCTGAAGCGGGAGTGAGCGGGCGGCAGGGGGGCTTCGGCAGTCGGGATTCGGGCTTCGGCGGTCGGGGTTCGGCAGTCGGGCTTCGGCAGTCGGGCTTCGGGAGTCGGGCTTCGGCAGTCGGGCTTCGGCAGTCGCGGTTCGGCAAAGTCGCGCATCGGACTTGAAACTCCGGAACCTCCAACCGTCATGGTCCGGTTCAGCCGGACCACCCACGCATTCCGCACAGTCACGGCGCCCACCCCCGCCGAAAAGCGTGGGTGGTCCGCCTGCGCGGACCATGACGATCGCGGCGCCCGCGCCATCCCCTTCGCATCCTGCCGGCGAACGGTGGACTCCGTGCCGAGCCCACAACGCTCACCCCCCACCACGACCAGCCGCCCTCCCCCCGTCTCCCCACCCGCCCCCGCTCGTCATGGTCCGGTTCAGCCGGACCACCCACGCATTCCGCACAGTCACGGCGCCCACCCCCGCCAAAAAGCGTGGGTGGTCCGCCTGCGCGGACCATGACGGTCGAGGCCCCCGCGCCATCCCCTTCGCATCCTGCCGGCGAACGGTGGACTCCGTGCCGAGCCCACAACGCTCACCCCCCACCACGACCAGCCGCCCTCCCCCCGTCTCCCCACCCGCCCCCGCTCGTCATGGTCCGGTTCAGCCGGACCACCCACGCATTCCGCACAGTCACGGCGCCCACCCCCGCCGAAAAGCGTGGGTGGTCCGCCTGCGCGGACCATGACGATCGCGGCGCCCGCGCCATCCCCTTCGCATCCTGCCGGCGAACGGTGGACTCCGTGCCGAGCCCACAACGCTCACCCCCCACCACGACCAGCCGCCCTCCCCCCGTCTCCCCACCCGCCCCCGCTCGTCATGGTCCGGTTCAGCCGGACCACCCACGCATTCCGCACAGTCACGGCGCCCACCCCCGCCGAAAAGCGTGGGTGGTCCGCCTGCGCGGACCATGACGAGCGCGGCACCCGCGCCATCCCCTTCGCATCCTGCCGGCGAACGGTGGACTCCGCGCCGAACCCACGACACTTCCCCCCCGACCAGCCGCCTCCCCCGTCTCCCCACCCGCCCCCGCTCGTCATGGTCCGGTTCAGCCGGATCACCCACGCATTTCCCCGGCCACAGCCCTCCCCCCAACCCACCGCCCGGATCGCCCGCCCGCACGCGCTCCCCGCACCCCCTCCCTCCCAAAACACCTGCGGCGGGACGCGCTCCCTGCGCGTCCCGCCGCATCGCGTCCGACTCGCTTGCCCGTGACCGGTCAGGCGGCTCTCACCGTGGAGAGGAAGCGCGTCACCTCCGTGCGCAGCCGTTCGGCCTGGGTGGCCAGGGTCTGCGACGAGGTCAGCACGTCCTTGGAGGCGGTCGCGGCTTCGCTTGCCGCCTTCGACACCCCGGTGATGTTGTTGGACACGTCCTCGGTCCCGCGGGACGCCTGATTGACGTTCTGGGCGATTTCGCGCGTCGCGGCGCCCTGCTGCTCCACCGCCGAGGCGATGCTGGTGGAGATGTCCTTCAGCTGCGAGATCACGCCGCTGATCTCCGTGATCGCCGTGACGCTGTCCGTAGTGGACGACTGGATCCCGGTGATCTGCGTGGCGATGTTGGACGTCGCCTTGGCGGTCTGGTCGGCCAGCTGCTTCACCTCGGCGGCCACCACCGCGAAGCCCTTGCCGGCCTCGCCCGCGCGGGCCGCCTCGATGGTGGCGTTCAGCGCCAGCAGGTTGGTCTGGGCGGCGATGTTGTTGATGAGCTCCACCACCTCGCCGATACGCTGGGCGGCGTTCGACAGTTCGCGGATCTGCGTCGCGGTCCGCTCCGCGTCGCCCGTCGCCTTCAGCGCCACCTTGGCGGCATCGTCCACCTGACGGCCGATCTCGTTGATGGACGAGGCCAGTTCCTCCGAAGCCGACGCCACGGTCGCCACGTTGGCCGACGCCTCCTCCGAGGAGGCCGCCACGGCGGACGATTGCGCCAGGGCCTGCTGGGCGCTCGCCGACATGGTCTGGGCCGTCATCTTGAGGCCGTTCGAGGCGGTCGCGATGCCCTCCACCACCGTTCCCACGGCCTGCTCGAACCCGGCGGCAAGCCCTTCCAGCATGCGGCTGCGCTCGGCCGCCGCGGCGATCGCGTAGGCCTCCATCAGCACCTCCACGTCCAGCCAGGCGGCGCGGCCGAGAGCGTCGAGCAGCGTGTCATGGTCCTTCATGGCACTGGTGGTCCGCCCGAACGCGCCCCGCGGCCGCTTGGCGTTCAGCTTCCGGGTGGTCACGTCGAGCACCGCGTTGTGGCAGAGCACGATGGAATGGGCCGGGATCTTCTGCTCCACGAAGGCCGTCGCGAAGCGGAGCGCCGAGTTGACGAACTCCTGGTCGAACGACCCCGTGGCGGCGCGCATCCAGTGATCGTAGCGCGCCCGGTGCATGGCCGGCGCCGACAAGGCCGTCACCACATCGGGCCAGTCGGCAAAGTGCTTCCGGCTCTCCACCAGAATGCCTTCCAGTTCCGCTTGCAGCGTCGGTGCCAGCGACTTGAGCACCGCGATTTCCGGTTGTCCGATCCTGAATGCGCGCAGCTGGCGAGTCACATCGATGGTGTTCATGAATCCCTTGCCCCGGTCGACTGTCTGGCCCAGGCACGACCAGTCCGGAAGGTGCCGCGCGGCCTTTCCGCATGGCCCCGAATCCTCCCGAACGTTGCCTGTCCTCGCTGACAGGATCGTCGGTTTATGTTGCCCGATGCTTTCCACCCGCTGATCTCATCGTCAGATTTACCGTGAAGAGAGATCGGAATTTAGTCAAACCGACGCTGTTCGTGGGTCACCGGTGAACCATTTCGGCCCAGATTGCGAAATCTCACAAAGACTACGTAGAAATACTTGAGAACGAAAACGCAGCGCGCCCGTTCGTGCGATCGCGCCGCCGCCCGCAAGACGATTTGTAAGACATTGGTTAACCATGATCGACTTGAGGTGCGTGTGCGTTGCGCCATCGCGCCCTTGGGTTGAGGCACGCGCCGCGGCGTCCCCGTCCCGGAACCGGGCCGTTCAGCGCGACGGAGGGCCGAGGGAGACACCCCGATGGCCGGCGCCATCCTCATGGAAACACACGCCTTCCCGCAGGAACGCCTCCAGGATGGCGGTGCGGGCCGCCTCCCCGATCGAGGCGATGCCGGTCGCCTCGGCCCGGCGCACCGTGGAGAGCGATACGCCGGCGGCCGCGGCCAGATCGGTCAGCGACCAGTCCAGGAGCCCGCGGGCCGCCCGCAGTTGAGCGGGCGCCAGACGGTCCGGGGCCGTTTGCGTGCGGACGGACGGCGCTTCGCCCGGCTCGGCGCTGATCGCGCCCACCCACATCTCCAGCGCGCCGCCGTCGCCCCGGACCGGGCGCGCCCGGCTCAGCACCGGCCCGTAGCGCCCGTCCGCCAGGCGCGTGCGATAGCGCGCCTCGAAGTGCTCCCCGTCCGCAACGGCCCGCCGCCAGGCTTCCAGCACCTGGGTGCGATCGTCCGGGTGCACCGCGTCGAGCCAGGCCCAGCACTTCCGCCCGCCCGCCCGGTCGAGGGGTCGCTCGCTCGCGTCGGCCGAAGCCGCCGCGCCCATGCCCGCCCCGTCCGGCCCCGCGGTCCACACCTCCACGCCGAGAAGATCGGCCAGGATGTCGAACCGTCGCCTCAGCTGCCGGTTCGCCCATTCCACCGCGTGCTCGGTGGTCACGTCCCGCACCACGCCCACCACCTGCGCCGGGTCGCCGGGCGTGCGGTAGAGGACCTCCGTCCGGCCGGCAAGCCGGCGCAGGCTGCCGTCCCGGCGGAGCACGCGGAAGCGTTCGCGGCTGAACCCGCCGTGCACCAGGAGATCGAGCGGATCCGACCAGGCGTCCCGGTCGTCCGGATGCAGCATGTCGGCGAAGAGCGTGAGGCTGACCGGCTCGCCAGGGTCTATTCCGAGCAGGCGATAAAGACCGACCGACCAGGACATGGTCCGATCCTCGACCGTCCAGATCCAGGCACCGAGGCCGGCATCCTCTTCCAGCAGCTTCAGGAGTTCGTAGGACGAAACGCGTCGCAGCGAATGCAAGCTCTTCCCCTCCTGGCGGGCGCGGATGGGTGGATGCCCGCGCGCACTCTCCGATCACCTTGCACGACGAGATCGATGAGAAAGCGCTCCGGGCTTCTGCCTCTGAAGCGATTTCCGATCGACCGGACGAACTCGTCAGAAAGGGACAGGCGCCCGAAAGGGCGCCGGTCGTTCCCATCGACGAATCAGCCGTGATCTACGCAAAATAGTGCATAAAACTTACATGAATCTACGATTGGATGTTCGATCCTGGCAAGCAGCACAAATCATGGGCGGTATACGCCTATTGAATGTCACTTGTGAGGACGATCCGCTTCGGCCGTGTAGGATGCCCCGCGGGCCCATCGGCCTCCATGCGGCACAAAAGCCGGACCGCAATCAATCGCTTGGTTCGAATGTCCCGCTTTCGGGACTCACCAGACCGGCAAGCCGAGCAGTCCGGCCACAGTGATCAACGCATAGGCAACACGCCGGTAGACGACCGGACTGGCAAGGCCGAAGAGCCCCGCGCCCATGGTCATGGCCACCGCGAAGACCGGCGCCATCAGCACCACCTTCAGCATCACCGCCCGGTCGATGAAGCCGCCCACCAGATAGGTGGCCAGCGTCGCCACCGTGCCGATGGCGAAGAACAGCATGGCCGACGCCCGGATCGTCTCCGGCGGCACCGATCGTCCGAGCCAGTAGAGGATGAGCGGCGGTCCGCCGATCTGGGCGAGCCCATTCAGAAAGCCCGATGCTCCGCCGACCGCGACGGCGGTGCCGGTGCCGGCCGCGGTCGGCACCTTCAGGCCGGCGGCGATCAGCGCCACGCCGGCAAGGACGGCGACGGAAATGGCCCAGCGCACCGTCACCGGGTCCGCATGGGCGAGAGCCACCGCGCCAAGCGGCGTCATCACGACGGCGCCCGCGGCAAGCGGCATCACCTCCCGGACGTTCGCCTTCGGCAGGAGGCGGATCACGAACGGGACGGCCACCGGAATGTCGAACAACAGGATGGTCGCCGCCGCCACCTTCGGCCCGAACAGGGCCGAGGCGATCGGCACGTAGAGGAGACCCGCGCCGAAGCCGGAGAAGCCGCGCACCAGTCCGGCCACGAACACCACCAGAAGCGCGATCTGCATGGATGGGTCGTGCAGGAGGGCCGCGAGGTCGGAAAGCATCGGAGGTCTCGCATGTCACCAGCCGCCGGCACGGACGGCCCGGTCTTCCTAGAGCGCTTTCCGACCGGACGGAATCGTCGGTCGAAAAGAAATCGCGCCAGACACGGAAATGAGCGTGCGTGCGAGTTGAGGAGCGGACGTCTTTCCCTCGCCGAGGGTCGAGAAGGCCGGTTCAGCGGCGCAAGTCGCGGCGAGGCCCGCCGGCCATGGCTACACCGGGCTACACCGGGCTACATCGGGCTACAGGGGCGGCGACATCGGGCTACAAACGCCACGACATCGCCCGCCCAAACCGACGACAAACGGCGACATCGGACGCTTGTAGCGGGGCATGGTCCTGTACGAATCAAGAACACCACGCTATGGGGACCCATGAGCACCGTCACCCGCATCATCGGCATCGACCCGGGCCTCCGCCGCACCGGATGGGGCGTCATCGACACGGTGGGAAATTCCTTGCGCTTCGTCGCCTCCGGCACGGTCACCTCCGACGGGGACGACGAACTGGCCCGTCGGCTCGTTTCCCTGCACGACGGGCTGGAGGCGATTCTGGAGACATTTCAACCGGATGAGGCCGCGGTCGAGCAGACCTTCGTCAACAAGGACGCGGGCGCCACGCTGAAGCTCGGGCAGGCCCGCGGCATCGCGCTCCTCGTCCCGGCCCGGCGCGGCCTCGCCGTCGCCGAATACGCGCCGAACGCGGTCAAGAAGGCGGTCGTGGGCGCCGGTCACGCGGAAAAACAGCAGATCCGCCTGATGGTTACGGTCCTCATGCCAAAGGCCGAATTCAAGACCGACGACGCCGCCGACGCCCTTGCGATCGCCATCACCCACGCCCATCATCGCGGCTCCGCGCAGGCCCGCATGGCCCTCGCCCTCAAGGTCGGACATTCATGATCGGCAAACTGAAGGGTGTCGTCGACAGCGTCGGAGACGACTGGGTTCTCCTCGATGTGAACGGGGTCTGCTACCAGGCCTTCTGCTCCGCCCGCACCCTCCAGCGCCTGCCGAGGGCCGGCGAAGCTGCTGTTTTGTCTATCGAAACTTATCTCCGCGAGGACATGATCCGGCTCTACGGCTTCGCCAACGACCTGGAGCGGGAGTGGTTTCGCCTGCTGATGACCGTCCAGGGCGTCGGCGCCAAGGTCGCCCTCGGCGTCCTCTCCGTGCTCGATCCCGGCGCCCTCGCCACCGCCATTGCCATGCGCGACCTCACCGCCCTATCCCGCGCCCCCGGCGTCGGCAAGCGGGTGGCCGAGCGCCTCGCCACCGAACTCAAGGACAAGGCCCCCGCCTTCTCCAACGCCGACCCGGCGGTGCTGAAGACCGCCATGGACGTCGCCGAGGCCCGCGCCTCCGGCCCGGTCGCCGAGGCGGTCTCCGCCCTCGTCAATCTCGGCTACGCACAGTTGCAGGCCGCCGCCGCCGTCACCGCCGCGGCCAAGACCGCCGGCGAGGAACCGACCACGACAACCTTGATTCGCCTGGGATTAAAGGAACTGGCGCGCTAGCCGCTGGCCCATCGAACTACAACCTGCGGTCATGGCGCATCGACATGGACTCCGCAGTTCAATCAAGGTGCGGCCGACGCGCCGAGGCTGTAGAAGTCTTCTGACACGCGGCTGCGGGCGGGAGGTCCGGATGGGTTTCTTCAGGGGACTGATGGTCCCGATCTCCTTTCTGCTCTTCCTCGCCCTCTTTGGTGCCACCGCGCTCGCGGTGATCGCCGGCGGCCCCCTCTCGCAGGGGGTTCAACCCGCTGATCTGCCGACGCTTTTGCCGACCGGCGCCGGGGCGCCGAACCCGTTCGTGATCGCCGCCGGCCTCGCGCTCGTCGCCGACCTCTTCATCGGCATGATCGCCATGCTGATCTCCGAGAAGGTCACCACCGTCGGCAGCTTCCTGTCGTCCCTCCTGAAGACGACGTTCTGGTTCGGTCTCCTGTTCGCCGGCGGATTGGCCTTCTACCTCAATGGTTTGGAGGGTGACGTCTACGAGAAGTTCCTGCCAGCGGCGCTGCTCTTCGCCGGCCTCATCGCCGCCGCGGTGGTCTCGGGGATCGTGCTCGGTCTGCCCTTCCTCTGGTGGGTGAGCGAGCGCCCGCGCCAGAAGCGCCGCCGCACGGTCCACCGTCCCCGCCCGGCTCCGGTGCCCACCCCGGTGGCCGCCCCCGTCGCCGTCGAACCGCTCGCGCCGGAACCGCAGCACCCTTCGTCAGAACCGGAGCACGCCATGGCCGAACCGGCGCGTCCCTCCGAACCTAACCCGCGCGAAACACCGCCCTCGCCCGCCGGCGCGCCTCCCCCGCCGGCGGCCTAAGCCGCTCAGGATCTTCTGTATTTTGCCACGACAGGCTCGATCGCCGACCAGATCTCGGCACGAATGTCGTGGCTGTCCGGTGTCAGCCGCGTCAGCTCGCGGGCGAAGAGATCCGGCGTCAGGCTGGCAAGCGGCAGCACGCTGACGGCCCCGCGGGCATACATCATCGCCACCGCCTCGTCGTTCATCGACGCCTCCACCTTGTCGGGCTTCAGGGCGATCACCGGCCGGCGGGCGGTCACCGCCTCGGTGATCATGGAGAGGCTGTCCTCCGTCACCACGATGGCATCGAGGGCGAAGAGCGCCGCCGCCGACCCGGCGCCGCCCTGGCGGTAATCCACGAAGGTCTCCAGCACGCCCCGCGCCGCCTGTCCGGCGAAGAGATCGGCAACGGCCGGCGGCGTCCGCCTCGACGTGGACACGCTCCAGCGGATGCCGAAGGCCGCCGCGCTCGCCTCCACGAAACGCACCACCGCCTGCCATTCGTCGTCCCGGAACCGGTGACCGTGCGACTTGCCGCCGAGCAGCAACGCGATCCGCGCGCCGGCAAGATCCTCGTTGTTTTTCAAGGGCTTGGGTGAAGGCAGACGGTCCGGTTCGACGGTGCAGGGGATGGGCGAATAGGTGCTTTGGGGCTCCGCCGCATAGCGCGGGAAAGGCACCAGCATGCGGGTGAAATCCGCCCGGTCGTAGCCGGTCGCCCGCCCGGTGTAGACGAGGTCGGCTCCGAAATGGCGGGCGAGGAAGATCCCCGCCGCGATGGTGGGCCGGCCGGACGCGAGCACGACATCCGGCCGCGCCAATCCGGCGACGTCCACACCGTAGAGGAGGCCGAGCCACCAGGCCGGATCCTTTGCGAAATGCTTCAGCGCCATCCGCCGCACGAAGGAGTGGGCGAGCCGCCGCGGCTTCACCGGCAGCCGGTCGATCTCGGCCGGAACCCGTTCGGCGATGAGCCGGGCGAGGCCTTCGGTCTGGTGGAAGTGACCGGGCTTGCGGTCCCGTACGATCAAAAGGCGCAACGAAATCAAGCCCCACAGGTCCGCACGCGACGGAAGGCGACCGTCGCTTGGCCGGCCATGCAGCCGCAGATATATAGTAACGTCAAATATCGTGTCGAACGCTTTGGACCGGGCCGCCGCCAGGCTCGCGGGGATGATGATGAAGGTTGCGCTGGTCCACACGACGTCGCAGATCGGCCACCACGGCTGCACCCTGGTCAACCGGCGGATCGAGGCGCTTTCCGCCGCCGCCGGCCTTCAGATCACCCGGCGCTTTCCGCTTCAGTTCGACGAGACGGCCGAGGACTGGGGCCGCTACGACGCCATCCTCCTCAACGGCGAAGGCTCGCTTCACCACGACCGCCGGGCCGCGAAGCGAATCGCCGCGCTCGGCGGCGTGTTCGAACGGGCCGGCCGGCCGGCCTACCTGATCAACACGATCTACGAGGAGAACGGGCCCGAGGTGGCCGAGGGCGTCGCCCGCTACCGCCGCGTCTACACCCGCGACGGCGCCAGCCAAGCGGCGCTCGCCAGGGCCGGCATCGCCGCCATCGTGGTGCCGGACCTCTCCCTCACCTGGGAACCCGGGACCGCGCTCGCCCCGAAAGGCGGCCGGCTGGTGGTGGGCGACAGCGTGCACAAGCACGTCTCTGCCGCCCTCTGGGGCTTCGCAAGGGCCAAGCACGCGCCCTTCTTCTCCATGATGACCACGCCGCCGGTGATCCCCGATTTCGCCGACCGCAACCGCAAGCACCGCCTGCGCCACGCCTGGCGGCGGGCGACCGGGCTCGTGTCGCCGAAGGGCGCAACCCGCGCCCGGTTCTGGAACGAATTCAAGTCGTTCGAGGACTACACGGCCTTCCTGGCGAAGAGCGCCGCCCTGGTGGTGACCGGCCGTTTCCACCAGCTTTGCATCGGCTTCGACATGGAGATCCCGGTGGTCGCCGTGTCGTCGAACACGCGCAAGCTGGAAAGCCTATGCGCCGACGCCGGCATCGCCGGCCGCGTGGTGCCGACCGCGGCCGAAGCCGCCGCCCTCGTGGAGCGGGAGGGCCTTTCCGGCCTTGCCTACACGCCCGACGAGATCGCCAACCTCCGCCGTTTCCGGGCCGGTGCCCGCGACCGGGCCGCCGCCATGTTCCGGACGATCGCCGGCGGCGGCTGACCACGTCCGCCCGTCCGGCGCCTCTTCCCTCCACCGCCGGTTCCGTGCAAAACGAAAGGCGAACGCTTAAGGGGGCGCACCGCTCCCCGAATCGCCCGCTCCAGCACCGGATCGCCGATGACACCGCCCAAGCGCCTGGTCACAGGCGAAAAGCGCGAAGAGGACGTCGAACAGTCGATCCGCCCCTCGGCGCTGAACGACTTCGTCGGCCAGGCGCCGGCGCGGGCCAATCTCCAGGTCTTCATCGACGCCGCCAAGGCGCGCGGCGAAGCGCTCGACCACGTGCTCTTCGTGGGCCCGCCGGGCCTCGGAAAGACCACGCTCGCCCAGATTGTCGCCCGCGAGCTCGGCGTCAACTTCCGCGCCACCTCAGGCCCGGTGATCGCCAAGGCCGGCGATCTCGCCGCCCTCCTCACCAACCTGGAAGAGCGCGACGTGCTCTTCATCGACGAGATCCACCGAATGTCGCCGGCCGTGGAGGAGATCCTCTATCCGGCCATGGAGGACTACCAGCTCGACCTCATCATCGGCGAAGGCCCGGCGGCGCGCTCGGTGCGGATCGATCTCGCGAAGTTCACGCTGGTCGGCGCCACCACCCGCCTCGGCCTCCTGACGACGCCGCTCCGCGACCGCTTCGGCATTCCGATCCGCCTGGAGTTCTACACCACCGAGGAGCTGGAACTCATCGTCCGCCGTGGCGCCCGCATCTTCGGCATCGGCATGACCGATGACGGCGCCACGGAGATCGCCCGCCGGGCGCGCGGCACACCGCGCATCGCCGGCCGGCTCCTCCGCCGCGTGCGCGACTTCGCCATCGTGGCCGGCGCCGAGAACGTGGACCGGCGCGTCGCCGACGAGGCGCTGACCCGGCTCGACGTGGACCCGATCGGCCTTGACGCCCTCGACCTTCGCTACCTCAACACCATCGCGCTCTCCTTCGGCGGCGGCCCCGTCGGCATCGAGACCATCGCGGCGGCCATCGCGGAACCGCGCGACGCCATCGAGGACATCGTGGAGCCCTACCTGATCCAGAAGGGCTTCGTGCAGCGCACCCCGCGCGGCCGCGTCCTTACCCCCCACGCTTTTCGGCACATGGGCCTCGCCGTGCCGAACGGCCCGGAGGCGCCGCAGTTGGGGCTGTTGTTCGGGGACGACTAGGACCTGGGCGGATCCGCGCCTCGACGGCGCGGCTCCTGATCGCAGGGGTATATGTATTCCGTATTAATATGCATTTAATTGTATAATTCAACATTGTCCCTCATGATGACGGCCGACCATAAGGGCCGATCGAATCAGAGGAGACCAGCCATGATCGACTCGATAAAGATCCGTACGCTTGCCGCTGTCTTGACCGTTGCGCTCGGTGGGGTGGCGCTCACGGGCGAGCGGGCTTTTCATGCGTGGCAGGAGCGCGAGGCGGCCATCGCCCTCGTGACGGCGTCCGATCTGCGGACGACGCTCAGCGCGGGCACGATCGAACTGTCACTGGAACGCAGCGTCAGCCAGGTCGCTCTCGCCTTGGACGGTCCGATCACGCCAGACCTTGCGAGCCTTCGCGATCGGCAGCGGCAGCTGTCGAACGCTCGGTTCGACGATGTCGCCGCGAAGGCGGCCACCATCTCGACGGGCAGTGTCGATGCCTTTCGCCATGGCTTCGCCGAGGCGCGCGACGTGGTCCGGCAGGTTCGAGCCGAGATCGACGATCTGGCCGGGCGGCCACGGGCCGAGCGCCCGGCCGAGCGTGCCGCCGCGCTGCCCAACGACCTCAAGGCCTCCGTGCTCGCGCTCCAGGCGCACCGTCTCCTGCTCCAGGACGCCAGCTTTTCGGTTCCAAGCGAAATCAGCATGCTGGAGACGCTCCAGGAGAAGGCCTGGCAGTTGCGCGAGTTCGGCGGTCGGGAGCGCACCTACATGGTGATCGCGGTCGCGCGCGGCGAGCCGATTTCCCCCGCGGTGCGTGCGGAGATGACCATCCTCCACAAACGCGTGGAGGAGATCCGCCAGGAGATGGCCCGGCTTGCCACCGTGGCCCGCTTTTCCGGTCCGGTCATGGACGCGATCCGCGCGGTGGAAGCCGGTTACTTCGGCACATACGCGCGGTTGCGCCAGGCGGTGCTTGCCGAGGCCGATCAGGCGCGACCGGTCTATCCCACCGATTTCGGCGGCTTCTTCGCCGCCTCCGGCGAGGCACTAGCCGCCGTAGAGAAGATCGCGCCGGCGGCGGCAGCGGAGATTCATGAGCGCCTAGCCGCCGTGACCGAGGACGCCACCCGGTCCATCGTGATCGACGCCGTCATCCTGGCGGTCTTCGTCGCGGGTGCCGCGTGCGCGACGCTGCTGGTCCGCTCCGCCTTCGTGCGCTTCGACGACCTGCGCCGGTCCATGGAAGGCCTCGCCGAGGGCGACCTGGAGACCAGCATTCCGCACCAGGACACCCGCAACGAGGTCGGTCGGATGTCCGCCACCGTGGCGGTGTTCAAGTCCAGCATGCTGGAGAACCGCCGCCTTGCGGCCGAACGGGCCGCCGAAAGCGCCGCGAAGCTGCATCGGGCGGAGCACCTTGACGGTCTCACGCGGGCATTCGATCGCGCCGCATCCGACATGTGCCGCCACCTGACCAACTCGGCCGCCCAGATGGAGGAGAGCGCCAAGGTCCTCGGCGTCGTGGCGGAGGAGGCGAAGACCCAGTCCGTCGCCGTGGCCTCGGCGGCCGAGCAGACCACGGCCAACGTCCAGAGGTCGCCGCCAGCACCGAGGAGCTCACCGCGTCCATCTCGGAAATCACCAACCAGGTCAACCGATCTGCCGCCGAAGCGGTGAAGGCGAAAGGCACGATCCAGGACGCCAAGGCGAAGGTCGCATCGCTGGACGACCTCGCCGCCCGAATCGGAACCGTGGTGGACCTGATCAACAGCATCGCCGAGCAGACCAACCTCCTCGCTCTCAACGCCACCATCGAGGCGGCACGGGCCGGTGAGGCCGGCAAGGGGTTTGCGGTCGTGGCGTCCGAGGTGAAGCAACTCGCCACCCAGACCTCGAAGGCGACCGAGGAGATCAGCCGGCAGATCGGCGAGATGCAGGCGTCCGCCGGGGATATGGTCGGGTCGATCGACACGATCGCGAATTCCGTCGCCGAGATGACCCGGTTGGTCGAGGAGGTGAACACCGCCATGGAGCAGCAGCGCCAGGCGACCGACCAGATCGCCCGCGGCGCCCATGAGGCGGCCGTCGGCACGCAGCAGGTGACGCGGAGCATCAACACCGTGGAAGCCGGCTCACGGCGCACCGGCGAAGCGTCGGAGGGCGTCCTTGCCGCCGCCGTCGACCTCGCCCGCTCCGCGGACGCACTGCAGGCGCAGATCCGGACCTATCTCGCCGACATGAAATCCGCCTGAGGAGGGCCCGACAGACCCGGCGGCCGGAGACTTTCCGCCGCCGGCCGGTCGTGGCAGAAGGAGGCATGAGCGAAGCGCCAGCACCCTCCCCCCACACCCACCCGATCCGCGTCTACTGGGAAGACACCGACGCCGGCGGCATCGTCTACCACGCCTCGCACGTGCGCTTCTTCGAGCGGGGGCGGACGGAGCTGTTGCGGGCGATGGGGGTGCACCAGTCGGCGACCGTGGACCGGTCGGAGGAGACGGCGCTGCTCTTCACGGTGCGGCGGATGGAGATCGACTACCTGAAGCCCGCCTTCCTGGACGACCTTCTCGCAGTGGAGACCTCGGTGCAGGACCTCGGCGGCTCGCGCGTGACCCTCCTTCAGCGCCTCACGCGCGGCGAGGACCTTGTCGCGGAAGCCGTGGTCACGGTGGTGGCGGTCGGCGGCAACGGCCGGCCGAAGCGGCTGCCGCCCGATCTCAGGGCCCGTTTCGTGGCGCTGCAATAACCCTTCCTTAACCTTGACGAACCATGACTGGGGCGACTGCTGAGGGTCGCCAGTCCATGTTTCGACAAAATTCACGGGCATCTCCGTCGGACGCCGCGATCGCGTCCCGATCGAGGGACACGTCGGCGACGTCGTGGACGTGGCGTTCCGAAGTGCATTGCAACATGCCGATGCCGGGCCTCACCGAGCCTGTCTGCGAGCGTGCGGCGCGGAGCCGGCGGCCGATGCCGAAGGCGCCCGGCGGCGCGGCGGCGGATGGCGGGCGGCGAAAGCCCGGCGGCCCCGGACGATTTTTTCAACAAGGTTGTGCAGAGACGCCATGAACCCGGCCGAACTCACCCAGACGGCGCTTGCCGCCCCCGTGGCCGACATGACCCTGATCGGCCTCTTCATGCAGGCCCACATCGTCGTCAAGCTCGTGATGCTGGGCCTCCTTGCCTCCTCGATCTGGTGCTGGGCCATCATCGTCGACAAGGTCATCCTGTTCTCCCGGATGGCCAAGTCCATGGACCGGTTCGAGAAGATCTTCTGGTCCGGACAGTCGCTGGAGGACCTCTACCGGTCGCTCTCGGCGCGCCAGAACCAGGGCCTCTCGGCGGTCTTCGTCGCCGCCATGCGCGAGTGGAAGCGCAGCCACGAGGCGGGGCGTACCTCCTTCCTCGGCCTTACCGACCGTATCGAGAAGGTGATCGACGTGACGATCGCCCGCGAGATGGAGCGCTTCGAGGGGCGGCTCCTGGTGCTGGCGACGGTCGGCTCGGCCGGGCCCTTCATCGGCCTCTTCGGCACCGTTTGGGGCATCATGACCTCCTTCCAGGCTATCGCCACCAGCAAGAACACCAACCTCGCCGTGGTGGCGCCGGGCATCGCCGAAGCGCTGTTCGCCACGGCGATCGGCCTTGCTGCCGCCATACCGGCGGTGCTCGCCTACAACAAGTTCGCCGCCGACGCCGCCAAGCTCGGCGCGCGGATGGAGGGCTTCGCGGACGAGTTCTCGGCGATCCTCTCCCGCCAGATCGACGATCGGAGCTGACCGATGGGCATGGGCGGCGTGGGACACGGCAGCGGCGGTGGTCGGCGGCGCGGCCGGCGGCGCCGGAGCGCGGCGGTGATGAGCGAGATCAACGTGACGCCGCTCGTCGACGTGATGCTGGTGCTCCTCATCATCTTCATGGTGGCGGCGCCGCTGCTGACGGTCGGCGTTCCGATCGACCTGCCCGAGACGGCCGCCAAGCCGATGGAGGGCCAGACCGATCCGATCAACATCTCGGTCGACGCGGAAGGCCGCGTATTCCTCCAGGACAGCGAGATTCCCGCCGACGAGGTGGTGGCCAAGCTCCAGGCCATCGCCAAGAACGGCGTCGAGGACCGCATCTACGTGCGCGGCGATCGGGCCGCCGACTACGGCACGGTGATGCGCGTGATGGCCCGCATCTCCGCGGCCGGCTTCAAGAAGATCGGCCTCATCACCACGGAAGAGTCGGGCGCCCCGGTGCCCGCCAGTTGAGTTCCAGTATCGGTTCGCCCATGCGCGTCGGCCTCACCACGTCCGTCATCGGACATACGCTTCTTCTCGCCTGGGGGCTCGTGTCGCTTCCGGGGGCGGAACCGTTCGAGGTGCAGCAGCAGGTGGACGCGCTGCCCGTGGACCTGATCCCCCTGTCGGACGTCACGGAGATCGCCGAGGGCAAGAAGACCGCGCCCGCCAAGGAGACGGCCTCCACCGGCGTCGCCAAGCCGCCGGTGCCGCGGCCGGACAGCCAGAAGATCGGCAACGCGTCCTCCGACCAGGACGCGCCCATGACGGAGAAGACGACCGACACCGCAGCCGCGCCGACCAAGCAGGCGGCCGCGCCGACGCCCCCTCCCCCGCCGCCCGCGCCGGAGCGCCCGCCGGAGCCCGTCAAGGCGCCCGCGCCGCCGACCCCGCCCGAGCCGGCGCCCGCGCCCGAGCCGGAACCGGTGACGACACCGCCGGCCGAGGCCGCGCCGGCACCGACCGCCGAGGTGGCCGAGCTGCCTGCCGAGCCGGAGAAGGTGGCGGAGACGCCGCCGGCGCCGACGCCCGCCGTCGCGCCCCGCTCCAAACCGAAGCCGCCCGCCCCGGTGCAGACCGCCGCGCTCGACCCGAAGCCGGCGCCGCCGTCGAAGGAAACCAGGAAGTCTGAGGAGACCAAGCCCGTGGAGGCCAAGGCACCCCCGAAGGAGGAGCCGACGGAGACCTTCAATCCGGACGACATCGACGCCCTCCTGAACAAGGTCGACCCGTCGGGCGGCGGCGGCCGGGCCTCCACCGAGGAGGCCTCGCTCGGCTCGGAAAAGGCGACCGGCCCGGTCGCCAACATGAGCCAGAGCGAGATCGACGCGCTCCGCGCCGCCGTCGCGGCCTGCTGGAACTATCCGGCGGGCGCGGACGGGGCGGAGAGCCTGATCGTGCGCCTCAGGATCGAGTTCACGCCGACGGGCGACGTCGCCGGCACGCCGACCATCACCGAGCAGCCCCCTGGGCCGCTCGGCACCATCGCGGCGGAGGGCGCCGTCCGGGCGGTGCTGCGCTGCGCGCCCTACACCTTCCTGCCGCCCGAGAAGTACGAGGTGTGGCAGGTGGTGAACTTCCGCTTCAACCCGGCCGAGATGTTCTAACGCCGCGTCCGAGAGCGCCGCGGCCGGCCGGATCCACGCATCCGGCCCGGCTGGCGATCCGGACAACCGGCCCCGATCGGCCCGACGCCACAGAAAAGCGCGGTTCGAGTGTCTTTGGAAGCGCCATGATCACTGGAGATTTGGAACACATGACGGGAGCTCTTCCCCTCGGTCGCGGCCTCGTCGAGCGACTGTTCGCACGCCTCATGACCCACCTCCGGGTCGGAGCCGTCGCCATGGCGGGGCTCGCCGCGGTGGTGACGCCCGCTTCGGCGGAACTCAATATCGACATCTCGCAGGGAACGGTCCAACCGCTGCCGATCGCCATCCCGGACTTCGTCGGCGGCGGCGACACGGCGCAACTCGGCCGCGATATCGCCGGCGTGGTGTCGGCCGACCTGAAGCGCTCGGGCCTCTTCGCCACCCTCGATCCGGCATCCTTCATCGACAGGGCGATCAACCCGAACGCCCTGCCGAACTTCCAGAACTGGCGCGTGATCAACGCCCAGGCGCTGGTCACCGGCGCCATCACCCGCGCGCCGGACGGGCGCCTGCAGGCCGACTTCCGGCTCTGGGACGTGTTCGCCGGCCAGCAGCTGACCGGCCAGCAGTTCTTCACCACGCCGGAGAACTGGCGCCGGGTCGCCCACATCATCGCCGACGCCATCTACGAGCGACTGACCGGCGAGAAGGGCTATTTCGACACCCGCATCGTCTTCGTGGACGAGAGCGGCCCGAAGTCGGCGCGCGTCAAGCGGCTCGCCATCATGGACCAGGACGGCGCCAATGTGCGCTACCTGACCAAGGGCCAGGACCTGGTGCTCACGCCGCGCTTCTCGCCGACGACCCAGGAGATCACCTACATGTCGTTCGGCAACAGCGACCCGCGGGTCTATCTCCTCAACATCGAGACCGGCCAGCGCGAGGTGGTGGGCAACTTCCCCAACATGACCTTCTCGCCGCGCTTCTCGCCGGATGGCCAGCGGGTGGTGATGAGCCTGGAGCAGGGCGGCAACGCCAACATCTATGCCATGGACCTCCGATCGCGGGCGACCACGCGCCTCACCGACGCGGCGGCGATCGACACCTCCCCGTCCTACTCGCCGGACGGCGCGCGGATCGTGTTCGAATCGGACCGGGGCGGCAACCAGCAGCTCTACGTGATGAGCGCCGGCGGCGGACCGGCCCAGCGCATCTCCTTCGGCCAGGGCCGTTATTCGACCCCGGTGTGGAGCCCGCGCGGCGACCTCATCGCCTTCACCAAGCAGATGGGCGGCCGCTTCGCCATCGGCGTCATGCGCCCGGACGGCTCCGGCGAGCGCATCCTCACCGAGGGCTACCACAATGAAGGGCCGACCTGGGCGCCGAACGGGCGGGTGATCATGTTCTTCCGCGAGACCGGCGGACAGACCGGCGGACCGCAGCTCTGGTCGGTGGACCTCACCGGCCGCAACGAGCTCCGGATCCCGACTCCGTCGTTCGGATCGGACCCGGCGTGGTCGCCGCTTCTCAACTGACAAGGTAAACGCCACGTCCGGCGGATCCGAGGGGATCCGGCCGCCGGACGTCTCCAACACGGGCAGGATCCGACGAAGCTCCCGACCGACGCCTTCGAATGAGCCGCCGGATCAACGGCTGGTTAACCAAAGGCGTTTACCAAGACGGTCAGAGCATCCGGTCGGATGTACAGAGGGTTACCGGGATGACCAGCATCGCATCGAAATCCAGCCTCAGCCGCGCGGCCATCGCCTTCGGTCTCGCGCTCCTCGCCGCCGCCTGCGCCAAGAGCCCGAGCGAACTCGACTCCTCGCTCGCCGGCAGCGCCAACGCCGGGATCGGCGCGGCGAGCCCCGGAAGTGCCCAGGACTTCGTCGTCAACGTGGGCGACCGTGTCTTCTACGAGACCGACTCCTCGTCGCTGACCGCCGACGGCCGCTCCACCCTGGACCGGCAGGCCCAGTGGCTGAGCCTCTATCCGCGCTACACGGTGACCCTGGAAGGCCACGCCGACGAGCGCGGCACCCGCGAGTACAACCTCGCGCTCGGTGCCCGCCGCGCCAAGGCCGCCTACGACTATCTGGTCTCGCGCGGCGTCTCCCCGCAGCGGGTGAAGACCATCTCGTTCGGCAAGGAGCGCCCGGTGGCGCTCTGCAACGAAGACAGCTGCTGGGCCCAGAACCGGCGCGCCGTCACCGTGCTGAACAACGCCGGCAGCTGACCGCCGGTCGAACGGATCCGATCAAGAGCCCCGCCGGAGCGATCCGGCGGGGCTTTTTGCGTTTCGGGCGCGGCGATTTCATTGGCCGACAGCCTGGCTGAACCTTGCGAAGGCCAAAATTCAGCCGATATGCCGGAGCGTTATGCTAGGTGTGACGCGGTCCCGCATGCCCTTGCCGGGACGCGCAGCCCTCGGCAACGGGACCGTTCCGGCCGGCTCTCCACCCGTCGCGCCGAGCATCGCCGCATGGGTCGCCCTCGGTCGCGGACGTCCGGATCGTCGGGGATTTCGAGGACACCACGGACCAGAGGACACGGGCCAAACTGATGATCATGACCGTCACACGCGCGAGAGCACGCGGCGGCCTTGCCGCGCTCCTCGCGCTCATCCTGCTGACGACCGGCGGCATCGACGCCTCTGCGCAGATGTTCGGGCGAAGCGCCCCGGTGCCGCCCGGCTCGGTCGGCGCGCCGGTGACCGACGCCCAGGCGTCCGCCGTCTACGCCGAGCAGTCGATGCGCATCGACCAGATGCAGGAGCAGATGCGCCAGCTGAACGGGCGCGTGGAGGAGCTGACCTATCTGGTGCAGCAACTCCAGGAGATGCTTCGCCGCCAGCAGGAGGACGCGGAATACCGCTTCCAACAGCTGGAAGGCGGCGCCCGGCCGCAGAAGCGCTCCGACTCGTCGCCCGCGACGGGCGGCGCGCCCGCCGCCGCTGGTACCGCCCAGCTGGCGGGCCCGCCACAGGGCGGCCTTGCGACGGCGCCGGACATCGGCACGCCGCCGACCGTGCTCGGCACCATCCCGGGCGACGGCACCATGACCGGTCCGCCGTCGTCGAGCGCGCTCGGCGGTCCCCTCGACCTGTCGGCGATCGCCCGCGGTGTGGAACCGGCGGCGGGCTTCGGCAGCCCCGCCATCGGCACCGGCAACCCGGCGCTCGGTGGCACGCCGTCGGCGGGGTTGCCCGGCGTCGCCGGCGGCCTCGGCAGCCCGCCGCCTCTGAGCGGCCAGCCACAAGGGGCCCCGGGTGCCGGGTCGTTCGGCGGCGGCACCGAAACCGCCGTCCTGCAGCCGAGCGATCCGCAGAGCGCCTACGACCAGGCCTACGGCTACATCCTCTCCGGCGACTACCGGACCGCCGAGATGAGCCTGAAGCAGTTCCTCGCCGACCATCCGCGTTCGACGCTTGCCGGCAACGCGCAGTTCTGGCTCGGCGAGAGCTATTTCGCCCGCGACCAGTTCCGCGAAGCCGCAGACGCCTTCCTCTCCACCTATCGCGATTACCCGAAGGCCCCGAAGGCGGCCGAGAGCCTTCTGAAGCTCGGCCTCTCCCTGGAAGGCCTCGGCGAGCGCGACGCCGCCTGCGCCACGTATGGCGAACTGTCCAAGAAGTATCCGTCCGCCCCCGCGGCCCTCATCGAGCGCGCCCGCGCGCAGCGCTCCAAGGCCGGCTGCTGACGTGACCGCCGCCGTCGACGATCCGATCGCCGATGCGGACCTCGACGGCCTGTTCGGCGATCTGGGCTCCATCCGGGCCCTCGGCGTCGCTGTCTCCGGTGGACCGGATTCCACCGCGCTTCTTCATCTGCTTCATCGCCACGCGGCCCGCAGCGAACCCTCGCGCCGCCTCGTGGTGTTTACGGTCGACCATCGCCTTCGGCCGGAGGCCGCCCGCGAGGCTGCGGCCGTGATGGCCATGGCCGCCGGCCTCGGCCTTTCCGGCGAGATCCTCGCCTGGGAGCACGACGCCGCGCCGCCGGTCGCCGACCTCCAGGCCGCCGCGCGGGCGGCACGCTACCGGCTGATCGCGGAGGCCGCGCACCGGCACGGGGTCGAGGCCGTCGCCCTCGGTCATACCCTCGACGACCAAGCCGAGACCTTTCTGATGCGGCTGATCCGGGGGTCCGGCGTGTACGGGCTCGCCGGCATGCCGCGCGAACGGTGCGTGCACGGCATGCGCTTCGTCCGGCCGCTGCTCGGCGTGCCGAAGGCGCGACTTGTTGCCGCGTGCCGGGCGGCGGGCCTCACCTTCGCGGTCGACCCCTCCAACACCGCCGACCGGTTTCTCCGCGCGCGGGTTCGCCGGCTCGCCCCCGCGCTCGCCGAGGTGGGGCTGACGGCGTCCGTGCTGGCCGAGACCGCGCACCGGCTCGCCCGGGCCGCAGCCGTCATCGACGGCGTGGTGGCCGACCTCCGCCGCGCCGCGGTGACCGACCACGGCGGCGTGGTGTCGATCGCGGCGGATCCCTTCCGGGCGGCGCCCGACGAGGTGGCGCTCAGGCTCCTCTCCGGCGAGATCCGGCGGGTCCGGCCGACCGACTACCCACCCCGGATCGCCGCGCTGGAGGCCTTTCTCGACGCCGTCCGCGCCGCCCCCGGTCCGATCGCCCGACGGACCGTGGCGGGCGTTGTGATCGAGCCGAAGCCGGACCGCCTGTGGCTCTACGCGGAGGCGGGGCGGCGCGGCTTTCCGGAGGTCATGGTCTCCGAGCCGTGCACGCTCGTCTGGGACGGGCGGATCCCCGTGCCGATTGCCGCGCCCGTGTCGCCGGGAACGGTCGTCCGGGCGGCCCGCAAGGACGAGAGGCGCAAGGATCTGCCGGCCCGCGCCGCCAGCTCCTTGCCGGTGGTCGTCACAGCCGCCGGTGTCCTGGCCGGAGCGGGTAGAGGAGCGGCGGAACCCGCGCCCGGAAATCACGATTGTGGGAAGGACGAGGCGTTTCGTTAAACTACGAAGCAAAACAGCACCGCCTGCGACGGGTGTCGGGTTGGCAAGTCTGGTTGCGCCCCCTATCTTCAGCCTGGGACAGGTATGATGGTTCTGGTTTGCCGTCCCGAACGTGTCTTTTTCCGCGTCGCGCCCCGCGGCGCCAAAGGTCGACGATGAACGCCAATTTCCGCAATTTCGCCCTGTGGGTCATCATCGGGCTTCTGCTCATCGCCCTGTTCCAGCTCTTCCAGAGCCCCGGGCAACGGCCGACCTCCAACGAGATCACCTTCTCGAAATTCCTCCAGGAGGTCGAGCAGGACAACGTCCGCGACGTGACCATCATGGATCAGGCGATCAGCGGTCGCTACGCGAACGGACAGACCTTCCAGACCTACGCGCCGCAGGGGACCGACTACATCTCGGCGCTGCGCGACAAGAGCGTCCAGATCGCCGCCAAGCCGCAGACCGAGGGCTTCTCGCTCATCGGCACGCTGATCTCTTGGCTGCCGATGATCGTGATCTTCGCGCTCTGGATCTTCTTCATGCGCCAGATGCAGGGCGGCGCCGGCGGCAAGGCCATGGGCTTCGGCAAGTCCAAGGCGAAGCTGCTGACCGAGGCGCACGGCCGCGTGACCTTCGACGACGTGGCGGGCGTGGACGAGGCCAAGGAAGACCTGCAGGAGATCGTGGAATTCCTCCGCGACCCGCAGAAGTTCCAGCGCCTCGGCGGCCGCATCCCGCGCGGCGTTCTGCTTGTCGGCCCTCCGGGCACCGGTAAGACCCTGATCGCCCGCGCCGTCGCCGGCGAGGCGAATGTGCCCTTCTTCACCATCTCGGGCTCGGACTTCGTGGAGATGTTCGTCGGCGTCGGCGCCAGCCGCGTCCGCGACATGTTCGAACAGGCCAAGAAGAATGCACCCTGCATCATCTTCATCGACGAGATCGACGCCGTCGGCCGCCATCGCGGCGCCGGCCTCGGCGGTGGCAACGACGAGCGCGAGCAGACCCTGAACCAGTTGCTCGTGGAGATGGACGGCTTCGAGGCGAACGAAGGCATTATCATCATCGCCGCCACCAACCGCCCGGACGTGCTGGACCCGGCGCTGCTGCGCCCGGGCCGCTTCGACCGCCAGATCGTGGTGCCGAACCCGGACGTCGCCGGCCGCGAGAAGATCTTCAAGGTGCACGTGCGCAAGGTGCCGCTGGCGCCGGACGTGGATCTGAAGATTCTTGCCCGCGGCACTCCCGGCTTCTCGGGTGCCGATCTGATGAACCTCGTCAACGAGGCGGCGCTTCTTGCCGCCCGCCGGTCCAAGCGCCTCGTCACCATGGCGGAGTTCGAGGACGCCAAGGACAAGGTGATGATGGGCGCGGAACGCCGCACCCTCGTCATGTCGGAGGAGGAAAAGAAGCTGACCGCCTATCACGAGGCCGGTCACGCGCTCGTCGCCCTCCACATGCCCGCGTCGGACCCGATCCACAAGGCGACCATCATCCCGCGTGGTCGTGCCCTCGGCATGGTGATGCGCCTGCCCGAGCGCGATCAGGTCTCGCTGACCCGTGCCAAGTGCAAGGCGGACCTTGCGGTCGCCATGGGGGGCCGCGTCGCCGAAGAGCTGATCTTCGGCTACGAGAAGGTCACCTCGGGCGCTTCGGCGGACATCAAGATGGCGACGAGCCTTGCCCGCGCCATGGCGACCCAGTTCGGCATGTCGGACCGGCTCGGCCCGCTGCTCTACGGCGACAATCAGGACGAGGTTTTCCTCGGACACACGGTGGCGCGCCACCAGTCGGTGTCGGACGAGACGCAGTCGATCGTCGACGAGGAGATCAAGGGCTTTGTCAACCAGGGCTACGAGACCGCCAAGCGGGTGCTGACCGACAACATCGACCAGCTCCACGCCATCGCCCAGGGCCTCCTGGAGTATGAGACGCTGAACGGCGAAGAGATCCGTGGCCTGATCACCGGCAAGGCGCCCATGCGCGACACCTTCGACGATGCGCCCACCTCGCGCACGTCGGCCGTGCCGACCACGCGCACCAAGCCGAAGGGCGGCGAAGAGCCCGACGGCCCCGGCCTGGAGCCCCAGCCGACCGCTTGATGGTGGGCTGACGAGAGGCAATCGAAGCGCCGGATCCGAAAGGGTCCGGCGCTTTTCGTTGTGGAGATGCGGTCGGCCAGCAGAAGTGGATTTCGCGGGTTGTCACCTATGTGTCCACAATCAACCAACGCCGTCATCCCGGCGAATGCCGGGATCCAACCGACGTCGGCACCATCCACCTCGCGGCCGAATGGGCGGGCTTCAGTTGAATAGGCACAACTGAAGCATGGATGGGTATGGGAAAGTGACAGCCGGCGGTGCCGGCCACCGACGTCGGCTGGATCCCGGCGTTCGCCGGGATGACGTTGAGGGTGATCGCCACACCTTGCCGAGGAAATCCGCGGATGACGGTTCGCCGGGAGGCGACGGCCCCATACGGCGACTTCACCTCCGCCGCCCCTAAGCCTCGGTGAACTGCAGCCGCGCGAGGCGGGAGTAGAGGCCACCCTTGGCGACGAGGGCCTCGTGGGTGCCCTCCTCCACGATGCGCCCTTCGTCCAGCACCAGGATGCGGTCGGCGCCGACCACGGTCGCCAGCCGGTGCGCGATGACGAGCGTCGTCCGGCCCTTGGCCATGCGGTCGAGGGCGTCCTGGACAAGGCGCTCGCTTTCCGCGTCGAGCGCCGAGGTGGCCTCGTCGAGAAGCAGGATGGCGGCATCGCGCAGGACGGCCCGGGCAATGGCAATGCGCTGACGCTGGCCGCCCGAGATGGTCACGCCGCGCTCGCCGAGGAGGGTGTCGTAACCTTCCGGCAAGGTGCGGATGAAGCCGTCCGCGTTGGCCGCGAGCGCCGCCTCCTCCACGGCGGCGCGCGGGGCGTGCGGCCGGCCGAAGGCGATGTTGTCGAAGGCGGAAACCGCGAAGATCACCGGGTCCTGGGCCACCAGCGCCATGCGGTCGCGGACCTCCACCGGGTCGGCGTCGCGGATGTCGATGCCGTCGAGGAGGATGGCACCGTCCGTCGGGTCGTAGAAGCGCAGGAGGAGCTGCAGCACCGTGCTCTTTCCTGCCCCCGACGGGCCGACGATCGCAACCGTCTCCCCCGGCCGCACGGTGAAGCTGAGGCCGCGGAGCGAGGCGATGTCCGGCCGGGTCGGGTAGGAAAAGGAGACCGCCTCGAAGCGGATCTCGCCGCGCGGCGGCGTCGGCAACCGGGTGGGTCGCGGCGGCGGGGCGATCGCCTGCGGCACGGCGAGGAGTTCCATCAGCCGCTCCGTCGCGCCGGCCGCCTGGGAGATCTCGCCCCAGACCTGGCTGAGTTCGCCGAGCGCGCCAGCGGCGAACACCGCATAGAGCACGAACTGGCCGAGGGTGCCGGGCGTCATGGCGCCTGAGAGCACGTCCTGCGCGCCGACCCAGAGCACCGTGACAACGCTGGCGAAGATCAGGAACATGGCCACGAAGGTGAGAATGCCGCGCGAGCGCATCTGGCCGCGGGCGGCGTCGAACGAGCGCTCCACGAAGAGCGCGTAGCGGTCGGCGGCGGCCGTCTCGTAGGTGTAGGCCTGCACCGTGCGCGGCGCCGAGACCATCTCCTGCGCGTAGGCGCTCGCCTCCGCGAGCGTGTCCTGCGCCGAGCGGGACCGGCGCCGGACCGATCGGCCAAAGGCGACCAGGGGCAGGACGATCAGCGGAATGGCGGCGAGGACGAAGAGCGACAGGCGTGGGCTCGTCACCACCATCATCACGGCGGCACCCACGAAGAGCAGGAGATTGCGGAGCGCCACCGAGGCGCTGGAGCCGACCGCCGCCCGGATCTGGGTGGTGTCGGCGGTGAGGCGCGACACCACCTCGCCGGACTGGGCGGTGTCGAAGAAGGCCGGCGACAGGCCGATCACGTGCCGGAAGACCGCCGCGCGGATGTCGGTGATCACCCGCTCGCCGAGCGTCATCACCAGATAGTAGCGCAGCGCCGAGGCCGCCGCGAGCCAGAGCACCACGGCCCCGATGCCGAGGAAGGTCTGGTTGATCTGGTCGCTCGCCTCGGCCGAGAAGCCGTGATCGATCACGCCCTTGACGGCGATCGGCACCATCAGCGTCGCGGCGGATGCGGCAAGGAGCGCCAGCAGGGCGGCGAAGAGGCGCCCCCGGTAGGGCAGAGCGAAGGGAAGAAGCGCCCGGAGCGGCCGGATGGTGGTCCGACGGTCCGCGACCCCTCCCGAACCGTCGTCCTTCATGTCGCG
Source organism: Mongoliimonas terrestris (assembly GCF_001927285.1). GTDB lineage: Bacteria > Pseudomonadota > Alphaproteobacteria > Rhizobiales > Pleomorphomonadaceae > Chthonobacter > Chthonobacter terrestris. The sequence goes on along the minus strand of NZ_MSIG01000004.1, from coordinate 98,529 downwards.
CCTCGCCACGTCGCCTCGCCTCCCGTTCGACCGTCCTGTCCGTGGGGCGAAGATTGACCATGCGGCCGGTGCGGGCGCAAGTCCGCCCGAGTTGGCGTACGGTTGACACCGCGACGGCTTGTCTGCCCGCCGGGCTTCCTGTATAGAGGCCGCCGAACGCGAGCAGTCCGAAGGTCGCCACGTGGTCGTGGGCGGCCTGCCGCCGTGTCGGGCGCTTTTCGTGCCAGCAGGCGTTCGGACCACCTCGTCAGCCATTCGGCCCGCCCCGGCGACGGGTGCGCAGCAGATCGATGAAGGACATCAAGAGATGAAGCAGGGCATTCATCCGGACTATCACACCATCAAGGTCGTGATGACGGACGGCACCGAGTTCGTGACCCGCTCGTGCTACGGCGCGGAAGGCGAGACGCTGAACCTCGACATCGACCCGAAGTCGCACCCGGCGTGGACCGGCGGCAACCAGCAGATGCTGGATCGCGCCGGCCGCGTGTCGCGCTTCAACTCCAGGTTTGGCGGTCTGTTCGGCAAATAAGCGGCCGGGCGGCGAGCCGGCGCCTCAAAGAGGCGACGGGCGTCGGCCAGCGCCATGTGCCGCAGGGTCGAGCCCTTACAGAAAAGCCCCGGGAAACCGGGGCTTTTTGTCGTGCGCTTAGCGCGTCTGGACCCAGGAGCCGGGTATGAGACGCCCTGACCCGGAGCGCCCTTGCCGTCAATCCCGCCGCGCGCCGAAGGCATCCGCGAGCCGGCCGAGGTCCCGCGCGACCGGGTTCGCGCCCGCCTCGCCCACCAGCTTCGGACCATACATCGCCTGATCCAGATGGCGGATGCGGTCCTGCAGGCGGACGGAACGCTCGATCAACGCCCGCAACGCGTCTGGCAGCTCGTCGAAACCCGCCACGCGTTGGGCGTTCGGGACGCTGTCGAGGCGCACCTTGCGCTTCTCCGAGTTCGCCTGCTCGGAGGAGATTTCACCCTCGTTGACGGCACGCTGCAGGAGAAGCCACGACGCCAGCTGCATCAGGCGGGTCGTCAGGCGCATGGATTCGGTGGTGTAGAGGAGCGAACCCGCCCGCGGCAGGGTGCGGCTGTCCTTGCGCCCGTCCCCGTCCAGATAGGCGGCGGTCTCCTCCACCAGGGTCATCCCCTCGCGGAAGAGGTCGCGGAACGTCTCGGAGCTGGCGAACCGCTCGGCGAACGCGATGGGATGCGGGTCCATGGCATCGGTGACGACGAACTCACTCATACGCTTAAGCCTCACGTCCTGGAGACGCGCCCACGCATGATCCGCGAGCGCCGCAATCTCCCCGGTCTACCGTTGGAAGGCCGAACGCGGATCATAGCGCGTTTCGTGCCGTTCCGGGACTCACGGGTCCGAGATCGATCCGAACAGGCAACGCGTATGCCATATGGCCTATTCCTTGGCCGACACAAAGAAAAAAGAGCCGTGACGGGCACGGCTCTTGGAAAGTTGAACAGGGAGGCTCAAACAGAGTGACATCCGCCACTCGCCGTCCAGAAGACCGGACCCCCACAGAATGCAGACATCTGGTTAATTTACAGTTAATGAGATCTGCTTGTTTGGGATGCATGCCGTATCGATACAGATGACGCCAAGCTGACCGCAAGCGTCTGCTGAACCGCAACATGCAGTTGGCGCGACGGGACCTGGAAACGATTTGGAATCCGCGCCTTAACGTCTGAAAAGCGCGTCGGCGGCAGACCGCACGTCGGTCTTTGCCGCAAGCGCGTCCCGCAAGCGGACGATCTCGCCTTCCAGAAGAGCGATCCGCTCCGTCAACTCCGCCACGGACAGCGACGACAGGTCCTGGCCGATCTGGTGTACCGGTGGCTTCACAGCGCGCTCGTCGTCCCACACCATGGCGATCGTCTCCTCTGATGCTCGCACCCGGAAGATTAGGGTAGCGCAAGCGCGAAGAGAACGATCGCTTGCGGGCGGCGTTCGCCCGGTGTCGAAGAAAGCCCAGCCTAGAAGCCCCGCCTATGAGCCAAGGAACGGATCCGTGCCAGATTTCCCCGCGACCATGACCGCCATCGAGATCACCCGTCCGGGCGGACCGGAGGTGCTGGCGCCGACCACGCGGCCGGTGCCGGTGCCGAAGGACCGGGAGATCCTGGTGAAGGTGAGGGCAGCCGGCGTCAACCGGCCGGACAGCCTGCAGCGGGAAGGCGGCTATCCGCCGCCGCCGGGCGCATCCGACATTCCTGGCCTGGAGATCGCCGGGACCGTGGTGGCCCGCGGCGATCTCGCAGGCCCCTGGCAGGTGGGCGACGCTGTCACGGCGCTCGTGGCCGGCGGCGGCTATGCGGAATACGCGGTCGTCGACGGCTCGAACGCCCTGCCGTTGCCGGACGGCTACGACTTCATCAAGGCTGCCGCCCTGCCGGAGACCTTCTTCACCGTCTGGTCTAACGTGTTCGACCGGGCGGGCTTGCAGCCGGGCGAGAGCTTCCTCGTCCATGGCGGGACGAGCGGCATCGGCACCACGGCGATCCAGCTTGCCAAGGCTTTCGGCGCCACCGTGTTCGCCACGGCGGGTAGCGCCGACAAGTGCCGCGTCTGCCGTGATCTCGGCGCCGACCTCGCCGTCAACTATCGGGACGAGGACTTCGTGGCCGCCGTCAAGCAGGCGACCGGCGGCAAGGGCGTGGACGTGATTCTCGACATGGTGGGCGGGGACTACATCGACCGCAACTACGAGGCCGCGGCCGTGGAAGGGCGCATCGTCCAGATCGCCTTCCTGCGCGGGCCGAAGCAGACGGTGAACTTCACCCGCCTGATGCTGAAGCGCCTGACCCACACGGGTTCCACCTTGCGGGCGCGTGACCCCGCCTTCAAGGCGCGCATCGCCGCCAGCCTTGAGGAGAAGGTCTGGCCGCTTCTCGCCGCCGGCACCGTCGCGCCGGTGATCGACGCCGTGCTGCCACTGGCCCAGGCCGCCGAGGCGCACCGCCTGCTGGAAGCGGACCACGTGGGCAAGATCATGCTGACGACCTGAGGCAAGGGAGGGACCGGAGAGGGCAAAGGGGTACAAGGTCGCGAAAAGCGCGATTTCCGTTCGTCGTCGACCGAAGCCGCTCAATTCACACCGCCATCGTCATGGTCCGCTTCAGGCGGTCCACCCACGCTTTCTCCCCAGAAACCAACGTCCGGCCCAAATGCGTGGCTGGTCCGCCTGCGCGGACCGTGACGGCGGAGGGTGATGCGTCGGCTCGGCACTTCCGGCCCCGGCCACGCCCTGACGCCCCGGCGATGCCCTGGTGCCCCGGCCGATCCGCCCCCTTCGACGTCGTCCCACGCGTGCTTCCGAAGAATTGCGCGGATCTTCTCAACTGGCTATAAGAGCCCACATTCCCCGTCATCGCGAAGCGACTTCGGGCCACCGGCGAGAGCCGGGGGACCATACGAGAAGGATTTGACTTGATGTCGAACGCGCCCCTCATGCCGAAGGCAACGGCCGTGTGGCTGGTCGAGAACACGGCCCTGTCGTTCGATCAGATCGCCGCATTCTGCAAGCTGCATCCCCTTGAAGTGAAGGCCGTGGCCGACGGTGAGGCGGCTCAGGGCATCAAGGGCCTCGACCCGGTGCTCACCGGCCAGCTCACCCGCGAGGAAATCCAGCGCGCCGAGAAGAACCCGGAGCACCGCCTGAAGCTCGCCGATCCGAAGGTGCGGGTGCCGGAAGCCAAGCGCCGGGGCCCGCGCTACACGCCGGTGTCGCGCCGTCAGGACCGGCCGAACGCCATTCTGTGGCTAGTGCGCAACCATCCGGAGCTGAAGGACGCGCAGATCATGCGCCTCGTCGGCACCACCAAGTCCACGATCGCTCAGATCCGCGACCGGACCCACTGGAACTCCGCCAGCCTGACGCCGCTCGACCCGGTGACGCTCGGCCTCTGCTCCCAGCTAGAGCTCGACATGGAAGTAGAGAAGGCCGGCAAGATCTCGCCCGAGAAGGTGCTGGAGCCGGCCCCGAGCCTGTTGCCGGTGGACGAGACCACGTCCGAGGACGCGCTCGCCGGCTTCCGCAGCGGCAAGCCGCAGCCGGACGAGGACGAGTTGGACGCCGACGCGGTGTTCGCCAAACTGAAGTCCATGACGCGCAAGCCGGACGAGGACGACGACGATCTCTGATCCTCGGACACGGCTCGAGCGCATTCGGACGGCCGGGGCGACCCGGCCGTTTTCCGTTGGCGGTCGGGATCAGGCCTCCGCCCGGCAGTAGGCCCGGCAGAAGGCAACCACCGCCCGCTCCGCGACCCTGCGGTTGTCATCGGTGGACGGGCTCGGCATGGCGCCGAACAGGAGGCGCTGCCGGGTGGTCCCAAGGAGGAGGCCGAAGAAGTGGTCCGCCGCCAGTTCGGCGTCCTCCACGTCGAGCCGGCCGGCCGCCACCAGGGGACGCAAGTAGTCGGCGAGGCCCTCCAGGCTACGCTGCGGGCCGATCTCATGATGGATCCGGGCCAGATCGGGAAACTGCGACACCTGCCCGACCAGCAGCCGGTGCAGCCGAACGGTCTCCGGCGCGGTCACCTTTTCCAGAAGAGCCAGTCCGAAGCGGAACAGCGCCTCGCGCACCGGAATGTCCGCTCGCAGCGCTTCGTGCACCGGCCACTTCCGGCGCAGCGCCACCGCCCGGTAGAGCCCCTCCTTGTTCCCGAAATGGCTGTAGATGGTCTGCTTGGAAACGTCCGCCTCGGCGGCGATCCGATCGAGACTGACCGCGAAGCCGTCGGTGAGGAAGCAGCGCTCGGCCGCATCCAGAATCACCTCCCGCTTGGCCTCGCCGCGGCGACCCGTTCTGGGTTCGTCGTCTTGCATAATCATACTGGACCGTCTAGTTTGATTGCAGCATCGTCTCGAACGGGAACTGATAGCATGACCGCAGACACTTTTCGCGCGACCGCGGTCCCGATCGCCGCCGCCACCTTCGCCACCATGCTGGGCTTCGGCATGATGGTGCCCGCCCTGCCGCTGCTGACCGCCGAGAACGGCCGGAGCGCGGTGGCAAGCGGCCTCCTGATGGGCGCGTTCGGCTTCGCCCGGCTCCTCTCCAACCTGCCCGCCGGCGTGCTGGTGGACCGGGTCGGCCTGCGCACCGCCGCCCTCGTCGGGCTCGGGGTGCTGTTCGCCGGGTCGCTTCTGGCCATCGCGCCGCTCGGCTTCGAAGTGCTGATGGTCGCCATCGCCATCCAGGGTGCCGGATCCGCCCTCTTCTCCACCGCCGCCATGACGGCGCTGATCCTGAAGGCCGGGCCGGAGCGGCGCGGGGCGGCCATGTCATGGTTCCAGAGCTCGCTGCTGCTCGCCTTCGCCGTCGGCCCGCTGGTCGGCGGCCTGTTGGTCGGGCCGCTCGGCGCCCACGTGCCCTTCATGGCCCAGGCGGTGCTCGCCGTGGCGGCCGTCACCGCCGTGCGCCTGCTGCCTGCGGCGCCGCCGTCGACCGTCGGCACCGGTGCCCCCCGGCCGGCCGATGCGCCGAGCGCCAGCCTGATCGGGCCGGCGCTGGTGGCGGGCGCGCTCATGGGGTTCGCGGCCTTCTTCGCCCGGATCGGCGCCGGCTGGACGGTGATCCCGGACGTGGGCCTCAACAGCCTCGACCTGACCCCTGGCATGATCGGCGCCATCGTCGGCGTCGGCACGGCGGCCAATCTGGCGGTGATGCCGCTCTCCGCCGCCGGCATCGACCGCTGGGGCGCCGGCCGCACGCTGGCGGCCGCGACCCTGGCGACGCTCGTGTCCCTCGCCGCCATGGCGCTCGCCCCGACGGTTGCGATGCTCTGGATCGGCGCGGCCCTCCTGATGGCCGCGACGGGCACAATGATCCCGGCGGCCGGGGCCGTCGCGCTCCGCGGCGTCGATCGCCGTCACACCGGGCGCGCCATGGGCCTCTTCCGCACCGGCAACGATGTGGGCATGTCGCTGGGTCCGGTGGCGGTGCCCGGCATCGCGGCGGCGCTGGCGCTCGACCCGCCGTCCGGCTTCACGGTCGCGGCAGCGGCGGTGATCGTCGCCGGTGCGATCGCTCTGGCGGTGGGTTCCACTGCCCGGACCACGCTGGCGGAGAACCGGGCCGCCTGAAGCCCGGTTCGTCCCTCCACGGCGCGATAGGTCAGGCCTTGCCGGCCTTGGCGCCGATCGCGGCCCGGATCTCGTCCAGGATGGCCGGGTCGTCGATGGTGGCGGGCATGCGGAAGTCCTCGCCGTCGGCGATCTGCCGCATGGTGCCACGCAGGATCTTGCCCGAGCGCGTCTTCGGCAGCCGGTCCACCGTGATGGCGAGCTTGAAGGCTGCCACGGGGCCGATCTTGTCGCGGACGAGCCCGACCAGTTCCTTCTCGATCTCCACGTGCGGCTTCGTCACCCCGGCCTTCAGCACCACGAAGCCGCAGGGCGCCTGGCCCTTCAGCGCGTCCGCGATGCCGATGACGGCGCATTCGGCCACGTCCGGATGGCTTGCCAACACCTCCTCCATCCCGCCCGTGGAGAGGCGGTGGCCGGCGACATTGATGATGTCGTCGGTGCGGCTCATGATGAAGAGATAGCCGTCCGCGTCCATGATGCCGGCGTCGGCGGTCTTGTAGTAGCCGGGGAACTCGGCGAGGTAGCTGGAACGGAACCGCTCGTCGGCGTTCCAGAGCGTCGGCAGGCAGCCCGGGGGCAGCGGCAGCTTGACCACGATGTTGCCGAGCTTGCCGGCCTCCACCGGATGGCCGGCGTCGTCCAGCACCTCCACCGCATAGCCCGGCATCGGCACCGTCGGGGAGCCGTGCTTGACCGGCAGCAGGCCGAGGCCGACCGGGTTGGCGGCGATCGCCCAACCGGTCTCCGTCTGCCACCAGTGGTCGACCACCGGCACGTTCAGCTTCTCCTCGGCCCACTTTACCGTGTCCGGATCCGCCCGCTCGCCCGCAAGGAAGAGGGTGCGCAGGGACGAGAGGTCGTACTTGCCGATGAACGTGCCGTTCGGATCCTCCTTCTTGATCGCCCGGAAGGCCGTCGGCGCGGTGAAGAGCGCCGCGATCTTGTAGTCCGCTACCATGCGCCAGAAGGCGCCCGGGTCGGGCGTGCCGACCGGCTTGCCCTCGTAAACGACCGTGGTCGCGCCGATGAGGAGCGGCGCGTAGACGATGTAGCTGTGGCCGACGACCCAGCCGACGTCCGAGGCGGCCCAGAACACCTCCCCCGGCTTGATGTCGTAGACGGCGCCCATGGACCAGGCGAGCGCCACCATATGGCCGCCGGTGTCGCGGACCACGCCCTTCGGCTGGCCGGTGGTGCCGGAGGTGTAGAGGATGTAGGCCGGATCCGTCGCCGCAACCGGCGCGCACGGCACCGGCCGGCCCGCGACCGCCGCCATGGCGGCCGCCAGATCAAGGTCCCGTCCCTCGATCAGGCTGGCGGTCACCTGCTCGCGCTGGTGAACGAGCACGGTCTCGGGCTTGTGAGCGGAGAAGCCGATCGCCTCGTCGAGGAGCGGCTTGTAGGCGATGATGCGGTTCGGCTCGATACCGCAGGAGGCGGAGATGATCGCCTTCGGCTTGGCGTCGTCGATGCGGGTGGCGAGTTCGCGCGACGCGAAGCCGCCGAACACCACCGAGTGGATCGCCCCGATGCGGGCGCAGGCGAGCATGGCGACGACCGCTTCCGGGATCATCGGCATGTAGACGATCACCCGGTCACCGGCGACGATGCCCCGGTCGAGGAGCACGGCGGCCATCGCGGACACCGCGTCTGTCATCTCCCGGTAGGTGAGGATGCGCTTGGACCCGGTGATCGGGCTGTCGTAGATCACCGCCGGCTGGTCGCCGCGTCCGGCCGCCACGTGCCGGTCCAGGCAATTCCAGGCGGTGTTGCAGACGCCGCCCGGGAACCAGCGGCCGTAGACGCCTGCGTCCGCGTCGAAGGCCGCGCGCGGCTGTTCGATCCAGTCGATCGCCGCAGCGGCCTCCGACCAGAAGCCATGAGGATCCTGCTTCCAGGCCGCGTAGACCTCGCCATATCGGCTCATCGCCCATCCTCCCGGTCGGCTGATTTTGGCGGCAGTTTTCCGCTCCCTTCAGGGCTTTGGCAAGCGAAACGCCCTGCCACTTTCGGCTTCAGACTTTCGGTCATGCGCGTTTTGTCGTACGCGAAGGACCCCTTGCGACCGGATCGCCCGCGCCCGATGCTGACAGACCCCTGGTTCTACGCCGCCGCCATTCCGGCGGTGATCCTCACCGGCTTGTCCAAGGGGGGGTTCGGCGGCGCGTTCGGCTTCGCGGCGGTGCCGGTTCTGGCGCTCGTCATCTCGCCGGTGCAGGCGGCCGGGCTGATGCTGCCCATCCTGCTCATCATGGATGCGGTCTCGGTCTGGGCCTACCGCAAGACGTTCGACCGCCGCGTGGTGCTCTCGCTCCTGCCCGGCGGCATGGCCGGCACGCTGGTCGGCTGGGCCACCGCCTCCCTCGTCTCCGACGACGCGGTGCGTCTCATCGTCGGGGTGATCGCTCTTGCCTTCCTGGTGCGCTACGGCCTCCACGAGCGTCGGCGCGTGCGGGCCGCCCGCCATCCGGAGGGCGGACCGCCGCCGCCGCCCGCCAACCCCAGCGCCGCGGGGGCGGGCTTCTGGGGGCTTCTCGCCGGCTACACCAGCTTCGTCGCCCATGCCGGCGGACCGCCGTTCCAGACCTACGTGGTGCCCTTGCGCCTGTCGCCGGTGCTCTATGCCGGCACGTCGGCGATCTATTTCGCCATCCTGAACTCCGTGAAGGTGGTGCCCTATGCGGCCCTCGGCCAGTTCACCGCCGAGACCATGACGGCCGTGGCGATCCTCGCGCCCCTCGCGATCCTCGCCACCCTGGTGGGCGTTCGGATCGTCCGCCGTCTCAACGAGCTCGTCTTCTACAGGGTGCTTGCCGTCTCGATCTTCCTGATCGCGACCAAACTGATCATGGACGGACTTGCCGGTTCGACGGCAAACTGAGTCCCGAGCGCAGCCGCGGCCTGTCTGCTCATCCGCCGTTCATGTGGCGGCGCCTAAAGGTGTCGCGACTATCCCGCATCGAAGCAGTGCCGCCATGACCGTCAATGCCCCCGCCGCCCGCGACCACCGGATCGACTTCATCCGTGGGCTGGCGCTCATCTCCATCTTCATCAACCACGTGCCCGGCAACATACTGGAGAGCCTGACCCACAAGAACTTCGGCCTGACGGATTCGGCGGAGCTCTTCGTGGTGCTGGCCGGCATCGCGGCGGCTTTCGCCTATTTCCCGCGCTACGCGGCCGGCCATCGCCTGCTGGCGAGCCTGAAGGCGGTGAAGCGCGCCGGCACGCTCTACGTGGCGCACCTCGCGTCCATCGTCGCCGGCATCGGCGTGTTCGCGGTCGCGGCCGTGGTGTACGGCAAGACCGGGCTGATGGGCGAAATCAACATCGCCCCGCTCATGGAGGATCCCGTCCGCGGCTTCATCGGCCTTGCGACCATGAGCCACCAGATCGGCTACCACAACATCCTGCCCATGTACGTGGTGCTGCTCCTCGGCCTGCCGCTGATGATGGCGCTGGCCGTGCACGGGCTCGCCCCGCTTCTAGGCGTTTCCGCCATCCTGTACACGCTCACCCAGATCTACGGCTGGTCGCCGCCGAGCTATCCGGCGGAGGGGCACTGGTTCTTCAATCCCTTCGCTTGGCAATTGCTGTTCGTAGGCGGCTTCTTCGCCGGCGTGCGGCTGATGCGCCGGCAGACGCCCGTCCCCTACAGCCGTCTCGCCTGGTGGTGCGCCCTCGCCTATCTGGTGGTCGCGGCCCTCTTCCACCGGCTCAACTGGTACGGTTCGCTGCCGCCCCTTCCGCTTCCGGACCGCTTCTACGCCAACGAGAAGCCGTTCGTCGCCATCGGCCGTCTGCTGCACATCGCCAGCCTCTGCTACGTGGTCGGCCACAGCGGCCTTCTTGCCTGGGTGAAGGGCTTCAGCCCCTCCAACCCCTTCACCGTCGCCGGCCGGCACGCGCTGCCGGTGTTCTGGTTCGGCACCGTGTTCGCCATGGTGGGTCAGGTCGTCATGCAGGTCGCAAGCCCCGGCATGGTGGGACAACTCCTCCTGATGGCGACCGGCAGCGGCCTCCTGTTCGCCCTCGCCTATGGGCTCGACTGGATGGCCAGGGCGGAGAAGTCGGTGCGCGCGGGCGCCCCTGTGGCCCGTCCGGCTCTGGTCGGCGCCGCGACCGCCCGGATCTGAGCATCGAAGGCTGCCAAACGAAAGGGGCGCCGCGGAAACCGCGACGCCCCATTCGGACGCAATCTGTCATTCAACCAGACGGTCAGTGCAGTGAAGGTTTGGAGGTGGCCAATCTCGTGATCTCGTCCTTGAGATGAAGCTTCCGTCGCTTGAGCTCTTTCAGTTGGATGGCATCGACACTGGGATGCTGCGCCGCCTCTTCGATCTGCCGTTCCAGGGCAGCATGACGACGCTCGAGCTCTGCAATATGCGACTGAATCGACATGTGGGCCTCCTTCCGTTGATCCCATGCCAGCGTGACCAGTGTGTCACGGAATCTACATGATGTCGACGCCGGCGCGTTGCAAGCGGCAACAATGAATAATTTGGGGCTCGAAACGAGCAACATTGTTGCTTCAAATTGTCAAAGCTCCCTCTGATCCGCACGACGCGCTGCGGCGCCGCGCGATCCGCTGCGCGCGTGGCCAAGACGACCCGAGCGTTTCCCGATGCTTCGCCATGCTCATAAGGACGCATGAAGGCGTGCCCATCTTCTGGTATAGAAAGAGCGACGGAAGCCCGTCGACCCGAGAGGCCGGGCCGGCGGCGGAACAGCCGTGTTCGCGAGGGTAGAGCGGCGTATGACCGAGCACGATGAGCAGGAAGTTCGAATCGAACTGGCCCGTCTGCGCCAGGAGCATCGGGACCTGGACGCGGCGATTTCGGCCATGGTCGCCCTCGGCACCGGCGACACGATCCAGATCCAGCGCCTGAAGAAGCGAAAGCTGGTGTTGAAGGATCGGATCCAGCACCTGGAAGACCAGATCGTGCCCGACATCATCGCCTGACAGGTTCGCCGGCGACCGCGTCGGCGGCCGCGTCGACGGTCGCGGGCCTCAAGTCCCCTCCCCTTGCCTCTCCGGCATGTTCCGGCTACCTCCGACGAAAGAGGGCCGCGACGTCGCCGCGCGGCAGGTCGCCTCACGCCGAAGGATCGCCACCGCGATGTTCCTATCCCCGCCCGTCGCCATCATCATGGGCAGCCAGTCCGACTGGGCGACCATGAAGCACGCGGCCGTCACCCTTGACGATCTCAAGATCGCCTACGACGCCCGCATCGTCTCGGCCCACCGCACGCCGGACAGGTTGGTGGCCTTCGCCAAGGCCGCTCGGGACGAGGGGTTCAAGGTGGTGATCGCCGGGGCCGGCGGTGCCGCGCACCTGCCCGGGATGGCGGCCGCCATGACGCCGTTGCCCGTGTTCGGTGTGCCGGTGGAAAGCAAAGCCCTCTCCGGCCAGGACAGTCTCCTCTCCATCGTGCAGATGCCGGGTGGCATTCCGGTCGGAACCCTGGCGATCGGCAAGCCCGGCGCCATCAACGCGGCCCTCCTCGCCGCCGCCGTGCTGGCGCTGAGCGACCCGGACCTCGCTGTCCGGCTCGACGCCTTCCGCGCCGCCCAGACCGCCGCCGTCGCCGAAAGGCCCCATGATGAAGCGTGACCCGCTGCCGCCCGGCTCCACCATCGGCATCCTCGGCGGCGGGCAGCTCGGCCGCATGGTGGCGCTTGCCGCCGCGCGGCTGGGCTTCCACTGCCATGTGCTCTGCCCCGATCCGGCGAGCCCGGCCTTCGAGGTGGCGGCGGCCCACACGGTCGCGGCCTACGAGGACGCGGACGCGCTCGCGGCCCTCGCCGCCGCCGTGGACGTGGTGACCTACGAGTTCGAGAATGTGCCGGCGGAGACCGCCCACCTTCTTTCGGCCGCCCGGCCGCTCTTTCCCGACGCCAGGGCGCTCGCCATCACCCAGGATCGGGTGGCGGAGAAGGCCTTCCTGGTCGAGGCCGGGGTCGCGGTCGCGCCCTTCGCAGCCGTCGACACCGCCGCGGACCTGGGCGCCGCGATCGCCGTCACGGGCCTGCCGGCCATCCTGAAGACCCGCCGCTTCGGCTATGACGGCAAGGGCCAAGCCAAGGTCGCGACCCGGGACGCCGCCGTCGCGGCCCTCGATCGTCTTGCCGCCCCGTGCATCCTGGAAGGACTGGTGCCCTTCGCCCTGGAGGTCTCCGCCATCGTGGTGCGCGGGCAGGACGGGGGGACGGCGGTCTACGAGATCGGCGAGAACCGGCACGAGAACCACATCCTCGCCACCACCACCATTCCGGCCGCCGTCGATCCGGCGACCCTTGCGGCGGCGCGCGCCCTCGGCTGCCGGATTGCCCATGCCCTCGGCTATGTGGGCGTGCTCGGCGTGGAGATGTTCGTCGTGCGCGGCCCTGACGGCGCGGAGAGCCTCCTCGTCAACGAACTCGCCCCGCGCGTGCACAACTCCGGCCACTGGACCGAGGACGGCGCGATCACGTCCCAGTTCGAGAACCACGTGCGCGCCATCGCGGGCTGGCCGCTTGGAAGTGTGGAGAGCCTCGGCCGCGCCGAGATGCGCAACCTGATCGGCGACGAGGCCGCGGACTGGCATGCGATCGTGTCCGACCCGGCCGCTCGCCTCCATCTCTACGGCAAGGCCGAAGCCCGGCCGGGCCGGAAGATGGGGCATGTGAACCGGGTGTGGCCGCGGCCCTGAGCGGCGGCCGCGGACGGCGCAAACGCGGGCTTTATTTTGCCTTTCGAGCCTGTGGACAGGCGTTTCGTCTTTTGCTAAAGCACCGTCCAATCGTGCGGTGGTGCCACCGCGGCGGAAGGCGGCCCCTTCCCCTTCTCTTGAGTTTCTATTGTCGCGTTTTCGGCGGGGTCTCGTCGGCAGCGGGCGCTGCCGAAGGCGAAGTCTTCGTTCGGCGACCGACGGACAACAGGAAGATCACGCGTGCAGGTACTCGTTCGCGACAACAACGTCGACCAGGCTCTCAAGGCGCTCAAGAAGAAGATGCAGCGCGAGGGCATTTTCCGCGAGATGAAGCTTCGCGGTCACTACGAGAAGCCGTCGGAAAAGAAGGCGCGCGAGAAGGCCGAGGCCGTCCGGCGCGCCCGCAAGCTGGCGCGCAAGCGCGCGCAGCGCGAGGGTCTCGTGCAGGGCAAGCCCGCCCGCCGCTGACGGTGCCCTGTCGGCCGTTTTTCCGCAGGTTTTGCGCGGATCGCGCCTGAAGAGACGACCGTCCGGTCGTCTCTTTTTCCATGTGCCGATTGCCCCCCTTCCCTGCCCGTCCGTCCTCGCCGGAGTGCCTGCGCGGGCGGCCGGGATGGCGGATCGAGCCGGCTGCCGGGACCGGCGTCGCGATCCGCCTGTCACCGTGCCAACACATGCGGCGGCGCACGCGCATCGTTTGCGCCGGCCCGGTGGCATCCGCCGCGCTGGCGCACTATGGTGCCGGCACGCTGGCGCCCGGGAGGCCGACATGGGCAGGCCGGTCAAGGCTGAGGCTTACGCCCCGGACAGGGCGTGGAGGAGATGCAGGCAATGATGTCCACCGTTCGTCGCACGCCCCCGCGCCTCGCGCTCGGAAGCGCTCTCCTGGTGGCGCTGCTGGTCGCGGGATGCCAATCGGGCGAGCGGCCCCCGGTCGACACGACGCCGATCGACCCGAGCGCCGGATCGGAAGCCAACCTCTCGTCGCTCACGGCCGTCATCGCGCGCAACCCCAGCGACGCCACCGCCTACAACATCCGCGGCACCGCCCTTGGCCAGGCCGGGCGCCTGGAGGAGGCGATCGCGGACTTCAACGCCGCCATCCAGCTGAACCCGACCTTCCATCAGGCCTATGCGAACAGGGCCCTGGTGTTCCGCCGCCTTCAGCGCAACCAGCAAGCGCTGAACGACTACAACCAGGCGATCAGCATCAACCCGAACTATGCGGTCGCCTATCTGGGTCGCGGCACGCTCTACCGGCAAGCGGGGCAACTCGACGCGGCGCTTGCCGACTTCAACACCGCCATCACGCTCAACACCTCGGATGCGCGTGCCTACTACAACCGCGGCCTCATCTATCAGGCAGGCGCCGACCACACGCGCGCCATCGCGGATTTCGATGTGGCGATCGCCCTCGATCCGAATGCCGCCGAGCCCTACAACGCGCGTGGCCAGAGCCACCTCGCCCGCGGCGAGGACAAGGACGCACTGACGGATTTCGCCGCCGCGGTGAACCGCAACAAGGAATCCGCCGCCTTCTGGACCAATCTCGGTGTCGCCCAGATCCGCACCGGCGACGTCTCCAACGGCCGCAACTCGATCACCCGCGCCACCGTGCTCGACCCGAGCTACAGCCCCGCCCGCGAAGCACTGCGCTCCAGCGGCACGGCCTGAGCGCCTTCGTTAGCCATTCGCACACTTGAACATAGTAGAACATGCATTCGTAGAACGCGCGGATGCATGCCATGATCGAGGTGATCTTCCTCTGGATCGCCGTGTTGACGGCCGGCATCATCGCCGGCTATCGCCGCGATCCCTACCGTCTCAACGGCTTCCTCTCGAACTGCGGCTGGGTGCTCGTCCGGGGCTGCGCCGGTGCTCTCGCCGTGACGCTGTTGCTCTTCGCCGTCCATCAGCTGATCCCGCGTTGGGAGGGCCTTGCCGGCTTCGCCTTCCTCCTGCTCGCGGGCGCGCTCTACGTTCTGCTGGCAACCGTCTGCATCGGCATGATCCTCGGCCTCGCCCTCCGCATCGCCTTCCACTCGCCACCGCTCGATCCCGCCACGCTGTCCCGCCGGACCGATGCGATCCGCCCCTGGCGGTCCTGATCGGGCCGGTCACGACCCCGCGGCGGACAGGACCTCGGCGAGTTCGCGATACTCCTCGCACGTGGTGCCGCAGATGCGTTCCAGCTCGGCGAGCTCCGCACGCGCCGCCGTAAGGTCGCCGGTCTCTACGAACAGTTCGCCCCGGTACTCTCGGGCACCGCGATGGTCGGGATTCTTGGCGAGCGCCCGGTCGTAGTAGCCGCGCGCCTCGGCGAGCCGACCCTGCTTGCGCGTGACGAAGCCGAGGAGGTTCAGGATGTCGGCATTGTTGGGCTCGGCCGCGTCGGCGGTCCGAAGCAGCGCCTCGGCCTCCCCGTAGCGGCCGGCGTCCGAATGGACCTTGGCGGCGAGGAAATCCTTGCGCGCTGCAAACTCGGCGGCGGCGGCGAGATCGTCGTCGGTCACCGCAAGCGCCGGTACCGGAAGAACAAGCATCAAGGCGAGCAGCGAGGCGGCGGTCGTCGAGCGGATCATGGCGAGCCCTCCCGGGAAGAGGCGCGCATGGTGGCACGCTCTCATGTCGCCCGCGCGAAGGGGTGTGCCCGAACGACGAACGGCCGGCCTCCCGAGGGAGACCGGCCGCTCCTTGTCGTCTCAAGCGAGCCGTAGGGCGCTCACTCCAGGTTCTTAACGATCGTCTCCACCATCTTCTTGGCGTCGGCGAACAGCATCATGGTGTTGTCGCGGAAGAAGAGCTCGTTCTCCACGCCGGCGTAGCCGGATCCCATGCCGCGCTTGATGAAGAGCACGGTGCCGGCCTTCTCCACGTCCAGGATGGGCATGCCGTAGATGGGCGACGACTTGTCGGTCTTCGCCGCCGGGTTCGTCACGTCGTTGGCGCCGATGACGAAGGCGACGTCCGCCTGGGCGAACTCGGAGTTGATGTCCTCCAGTTCGAACACCTCGTCATAGGGCACGTTGGCCTCGGCGAGGAGCACGTTCATATGGCCGGGCATACGGCCCGCCACCGGGTGGATGGCGTACTTCACCTCCACGCCCTCGTGCTTCAGCTTGTCGGCCATCTCGCGGAGCGCGTGCTGGGCCTGGGCCACCGCCATGCCGTAGCCCGGCACGATGATGACCTTGGAGGCGTTCTTCATGATGAAGGCCGCGTCCTCGGCCGAGCCCTGCTTCACCGGCCGCTGCTCCACCGCCCCGCCCGCAGGGCCGGCGGTCTCGCCGCCGAAGCCGCCGAGGATGACGGAGATGAAGCTCCGGTTCATGCCCTTGCACATGATGTAGCTGAGGATCGCGCCCGACGAGCCGACCAGAGCGCCGGTGATGATCAGCGCCGTGTTGCCGAGGGTGAAGCCGATGCCCGCCGCCGCCCAGCCGGAATAGCTGTTCAGCATGGACACCACCACCGGCATGTCGGCGCCGCCGATCGGGATGATGATCAGGCCGCCAAGCACCAGCGAGACGATGACGATCAGCCAGAAGACGCCGTGGCTTTCGGTCTGTACCAGCACGACGATCAGGAGCAGCAGGATGATGGCGAGGCCGCCGTTGATCATGTGCCGGCCCGGCAACAGGATCGGCCGGCCGCTCATGCGGCCGTCGAGCTTGGCGAAGGCGATCACCGAGCCGGTGAAGGTGATGGCGCCGATGGCGACGCCGAGGCTCATCTCCACCAGCGCCTGGGCGTGGATCTCCCCCGGCAGGCCGATGCCGAACGCCGCCGGCGCGTAGAGCGCCGCCGCCGCCACCAGCACCGCGGCGAGGCCGACGAGCGAGTGGAAGGCCGCCACCAGCTGCGGCATTGCCGTCATGGCGATCTTGCGGGCGATGTAGGCGCCCGCGCCGCCGCCGATGGCGAGCGCCACGATGATCAGCGCGTAGGCGCCGAACGACGGCGGGATCAGGAAGAGCGTGGTGAGGACGGCGATGGCCATGCCGGCCATGCCCATCAGGTTGCCCCGGCGCGACGTGACCGGGCTGGAAAGGCCCCTGAGGGCCAGGATGAAGAGCACACCCGAGACGAGGTAAAGGGTGGCGGCAATGTTCGCGGACATGTCGGCGCCCCCCTCAGCTCTTCTTCTTGTACATGGCGAGCATGCGGCTCGTGACGAGGAAGCCGCCAAAGATGTTGACGGCGGCCAACACCACGGCGACGAAGCCGAAGCCGCGCGCGACTCCGGTGCCGGGTTCCATCAGCTGCACGCCGACGGCCAGGAGCGCGCCGACGATGATCACCGACGAGATGGCGTTGGTGACGGCCATCAGCGGCGTGTGGAGGGCCGGTGTCACCGACCAGACCACGTAGTAGCCGACGAAGATCGCCAAGACGAAGATGGAGAGGCGAAAGACGAACGGGTCGATCACCCCGCCCGTGGCGGCGCTCGCCGCGTGGGCGAGCCCGTCGGCGGCGGTGTCGAAGCCGCCGGTGGAGTGGATGGCGGCGCTTGCCGCGTTGGCGGCCTCGCGGGCCTCGTTGGCGGCGCGGAGCGCGGCGTCGGCGGCCTGGCGCGCCTGCTCGATGGCCTGCTCGGCGGAAATGGTGTCAGCCATGGAAGAGCCTCCCCGTCAGCTCTGGAACTGCGGATGGACGATCGCGCCGTCGCGGGTGAGAACCGTCGCCTTGACGAGCTCGTCGTCCCAATTGACGGCGAGCCGCTTTTCCTTCTTGTCGACCAGGGTCTCCACGAAGGCGAAGAGGTTCTTGGCGTAGAGCTGCGAGGCGGTGGCGGCGATGCGCCCGGCGGCGTTGGCAAGGCCGAGGATGGTCACGCCGCCCTCGGTCTCCACCGTATGGCCGGACTTGGCGCCGTCCACGTTGCCGCCGCGTTCCACCGCAAGGTCCACCAGCACCGAGCCCGGCTTCATGGAGGCGACCATGTCGGCGGACACGAGCTTCGGCGCGGGCCGGCCCGGGATCAGCGCCGTGGTGATGACGATGTCCTGCTTCTTGATGTGCTCGGCGACGAGAGCCGCCTGCTTGGCCTGGTATTCCGCCGACATGGGCTTGGCGTAGCCGGCTGCCGTTTCCGCCTGGCGGAACTCCTCGTCCTCGACCGCCACGAACTTGGCGCCGAGGCTCTCCACCTGCTCCTTGGCGGCGGGGCGGACGTCGGTGGCGGTGACCACCGCGCCCATGCGCCGGGCGGTGGCGATCGCCTGCAGGCCGGCGACGCCGGCGCCCATGACGAAGACGCGGGCGGCCGGAACGGTGCCGGCCGCGGTCATCATCATCGGCATCGCGCGGCCGTACGTGCCGGCGGCGTCGACCACCGCCTGGTAGCCGGCCAGATTGGCCTGGCTGGAGAGCACGTCCATCACCTGCGCGCGGGTGATGCGCGGCATCAGCTCCATGGCCGCGGCGGTCAGGCCCGCGTCGGCGAAGGCCTTGAGCGCTTCCGCCTGGCCGTAGGGATCCATGATGGCGATGACGAGGGCACCACGCCGGTAGGCGCCGATCTCGGACGCGTCCGGGCGGCGCACCTTCAGCACGACGTCGGCGTCGGCGACCGCCTCGGCGGCGGACGGCGCGATGGTCGCGCCAGCGGCGGCGTACTCGGCGTCGGGGATCCGGGATTTCAGCCCCGCCCCGGTCTCGACGGCGACGGTGGCACCGAGCCCGATGTAACGTTTCACGGTGTCCGGGGTCGCCGCGACACGGCTTTCCTCCGGATCCACCTCGCGCGGAACGGCGATCTTCATGGTCTCTCCTCGATGACGGCGGCATCTCCGCACCGGCGGCGCCGATGCGGGGAAGCGATGCGGGCCGGCGGGGAGCCGGCTTGTCCGTCGCGCGGCAGGCCCGTCCCTCCCTCGGGAGGGCGGGCGCGCCAGCGTCAGACGAGGAAGAGCGCCATGAGGATCAGGATGATGGCAACGATAGCCGTGCCGTACTTGGTGAGCGTGATGAAGAGCGCGTAGGTCTTCTCATGCTCGTTGTAGTCCATCATCGAACCATCATTGTCGGCCACGGTCGTTCCTCCCGATCGGATTGGACGTTCAATGCGCGCTTTAGCGCAAACGCCCCGCCACGGCAATGCGGCCGGTTGCCCGGCCACGTCCGCGATCTGATCCGACCCCCCACACGGGATATGCTCAGACTGAGCACGATGAACTGGAATAAACAGATAGGCAGGGGATATCAAGAACCGCGTCGATCCGATGGTCGACTTGCATTCTGGACAGCCTCCAAGGCCCCTGCCATCTTGGCACCGCGCCGCCGGCCGGGGCAGCCGCGCCGCCAGTCGGCGTTAACCGAGGGCTGGATACGGTGGGAAAACCGGGCGCCCGATTCGAGGGGCCGACGCGCCCGGCGACGACCGCCGTTGGCGCGCCGTCGATCCGGCCCGGGCCGCCTTGGGGCGCCCATGGAGGAATGCATGTCCGAGTTCGATCCTGAAGCCGAAATCGAAACCCTGATCGACTCCTACGCGGCCGGGATCAACGACCACGACATCGACGCGGTGCTGGACTGCTTCGCCTATCCGGCCGTCATCTGGCAGTTCGGCAAGGGCCACGTGTTCACCGACGCCGAGGAGATGGCCGAGAACGTGCGCGCGGTGCTGAAGCTCTACGACCAGGCCGGCGCGGTGCTGTCGACGCCCACCATCACGGACGTGTCGGTGCACGGGGAAACCGCCATCGTCACCGTGGAATGGGACCAGGAGGACACCGACGGCGAGGCGGTGTTCGACTTCGCCTGCCACTATCACCTGGTGCTGGACGGTCCGGAGTGGCGCATCGCCATGCTGACCAACATCGTGCCGGCGGACGACGACGACGACGGCGAGGAGGAAGAGGGCGACTTCGCCGAGGACATCGAGGACGAGGCCGACGAGGCGCGCGCCGCCTGATCCGACCGGCCGACCCGGCGGCGTGCCGCCGGGTCCTCGGTCAGGCACACCGGTTCCGGCTCAGTGCCCGGTCAGGCCGGCGGTCGCCAGCGCGGCCTGCTGCTTTTCCGCCAGTGTCGGCAGAGAAAACCCTTCGATCTGCGCCTCGAACAACCGGTGGAAGTTCAGTTCCGCGTCGAGGTGCAGGAAGACGCCGCCAAGGCCGATGGCGGCGCGGTCCATGAAGACGAACTCCCGCGGGATCGTCACCGGCCCCTTCTCCTTCAGCGCCTGATGCACCCGGAACGCCTGCTCCCGCCCATACTGGCCGGGGCTGATGCCGTCCGCCACCGTGCGCACCCGGTCATCGAGGAGGGGCCCGTAGATGAAGCGGGCCCAGATGTTCAAGACCTCGATCAGGTCCTTCTTCAGGCCGCGGAAGCCCCAGGTCTCATAGGCGTGGACGATACGCTCCTGGTCGTCGGACTCAAGGCCCCGGTAGAGGTCCACCACACCGCCGACGAAGGCGGGCGGGAAGATGCGGATGCAGCCGTAGTCGAGCAGATTGATGCCGGCCCCGACCACCGTCTCGCCGCCTTCGGTGCGATCGAAGGCGGTGTAGTTGCCGAGATGCGGATCGCCGTGGATGATGCCCACGTGGGCGAAGGGATACCACCAGGCCTGGAAAAGCGCCGTGGCGAGCCGGTTGCGCACCGTCTGGTCGGCGTCCTTGTGGTCGAGCAGGCGCCGCCCCTCCAGCCAGCCGAGCGTGATCAGACGGCGCGTGGAGAGATCGGCGTGGACCTCCGGCACCCGCACCAGGTCGTCGCCGCCGAGCACGGCGCGGTAGAGACGGGCGTGCTTGGCCTCGCGGGTGTAGTCCAGCTCCTCGCGGATCCGGTCGGCAATCTCGGTGAAGATCTCCCGCGTGTCCACCGCCGGGCGGAACCGCCGGTGCAGGGAGAAGGCAAGGTCGAGCTGCTTCAGGTCCGCCTCGACCGCCGACTGCATGTCCGGATACTGCAGCTTCACAGCGACCGGGGTGCCGTCCGGCAGCGTCGCCTTGTGCACCTGCCCGAGCGAGGCGGCGGCGGCGGGCGCCCGGTCGAAGCTGGCGAACCGCTTCTCCCAGTCGAGCCCGAGTTCCGCGGCCATGCGGCGCTTCACGAAGGCCGCTCCCATGGGCGGCGCGTTGGACTGAAGCTGGGAGAGCTCCTCGGCATACTCCGGCGGCAGGGCCTCCGGGATGGTGGCGAGCAGCTGCGCCACCTTCATGATCGGCCCTTTCAGGTTGCCGAGCGCAGCCGTGAGCGCCGTCGCGGCGGCCTTGTCGTCCTCCGCCCCGAACAGGCGCTGGCCGGCCATGCGGATCGCCGCGCCCCCGAGATTGGTGCCGACCCTGCCGTAGCGGCTGGCGCGGGCGGAGAAGCGGTTGCGTTCGGTGTCGGGCGGCAGGGGCATGGGTGTCGGATGATCCTTGCGATGGCTTCCTTCATGTAGGTCCGGCGCGCCGAAAGTCACGGCCGATGAGCCGCCGGCGATCCGCCGCGCGGCAGGCCTCTTCTCCGTCGCTCGGCGGGTACGGGCGTCTTCTATCGTCAAAACTGTAAGAAGTAGCATGCTAAGATGGCGCCCGGTGTCAAACGACGGGATGGCGACTGTGACCGAAGCCTCACCCACTTCTGTCAAACCGCGCATGGCGACGGGAACCTCCGGATCCGCGCCCGATACGGCGCTTGGCTGGCTCGAATTGTCGTGGCACTGCGAGGACTTCTGCGACCGGCCCGGCGCTGTTGCGGCGGCGCGGAGCGGACTGGAGTTGGCGCGCCATCAGCGCGACGCCGCGGCGGTTTTGCGCCTGACGAGCCAGCTGGCGCGTCTGCTCGACCGGAACAAGGAGACGATGGAGAGCCTGGAGGTGCTTCGGGTCGGGGAAGCCTGGGCGCGCCGCTGCTCCGACAAGATGGCGGTCGCGGACTTCCTCTCCATCTACAGCGTCCAGATCGCCGTGATGGGCGACTTCGGCCGGTCGGTCCCGCTGGCGAACCAGGCGGTCGCCACGGCCGCGCGCGTCGGCGGCGAGGGCCTCTTCGTGGCCTTGATGCGGCTCGGCGAGTTGCGCCTTTCGATCGGCCGGGTGACCGACGCGATCCAGCCGTTTCGGGACTGCCTTGAGGTGCTGGAGACGGTACCGCCCGGGCCGAACTCCACTTTCCGATCCTGCTACGCGCGGGCCATCCTGGCGGCGGCCCTGACGGAGGACGTGGCGCAGCGTGTGGGCGAGCGGGTCGTCGGCCCGATTCCCGCCCTCCAGGAGGCGGATCGGCTGCTGACGAAGGCCCGCGAACCGGTGGAATCCCTGGTTCCGGTGCATGCGCCCATGGTGTTCGTCAACCTCGGCCGGTGCCGGGCCATGATGGGCATTACCGACGCGGAGTGCCGGGAGAGGCTGTTCGGCCTGACCTCCGAACAACTGCTCAGCTGCCCGGACCGCCTCCTCAACACGGCGATCGCCTGGGCCCGGTTCGAGGCGACGGTGAACGGCGATGTGGCCTTCGCCCGGGGTCTCCTGGAGAAGATCCGAAGCATCATGCCGATGTGGCGGACGCTTCTCTGGGCGGCGAGCTTTCACGAGGCATCCGCCATCGTCCACCGGGTGGACGGCCGGCCGGATGCCGCTTGGGCGGATCTCCTGGAGGCGTTTGCGGCGGAGCGGGCCGACCGGGCCCACCAGATCGACCTGGTGATCGAGATGGCCGAGCGGATGGACGCGGCGGAGGCGGGGCGGCGGCGGGAGAGGCTGGCTTCGCTCCGGGTGGCGCGCCGGGAGGCTAAGCTACGGACACGAAACGAGAAATTGAACGCCGAGCGGCAGCGGCTGACGCAGGACGCGCTCACCGACCCGCTGACCCGGATCGGCAACCGGCGCCTCCTGGAGCAGACGGTGGAGA
This sequence comes from Mongoliimonas terrestris, assembly GCF_001927285.1. Taxonomy (GTDB): domain Bacteria; phylum Pseudomonadota; class Alphaproteobacteria; order Rhizobiales; family Pleomorphomonadaceae; genus Chthonobacter; species Chthonobacter terrestris. The sequence continues at coordinate 75,887 of NZ_MSIG01000004.1, read as the reverse complement.
CCCTGGAGCGGCGGCGGCGGCGCGGCATGGTCACGGTGGCGATCGTGGACATCGATCATTTCAAGACGATCAACGACCGCTTCTCGCACCAGATCGGCGACCGGGTGATCGCCGCGGTGGCCCGGCAACTGGTGGCCTCCTCGCGTCCGTCCGATCTTTGCGTGCGCTGGGGCGGAGAAGAATTCCTCATTCTTTTCAAAGGCATCGTGAGCGCGCGGCGGCTCGATTCGCTGCTCGACGACATCCAGGATCACGCCTGGGCCGAGATCGCGGAGGGCCTGTCGGTCACGGCGAGCCTCGGCGCGGCGGCGTGGGCGCAGGGCGATCCGTTCCAGGCCGCGCTGACGCTCGCGGACAAGCGGCTCTATATGGCGAAGTTTCTCGGCCGGAATCGCGTCGTCATGGCGTGACGGTTCAGGGCGTGAATATCACTCCGCTGGCGCGAGGTTCGCCAAAGTCTGCAACCGTGAGGCGAGACTGTCGCGGTGCGATGTAAGGGATTTGTAGCCCAGTTGTAGCGCGTCCAGGCCCATAAGTTGCGCATGTAGCCCCGTTGCGAGCGCTACACCGTCCGGATGCCGCGCGAAGTCGGCAATCGGGTCAACATGGACCTTGATGGTGAAGAGGATATCCCCGCTTACGGGCATGCGGGTGAGGGTCTGGCGCTCCACGCGCACGAAGGCTTCCGCGCCCTCGCCGGCGAACCAGTCGCGCGGCAGCTGCTTGGATTCCGGGTGGTGCAACGCGCGGTCCGGGTAGATGGACCAGTTCACCCGCCAGACCGGGATCTCCACCTTCAGCGTGTCGAAGATGCGGTTCATCCGCGCCGCCATCGACCCGGCGTAATGGGGGACGGGGCCGTGGATCTCGTCGAGGGTGCGGCCGAACTTCTCCTTGAGCGACCAGGAGGAGGGAAAGCACAGCGCCGCCGCCACCAGCCGCCAGCCGCGCTCGTCGCGGCGCATGAGGACGAGGTCCTCCTGGACGAGACGGGAGGCGGCGAGGAGAGGCGGCTCGGCGGGGCTGAGCGGCACCGCGACGTCGGTGCCGGCGACCCGGACACGGTCGGCGTCGCGCTGATAGATGGCCGGGAAGCGATCCGTCAGGTGATCGACGAGGGCGCCGAACACCTCCGCCTGGGCGGCCTCGGTGCCGGCCTCGGCGTCGAAGACCCGCTCGAGCCGGGTGGCGTAGAGGTCCTCCTTCTCGGCCAGATAGGCGCCGAGCTTTTCGTCCGGTTCGATCCAGGTGGCGATGTCGAGCGGCGCGAGGCCGATGGTGAAGGGCTTCTTGGAACCGTCGTAGGGCGTATGGGCGAAGGCGGGCATCGGACACCTGGAGGAAAGACGATCGGGCGGCGGCACCCGGCATGCGAACGGTATGCGAAACCCGTGCCGCCGCGCCCGGACAGGACCGGCCGTCAGCCCTCCATGGCCTCCAGCTCGCCGATCATCCGCTCGATCACCCCGAGGCCGAGGAGCCAGAAGGACGGGTCGGAGGCGTCGAGGCCGAAGGGCTTCAGGAGTTCGGAATGGTGCTTGGTGCCGCCGGCCTCCAGGAGGGCGAAATACTTGTCCTGGAAGCCCGGCTCGGCCCGCTCGAACACGGCATAGAGCGAATTCACCAGGCAATCGCCGAAGGCATAGGCATAGACGTAGAAGGGCGAATGGATGAAGTGGGGGATGTAGGTCCAGAAGGTCTCGTAGCCCGGCCCGAAGGTGATGGCCGGCCCGAGGCTTTCGGCCTGCACGCCCATCCAGATCTCGTTGATCCGCTCGGACGTCAGCTCGCCCTCCCGGCGCGCCGCGTGGATGCGCCGCTCGAAGGTGTAGAAGGCGATCTGGCGCACGACCGTGTTGATCATGTCCTCCACCTTGGAGGCCAGCATGGTGCGCCGCTCGGCCTTGGAGCCGGCCTTCTTCAGGAGCGCCTGGAAGGTCAGCATCTCGCCGAACACGGAGGCGGTCTCGGCGAGCGTCAGCGGCGTCGGCGCCATCAGGGCGCCCTGCCGGCCGGCGAGCACCTGGTGCACCCCGTGGCCGAGTTCGTGGGCGAGCGTCATCACGTCCCGGGTGCGGCCGAGATAGTTGACGAGCACGAAAGGATGGGCGGACGGCACCGTCGGGTGGGCGAAGGCACCCGGCGCCTTGCCGGGGCGGGTCGGCGCGTCGATCCAGTTCTCCGAGAAGAAACGGCCGGCGATCTCGGCCATGCGCGGGGAGAAGCCGCCGTAGGCGTCGAGCACCGTGTCCTTGGCCTCCGACCAGGGGATCAGCCGGTTGACGGCGCCGGGCAGCGGCGCGTTGCGGTCCCAGTAGGCGAGCGCGGACTTGCCCATCCACTTGGCCTTCAGGGCATAATAGCGGTGCGACAAGCGCGGATAGGCGTCCTGGACGGCGGAGACGAGGGCGTCCACCACCTCCCGCTCGACCCGGTTGGAGAGATGGCGGGCGTCGGCGATGTCCTTGAAGCCGCGCCAGCGGTCGGAGATCTCCTTGTCCTTGGCGAGCACGTTGGTGATCAGCGTGAACACCCTAAGGTTCTCGCCGAACGTCTTGCCGAGGGCCTCGGCGGCGGCCTTGCGCTTGGCCTCGTCGGGCTCCTGCATCAGGTGCAGGGTCTGCTCGATGGCAAGATCCTCGCCGTCGACGGTGAAGCGCAGGCTGGCGATGGTCTCGTCGAAGAGCCGGTTCCAGGCGGAGTAGCCCGTGATGGACTTCTCGTGGAAGAGCTCCTCGATCCGGTCCTCCAGCTGGTAGGGCTTCTCCAGGCGGATGTCGGTGAGCCAGGGGCGGTAGTGGGCGAGCGCCGGGTCCTTCAGCGCCTCGGCGATCACCGCGTCGTCCAGCCGGTTCAGCTCCAGCTCGAAGAAGAGGAGGTTGGAGGACGCGGCCGTCACCTTCTCCTGCACGTCGCCGTAGAACTTCGCCCGCGCCGGATCCGTGGTGTTGCCCGAATAGGTGAGCCCGGCGAAGGACATCAGCCGGCCGAGGAGTTCGCTCAAGCCCTCGTAGGCGCGCACCATGGCGGCGAGCGGCGCGCCGCCGTCCGGCCCGGACGCCACGTCCTTCAAGGTGCCCTTGTGGCTCTTGGCGAACGCATCGGTCTCCGTGCGAGCCCGCTCCAGATCGGCCTTCAGGCCAGGGGCGTCCATGGACGGATAGAGGGCGGTGAGGTCCCATTCGGGAAGGGGACCCAGCGTCTCATGGGCGGTCTCGGCGGACATGCGGGCGGTTCTCCGGATCGGGCTCTGGTGCACCATCCATATTGGTTGGACGGGTCCGGGATCAACCGCGAACGGGGTGTGGCCTGACGGGCGATGGAATCCCTCCCCTCAGGGGAGGGTCCGGCCGCAGGCCGGGGTGGGATTGTCTTTGTCCGGGAAGCCGCTGGTTTTCGTGTCCGGTCGAGCTCGGACTGGGTTGGTCATGCTGAAGGAGACAGAAAATACAACCCTTTCCGGCCTTTTGGGCCACCTTCCCCTCAGGGGAAGGATTAGGTCCAATGCATCCGATTGTGCCGGGACAGCGATTGGCACAAAGGACGACAGGGCGCTGCGTCAGACCGGACACCAAACCAGACAATTGATGCGATCGGGCGATCCGCGGCGCGCGGTTAAACAGCCGTTTACCGCGTTGCGGCAGCATGACCCGAATTGGTACAGGGCCGCGCCGCGCGGCCTTTCAGGAAACCCGGTGCTCCGCCTCATGTCCGCTTCAGTCCTCATCGTCGACGACGATCCCGTTCAGCGTCGCCTCCTGGAGGAGTCGGTCCGCCGATTCGGCTACGAGGCCCAAGCGCTGGAGAGCGGCACGGTGGCGGTGGAGAAGCTGACCGCCGGCGCGGATGTGGACCTCCTGATCCTCGACCTCGTCATGCCGGACCTCGACGGCATGGGGGTGATGGAGCGGCTGGCGCGGGCCGGCGTCGACCTGCCGGTCATCGTGCAGACCTCGCGCGGGGGCATCGACACGGTGGTCGGCGCCATGCGGGCGGGCGCGTTCGACTTCATCGTCAAGCCGGTGAGCCAGGAGCGGCTGCAGGTCGCCATCCAGAACGCCCTGAAGGTGCGGGCGCTGGAAGGCGAGGTGCGCCGGTCGCGGCGGGCGCCCGGGGCGATCGGCTTCCGGGACATCGTCACCCGCTCCGGCGAGATGGACCGGGTGATCCGGCTCGGCGAGCGGGCGGCGGCCTCCACCATCCCGGTGCTGATCGAGGGCGAGTCCGGCGTCGGCAAGGAACTGGTGGCGCGGGCGATCCAGAGCGCCTCGGACCGGCGGACCAAGCCGTTCGTGACGGTCAACTGCGGGGCCATTCCGGAAAACCTCGTGGAGAGCACCCTGTTCGGCCACGAGAAGGGCGCCTTCACCGGCGCCGTCGACAAGCACGTGGGCAAGTTCCAGGAGGCGAACGGCGGCACGCTCTTCCTCGACGAGGTGGGCGAACTGCCGCCGGCCATCCAGGTGAAGCTGTTGCGCGCGCTGCAGGAGGGCGAGATCGAGCCGGTCGGCGCCCGCCGCTCGGTGAAAGTGGACTTCCGCCTCGTTTCGGCGACGAACCGGCGCCTGGTGGACATGGTCAAGGAAGGGCGCTTCCGCGAGGATCTCTACTACCGGCTGAACGTCTTCCCCATCTTCGTGCCGCCGCTCCGCGACCGGCGCGAGGACATTCCGGGGCTGGTGGAGCATTTCGTGCGCCGGATCGCCGCCGAGGAGGGCAAGCGGCGGCTCACCGGCGTGACCGAGGACGCGCTCGCCATGCTGCAGGCCTATGCCTGGCCGGGCAACATCCGCCAGTTGGAGAACGCGGTGTTCCGCGCCGTGATCCTCTCGGACGGCAGCCACCTGACCGCCGACGAGTTTCCGCAGATCGCCGCGCAGGTGGGACACGTCTCGGCGGTCCGCCGGGTCGCCGGCGCGGACGAGGCGGAGCGGGCGCCGCCGCCGCCGTCCGTCCGCGAGACCGCGGCTTCGACGGGCGCGCACCCGGCGGCGCCGCTTGCCACCGACGGGATGATCGGCGTGGCAGTCAGCCAGCCGAAGGGCACGGATCCGGCGCCGTTCGGCTTCCTGCGCTCGCTGGCGGACGACGGGCACATCCGCACCCTCGCGCTGATCGAGGAGGAGATGATCCGCCTCGCCATCGACCACTACGGCGGCCGGATGGCGGAGGTGGCGCGGCGGCTCGGCATCGGCCGGTCGACGCTCTACAGGAAGCTCAAGGAGTATGGGCTGGCCGACAACGCGGACGAACCGGGTGTGGCTGCCGAGTGACGCGCCAGCCGGATAACGACCGCGCCGGCGCGACGCCCCCTTGCGCTTTTGAGCACAAAGGCCACAGAAATAAAGGCGTATTTCGGGGATTTAAGATGACGACGGGATTGTTTGGCCGGGTCTTGCTCTTCGTGCTCGCGGCCGGGACCGCGCTGACGCCGATCGGCGCCGGGGCCGAGGACATCAGGTCGCCGACCGTGCACGTGATCCAGGGCGGAACGCTGCGGGTGCTGGGCACCGGCGCGGCGCGGCCGCTCGTCCTGACGGTGCCGCAGCAGGCGACGGCGACCCAGATCGCCCCGCCGGCCCCGGCGTTGCAGCCGCTCGAGAGCCCGCGCCCGACGGTGGGCGGGCTCTCCGACACGCCGACCGGCGTAGTGGTCGAGCCCGAGCCGATCACGCCGGTTCAGGCGCCGACGGCCGTCGCCACGACCGCGCTGCCGGACTTGCCGGGACCTGCGACCGCCGAAGGCGCCGCGCGCGAGCCGATCTCGGCCTCGATCCGCGCGGTGCTGACGGCCCTCCAGTCGGCCGAGGGCGCGACCGCGCGGCGCCGCGCGGCGGCCGTCTCGGCCTTCTACGCGGAGCGGGCGGACCTGCCGGCCTGGGTCGTCGACGGCGCCTTCACGACGACCGCCGAGGCGATCGCGACCCGGCTTCGGCAGGCGGACGCGGACGGGCTGGACCCGGCGCTGCTCGCCATTCCGGATCTGGCCACCGAGGGTCCGGCCGGCGGCATGGGCATGGCGGAACGGGATGTGGCGCTGTCGCTGGCGATCGTGACCTTCGCCGAGCAGGCCTCCGGCGGGCGGGTGGAGCCCGGCCGGATCAGCCCCAACATCACCCGCAAGACCGCCCGCATGGACGCCGCGACCGCGCTCCGGCAGGTGGCGACCGCGCTCGACCCGGCGGCGGCGCTCGACGGGTTCAACCCGCCTCACGCGGCGTTCGCAGCGCTGCGCGAGGCGCTTGCCGCCGTGCGCGCCCGCGGCGAGCCGGAGGCGCATCCGGAGCCGATCGCCGAGGGTCCGGCGCTGAAGCCCGGCATGCGCGACGTGCGCGTGGCCACGCTCCGCGCCCGCCTCGGCCTCGTGGAGACCGGGACGGCGACGGACGCCCCGACGATCACGGACGCGGACCTCTACGATCCGGCGGTGGTGGAGGCCGTGAAGGCCTACCAGCAGAAGGCCGGCATCATCCCGGACGGGATCATCGGGCCGCGGACCCTGGCCGTCCTCAACGGCGTCGACCGGGACGAGGAGGGCGAGATCCTCGCCAACATGGAGATGTGGCGCTGGATGCCGCGCGATCTCGGCCGCGACCACGTGCTGGTCAACGTGCCGGAATACATGGTGCGCGTGGTGCGCGACGGGGTGGAGATCCACGCGGCGCGGGTGGTGGTCGGCACGGTGAAGAACCAGACGCCGATCTTCTCCGACGAGATGGAATATCTCGTGGTGAACCCCTACTGGAACGTGCCGGAGAGCATCAAGGTCAAGGAGATGCTGCCGGAGATCCAGGCCAATCCGGCGGCCTACTTCCAGCGGCACGGCTACGAGGTGCTGTTCGACGGCCAGCTGGTGGACCCGTCGCGGGTGATCTGGGACGAGAACGCCGTCAAGGCGGTGCACATCCGCCAGGTGCCGGGCGAGGCGAACGCGCTCGGCAACATCAAGTTCATGTTCCCCAACCAGCACGCCGTCTACCTGCACGACACGCCGTCGCGCAAGCTGTTCAACCGGACCACGCGGGCGTTCAGCCACGGCTGCGTGCGGGTGGACGAGCCGCTGGAGTTCGCCCGCGCGGTGCTCCAGGGCGAGCCGCAGTGGACGGCGGAAAAGGTGCAGGCGCTCTACGGCGGGGACGAGCGGCGGCTCGACCTCGACCGGCACCTGAAGGTGCACATCGGCTATTTCACCGCCTGGGTGGACAACGCCGGGACGCTGCAGCTGCGCGACGACCTCTACGGCCACGCCGGCAAGGTCAAGGCGGCGCTGGGGCTCTGATCTCATCAGATCGTCGAAGGTGGATCGGAAGGGCGGCCCGGAAACGGCGCCGCCCTTCGCCGTTCCAAGCGGCGGCGATCGCCGCCAAGGTCAGGCTCTTGCAGGCGGATTGCGATTCCAGGGTTGGATTCGGGCGCGGCGGCGGCTAGTGTTTGCCCGCTCGACGGGGTAGGCGTGGATCAACGGGGGCAGCGTCGGATCGTTAGCAAGGTCTTACGGTAAACCATCGATTAATGGTTTTCGGACCATGATCGCTGATGGGCTGGCGCAGAAACCCTGACATCTGGCAGGACCGCTTGAAACGGAACACTGGAACTGAACGGTCGACCGCCGCGGCTGGCAATGCCGGATCGTGGCCCGAAACGCATGGTTCGGATCGCTCGACCTCACCCCTTTCGGTCCGACACGGTTCGGACGGCAGGGCTCGTCGGCTGCTTGGCGCGCTTGCGGGCGCGCTGGCCATCCTGGTCGTCACCGGCACGGTCGCTCCGACCACCGCCGCCGCGGAGACGCGGACGCTGGACCTCTATTACACGCACACCAAGGAACGGCTGACGATCACCTTCAAGAAGAACGGAAAGTACATTCCGAGCGCCTTGAAGGAATTGAACCGCTTCCTGCGCGACTGGCGCCGCAACGAGCCGACCAACATGGACCCCCGCCTGTTCGACACGGTGTGGGAGGTCTATCAGCAGTCGGGCTCGCGCCAGCCGGTGCACGTGGTGTCGGCCTATCGGTCGCTCGCCACCAACAACATGCTCCGCTCCCGCTCCAAGGCGGTCGCCAAGCACAGCCAGCATTCGCTCGGCAAGGCGATGGACTTCTTCCTGCCGGACGTGGGCGTCGCCAAGCTGCGCGCCATCGGCATGAAGCTGCAACGCGGCGGCGTCGGCTACTATCCGAATGCCGGCAACGCCTTCGTGCACATCGACGTGGGCAGCGTGCGGGCCTGGCCGCGGATGTCGCGCCAGCAGCTGGCCAAGCTCTTCCCCGACGGCAAGACCGTCCACCTGCCGTCCGACGGCAAGCCGCTCGCCGGCTACCAGCAGGCGCTCGCCGAGTTGAAGCGCAACGGCTCGGTGACCCGGCCGCTCGCCTTGGCGGAGGACGAGAGCGGCGGGCGCAAGCGCTCCAAGGGCCTCCTTGCCATGCTGTTCGGCGATCAGGAGGACGACACCGAAGAGCTGAACGCCGCCTCCACCACCGGCCAGGCGCTGACCGCCGCGCCGGAGCCGGACAAGAAGGGCCCCGCCGTGGTGCGGACGGAGCGCGTGACACCGCCGATCGCCCCGCCGGCACCGGCCGCCCCGGCGCCCGCCCCGATCGTGGTCGCCGACGTTCCGAAGCCGCAGGCCGCCCCGGCGGCGCCGCCGGTGACGAGCCTTGCCGAGGCGACGCTGCCGGCCGGTCTGCCGGCGCCGGAGGCCCCTGCCCCGGCCGCGGTGGCGGACGCCGCCGTGCCGCCGCTGATGCCGAAGGCCAAGCCCGAGGAACTGGTGGCCCTCGCCGCCCTGCCGCCGACGCCGAGCCTGGTGCCGCGCGGCAAGCCGGCCGAACTTCTGGCCCTGATGGCCGCCGCCGACATGCCGCCGGTGCGCCCCTCGATCGCCGCGGTGGCGGAAGCCCCGGCTCCGGCGCCCGCCGACGACGTCCCGGCCTCGGCCGCCCTGGCGCTTGCCGAGGTGGCGCAGGACCCGGTGGAGGACCGGCGCGCCCTGGCGGCGCTCGGCTATGCCTCCGCCGCCGAGGCGCCGCTCGCCCGGCAGCCGGTGCTGCCGCCGGCGCCGCGGGAACAGCGCATCGCCCGCGCCGCCGCCACGGAGCTGACGGCCCCGCGCCGGACCGTGAACGGTCAGGCCGACCCGCTGGCGCTCTTGCCCCCGATCGCGAGCCCGAAGACGGACCCGCTCGCCATCCTGACGGCGGCGCTGCCGCCGGTGGACATGCCGGTCTACGACGCGGGCGCCTCGGTCTCGGCCGACGCCTTCGCGCACCTGCGGCATCCCGACCAGATGAGCACCGACCTCCTGTTCGAGGCGCCGGTTCAGGTGGTGGGCGCCGGCTTCTCGCCGGTGAGGACCGCCGGAGTGGACACCGCGCGCTTCGCCGGGCCGGCTGTCGCCAAGATCCAGGCGATTCGCTTCCCCGCCCGGCGCGACCTCGCCATGCGGTGAGCGCCATGCGGTGATGGGGGGCAACCCTCGCCAGACATGCGAGCTGCCGGGCGACCGGCGGCTCGTTTTCGTTCATGGTCGGCGCGATGACGGGCGGCGGACGAGGGACGAGACGGTCCGCGTTTCGCGGGGCGCCAGAACAGGAAGAGGACGACGGATGGGCGGGACGAAGGACGAGGCGCGCGGTGCGGGACAAGGCGCGACGCCGGACGGGGTGGACGTGGCCGTCGTGGTGGTGGGCGCCGGCGCGGCGGGCATCGCCGCCGGCAAGGCGCTTGGCGAGGCCGGCGTCTCCTGCCGCATCCTGGAGGCGCGCCCCCGGATCGGCGGGCGGGCCCACACCCGCACCGACCTCGGCCCCGACCCGCTCGACATGGGCTGCGCCTGGCTGCACTCGGGCGACGTGAACCCGTGGACGGCGATCGCCGAGGCGAACGGCTTCACGGTGGACCGCAGCCCTCCGGCCTGGGGCGAACAGGCGGGCGGCGTCGGCTTTCCGCCGAACGGGGTCGCGGACTTCAACGCGGCCCTGGAGGCCTATTTCGACCGGGTCGGCGACGACGAGGACACGGCGGACCGGCCGGCCACCACGCTGTTCGAGCCGGGATCGCCGTGGAACCCGCTGATCGACGCGGTGAACACCTATGTGAGCGCCACCCACGCGGACCGGATCTCGGTGCGGGACCTTGCCCGCTACGCGGACACGGGCGTGAACTGGCGGGTGCGCGAAGGCTATGGGGCGCTTGTGGCCCGCCACGGCGCCGGCCTGCCGATCGTCACCGACTGCCCGGTGACGACCATCGACCACGGCGGCCGGACGATCCGGGTGGAGACGCCGCACGGGACGGTGACCGCCGCGGCGGTGATCGTCGCCGTCCCGTCCTCGCTGATCGCCCGCGGCACGCCGCGCTTCGTGCCGGACCTTTCGGCCAAGCGGGACGCCGCCGCCGGCCTGCCCCTCGGGGCGGCCGACAAGCTTTTCCTGGCGATCGACGAACCCGAACGCCTGCCGCGCGGCCACGTGTTTGGCCGGCCGGACAGGGCCGCCACCGGCACCTATCATCTGAAGCCGTTCGGCCGGCCTTTGATCGAGGCGTTTTTCGCGGGCGATCTCGCGGTGGAGCTGGAAGCCGGCGGGCCGGACGCGTTCCTCGCCTATGCCGTGGAGGAATTGACCGGGCTGTTCGGCGGCGATCTTGCCCGGCATCTGCGGTCGCTCGTCACCACCGCCTGGGTGCGCGACCCGTTCGCCCTCGGCGCCTATTCGGCCGCCCTCCCCGGCCGGGCGGACGACCGGGCGATCCTGGCGGCGCCGGTGGACGACCGGTTGTTCTTTGCCGGCGAGGCGACCTCGCGGTCCGACTTCTCCACCGCGCATGGCGCCTACCGGACCGGACGGGCGGCGGCGGAGGCGGCGGTGCGGACGGTAGGACGGCTGACGCGGTGACAGGACGCCGGACGAAAGGCCCGCAGCGGACGACTTGTCCCTGTCTCGTGACGTTCGGACGCGCCCGACCTTCCCGAGCGTTTTGGCCCGGCCGGCCGGCGCCCGGTCGGGCCAGACTGCACTCGTGAAGTCCCGACAGGTGGAGACTTCACGAACGTGGTGACAGCCGCGCCCGAGCCAGGCGCGGCCGCGACGGTAACGCCCCCGCTTCCGCCTTCAGTGGAACACGATTGGTCCGCAGGTTTCGCGCCTGTGATCTTCGGCGGATCCTGATTCGTAATAAAAAGCATGCATAGCGTTCCCCGCCCCGCGCTCATCCTCGGTGCCGCCGGCCTGCTGCCGACGCTGGCAGCGCTCGTCGCCGTGCTGGTCGGCGACACGGACGTGGCGCGGTTCGGTTTCGTGGCGGGCGCCTACTACGGCATCACCATCCTGAGCTTTCTCGGCGGCGCCTGGTGGGGCATCGCCGCGTCCCGCGCGCCGGCCCGGACGCTGGCCGTGTGGCTGAGCCTCAGCGTGGTGCCGAGCCTCGTCGGCGCCCTGGCGGGCATCTTTCTGTCGCCGGTCTCGGTATTCCTTCTCGGCCTCGCCTTCCTCGCCTCCCTCCTGATGGACCGGGCGCTCAGCCGGCGCGATCTGGCGCCGCCCTGGTGGATGGCGCTCCGCCTGCCGCTCTCCATCGGCATGGCCCTCCTCCACATCGCCCTCGGCCTCTTCGGCCCGGCGGTGAACGGTCCCGGGTTCGGACTCTGACGTCGATAGCAGGGGAGTTGGTTGCTGGTTACGATGGCATCCTGAATCGGGCCGTCGCTAGGAACCACCCCGACCGCGGCGGCCCGACCCGCAGCCCCGATCCAGAACCGGCTTAGCTCGATGCCGCTGCGCTTCAACAGCCTTCTTCGCCAAGCCGACATCGTACCTGCGTCCGTAAGACTGCTCCGCCATCAGGACGGACGCGCCGACAAGGGCCGCTCCCCGTACGAACTTTGGCGAGAGGACCGGCAGGTGTTCGAGACCTATCAGGAAACTCAGAGTCCGGAAAACAGGAGCCGCCTTCAGGCGGATTACTGGGCGTCGTTCGTTGGCACGCCGGCTGGTGAGACGCTCTTCGCCGGCTTTTATCGCTGCCAGTACGTGGGGCTCAACACAGTCGAGCGCCGTTGGGTCCATACCACCGGCGTTGATCCCGTTAACAGCTGCGACCTCTACAGCCTCACTCGCGACCCGCAACTTGACGATCTCGCGGGGCGGCTCGTACTCGATTGGGGCGCGGGAACACGGTCATGGATCCAGCGGGCGGACAACCAAGACAAGGTCGTCCTGGAACTCCGCCGTGACTTTCAAGAGCCGGCCTTTCCAGGGTTCACGCGCTTCGTCGTGCAGATGTCCGCCCTCTCCACACTACCGACGTCCTGGGCAAGCGTCCTTAGCGCGTCCCGTGGTGTGTATCTGCTGACATGCCCACGAACCCGGGAGCAGTATGTCGGTAGCGCGACCGGCCATCTCGGGTTTCTGGGCCGGTGGCTGTCCTATGCGAGTGACGGAAACGGCGGGAACGTTGGGCTGCGGAGCCGTGACCCTAGCGACTACCAAGTGTCAATTCTGGAGGTTGCAGGTTCCCATGCGACCACGGACGACATCCTGGATCTGGAGTCCTTGTGGAAGAAAAAACTGCAGAGCCGGGAAATGGGGCTGAACCGGAACTGAGCAGCGCCGGAAGAGCTATCGCCTGACGGCAGTTCGGCCCGCCGGGCAGGTCATAAGGCGCGGTCGGCGGTGCCCTTCATCAGGATGGGGCCGGTGGGGCGGCCGGTGGGGGAGCCGCCGGCGGGTTCCAGGGTGATCTCGAAGAGCTGGTCTTCGGCCGGGCGGGGGAGGCCCTCCAGGCCGAGCTCGATGCTGCGCATCACGTCGATGAGGCCGACGGAGACGGGGCCGCGCTCCCGGTCGTAGAGGGTCCAGACCTGGAGCGCCTTGCCCGCGGGAACGTCGACCGTGGTGAGCGGGACGAGTTCGGTGCGGCCGTCCGGGAAGGTGTTGACGACGGCGGCTGGCCGGCCCGGTTCGGCGAGGAGCACGGTGACGAGCACCGGTGCGCGGTCGAGGGTGCGGATGACGGTCGCGAGCGCGACAGCAAGGACGACCGCGGCGGCGGTGGCCGTGACCGCGGCGGCACGCCAGAGGCCGACGCCTTGCTGGCGGGCGCGGCGCCGTTCGGCAAGATCGATGGGCGCGGTTATGTCAGGGGCGTCCGGGCCGAGGACCGCGGGCGGCGAGGCCGGCGCTATTGGCGTTCGGGCGGCCGATGCTCCGTCGCCGGCGCCGGCCGGCTGGGCGAGGCCAGCTTCGATCCGACTCCAGAGGTGCGGGTCGGGCGCTTCGGCCGGCGCGGTGGCGTCGAGCTCCAGGAGGCGGGCGCGCCAGTCCTCCACCAGACCGGCGAACACCGGATCGTCCGCGAGGAGCGCCTCGGCGAGCGCCGCCTCGTCGGCGTCGAGAAGCCCCATGGCGTATTCGGCGGCGAGCCTGTCCTGCGCGTCGTCGGTCATGCCAGGCACTCCCGAAGGGCGATCAGGCTGCGCCGGATCCAGGACTTGACCGTGCCGAGCGGCTGGCCGAGGCGGCCAGCGAGTTCGCCGTGGGAGAGACCGTGGGTGTAGGCGAGCACGATGGCGTGGCGGCGCACCGGATCGAGCCGCTCCAGGCAGCGGCGGAGGGCGCCGGCCTCGGAGAGGGCCGTGACGATCGCCTCCGCGTCCGGCTCGTCGGCAACGAGGGCGAGCGGTTCGAAGTCGTCGACGAGATCGCTCCGCGCCTCGCCGCGCAGCACGTTGAGCGCCCGGTGGCGGAGGATGGCGAACATCCATGTTTCCGCGCCGCCGCGCGCCGGATCGAAGCCGGGCGCCTTCTGCCAGATGGCCAGGAAGGTGTCGTGGACCACCTCCTCGGCGAGATCACGCCGCCGCAGCAGCCGGATGGCAACGCCGAGCATGCGGGGGGCCATCGCCTCGTAGAGCTCGCGGAGGGCCGCGGCGTCACCCTTGGCGCAGCGGCCGAGCGCGGACGCGAGCCCCTGGTCGCCCTTCGGCGGCAGCGATGAGGAGAGGACGGGCGGGGGCACGATGATGGGTTCTGGGGCGGGTTCTGGGGTGGGTTCTGGGGCACGGGTTTGAAGGCGGCGCATGGGGAGCATACACGCCGGACCGGCCATCGGATGTCGGACGGGCAGAAATAAATCTTCGTCGCTGCATCCAACCGGCGGGGCCGCGTGTAGCCGCTTTCGTGGAGTCGACGACGGCTCCCGTCCCTGCCCGGCGAGAACCGGACCCCTCCGGGTCTTGCCGTCACGACCGGACCGGCTGGCGCCCATGCGGGCTGCCTGCGGCCGCAAGAGGAGGATCTTTCATGAGAACTGCCACCCTCGCCTTCAGCCTGATCGCCATCGCCGCCGCCAGCGCGCCGGCTTCCGCCGCCTCCGTGGCGGCGCTTCTGGAGGACAACCGGATCGCCATCGTGGACACGGCGACCTATGCGGCGGCCGAGCCGATGACCGTGTCGGGCGTGGAGAGCACCCTCGTCGGCATCGACGTGCGGCCGGCCGACGGCAAGCTCTACGGCCTTGCGGCCGACGGCACCGTGGTGACCATCGACCCGATGAGCGGGGCGGCCACCAAGGTCTCCACCCTCGACACCATGCTGCCGGACAATGCGGTGGCGACCGTGGACTTCAACCCGGTGGCCGACCGCCTGCGCGTGATGGGCAGCGACGGCACCAACCTTCGCGCCAACGTGGACGACGGCAAGGTGACGACGGACGGCAAGCTGGCCTTCGCCGAGGCCGACATGCACAAGGGCGAGACGCCGAACATCGTGGCGGGCGCCTACACCAATTCGATGGCGGGGGCGACGGAGACCGCGCTCTACGACATCGACGCCACCATCGGCGGGCTGATCCGCCAGGCGCCGCCGAACGACGGCGTGCTGAACGCGGTGGGCAAGCTGGGCGTGACCGCCGAGACCTATGCGTTCGACATCCTGGCCGGCGCGGACGGCAAGAACGACGGCTGGCTGATGGCCGGCGACACGCTCTACGCGGTGAACCTGGAGACGGGCGCCGCGACCGCGCTCGGCAAGGTTTCGGGCGTCAGCGGGCCGGTGCTCGACATCGCTGCCATGCCGGCCATGTAAAAGGCGAAGCGGACAGGGACGGTCGGGCGGCGGGTGGTCCGCCGTGCCGATCGCCTCCGGGGCGGCGGCGCCTCGCACGGGGCTCCCTCCCCCGTGCGGGGCGCTCCGTCTTGGATGGACGCTCGACGCCCAACAAAAAACCCCGTCCACCGGGATCCGGTGGGCGGGGTCTTGGGCTGTTCACGCCCTGACGGCGGCCGAATTGCGAGGCCATCCCGCCGTCGGGCGAACGAACGCCGGGTCGAAAATTACTGCGGCATGCATTCGGCGCCGACGTTCGCGCGCGTCTGGCCTTCCGGGCAGTTCTGCTGCAGCTCCTGCAGGCGGCTGGCGCCCTGCTCGGATTCGCTCGGGTTGGTGTTCTCCGGCGCGGCGCCGGCGCTGTTGTCCATGGTGCCGGCGGCGCCCGTCGCACCGGTGGCGCCCGTGGTACCGCCGGTCTGCGGCGGCTGGTTGGACGGGGTGATGGACTCGATGATCCCGGCGTCGGTTTCCGTCTCGCTGGGGTTGGTCGTGGTGGCACCCGGGGTGGTCTGCGCGAAGGCAGCCGACGAGAGCATCAGGACCGAGAGGGCAAAGGCAGACGTTTTCAGGGTGCGCATCGCTGTCTCCGAACATATTGGAAGCTCACGATTGAGCCTACGGAGAGTGCAACGGGGCAGCGAAGCGGTTGTTCCGGATGAAATCGAAGACGAGCGCGGGTGTCGATCGACGCGGGTGCGATGGAATGGCGGTCGGGTGGCTGGATCTCTGCTCGCAAAGACTTGCCAAGCCCAAGCGTAAGCTGAAGCTTGATCGTTCAGGCGCCGGGCCGCGACTGGCCGCCAGGGAGCGGATCGCCCTGCAGCGCGCGGAGAGCGTTGAGGATGACGGCCACGTCGATTGCCTCCTGGAGGAAGGCGCCCTGCACCGGCGGCAGCAGCCCGAACGCCGCCGCCACCATGCCAGCGAGCGACAGGCCGAGGCCGACGACGACGCTCTGAAGCGCGATGCGGCGGGAGCGGCGGGCGATCGACACCGCCTCCACGAGGCCGCCGAGGCTGTCGGCGAGGAGCACCACGTCGGCCGCTTCGGCCGACGCCGCCGCGCCCTTCGCCCCCATGGCGACGCCGACGTCGGCGGCGACGAGCGCGGGCGCGTCGTTGACCCCGTCGCCCACCATCATCACCGGGGCGTTCCGCCGCTCGGCCCGCACCAGGGCGATCTTGGCCTCCGGGTCGAGGTCGGCGGCCACGTGGTCGAGCGGCAGGCCGGCGGCGATGGCGGCGGCGACCGCCTGCCGATCGCCGGTGGCGAGCACGATGCGGGCGACGCCGAGCGCCTTCAGGCGGGCGAGCGTGTCGGCGGCGTCGGGGCGGAGGACATCGGCGAGGAGGACGAGGCCGGCGAAGGCGCCGTCCACCGTCACCGCCACGGTGAGATGGTCGGCGGGCGCCAGGGCGCGGGCGGCGGCGGCCACGTCCGGCGGCAGGCCGGCGAGCGCGTAGGCCTTGCCGCCGACGCGGACGCGGCGGCCGTCCACGAGACCCTCGACGCCCTCGCCGGGGGTCTCCGTCACGTCGGTCGGCGGCGGCAGGTCGAGGCCGTCGCGCCGGGCGGCGGCGACGAGGGCGCGGGCGACCGCGTGCTGCGACGCCTGATCGAGGGCGGCGGCAAGGCGGAGGAGGTCGGCGGCCGCGAAGGGCGGCGCGGGACGGACGTCCGCGACGGCGGCGGCGCCCTTCGTCAGCGTGCCGGTCTTGTCGACCACCAGGGTCCGGACGCGGGCGAGCGCCTCCAGGGCGCCGCCGCCCTTGACGAGGATGCCGCGCTGGGCGGCGCGCGAGAGGCCCGCCACGATGGCGACCGGAACCGCGAGGATGAGCGGACAGGGCGTCGCCACCACGAGCACGGCGACGGCGCGGACCGGATCGCCGGAGACCCACCAGGCCGCGAGCGAGAGGACGGCGGTGAGGATCGTGAAGCCGAGGGCGAAGCGGTCGGCGAGGCGCGTGGCGGGCGCCTCGGCGCGGGTCGCCTCCTCCACCAGGCGGACGATGCCGGCGAAGGTGCTGTCGGCGGCGGTGCGGGTGGCGTGAAGATCGAACGCGTTGCCGACGTTGGCGCCGCCGCTCAGCACCGCCTCCCCGGCGCGGCGGGTGACCGGCAGGGACTCGCCCGTGATGGCCGCCTCGTCGAGGACCGCCGGCCCGAGCACGGTGCCGTCCGCCGGCACCACGTCGCCCTGGCGGACGAGCAGGCGGTCGCCGGGGCGGACGGCGTCGATCGGCACGGTCTCCAGCCTGCCGTCGGCATAGCGCAGGGCAGTGCGCGGCACGCGGGCGAGGAGCGCGTTCATGGCGGCGCCCGCGCGGCCCTCCGCATAGGCCTCCAGCGCCTGTCCGCCCGCCAGCATCAGGGCGACGACGGCGGCGGCGAGCGTTTCGCCGACGAGGAGCGCCGACACGATGGCGGCGGCGGCCACGATGTCGAGGCCGAAGCGGCGGGCGCGGAGGCTCGCCACGAAGTCGATCATGAGGAGGAGGAAGACCGGCGCGATGCCGGCGATGAAGAGACCGTCGGCCCAGCCGGACCGGCCGGCGAAAAGGGCGGCCGTGCCGGCGACGAGACCGGTCGCGGCGCTGGCGATGGCGGCCGTGCGGGCACGGCGGCGGCGGCGGCCGGGATCGGCCGGCGGGTCGGCGGGCGGCGAGACGGCGGGGGTGGTCGGCCCCAGTGCTGGCGACGGCGCGTCCATCCGGCTCCCCTCGGCTCGCCCGAAGGCTGGCTGGGGTCTGGGTTAGGGCATTGGACGACGGATGCCAAGTCAGCAATCGGACCGATGGCGGACGGCCGGCCAGCTGGCGGCGGCCGGACCGACGATCAGGCGGGCTCGTCCGCGGCGAGAATTTCCAGGTCGCCGTCGCCGAACGGCACCAGATCGCCGACGGCGCGGCCGAGAAGGGCGGCGGCGAGCGGCGACACGTAGGAGATGGTGCCCCGCGCTGGGTCCGCCTCGTCCTCGCCGACGATCCGGTAGGTCTGGCGGCGGCCGTCGTCGCGCTCGAAGGTGACGCGGCGGCCGAAGGCGACCACGCCGGCCGGGGCCTCGGCGGTGACCGGCTCGGCGGTGCGCACGCGGGCGGTGAAGTAGCGAAGGTCGCGGGTGGCCTTGGCCATGGCGGTGCGGTCGGCCTGCACGTCGCCGGCCACCTGGGCGGCGGCATAGGCGGCGCGGGCCTCGGCGAGCCCGGTCTCCAACGCCTTCAGGCCCTCCGGCGTGACGAGGTTGCGGTGCGGGGAGATCGGCCGGTCGGGAAGGTGGGCGGCCGCGGCCTCCAGGTCCTCCTCGCGGGTGAAGGCGACGCTCATGAGCTCAAGGGTCCTAAGGGGGCGTGAGGGAAAGCGGTTCGCAGTCTAACACTTGAGGGGCGCGATCGGTCCTTGTCGAGGACGCGCCACGCAAAGAAAGAAAGGAGACTATCCCTTCCAACCCTTCGGGCGTCGGCTCCGCCGACCTGTTGAGGGGAAGGAGGCGTCCCCCGGGCGGCGGCCCTTGGCGGCTAGAGCGCGGGTTCGGGGACGGGGGCGAGGCTGCCGAGGAGGGTGGCGCGGGCGGAGGCGAGGTGGCGGCGGCAGGCGTCTTCGACGCGCAAGGGATCGCCGGAGCGCAGCGCCGCGATGTAGAGCAGGTGCTCCTGGATGGCGATGGTGTTGCGGGCCTTCGCGTCGGTCTTGTTCCACTGGTAGTGGTAGTGGAAGACAATGGCGATGACGTCGTAGAAGTCGATGATGAAGCGGTTGCGCGACGCTCCGTGGACGATGCGGTGGAAGCGCTCGTCGAGCTCGGAGAAGTCCGGGTAGCGTCGGTCGATGTCCCGTAAAAGGGCCGCGTGCTCGGCCTCCACGGCGGCGAGATCGCGCCAGGCCGGATGGTCCGGCGGCAGGCGCACGAAGGCGGCGGCGGAGCGCAGCTCGAACATCTCCCGCACCTCGGTGAGCTCCAGGGCGAAGTCGCGGGTGAAGCCCTTCAGCACCCAGTGGCTGTTCGGGCGCTTCTCGATCAGGCCGAAGCGGCTGAAGCGGATCAGGAACTCCCGCACGGGCGTGGTCCCGACACCGATGTCGCGGGCAAGCTCCAGCTCGTTGATCTGCATGCCGGGCTCGGCGCCGCCGGCCAGGATCTGCTGCATGAAGCGGCGCTCGATGATCTCGGCGACGCTGTCGGTCTCGTGCTCGGGGAAGCGGTCCGCAAGGGTGGGCGCGCGCAGCACCGTCTTCTCGCGCTTGTCCCAGCGGATCAGGCCGGCGTCCACCATCTGCGCAAGGATCGACCGGACCGTGGTGCGGCTGACTTTCAGGCGCAGCGCCAGATCCGGCTCGGACGGCAGCCGCGCCTCGTTCTCCAGCAACCCCAGCGCCCGGTTGTACGCATCCTTGAACACGGTGTTCTGCTTCGACATGAACCCCTGCGCCTGTCGTACGCTGTCTTTTTTCCATAAAGGACACAATTCGCAAGGCGTGAGAAGAGACCATTTTGTCCGACAGACAGCATCCATCACAAATTGAACATGCTGCATCACGGCATTGGAATGGTGCAAAGCGGGAGGATTCTTTCAAGCTTGCAGACGCTTGCAAGATGATCCGGGTTGATCTAGCGTCCGGGTGCCATCTGTTTTTTATGTATAAAAAGTTCGGTCGAGTGGCGTTATCGAACCGGACGGGCCTCACAAGATCGAAACGCCGAGGGAGAACGACCCCAATGACCACTCTGAAGTCCCTGACCCGCCGCGCCGTTGTCGGCGCCGCCGCCGCCGCCCTGATGATCGGCGCCCTGCCGGTCTCCGTCGCCTCCGCCCAGGACGTGACCATTCCGATCATCGTGAAGGACACCACCTCCTTCTACTGGCAGATCGTGCTCGCCGGCGCCCGCAAGGCCGGCAAGGACCTCGGCGTCACCGTGCCGGAGCTCGGTGCCCAGTCGGAGGCCGACATCAACGGCCAGATCTCCATCCTGGAGAACGCCGTGGCCGGCAGCCCGGCGGCCATCGTGATCTCGCCGACCGAGTTCAAGGCGCTCGGCCAGCCGATCACCGAGGCGGCCAATTCGGTGAAGATCATCGGCATCGACTCCTCGGCCGACAGCGACGCCTTCACGTCCTTCCTCACCACGGACAACGTGGAAGGCGGGCGCGTGGCGGCCGACGGCCTCGCCCAGGCGATCGAGGCCCAGTTCGGCGCGGTGGAAGGCGACGTCGCCCTGATCACCTCGCTGCCGGGCGTCGGCTCGCTCGACCAGCGCGCCCAGGGCTTCAAGGAGCAGCTGGCGGCCAAGTACCCCAAGCTGAACCTCGTCGCCGACAAGGTGGCGGACGGCCAGGCCACCACCGGCCTCAACATCATGACCGACCTGATCACCGCCAACCCGAACCTGCGCGGCGTGTTCGCCTCCAACCTGATCATGGCCCAGGGCGCCGGTCAGGCGATCGCGGAGAACAACGCGGCCGACAAGATCAAGCTCATCGGCTTCGACAGCGACGACAAGCTCGTCAAGTTCCTGACCGACGGGGTGATCGCCGGGCTCGTGGTGCAGGATCCGTTCCGGATGGGCTACGACGGCATCAAGACCGCCCTCGCCGCCTCCAAGGGTGAAGCGGTGGAGAAGTTCGTGGACACCGGCGCCAACCTCGTCACCAAGGCGAACATGGGCGACGAGAAGATCGCCGCCCTCCTGAACCCCAAGCTGGACTGACCAGCCGACGGAAACGGCCACCCCGGCGCCCTTCGACAGGCCCCGGGGTGGCCGTACGGCTTCGCGGTCGAGGGTCCGAGAGGGCCCTCCTCCACGGCGAGGGTGCGCGGGGCGACACGCCCCCTGCCCTCGCGCCCGCCCGTTTCCGGGAGACGATCCATGACCTCATCGACCGCCGACGCGACCGCGCCCAAGGGGCCGCGCGGCCCGGCCGACGCCCCGATCCTGGAGCTGCGCGGGCTGGAGAAGCGCTACATCGGCACCCACGCGCTGAAGCCGGCGGACCTTGCGTTCAAGGCCGGCGAAATCCACGCCATCGTGGGCGAGAACGGCGCCGGCAAGTCGACGCTGATCAAGCTTCTGACCGGCGTCATTCCGCGCTCGGGCGGCGAGATCTTCTGGGAAGGCCGGCCGGTGGCCCTGTCGACGCCGCACGAGGCGATCGACCTCGGCATCAACGCCGTGCACCAGGAGGTGGTGCTCTGCCGCCACCTGAGCGTGGCGGCCAACATGTTCCTCGGCGAGGAGCGGACCGGCGGCGGCCTCCTGAAGCACCGGGCGATGGTGCGCGAGGCGCAGGCGATCCTCGACGACCTCGGCTTCGACCTGCCGGCCCATGCGGTTCTCGGCGACCTCACCATCGGCCAGCAGCAGCTGATCGCCGCCGCCCGCGCGGCCACCCGCGGCACCCGCTTCCTGATCTTCGACGAGCCGACCGCCTACCTGACCCGGCGGGAGGCGGCGCAGCTGTTCGCGCTGATCCGCCGCCTGGAGGCGCAAGGGGTGACGATCGTCTACATCAGCCACCGCATGGAGGAGGTGTTCGAGCTTGCAAGCCGGGTCTCGATCCTGCGCGACGGCACCCTGGTCGGCACCCGCGCCATCGGCGAGACCGACGAGGCGGACCTGATCTCGCTGATGATCAACCGCTCGATCGAGCAGATCTACCACAAGGACCCCTACACCCCGGGCAAAACCATCCTGGAGACGCGCGGGCTCTCCGGGCCGGGCTTCGAAAACGTGTCGGTCACCGTGCGGGAGGGCGAGATCGTGGGCCTCTACGGCCTGATCGGCGCCGGGCGGAGCGAGTTCGTCACCACCGTGTTCGGCCGGCACAAGCGGACCGCCGGGACGGTGCTGTGGGACGGCCAGGAGGTGGACATCCGCAGCGAGCATCAGGCGATCGAGCTCGGCATCGCGCTCGCCCCGGAGAGCCGGCGCGACCAGGGGCTCTGCCTCAACCTGCCGGTCGGGTTCAACATCAACCTGCCGGTCTACGAGCGCCTGTCCGCGGGCGGGCTGATCAACGGCCGGCGCGAGGCCGAGATGGCGGACGCGCAGATCGCCGGCCTTCGGATCAAGACGCCGTCGCGCGGCACGCTCGCCTCCAGCCTCTCGGGCGGCAACCAGCAGAAGATCGTGATCGGCAAGTGGCTGAACCACGGGGCGCGGCTCTTCATCTTCGACGAGCCGACCGTGGGCGTCGACGTGGGCACCAAGGCGGAGATCTACCGCCTCTTCTCCGAACTCCTGTCGCGCGGGGCCGGGATCATCCTGATCTCCTCCTACCTGCCGGAGGTGTACGAGCTGGCCGACACGCTGCACGTGTTCCGCCGCGGGGCGCTCGTCTCCAGCCATGGCTACCGACAGGCGAGCCACGAAGACATCCTGACCCGAGCGATCGGCGTTTGAGGGACATGCCATGACCGACGTGACCACCAAGTCCCGCCTCCTGCCCCAGAGCCGGCTCAACTTCCTGTTCGGCCTGACGCTGCTCGCGCTGCTGCTGCTGCTCTGGGTCGTGCTCGGCTTCGCCACCCAGAGCTTCTGGACGGGCAACAACATCTCCAACCTGCTCCGGCAGGGCTCCATGATCGCCATCCTGGCGATCGGCCAGACCTTCGTGATCATCACCGGTGGCATCGACCTGTCGGTCGGCGCCATCGTGGGCTTCACGAGCGTGATCGTGTCGCTCTTCCTGCAATGGAACCTGCCGATCCCGGTGGCGGTGATCCTGACGCTCCTGATCGGCGTCGGCATCGGGCTTTTCCACGGCTTCGGCATCGTGCGCATGGGCCTGCCGCCCTTCATCATCACGCTGGCGACGCTGACGTCGCTGCGCGGCATCGGGCTCCTGATCACCAACGGGGCCACCATCTCGATCACCAACGACACCTTCACGGCCTTCTCGCGGGCGAACTTCCTCGGCATTCCGAGCCTGTTCTGGATGGTCATCCTGGTGGCCGTCCCGGCCTACATCCTGCTCAACCACTCGCGCTGGGGCCGCTACCTGTTCGCGGTCGGCTCCAACGCGGAGGCGGCGCGGCTGTCCGGCGTGAACGTGCGGCGGATCATCTACATGGCCTATGTGCTGTCGGCGCTGTTCGCCTCGTTCGTGGGCCTGCTCCTTGCCGCGCGCATCGGCATCGGCAACGCCACCCAGGCGGAGGGCTGGGAGCTGCAGGCGATCGCCTCGTCGGTGATCGGCGGCACGTCGCTGTTCGGCGCGGTCGGCTCGGTGCACGGGCCGCTCCTCGGCGCCTTCATCCTGGCGACCATCAACAACGGCGCGAACCTTCTCAACGTGAACTCGTTCTGGCAGCGGATCATCACCGGCGGGCTGATCATCGTGATCGTCTATTTCGACCAGCTGCGGCGTCGGCGGAGCTGAGGACCGGCCATGGACAGCCCCTATCTGGTGCTCGACGCGCGCTTCGAAGCGATGATCGACGGCGACGCGCGGCCGGAGCGGATCCACACCGGCGCGACCTGGACGGAGGGGCCGGTGTGGTTCGCCGACCTCGACATGCTGCTCTTCAACGACATCCCGAACCACACCACCTTCCGCTGGACGCCGACGGGCGGCGTGTCGGTGTTCCGGGCGGACAGCCGGTTCGCCAACGGCAACACCCGCGACCGGGAGGGCCGGCTGGTGACGTGCGAGCACAGCACCCGGTCGGTGGTGCGCACGGAGCCGGACGGGCGGCGGACCGTGCTCGCCGACCGGTTCGAGGGCCGGCGGCTGAACTCGCCGAACGACGTGGTGGTGAAGGCGGACGGGTCCGTGTGGTTCACCGATCCGACCTACGGCATCATGTCGGACCGGGAGGGCTTCCAGGCCGAGCCGGAGCAGCCGGTGCGCGGCGTCTACCGCATCGACGGGGCGAGCGGGGCGGTGACGCGCGTGGTGGACGACTTCCTGCAGCCGAACGGGCTCGCCTTCTCGCCGGACGAGACGACGCTCTACGTGGCCGACAGCGGGGCGAGCCACGTGGCGGACGCGCCCCGGCACATCCGCGCCTTCCGGGTGACGGACGACGGGCGGCTTGCCGACGGGCGGGTGTTCGCCGCCATCGACATGGGCCTGCCGGACGGCCTGCGGGTGGCGACGGACGGCACCGTGTGGACGAGCGCCGGCGACGGGGTGCATGCGCTTGCGCCGGACGGCACGCTGCTCGGCAAGATCCTGATCGAGGGGCCGGTCGCCAACCTGACGTTCGGCGGGCCGGAGCGCTCGACCCTGTTCGTGACGGCGAGCGCGTCGGTGTGGCGGGTGCCGGTGCGCGCGACGGGCGTTCTGCGGCCGTGAGGGCCGGCGTCTGCGCGTCGCGATGAGGCGATCGCCTCGGGGCCGGCAGATCATCGCGGCAACTGACGACTTGGCGCCCAGGCGGGAAGCGCCCTAGGTCTGGCGGCAGGCGGCCGCCGGACCGGACGGCCGCGCCTTCTCCGGAGAGCCTTGATGACCGCCCCATCCGACACCTGGCCGACGATCCCCGATCTCGCCGGCAAGGCGGTGCTGATCACCGGCGCCTCCACGGGCATCGGGGCGGCGCTCGCCTTCGCCTTCGCGGCGACCGGCGCGCGGGTGGGGCTGCACTACAACGCCAGCCGCGCGGCGGCCGAGGCGCTCGCCGGGCGGATCGCGGAGGCGGGCGGCACGGCGCACCTCGTCCAGGGCGACGCCAGCCGGTCCGGCGCCATGGCGGCGGTGGTGGAGGAGACGGCGGCGGCCTTCGGCGGGCTCGACGGGCTCGTCAACAACGCCGGCGGCATGGTGGCCCGGGTGCCCTATGCGGAGATGACGGACGCGCACTACGACGCGGTGATGGACCTCAACGCCCGGTCCGTGCTGTCGGCCTCGCGCGCGGCCATTCCGCATCTGAAGACGGCGGGAGGCGGCTTCATCATCAACACCACGTCGATCGCCGCCCGCAACGGGGCGAGCAACGGCGCCGGCGTCTACGGCTCGTCCAAGGCCTTCGTCGCAAACGTCACGCGCGGCATGGCCAAGGAGCTGATCCCGTTCGGCATCCGGGTGAACGCTGTGGCGCCGGGCGTGATCGAGACGCCCTTCCACGAACGCTATTCCACTCGGGCGCAGCTCGATGCGGCGCTCGCCACCATTCCGGCCGGGCGGCTCGGCACGGCGGAGGAGTGCGTCGGCGCCTACCTGTTCCTCGCCTCCGAACGCCTCTCCGCCTATGTGATCGGCCAGGTGATCGAGGTGAACGGCGGCCAGCTGATGCCCTGACCGGGGCCGATCGCTCGCCCGAGACGCTCCCATTGAAAGGACCATCCCATGACCAAACGCGTCGTGTTCACCGGCGGAAGCGGCAAGGCCGGCCGGCACGTGATCCCGGAGCTCCTGCGCTACGGCCACCAGGTGCTGAACCTCGACCGGGTGCCGCTCGACTGCCCGGGCGTCAACACGCTGATCACCGACGTGACCGACAGCGGGCAGGTGTTCAACGCGCTCTCCATGCACTTCGACACGCGCGAACTGGAGAGCGGCACCGGGCCGGCCAAGGTGGACGCGGTGGTGCACTTCGCCGCCGTGCCGCGCATCCTGATCCAGCCGGACAACGAGACCTTCAAGGCCAATGTGACGAGCACCTATGCGGTGATCGAGGCGGCGGTGAAGCTCGGCATCGCTAAGGTGATCATCGCCTCCAGCGAGACCACCTACGGCGTTTGCTTCGCCGAGGGCGACAAGGACTTCCACCATTTCCCGCTGGAGGAGGACTATGACGTCGACCCGATGGACAGCTACGGGCTCTCCAAGGTGGTGAACGAGAAGACCGCCCGCGCTTTCGCGATGCGGACGGGCGCGGACATCTATGCGCTCAGGATCGGCAACGTGATCGAACCGCACGAGTACGACCGCTTCCCGGCCTTCGTGGCGGACCCCATGTCGCGCAAGCGGAACGCCTGGAGCTACATCGACGCGCGCGACCTCGGCCAGATCGTGCACCTCTGCCTGATGAAGGACGGCCTCGGCTTCGAGGTGTTCAATGCGGTGAACGACACCATTACGGCCGACCTGCCGACCGAGGCCTTCCTGAAGACCTACCAGCCGGGCGTGCCGATCCGCCGCCCCATGGGCGAGCGGGAGGCGCCGCTCTCCAACCGGAAGGCCCGCGAGGTGCTGGGCTTCCGAGAGGAGCACGACTGGCGGCGCTACGTGCCGCAGCCGGCGCGCTGAGGCAGGTCAAAGCCGCGAGAGCAGGTCGCGCTTGGCGGTGGTGAACTCGTCGTCGGAGAGGAAGCCCTTGTCCTTGAGGGCGGCGAGCCGTTCCAGGGCGGCGACGATGTCGCCCGGGCTGCCGGTGCCGGAAGGGGCTGCGGCCGGGGCCGGCGTCGCCTCGGCGGCGGCCCGCGGGGTCGCCGTTGGCGGGACGAACGCGCCCAGCGGGGGATTCGTGGGCGGCGGGGCGTAAGCCACGGCGTCGGCCGGCGGCGAGGGGACGGGCGCTTGGCCCTCAGGCTGCACGCGGGGCAGGTCGTGGACGCGGAAGCTGCCGTACTGGCTCTGGAACACGAGGTCCTGACTGTTGCCCTGCTGCTGGGAGACGCCGCCGATCTGGTGGTCGCCGGTGTCGTAGACGGTGACGATGCCGTCCACCTCCACGGCGAGCCGCCGGGTGGCGGGGAAGACCGCGTAGCGGCTGGTGTTCTGGCCGCCGGACGAGGACGGAACGCCAAGGCCCTCCGGCCACCAGTCGGCGCCGGAGAAGCCGCCGAAACCGCCGAAGCCGGCGGCGGGGCGGACCTCCACGATCGTGCCCTGGCCCATGGCGAAGGCGAGGTCTTCGGCAAGGGCGGAGACGCGGGCCTTCAGGCCGTTGTTGAACATGTCGCCGATCATGATCATGCCGCCCTGGGACCACTGGCCCATGCCGCCGAATTCCGGATGGTTGAACTGGGCCATGCCGCCGCCGCCGCGAAAGAGCGACGCCACCATGGCGCGGGCGGCGTCCGGCGAGAAGCCGTGGCGGTGGGCGATGCCGGCGAGCGCGTTTTCGCCGGCGGGGGAAAGGCTGGGGCTGCTCATCGGCAAGGGTCCGTTGCAAGGGCGACTGACCCGAGAGGTAGCGCAATCCGCCGTTTTTGGCTCCCGCAATCGGCGAGGAGCAGGTGCGCGCCAGGAACGAGCGCCTGCCCGGGGCCGCGGCGCGCCGACGGGTTTTCCCCTCCGGATTTCCAGAGTGCGAACATAATCAGTCGCCTATTCGTTGGAGCTTTGCCAGAGTGACGCCGAAGGAATCGGACACGCCTTCGCTGGAGACGTGCCCGATCCAGATGGTGCGAGGAAAAGAGGCCGGCCATGCCGACCGTGACGGAAAACGCCGAAAGCCTGGCTGGCAAGCTGTTTGCCCGCTACACGGGTGAACGCTTGGTGGTGGGAATCGCCGGGCCGCCGGGCAGCGGCAAGTCCACGCTGGCGGACGCCTTGGCCAAGGCCATCAACGCGCGGAGCGCCGGACTTGCGGCCGTGCTGCCGATGGACGGCTTTCATTTCGACGACGCGGTGCTGCGCGAACTCGGTCTCCTGCCGCGCAAGGGCGCCATCGAGACCTTCGACGTCTACGGCTTCATCCATCTCCTGAAACGCCTGAAGGAGAATGTGGACGAGGTGATCGCGGTGCCGGTGTTCGACCGGGCGATCGAGATCGCCCGCGCCGGTGGTCGGCTGATCCCCCGCGACACCGGCATCATCGTGGCGGAGGGCAACTACCTCCTGGCGCGCCGCGATCCCTGGGCGCGCATCCGGCCGCTGCTCGACCTTTCCGTGCTGGTGGCGACGCCGGAGGAGACGCTTCGTGAGCGGCTGACGGCCCGCTGGCTGCACTTCGGCCTGCCGGCGGCCGAGATCCGCCGCAAGGTGGAGGAGAACGACCTGCCGAACGGCCGGCTGGTGATGGCGGAGAGCGCCGCGCCGGACTTGGTGCTGACGGATTGAGGCGGATGCGTTGCCGGTCGCGGGCGCGCGCCGTCACACGCGATCCGGAATGGGGGTGTAGGAAGGGCGAAGGCGGGTTTTCCAAGCCGATCGCCCCGCGTTCGCCTTGATCGGATGACCGGATGGGGGCGTGATGGCTGCGGGGGCTCGCCCTTGCGAGTCGCGCTCGGCGCGGCCAACCGGAGATGGGGTTCATGGCCTTCCTGGCGGAGACGGCGTCGCGGATTCCCAGAACCTTCGCCGGACTGACGCCCAATCTCGCCGCCTCCATCCTGATGGTCCTCTCCTTCGTGACCTTCTCGGCGATGGCGGTGTTCGCCCGAACGGTGGGCGACACCATTTCGGTGATCGAGATGGTGTTCGTGCGCCAGGTGGCAGCCTTCGCCCTGATGGCGCCTTTCTACCGGCGGTTCTGGCCGGAGATCCGGGCGCCGCGCCGGCTGCATCTGCATGTGGCGCGAGGGGTGACGGCCGTCGGCGCCATGATGTGCGGGCTTTCGGCGGTGATCCTCATTCCGCTCGCCGACGCGACCGCCATCCAGATGACCGAGGCGCTGTTTGCCACCGCGCTCGCCGCGGTGCTTCTGAAGGAGCGGATCGGCTGGCGGCGCTGGCTGGCGGCGGCGGTGGGGCTTGTCGGCGTGGTCATCATGGTGCGGCCGTTCGGCGGCGGGCTGGACGTCTACGCGCTGGTGGCGCTCGCCGGCGCGGTGTTCGGCGCGCTCAGCATGATCTTCGTGCGGCTCGGCGCCGACTACGACCGCACCGAGACGGTGATGTTCTGGCAGGGCGTGGTGGTGCTGATGCTGGTGACGCCCGCCGCGCTCTGGTTCTGGGTGACGCCGACGATCTTCGACGCGGTCATCCTGTTCGTGATGAGCCTGCTCTTCACCTCCGGCCAATGGCTGTTCACCGGGGCGCTCCGCATGGGCGACACCTCGGCGCTGGCGCCGCTGCACTATCTGCGCCTCATCATGATGGGCGTGGTGGGCTGGTTCGTCTATGCGGAGGTGCCGACGGGGGCGACGGTGGTGGGGGCGGTGCTGATCCTGAGCGCGGCCACCTACACGCTTCGCCGCAACGCCATCCGCCGCAGCGGGCTGAAGCCGCCCGCGCCCGAACCGGGCTGAGGGCTCCGGGTCGGCGGGACAGCGATCGTCAGCGGCCGCGGATGCGCGGATCGAGCGCGTCGCGCAGGCCATCGCCCATGTAGTTGACGGAGAGCACGACCAGCGAAATGGCGAGCCCCGGCCACATCACCCGCTCCGGATAGTCGCGGATGTAGTCGATCGCATCGAAGAGGAGCCGGCCCCAGGTGGGGAAGTCGGGCGGGAAGCCGAGGCCGAGGAAGCTCAAGGCCGATTCGGTGATGATGGCGCTGGCGATGCCGAGGGTGGCGGACACCATGATGGGCGACATCACGTTCGGCAGCACGTGGCGGGTGATCATGCGCCGGCTGGGCGTGCCGATCGACCTTGAGGCGAGCACGAACTCCCGCTCCTTCAACACCAGCACGTCGCCGCGGACGATGCGGGCCGTCTGCATCCAGGAGGTGAGGCCGATGGCCGAGACGATGAGCACGAAGGTGCCCATCTCGGGCCCGAAGGCGCCGGCGAGCGGTTCGCGGAAGAACATCACAAGAACAAGGAGGAGCGGCAGCACCGGCAGGGCGAGGAAGAGGTCCGTCAGCCGCATCAAGGGGCCGTCGAGCCGGTGGAAGTAGCCGGCGACGACGCCGACGAAGGTGCCGACGGTGAGCGACAGCAGCATGGCGGTGACGCCGACCGCGAGCGACACCCGGCCGCCGGCGAGCACCCGGGCGAGGAGGTCGCGGCCGAGCTGGTCGGTGCCGAACGGGTGAGCCCAGGTGGGGCCGAGGTTGCGGGCGCGGATGTCGATGAGCTGGGGATCCACCGTCCAGACCAGCGGGCCGAACAGGATGGCGACGACGAGGCCGGCGAACACCGTGAGGCCGACGACGGCGCCGGTGTGGCTGCGGAACTGGCGCCAAACGGCGGCGGCCGGAGAGGCGGGCGGCTTTCGGGTCTGCCCGGCGGCGGGCGGGGACGCGCCGCCGGGGCCGGCGGCTTCGGCCGGGCGGGCGGGCGCGTCAGTCATAGCGGATCCTCGGGTCGAGAAGGCCGTAGAGCACGTCGGCCACCAGGTTGAAGAGCACGATCAGGATGGCGAAGATGAAGGTGAGCGTCTGCACCATCGGCACGTCGTTGCCGTAGATGGCGGTGATGAGGAGCTGGCCGAGACCGTTCACCTTGAACACCTGCTCGGTGATGATGGCGCCGCCGAACACCCCCGGCACCCCGAGCGCCACCACGGTGACCACCGGGATCATGGAGTTGCGCAAGACGTGGACGAACACCACCACGCGCTCGCCCATGCCCTTGGCGCGGGCGGTGCGCACATAGTCCTGGTGGAGGTTGTCCAGCATGGAGGCGCGCATGAAGCGGCTGATCTGGGCGGCGTTGTAGAGGGCGAGCACCGCCACCGGCAGCGTCATCTGGCGCACCTGGAGGAGGAAGCTGTCCCAGCTGTCGACCACGAGGGTGGTGTCGTAGATGGACGGGAACCAGCCGAGGTGGACGGAGAAGACGACGATGAGGAGCACGCCGGTGAAGAAGGTGGGCACCGAATAGCCCAGCATGGCGATGAGCGTGCCGATCTGGTCGAACCAGGAATACTGGCGGTAGGCGGAGATGATGCCGATCGGCACCGCGATGAGGACGCCGATGAGATAGGCCATGCCGACCACGGTGAGGGTCTGCGGCAGACGCTCGGCGATGATGTCGAACACCGGCGAGCGGGACTGGAAGGAGAGGATGCGCTGGGAGCCGGCGGCGAAATCGGTGCCGAGGAGCGCGTCGAGGGCGTGCAGCGGCTCGGTGACGAAGAAGGCCTTCAGCCAGAGAAGATAGCGCACATGGAAGGGCGCCCCGAGGCCGAGGGATTCGCGGATCTTCTCGCGCACTTCCGGCGGGATGGTGAGCGGCATGGAGGCGACCGGGTCGCCGGGCGCGAGCTCCAGGATCAGGAAGATGACGAGGCTGATCGCCAGGAGCGTCGGGATCGACAGGAGGAGACGGCGCAGCGTGAAGGTGAGCATCGGCGGCGGGGAACTCCTGGCGGTCGCCCCGTCCGGACGGGGCGTGGCGCATGGGGCGGCGCGGGCGGCCGTGGCGGCCCGCGCCGAGATCAGGCGTTCAGGAGATCAAGGGATCACTTGATGCGGTACCAGTCGGCGGCGTTCCAGAGCTCGGTGTCCCAGGTGTTCAGCACCACGCCGCCGAGCGAGTTGGAGCGGGCGGAGACGCGGCCGCGGTCGACCAGCGGCACGATGGTGTAGGTCTCCTTGGTCAGCATCTCGTTGAGCTTCTTGGCGATCTCGGTGCGCTTGGTCAGGTCCGCGGTCTTGCCGAGTTCCGCCACCAGGGCGTCGTAGGCCGGGTCGCAGTAGCGGTTGATGTTCTCGCCCTGCCACTGGGTCTCCGGCTTCGGCGCCTTCTCGCAGGTGTAGGAGGCGAGATAGGCCTGCGGGTCGGTGCCGTTGAAGTTGTTCGCGTACATCTCCACGTCGGCATAGAAGCGCTGGAAGGTGTCGGGCGAGCCCGGGTCTGCGCCGAAGTAGACCGAGGCGTCGATGCTCTTCAGCTCGGTCTCCACGCCGATCTCCGACCACCACTGCTTGATGAGGGCCTGGAAGTCCTGGCGGACGGCGTTGACGGAGGTCTGGTAGAGAAGCTTCAGGCGCATGCCGTCCTTGACGCGCACGCCGTCCGGACCCGGCACCCAGCCGGCTTCCGTCAGAAGGGCCTTGGCGCCCTCGATGTCCTGCTTCAGGCAGTCCGTGTTGTCGGAGGCGAACATGGCCGGCGCCGGCACGATGTTGCAGGTGGGCCGCCCGGCCTGGCCGTAGCCGACTTCGACGAGGAGCGCCCGGTCGATCGCCATGGAGAGCGCCTTGCGGACCTTGAGGTCGGAGAGGATGGGGTGCGGGTGCTTGGCCGTGGAGCGCTCGCCCTCCGGCAGGCTCGGCGACGGATCGGTGAGGTTCATCTCGATGCGCTCGACGAGGGTGCCGAAGGCCGACATGGCCTCGCCCTTGCCGGCGGCGGCCATGCCCTTCAGCACGTCCGGGGCGAGTTGCAGGTTCCAGGCGTAGTCGAACTCGCCGGTCTCCAGCACGGCGCGGCCGGCCGCCGCGGCGTCGCCGCCGCCCTTGAAGGTCATGGTGGCAAAGGCCGGCTTGGCCGGGTCGCGGTAGTGCGGGTTGGCTTCCAGCTGGATGACGTCGTTGGTCTTGAAGTCGACCACCTTGAACGGGCCGGTGCCGATCGGCCCGAAGTTGGCAGCGGTGCACTCCGGCGCCTTGGTGCCGAGGCAGTCGGCGAACTGCGCCTTCTGGATGATGGGCGACTGGCCGCCGACGAACGGGCCGTAGGGCACGGGCTTCTGGGCGTCGAAGGTCACCTTCACGGTGAGGTCGTCGACCGCCTCGACGGTCTTGACGCCCTCGAAGGCGCCAAGCTGGGCGCAGCCGCCTTCCGGATGGGTGCAGTATTCCCAGGAGAAGACCACGTCGGCGCTGGTCACCGGCGTGCCGTCGGACCACAGGAGGCCCGGCTTCAGTTTCCAGGTGATGGTGGTGAGGTCGGCGGAGACGCCGCCGTTCTCCACGGTCGGGATGGATTCGGCGAGGCGGGGGAAGAGGACGCCCTTTTCGTCGTAGCCGGCGAGCGGCTCGATGACGAGGGACGCGGACTCGATGTCCTTGGTGCCGCCGGAGAGGAAGGGGTTCAGGATCGAGGGAGCCTGCCAGTAGATGACGTTGACGTGGCCGTCGGCGCCCCGCTCGGCATGGGCCGGCCCGGCGCCGGCAAGGGCCGCCGCGGTGGCGAGGAGAATGAGTTTCAAGCGCATGGAAGTCCCCCTGGTGTGGTCCGGTGATTGTTGTGGATGGTTTCAGCTCGCGCCGACGGACCCGGCGGCGGCCGGACCGGCGACGAGATGGCAGGCGACGGCGCGGCCGGGCGCCGTCACGACCGTGGCGGGCGCGGTGGTGCGGCAGACGGGCTGGACCTTCGGGCAGCGGGTGGAGAAGGCGCAGCCGGCCGGCGGCCGGGCGGGCGACGGCACGTCGCCGGTGAGGATGATGCGCTGGCGGGTCGCCTCGGCGGCCGGGTCGTGCTCCGGCACGGCGGAGAGCAGCGCCTCCGTGTAGGGATGGAGCGGCGCGGCGAAGAGGTCGTCGCGCGGGGCGATCTCCACGATGTGGCCGAGATACATGACGGCCACCCGGTCGGCGATGTGCCGGACCATGGAGAGATCGTGGCTGATGAAGAGGTAGGTGAGGCCGAAGCGGGCCTGCAGGTCCTCCAGGAGGTTGACCACCTGCGCCTGGATGGAGACGTCGAGGGCGGCGATCGGCTCGTCGCAGACGATGAAGCGCGGGTTGAGGGCGAGCGCCCGGGCGATGCCGATGCGCTGGCGCTGGCCGCCGGAGAAGGCATGCGGATAGCGGCCGGCGAAATCCGCCGAGAGCCCGACCGCGTCCATCAGGTCGAGCACCTTGTCGCGCTTTTCCGCGCGGGAGAGGCGGGTGTGCTCGTCGAGCGGCTCGGCGATGATGTCCATGACGGTCATGCGCGGGTTGAGGCTCGCCTGCGGATCCTGGAAGACCATCTGCATGGCCGGCCGCAAGCGGCGCAGATGTCCCGGCGGCGCGGTGGTGATGTCGTCGTCGCCGATGCGCACGGTGCCGGCGGTCGGCTCCACGAGCCGCAGCATGGCGCGGCCGGTGGTGGACTTGCCGCAGCCGGATTCGCCGACGAGGCCGAGGGTCTCGCCGGCCGCGATGTCGAAGCTGACGCCGTCGACGGCGCGGACGGCCCCGGTGCGGCGGCGGAACACGCCGGAGAGGATCGGGAAGTGGACCTTGAGGTCGCGGACGGAGACGAGCGGCGCGGCGGCCGGGGCGGCGCTCGGCTCAGCCATGGGCGACGTCCAGAACCGGGGCCGGGCGGGCACGGGCCATGTCGAACACGCAGGCGACCTCGTGGGCGGGCATCACCGGACGGCGCGGCGGGTTGGCGACCGCGCAGGAGCCCGCCGCATGGGCGCAGCGGGGGGCGAACGAGCAGGCGGCCGGATGGGCGAGGAGGAGCGGCGGCTGGCCGTCGATCGCCTGCAGCTTGTCGGCCCGCGGACCGCGCACGGACGGCACGGTGGCGAGCAGCGCGCGGGTGTAGGGATGGCGCGGGTCGGCGAAGAGGTCGCGCACGGGCGCCATCTCCACCACCTGGCCGGCGTACATGACCATCACCCGGTCGGCGATGCCGGCGATCACCCCGAGGTCGTGGGTGATCCACACGATGGCCATGCCGAGGGAGCGGCGAAGATCCCGGACGAGTTCCAGGATCTGCGCCTGGATGGTGACGTCGAGGGCGGTGGTGGGCTCGTCGGCGATGAGGAGCCGCGGCTCGCAGGCGAGCGCGATGGCGATCATCACCCGCTGGCGCATGCCGCCGGAGAACTGGTGCGGGTAGTCGCCGAGGCGGCGGGACGCGTCCGGGATGCCGACGAGGTCGAGGAGTTCGGCGGCGCGGCGGCGCGCGCGCGCCTTGTCGAGACCGAGGTGCCGGCGAAGCGGCTCCATGATCTGGAAGCCGACCGTGAACACCGGGTTGAGCGAGGTCATCGGATCCTGGAAGACGAAGCCGATCCGATGGCCGCGGATGGCCTTCAGCCGGCGGGCCCCGCAGGTGACCAGATCCTCGCCCTCGAACAGCACCTGGCCGGAGCGGATCTCCGCCGGCGGCGACGGCAAGAGGCCGAGGAGCGCCATCATGGTCACGGACTTGCCGGACCCGCTCTCGCCCACGACCCCGAGGAGTTCGCCGGCCTTCAGGTCGAAGCTGACGCGGTTGACGGCGTGGATCTCGCCGGCCCTGGTCGCGAACACGACCTTGAGGTCTCTGACATCGAGAACAGTCGGCCCGTCCGCCATGCGGCACTCCGAACAGGAGCTTCAGAACAAGGCCGGGCGCGGCGGTCGCCGGTCCGGTGCCTTGCGAGTGACATCCGGATTAAAACTGACAGTTCATGTGCGGCGCCGCAAGACAGGATTCACCAATCACCAACACTGATCGTCAGCGTGCGTCCGCAACGCCTTCTTATTCGGGTGCCGGAGGACAGGGCGGATCCTTGCCGGCAGAGGGTGGCCCCAGCTGACCCGGAACGGGAGAAGCGACCCGTCCCGAAAGGGGACGGACGGGAAACCGGCGGGTGACGAGGCCCCGTCGGTGTCGCGAGACCGTCAACCCATCGTAAAAAATCTATGAATGGACGGTGCGGGAGGCCGCGCGACGGTAAGGTTTCCGAAGGATTGAGCCGTTTCGTTTCAAGGGCTTAGGTCTGGCGTTCGGCGGCCGGGAGGCGCTTCGGGGGCCTTCGGCACGCGGGATGCGCTGGGACCGGCAGACAAACCCGCCGGAGGCCCGGCGGACGTCCTCGCCGGAGGCTCCCAGATGCGCACCCCCTGTTCCAAGCTCTCGTCCCTCAGACTGTCGGCCGAACGGCTCTCGGACCGCGTTTCCGCCACGGCGGCGGCGTTCCGGGCGGACCGGCGCGGCTCCATGGCGAGCCTCTTCGCCATTGCGAGCGCGGGCGTCTTCCTCAGCATCGGCGCCAGCATCGACTACGGCCAGGCGCTTTCGGTGCGCTCCACCATGACCGGGGCGGTGGACGCGGCCTCGCTGGCGGCGGCCCGCCTGGTGGCGGCCGGCGAGACCGATCTCGCCAAGATCGAGAAGGCGGCCCGCCATGCCTATGACGCGAACTTCACCGCCAACGGCACCTTCGGCTTCCAGGTGGAGAGCTTCGTCACCACGGCCGACATCAAGACCAGCACGGTGACGGTGGCGGCGACCGGCGCCATGCCGACCAGCTTCATGGGCCTAGCCGGGTTCGACGAACTGCCGATCGGCATCACCTCCACGTCGACCATCGACGGGACCGAGATCGAGGTCGCCATGATGCTCGACCTGACGGGCTCCATGGGCGAGAAGACCTCCGACGGCACCGGCCGCAAGATCGACGTGCTGGAGAAGGCGGCCAAGTCGCTGGTGGAGACGCTGCTGCCGACGACGGGCGCCAAGAACGAGGTGCGGATCGGCCTCGCGCCCTTCTCCGGCGCGGTGAACGCCGGAACGCTCGCGACGGCGGTTTCCGCAGGCAAGAGCACCAAGTGCGTGCTCGAACGCGTGTCCGGCACCATGGCGACGGATGCCTCGCCGGTGGCGGTGCCGTTCAAGAAAAGCTCCCACTGCCCGGGCCGCGCGGTGCTGCCGTTGACCGGCGACCGGACGACGCTGCTGACGCAGCTGAACAAGCTGCCGGTCGACTCGGTGACGGCCGGCCATCTCGGCACCGCCTGGAGCTACGGCCTCCTGTCGCCGACCTGGAGCCCGGTGCTGCCGGCCGCAGCGCAGCCGAAGCCCTATGGCGCCACGAGCGTGAAGAAGATCGCCATCCTGATGACCGACGGGCTCTACAACACCTGGGGCGGCGACATCAGCAGCGGCGACGACATCAAGTCCCAGGCGGCGGCGGTGGAGACCTGCCAGGCGATGCGCTCGTCCGGCATCACGGTCTACACGGTCGGCTTCGAGCTGACGGACGCGGCGGCCAAGAAGACGCTGATGGACTGCGCCTCCACGGAGAACGGCAAGCCGCTCTTCTTCGACGCCAAGAACGGCGCCGAACTGCTGGCCGCCTACAAGGCCATCGCCGAGCGCATCCTGACCCTGCGCCTGTCGGTGTGAGGGCGATCATCCCGGCAGGACCTGGATTGAGCGCCGCCCGGAAGCCATCCGGACGGCGCTTCCACGCGTTGGCTCACATCTGGTTGCCGACGACGGCGCCCGCGGTGCCGCCGGCCACGCCGCCGACGATGGCGCCGCCGGTGCCGCCGATCGCGTTGCCGGCCACCGCGCCGCCCGCGCCGCCGATGAGGGCGCCGGTGGCGGTCCGCTGGCCTTGCGTGTTGCCGCAGGCGGCAAGGCTGGTCGCCAGGAGAAGGGCGGCGGTCAGGCGCAGGGTGGTCGACATCATCGGAACTCCTCGAAGAACGGGTTGCCCCACCTTGCTGTCTGAATGAGCGAGGCGTTCGATCGTTCCCGCAACCGGCGCGCCCGGCGGGGGGCGGCGCCGGGGCCTCAGGGGCAGGCGGTGAGCGTCACCGGGTCGGCGCCTTGCGGCAGGAGGGCGCCGAGCGGGCGGCAGGCGCCGTTCGCGCAAAGGGTCCAGTCGCCGGTGCCGGAAACGCCGGAGCGGCGGAGGACGAGCGCGTCGCGATGGCCGTCCGCAGGCGTCCAGACGTACCAGCCGTCTTGAAGGCGGGCGTCGGGGGCGGGCTCGGTGCCGGCCCCGGAGCCCTTGATGCGGCTCTCCACCAGCGTGAGGCCGTCCGCCGCGACGACGAAGGCGTCGACGATCGGGATCTTCTCGATGCTGTGGACGAAGCCGAGCGTGAAGGCGGTGGCGGCGATCTTGACGAGAGCGCCGCCGCCGGCAAGGCAAAGAGCGCTCACCCGACCGCCTCGGCGCCGCCGGCCGGCCGCCGGCCGCGCCACCAGCGCCAGAGCAGGAAGGCGCCCGAGGCGGCGAAGCCGATCTCGTCGGTGATCGGCAGGGCGGCGATCAGCATGGAGGCGGCGGCGAAGGCGAACAGCCGTTCCCACCAGGCAAGGCGCGCGCCCATCCAGCCGATGGCGGCGGCGCCCCAGAGCCCGATGGCGAGCACCGCCTTGGCGACCGTGTAGACCACCGCAGGCCAGAAGCCGATGGCGGTGGCGAGGGGGCCGCCGTCCTGCAGCATGATGGTGGGGGCGTAGACCGCCATGAAGGGCACCACGAAGCCCGCGATGGCGACGCGGACGGCCTGGATGCCGATCTTCATGCCGCTCTCCTTGGCGATGGGCGCCGCCGCGAAGGCGGCGAGCGCCACCGGCGGCGTCAGGTCCGCCATGATGCCGAAGTAGAAGACGAACATGTGGCTGACGATCAGCGGCACGCCGAGTTCCAGAAGCGCCGGGCCGGCGATCGACGAGGTGATGATGTAGTTCGGGATCGTCGGGATGCCCATGCCGAGGATCAGGCAGGCCAGCATGGTGAGCACGAGCGACAGGAAGAGCGAGTTCTCGCCGACCGAGACGATCAGCCGGGCGAAGGTGGTGGCCGAGCCGGTGAGCACCAGGATGCCGATGATGATGCCGACGAGGGCGCAGGCGATGCCGACCGGCAGCGCGTTGCGGGCGCCCTCCCCAAGGCTGTCGAGGCAGAGGCGCAAGGTGGCCCGGCCGCCGCGGAAGGCCAGGTTGGCGGCGACGAGGATGGCGACGAGGAGGAAGACCGCCGTGATGCCCTGGATGCCGGTGCCGAACACCGACCCGCCGCCCCGGAAGGCGGAGGCGGCCAGAAGCCCGAGCGCCAGCCAGAAGAGCACGCGGAGCGGCATCGCCATCGGCCCGGTGAGCGGCACGCCGAGGATGATGAGCACCGTGAGCGCAAGGCCCGCGGTGCCGGCGAAGAGCGGCGTGTAGCCGGAAAAGAGCAGCCAGACGAGGGCGATCAGCGGCAGGATCAGGTACCAGCGCTTGCGGAGCGCGCCGAGCGGGCTCGGCAGCTGGTCGCGCGGCAGGCCGGCAAGGCCGAGGCGGCCGGCCTCCAGGTGCACCATCCAGAACACGGTGACGAAGTAGAGGATGGCCGGCACGATGGCCGCCTGGACGATCGTGAGATAGGGGACGCCGAGGGTCTCGGCCATGATGAAGGCGACGGCGCCCATCACCGGCGGCATGATCTGGCCGCCCATGGAGGCGGTCGCCTCCACGCCGCCGGCGAAGGCCGACTTGAAGCCGAAACGCTTCATCAGCGGGATGGTGAAGGCGCCGGTGGTGACCACGTTGGCGACGCCGGAGCCGTTGATGGTGCCCATGAGGGCCGACGACACCACCGACACCTTGGCCGGACCGCCGCGCGCGTGGCCGACGGTGCCCATGGCGACGTCGGTGAAGAGCTGGATCATGCCGGCCCGCTCCAGGAAGGAGCCGAACAGGATGAAGAGGAAGATGTAGCTCGACGACACGTAGATGGGGGTGCCGTAGATGCCCTCCGTGCCGAGGAAGAGGATGTCGATCACCTGGTCGGCGCCGTAGGGCCGGTGGTTCCAGGGGCTCGGCAGCAGGTGGCCGTAGAGGCCGTAGAGGAGGAAGGCGCCGCAGATCAGCGGCAGCGCCCAGCCGATCATCCGCTGGCCGGCGACGAAGACGAGGGCGATCGCCACGACGCCGACCACGAGGTCCTGGGTGAGCGGCATGCCGGAGCGCAGGATCAGGGCGTCGTGGTAGACGAAGTGGTAGAAGCCGATGGCAAAGCCGAGGACGGCGAGCGACCACCAGACGACCCGGCGCGGACCGGTGGCGGCGTTTCCCAGGAGGCCGAAGAAGAGCAGCATCAGGAAGCCGACGTGGAACGAGCGGATCACCTGGCTCGGCAGCGGCGAATAGGCGGCGGTCCACAGCTGGAAGGCCGAGAAGGCGACCGCGATGGCAAAGAGCACGCGGCCGGCGGGGCCGAGGCCCCAGTGGGGGATGTGCTCGGCGTCCTCCAGGGCGTCCCGGTCGGCGGCATTCTGGGCTTCAAGGGCCGTGTTCGGCTGATCCGCCATCGGTCTCTTCCTCCATCAACGACGCGCGCGACCGGCGCCCTTCCCTTGTCCAAAGGGCGCGGCGCCGGACGCGAGGACGGGGCGAACGCCCCGCCGCGGACGGTGGAATCAGAGGAGGCCCTGTTCCTTGAAGTAGCGCTCGGCGCCCGGATGCAGCGGCGCGGGGCCCTCGGTGGCGGCCTTGTCGAGGTTGATGGCCTTGGCGGCGTTGTGGGCGGCGACCATGGCGTCGAGGTTGTCGAAGATGCCCTTGGTCATCTGGTAGACCACGTCGTCCTCAAGGTCGGCCCGGGTGACGAGGTAGTTGATCACCGCCGTGGTGGGCACGTCCGCGTCCTGGCCCTGATAGGTGCCGGCCGGGATGGTGGCGGTCTGGTAGGGCGCGCCGAGCGAGGCGACCACGTCGGCGGGGACTTCCACCACCGTGATGGCGACCGCGTTGGCAAGGTCGCGCAGCGACGCGACACCGAGGCCGGCCGACTGCAGGGTGGCGTCGAGCTGGCGGTTCTTCATCAGGTCGACACTCTCGGCGAACGGCAGGTATTCCACCTTGCCGAGGTCGTCGTAGCTGATGCCGGCGGCCTTCAGGATGGCGCGGGCGTTGAGCTCGGTGCCGGACTTCGGCGCGCCGACGGAGAGGCGCTTGCCCTTCAGGTCGGCGAGCGTCTTGATGCCGGATTCGGCCGAGGCGACGATCTGGATATAGTTGGGATAGATGGCCGTGACGGTGCGGAGATTCTCCAGCTTGTTCGGAAAGCCCGCCTCCGCGTCGCCGGCCCAGGCGGCCTGGAGCGAATCGCCGAGCGTGAAGGCGATCTCGCCGCGCCCCGCCTGCAGGAGGTTGAGGTTCTCCACCGACGCCTTGGTGGCCTGCACGGAGGGCCGCGCCTCCGGCACCGCCTCGGCGAAGATCTTCTCCAGGGCGACGCCCATCGGGTAGTAGACCCCGGCCTGCCCGCCCGTGAGGATGCCGATGAAGGTCTCGGCCGATGCGGTGGTGGCCATGACGGCGGCGCAGGCCATGGCGGCAAGCTTCAGTCCTTGGCGACGGATCATGTGGTTGTCCTCCCTTTTGTTTTCCCCCTCCCGGACTATAAGGCCCCGGCCCTGAAACGGAACCTCAAACTGTCGCCGTCCGCCCGTCCGACAGAGACGGGGCGGCGGCGCGCGGGCGTGGGGCGGCCTGGGGCTCCGCCGGAGCCTCGTCCTTCAGGGCGTCGAGCGGGCCGCGAAGGGCGGTGCGCGGCGGCACCAGATCCGGGCGGATCAGGTGGATGCGTGGCGCCGGCCGGGGCTCCTCCAGGAGTTCGAAGGCGCGGGCGATCATGGCCTCCACGTCCTGGCGGATCATGATCACCGGGAAGGGCAGGAAGGAGCCGAACGGGTCGTAGTCGTAGCAGCCGACCACGAGGTCGGCGAAGGCGTCGTCCGGGTGGTGGGCCATGAAGCGGATGAGGCCTTCAAGGTTGATGGACGAGTTGACGAAGAGCGCCCGCGGCAGCCGCCCGTCGCGGGCAAACACCGCCTCGAACGCCCGCTGGCTGGTGCCCGGCGAATAGCCGGTGGCGGTGATGCAGCCGTCCGGGTCGGCGCCGAGGAGGTCGACCCGGGCGTCGCGGAAGCCGCGGATGCGCTCCCGGCTGGCGTGGTCGTCGCGGCCGCCGAAGAGGTGGAGGTCGCCGGCGTCGAGCGGCCGGCTGCTGCCGGCGCGGCGGACGACGGCCTCGGTGAGAAGGCGGGCGCCGGTGTAGTTGTCGCTGACGACGGACGCCGCCTTGGTACCGGGCAGGTCGATGTTGACGTGGCGCACGCCCGCCGCCTCCAGCACCTGGTGCACCCCGTCCGGGTCGGTGGCGCCGGCGACGATCAGCGCCTCGATGGAATAGGACAGGAGCGTCTCCACCACGGCGCGCTCCTCCTGCGGGTCGCGGCAGGCGCTGACCACGACCGGGCACTGGCCGCGGCTGCGCACATGGGCCTCGAAGGTCTGAGCCATGGAGGAGAAGTAGCGGGTGTCGTGCACCGGAAGGAGAAGGCCGACGAGGCCGGACCGGGACCGGCGCAGGCCCCGCGCCTGGAGGTTGGCCGTGTACTGGTGCTTCTCGGCGAGTTCCTGAATCAGCTCGGCGGTGGCCTCGGCGATCCGGCGCTTGCGCCAGGTGCCGTTGAGGACCGCGCTCACCGTCGAGGGCGATGAGCCGGAGAGCACCGACAGGTCGTAGATCGTGGCTTTCTTCTTGGCGTTTCGGTCCATGGCCCCTCCTGCCGCTTCCATACAGTCGCGATGCCCTTGACGACAGAAGCCACCTGCAGGATAGTGGATGCACCATCGATTGTGCAATGCGAACTGCGATGGTTCGCAGCAGCCTTCGGGGGCGTCGCTTGAGGAAGCGGCGGGATCGCATGCGAACGCCGACCTGCCCGGCAAGGGCGCGGCGACGAGTCCCCGAACGGGACCACCAGGGAGGAGCCAGATATGAAGAAGCTGCTGATTGCGGCCGTGGCCGCGACGTTGTCCATGGGTGCGTCGTTTGCCGCCTTCGCCCAGGACGCCGCCAAGGTGGGCGTCGTCGTCAAGATCGGCGGCATTCCGTGGTTCAACGCCATGGAGGCCGGCATCAAGGAGCGCGGCCAGGAGCTCGGGCTCGACGCCTTCATGGTTGGCCCGACCAGCGCCGACCCGGCGCTGCAGGTGCGCGCCATCGAGGACCTGATCGCCCAGGGCGTGAAGGTGATCGGCGTGGTGCCGAACGACGCCAAGGTGCTGGAGCCGGTGCTGACCAAGGCCCGCGACGCCGGCATCATCGTGATCACCCACGAGAGCCCCGGCCAAAAGGGCGCCGACTGGAACTTCGAGCTCGCCTCCGCCACCGGCTTCGGCGAGGCGCACGGCAAGCTGCTCGCCGAGAAGATGGGCGGCACGGGCGAGTATGCGGTGTTCGTCGGCTCGCTGACCGTGCCGCTGCACAACGCCTGGGCCGACGCGGCGATCGCCTACATCAAGGCCAACCATCCGGAGATGACGCTGGTCGGCGACCGCTACGGCGTTGCCGAGGACGTGGACGAGAGCCGGTCCACCGCGCTCGACCTGATGTCCGCCAACCCGAACCTGAAGGGCTTCCTCGCCTTCGGCAGCCAGGGCCCGATCGGCGCCGGCCGCGCCGTGGAAGAGCGCCGCAAGGTGGGCGAGGTCTTCGTGCTCGGCCCGTTCTCGCCCGGCCAGGGCCAGAAGCTGGTGACGTCCGACGCCATCTCGGGCGGCTTCATGTGGAACCCCAAGCAGGCCGGCGAGGTGTTCGTCACCATGGCGGACCGGCTGATGAAGGGCGGCGAGCTGAAGGCCGGCGAGGAGATCGAGGGTCTCGGCACCATCGAGCCCGACTTCGAGGCCCGCAACATCATCGTCGACCAGATCGTGCCGATCAACAAGGACACGGTCGCCGACCTCGCCGCCATGGGTCTCTGACCGGCGCGCGCCTCACCGACCGGGCCGGCCTCGCGCCGGCCCGGCTCCCCCGCCGTCCGATCGATGAGCCTTTCGCCATGACCGATGCCCTCGACAGGGGCGCGGCCCGACGGCCGCTGTTGTCCCTTCGCACCATCACCATGACCTTCGGCGGCGTCAGGGCCCTGAAGGGCGTGCGCTTCGAGGTCA
Source organism: Mongoliimonas terrestris (assembly GCF_001927285.1). GTDB lineage: Bacteria > Pseudomonadota > Alphaproteobacteria > Rhizobiales > Pleomorphomonadaceae > Chthonobacter > Chthonobacter terrestris. The sequence continues at coordinate 32,430 of NZ_MSIG01000004.1, read as the reverse complement.
TGCCCGGCGAGGTGCATTGCCTGGCCGGCGAGAACGGCTCCGGCAAGAGCACGCTGATCAAGATCATCACCGGCGTCTACCGGCCGGAGCCCGGCGCGGAGATCGAATACGACGGCGAGACCTACAGCCACATGTCGCCGGTGACCGCGCAAGCGGCCGGCATCCAGGTGATCTGGCAGGACCTCGCCCTCTTTCCCGAGATGTCGGTGGCCGAGAACATCGCCTTCCAGACCATGGTGGGCCGCCGGCCGCGCCTCGTTGACTACGGCGCCATGAGGAAGGCCGCGGCCGCGGCGCTGAAGCGCCTCGGCGTGACGCTCGACGTGGACCGGCCGCTGAAGGACTTCCCGATCGCGCAGCGGCAGATCGTGGCCATCGCCCGCGCCCTCGTCGGCGAGGCGAAGATCGTCTTCATGGACGAGCCGACCGCCTCGCTCACCCAGTCGGAGACCGACTATCTGCTCGACATCGTGCGCACCCTGTCGGCCTCCGGCGTGGCGGTGGTGTTCGTCAGCCACCGGCTGGCGGAGGTGCTGGAGATCTCCGACCGGCTGACCGTGCTGCGCGACGGCGCGCTCGTCGGCGTCTACCCGACCGAGGGCATGACCCAGTCGCGCATCACCGAGCTGATGACCGGCAAGGTGTTCGACCAGACCGTCCGGGCCAAGCCCGTGGCGGGCCGGCCGGTGGTGCTGGAGGTGGAGGGGCTTTCCCGCCAGGGCCTCTTCGAGGATGTGTCGCTGACCGTCCGCCAGGGCGAGACGCTCGCCATCACGGGGCTGCTCGGCGCCGGGCGGACGGAGTTGGCGCTCGCGCTCTTCGGCATGCTGCGGCCGACGGCGGGCACGGTGACGCTGGAGGGCCGGCCGGTGCGCTTCGCCTCCAACCGGGACGCCATCGCGGCCGGCATCGCCTATCTGTCGGAGGACCGGCTGTCGCTCGGCCTGATCCAGCCGCAGTCCATCGCCGACAACCTGGTGATGGCCTCCTACGACCGGTTGCTCACCGGCGGGCTCCTGTCGGAGCGGCGCAAGCGCACGGTGGTGGCGGACTGGATCCGCCGGCTCGCCGTGAAGATCGGCCGGCAGGAGGACCCGATCTCCACGCTCTCCGGCGGCAACCAGCAGCGCGTGGCCATCGCCAAGTGGCTGGCCACCAACCCGAAGCTCCTGATCCTCGACAGCCCCACCGTCGGCGTCGACGTCGGCGCGCGGGCAGGCATCTTCGAGATCGTGGCGTCGCTCGCCGCGGACGGCCTTGCCATCATCCTGATCACCGACGAGGTGCCGGAGGCCTACTTCAACGCGGACCGGGTGCTGCACATGGCGAACGGCCGCATCGTCAACCGGTTCGACCCGCGCGTGACCGCGCTCTCCGAGATCGAGGCGGCCGTCTATGCCTAAGGCGCTCCACACCCACGGGACGGAGATCGTCCTCCTCGCGGTGATCGCGGTCATGTGCGTGGGGCTCGGGCTCACCACCGAGCGTTTCGCCACCCTCGGCAACGCGTTCGACCTCCTCAACATCAGCGCGGTCAACATCATCTTCGCGGTGGGACTGCTGGTGGTGCTGATCGCCGGCGGGATCGACATCTCCTTCGCGGTCGCCGCCTCGGTGGTGCAGTACGTGACGGCCACCATCCTCGGCGCCATCGGTGGCGGCGAGTGGATCTCCGGCTTCCTGATCGCCGGCTCTGTCGGCATCCTCCTCGGCGTCTTCAACGCCTTCCTGATCCACACCTTCCGGATCATCTCGATCGTGGCGACCATCGCCACCTTCAATATCTACTTCGGCCTCCTGATGTTCTTCACCCGGGGGGTGTCGATCTACAACCTCCCCGACTGGCTGACCACGCGGGTGATCCTCTACGAGCGGGAGTTGGCGGACGGGTCGTGGGTGGAGATCACCCTGCCGGTGCTGGTGATGCTCGTCTGCGTCGCCGCCACATGGTTCCTGATCGGGCGCACCACCACCGGCCGCCAGCTCTACGCCTTCGGCGACAATCCGGAGGGCGCGCGCCGCTTCGGCATCGACATCGGCGCCATGCAGTACATCGCCTTCGGCTGGCTCGGCCTGATGGCCGGCATCGGCGGCCTGGTGCAGGCGCACTATGCCCAGGAGGTGGTGCCGAACGCGCTCTACGGCCGCGAACTCGACGTGCTGGCCGCGGTGGTGCTCGGCGGCGCGCGGCTCGGCGGCGGCAAGGGTTCGGTGATCGGCTGCGTGCTCGGCGTGCTGTTGATCGCCATCACGCAGAACGGGCTTAACCTCCTCGGCGTCTCGCCCTACGCGTTCAAGATGATCGTCGGCGCCATCATCCTCGTCGCCATCGCCCTCTCCAACAGCCGCCTCGAGACGCTGTTCGGCTCATCCCGCAAAGAGGGAGCGCGCCCATGAGCTCCGCCGCCGCCCCGCCCCGCGCCTCGCTCGGCGCGCGCCTGAAAGCCCTCATCGGTCCCGAGATGGCCGGCCCGGCCTTCGCCTTCGTGGCGGTCGTGGTGGTGTTCAGCCTCGTCTCGCCGCAGTTCCTGAGCCCGGCCACCTTCGGCGCCGTCGGCTTCCAGCTGCCGGAACTGGGGCTGTTGACGCTCGCCATGCTGCTGCCGGTGCTGACCGGCGGGCTGAACCTTGCCATCACCTTCACGGCCAACATCTCCGGCCTGACGGTCGCCTGGATCCTCCACGCCAACGGCGGGCTGGAGGCCTCCGGGACGGTGTTCGCCCTCGCCTGCCTCGCCGCGGTGGCGGTCGGCGCCTCGACCGGCGTGGTGATGGGGCTCGTGATCGCCTACACCCGGGCGCACCCGATCCTCGTCTCGCTCTCCATGATGATCTTCCTGCGCGGGCTCGGCGAGTTCCTGACCCGCGGCGGCGACGTGTCGGGCTTTCCGTCCTACGTGCAGCCGATCGGCCACGGGACCCTTTTCGGCCTGCCGGTGCCGCTCCTCATCTTCATCGGCTGCGTGCTCGGCTGGCACGTGCTCCTGACGCGCACCAAGCTCGGCTTCAACACCTTCATGATCGGTTCGAACATGGAGGCGGCGCGCTATTCGGGCGTCAACACCCGCAAGGTGCTGGTGCTGGTCTACACCCTCTCCGGGGCCATGTGCGCCATCGCGGGCATCATCATGCTGGCCCGCTTCAACTCCGTGCGCGTCGGCCACGGGGAGAGCTACCTGCTCATCACGGTGCTCGCCTGCTTCCTCGGCGGGGTGAACCCGTTCGGCGGCTTCGGCCGGGTGATCCCGGTGTTCGTCGCCCTGGTGGTGCTGCAGCTCCTGTCGTCCGGCCTCAACCTCGTCGGCGCCAACCAGCATCTGGCGACGGCGCTCTGGGGCATCCTCCTCGTCACCGTGATGGTGCTGCGCTGGGTCGTGGGGCGGATCGGTTCCTACAAACCAAGAAAAGGATGAGAGCCATGCAAGGCTTTGGCGTGCACACCAGCATGTGGACCATGAACTGGGACCGGCCGAGCGCCGAGAAGGCGATCGCGGCGGCCGTCCACTACAAGATGGATTTCATCGAGATCGCGCTCCTCAACGCGCCGGCGGTGGACGCGGCGCACACCCGCGCGCTTCTGGAGAAGAACAATCTCCGCGCCATCTGCTCGCTCGGCCTGCCGGAGCACGCCTGGGCCTCGGTCCGGCCGGACGCGGCGGTGGCATATCTGAAGGTCGCCATCGACAAGACCGCCGAGATGGGCTGCGAGGCGCTCTCCGGTGTGATCTTCGGCGGCATCGGCGAGCGCACCGGCGTGCCGCCGACGGAGGGCGAATACGACAACATCGCCCGCGCCCTGACGGAGGCCGCCAAGCACGCCAAGGCGAAGAACATCCTCCTCGGCGTGGAGGCGGTGAACCGCTACGAGAACCACCTGATCAACACCGGCCGGCAGGCGGTGGACATGGTGGAGCGCGTCGGCATGGACAACGTGTTCGTGCACCTCGACACCTACCACATGAACATCGAGGAGAAGGGCGCCGCCAACGGCATCCTCGCCGCCCGCGAGCACCTGCGCTACATCCACCTCTCCGAGAGCGACCGGGGCGCGCCCGGCGCGGGCAACGTGCCGTGGGACGAGATCTACGCGACGCTCGCGGCCATCGGCTTCAAGGGCGGGCTCGCCATGGAGAGCTTCATCAACATGCCGCCGGAGGTGGCCTACGGCCTTGCCGTGTGGCGCCCGGTCGCCAAGGACGAGGCGGAGGTGATGGGCAACGGCCTGCCCTTCCTGCGCAACAAGGCCCGCCAGTACGGGCTGATCTGACGCAAGACCGAAGAGCCGGCCCGCCGTCTGCGGCGGGCCTTTTCGCCCGCGCGGGGGCCACTCGCCCGCCAGGAGAGCCGTCATGGTCGCCACCCTCCCCCGGGACGCGCCCGCCACCGTCGCCGTCATCGACGTGGGCAAGACCAACGTGAAGCTCGCCGTCGCCACGGTGGACGGGCGGGTGGTGGAGGCGGTGAGCGTGCCGAACCCGGTGCGGCCCGGCCCGCCCTGGCGCCAACACGACCTCGCCGGCCTCGGCGGGTGGGTGATGGAAACGCTGGCCGCGCTCTGCCGGCGCCATCCGGTGGCGACGGTGGTGGCGGCCGGCCACGGCTCCGGCGGCATGCTGACCGGCGAGGACCCGGACGCGGGCGACGGCCTCGCCCTGCCGATGATCGACTACGAGCAGCCGCTGCCGGCCGCCGTGGACGCCGCCTACCGGCCGCTCGCCGGCAGCTTCTACGACCGGGGCAGCGCCATCATGATGGCGGCGACCCACCAGGCGCGGCAGATGCTGTGGATGGAGATGGCCGAGCCGGAGGCCTTCGCCGCCGCCCGCTGGTGCCTCGGCATCCCCCAATACTGGGCCTGGCGGCTGACCGGCCGGGCGGTTTCGGAGGCGACCTGCCTCGGCGCCCAGTCGCACCTCTGGAACGTGCCGGAACGCCGCTTCGCGCCGATCGTCGCCGCCCGCGGCTGGTCGCGGCTGATGCCGCCGTTCGCGCCCGCCTGGGGCGAGGTCGGGCGGATCCGGCCCGCGCTCGCGGCCCGGCACGGCCTGCCGGCAAACCTTTCGGTGCTCGCCGGCATCCACGATTCGAGCGCCAACTACTACCGCTACCAGTCGGCGGGGCTTGCCGGCTTCACGGTGCTGTCGACCGGCACCTGGATCGTCGGGCTTTCCGGCGATACGCCCCTGGAGCGGCTCGCCCGGACGCCCGGCATGACGCTCAACAGCGACGTGCACGGCCGGCCCGTCGGCGGCGCGCTCACCATGGGCGGCCGGGAGTTCACCCACGTGGCCGGCCCGGACCCCGCGCCGGCACCGGTCGCGGCCGCCACCCTCGCCCGGATCGTGGAACGGGGCTCGATGGCGCTGCCCTCGTTCGGCAGCGACGACGGGATGTTTCCCGGAAGCGCCTGCAGCGGCCGCATCGAAGGTCCGCCGCCGGCCGATCCGGACGAGCGGAAGGCACTCGCCGTGCTCTACACGGCGCTTCTTGCCGCCGAATGCCTGAGCGCGCTGGAGAGCCGCGGCGAGGTGGTGCTCGACGGCAATTTCCTGCGCGATCCGGCCTTCGCGGCGCTGGTGGCGGCGCTTCGGCCGGACCAGAGCGTGGTCTACACCCTGGAGACCGACGGGGTGGCGGCCGGCGCCGCGCTGCTGGCCACCCACACGAGCCGGACCGGACCGGCGCCCCTCTCCCTGGCGACGCCGGACCGGCTCGCCCTTTCGCCCGACACCCTGTCCGCCTACGCGGCGGCCTGGCGCGCCCGTGCCCGCCAGCCTGCCGCGACGGCGACACGACCCGAAGAAGGATGACTGCCTTGGCCCATACCGACCCCTCCCCCGCGGGTTCCGCCGCCGACGTGACGCTTCTCCGCCGCCAGATGGTGGAGACCTGCCGGCGCATGAATTCCAGCGGCATCAACCAGGGCACCGCCGGCAACCTTTCGGTGCGCACGCCGACCGGATTCCTGATCACCCCGTCGTCCCTGCCCTACGACACCATGATGCCGGAGGACCTCGTGGAGATGGACTTCGACGGGACCTATGTGGGCCGGCGCCCGTCGTCCGAATGGCGCTTCCACCGGGACATCCTGAAGAACCGGACGGACATCGACGTGGTGCTGCACTGCCACTCCGTCTACGCGACCACGCTCGCCTGCCACCACAAGACCATCCCGAGCTTCCACTACATGACCGGCATCGCCGGCGGCACCACGATCCGCTGCGCCGAATACGCCACCTTCGGCACCCAGGCGCTGTCCGACAACGCCCTGAAGGCGCTGGAGGGCCGCACCGCCTGCCTGCTCGGCCAGCACGGCCAGATCTCGCTCGGCAAGACGCTGGAAAGCGCCCTCTGGCTCGCCATCGAGGTGGAGACCCTGTCGCGCATGTATGTGCAGGCGCTGACCCTCGGCGAGCCGCCGGTGCTGCCGGACGACGAGATGGAGCGGGTGATCGGCCAGATGAAGCGCATGAGCTACGGCCTCGCGCCCGACCCGGACGGCACCAACGACGTGGCGCGCCCGCGCCCGGCGCTCTGACGGACGCCGGAACACGGCGGTCAAACCTCGTCGCGGCGCCGGTCGAGCAGGGCGCGCAGGCGCTCCAGGAACGGCAGGGCCGCGGCGATGGGCTCCGGCCCGATCTCGCCGACGAGGAAGGCCAGTTCCGGCTGGAGCTGGCGGATCGCGTCGCCATGGGCGGCGCGGCCGGCGCCGGTGATGTCCACGCGCTTGGACCGGCCGTCCTTCGGGTCCGGCCGGACCGCGATCCAGCCGGCGCGCTCCAGGTGGCCGAGGGTGTTCGTCATGGCGCCCTTGGTGACCTGCATGGCATTGGCGATCTGCAGCGGCGTGCGGTCGCCGCCGAGGCGGGTCAGGTGGTTGAGCACCACGAACTGCGGCAGCGTCATGGTGCCGGGCATGGCCCGCTCGAAGGACGTGCCGGACAGCTGGGCGATGATGGCGATCTCGTTGAGGAGCCGGAAGGCGAGCGCATGGTCCCCTGCGGCGGCGGAGGGCTCGCCGCCCTCATCGCCGCGCTCGGTGCCGGCCGCAGCGGCCGTTGCGCTCTCGCCGCCCAGATCCTCGTCCGTCATGCCGCCCTGATCCGCGTTTCATAGGGCCAGCGGGGGCCAGCCTTCACCGAGGGACCATAGCCGAGCCGGGCAAACATTTGCAGCGTATGCTCCGGCGGAATGCCGAGCGCCTGTCGCAGGCCGTCGAAGTGCGGGCGCATCTCGGCGAACTCCTGCAGGGCCTGGCTGAACGGATGCATGGCGACGCCGAGGCGCGTGGCCGCAAGGTTGAGGCGGACCCAGTCACGCCCTGCCTCGATCTGCTCCGCGCGGCTGTTGCCCGGGGTGATCGTCCAGACAAACGCCATGGCGGTGTCGAACGGGACCTTCATGGCGGCGAGCTGCTGGGCGAAGACGTCGGACGTGGTGTCCAACATGGCGTCGCGCGGCATCATGCCGGCAAGCTGAAGCGCCTCGAAGACGGGGCCCGGGAGGTCGATGCCGTCCGGGTTCGCCTCGATCTCCCGTTTGCCGATGCGCAACAGGTCGACGCTCTCCTTGGCGGTCGCGTAGGTGGTCATCTCCGTGCGGAGCGCATCGAAGGCTTGGCCGCGGAGAGCGGCCACCCGGGCCGGGTCGTTGGTGAAGGCGACCGGATGGACGCGTGCTGCGGCCGCGATCGCGGCAAGGCTCTCCGTCGCCACCGGCCGGGTCGTGTCGTAGGCCTCCTTGTTGGAACGGCGGTCGAGCACGGCAGCGAACAGCGGATCGCGGGCGACCGCCTCGTCCCGAATGAAGCGGACCCGCGCGACAGGCCGGCCGTCGAGGCGCGGCTGCGGCGCGCCGTCGGGGAAGACGGCGATGTCCGTGCGGTAGCCGTCCTCGGCCGCCGCAAGGGCGAGAAGCTCCAGGAAGCAGCCGAGGCCGATGGTGATCTGCCGGTCGAACGGATCCGTGTGCGGCAACCGCCGGTCCGGATCGCAGAAGAGGGTCAGGACCTCCGGCACCGAGAGATCCGCCACCCAGGGCTGGCGGTTGTGCGGGTTGGGGGCGAGCACCGCGAAGGAGAGCGCCCGCCGGCGCGGATCCGCCTCGCCGCCCTGCCCCGCCGTCTCCCACGGGCGGCGGGCGCCGGCCGGGTCACGGGTGGTGGCCCAGAGCGTCGCGCTCGTGGCGGCGAGCACCACGCCGCCGCCGAAAAGGGTGAGGAATACACGCCGGTTCGTCATCGTCGCCTCCATTGGTTCAATATCAAACTATATAGTTCAACATCAAACCAGATGCAAGCGGCGATCGGTCGGATCGACCGAAATGGCCTCGTCGCGGCGGAGCGGCGGTCCGGTCGCCCGGTGCGCCGGGCCGACTCCCGAACGCGGGAGTCGGCCCGATCAACGAGCGTTCGGAACGCCTTAGCGGGTGGTCATGGCCGCCGGCATCAAGCCCTTGCGGTAGGCGCCCTGGCGCTCGATCATCCAGCCGGGATATTCCGGCGCGAGCGCGCTGACGGCGTTGAGCGCCTCAAGGTCGGCGTCGGTGAGGCGGACGCCGGTGGCGCCGATGTTGTCGACCAGCTGGTCGACCCGCTTGGCGCCGACGATCACGCTGGTGACGACCGGCTGGTGCAGGAGCCAGGCGAGCGCCACCTGGGCCACCGTCGCCCCGTGGGCGGCCGCGATCGGGCGCATGGCCTCGACGGCGGCGAAGCCCCGGTCCTTGTCGATGGGCGGGAAGTCGAAGGTGGCCCGCCGGCCCTCGGTGGTGCTGCCGTCGCGGTCGTACTTGCCGGAGAGGAAGCCACCGGCGAGCGGGCTCCACACCATCAGGCCGACGCCTTCGGACGCGAGCATCGGCACGATCTCCCGTTCCAGGTCGCGGCCGGCGAGCGTGTAGTAGGCCTGCAGCGAGCGCGGCGGGGCGAGGTTGCGCCGCTGCGCGATGCCGAGCGCCTTGGCGACCTGCCAGGCCGCCCAGTTGGAGACGCCCACGTAGCGCACGAGCCCCTGGCGGACGAGCGTGTCGAGCGCCTCCAGCGTCTCCTCGATCGGGGTCGCGGCGTCGAAGCCGTGCAGCTGGTAGAGGTCGATGTGGTCGAGCTGCAGCCGCTTCAGGCTGTTGCGCGCCTCGGCGAGAATGTGGGCGCGCGAGGCGCCGGTGCCGTTCGGGCCCGGTCCGACGCGGCCGAACACCTTGGTGGCGATCACCAGTTCGTCGCGGGGCAGGCGGAGGTCGCGGATCGCCTGGCCGGTGATCGTCTCCGACCGGCCTTCGGCGTAGACGTTGGCGGTGTCGATGAAGGTGATGCCGGCGTCGAAGGCGGTCTTCACCAGGGCGTTGGCCTCGCTCTGGCCGAGCTGGCCGATCTGGCCCCAGAGGCCCTCCTGGCCGCCGAAGGTCATGGTGCCGAGGCAGAGTTCGGACACGAAGAGGCCGGTGCGGCCGAGCATGGTGTAGCGCATGGGATGGTCTCCGGTGGCGGACGGGACAACGGCGGGGCCGCGTTAGGACTAGACGGCGGCAAGGCCGCGTTGAGACAAGACGGCGGCAGGGCCGCGTTTAGACAAGAAGGCGGCAGCGCCGCCAGGGGGGACGAGACGGCGGCGGGGCCGCAGGGGGAGAGATCGCACCAAGGGCCGTGCCTCCGGTAGCGCGATGCTCTCCGATCCTTGCACGATCCTCTCGGACATGCCGGCGCGTGGCCTGCCCCCCTTGCCGAACGCCGCGGCGACGGCGAGGATCCGGCCATGCATGCTTCCATCACCCTCCTCAAGGACCTGATCGACCGGCACAGCGCCGAAGGACGGCGCCAGACCGCCGTTCCCCGGCTCGCGCTCATGCGCTCCACCACGCCGACGCTGCCCATGGGCACGCTCTACAATCCGGTCGTCTCCTTCGTCGCCCAGGGCTCCAAGCGGCTGATGCTGGGCGAGGAGAGCTACGAGTATGACGCGGCGAAATACCTGATCGTCTCGGTCGACCTGCCGGTGACCGGCGGCATCCATCGCGCCAGCCCGGAGGCGCCCTACCTGGCGGCGAGTCTGGCGCTGGAGCCGAAGCTGCTCGCCGACGTGCTGATCGACATGGGGGACGGCGGGATGGACGCCGACTGTTCGGCGGGGCTCGCCGTGTGCGCGGTGAGCGACGAACTGCTCGACGCCGCCGCCCGGCTCGTCGGCCTCCTGGACCGGCCGGAGGACATTCCGGTAGTGGCGCCGCTGATCGAGCGGGAGATCCTCTACCGGCTGCTCTGCGGCAAGCAGGGCCGGCTCCTGCGCCAGATCGCCCGCGCCGACAGCCGGCTGTCGCGGGTCGGCCGGGCGATCGCCTGGATCCGGGCCCACTATGCGGACGCCTTCGCGGTCGACCGGGTGGCCGAGGTGGCGGGCATGAGCCCGGCCTCGCTGCACCGGCATTTCAAGGCGGTGACGACGCTGAGCCCGCTGCAGTACCAGAAGCAGATCCGCCTGCAGGAGGCGCGGCGGATGCTGATGGCGCAGTCGGCCGACGCCGCCTCCATCGGCTTTGCGGTCGGCTACGAGAGCCCGAGCCAGTTCAGCCGCGAGTACGCCCGCCTGTTCGGCGCCCCGCCCGGCCGCGACGCGGCTCGGCTGCGCGCCGCCACGCTGCCGCCGGACGGCGCGATGGCCGGATAGGGATCACGGGCGCGCGGCGCCGGATGGCCCGGCGCGCCGGGCCTCACGCCATCCCGAGCGCGCTCTTGTAGAGCTCCAGGATCGCCTCTTCCTCTTCGCGCTCGTGCGGCTCCTTGGCGCGCAGGCGGACGATGGCGCGGATGGCCTTCACGTCGTAGCCCCGGCCCTTCGCCTCGGCATAGACGTCGCGGACGTCGTCGGCGATCGCCTTCTTTTCTTCCTCGAGGCGCTCGATGCGCTCGATGAACTGCTTCAACTCGTCGGCGGCGACGCCGGTATCCGCGACTTCTGCGACCATGGTGATCGACCTCTCGTCAGTCTCTTCGACAGTCTCTGGGCCGGCCCGGTCTTGAACGACCGGCCGGACGGGTGGGCGTGTGTTTAGCGCACCGGGGCCGGGTCGATCACGCGGAAACTGCGGTTGACCACAGCCGATCCGACCCGAAGGACCGCGGCGGCCCTCGGGGCCGCGGCGGCCTCGGCCAAGCAAGTGGAGCCGGCTTGGTTAAGATTGCGTGACCGGCGGATGCCGAAGAGTGCATCCGTCGATCGGCTCACGCGCGGACGGCGTGGGACGCGGTCAGTGCTGCGGGCGATTCTTCTCGAAGGCGGCGAGGCTGTCGGCGGTCGTCTCGCGCTGGTTCTTCGCCTGCCATTCGGCGTAGGGCATGCCGTAGACGAGCGCGCGGCTCTCCTCCTTGGTGAGGGGGAGACCCTTGGCGTCGGCGGCGTCCTTGTACCAGTTGGCGAGGCAGTTGCGGCAGAAGCCGGCCAGATTCATGAGGTCGATGTTCTGCACGTCGGAGCGCTCCGACAGGTGCTGCAAGAGGCGGCGGAAGGCAGCAGCCTCCAGTTCAATGCGGGTCTTCTCGTCGAAGTCGGTCATGACGGCGGGTCCTCGGTCAGATGACGGGCGGGTGTCTTGCCGAGCGGAACGGCAGGACGGCCGGCCCGGTGGTCGGCACGCGAGCCGTAGTGGCGGACAGTATGGAGCGTCGGGTCGGCCAGAATGGGGCGGAGGAGCCGCCACAGGAGGTCGCCCCAGGCGTCGGCGTCCGCCGCGGCCTCGATCAGGTCCTGGCGGATCTCCACCAGACCGTGGGCAAGGCCGCGCAGCGTGCCGTGGCGGTAGAGCGTGTCCTTCTTCAAGGCCCCGTCGTAGGGCTCGTTGTCGCCGACGACGAGGCCGGGCTCGCGCTGGAGCGCCGCGACCAGCGGATGGGCGAGGCGGTCGTCCAGGTCCCAGAGGAGACCCACGTGCCAGGGCCGCGGCACGCTCTTCCAGGCGGGCGTGAAGGAATGGATGGAGACGATGACCGGCGCCGCGCCGACGGCCGACGCCGCGTCGAGGTGCGCGGCGATCGCGTCGTGGTAGGGCCGGTGGAAGCGCTCCAGGCGGCGGGTGCGCTCGGCGCCGTCCGAGCGGGCGTTGCCGGGGATGATGGCGCCGTCGGAGAGGCGCATCAGGAGGGTCGGGTCGTCCTCGCCCCGGTTCGGGTCGATCAGGAGGCGCGAATAGGTGGTCATCAGGGCCGGCGCACCCGACAGGGCGGCGAGCCGGCGGGTGACCGCGGCGGCGCCGATGTCGTAGGCGATGTGGCGGCGGAATTCGGGCGCCGGGAGGCCGAGGTCGCCGTAGTCCGGCGGCAAGGCGTTGGAGGCGTGATCGCAGAGGAGGAGCATGCCGGCCGACCAATCGCCCGCGATGGTCTCGACCGGCTGAAAAGATGACGTCACGCCTGTCCCAAACCCCCGATCCCGTTTACAACGCCCAGACAATAGGCAGTCTTGCCCGCGCTTGCCAGACCTCGCCACCCCCGCGCGCCCGCTCCATCATCAGACCCGATCGACGCAACCCCTCCATGTCCGTCTCCAAGTCCGCCGCTCCGCCGGTCTCGCCGTTCGCCACCGCCTTCGCGGCGCTCGTCCTCGGCGCCATGGCGATGGGCGTCTCGCCCGTGATGGTCCGCCTCGCGGACGTGGGTCCGTTCGCCAGCGCCTTCTGGCGGGTCGCCCTGGCGCTGCCCATCCTCTACGTCTGGGCCCGGTCGGAAGCCGGGTCGGCGGCGATGGCGGCGGCCTTCCGTACGCCCGCCGTGCTGATGGCGGGGGCGCTGTTCGCCGGCGACCTCGTGTTCTGGCACCTCGCCATCATGAACACCACGGTCGCCAACGCGACCTTCCTCGCCACGATGGCGCCGCTCTGGGTCGTGCTCGGCTCGTGGGCGGTGATCGGCGAGCGGGTGGACCGGTCCACGCTCCTCGGCCTCGCCCTTTGCGTGGCGGGCGGCGGGGTGCTGCTCGGCGGCTCCTATGCGCTGGCGCCCGACCGGATCCTCGGCGACGTCTACGGCATCATCACATCCCTGTTCTTCGGCGGCTATTTCCTGGCGCTCCGGGTGGCGCGGCGGACGGTGGCGACCGGCGCGGCCACGTTCGCGTCGAGCGTCGTCACGGCGGTGGCGCTTCTTGGCGTCGCGGCGGTGCTGGAGCCGACGCTGCTGCCGGCATCGCTTGGCGGCGTCGCGGCGCTCTTCGGGCTCGCCTTCATCAGCCACGCGGGCGGCCAGGGGCTGCTCGCCTTCGCGCTCGGGACCTTGCCGGCGGCCTTCTCGTCGCTGGTGATCTTCCTAGAGGCGGTGGCGGCGGCGCTGATCGCCTGGGCGGTGCTCGGCGAAGCCATCGGCCTGGAGCAGGGACTTGGGGGCATGTTGATCCTGGCGGGCATTTTCATCGCCCGCCCAAGGTCTTGAATGGCGTAATCAGAATACGAACACCCGGCCGCGATTCGCGCGGGCGTCCGGCGCCGAGGGGCCCGGCGGCGGACGGAACCGGGAGAGCAGCAATCCATGCAAAAACCGCATGGGTCAAGGGAAACGGGCGGGCCGTCATGCCGTTCCGGCAGTTGACACCGCGCGACCCCTCACGCGATAAGACGGGCGCCAGCGGATGACGTCGTTAAGGATCACGATGGGAGCGGGACGTAACGAGCGCGGTGCGCGCACCACGCTCGGCCGGTTCGGCGGACGCCCTTCATGCCCGGTCACCCTCGATGGAGACCTTGGGCGGGAACCGGCGGCGCCGAAGCGGGCGCGACGGCTGAAGCGGGCGATGTTCGCCATGGCCGGTGCCACGGCTTTCCTTTTATTCGGTGCATCCGGCGCTCGCGCCGACCTCAGACTTTGCAACAAGACGCAATCCACAGTCTCGGTGGCCATCGGCTACAAGGCCACGGACGGATGGCGCACGGAAGGGTGGTGGAACATCCCGGGCGACAGTTGCGGCACCTTGCTGCCGGGCGCCCTCGGATCGCGCTACTACTACCTCTACGCCGTCGACAGCCAGCGCGGCGGCGAATGGGGCGGCAAGTCATTCATGTGCACGCGACGCAAGATGTTCACCATCCTCGGGGTGGAGGACTGCGTGGCCAGGGGATACGAGCGGACGGGCTTCTTCGAAATCGATACCGCCGAACAGCGCAGTTGGACGATCCACCTCTACCAACCCACCAGAGAGGGAAACGGGTCTCGATGAGACGCAATCGCAAGGTCAAGATCCTCGCCACGCTTGGCCCGTCTTCCTCCGACGAGGAGGCCATCGGCCGCCTCCATGTGGCCGGTGCGGACGTGTTCCGCATCAACATGAGCCACACCACCCACGAGAAACTGCGCGACCTGGTCACCAAGATCCGCGCGGTCGAGGTCTCGCACGGCCGCCCGATCGGCATCCTGGCCGACCTGCAGGGGCCGAAGCTTCGGCTCGGCACCTTCGCCGGCGGGCCGCAGATGCTGACGATCGGTCAGGAGTTCCGTCTGACCAACGCCCGCATCGAGGGCGACGCCACCGGTGTCCACCTGCCCCACCCGGAGATCCTGGAGGCGCTGCGCCCCGGCCACCGGCTGCTGATAGACGATGGCAAGCTGCGTCTGCGGGTGACGCGCTGCGACGGCGAGGTGGCGGTAACCGAGGTGGAGATCGGCGGCAAGGTGTCGGACCGCAAGGGCGTCAGCCTGCCGGACACCATCCTCTCCACCGGCGCGCTCACCGACAAGGACCATGCCGACCTTCTCGCCGCCCTCGACGCGGACGTGGACTGGATCGCCCTTTCCTTCGTGCAGCGGCCGGAGGATGTGGCCGACGTGCGCAAGGTGGTACGCGGCAAGTGCGGGATCATGTCGAAGATCGAGAAGCCCCAGGCGGTGGAGCGGCTCGACGAGATCATGGAGCTGTCCGACGCCATCATGGTGGCGCGCGGTGACCTCGGCGTGGAGATGCCGCTGGAGGCGGTGCCGGGCATCCAGAAGCGCATCACCCGCGCCTGCCGCAAGGCCGGCAAGCCAGTGGTGGTGGCGACCCAGATGCTGGAGAGCATGATCCAGTCGCCGGTGCCGACCCGCGCGGAGGTGTCCGACGTGGCGACCGCCGTGTTCGAGGGCGCGGACGCGGTGATGCTGTCGGCCGAATCGGCCGCCGGCGCCTATCCGGTGGAGGCGGTCACCACCATGAGCCGGGTGGCCGAGGAGGTGGAGAAGAACGAGTATTTCCTCTCCATCCTGAACGCCCAGCGGCCGGACCCGCAGCAGACCGGCGCGGACGTGATCTCGTCGGCGGCCCGACAGATCGCCGAGACGCTGGGGCTTGCCGCCATCGTGTGCTTCACCTCGTCGGGCGCCACCGGCGTGCGCGCCTCCCGCGAGCGGCCGAACACGCCGATCATCGCGCTCTCGCCCAACCGCGCCATGGCGCGGCGGCTGGCGGTGGTGTGGGGCCTCCACTGCGTGGTGAGTGACGACGCGCGCAACCTCGACGACCTCGTCGACCGCTCGTGCCGGATCGCCTACCAGGAGGGCTTCGGCCGGCCGGGCCAGCGGGTGATCATCACCGCCGGCGTGCCGTTCGGCACCCCGGGCGCCACCAACCTGATCCGCATCGCCTTCATCGGCGCCGACGGGCTCGGGGGGATCTGAGTGCCGTCCGGCCGCTGGAGCGTTCTCCGATCGAGTTGAGCGACTTGATCGACGCGAGAGTGCTCCAGCGCGACGACGCCGCGTCCGACAGCGTTGCCCGTCGACGGCGTCGCCGACAGGCCGCAAGAAGGGCCTCCCCGCCCTTCAGACGAGCGTCCGCAGCACCTCGAACGTCCGGCTGTCCTGCATTTGCGCGACGTTGAAGCGCATGAAGGCTCCGGCCGTCTGCGACACGCTGAAGACGTTGCCCGGGGCCAGAACCATATCGCTCCGCAGGGCCGCGCGAGCCAGGTCTCCCGCATCGCAGCCGCCGGGCACGCGGCACCACAGGAACATGCCGGCCCTCGGCTCGATCCAAGGTTCGAAACCGAGTTCCTTGAGGCGCGCTCCGACCTCGCGGCGCGCCCGTTCGAGGCGGCCGCGCAGCCGCTCCGCGTGCTTGCGGTAGCCGCCGTCAGCAAGAACGGTGTGGACGAGGTCCTCATTCAGGCGTCCGCCGCCGAACGTGGTGGCGATTTTGAGATCCACGAGACCGTCGATCAGCGCCGGCTTGGCGGCGATGAAGCCGCAGCGGACCGCCGCCGACAGCGTCTTCGAAAAGCTGCCGATGGCAATGACCCGATCCAACCCGTCGAACCCCGCGAGGCGCGGCGCCGGCTGGTGCTCGAAGTCCGCGAAAATGTCGTCCTCCACGATCACCAGCCCATGCTGGTCCGCAAGCTTGAGGATCTTGTGGGCGACCACTGGCGAAAGGGTCGCGCCGGTCGGATTGTGCACGGCCGAATTCGTGATGTAGAGGCGCGGCCGGTGCGCGGCCAGAACGGCCGCGAACGCATCCAGGTCCGGACCCACGGGCGTGTAGGGAACGCCGACCATCCGAACGCGATGGGCCCGCAGCAGGGCCTGGAAGTTGAAGTAGCACGGGTCGTCGACGAGGACGGTGCTGCCGGGTTCGAGCAGGGTTCGGCACAGGAGGTCGATCGCCTGGGTTCCGCTCTCGGTCAGGATGATCTGATCCGGTGCCGCTTCGACGCCGCGCTCGCCGAGCCGCCTGCCGATCAGCTGTCTGAGCGGCGGCAGGCCGAGGGGAGACGCATAGTTGGCAAGGGCGTCCGCTCCCCCGCGAGAGGCGGCGCGCAAGCCGGCCCTGATCCTCGCCTCCGGCAACCACGACGCCGGCAGCCATCCACATCCGGGCTTGGGTACGGCATCGTCCGTCTCCAGCGATTGCCGCGACACCCAGAGCGGATCGATGGCGCGGTCGCGTTTCGGTCCGATCGCCGACAGGGTCATCGGGGTCGCCTGGGCGGCGACATAGAAGCCGGATCCAGGCCGCGATGCGATCACGCCATCGGCGACGAGGCGGTTGTAGGCCTCCACGACGGTCGAGACGGAGACCTGCAGGGAGCGAGCCATCGATCGCACGGACGGCAGCTTGGAGCCAGCCGACAGGCACCGTGAGGCGATTCGCTGATGGATGGTCGCCATGACAAGGCCGCTGCGACTCGGGCGTTCCATTCGTACTGCTTCAACGGCCATAACAGTTCGCTCCATCCGTACTGGACTGTAGCTGGCGGAGTGATCTGAACCAAGCGACAAGACCGCCCGACGATGGAGGGTGTGATGAACCGGGCGACAAGCGGATGGATCAACGGGTTGATCGGGGTGATCATTTTCAGCGGGTCGCTGCCGGCCACACGTGTGGCAGTCCAGTCGTTCGATCCGGTGTTCCTGACGGTCGCACGCGGCGCGATCGCCGGCGTTCTGGGGTGCGCCCTGCTGCTCGTCTTCAAGGAGCGCCGTCCGTCCCGCACCGAGCTGCCATCGCTGGTGATCGTGGCGCTTGGCGTCGTGGTCGGCTTCCCTCTCCTGACGGCCTTCGCCCTGAAGCACGTCACGGCCGCCCACTCCATCCTGTTCATCGGCCTGCTGCCGTTGAGCACGGCCATCTTCGGCGTCATCCGAGGCGGCGAACGCCCGAAGGCGGCGTTCTGGGCGTTTTCGCTCCTCGGCAGCGCTCTCGTCGCCGGCTTTACCGTGTCGCAAGGGCTCTCCGCGTCACCGATCGGCGACAGCCTCATGCTGGCGGCCATCATCGTCTGCGGCTTCGGCTACGCGGAAGGGGCCGTCTTGTCTCGGGTGCTCGGCGGGTGGCAGGTCATATCCTGGGCCCTGGTCCTGGCGCTGCCGCCGCTGCTGGTGCTGACCCTTCTTCAATGGCCGGCCTCTCTCGCCAGCGTCTCGGCACCGGCGTGGCTCAGCCTCGGCTATGTCTCCCTGTTCAGCATGCTCATCGGGTTCGTGTTCTGGTATCGGGGCCTCACACAAGGCGGCATCGCCACGGTCGGACAGTTGCAACTGCTGCAGCCCTTCTTCGGACTGGCACTCGCCGCCGCGCTTCTGGGGGAATCGGTCACGCCGACGGCGATGCTCGTCACCGTGGCCGTTGTCGGTTGCGTCGCGGGCGCGCGAAGGTTCGCGAACTAGGCCGGCGAGGCAGGCATGAGCCGCCGTTCATGCGGCTTTTCGCGTGCCTCTGTCCGATCGATCGCGGCGGCCTGCAGTGACCCCGACATCGATCGGTGGATTCCACCCGATCGGGACATGCTCTCGATCAGGCGGCGGCGGTGGCGTTCGAGGCGCGCGCGGTCACGCGGGCGATGGCCTCCGCCACAACGTCCGGCCGGGTGTGGTGGGGCATGTGGCCGACGCCCGGCAGGACGATCAGCTCGGCGCCGGGGATGTCGCGCTTCAGACCGTCCGAGTGGATCGACGGCAGGACGATGCCGTCCGTGTCGCCGGTAACGATGACGGTGGGCGCGGTGATCTCGGCATAGCGCGGCGCGAGGGCGGTGACGTTGGCCTTCAGGTCCGTCACGTCCTCGGCGTTGGCGATGAAGGACCGGGGCCGCAGCACCAGCTCCACATGGGCGTCTTCCGTGTAGCGGGCCGGTACCGGTTCCGGTGCGAAGACGCCGGCCGCCGCCTTGTCGAGGGCGAGCCGGCCGAGCGGATAAACGAGCGTCCAGGCGAACAGGCGGCCGATCACCGGATGGGCGGCGATCGGATAGTACCAGGTGACGCCGCCCGGCCAGGGATGCGTCGCCGGCGCCACGAAGACGAGCCCGGCCACCTTGTCCGGATGGAGCACGGCGAGTGCCGCGGCGACCGATCCGCCCCACGAATGGCCGACCACCACCACCTTGCCGGTGCCGAGCGTCTCCAGCAGGCCGGCGATCACGCGCGCCTGCGCGGCCGGAGCGGAGAAGCTGCGGTCGGGCCGGGCTGAATGGCCGTGGCCGGGGCGGTCCACGAAGATCACCCGCCGGTCCGTCAGGCGGCCCGCCATGGCGGCGCGTGGCTCGTTGAGATTGCCGCTGGCGCCGTGGAGGAAGAGCACCGGGGGGCCGGCGGCAGAATCGGTGGCCGGCTGGTCGAGATAGTGGAGGCGTACGCCTTCGACGGTCGCGTAGGCGCCGACGGCGGCAAGCCGCGCGGCGAGGCGCCGGGTGGCGAGCGCCGTCCAGGCAGCAAGACCGCCGAGGATCAGCACGATGGCGCCGAGGACGGTCAGCATGCCGCCCGGCCGTGTCGGCCCGCGAGGACGCCGTCCGGCATGGGGCTCAGATGCCCCGTCCGGCGGCCCGCTCGTCCAGCTTGTCGAGCGCCTCCTGGACGGACTTCAGCTGCGGCGCGATGGCGAGCGCCCGCCGGTAGATGTCGCGCGCCCGCTCCGTCTCCTCGATCTCGGCCAGGATGGCGCCAAGGCCGGTGAGAGCGCCGAAGTGGCGCGGCTCGAGCGCCAGGGTGCGGCGGATGTCGCCGATCGAGCGGGTGTAGTCGTCGATGAGGTAGTAGACCGTGGCGCGGCGGTTGTAGGCCTCGGCGAAGTCCGGCTTGAGGGCGACCGCGTCGTCCAGGAGATCGAGGGCGGCCGGATAGTTCTTGGCGGCGATGGCCCGGTCGGCCCACTCCATCAAAAGGTCGACGGTGGCGCTGCCGCTGGTGGTGATGATCCGCAGGATCCGCTGCTCCAGCGGATGGGACTCCATCGGCGTCTTCGCCGTGGCGAGTTGCTCAAAGAGCGGGTCCAGCTCGGCGGCGGGGTTCTCCGGCAAGGCGGACTTGACGGCCCGGTCGGCGGACGGTGGGGCGCGGCGGGCGGCGCCCGGATCGATGCTGTCGAGGCTCGGCTCGGACGGGGCGACACCCTGGTCCGGCGCGGCGGGTGGCGGCGGCGGGACGATCGTCTGCGCGCCGGCAGAAACACCGGCGAGCGAAAGGCCTGCCGCCAGCATCAGGACGGCGGCGCGGCGAGCGGAGCGGAAGCGATCAAACGAAGACATGCCGGGAAGATAGACCTCCCGGCATGCCGCGTCGAGCCGTTCGACAAGATGTGAACACGGGGCGGCCGCCTGAGGCGACGCCCGCCGGGGCTTCAGCCCTGGCGCGCCTTGTAGCGCGGGTTCTTCTTGTTGATGATGAAGATGCGGCCCTTGCGGCGCACCAGGCGGTTGTTCCGGTCGCGGCCGAGGAGGGACCGCAGCGAGTTCTTGATCTTCATGGGTACGTTCCCTTCCGAACCCACGAACCGCCGGCGGAGCCGCGCGCGCCCCACGGGGGAAGCGGCGGGCCTCTCAGCCACGATTCGACCGGATCCGATCTTTTGTGCTGAAACGGACTGGCGGAAAACCCCCTGTCCGAGGTCGCGCGGACCATAAGGATGGCGCCCGCGGATGTCAACGGCGCGCCGGCCGGGAGACGCGGCGACGGCGCTGGCCCACCGACAGTGGCCCCCGATGCTGACACCGATCACCAGGAGCCTTCGTGCGGCCAGGAAAACGGAACCGGGCGGTCCGAAGCCCGCCCGGTCGAGGTCTTGCAGGCTGGCCTCAGGCGGCCTTCATGCTGGAGAGGAAGCGGTCGAGCTTGGACTGCAGCTCGTTCGCCTGGGTGCCGAGGCGGGTCGCCGCGGCGAGAACCTCGCGGGAGGCGGTGCCGCTCTTCACCGCCGTCTTCTGCACGTCCTCGATCACCGCCGCCACGTGGCCGGCGCCGTTCGCCGCCTCGGTGATGCGCGAAGCGATCTCGCCGGTGGCGGCGTTCTGCTGCTCCGCCGCGGCCGCGACCGCGCCGGTGATGGTGTCGAGGGTGCTGATGCGCCCGGAGATGTCGGCGATGCGGCTGACCGTGCGGGCGGTGGAGGACTGGATGGCGCCCATCTGCGCCTCGATGTCCTGGGTCGCCTTGGCGGTCTGGTTGGCGAGCGCCTTCACCTCGGAGGCCACGACGGCGAAGCCGCGGCCCGCGTCACCGGCCCGGGCCGCCTCGATGGTGGCGTTGAGGGCGAGAAGGTTGGTCTGCTCGGCGATCGCCTGGATCATGGCGACGATGACGCCGATCCGGCTGGTGCCATCCGCCAGCGCCTTCACCTCCTCGTCCGTGGCATGGGCTTCGCCCACCGCCTGGTTGATGAGCTGCGAGGCGTCGCTGATCTGGCGGCCGATCTCCGCGATGGAAGCGGACAGCTCCTGCGAGGCGCTGGCGACCGCCTGGACGCTGCCGGAGGTTTCGTTGGAGGCGCGGGCCACGCTGGCCGAGCGCTCGGAGGTGGCGGCGGCGTCGCCGGCCAGGACCTCGGCGGCGCCGATCAGGGTGCGCGAGGCGGACGCCACCTCGTCGATCAGGCCGCCCACTTCCGAGCGGAACCGGTTGGTGAGTGCTTCCGTCTCGGCAAGCCGCTCGGCCACCATGTCGGCGTCGCGCTGGCGCTGCGCGGCGCGGGTGTCCTCCGCGGCCTTGAGCGCCGTGGTCAGACGGGAGATGGTGCGCCACAGGCGGCCGATCTCGTCCCGGCCGGCGGTCTCGGCGACCTTGGCCGAGTAGTCGCCCTCGGACACGCGCTCCAGCACGGTCGTGACGGCGCGCAGCGGACGGACGATGGTGCGAAGGCCGATGAAGGTGGCGATGCCGGCACCGAGGACGATGCCGACCCCGGCGATGACGAGGATCAGCTGCGCGCGCTGGGTGTGAAAGGCTTCCAGCGACGACACCACGGCGTCCAAGGCCCCCTGGTCGGTCTCCACGAGCGCGTCGATGCTGGCCTGGAACTGCTTGCGGTTGGTCCGGTTCGCTTCGTTGTTGCCGAGGGCGTTGGCCGCCTGGGGCGACTCCTCCTCGGCAAGACGCGCCACCTCGGTCCGGAAGGCGATGAATTCCTTGGACTTGGCGAGCACCGGCTCGAACACGGCCTTCTCGTCGGCCGAAATCTTGGACTGCCAGTCGGCAAGATGGGCGTCGATGTTGCCAAGCACCTTGCGAAGGCCCGCCGCGAAAGGCTTGGCGGCTTCCTGGTCGGCAGCCGCATAGATGCCACGGGATTCCATCACGGCCGCGGTCACCAGGCGATTGAGCCGCTCGCCCTTGAACGCCCGTTCCGAGGCGACCCGGTACTGTTCCATTTGTTGGTCATATGCATTCATCGACTGCAGGGCGAGGCCGGCGATGGCGGCGGCCAGCAGGCCCAATACGGCAACGATGGCATAGATTCTTGTTTGTATTGGCATTTTGTATGCTCCTATGCGGTCCATGCACAAGAGAAATACTCGCCTCTCCTAAAAGAACTCATAACTGTCAATGCATGCGATCTCCTGCGCCGCGATGCACAAATGCGCATCGGCGCAGGAAATCAGTGACGATGACCGGTTCGCCCTCAGGCGGTCCAGTCCGGCGCGAGATCGGCGGGGGAGACCAGGCGGCCCGTCGGCGCGCCGATGCGGTTGATGGCATGCATTTCCTCGTCGCTGAGCTCGAACGAGAAAATGTCGAAGTTCGCCCGCATGCGCTCGGGGTTGGAGGCCTTCGGGATGGCGATGACGCCGGGCTGTTGGATCAGCCAGCGCAGCGCCACCTGGGCCGGATCGCGCTTCTTCAGGTCGGCCATGCTGGAGACCGTCGGCTCGTCGATGACCCGCCCCTGGGCGAGCGGCGAATAGGCGACGAGGGCCATCTTGTGGCGCGCGAGCGTCTCCTTCAGCGCGGACTGGTCCAGGAAGGGGTGGTACTCCACCTGGTTGACCGCGAGGGTCCCACCGGACACCGCGGCGGCCCGGTCGGTCTGCTCCCGGTTGAAGTTGGAGATGCCGATGGCGCGGGTGTAGCCTTTCTCCCGGGCGGCGACGAGCTGTTCGATGGTCTCCTCAAGCGTGGTCTCGAACTTCGGCCAGTGGATGAGCAGCAGGTCCACCCGGTCGAGGCGGAGCTTGGCAAGGCTCTCCTCCACGGACGCCAGCATGCGGTCCGGATGGGTGTTGGTCGGCCAGACCTTGGTGGTGACGAAGAGGTCGTCGCGCGGAACGCCCGACGCCGCGATGGCGGCGCCCACGTCGGCCTCGTTCTCGTAGATCTGGGCGGTGTCCAGGTGGCGGTAGCCCACCTCGAGGGCCTCTTCCACCACCCGGCTGCCGTCGGCGCCCTTCACCTTGTAGGTGCCGTAGCCGAGGACCGGGATGGAGATGCCGTTTGCGTCGACGTCGAACATGGAAAGGCTCCTAGGGTGGGCAGGCGGGGTGAGCGAGGGCTGAGGCGCGACGATGGTCGACCGGGGAACGCACGGCAGGCGGTTCGGGTTCGCACAAGCCGGCCGGCGAACAGTGGACCGAAACGGGCGCGCCGGAGGTGTTCCGCGTCGAAGCGCGCCGCCCGCTCCGCGCCATGTTTGACGCGTAGATCATTCTTGCAAGGGGCTGAGACCGCTTCAGCCGTCGATCGAAAGCGGGTGCTCATCTGGACAGGCACCCTGCCAGACCAACACCGGGAGTCCGCATGCGGTTCACCGCCACCGTCAACGTTCGGCGCGCCATCGGGCTGCTCGCCGTCCTGCCAGCCTCCGTCAGGCAGCACGGCGCGCGGTGTGTCTCGGGTGTGGCCGCGGTCGCGGCGACGCTGCTCGCGCTCTCCGGCCCGGCCGCCGCTCAGTGGTGGAACCCGTTCGACCGCGGTCCGGTCTACCTGGAGCCGCCACCGGACTATGGCGACCCGCCGCCGGTCTACCGGCCACGGTTGCCGGACGCCTACGACGCGCCGCCGCCGGGCTATGACGACCTGCCCCCCGACACCGGTTTCGTGCCGGATCCGGACTACGGCAACCGGGCACCCGGCTGGCGGGAGGGACGGCGACCGGTTCCGCCCGCCGACCTTCTCTACGAGGAGGACCTCGACCCGGGCGCGGCGCCGCGCGGCTATTCCAACCGCCGCGACCGCGACCGCCGCCTTCCGCCCGAGGGAGACTGGTACGAGGACCGCGACAGCGCGGCCGTTCCGGACCCCTACGGGATGGACGCCTACGAGGATCCCTACGCACGAGGCCCCGCCAGCGACCCCTACGGGCAGGATCCCTACGGGCGAGACCCGTATGGCCAGGATCCCTATGCGGCCGATCCCTATGGGCCGCCGCCCGGCACCCGGAGCGGACCGCCGGCGGACGACGGCTGGGGCGCGCCCACGCGCAGGCGGCAGGCCTATTCGGTCGAGGCGCTGGAGGCGCTTTCCGTCTACGGCCCCGCCAAGCGGAGCGCGGTGGCGGTCTCCGACGCCTTCCAGCGCACCACGGCGCTTCGCCAGGTGAACACCTGGCTGATCAGCCAGGCCGCGCGGCCGGCGACCGCGGAGAGCATCCGGGCGATCGATCGGCTGCTCGGCATCGACGTCTCCGACCCGGCCACCACGGCGCTGCCGCCGGCGGGCACGTCGGTGGAACGGCCGAAGGCCGGCAAGAGCGATCCGGCCATGGACGCCGGCATCGACAGGATCGCCGCCTATGCCAACGACAAGGCGGACGCGCTCGACCGCGGCGGGCCGGACGGCGAAGACGCCCGATCGGCCGAAACGCGCCTGGCGGACGGGCTCGACGGGGGGCTGGAGCCGAAGGCCATCGCCGGGCTCGACGCCTATCTGGGGCTCGGGGAGGACGCCGCGCTGGTGCAGGCGCCGGAGGCCGCGCCTGGCACGACGGACGGCGGCGTGGTGCGCTGAACAAGCCCGTCGCGGAAACGCCGTCCCCGAAAAGCGACCAACTGCGACGCCTCAGGGCATGTCGAAGGTCTTCAGGAGCGCCACGAGCGCGCCTTGCTGGCGGGTGTCGGTCTTGGTGAAGATGCGTGCCACGTGGGTGCGCGCCGTGTTGATCGAGATGCCGAGGTCGCCGGCGATCTCCGCCATGGAGCGACCGCGCATCAGGCCGCCCGCCACACGCGTCTCCGCCCGGGTCAGCCCGAACAGGCCGTGGACGGTGTCGAGATCCGGTTCCCGGTCGGCGGCGCGCATGAGGAGCATCACCGGTGGCCGCCCGCCGTCCGCCGCGAAAGGCCGTGGGTCGGGTGTTTCGATCGCCTTCAGGCGGAGCGCAATCGTCGGTGCGGCACCGGCGGCGGCGACGAGGACCGCGGGCCTGCGGCACGGCAGGCCGTCCTGGATCTGGCGGACGGCCAATTGCAGGTGCTGGGCAAGATCGGGCTCCTTGACGACCAGCCGGTCCTTCAGCCGGCCAATCGTTCCGCCTTCGCGGTCGAGGAGATCGCAGGCGACCCGATTGGCGTACTCGATCTCCAGGCGCCGGCCGAGGATCGCGATGCCGGTCCCCAACTGGTCGAGAACGAGGCTGGCAGCGAAGGCACCCGACGGCGTATGTCCGTCGGCCAGCCAGGGGTCGACCGGTATGGCGCCTGTGCCTGCAACCATCGGCTTGCCTCCCTCGCACAGCGGCCGGTGATCGGCGACGGCCGGCCTGACGAGACACTGGTGAAAGTAGCAAAAGGCTGCCGACGGCACAACGACCAAAAACAGTCCAAAAATTCCGCCCCTCGGGCCCAGGGCGCAGAGACCTGCATGTCGGCGCCGATTCAGGACGCCGCGGCGAGAAGAGCGGCAAGGTCGGCCGGTCGCGGCAGGCCGTCCAGGATGCCGAACCGCCGGACGATGTGGGCGCCGCAGGCCGCTCCGTGGCGGAGGGCCTCCGTGTGCGGCAGGCCCCGCGAAAGGGCAACGGCGAACCCGGCGGTGAAGGCATCCCCTGCCCCGATGGTGTCGACGGCCTCGACCGGAAAGGCGGGCTGGCGGAGCATGGCCGCGTCCGGTGTCAGGAGAAGCGCGCCGCGATCTCCGAGGGTGACCACCAGGATCTCCGGGCCGGTGCCGAACAGCCGCGCGGCGACGGCCGTGGCGAGGCCTTCCGCGCCCGCGTGCGCCGGAACAGCGAGATGGTCCGCCAGCTGGGTGAGTTCCACCGCGTTGACCACCAGGATGGACGTGTGGGCGAGGATGGCCGGCGCGATCGGCCGGAAGGGGGACGGGTTGAGAAGGGTGCGCCGGCCCGCCGCCCGGGCGAGGGCGAACGCGTGCGCCACCGGCGCGTCGGGCAGCTCGAACTGCGCGAGGGTCATGTCGGCGGCCCGCAGGCGCGCGGCGGCGCGGTCCACGTCGGCGGCGGAAAGGCAGGCATTCGCCCCCGGATAGACGGCCAGGAAGTCCCGCCCGCCGGGAGCCACGAAGCCGATGCCGGCGCCCGTCGCGGTCGGGTAGACGACCCGCATGGACGCGGGCAGGCCTTCCGCCGCCAGGGCTTCGGCGGCGAGCACGGCGTAGAGGTCGGTCCCGACGGCCATCACGCCGTCGACCGCGGCGCCGAGCCGGCGCGCCGCCACGGCAAGGTTGAAGCCCTTTCCGCCGGCTTCCAGCGAGAAGGCCTCCGCGGCCATCGATTCGCCGACGAGCGGCAGCCGGGCGACCTTGGCGACGCTCGCCGCGACGAAGCTCGCCAGCACGAAGAGCGACGGCGGCGGGCCGTCGGCAGGGGATGACGCGGGCACGGGGTCGGTGGACACGGGCGGGGAACCACAAGGCGGGGTGGACAGGAGTGGGGTGGAGACGGCTATTGTGGACGAGCGTGTGATGGGCACGCGGGCGGTGGATGCGGGCGCCCTCTCGGACGGGTGGATCATGAACGGGACCGGCACGGCCCGGCCAGCTCCGGATGCCGCGGACTATAGCGTGGAACCGCCGTCGCTTTACCGGATGATCCGGTTGCGCGAGGACACGGCCCTGCCGATCTACCAGCAGCTGGAGCGGCAGATCGCCTCGCTGATCGCCGACGGCAGCCTGGCGCCCGGATTGACGTTGCCGGCGGAGCGCCAGCTGGCGCAGCACCTCGGCCTCAGCCGCGCCACCGTGCAGCGGTGCTACCAGTCGCTGCGCCGGCGCAACCTGCTCGGCGCCAACGGCCGGCATGGCTCCACCGTCCAGGGGCCGGACCAGCGGCTGCAGAGCGGCATGGACCGGCTGAAGAGCTTCACCGAGGAGATGCGGGAGATCGGCCGCGAGCCGTCCGCGCGGGTGATCCGCTGCGAGATCGGCTGCAACGAGGCCATCGCGCCGCTGTTCGGCCTGCGCTCGACGGCGCCGCTGCTGCACCTGGTGCGGGTGCGCTACGGCGACGGCATCCCCATGTCGTTCGAGAACGCCTGGTACAATCTCACCGTCGCGCCGGGCCTTCGTGGTGCCGACCCGAGCGGCTCCATGTACGCGCAGCTCCGCGAGCGCTGCGGCATCGCGCTGACCTGGGCCGAGCAGACCGTGGAGGCCACAATGCCGGACGCCGAGGCGTCGGCCATGCTGGAGTTCGAGGCGCCCGTGCCCTGCCTGCTCCTCAAACGCCGCAGCTATTCGGCGGATGACCAGATGCTCGAATATGCGGTGGGCCTCTTTCGCGGCGACCTCTACAGCTATCGGGTTCGGATGCGGACCTGACGGAGCAAGACCCATGACGCGCGGCAGACCGGCCACCCCCATCGACACGCACCCTGCCTCCACGGATGACGAAGCCGCGCGCGCGCCGCGCCTGCGGTTGCGGGTCGAGTTTGAGAACGGCGGACGGATCGGGCCGGGCAAGATCGACCTCGTGGAGGCGGTCGCCGAGACCGGCTCGATCACGGCGGCCGGACGGCGCATGGGCATGTCCTACCGGCGGGCCTGGCTGCTCCTCGATGCGCTGAACGCCATGTTCGACGAGCCGGTGGTGACCACCTCGGTCGGCGGCGCGAACGGCGGCGGCGCGCTGGTGACGCCGTTCGGCCGGGCGCTGGTGGCGGCCTATCGCGACCTGGAGATGGAGGCGGCCGAAGCCGCGGCCCGGCGGATGGAAGCCTTCCGCCTGAAGCTGAAAGCCGGGCCGGCGCCGCAGCCGGCGGGCGATCCGGACGCATGATCACGCTCTGAAGCGACCGGCGCCAGGGAGGCGTCCGAGGCGCCCCCTCAGACGAGGGGCGCACTCAGACCCGGCGCGGCCCGCGCGGTCCCTCGCCGTCCATCCCGCCGCGGGCGGCGGTGCGCTCGTCCACGGCCACGCTCTTGATGAGAGCCCAGACCCGGTCTCCGGTGTCGAGGCCGAGGTCGTCGAGACCCATGCGGGTGGCGACCGCCGTCAGGACGCCGCCGCCGGAGAGCGCCACGTCGACACTGGCGAGCGGGCCGTCATCGCGCAGGACCCGGAGCACCGTGCCGGATAGCGCCGTGCGGATGGTCACGTTGCGCGGCAGGCTGGTGGCGAGCGCCACGTCGGTGCCGCGCACCACGAGCCGGGTTTCGCGCCCTTCCTCGCCAAGCGGGCCGGAAAGCCAGATCGTGCCCGCCGGGTGGTGGACCGGCGTCATCCCGTAGGCGGTGTCGAACGCACCCACCGTGCCGGCGAGCACCGAGGCGACCGCGAACCGGTTGCCGTCCACCTGGCGGACCGGGCGGAGCACGTCCGCCGGCGCCCCGACGGCGGTGACCTTGCCGGCCTCCAGCATCACCACCGTGGCGGCGAGGCGCGCCACCTCCTCCACCGCGTGGCTGACGTAGAGGATGGGGATGCGGAACTCGTCGCGCAGCCGCTCGATCAGCGGCAGCACCTCCGCCTTGCGGGCCTGGTCGAGGGCGGCGAGCGGCTCGTCCATCAGGAGGAGGCGCGGGCTGGCGAGGAGGGCCCGCCCGAACGCCACCCGCTGGCGCTCGCCGCCGGACAGGGTCGCGGGCCGGCGGTCCAGGAGCGCGCCGATGCCGAGGGTCTCCACCACCGGGTCCAGGCGGATGCGGCGCTCGGCGCGCGGGGTGAACAGGCGGCCGAACAGGAGATTCTGGCGCACGGTGAGGTGCGGGAAGAGCAGCGCGTCCTGGAAGACGAGGCCGATGCGGCGCCGGTTGCGGCGGACGAACACGCGCGCTTCCGTGTCGAGGAGGACCCGGTCGCCGGCGACGATCCGGCCCCGTTCCGGCCGTCTGAGGCCGGCGATGAGGGCGATGAGGGTGGACTTGCCCGAGCCCGACGGCCCGAACAGGGCGGTGATGCCGTCGCCGCCCTTGAAGGCGGCCTCAAGATGGAAGCCGCCCTGGCGATGGCTGACGTCGACCTCGATCATGCGGTCGCCCGGACGCGCGCGGTCGCCCGCCGCTGCAGGAATTCGGAGACGACAAGGGCGGAGAGCGCGATGACGACGGCGACGACCGTGAGGCGAAGCGCCTCCGCGTCTCCGTCGGGCGTCTGCGTGGCCGTGTAGATGGCGGCCGCGATGGTGCGCGTCTCGCCCGGAATATTGGACACGAAGGTGATGGTGGCGCCGAACTCGCCGAGCGCCTTGGCAAAGGCCAGCACGGATCCGACAAGCACGCCCGGCAGGGCGAGCGGCAGGGTGACGAGGAAGAAGGTGGCGATCCGCCCGGCGCCGAGGGTGCCGGCCGCCGCCTCCAGCCGCGGATCGACCGCCTCCAGGGAGAGGCGGATCGCCCGCACCATCAGCGGGAAGCTCATGACGGCGCCGGCGAGCGCCGCGCCGGTCCAGCGGAAGGAGAGGACGATGCCGAAATGATCGGCCAGGAAGGACCCGAGCGGACCACGACGACCGAAGAGGAGGAGAAGGACATAGCCGGTCACCACCGGCGGCAGCACGAGCGGCAGGTGGACGATGCCGTCGACGAGCATCTTGCCGGGAAAGCGGCCCCTGGCGAGGAGGAGCGCCACCGCGATGCCGAAGGGCAGGCTGGCCAGGGTGGCGATGCCGGCGATCCGAACGGAGAGCGCGATGGCGGTCCAGGCGTCGTCGGACAGATCCAGCATGCGCGCCCCGTTCTCCCCTCTCGACCCGCCGGATCCGAGCCCGATGGGACCGGACATGACCGATCGGCAGACTTGCCCACGGCCGCGTTCGAGGCAAGCCGCATCGCGCCGCCGCCGCCGGCCCACCGCCAAAGAGCAGCGTTCTTCCCCATCGTATACACCGGCGGGACTGCCGGCGAGCTCGGAGGTTTGCGGATCCGGCTCGTCGCGCCGCGCAATGCTGCAATGCAATATCACGCTGGACGCAAGGCGTGTTTTCAGGCAGGCAAGCACACGGGAGGACTCATGCGCCGGGAGGAGGGCGCAGGACGTCAGGTCAGGTTGGACATGTCGGACCGTTTGCGCTTCGCCGGTCGCCTCCGCAAACTGCAGAGCCGGGACGCCGCGCTCCTGGAAGGCTTCTTTCTCTCCCTCGACGCGGAGACGCGCCAGTCGCGGTTCCACGGCGCCGTCAACGACGGCTTCCTGCGCCGCCACGCCGCCATGCTGATCGGCGAGGCGGTCGTCTACGGCCTGTTTCTCGACGATGCGCTGGTCGGCGTCGGCGAACTGGTCCTGCCGACGGACCGGGCGACCGGCAAGGCCGAGGCCGCCTTCGTGGTGCTGCCGTCCGCCCGCCGGCGCGGCATCGCGGGACGGCTCCTCAACGCCGTGCTGCGCTCGGCCGCCAACCGGCGATGCCGAAGCCTGATGATCATCTCGCTTCGCGACAATTGGGCCATGCGCAAGCTGGCGGCCCGCACGGCCGCCCGGCTCTCGATCGCCTTCGACGTTCTGGAGGCGGAGATCGCCGTCCCGGCCCCGACCGCCCTCTCCTTCTTCCGGGAGACGATGGCGGACATGTCCGACACCATGGTGTCGCTCGCCACCGACCGGGTGGAGGAGAGCGTCCGCCGGACCGTGTCGCCGGCCTGAAAACGGCAGTCGCCCACCCGGCTGGAACCGAGTGGGCTGAACTGGCAGGGTCTGGTCCTGGGAGCCACGAACCGTGAGGGATCGGTCCGCCGCCAGAAGGCCCCGCGATCGAGGGAAATCGGGGGCCTGAAAGGCCGCCGCCGGAGCTAGGGATCTCCAGGCGACAGCGCGTATTGGTCTGGTTGGCAAGGGCGAGAATGCCGCCGGTTCCGGCCGAGAACCAGTTACAAATCATCCATGATGACGGGAGGATTTCCCCCGCCGCGCGTGCCGGGCGGACGGGCGCCGCCGCTTGCGAACGGCCGTTTCGGGCGTCACCATCCGGGTCGCGAATCGGGGCGGGAGCGGGTGTGTCGGATTTTCGAGCCAGACGGAATGCGGCGGCACAGGCCCGCCTGGCAAAGAGCCTTACACGCCCGCTGCCGCCGGGCGTTCTTGCCCACGGCTTGCGCCAGCCGCTGATCCCGCCGACGCCGCGCGCCATCCTGGAAAGCTACTGGCGCCGCCACCCGCTGCGGGCGGATCTCCTGGCCCGCGCCCTGGCGGCCCGGTCCGGCACGCCGCCCGGCTGGCAGTGGCGGATCGGCGACCCCGGACTGCCGTCCAGCTTCCGATTGCCGCCGGCGCCTTTCCGGGAGGCCGCGCACGCCCTCGACAAGGGCCATTGCGTGGTGTGCGGCCAGCCGGTCTACCGCTGGGGCTGGCACGCCGACCTTTGGGGCGACGGCGCGCCCAACCGGAATGCCACATGGCACGCGGCCTGCGTGACCGCCTGGAAGTTCTGGTGCGCCCCGAGCGACCACGCGATGGCGCTGAAGCGGCGGCAGGGTCACCGCTGCGCGGCGACCGGCAAGCGCCTACTGAAGACCGCCGAGGTGGACCATGCGGTGCCGCTCTACGAGGTCTGGCGCAGCCGCCGCGACCTGCCCTGGCCGGATCTCCTCGCCCACTGGGGCACGCCCAATCTTCAGGTGATCAACCGGGCCGCCCATGTGGAGAAGTGCGCCCGCGAAGCCGGCGCCCGCAGCACCGGCGCCCGCCTGGAGTGACGCCCGCCCATCGACGTCAGAACGCCGCGCCCTGCCGTGCCAGCCGGCGGACAGCAAAAAGCCCCGCACGGGCGGGGCTTTGGGCATGTGCAGGACGGCGGCAAGTCGTGCCGCCGGCTAGGCGAGAGGCAAGTCAGATCGCGCGACCGCGGGCCACGGCTTCGATGTCCATCGGGCGCAGGCCGATGTCGTCGAGTTCGCGGGGGCTGAGAACGGCGAGCTTGTCGTAGACCTTGCGATAGGTCCGATAGGCGTGAATGCGACGGGCGATGGTGCGGAACATAGGGTTCACCGACATTTTTGACCGGTTGGTGCAATTCAAATAGCGACCCTCGCTGCCTTAAAGAAGAGCAGTTTCTGCAGAACCGTTGTGCAGTGCGCGCATGGATTGCGCAATTTCAAGCCATGCCTGGGAAAACGGCGGAGCGCACGGCGCCACCGTGGCGCGCATGAAGGCGCCTTCTCCATCCCCCTCCAAACCGGCGCGACGGCCCTCAAACCACGACGGCCGGCCTGTGTGACCCTGCGCACAGTCGGCGAGGGCCGCGCCGGGCAGGATGTGTTCATCGGCGGACGGGAAACACCGAAGCCGCCGGACAGGACCCAAAGACAGACACCACGCTTCAACCCTCCACCCTCTCCAGACAAGGAAACACGCAAATGCTCTCTCCCTGGCACCTCGCGTTCGG
>NZ_MSIG01000039.1 GCF_001927285.1 Mongoliimonas terrestris | reverse complement strand
GCGATCCCAGCCGTCCGCGCCGCCGTTGCCGGCCGTGCCGCCCGCCCCGCCGGCCGCCACGCGCACGCCGCTCGACGCCACCCGGTAGCCGCGGCTGCCGTTGCCGCCGGCGCCGGCCGCCCCGCCCGTGGTCGCGAGGCCACCGCCGCCACCGCCGCCGCCCGGCCCGATCCCGAGCGCGAAGTCGATGCCCGCCGCCCCCGTCGGCGCGCCGCCCTGGCCGCCGTTGTTGCTCCCCGCGAAGCTGCCGCCGCCGCCCCAGCCGGTCATCGACCCGCCCGGCACACCGCCCGCCCCGCTGCCGCCCCGGTCGGCGGTGAGCAGGTTGTCGCCGCCGTCGCGGATCACCGTCGTGCCGCCGGCCCCGCCCGAAACCCCGTTCGTGTCGTTCACCGTTCGCGCCGCCGCGCCGGGGCCGCCCGCGCCGATCTCCACGGTCAGCGTCGCCGGCAGTTCGTCCGCCAGCCATTCCTCCCGCGACCAGCCGCCGGCCCCCCCGCCGCCGCCGCCGCGCCGCTCCGTTCCGGCCGCCCCGCGCCGGCCGGAACCGCCGCCGCCGCCGCCCGCCACCAGCACTGCCACCACCCGCCGGGCCCAGGCGGGCTTGGTCCAGGTGCCGCTCGCCGTGAAGGTCGCCACCTCCACCCGCTGGCTGCCGAGCGCGAACGCCACCCGCCCGCTCGTCCGGTCCACCCGCATGGCCTCGCGCCAGTCCGCGCCGTCGTGGCTCACCTTCAGCGCCAGATCGTCGTCGGCGATCAGCCCGAATTCCGCCCGCCCGCTCCACCCGGTCTGGAACATCAGGCTGCCGGTGTCGCCCGCCGCCGCCTTGTTCACCCGTGCCCGGGCCGAGCCGCCGGTCGCTACCAGCCAGGCGAAGTCCGCAAGGTCGATCCACGCCCCGGCGAGCCGGGCGAGCACCCGCCGCTCGTCCGCCACCACCGCCAGCCAGCCGTCGCGCGGCGTCTCGAACGCCCAGGCCGTGCCGTCGAACCGGGCGATCCGCCCCTCCATGCCGGCGAAGGCGCCGGTTCCGCCCGTCGGCACCAGATAGCGGTCGCCCGCCGCCGGGGCGGACGGCGGCGCCGCCGTCGTCCGGCTCGCCACGGCAAGCTGCACCAGCGCGTCGAGGGCGGTCAGCGCCTCGTTGTGGGTCACGTGCTTCTGTGCCTGGTCGGCCGCCAGCAGCGGCAGCTTCAGGTTCGCCGTCTCAGACATCGATCGTCCTCCGCGTCATCGGGCTTGCCACCGCCCCGTCGCCGATCTGCTCCACGCCGAGGTCGAGCGCCGCCGGCGGGCCGCCGAAGTCCGCCGCCTGCTCGGCCGCCCCGTAGGTCGCCGCCGGCCCCGTCGTCTCGATCACCCGCCGCACCAAGGCCCCGGCGAACACCGTCAGCCGGTAGCGCTCCGCCGTCTCGCCGAGCGGCACCTCCGCGCCGGCCCAGCCGTCGCCGCCGATCCGCGTGCGGCGGATCCAGCCGATCGCCACGTCCCCGGAGGCCAACCGCCGCGCCGTCAGCCGCACCGGCGACAGCGGCCGCAGCCCGACGCCCAATGGCACGCCCGCCACCGCCGTCACCGCCACATCGCCCACGTCCCGCCCCGCCGGCCCGACCCGAAGGTCGAGCAAGGACCCGACCGCCGCCCGGTCGATCGGCAGCGCCACCGCGCTCCCGTCGAGGAGCACCATCGTGGCCCCCGCCGGATGCCCCGCCGCCGCCAGCGCCTCCGTGCCCTTCAGCCCACGCAGGAGCCCGCTCAGCCGATAGCGCCGCTCGCCGACGAGCAGCGCCGTCTGGAACCCCACCAGTTCGAAGCCGCCCGTCCCGCTGCCGACCGCCAGCACGTTCGCCCCCGCCAGCACCGCCTCGGCCGTGCGGCTGGAAAGCGTCCCGCGCACCAGCGCCACCTCCACCGCGCCGCCCCGGTCCCAGCGCCACACCGGCCCGGGCGCAAGCGCCGTCTCCAACGTGCCGATCACCGCCGGCCGCTCGACGGCGGCGAACACCGCGAAGCCGTCGCCGATCCGCCGGTGCACGTCGAGCCGCCCCGGCCAGGGCACGGCGGTCGCGGCGATCAGCGGCCGGTGCGCCGCCGCGCCGTCATCATTCAGCAGCGGCAGGTCGAGAAGCACCGCCTCGGCCGGCGAGTCGCCGATCGGCCCCGCCACCCGCCGCCCCGCCTCCGGCGCCGGCAACACCGCCGCCACCGAAAGGTCCACCCGGCGCGCGTCCACCGCCCGCACCGGCCCGTCCTCGATCCGCTCGATCAGGCAGTCCACCGCCTCCGTCCCGCCTGCCGTCTCGCGCACCAGCCGCACCACGTCGCCCGCCTCCAGGGCAAGCGCCGTCGGCGGCAAGCTGAACCGCAGCCGGTCGCGGGCGGCGTCGAGGTCGCGGAGCGCCGCCTCAGCCTCGGCGCGCATCACCGCCTCGGGCGCGGCGAGCGGCAGGGCGAGGTCGCGGCTGCCGCGTCCGCCGGGCCGCCGGGCCGACACCACCGTCTGCCGCCCGTCCGAATCCCCCTCGAAGAAGGTCACCGCCAGCTCCGCCGGCGCGTCCTCCGCCTGGGCGCGGCGGCTCTCCAGCACCGGCCCGTCCGCCGGCTCGACGAGATCCGCGCCCTCCAGCGTCGCCGCCAGCCGCGTCGGCCGGTCGGCGAACACCAGCCGGTCGCCGCGCTCCGTCACGGTGAAGCGGAACAGCGCCGCGAGCGGCTCCAGGAGGCTGCGCGGGCTTGCCCGGCCGGGCGCCACCAGCCCGTCCACCACCGCCGTCAGCCCGTCCGTCTCCACCGCCGTCACGCCGCAGTCGGCCAAAACGGCGCGCACCGCGTCGTCGAGCGGCGCCGCCCCCATGCGGCCGGTGATCCAGTGCCCCGTCCGCCAGTTGGCGCCGTCCGCCCACACGGCCCCGGCGAGCGGAAAGTCCGGATAGGGCCGCGCGTCCCAGGTCCACACGTGCGCCCGGTCGTGCTCCACCATCCGCCGCCCGTCCCGCACCGACGGTGGGTTCTGGCTCTCCTGAAACCCCGCCGACGCCGGGTCGAACCGGCCGATCATCGCCTCCAGCGCCCGCCGCTGCATGCCGTCGTCCCGCCGCCCGGCGGAAAAGCGCGGCGCGCGCCCTTCCGACGACACCAGGTCGGGGAACACGTTCGGCTCGTTGGCGCCCCGGTCCACCGCCGGGCAGCCGATCTCGGTGAAGCGGATCGGCTTCAGCCCCGGCAGCCAGCCGGTCGGCGTCGCCACCTCCACCCCGCCCACCCGGTCGCGGTGGGCGTTCTCCCACCACCCTTTCAGGTCCTTGAAGCGGAACATCCACGGCTTGCCGTAGGCGCCGTCGGTGATCGGCGTGCGCGCGCCCGCCAGCCGGTCCGCCTCGCTGGCGTAGTACCAGTCGAACCCCTCCCCGCCCGCCACGTTGGCGGCGAGATACCCCCGGTCCTTCGGCCCGTCGGCAAGCGCCGCGTCCGCGTGGCTGCCGTCGCGCCAGTCGGCGAGCGGCCAGTAGGCGTCGATGCCGACGAAGTCTACGTTCGGGTCCGCCCACAAGGGGTCCAGGTGGAAGATCCGGTCGCCGCTCCCGTCCGCCGGATGGTGGCCGAACCACTCGGTCCAGTCCGCCGCATAGCTCACCTTGGTGGCGGCCCCCAGCACCGCCTTCACGTCGGCGGCGAGCGCCCGCAGCCCCGCCACGAAGGGCCGCGGCCCCGCCCCCGGCGCCGTCCGCACCGCCGTCAGACCGGGCAGTTCCGACCCCACCAGAAACGTCTCCACCCCACCCGCCGCGAGGCAGAGATGGGCGTAGTGCAGGATCATCCGCCGATAGCGCCACTCCGCCGGCCCGGCATAGACCACCCGCTCGCCACTGACCGTGAAGTGCGCCCGCGCGGCGCTCCCGAGAAAGGCCGCGATCGCCGTCCCCGCCGCCGCCGTCTTGTCCGGCGTGCCCGGCCGCCCGGGCGCCGGATGGCATGTGATCCGCCCCCGCCACGGATAGACCGGCTGCGACGCCGCCCCGGACCACGGGTCCGGCCGCGCGTTGCCCGCCGGCACGTCCATCATCAGGAAGGGATAGAGCGTCACTGCCAGCCCGCGCGCCTTCAGCGCCCGGATCAGCGCCACCACGCTGGCGTCGTCCGGCGTGCCGCCGAACGCCGGCCGCCCGTCGACGTTCGAGACGACGGCCGCCGTCGCCCGCTCCGCCCCCGCCACCTGCCAGACGAGCCCGGTCGTTGCCCGGCCCGGGTGCTCCACCTTCGGCCACACGGTGCAGACGTCGGCACGCAAATCGTCGCCGAACCAGGCCACCACCACCGCCACGCTGGCCAGGTTCGGGCACACCGCCTGCAGCTCGTCGAGGCTCGCCTCAACGTCGCTCGCCGCCACGGTCTGATTGCGGTTCTCCGACTCGGTCACGCCCCGGCGCACCGCCCGGTTCACGGGCGTCGGCGCATAGCCGAATTCCGTCGCGCCGGGGATCAGCGTCACCGCCCGCACCCGCGGCTCCAGCCGCCCCACCGGGCGGATCACCTCGAAGGCGAACTGCGGCAGGCTGTTGCCATAGGCGTCGAGCGGCAGCCGCTCGAACACCACATAGGCCGTGCCCCGATAGGCCGGCGTGCCGTTCACGCCCTGCTTGGCCTCGATCAGGCTGTCCGGCCCCTGCGCCTCGTCGCCGCCATGGACCCGCATGGTCACCCGCGTCAGGTCCAGGAGCACCCCGTTCGCCCACACCCGCCCCACCCGCGCCACCGGCCCCTCGCAGAGCCCGATCGCCACGTTGGCGAAGTAGGCGAAGGTGGTCGTCGTCGGTCCGCCCTTGCCGCCCGCGCTCTCGCTGGTCGCCACCTCCTCGAAGCGGGTCGCCCAGATCACCTGGCCCGACAGCCGCACCCGCCCATAGACCCGCGGCATGGCCGCCCCCTCGGTGGAGGTCTGCACGGAAAGGTCGGCAAGCCGCCCCACCGCCCGCCCCTCGCCCCCGATCAGCGCCCGATCCACCGCCGCCCCGGCGAGCCCCCCCAAGGCCTGCCCGATCACACTCCCCACCGGCCCGAACACCGCCCCCACCGCACCGCCCACCGCCGAGAGCACGAGCGACCCCATAGCGTTATCTCCATGTGTTAAGACGGTTTGGAAGAAGGCCATGAGAGGCGCGGTGGCGTCGACCGTCCGGCGAGGCCGCAGACCCAGCGCGGCTGTCCCGCGTCAGACCACGCACCCCCGCACCCCTCCCGCTCCTCGATCGTCATGGTCCGCGCAGGCG
>NZ_MSIG01000038.1 GCF_001927285.1 Mongoliimonas terrestris | reverse complement strand
CTGGTCCGCCTCCGCGGACCATGACGAGGACGGAGGGGATGGCGCCTACATCGCCGCCGTACAACCCGCGCCCACGCCCCCCCACCCCATCCGCATGGTCGTCATGGTCCGCGCAGGCGGACCACCCACGCATTTGTGGGCTCACAGGAGGAAAGCGTGGCTGGTCCGCCTCCGTGGACCATGACGAGGACGGAGGAGGCGGCGCCTACATCGCCGCCGGACAACCCGCGCCCACACCCCCCACCCCACCCGCACGATCGTCATGGTCCGCGAAGGCGGACCACCCACGCGTTTCCCACAAGCAACCAGCACCCAACCCCGCCCGGCCGTCATCCCGACGAAAGTCGGGATCCAGCCGACGGCCGCGCAAGCCGCACCGGCGCGGTTGATGTCCCCGACGGTTGGGCCCCGGCGTTCGCCGGGGTGACGCCTGGGGGAAGCGGAGGAGATTGCGCGCCCACCCAATCCGCCCGCCAATCCCCCGAACCGATCCCTCGACCTTGTCCTCCACCTTACTGCACCACCCCCACCCAATCCCCCTACCCACCCAGCCTACCCGTCTCCCCACCCCCATCCCCGTGCCCACCCCCACCCATCCCCCCTACCCCGCCCAATCCCCGATCGTCGCCTGGATCACCGCCAGCGCCGCCACCGCCGCCGTATCCGCCCTCAGAATGCGCGGCCCGAGCGGCACGGCCGTCACGAACGGCAGCGCCTTCAGCGTCCGCCGCTCACCTTCCGAAAATCCCCCCTCCGGCCCGATCAGCACCGCCAGCGGCCCGCGCCCGAGCGCGGCGAGCGCCGGCACAGGATTCGTCGTGTCCTCGCCCTCATCGCAGAACACCAGCCGCCGCCCCGGCTCGTCGGCGGCAAAGCGCGCCAGCGTCCGGTCCAGCTTCTCCTCCGGCTCCACCACCGGCACGAAGAGCACGCCGCACTGCTCGGCCGCCTCGATGACGTTCGCCTGCATGCGGTCGAGGTTCACCCGGCTTGCCTGGGTGTGCTGGGTCAGCACCGGGCGCATCCGCCCGACGCCCATCTCCACCGCCTTCTGCACCATGTAGTCGAGCCGCGCATGCTTCAGCGGCGCGAAGAGGTAGAGGAGGTCCGGCGCCGGTGGCTGCGGCCGGGTCGGCGCCTCCACCACGAGCTCCGCCGCCTTGCGGCCGGTCTGCGCAAGCCTGGCGCGGAACTCGCCCGACGCGCCGTCGAACACCAGCACCGGGGCGCCGTCGGCGAGCCGGAGCACGGTCAGGAGATAGCTCGCCGCCTCGCGCGCGAGCGGCACCGACGTCCCGACGGCGAGCGGACCGGGCACGTGGAGGCGAGGGGTGCGGAAATCGGAGTGGGCCATGGCCGGCAGATAGCACGCCGCGCGCCGGCGCGGGAGCCGGGCCGACGCCGCCCCGGACCGTGACGCGGCCCGTCGCACGACCCGTCACAGGGCCCGACACGGCCTGTCGCAACAGCGACACCGCGTCCGACACGACACGCGACGCGATCCGTCAACCCTCTGATCCGCCGCTGTTTTCCTCCTGGCACAGCGCTTGCGGATCCAAGGGCCGACAGCCACGCATGAGGAGACGGATCATGCTTTCGCTCGACGCCATTTCTTCGGTTATCGATCTCGACGCCATGAGGGCCAAGCTGGACGAGGGCGGCTGCAAGTCGTCGTCCTGCGGGTCGTCCGCCAAGCCGGACGACATGGAGGCGGACATCTGGGAGAAGATCAAGGATCATCCCTGCTACTCCGAGGAGGCCCACCACTATTTCGCCCGCATGCACGTGGCGGTGGCCCCGGCCTGCAACATCCAGTGCAACTACTGCAACCGCAAGTACGACTGCGCCAACGAGAGCCGCCCCGGCGTCGTCTCCGAGAAGCTGACGCCCGACCAGGCGCTGCGCAAGGTCGTCACGGTCGCCAACGAGGTGCCGCAGCTCTCCGTGCTCGGCATCGCCGGCCCGGGCGACGCCTGCTACGACTGGAAGAAGACCAAGGCCACCTTCAAGGAGGTGTCCAAGTATATCCCCGACATCAAGCTCTGCATCTCCACCAACGGCCTCGCCCTGCCGGAGCATGTGGACGAGCTGATGGACATGAACGTCGACCACGTCACCATCACCATCAACATGGTCGACCCTGAGATCGGCGCGAAGATCTATCCGTGGATCTTCTACAAGCACAAGCGCTACACCGGCATCGAGGCGTCGCAGATCCTGCACGAGCGCCAGATGCAGGGCCTCGAGATGCTCACCGCCCGCGGCATCCTCACCAAGATCAACTCGGTGATGATCCCCGGCGTCAACGACGACCACCTCGTCGAGGTGAACAAGTGGGTGAAGGAGCGCGGCGCCTTCCTGCACAACGTGATGCCGCTGATCTCGGAAGCCGAGCACGGCACCCACTTCGGCCTCACCGGCCAGCGCGGCCCGACCGCCATGGAGCTGAAGGCCCTGCAGGACGAGCTCGACGGCGGCGCCAAGCTGATGCGCCACTGCCGCCAGTGCCGCGCCGACGCGGTCGGCCTCCTCGGCGAGGACCGCGGCCAGGAGTTCACCCTCGA
This sequence comes from Mongoliimonas terrestris, assembly GCF_001927285.1. GTDB lineage: Bacteria > Pseudomonadota > Alphaproteobacteria > Rhizobiales > Pleomorphomonadaceae > Chthonobacter > Chthonobacter terrestris. Next base: position 3,387 of record NZ_MSIG01000038.1, on the reverse strand, counting down.
CCAGCTGCCGGAGGAGATCCACTACGATCCGGCCAAGCGCGAGGCCTACCGCGAGGTGGTGGCACGCGAGCGCGGCGACCACGTGGCCGCCAAGTCGGTCGCCATCGCCGCCGTCAAGGACGTGGTGGAGACCGGCAGCCTGCTGGTCGCGGTCGCCACCAAGGGCGGCGGGCGCGTCAACGAGCACTTCGGCCACGCCAAGGAATTCCAGGTCTACGAGGCGAGCCCGAAGGGCATCGTCTTCGTCGGCCACCGCAAGGTGGAGCAGTACTGCCTCGGCGGCTTCGGCGAGGACGCGACCCTCGACGGGGTGATCGCGGCGCTCGAGGGCGTCGACGTGGTGCTCTGCGCCAAGATCGGCGACTGCCCCAAGGACCAGCTCACCGCCGCCGGCATCCGGGCGACCGACGCCCATGCCCACGACTACATCGAAACCGCCATCTTCGCCCTCGTCATGGAGACCTTCGGAGCCGACGCCGGCGCCGAACTCGCCCCCATGTCGGCCTGACACCCTCCTCCTTCCCCCACCCAGCCAAGCCAGCCCGAAAGGAAATCGCCATGGCCTTCCAGATCGTCGCCTCCCAGTGCACCGCCTGCGGCGCCTGCGAGTTCGAGTGCCCCTCCGCCGCCATCAAGTTCAAGGGCGAGACCTACATCATCGACCCGAAGAAGTGCACCGAGTGCGAGGGCGCCTTCGACACCCAGCAGTGCGCCGCCGTCTGCCCGGTGCCGAAGACCTGCATCCCGGTCAAGCACTGACGCGCGGAGACCGGCGCGATCCTTCCGCCGAAATGCGTGGGTGGTCGGCCTTCGCCGACCATGACGGCGGAAAGGGGGAGAAGGAGGGTGAGATCCTGCCGTCCAGCAGCGCCCTTTCCCGATGGCCCAACACCCTCGATCGTCATGGTCCGCGAAGGCGGACCACCCACGCATTCGTCCGGCGCGCCGCGCCTCGCTTTGAGGATCCCCCCTTGACCGAGCCTGCCGAAGCGATCGACGACACCCTGGACTGGACGGGCAAGCCGTTCAGCTGCACCGACTGCCCGCATCAGGAGATGCGGGCGAGCGGGCGCTGCGTGCTCGGCCGGGTCTGCGTCCGCGACCGGCGGGCGCGCCGGATCGACCGGTTCTTCACCGGCAATCCGGACCTCGCCGGCCAGTACCTGGAGGCGCCCTATTTCGAGGTGCGGACGCTGGCCGCCAAGCACGCCAGCGTCTTCCTCCTGCCGCGCCTGATGAAGGACCCGGACGCGGAGGTGCGCGCCATGGCGGTCATGCGCCTGCCGCTCCCCCGCGTCGCCCAGATGACCGGCGACGAGGACCGCAAGGTCCGCATCGCCTGCGCCATGCGCCTCGTCGGCGCCGACCTTCTTCGGCTCTTCGCCGACGAGGACTACTACGTCCGCCTCATGGTGGTGCGCCGCCTGGAGCCGGACCTCCTGCCGATCGCCACCGGCGACCCGGAGAGCGAAGTGCGCCGCACCGTCGCCCGCCGGCTGCCGCTCGGCCGGCTCGCCCCCATGGGCTTCGACCCGGACCCCATGGTCCGGCGCGAGGTGGCCGAGCGGCTGCCGCCGGAAAGCCTCGCCTACCTCGCCGCGGACCCGGACATCCGGATCCGCTTCACCGTCGCCGAACGCGGCGACCATGCCTGCCTCGAGGCCCTCGCCGACGATCCGGACGAAGCCGTCCGCTCCATCGCCCGCGAGCGCCTCGCCCTTCGGGAAGGAGCCTGACATGGGACTTGGCCGCGAACAGGAGGTGGAGATCGTCAAGCCGCCCCTCTACATGCCGGGCGCGAAGGTCATCTGCCTGAAGCACATCCGCAACGACGGCACCTACCGCGGCAAGGAAGTGGGCGAGATCCTCGTCCGCAAGGGCGACATCGGCTACGTGCGCGACATCGGCACCTTCCTGCAGCAGTTCTACATCTACGCCGTGGAGTGGATCGACCCCGGCACCATCGTGGGCATGCGCGGCAAGGAGCTGAAGCCCTACGTGCCGCCCCCGCCCGTCGAAGCCGCCGCCCCCTCCCCCGACACCCGCGCCCCCGACACCCGCTCCGAGGTTCCCTCCCCATGAAAGTCATGCTGCGCGAGACCCCGAAGGGTCTCTCACTCTACGTCCCCAAGAAGGACCTGGAGGAGCCGGTGGTCCACCAGGAGCGCGAAGGCCTCTGGGGTGGCCAGATCCGCCTGAAGAACGGCTGGGTGCTCGTCCTGCCTGAGATGCCGGAAGGCACCCGCCTGCCGGTGACCGTCAACGCCAAGCGTCTCGGAGACGACGATGAGTGACCTCGCCGCCCCTCTTTCCGCCCCCCTCGCCGCCCCTCCGGCCCGCGCCCGCGCGCCGCTGCCCGCCGTCCTCACCGGCGCGGAGGCCGACGCCGTGCTCGACGCCGCCGTGGAGGGCCTCGTCACCGGCAAGGCCGTGCCCTTCCTCGGCCCCGGCCTTCTCGCCATGAGCGGCGACACGGTCCCCGTGCCGACCACACCGGAGGCGGTCGCCGCCGCGCTCAACCGCTTCACCGCCGCACCCGGGCGCATCCGCACCAACATGTGGTCGGTCGCCCAGTACATCGAGCAGCGGCGCCACCGGCGCACCCTCATCGCCAACATGGCCGAGATCTTCGCCCCCATGGTGGCCCCCTCGCCGCTCCACCTGGCGCTCGCCCGGCTGGAGCATCTCTCCATGATCGTCGACACCTGGTACGACGGCGCCATGCGCGACGCCCTCTCCATCCGCGACGACTGGGCCGAGGTCCAGGGCGTCACCCGGGCGCTGGAGACCTTCGACGTCTGGTGGCGCGCCTACGGGCCGGAAGGCCAGGAGATCGCCCCGTCCGAGCTCGAGGCCGCCCGCCTCCTGGTCTACAAGCCGCACGGCGCCGTCATCCCGTCGAAAAACTTCCTCGTCGCCGACAGCGACTATGTGGAGGTGCTGACCGAGATCGACATCCAGTCGCCCATCCCCCAGGCCGTGAAGGACCGCCGCGCCACCCGCGGCTTCGTCTTCCTCGGCTGTCGCTTCCACGACCAGATGCTGCGCACCTACGCCCGGCAGATCATCAAGCGGTCCAAGGGCCCGCACGTGGTGGTGGTCGACCGGCCGGAGGACCTGACGCGCAACGAGCTGAAGTTCTTCGCCGACCAGCTCATCGTCCCCGTCGCCGCCGACCTCGCGTCCTTCACCACCCGCCTCCAGGCTGCCACAGCCTGAAGCAGGAGCCGGCGGCCGGCCACCCGACAAAGCCGCCGACGGGCCGAAACACTTCAAAAGCGTGGGTGGTCCGCCTGAAGCGGACCATGACGATCGTGGCGAGGATGGATGGGGCAATGTCCCCCTTTCTTCTCCTCCTCCATCGTCATCAACTCAGTTCTGCAGGTT
>NZ_MSIG01000037.1 GCF_001927285.1 Mongoliimonas terrestris | reverse complement strand
GTCGGCTGGATCCCGGCGTTCGCCGGGATCACGACGGCGGGTGCAGAGAGCGGCGGGGCGAACGGCCTTCGCCGTCATCCACCCGCACCCGGTCCACGACCCCCTCACGCCCGCAGCTTCTTCCCCTCCGGGTCGAACAGCGGGTCGTTCGCCACCGTCGCGGAGTAGCGCGCGCCCAGGTACTCGATCTCCACGCTCTCCCCCACCGTCGCCAGCGCCACCGGCAGGTACGCGAACGCGATCATCTTGCGCACCGCGTAGCCGTAGTTGGCGCTGGTCACGTAGCCGACCGGCGCGCCGTCCTTCAGCACCGGTTCCTTGCCGAGCGCCACGGCCGTGTCGTCGTCGAGCGTCAGGCAGCAGAGCCGGGTCGGCACGCCGGCGGCCTTCTGCGCCTCGATGGCGGCGCGGCCGATGAAGTCGCCCTTCTTCATGTTCACCGACCAGCCGAGCCCCGCCTCCAGCGCCGTGCGGTCGCCGGTGAGGTCGGCGCCGGCGAGCCGGTAGCCCTTCTCGATGCGCAGGCTGTCGAGCGCCCCGATGCCGCAGGCGACGAGCCCGTGCGGCGCGCCGGCCTCCACGAGGGCGTCCCAGGTGGCCCGCCCGTGCGGGGCCGGCATGTAGATCTCGAAGCCCAGTTCGCCGGCGTAGGAGATGCGCAGCACCCGCGCCTCCACATAGCCGATCTGGATGAGCCGGCTCTTGTAGTAGGGCACGCCCGCGTCCGACACGTCGCTGTCGGAGACCGCCGCCAGGATTTCCCGCGCCTTCGGCCCCCAGAGGCCGATGCCGCAGTATTCGTGCGTCACGTTGCGGATGCGCAGCCGGTCCGACCCGAGGCCCTTCGCCCGCGCCACCTTCTGCATGTGGGCGAGGTCCGAGAGGCCCGATCCGGTGCCGGTCAGCATCAGGAATTCGTCCGCCCCGGTGCGCGTCACCACCATGTCGGATATCACGCCGCCTCGCGGGTTCAGCATGCAGGTGTAGACCACCTGGCCGACCGCCTTGTCCACGTCGTTGGCGAGCACGTAGTTGAGGAAGCGCGCCGCCTCCGGCCCCTCCACCACCAGCTTGGTGAAGGTGGAGATGTCGTAGAGCCCCGCCGCCGAGCGGGTCGCCACCGCCTCGGCGCCCTGGATCGGCGACCATTCCTCCGCCGCCCAGCCCTCGCGCTTCGGCAGGGCGAGGTTGGCGGTCAGCGGCGCGTTGGCCTCGTTCCAGGCCGGGCGCTCCCAACCGGCCACGTCCCAGAAGTGGGCGCCGTTCGCCACGTGGCGGTCGTGCATGGGCGAGGTGCGCAGCCCCCGCGCCACCGACGGCTGGGCCAGCGGGTGGATGATGTCATAGACCTCCCGGTACTGCTGCGAGCCGCGGTCGTTCACATAGCGGCGCGTGGTCTGGAAGCGGGCGAAGCGGTTCACGTCCGCCTCGCGCACGTCGATGCCCGGATCGCCCTCCACCATCCAGTGCGCCATGGAGCGGCCGATGCCGGCCGAGTGGGTGATCCACACGCCCTCGCACACCCAGAAGCCCGGCAGGTCGGCGTGCTCGCCCATCAGCGGCATGCCGTCCGGCGGGAAGGAGAAGATGCCGTTGAAGGCGTCCGCCTGGGCGGCGCCCGCCACCACGGGGAAGAGGTTCACGGTCGCCCGGTGGCATTCCTCGAAATGCTCCGGCGTGAACTCCATGCAGGAGGGCATGCGCGGCGCCAGCCGGAAGGGAAGCAGCGTCTCCGCGTCGACGGGCAGCGGCGCGTGGCGGTAGTTGCCGATGCCGAACTGGTCGAAGTGCTGGCGGAAGTAGAGCGAGTGGTCCTGCGCGCGGATCAGCGGCATGGCGCTCTCCACCGCGCCGCCCTGGCTCAGCTCCTTGAGGATGCCGAGCGCCTCGGTCTTCACATACTGGTGCTGCATGGGCTGGAGCGCGATCGGCACGCCCGCGAGGCGCCCCACCTTCGGCCCCCAGATGCCGGCGCAGCAGAGCACCATCTCGGCCTCGATGCGGCCCTTGTCGGTGACGACGGCCGACACGCGCCCGTCCGTCCGCTCGAAACCCGTCACCTCCACCTCGCCGTGGAAGTCGATGCCCGCCGCCCGCGCCGCGATGCCCATCGCTTCCGCCGCGAGCAGCGGCCGGCCGATGCAGTCGTCCGGCACGTAGAGGCCGCCGTGGATCTTCGTCTCGTCGATGATCGGGATCATCCGCTTCACCTCGGACGGACCGAGGATCTCGCCCGGGATGCCCCAGCTCTGCTGAAGCCCGCGCCGCCGCTTCAGCTCCTGCATGCGCGCCGGCGTTTCGGCGAGCTCGATGCCGCCGAGGAAGGCCGCGCCGGACTTGCCGTCGACCTCGAGCCCCGCGAACGTCTGGATGGTGTAGCGCGCCCAGGAGGCCATGGTGCGCGACGTGTTGGTCTGGAACATGCCGCCCGGCGCGTGGCTGGTGGAGCCGCCCGTGCGGAACAGCGGCCCCTGGTCGATGACCACCACGTCGGTGACGCCGAGCTTGGCCAGATGATAGGCGGTCGACGTCCCCGCGATCCCGGCCCCGATGATGACGATCCGCGCCCGATCCCGCATGAACCCGTTCCCCTTGATGCCGCCCGTTCGATCCGTCCCCTAACGTCACCCCAATCCCCGCCCGGCGAAAGGACGGCGGCGACATGCGGGGGGAGGAAGGCGACACGGGGGTCGGGAACGTTCAAGGGGGCCGTCAGCGACATTTCGGGTTTAAGCGCAGGAAAACCGGGGATTCCCTCGCGGCCCTCGGTATACACGGTCTTCTTTCTACCCGATCTTTGTTGGCACTGGGGCCAGCCCTACCACTATCATCCGTGTCACAGTATTTACCTTGTCCCGCACCATGTAACATTGCAGCAATACAATTTCTTTATTCATATAGTTTAGCAGAGCTCCTTGCAACATAGATTTCATATCCGAAGGAACGCTAAAACTAAGCGGCTTCTGCTCATCAGCTATACGCGCCTTTCCCCAGCCCGTCTCTTTATTGTACTGAATTATATCGCAACTGACTACTCGCATCCGCTCATCAACAGTCGCTGACTCGATCTCGCTAGCCATCTCTCTATTCAAGTAAACGATTTTACTTTCAAGATACACCGGACTGCGCGTCCTAATCTCCAAAGAAGTTGCACTCCTTCGAAGTACTTTTGCCATCTCGCTAGCAAGCGGCGCAGACATTGAAAGAAGCTTTTGTTCTTGCTCTGAACTGATTTTCGACAGCTCGTCCGCTTTCGCTGCGACCGACCTACTTCTCTCAAGCTCTGCTATTCGTCTCTCGTAGTTTTCGATGACGTTCGCCGTCAAACCTTGCTTCAGCGCCTGATCGTGCTGAATTATGCTTAGAGCCCTACTCATGTTCTCAGAGTCATTATCGTTGATTCTTCCGACGGCATCTACTATTTGCCGCACTTCGTTTAAGCTATTTGCCACGTCCGAGTCCGAAGACTTCCCAATGACGCGATCGAAAACATAGGCCAGCATGTTTTGCATGGTCACGTTGACGAAATAATCTCCTGCCATAGCCATTAAAGGCGCTAAAGCGAAAATATCAAACGAGCCATCCCCATGAGGCTTCAAAAATATTTCCTGATTACTTCTGACAGTTACTTTATCTGTGAAGCGTCCTCTCTTTCGAAACTGATCTAACTTCACTAAAAGGCGGGCTGCGGCATATTGGAATCGCGCTGCCTCATAGAAGTTCATTTTATGATCACTCGATAGTGCACCATCGAAGTGGAAAACGATCTCTTCTTCCATTCCTGCCCCCTCCAAATCCGCCCATCTGGAGACTGGCCTGAAAGCAGTAGTGAACGCTAGAATCTACACCAGAATAAGTTGTGGAAAAAATGCTGATACGTGACCCTTTCGAGCCCCATCAGCTACGGTTCGAAAAGTTCGTGAGGAAATGGGGGGGCACGTTTTGAGCCATTCTACGCAAATGCGCTTTTGGAACGGCACTAAATAATAGGTATGCATCAATGCGCGCCTGATGTTGTCCAAGTATCCGAAAGAACACAGTTTATCAGGGTTTATTGGAAAGTCTTTATCCTCCTCTCCCCCGGCAACGCCCACCACGGCACCCCCGGCTTCAGGTGATGCTCGTGGTGATACCCGAAGTGAAAACACGTGAGCAGGGACACCAGCCACGGATAGTCCTGCGTCCGCGCGTTGTGGGCGTCCTTGAAGCCCTCCTCCTCGTGCCGGTGCGGCAGATACGTGCCGAAGTAGAAGAGTTGCAGGGATGAGCCGAGGGCGGGCACGCCGTAGAAGAGCACGAGGTTGACCGGGTCGGCGCCGAGCGCCAGCCACCAGACCGTCACCACGGTGCTGACGAAGGCGATCGAGCCGAGGCCGAAGTAGCGGGTGAAGAAGGTGCGGTACCACGGCCAGAAGTCTTCCGGATTGCCGGCGTAGAAGTCCGGGTCAGCCTCCGTGCCGGGGGCGCGGTGGTGGTCCATGTGCGCCGCCCGCACCTTCCGCCAGGCAAAGCCCGCATAGAGAAGAAGGATCAGCGACCCGACGGCCGTGTTGAGCCGCGGCCGGCCGGGCGCGAGCGAGCCGTGCATGGCGTCGTGCGCGACGATGAAGACGCCGACCGACAGCCACACCTGCACCAGCATCACCACCGGCACCAGCGGCGCGGTCGCGGCCGTCACCGGCAGGAAGAAGACCGCCGCGACGTGGAGCGTCAGCCACGACCCAACCACCAGCGCGCAGAGCGTCAGCCCGATCAGCCCCTGATGCGGCCGGACCGCCCCGCGCCCGCCCGTTCGCGCCCCCCGCGCGCGCGCCGGCGGCGCCGGCCAACCGCGGGCGGGGAAGGGATCCGGCGCGGCGGTCGGCGGCGCGGCGGCGTCAGGGGCGTTTGGCATCTCGGGTCTCGTCATGGCCCTTCATATAACGCGCCACCCCGCCCCCGGCGACCAGCCCGCCGCCCGAGGCCCGCGCCGCGCCGTGCCCGACCCGTCCCCGCGCCCTGACCAGCGGTTGCACATCCGGGCGCCCCCGGAAGGAACGGATCCGGCCTCCCCTCCGCCTGCCTCGCAACCCCCTCGCCAATCCACGCATCATGCATGCACTTTTCAAACGCAATTATCGCGAATTGCTGCGTTGCGTCCGATTGGCGTACGCAATCATGCGTAGACCCGCCCTAATGTTCCGTTCACTATTTAAGATTGAAATCCAAAGCGGCCCCAACAACACAAAGCATGGCCCATGGCGATCGAAAAACCAGTCCCCACCGGGCGCGAGAGCCCGTTCCACGAAGACGAGTTCATCGTCACCAAGACGGACCTGAAGGGCCGTCTCACCTACGCGAACGACGTCTTCCTGCGGGTGTCGCGCTTCACGTCCCGCGACGTCATCGGTCAGCCGCACAGCATCATCCGCCATCCGGAGATGCCGCGGTCGATCTTCAACCTGCTCTGGGAGCGGATCGAGGCGAAGTCCGAGATCTTCGCCTATGTGGTGAACCTTGCCTCCAACGGCGATCACTACTGGGTCCTCGCCCACGTCACCCCCAGCTTCGACGCCGCCGGCAGCGTCGTGGGTTACCACTCCAACCGGCGCAAGCCGGATCCCCGGCAGATCGACGCCATCCGGCCGCTCTACGCGCGGCTGATGGAGGAAGAACGCCGTCCGTCGAACCGCAAGGACGGCATGCAGTCCGCACGCGCGCTCCTCGATTCCATTCTGGCCGGCAAGGGCGTGAGCTATGACGAATTCATCCTCTCTGTCTAAGGCCCGCTTCGCCGGCTATGTGGCGGGCGGCGCCATGGTGGTCCTCGCCGTGAACCACCTGACCGACGTGCTTCCCTTCGCGGTCGACCTCGCCGTCTCGGCGATCGGGCTCGCCGCCGCCGGCTTCGGCGTGTTCTCCCTCGCCGAGCTGGAGGGCGTCATCGTCCGCCTCGCCGCCGTCTGCGAAGCGGCCGGCAAGGGCGACCTGGAGGCCCGCGTGCTGGAGGCCTACCAGCCCGGCCCGGTGGGCGTCCTGCAGAACCAGGTCAACCGCGTGCTCGACGTGTCCGACGCCTTCGTGCGCGAGGCCGCCGGCTCCATGGCCGCCGTCGCCTCCGGGCGCTACTACCGCAAGGTCATGCTGCGCGGCATGCCGGGCGCCTACGTCACCGCCGCCCGCACCCTCAACGCGGCCACCGACACCATGGACGAGCGGACGAAGGCCTTCGCCAAGTTCGCCGAGGAGAACGTGCGCGTTGTGATGAGCAGCGTCTCCGCCGCCGCCGCCGAGATGGAGGCGAGCGCCGGGTCCCTCGCCGCCGTCGCCCAGCGCAGCCAGGGCCTTGCGGCGTCCGCGGCCAGCGCCTCCACCCAGACCACCTCCAACGTGCAGTCCGTGGCGGCCGCCGCCGAACAGCTGTCCGCCTCGGTGGACGAGATCTCGCGGCGGGTCACCGATTCCTCCGGCGTCACCCGCGCCGCCGTGGAGCAGGCGGCCCGCACCAACCAGGTGGTCTCCGGCCTTGCCGGCGCCGCCGACCGGATCGGCGACGTGGTGCAGCTCATCACCTCGATCGCCGAGCAGACCAACCTCCTCGCCCTCAACGCCACCATCGAGGCGGCGCGGGCCGGCGAGGCGGGCCGAGGCTTCGCGGTCGTCGCCAGCGAGGTGAAGTCGCTCGCCGGCCAGACCGCCAAGGCCACCGACGAGATCCGCGCCCAGATCGCGTCCATCCAGGCGGAGACCCGGCTCGCCGCCTCCGAGATCGCCGCCATCACGGAGACCATCCGCGGCGTCGACCAGATCGCCTCCGCCATCGCCGCCGCCGTGGAGGAGCAGGGCGCCACCACCCGCGACATCTCCCGCAACGCCAGCGAAGCCGCCGCCGGCACCGGCAACGTCTCCGGCAGCGTCATCGGCGTCAGCGAAGCCGCCTCCGAAACCGGCACCGCCGCCTCCCAGGTCCTCGACGCCGCCGCCGAACTCTCCCGCCACGCCCAGATGCTCAGCAACCAGATCGACACCTTCCTCACCCGCAGCACCGCGGCGTGAGGGAGGGGAGGGAGAGAAGCGAGACGGAAAGGGGAGGAAAGGCGGCGGGCGATGGAGTGTGTACGGGCGACGGAGTGCCCTCCGGCAAAGCAGGGTCCACTCCGCCCTCCCCACCTCGTCATCCCGACGAAAGTCGGGATCCAGCCGACGCGTCCGACCGGTACACCGTCGCGGGTTCACCCACAGACGATTGGACCCCGGCATCCGCCGGGGTGACGACCTGAGGGCATGACGGCGGATACGCGGCCCGGCCCACCCGCTCCACGCCTGCCCCCCCCCTCCTCCATCGTCATGGTCCGCGCAGGCGGACCACCCGCGCATGCCCCTGGCACCGCCCGGCGGAACGCGTGGATGGTCCGGCAGAACCGGACCATGACGATGTTGGCGGAAGCGGCGATTTCACCCTAAGGGCACCCCACCCGACCCGATCGTCATGGTCCGCGCAGGCGGAC
>NZ_MSIG01000036.1 GCF_001927285.1 Mongoliimonas terrestris | reverse complement strand
CCGGTCCGAACGGCCGCCGTTCGTCCGCTCGGCAGCCGATCCAACGCCCCTCTCCCGAAAACGCCCCCGCTCAGCCCTTCGGCACCTCGTGCCGCCACGGCGGGTTGGCGCCCGCGCGCGAGCAGGTGATCGCCGCGCAGGTGACGCCGAAGGTCAGCGCGGCGCGGATCTCGTCCGCCGAGGCGCCGGCCAGCGCCTCCTTGTCGATCAGGCCGGCTTCCTTCAGGGCCACCAGCGTGGTGCCCTGGAAGGTGTCGCCCGCGCCGATGGTGTCGACCACGTCCACCTTGGGGGCGGGCACTTCCACCATGCCGGCGGTCTTGTGCCAGGCGATCACGCCCTTGCCGCCGCGCGTCACCATCACCAGCACGGCGCCGCCGGAAAGCAGCGACTCGGCCTTCCCGGCATAGTCGGTGCCGCCGTAGAGAAAGTCGAAGTCCACGTCCGACATGCGTACGATGTCCGCGTTGGCGGCGAACGCCTCCATCCGGCGGCCGTAGTCGGCCTTGTCGCGCACCAGCGAGGGCCGGCAATTGGGGTCGAACGACACGGTCGTCAACTCGCGCGCCGCCTTGGCCATCTCCAGCGTGGAGGTGGAGACCGGATCGTTGATCAGCGTGGTCGAACCCACGTGGATGCAGTCGATGGCGGCGAAGGGGATGGAGCCGGGCGTGTAGGTCCACAGCCGCGCGGCGGTGGTCTCGTCGTAGAAGGCATAGTGCGGCTCGCCGTCCACGAAGCGCACGAAGGCGAGGGTCGCCTCCGTGTCGGAGCGGTCGGTGTAGCGCAGATCCACCTTGGAGGCCGCCGCGTGGTCGGCGATCATCTGGCCGAACATGTCCTTGGACAGCCCGCCGACGAGTCCCGCCGGCACCCCGAGCCGCGCCATGGCGACCGCGATGTTGAGGCAGGATCCGCCCACCACCGGCACATAGGCGTCCCGGCCGTCCTGGGCCTTGACGGGAACGAAGTCGATCAGCGCGTCGCCACAGCTCAGAAGCATGGATGGGTGTCCGCCTCGCAAGGGTCGGGCGGCGGGAAACCCGCCGCCGGTCGGTCCTTGCTAGCCTCAAAGCCTAGTCCGTTCAATGGCGTCATAGGCCGAACGTCGGATTGTCCTGCGTTTTGCGCTCAGCTGCCCGAGGGCGTCGCGTTCGGGTAGAAGAGCTGCTCGCCGCCGATCGTGAACCCGGCGATCGCCGCCTGTCCCTCCTTGGAGACCAGCCAGTCCACGAAGGTCTGGCCGAGGTCCGCCTTCACGGTCGGGTGCTTTTCCGGGTTCACCAGGATCACGCCATACTGGTTGAAGAGCGCGGTGTCGCCTTCGACCAGCACGGCAAGATCACCCTTGTTTTCAAAGGCCGCCCAGGTGGCGCGGTCGGTGAGCGCGTAGGCGCCCATGCCGGCCGCCACGTTGAGGGTCTGGCCCATGCCGGACCCGGTCTCCCGGTACCAGCCGCCGGAGGCCGCCTTCACGTCCACCTTGGCCTTCTGCCAGAGCTTCAGCTCCGCCTTGTAGGTGCCGCTGTCGTCGCCCCGCGAGGCGAAGGGCGCCTCGACGTCGGCGATCGCCTTCAGTGCCGCCGCCGCGTCCCGGCCGCCGGCGACGCCGGCCGGATCCGCCTTCGGGCCGACCACCACGAAGTCGTTGTACATGACGTCGAAGCGCTTCACCCCGTGCCCGGCCGCCACGAAGGCCTCCTCGTCCGCCTTGGCATGGACGAACAGCACGTCGCCGTCGCCGTTCTCGGCGTTCTTGATCGCCTGCCCGGTGCCGACCGCCACCACATCCACGCGGATGCCGGTCTTCTCGGTGAACAGTGGAAGCAAGTAATCGAAGAGGCCGGAGTTCGCGGTCGAAGTCGTCGATTGCAAGAGGATGGATTTCGCGTCGTTGGCCGCCGCAAGGAGGCTCGAGGCGGTGAGGGCGACCGCGGTCGCCAGGCCGACGAAAGTGCGCCGATTGAGCATGATCGTCACTCCATGATGTCAGGGTATAAGGAGGCCGGAAAGGTAGGCTTTCGCCGCCGCGCTCCGCGGGTCGGCGAAGAAGAGGCGGGCTGCTGCCTGTTCGGTGATCTGGCCGCGGTGAAGGAAGATCACCTCGTCGGCGAGCCGTCTGGCCTGGCCGATGTCGTGGGTCACGAGAACGACCTTCAGGCCACGCGCGACCGCGCGTCCGATCATGCCCTCGACTGCCGCGACCGCCGCGGGATCCAGACTCGCCGTCGGTTCGTCGAGAAGCAGCACCTCCGGATCCAGCACCAGCGCCCTCGCCAACGCCAGCCGCTGCCGCTCACCCCCCGACAAAACCCGGGCGGGACGGTCGCCAAGACCGGCAAGGCCGGCATCCTCCAGCGCCCGATCGGCCTTCCGGCGGTCCCACAAGCCGCTGATTCCCATGGCGAACTTCAGGTTCGCCCGCACCGACCGGCGGAGCAGCACCGGCTGCTGGAACACGAACCCGATCCGCCGCCGGACCGTCCCATCCGGCGCAAGCCCGCCCCAGGTCACCGCCCCGGCATCCGGCCGGACCAGCCCGTCAGCCACCCTGAGGAGCAGGCTCTTGCCGGCCCCATTCGGCCCCAGAAGCACCGTCACCCCCGCTGACCCGATCGTCAGATCCTCAATGTTCAGAAGTACTTGCCCCTTTCGCACGAGCCGCACGCCCGTCATCCGCAACGGCGTCAGTCCGCCGATGGGGTGGCTTGAGGTCAGGACCGGCGGCAGCGTTCCGTCAGCCATGCCCGGCCTCCACCGCCCGCGACCGCACCCCCATCACCGCCGCATTGACCCCCACCGAGAGGAGGATCAGCACCATCCCGAGCGCCAGCGCCAAGGCCAGATCCCCCTTGGAGGTCTCCAGCGCGATCGCCGTCGTCATCACCCGTGTCAGATGATCGATGTTTCCCCCGACGATGATAACCGCCCCCACCTCGGCGATCGCCCGCCCGAAACCCGCCAGCGCCACCGTCACCAGCGCCGACCGGCCGTCCCACAGAAGGGCGCCGAGCGCGGCGTGCCACGGTACGGCAAGAGACTGAAAATACTCGTCATATTCCGCCGCCAGCGTCTCCACCGTCTGCCGCGCGAGGGCGGCGACGAGGGGGGTCACCAGGACGGCCTGGGCGATCACCATGGCGGTCGGTGTATAGAGAAGGCCGAGCGGACCGAGGGGACCGGCCCGCGAGAGCATCATGTAGACCAGAAGGCCGATCACGACCGGCGGCAAGCCCATGAGCGCATTGAGAAAAACCACGATGGCGCGGCGCCCGGGGAAGCGCAGGAAGCCGATGAGGGCACCGAGCGGCAGGCCGATCAGGCAGGCGACGAGCACGGCCCCGAGGCTGACCGCGAGGGACCGGGCGACGATCTCCAGAAGGTCCGGATCCCCCGATACGAGCAGGTGGCCCGCGAGCCGGAAGGCGGCGCCGAAGTCCTGCACCTGTCGTCTCCTCCGTTCCTCTCGTCGCATTTGTCCGCTGACGCCGGACTGTGCGAGAACCACTCTGACCTGTTGGCGACCCGTCTCGGTGCGCCGGGCAACCGTGTCATCTCCAGTCCGGAAGGACAAGCGACAGGCCTGCGCGGAAACGCAGATTGGCTCTGAATATTTTGATGCACCAGCAGGTTTGGAAACGTGTGCTTCTCAGCGCAGAAAAATGCAGGGGTGGTGGCATGGCGAGCGGTATAGTCGTGGTGGGCGGCGGGCACGCGGGCGCCGCGCTTGTGGCAGCGCTTCGAAGCGAAGGCTATGAGGGGCCTGTCAGGCTCGTCTCCGCCGAGGGAGAGATTCCCTACCAGCGCCCGCCGCTCTCCAAGGCCTTCCTGAAGGACACGGCGGCAGAGATCCTGCCGATCCGCCCGGAAGCCTGGTACGTGGCCAACCGGATCGACGTCGACCTGAACGCCACCGCCGTCGCCATCGACCGGCAGGCCCGCACCGTGACCCTCGCCGACGGCCGCAGTCTCGCCTACGACGGGCTCGCCCTCGCCCTCGGCGCCCGGGTCCGCCGGCCCGAGGTGCCGGGCGCCGACCTCGACGGCATCCTCTACCTCCGCTCCACCGCCGACGCCCGAATCCTCCGGGAAGCGCTGGTCCAGGCGCGCGACGTGGTGGTGGTCGGCGGCGGCTTCATCGGCCTGGAAGTGGCCGCCACCGCGGCGCTCCTCGGCAAGACCGTGACCGTGCTCGAAGCCGGGCCGCGGCTGATGGGCCGGGCGGTCGCCCCGGAAGTCTCCGTCCACATGCTTGCCCGCCACAGCGCCGCCGGTATCGAGGTGCGCCTCGGCACCGCGCTCGCCGGCTTCGAAGGGGAGGGCGGCAAGGTCCGCGCGGTCCGCGCCAGCGACGGCAGCCGCATCCCGGCGGATCTCGCGCTGGTCGGCATCGGCGTCATCCCGAACGCCGAGATCGCCGAGGCGGCCGGCCTTGCGGTGGAGGGCGGCCTCTTGGTGGACGACCATGCTGTGACGTCCGACCCCACCATCGTGGCCAGCGGCGACGGCGTGGTGTTCGACCACTGGCACGCCGGCCGCCGGCTTCGCGTGGAGTCGGTCCAGAACGCCACCGACCAGTCGCGGCACGCGGCCCTTGCCCTCCTCGGCAAGCCCGATCCCTACCGGTCGGTGCCCTGGTTCTGGTCCGACCAGGGCCCGACCAAGCTGCAGATGGTGGGTCTGTCCCAAGGCGCGGACCGGACCGTTCTTCGCGGCAATCCGGAGTCCGGCCGCTTCTCGGTCTTTCATTATGCCGGGGATCGCCTCCTCGGGATCGACAGCGTCGACCGGCCGGCCGACCACATGGTGGGCCGCCGTCTCCTCGCCGCCGGCATCGCCCTGCCGCCGGCGCTGGCGGCGGACGAAACCGTCGACCTGAAGGCGCTGGTGCCTGGACGGTGACAAAAATGCCGATATAGATCAAGCTCCTGCCAGCTTGACGAAGGGATATCGTCCATTTAATGATCTGATCCTATCAAAGGATCGGAGGCGATCTTCCATGAAAGTGACGCTGAAGGACGTGGCCGACGCGGCCGGCGTGAGCGTCGCCACGGTCGATCGCGTGCTCAATCGCCGGGAGGGCGTGCGCGGCAACACCGTCGCCCGGGTGGAGGCGGCGATCCGTCGCCTGGGCTACGCACCGTCGAGCCTTGCCTCCCGGGTCCAGCCGCCGCCGAACAGCTACCTCTTTCTGTTGCCGACCGGCGGCAATCCCTTCTTCACGGCCCTCGGCGAGGGCGTCGCCCGGCTGCGCGAGTGGCTGCCGTTCGCCGGCTCCACCTTCGACGTGCGCACCGTCGACGTGTTCGACGGCCCGGCGCTCGGCGCGGCGCTGGAGCGAGCCGGCGGCGACGACTATGACGGCATCGCCGTGGTGGCCCTCGACCATCCGGCCGTGCGCGAAGCCATCAACGCGCTCGCCCGGCGCGGGATCCGGGTGGTGACGCTGGTCTCCGACGTGCCGAGCTCGGCGCGAGACCGCTACGTGGGGATCGACAACACCGCCGCCGGCCGGACCGCCGGAACGCTGGCCGCGCGCTTCCTGGCGAACCGCACGGGCAAGGTGGCGCTGGTCACCGGTTCGCTGGCGCTCCGCGATCATGCGGAACGCTGCTTCGGGTTCGAGCAGGTCATCACCCAGGATTTCCGCGACATCCAGGTGATCGCCGCGCGCGAGGGCCGGGACGACCCGGAGCGGGTGGCGGCGGTGGTGCGCGATCTCCTCCGCGACCATCCGGACCTTGCGGGCATCTACAATGTGGGCGCGGGCACCGGCGGCGTCATCCGGGCGCTGGAGGCCTCCGGCCGGGCGCGCGAGATCGTCTTTGTCGCCCACGAACTCACGGACGAGAGCCGGTCGGCGCTCCTGCGGGGCACCATCGACGCGGTGATCGCCCAGGATGCCGGCCACGAAGCCCGGTCGGCAGCGCGGGTGCTGCAGGCGCTGATCAACGACCTCGCCATCCTGGACGACCAGGAGCGGATCCGGATCGAGGTCTACCTTCGCGAGAACCTGCCGTAGGCGACTGCGGCCAAGCACAAGAACGCTTCAGGGAGTTGGAAGATCATGTCGCACACCATAGGCATCGATGTCGGCACGTCGTCGGTCAAAGTCGTGCTGATCGACGGGGCCGAGCGGCTCGTCGCCACCCGGTCGGTGGCCCTGGAGGTGTCCCGGCCCCATCCGGGCTGGTCCGAGCAGGACCCGGACAGCTGGGTGGCGGCCACGTTCGCGGCGCTCGACGCCCTGAAGGCGGACCACGCGGCGGAGATGGCCGACGTCACCGGCATCGGCCTCTCCGGCCAGATGCACGGCGCGACCCTCCTCGACGACGCGGACCGTCCGCTCCGCCCGGCGATCCTCTGGAACGACGGCCGCTCGGCCGCCGAGTGCGCGGACCTTGAGGCCGCCGCGCCGATGCTGCGGGCGGGGGCGGGTAACATCGCCATGCCGGGCTTCACCGCGCCGAAGCTCCTCTGGGTGCGCCGGCACGAGCCGGAGATCTTCGCCAAGGTGGCCAAGGTGCTGCTTCCGAAAGACTATGTGCGCCTGAAGCTCGTCGGCGACCATGTGTCCGACATGTCGGACGCCGCCGGCACCCTCTGGCTGGACGTGGCGACGCGCGACTGGTCGGACGACCTTCTCGCCGCCACCGGGCTCTCCCGCCGGCACATGCCGCGCTTGGTGGAGGGCACGGCCGTCTCGGGTACCCTCCTGCCGGATCTCGCCGCCCGGTTCGGGATGGCGAAGCCGCCGGTGGTGGCGGGCGGCGGCGGCGACAACGCGGCGAGCGCCGTCGGCATGGGCGCGGTGAAGCCCGGCGTGGCCTTCGCCTCGCTCGGCACCTCCGGCGTGCTCTTCGTCTCCAACGCGTCCTTCCTGCCGAACACGGAAGGGGCCGTGCATGCCTTCTGTCACGCGGTGCCGAACACCTGGCACCAGATGGGCGTGATCCTCTCCGCCACCGCCAGCCTGGAGTGGCTCTCCCACATCCTGGCGACGCCGGCGCCGACGCTGACCGCCCCGCTCGACCCGAAGCCGACGGCGCCGTCGCCGGTGATCTTCCTGCCTTATCTCTCCGGCGAGCGGACGCCGCACAACGACGCCGCGGCGCGTGGCGCCTTCATCGGCCTCGGCCACGAGACCACCCGCGAGACGTTGACCCAGGCGGTGCTGGAGGGCGTCGCCTTCGCGTTCCGGGACTGCCAGCGCGTGCTCGAGGACGCCGGCACCACGCTCGACCGCGCCTTCGCGGTTGGCGGCGGCTCGCGGTCGGAGGCCTGGCTCACCATTCTCGCCTCCGTGCTGAACCGGCCGCTGGATGTGACGCGCGAGGCGGACGCCGGCGGCGCCTTCGGGGCCGCCCGCCTCGGCCGCATCGCCGCCACCGGCGACGACCCGTTCGAGACGCTGACCCCGCCCCCGGTCGCCCGCACCGTGGAGCCGAACCCGACGCTCGTCGGCGCCTACGCGGAGACCTATGACCGCTACCGCCGCCTCTTCCCCGCCATCCGCCAGATCGTCTGACCCTTCGGTCACCAAGGCCGACACAGGAGCCTCACGCATGAACGCCCCCTTCTTCACCAACCCCAAGCCGCTCGTCTACGAAGGCCCGGACTCCAAGAACCCGCTCGCCTTCCGCTGGTACGACAAGAACCGCGTGGTGCTCGGCAAGACCATGGCGGAGCACATGCGCTTCGCCATCTGCTACTGGCACTCCTTCACCTGGCCGGGCGGCGACCCGTTCGGCGGCGAGACTTTCGAGCGGCCGTGGATGCACGGCAGCGACGTGATGGCGCTCGCCCGGCAGAAGGCGGACGTCG
>NZ_MSIG01000035.1 GCF_001927285.1 Mongoliimonas terrestris | reverse complement strand
ACTTTGTTCCGGAGCTGCAGGCCCAACTCCCTGTAAAGCTTGTACGTTTTCTTGTGGTTCACTTGCCATCCCTCGCGCTGAAGCAGGACCTGCACACGCCTGTATCCGTAGCGGACGCGCGTCTCGCAGATCTCCCGGATGCGAGCCTTCAGGCCGGCCTGGTCGGGCCGACGCGAGCGGTAGTGGAAGGTCGACGTGTCGAGTTCGAGGACCCGGCAGGCTCGCCGGATCGACACGCCCCATTCACCCCGCACCGTGTCAACAAGCTTGCGCTTGCGACCAGGCCTCAGATTTTTCGGCGGACGATATCCTGCAGCATCTCCTTGTCGAGGGAGAGGTCCGCCACCAGCCTCTTGAGCTTGGCGTTCTCCTCCTCAAGTTGCTTCAGCCGCCGCATCTCGGGCGGCGTCAGCCCCTCGTATTTCTTTTTCCAGTTGAAGTACGTCGCCTGGCTGATCCCCGCCTTCCGACAGATCTCGGCGACCGGAACGCCCTCGTCGCCCTGCTTCAGGATGAACGCCTTCTGGGCGTCCGTGAACTTCGATGCCTTCATCGGCTCCGCTCCTCCCAGCCCGGGATCAGCACGCCGAAAACTCTACCTCCGAACGCTCCAGTTTTCAGGGTTCAGACCACCCCGTACAAGCAATGAGCGCAGCGTCAATCGATGTAGATTACGGTGCGAGGACACAGATCCTGATATGTGCAGGCCGTCACTGATACATCGATGAAAAACTGAGCAGCCTCAGTCGCCGATAACTCATGCGGAATGAACATAGCGGACTTGCGGTGGCGCGCTAGCAGCCGAGACCGGCTCTCAGAAGCTCCGAGCATAGACATGGCCCAGTTCGGAAATAGGCGGTCGCGCTGGTCGCTGGCGTCGAGAAGTTGTATCCCCGAATGGCGGCAATCCTGCGCGATCCGTAAAAATGTGTCCGTCACCGCTTGCCTGTCACCTTCTAACAGCTGCAAATAAAAGCTGTCATCTGCCACCAATAGGCCGGTTATCCCCACCCGAGCATTGTTAAGCGAGGACGCAAAAATCATTTCTCCAACCAGCTGATCGGTCGTGCCGAATGCGATGCTCGGCGTGCTCGCGTATATCAGGCGAAACAATCTTGAATCGTCTTTCATTGGATTCAAATGCCCAGAAAGAATTGTCGGAAGGAGCGTTCTTTCGGCTGAAACTGCCGGCTGCGAAGGCCCAGAAGAACACCCGTAGTTGCCGGTCCGTGCCTACGAACATTAGCAATGTTATTCCGCATTCGGAACGCCATAAAGAGCTACGGCGAGGTACGTCGTTGCGTGTCTAAGGCTACGGGGCACGGCTGGTGTCTATTCTGGAAGCTGCAGTTAATCGGGGCATCCGAGACCGACCTTGGAGAAGACGACGTGCACGTGGTCTGCAACGCCGGCAGGGTGTGCTCTAGGGTAAGCGTCCGCGCGCGCCCGTGTAGCGGAACGCCGCGGACTAGGTGATTCTTGTCCCAGCCGGAGGCGGCACCCAGCAACTGCGGTGCCTGCGAACGTGTCAAAGTGGGCGAGGACATCTCGAAATGGCTCGACGTGGTGCCCGCCCGACTACTTCCACGTCATCGGCACACGCCGCCCGTGCTATGCCTTCACCGTCTGCCGCGAGAGCATCGTCCAGGTCGAGGCGCCACGTCGGCTAATCGAGGGCGGCCTTCCCACCGAGCGGCTGCTCGCCGATGTCGCGGTCGCCAAATGTGCCGACGGCCTGCCATTCCACCGCCAGGATGGCATCTACACCCGCGACCGGGTCGACCTCGGCCGGACGGTCATGGCGGGCTGGAGGGGCAAGGTAGGCTTCCACCTGGAGCCGCTTACCGAGCGCATCCTTGACCTCATCCGCTCCGGCGAACGGGTGTCCGCCGTTTAGACGACCTTACCGAGCCTGGCTCCGGGAGCCGGTAAGACCAAGTCAGCGTGGCTGTCGGCCCCCGCCGTCGCGGGGGATAGGCTCTACGCCCGCGACCGTCCGTTCGGTGGCACCTACCCGCCGATGGTAGCCTATCGCTTCGAGGACAGCCGGGCGGGCGAATGCCTGGAGCGCCATCTCGCCGGCTTCTGCGGCCTGCTACAGACCGATCGTCTGCCGCCCATCGCCGCCTCGCCGAACCCGCCTGTACCGGCGAGCCTGTCACGCTCGCCGCCCCGCTGAACGCACCTGAGCCGCACCTTTTTCGATATGCATGTGCGCGGTGACAGCCCCACAGCGACCTGGACAGTGGAGATCATGGTCGCCCTTTGGGCCATGGAGGAGCGGGCGCGCGGCTCCTTGCTGGAAATCCGCCGGGCCGCCCGCCAGCAGCACGCAGCTCCCATATCAGGAGAGCCGCTATCGAGAGGCACGCAGTCTCAGCGACTTGCTCACCCCCCTACGGTCCAAGATGATGGCGGCCGACCTTGCGGCCGGGCGGGGCAGACTGCCTTTGCCGCGTAGCGGCAGCTGAGCCTGACCAACAGGTCACTCCCGCCATGAGCTTGGGCGACACAATGGTTTTGGGTCGCGACGGCAAAGATAAAAGGCAGCCGACAAGTAGCAGCCGCAAGTTAAACGTTTATCAGGCAGCAGCTGCTTTATTGTGGTTCAGTTGGACCTTCATCGAAAAGTGGAGTCCGGTTTCGCGGAACTCAGAGCTTCCCTCGCCGATGGAGGCTACGGTGCGTTCGATAAGCCTCGTACCGAAACCTCGCCGCTGCGGCTTTGCTATCGGTAGGGAAGCGGTCTCGATCCATTCGAATTCGAGAGAAAGTCCTTGGGCCTTCCACCACCGCACCGAAAGGCTCCCGCCGTTGTGGGAAAGGGCGCCGTACTTCACGGAGTTCGTCGTCATCTCATGCGTGATCAGGCAAAGTTGGACGGCAAGGTCAGCCGGAACAGTGATGTCGGGTCCCGACAGTTTGATACGACCGGGCTCGGCAAGGTGGGACAGTTCGGCCGTCAGGATCTCCTCCAACCCGATTGGCTCCCACGAACTACGGGTCAGGAGATCGTGCGTGCGAGCAAGCGCCGCCAAGCGGCTGGTGAACTTATCGGTGAACTCCTCACCGCCCGGGATGTCCTTGGCCGTTTGCATTCCGATCGACTGGACGACGCTGAGCGTGTTCTTTACGCGGTGATTCAGCTCGGCCACGAGCACCTCCCGCCGACGGGCGGCAGCGTTCCGCTCCGTCACGTCTGCCCCGGCGAGCAGGCGCAACGCTCGGCCGTCGGGAAGCCTACCCAGCGGAACGACGCCGAACTCCCAGACCAGGGCTCGCCCGTCAGCCCTGAGAAACTCCCTCTCCGCGTAAGATACCTTGGCATCCTCATGCAAAGTAAACGGGTTCAGGACGGGATCTTCTGAGGCATCCATCTCCCGGCCGAAGGCGTTGCGGACCCATTCTCGGGCACATCCCGTCGGCGGATGGCCGGACAGTTCCCACCAGCTCTGGCTGGCCTCAACGATCTCGCCATTGTCGGCTTGGAGCAGGAGCGGATACGGGGCGCTTGCCACAATTGCTCGAAGCCTCCGCTCCCGTGCCTCAAGCTCCACGCCCATCCGGTCGAGCGATCCCGCGATCTGACGGAACTCAGTTCCCGACGGACCAGCTGCGATGCTCTCTCGCCGACCCTCGCGCCAGGCGTCGGCAATCGCAACGAGTTCGGCTACCGGACGCCGCACGAAGTATCGTCCGGCGACGAATGCCCCCGCCACCGATCCGGCCAAGCCTATCCCGACCACGGTAAGAATATGATAACGTGCCCTGTTAACGGCCGCAAAAGCGTTATCAGCAGCGACGCCCGAACTTACGTATAGGCCAACCGCCGGAGAAGCGGCGGCGGGAATGTAGGCGAGAATCCGGTCTGTGCCGTCCTGGCTACGTACTTGCGCGGTGCCCGGCTCCGGCCCTTTCACCCACGCCGTGAACGGGTCGGGTATGCGGGTGCCGACGAACCTTTCGGGTAAGGGATTCCGTGCAAGAATCACCCCCTCGCGGTCTGCGACAGTCAGTGCACTCCCAGGTGCAAGGCCCCATTGGGCAACCACCTTGTTGAGGAAGCCGAGGTCAAGGAAGACCACAACTACCCGGGTAACCGCGCCATCGGACCCGAGCACAGGTTGGGCAATTGGGAGCACGGCCTTTCCGGTGAGCCTGCCCGCAGTATATTGGCCAACGTAAACCTCGCGTGTCGAAACCGCCTGCTGGAAGTAGTCCCGATCGGCGAAGTTCGGACGACCCTCGAAGGGTAGGTTGCGGCAGGAAAGGTTTCCCTCGCTATCTATCACCCCAACCGAGAAGACCTGCGGGAGTTCCCTAACCACGTCAGCCAGATAGGAGGTGCATTCCCGCTGGGCTCCGATTAGGGCTGGAGACGCCGCGACGGCGACGAGCATCGTACGCATGCTCTCAACCAAACGCGCCAGTTCGGATGCCGCATGCTGTGTCTGGCGTTCTACCTGTTCCGTTACCTCTACCTCGCGCGCCGTCCTCAACTCGCGCTCGAGATAGAGGACCACGGCCGCCACGGGGAGCATGGCCAGCACGGCAAAGAGCACCAAGCGTTGGCTAAGGCTCATGTGATCTCCGATCGAGGACTGTACCAATCATGCGACTTATACCCGAACCTCTGGTCTAGGTCTTGGTCATGGCGCTCTCCTGTCGCGGAGCGCCGCTGCGATTTTTTGGTTCCGGTCGTCCTCAGCCGCGGTTCGTTCGTTTCCCACACCGCCACTCTGATGTACGCTCCGCTTCGGAGGTGTGCCGCAGCATGTACTCGAATATCCCGGACATTCGTGATACGGACCTAGAAGAAGAGCTCGCGCAACTCACGACAGCCTTCCGACACATGCCCGCCGGCATGGCGATGCTCGACCGCGAGCTTCGCTATGTCCGGGTGAACGAGGCGCTGGCTGGGATGAACGGCCTGGCGCCGGAAGCCCATGACGGCCTCTCGGTATTCGACGTGGTCCCCGATATTAGTGGCCAAATGGAAGCAGCTTTCCGACAAGTCCTCGAAACCGGGAAGCCATTGGTGGGAGTGGAGGTCTCCGGCTTCTCGCCAGGCCAGGATCAGGAACGGCACTATTCGGAGAACGTCACGCCTCTGCGCGACCGCGATGGGTGCATTAACTGGTTGCTCGTCTCGGTTATGGACGTCACAGACCGCGTCAAGGCGGAGCGTAACCTTCGCGTGGCGCTTGCCGAGATGTCGGCGTTCGCGGCGGAGCGCGAGGCGATCCTCGGCCAGCTCGCCGAAGGCGTCGTGGTGGCTGATCGGGACGGCAGAATTGCGTTCATGAACGAGGCCGCCATTCGCATCCATGGAACCGATAAAATGGGAGTAGGTCCCGATCATTACGCCGATCGGTATGGGCTTATGGCAGAGGACGGCAGTCGGGTCGGCCCCCTCGAGCTCCCGCTGGGACGGGCAGTCTTGAACTTGGAGACGGTCACCGAGGCGCGGTGGAAGGTGCGTCGTCCGGACGGGTCAGAGGCACTGGCGATCGGCAGCGCCCGACCCGTGCACGCCCCGGACGGCACCCACCTCGGTTCCGTCCTGACGCTCCGCGACGACACCGAGCGGCATCAGACTGAGCGTGCGCTCGCTGAAAGCGAACGGAGGCTGAACGCGGTCCTCAACAACACACGAATGGCCATCTTCGTGATGGATCACCGCCAGCACTGCGCATTCATGAACGCCGCGGCGGAGAAGTTGACGGGGTACTCCCTGGAGGAGGTTCAAGGCCGGCCACTCCACGATGTGATCCACCATACCTACCCGGACGGACGCCATTTCCCGATCGAGGAGTGCGCCATTGACCGCGCGTTCCCCGAGGACATGCAGGTCAGCGGGGAGGAAGTGTTCATCCATCGCGACGGAACCTTCTACCCCGTCTCGTTTACGGCAAGCCCCATTTACGACGATACGACCCGGACTGTGGGCACGGTCATCGAGGTGCGGGACGTTCGAGAGGAACGCGAGGCCAAGGAGCGGCTGGAGATCGTCATCGCGGAGCTCAACCACAGGGTCAAGAACAGCCTCGCGACCGCTCAGGCCATCGTCTGGCAGGGCCTGAAGGATGCCAGCGTGCCACCCAAGGTGCGGCAAGGCATTGAGTCCCGCCTGGGAGCGCTGGCGAGGTCGCACGACATCCTCACGCAAGAGGCTTGGACGGGTGCGGACCTGCGGGACGTCGTCGAAGGTGCGCTGGCACCGTTTGTTAGGGAACTCGACGGTCGGCGCGCGTCCGTTTCCGGCGAAGACTTGCGGTTGCAGCCCCGTGCCGCCCTCATGCTCGGCATGGCATTTCACGAACTTGCTACAAACGCCGTCAAGTACGGTGCCCTGAAGGATGACGGCGGCAGAGTCGAGGTGGGTTGGAGTCGCACGTCCGGGGTCCTGATGGTGAACTGGACTGAATGTGGGGGCCCGACCGTTTATCCGCGAACCCGCCGCGGCTTCGGGTCCCAGGTCCTCGAACGGGCGGTGGCCCATGAGCTCGACGCCGTGGCAGAGCTTTGCTTCGAGGCCACGGGGGTGACCTGGACTTGCCGCATACCCAATACTTGGGCCGCCCTATCCGGCTGACCGGAACGCGTACGGCGATTCAGCCCAAATTAGCGATCATGTCGCATTCTTATGTCATGGGACAGAATGCACTCACCACGGAAGCGGTCGGATCGGCGTCAGTCGGGCAAACCCGGCGGGTCGCGATTCCCTCGCTTCCTGCTTGGCTTGCCCATGGGCACTATGGCCACCTCTCAACTCCCGACGGCGACCGGGACTTCCTGACAGAAGAACGGCTCAGGCTCGCCGTAGCGGCGTCGGGGCTTGCCATCTGGGAACTCGACCTTGCCACCTATAAGCCAGTCTGGTCCCAGGAGCTGAAGCGCCTGATGGAATGGCCGGAGTGCCTGCCCGTCACCGACGAAACATTCTGGACCATAGTGCACCCTGAGGACCGGGAGGAGGTGGTTGCCGCGTTCGAGGCGATGCTCGAAGGTTGCGCGCCGGGCTACCACCTCGAATACCGCTTCATCCTGCCGCTGACTGGACGCGTCGTGTGGATCGCCGAGTGGGCACGCCTAGTCCGGTCCGCGGACAGTCGTCCCGTCCGGGTTGTCGGCGCCGTTAAGGAGATCACCGCGCGGATCGAGGTCGAGGAGCGCCTCCGGTTTGCCGCCGAGCACGATGCGCTCACCGGCCTGTACAACCGCGCTGCCCTAAAGGCGAAGCTGCGGGACGCCTGCGAGAAAGGTCGTAACCTCAGCCTCGTTCTGATCGATCTCGACGACTTCAAGCAGGTGAACGACACGCTCGGCCACGAAGCGGGGGACACGCTCCTAAAGATGGTCGCGTCGAAGTTAAGGGACGCATGCCCGGAAAGCACGATTGCGAGACTCGGCGGCGACGAGTTCGCGCTGCTTCTGGACGGAGGGTGCGATCCCGACGAGGCTGCCCTACGGATCATGAACTGCCTTGCGGCACCCCTGCACATCGGCGCAAGCCGCTTCGCCGTCCGGTGCTCCATCGGAATAGCCTCATCAGCCGACGACGCCGGCTCTCCGGAGGCGATCCTGCGGGCCGCCGATCTCGCTCTATACGCGGCAAAGGGAGCCGGACGGAACCGGGCCGTCGCGTTCGAGCCGGAGATGCTGGCACGTGTTGAGCGACGCAACGCTGTCGTAGCGGGTTTCCATGACGCCATCGCGTTAGGGCAGGTCGGGCCATACTACCAGCCTAAGGTGGATCTCCGCTCGGGCGCCGTAATCGGATTTGAAACCCTGGCCCGCTGGCGCCATCCCCAGAGGGGGATACTGACGCCGCAGGCGTTCCGCGACGCGTTCGGCGACGCGACATCCATGCTGAACCTCGGGCGGGAAATCTGCCACAGGGCCGCGGCGGACATGCGGTCGTGGCTCGACGCTGGATTGCCGATCGGGCGCGTGGCGATCAACGTCTCGCCGCAGGGCTTCACTGTGCCCGGGATCGCACGGGTCATTGTCGGCCACTTCGCGGAACGCGGCATCGGGCCTGAATACCTGGAGGTCGAGATTACTGAGAACGTGCTCGTGGAGGGCCATGCATGCCAGGCAGCAGAGGTGCTAAGGCAGTTCCGCGAAGCCGGGGTCCGCGTTGCGCTTGACGACTTCGGCACCGGATACGCATCGCTCATCCACCTCAAGCGCTTCCCGATCGACACCATAAAGATCGACCGAAGCTTCGTCGCAGGTCTCGAATTGGACCGCGGCGACGCCACGATTGTGGCCGGCGTGATCGCCATGGCCCACGGCGTGGGCCTGACCGTCGTGGCCGAGGGCGTCGAGACGCAGAGGCAGGCGGCGATGCTTAGGCAGGCGGGTTGCGACCATGCCCAAGGTTTCCTGTTCGGCCAACCGGTCCCCGCCGAGGCAATCGGAGAGCTGTTCTTTCGTCCGAATGGCTGACCCTCGGGCGCTCGCCAGGACCGGGTTCTTGCTTGCATTAGCGGCGGGCAACTTGTGACCTGCTGCCCGTTTCCTGGACCGTCCCGAGCTGGAAAAATCCAGTTTAGGATGGGGCCGCGAGACGGAGACGGACGATGAAGAAGTCGAAGTTCACGGACGCGCAGATCGCCTTCATCCTACGCCAGGCGGAGGAAGGGACGGCGATCGCGGAGGTGTGCCGCAAGGCGGGGATCTCGGAGGAGACTTATCTAACACCTGGCGCAAGCGCTATGGCGGGATGATGCCGTCGGAGGTGAAGCGGCTATGGCAGCTGGAGGAGGAGAACGGCAAGCTGAAGAAGCTCGTCGCCGACCTCTCCCTGGACAAGGCCATGCTCCAGGACGTGCTTTCAAAAAATGTATGGTCCGCCCCGTCCGTGCAAGGTTCGCGGACGATCCGACGAGAACAGTCTGCTTAAATGTATCCGGCCTCTCGCGAGCGGGCTGCTGTTGCAGCCAGGCCATGATGAATCCGCGCGCGCCGTTCCCAACTAACTGCTTCGTGCACAAGCACGCTTTTTTGCCCAGGGCTTACGGTGCGCCGATCGGCTGTCTCGTCATCACTT
>NZ_MSIG01000034.1 GCF_001927285.1 Mongoliimonas terrestris | reverse complement strand
TCCGCTTCAGGCGGACCACCCACGCTTTTCCTTTTTCCTTTCCTTTTCCGCGTCCCCTTCCCCCACCTCGCGCCCACCCTCCCCCTCGCGGGGAGGGTCGACGGCCGTCAGGTCGTCGGGGAGGGGTCGCCGGCCAAGCGCGCCCCCCAACCCTTAAACCCCTCCACCGTCACCCCGGCGAAAGCCGGGGCCCAACCGTCCGCCCCATCAACCGCCACGCAGCGCCCATGCCCGCGCCGGCCGGATCCCGCCTTCCGCCAGCAGGAAGAGCCTGCGCCGCACCCCCTCACCCCCCAACACCCACTGTCGGAGCTTTGTCGAGGCTCCGACAACCACGTCGGACCAAACCCCCGCAAACCCTGCCCACCCACTGATCATCTTCAACAAAATCAACTACTTACCCCATGCCAAGCCCCTTGGCACGCAGGTTGCGGATAAGGGGCCAGCGGCGATCGGAACTCACCGGCCGCGCGTTCGGACCCAACCCCAACTTCCGGAATTCCGACATGGCAAAGCTTCGGCAAATCGCCTTCTACGGCAAGGGTGGCATCGGCAAGTCCACCACCTCCCAGAACACCCTCGCGGCTCTGGTCGAGCTCGATCAGAAGATCCTGATCGTCGGCTGCGACCCCAAGGCCGACTCCACCCGTCTGATCCTGAACGCCAAGGCGCAGGACACCGTCCTCCACCTCGCCGCGTCCCAGGGCTCGGTCGAGGACCTGGAGCTCGAGGACGTCCTGAAGATCGGCTACAACGGCATCAAATGCGTGGAGTCCGGCGGCCCGGAGCCCGGCGTCGGCTGCGCCGGCCGCGGCGTCATCACCGCCATCAACTTCCTGGAAGAGAACGGCGCCTATGACGACGTCGACTACGTCTCCTACGACGTGCTCGGCGACGTGGTGTGCGGCGGCTTCGCCATGCCGATCCGCGAGAACAAGGCCCAGGAGATCTACATCGTCATGTCCGGCGAGATGATGGCCCTCTACGCGGCCAACAACATCGCCAAGGGCATCCTGAAGTACGCCCACTCCGGCGGCGTGCGCCTGGGCGGGCTGATCTGCAACGAGCGTCAGACCGACCGCGAGCTCGACCTCGCCGAGGCCCTGGCCGCCCGCCTCAACTCCAAGCTCATCCACTTCGTGCCGCGCGACAACATCGTGCAGCACGCCGAGCTGCGCAAGCAGACGGTGATCCAGTACGCCCCGCAGAGCCAGCAGGCTCAGGAGTACCGCCAGCTCGCCACGAAGATCCATGCCAACTCGGGCCTCGGCACCGTGCCGACCCCGATCACCATGGAGGAGCTGGAGGACATGCTGCTCGACTTCGGCATCATGAAGTCCGACGAGCAGGCCCTCGCCGAGCTCGCCGCCAAGGAAGCCGCCAAGGCGGCCGCCGCGCACTGATCCGGACGGCGGCGCGGCCACCGGCCCGCGCCGCCCGCATCCCCCTCGCCGTCCGCCCCGGGCCTTGACCCCGGGGCCGGACGGTCCGGGGTCCGCCCGATCCCCATCCCAAGACCTGCAGACAGGACGATCCCCATGAGCCTCGACTATGAGAACGACGGCGAAGCGATGGGTAAGCTGATCGAGGAAGTCCTCGAGGCCTATCCGGAGAAGTTCGCCAAGCGGCGCAAGAAGCACCTCAACGTTGCCAAGGACGGCGACGAGGTGGCCGAGGACGGCCAGCCGCTCACCGAATGCGACGTGAAGTCCAACATCAAGTCCGTGCCGGGCGTGATGACCATCCGCGGCTGCGCCTACGCCGGCTCCAAGGGCGTGGTGTGGGGTCCGATCAAGGACATGGTCCACATCAGCCATGGCCCGGTCGGCTGCGGCCAGTATTCCTGGTCCCAGCGCCGCAACTACTACATCGGCAAGACCGGCATCGACAGTTTCGTGACGATGCAGTTCACCTCCGACTTCCAGGAGCGTGACATCGTGTTCGGCGGCGACAAGAAGCTGGAGAAGGTGATCGACGAGATCAACGACCTCTTCCCGCTCGCCAACGGCACCACGATCCAGTCGGAATGCCCGATCGGCCTCATCGGCGACGACATCGAGGCGGTCGCCAAGAAGAAGGCCAAGGAGCACGGCAAGACCGTGGTTCCGGTGCGCTGCGAAGGCTTCCGCGGCGTCTCCCAGTCGCTCGGCCACCACATCGCCAACGACGCCGTGCGCGACTGGGTGTTCGAGAACAAGGGCGGCGTGGAGCAGAACGCCGACACCGCCTTCGAGCCCGGCCCCTATGACGTCAACGTCATCGGCGACTACAACATCGGCGGCGACGCCTGGGCCTCCCGCATCCTCCTCGAGGAGATGGGCCTGCGCGTGGTCGGCAACTGGTCCGGCGACGCCACCCTCGCCGAGATCGAGCGCGCCCCCAAGGCCCGGCTCAACCTCATCCACTGCTACCGGTCGATGAACTACATCTGCCGCTACATGGAAGAGAAGTACGGCGTCGCCTGGACCGAGTACAACTTCTTCGGCCCGAGCCAGATTGCCGACAGCCTGCGCAAGATCGCCAAGCACTTCGGCCCGGAGATCGAGGCGGGCGCCGAGCGCGTCATCGCCAAGTACCAGCCGCTGGTCGACGCCGTGATCGCCAAGTACCGGCCGCGCCTGGAAGGCAAAACCGTGATGCTCTACGTCGGCGGCCTCCGCCCGCGTCACGTCATCACCGCCTACGAGGATCTCGGCATGGAGATCGTCGGCACCGGCTACGAGTTCGGCCACAACGACGACTACCAGCGCACCGGCCACTACGTGAAGAAGGGCACGCTCATCTATGACGACGTGACCGGCTACGAGCTGGAGAAGTTCATCGAGAAGGTGCGGCCCGACCTCGTGGGCTCCGGCATCAAGGAGAAGTACCCGGTGCAGAAGATGGGCATCCCGTTCCGTCAGATGCACTCCTGGGACTACTCCGGCCCTTACCACGGCTACGACGGCTTCGCCATCTTCGCCCGCGATATGGACCTGGCCATCAACAACCCGGTCTGGGGCCTG
Organism: Mongoliimonas terrestris; assembly: GCF_001927285.1. Lineage (GTDB taxonomy): Bacteria > Pseudomonadota > Alphaproteobacteria > Rhizobiales > Pleomorphomonadaceae > Chthonobacter > Chthonobacter terrestris. The sequence goes on along the minus strand of NZ_MSIG01000034.1, from coordinate 6,535 downwards.
ATGAAGGCACCGTGGAAGAACGATGACGCCCCGGCTCTCGTCGCCGCCGAGTGAGACCAGGCAGTTAAGCCCTGACACGCCGGGCCGCCCCATCGGCCCGGCACCCCTTCCAAACCCATCCGCATCCGCCCGCGCCGGCGCCGCCGGTCGCGAACCCCTCTCCTTTGCCAGTGCCGCCGTATGGCGCGGCCAGACATCGAAGGATCAGACCCATGCCGCAATCGGCCGAAAAGGTGCTCGACCACGCACCGCTCTTCCGCGAGCCCGAATACAAGGACATGCTCGCCAACAAGAAGCTCAACTTCGAGTGCGGCGTCTCCGACGCCCGCGTCAGCGAGATCGCCGACTGGACTCAAGGCTGGGACTACCGTGAGAAGAACCTCGCCCGCGAGGCTCTCGTGGTGAACCCCGCCAAGGCCTGCCAGCCGCTCGGCGCCGTGTTCGCCGCCGCCGGCTTCGAGCGCACCATGAGCTTCGTCCATGGTTCCCAGGGCTGCGTCGCCTACTACCGCTCGCACCTCTCCCGTCACTTCAAGGAGCCGTCGTCGGCGGTCTCCTCGTCGATGACCGAGGACGCGGCCGTGTTCGGCGGCCTCAACAACATGGTGGACGGCCTCGCCAACACCTATTCGCTCTACAATCCGAAGATGATCGCCGTCTCCACCACCTGCATGGCGGAAGTCATCGGCGACGACCTGCACTCCTTCATCCAGACGGCCAAGGACAAGGGCTCGGTTCCGGCCGCGTTCGACGTGCCCTTCGCCCACACCCCCGCCTTCGTCGGCAGCCACGTGGACGGCTACGACAACATGGTGAAGGGCGTTCTGGAGCACTTCTGGAAGGGCCGCACCCGCACGGAAGTGAAGGGCAAGGTCGCCATCATCCCGGGCTTCGACGGGTATTGCGTCGGCAACAACCGCGAGCTGAAGCGCATCCTCGACCTGATGGGCGTCGACTACGTCCTTCTCGGCGACGCGTCCGACCAGTTCGACACCCCGGCCGACGGCGAGTTCCGCATGTATGACGGCGGCACGAAGCTGGAGGACGTGGCGGCCGCCCAGGACGCCGAATACGTCATCTCCCTGCAGGGCTGGTGCACCCGCAAGACGCTGGAATATGCCGGGACCTTCGGCATCAAGACCGAAGTCTTCCACTACCCGATGGGCGTCGCCGCCACCGACGAGCTCCTGGTCAAGCTCTCCGCCATCTCCGGCAAGCCCGTCCCGGCCGAGATCGAGCGCGAGCGCGGCCGGCTGATCGACGCCATGGCGGACAGCCAGGCGCACCTGCACGCCAAGAAGTACGCCATCTTCGGCGACCCGGACTTCGCCACCGCCTTCGCCCGCTTCGTGCTGGAGACCGGCGGCGAGCCCACCCACATCCTCTCCACCAACGGCACCAAGCACTGGGAGGAGGAGATCGCCCCGATGCTCGCCGCCTCCCCGTTCGCCCGGGAGAGCAAGGTGTGGCCGCAGCGCGACCTCTGGCACCTGCGCTCGCTGCTCTTCACCGAGCCGGTCGACTTCCTGGTCGGCAGCTCCTACGGCAAGTACCTGGAGCGCGACACCAAGGTCCCGCTGATCCGCATGACCTTCCCGGTGTTCGACCGCCACCACCACCACCGCTTCCCGGTGTGGGGCTACCAGGGAGGCCTCCGCGTCCTCACCACCCTCCTCGACAAGGTCTTCGACGTCCTCGACCGCGAGACCAACGAGCCGGGCGTGACCGACTACAGCTACGACCTCACCCGCTGAGCGGAGAGGGTCCACGCGATGACAGGCGGCCGGGCGAGGAGCCCGGCCGTTTGGCGTTTGGTGTCGGCTCCGCCCGATACGACACATTCCAGATCGATAGCTTGACGGCTTCGTCCACCTTCATCAAATCTACGGATGGCAGAGTGACCGAGTGGAGAGCCCTGATGATCGTTCCGATCGAGGAGGCACAGATCCGATTGGCCGATCTGGTGGAACGCGCACGACGCGGCGAGGATGTCCGCCTCGGCGCGACAGAGGGAGCCGTTGTGCGCCTGGTTCCGGTCATCACCTGTGAAGCCGTTTCCGCCTTTACGCCCCGTCCGGTCACGCCCGAGGAAATCGCCCGCCGGCGACGCCTTCTCGACGAGATCGCACGCTCCGCCTCGGCCAAGGCACGCCCCGGCCCCGACGCGGCCCGGTCCCAGGATTTCCTCTACGACGAATACGGCCTGCCCGGGTGATCGTCACGGACAGTTCGGCTTTGATGACAGTGCTGCTGCGGGAGCCCGGATGGGAGGCGGTCCGCACCGCGCTGGAACACGCCGAGGTCGTCCACATCTCCGCGGCGACCCTGGTCGAAGTGAACATCGTCGCTCTCAGACGCGACGTCGCCGATGAACTCGACGCCATGTTGAACGTCCCCCCTATCGTCGTCGCCGACGTCGGCGCCGAGGAGGCCGGCCATGCCGTCCAGGCATACCGGCGATGGGGCAAGGGGTTTCATGCGGCCCATCTCAACTTCGGTGATTGCTTTTCGTATGCGCTCGCACGGCAGAAGAACCTGCCGCTCCTGTTCGTCGGCCGCGACTTCGCCGCCACCGACGTGATTGCCGCAATCCCAACCGCCTGAAAGCCGACAAGAGGGATCGTCGCATTCCCGACAGGCGTTGTCGCGACAACCCGGCCGCCGCTGGCCGTTGACCGTCAAGCCGTTTTAACTAAACGCATTTCCTCCCCCACCCCACACTGGCACCCTCCTTGCTCCTCCTCCCCCGAACCCCCGCGGGAGGACGCGCGTCATGTCCCTTCAGGCCAAGATCCAGGACGTCTTCAACGAACCCGCCTGCGACAAGAACCTCTTGAAGGACGAGAAGGCGCGGAAGAAAGGCTGCTCCAAGCCGCTCACCCCCGGCGCCGCCGCCGGCGGCTGCGCCTTCGACGGCGCGAAGATCGTCCTGCAGCCGATCACCGACGCCGCCCATCTCATCCACGGGCCGCTCGCCTGCGAGGGCAATTCCTACGACAACCGGCACGCCGCCTCGTCCGGCCCGCTCCTCTACCGCACCTCCTTCACCACCGACGTGACGGAGCTCGACGTGGTCATGGGCCAGGGCGAGAAGAAGCTCTATCGGGCCATCCGCGAGATCGTGGAGACCCACGCGCCGCCGGCCGTGTTCGTCTACTCCACCTGCGTCACCGCCCTCATCGGCGACGACATCGAGGCGGTCTGCAAGACCGCGAGCGCGAAGTTCGCCACCCCGGTCATCCCGGTCATCGCCCCCGGCTTCGCCGGCGCCAAGCAGCTCGGCAACAAGCTCGCCGGCGAGACCCTCTTCGACCACGTGATCGGCACCGCCGAGCCGGAGGTCTCCACCCCGACCGACATCAACATCATCGGCGAATACAACCTCTCCGGCGAGCTCTGGCAGGTGGAGCCGCTGTTCCGGCGGCTCGGCATCCGCCTCCACGCCTGCATCACCGGCGACGCGCGCTATCGCGACGTGGCGTCCGCCCACCGCAGCCGCGTCAACATGATGGTGTGCTCGGCCGCCCTCATCAATCTCGCCCGCAAGATGGAGGAGCGCTACGGCATCCCCTATTTCGAGGGCTCCTTCTACGGCGTGGAGGACACCTCCGACGCCCTCCGCCAGACCGCCCGCCTCCTCGTGCGCACCGGCGCCGACCCGGACCTCCTCACCCGCACCGAGGCCCTGATCGCCGAGGAGGAGGCCCGCGTCTGGGCCCGCCTCGCCCCCTACCGGCCGCTGCTACAGGGCAAGCGCGTGCTCCTCTACACCGGCGGCGTGAAGTCCTGGTCCGTGGTCTCCGCCCTCATGGAGATGGGCATGGAGATCGTCGGCACCTCCGTCCGCAAATCCACCGCCGAGGACAAGGCCCGCATCAAGCAGCTGATGAAGGACGACCCGCACATGTTCGAGGCCATCGCGCCCCGCGACATGTACCGCATGCTGAAGGACCGGGAGGCCGACATCATGCTCTCCGGCGGCCGCACCCAGTTCATCGCCCTCAAGGCCAAGACGCCCTGGATGGATATCAACCAGGAGCGCCACGACGCCTTCGCCGGCTACGACGGCATGGTGGAGATGGTGAAGAAGATCGCCGCCGCCATCCACAACCCGGTCTGGGCCGCCGTCCGCGCCCCCGCCCCGTGGGAGACCGCCGAGGCCGACGACCTCTTTGCCCCGAACTTCCTCGCCGACGCCCTGGTGACCCCCACCTTCGGCGGCCCCGTGCTGACCGAAACCGTGCTCGCCGACACACTCCCGCAGGACGCTCCCGCCCTGCCGGCCGGCGCCTTCCTCAAGGCCTTCGCGGGCTCCGACGCCCAGGAACTGGGAGAGTGCTGATGTCCATCGTCGTCCCGGTCCGCAAGTCCGCCACCGTCAACCCGCTGAAGCAGTCGGCCCCGCTCGGCGCCGCCATGGCGTATCTCGGCGTCGAGGGCGCCGTGCCGCTCTTCCACGGCAGCCAGGGCTGCACGGCCTTCGCGCTCGTCCTGATGGTGCGCCACTTCAAGGAGACCATCCCGATCCAGACCACCGCCATGAACGAGGTCTCCACCATCCTCGGCGGCGCGGACCATCTGGAGGAGGCTCTCCTCAACCTGAAATCCCGCATGAAGCCGAAGCTGATCGGCATCGCCTCCACCGCCCTCACCGAGACCCGCGGCGAGGACATGGCCGGGGAGGTACGCACCATCCTCAAGCGCCGCGCCGACGATCTTGCCGGCACCACGGTCGTCTACGCCTCCACGCCGGACTTCACCGGCGCCCTGGAGGAAGGCTGGGCCAAGGCCACCGAGGCGGTCATCGCCGGCCTCGTGCCGGAGACCCGCGTCGCCGGCGCCGACCCGCTCGCGGTCAACATCCTCGTCGGTCAGCACCTCACCCCCGGCGACATCGAGGCCGTCCGCGATCTGGTGGAGAGCTTCGGCCTCACGCCGACCCTCCTCCCCGACATCTCGCTCTCGCTCGACGGCACCGTGCCGGACGCCTGGGTGCCCACCAGCTACGGCGGCACGCCCCTTGCCGCCATCGGCGCCATGGGCCGGGCGGCCGCCACCTTCGCCATCGGCGAGCACATGGCCGCGCCAGGCCGGCTCCTCGCCGACCGCACCGGCGTGCCTCTCACCGTGCAGCCGAGCCTCACCGGCCTGGAGGCCGCCGACGCTTTCGTGGCCGCCCTCGCCCGCCTCTCCGGCCGGCCGGTGCCGGAGCGGCAGAAGCGCGAGCGCTCGCGCCTCGTCGACGCCATGCTGGACGGCCACCTGATCGTCGGCGAGCGCAAGGTCGCGGTCGCCGCCGAGCCGGACCTCCTCTTCGCCGTCACCACGCTGCTTGCCGGCCTCGGCGCCCGCATCGTCGGCGCGGTCTCCACCGCCGTCGGCTCCCGCGCCCTGGAGCGCATTCCGGCCGAAGAGGTGCTGATCGGCGACCTCGGCGACCTGGAGCGGCTCGCGCGGGAGGGCGACGCCGACCTCATCGCCACCCACAGCCACGGCCGCCAGGCCGCGGAACGCCTGCACCGTCCGCACCTTCGCATCGGCTTTCCGATCTTCGACAGGCTCGGCAGCCAGCACAAGGTGTCGGTCGGCTATGCCGGCACCCGCGCCCTCATGTTCGAGATCGCCAACCTCTTCCAGGCCGAACACCACGCGCCGTCCCCGGCCGGCCTCGACCCGTTCCGCGACCGGCCCGTCCCGGCCGCCCTTTCCCCGGAGCCCCGCCCATGCTGACCCGCCGCCTCGCCCTTGCGGACACTCTCTCCGGCCCGGCGCTGACCGGCCCGACCATCCGCGTCGCCATCGCCACCCAGGACATGAAGGGGCTCAACGCCCACTTCGGCTCCGCCAAGCGCTTCGCCGTCTACGACGTCTCCACCGAAGGCTGGAGCTTCGTGGAAGCCCTCGACTTCGACGACGTCTCCGACGAGAGCGGCAAGCACAAGACCGAGGGCGACGACCGCATCGGCCCGAAGGTGGAGGGCCTCACCGGCTGCCAGATCCTCTTCTGCCTCGCCATCGGCGGCCCCTCCGCCGCCAAGGTCGTGTCGGCGAAGATCCACCCGGTGAAGGTGCCCAACCCGGCGCCGATCGAGGAGGTGCTGGAGCGCACCCGCGCCATGCTGGCCGGCACCCCGCCGCCGTGGCTGAGGAAGCTCCTCGCCGACGCCGGCGTCACCGCCAAGCCGGCCTTCGACGCGGACGACTGACATGCCCCACCTCACCGCCCTCGCCCTCTTGATCCTCGCCCTGACGCCCCTGACGCTGCTGCGCCCGGCGCCGAAGCCCGCGGCCGCGCAATCCTCGCGCCTGCCGCGTTGGCAGGGATTGAAGGGATCGACGGGATCCACGGGATCGACAGGATCCACGGGATCGCCGCGACCGTCATGGTCCGCGCAGGCGGACCACCCACGCTTTTCCACCTCCGCTCACCCGGCCACCACCCTTCCGTCCAACCGACAGAATGCGTGGCTGGTCCGACTGAACCGGACCATGACGGTCGGGCTTGAGGCTACGGCAACGGATCACCCCACACCGC
>NZ_MSIG01000033.1 GCF_001927285.1 Mongoliimonas terrestris | reverse complement strand
TTGCGCGCGAGCCACTGCGAACCGGGACAAGCTTCCATGCCGACCAACGCCGGCTCGGCTCTTTCGAAGAAGGTCAGCAGCGTGTCTCGGCAGAACTTCAGCGTCTGAACGGGACGCCCCTCGGCGTCAGTGCCGACGACGTGGAACAGGTTCTTGCCGAGATCGATGCCGTAGACCGCGGCACCGCGAGGCTTGTTGCGCATCATGATCAACTCCTCCGGTTTGCCCCCAGCCGGTGCATTCTGACCCCGTCGATGCAGGGTGCAACGGGAGGACGGGGCGGGCCATCCCATTAGTGGTGACGCCCGCTGCCGAACGGAGAGCTGTTGCCCACCTCATGGACACCCATGGGATGAGCGAACGGCGGGCGTGTAAAGCCACCGGCTTCTGTCGCATGACGATGAGATACAAAACCACGCGCGGGGATGACGCCACGCTGCGCGAACGTATGAAAGCCATCGCCCAGCAACGGCGACGGTTCGGCTACAGGCGTCTGCATGTGCTGCTCCGGCGCGAAGGCTTCGAGGTCAACCACAAGCGGCTGTTCCGGCTCTACCGCGAGGAGCGCCTGACGGTCCGTCGGCGAGGTGGCCGCAAGCGGGCGATCGGAACACGAGCGCCGATGATGATCCCGCTGCGACCGAACGAGCGTTGGTCGCTCGACTTCGTCGCCGACCAGATGACAGACGGTCGGCGCTTCCGGATCCTGGCGATCGTCGACGACTGCACCCGCGAGTGCCTGGCACTGGTTGCGGACACATCGCTGTCGGGTGTGAGGGTTGCTCGCGAACTCGACAGGCTGCTGGGAGAGCGCGGCAGGCCGAAGATGATCGTGAGCGACAATGGCAGCGAACTGACCTCCAACGCCATCCTGGCCTGGGCTGACGCGGCGACGGTCGAGTGGCACTACATCGCGCCCGACAAGCCGATGCAGAATGGCTTCATTGAAAGCTACAACGGCCGCCTGCGGGACGAACTGTTGAACGAGACGCTGTTCTCCAGCCTGGCCCAGGCCAGAGCCGCGCTCTTGCGGTGGCAGTTCGACTACAACACCACGCGGCCGCACTCGAAGCTCGGATGGCAGACGCCGGTCGACTTCGCGGCCACGTTCCACCCGCGGCAGGATCAGACGCTACGCAACGTGAATGGCTCCGCGTCTGCCCACGCCGCTCAACCCGCCCGAGAGGGCCAAACCAACCGCCGGAACGAAATCAAGGCTGGATAGAAACTGGGGGCAACGTCACTCGCCCCGCATTCGGCGAACGTCACACGATCGAGGAAGCGATCCGGATCTTCGTCAGAGACGTGAGAAGTTGCTCCATTTACGGCGCAGGAAGCTGAGACAGCCTGATGCACTTGCCCAGGCAAGTTGACCCTACACCGGACGGCGGCTGTACAGGCGGCGTCGGAAATTATTTCCGATTTGGGTAGTAACCCGCCTGTCCTCTTAGGGCTCAGAGACTGATGAAGCGGACCTTGCCGAACGTTGAGTTTGGCAAGGCCGGCCGTGGCCACCCTTCAGTGAAGAAGCCACGGCTTGCATCTCCTAACTCAGCCTACGTTTTCACCTGTCTCAGTAGCAGGCGTAGCTCTCCGCCGACTTCACCGAACCCGTGCCCTTGTAGGTCGTCTTTAGCGGGTAGACGCAGAGCGGCAGGGAGACGCTGCCATCACTCGAAGTGGCTTCAATCGTTCCCGGCGCCTCGCCGTTCTCGACCCAATCCTGAAGTGCCAAGAACATCTCGTCGCGACCGGACACAGGCTGCGGCACGGGCACGTTCGGCAGGCCTTCCGAACGCCCGCTGTGGGTAAAGCCGGGGATCAGGTAGGAGCGGAAGAACTCCTGGACAGCCTGGGCCCCGCCTATGCGGGACATGACGCTCTCGTAGTAGCTGATCGAACCTTGGGCCGGAATATATTCGTCCGACAGCCCTTGGTACATGAGGACCTTGCCTCCCGCGGCATCGAAGGCCGAAAGATCGGGATTGTCGGTGTTGATGTCACTGAACTGAGGTTGAAGCTCGACGCCCCGTGCCTGCGCAGTTGCCAGCCCGGCGTAGTCCAGCGTATCCAGCCAGCGGTTCGCTCCCTTGCCCGTGGCGTTGGCGAACAAGTCGCTCCCCAACGTGGGATCCTGCATCTCGAGGGCCGTCTGGTCCGCCGCGAGGATGATGCCCGGGGCACCGCCGGCGGGCGTGGCCTTCAGGTCGGTGTCGCGGGTCCAGCCAAACCAGAGCCGCCGTTCGTCCGAGAGGTCGTTCGCGTTTCCGTTGTCCCTAGCAGGGTCGGGTGCGGAACCGTCGATTGTCTGCCCGTACCAGATCTTGTTGACCACACCCGCTTCGGCCTTGGTGAGACAGGCCTCTGGATTGCCCGCCGCGCTTCCCGTAGGTTCGCCGGAAGACCCCTTGCAAAGCAGTGCGGCGTCCTGTGTCGGATCGTATCGGCATGACAACGGGTCGATCAGGAAGCCGAGCTCGGCACCGCCGCAGGCGCTGATCGCCGCCTTGGTGACGGCGTCCAGCTTCTCCGGCGCGATGAGTTCGCCAAGTTCCTGCTTCATGGCGATCTGGGCGTAGAGCCCGGCCGTATGGTAGCGGGTCCAGTTGATGGCGGGTGCGCCGACCAGGATTCCGTCGAAGTCCCCGGGAAATGCCTGCGCGATCTTCAGGCCCTGGCGGCCACCGGTGGAGAAGCCGTCCCAGTAGGCGAACTCGTGCGGGCGGCCGTAGTAGAGCTTGGCCAGAGCCTTGGTCTTCTCGGCTACCTCGTGCAGACTCCGCTGGGAAAAGTCCTTCCACCCGACCGTGTTGACGCTGCCGTCCGGGTTCATGGCAAACGAGGCGTCGATTGGCGATCCCACATGTCCGTTGTCAGACGTGGCGACCACGAAGCCCTTCGCCGCGGCCGCTGCATGGAGGTCGTCGCCGGCGACCTGGGCCAGGCTCGCCTGCGGGGTTCCCGACCAGCCGCTGTTGCCGTAGGCCCGGATGCGCCCGTTCCACTCGGCGTGGCTCGGAAGCAGCACCTCGATACCGATGCCTGCCGAAGTCGACGGCGCTCCGGCGGGACCCGGGTTGCCGGGACCGACCAGCAGCTTCACGAGGCACATGTCGGTTCCAGCCGTCGGAGGTGGCGCGTTCGCCGCACCCTCGACTGCGGTGGTCGAGGCTGCCGCGCTCGCCGCCCCTGCAAGAGCCAAGGGTTCGCCCTGTCTGAACGCCTTCACGAGCAGGACCGTGGTGTCGGCAGCGCCGCCCATGGCAGCCTTCAGTCCATCGTCACAAGCCAGCGGGGCCGCAGGTGTCAGCCCTTCGTTGTCGGCGGCGCCGGCGGACGTTGCCGATCCCGTTAGGGCGGTGCCGAGCACGATGGTTCCAGATGCCAGAAGCCTTGCGAGCTTACGGCGACGGGGGAACGCAGAGACTCCGTTGCCGGGGTTTCTCATTCCGATGATGCGCTTAGTCATGGTCTTTTCCTCCTCCTTGGATGTCGTTGTCGGATCAGCCGCTGACACAGGGATCGATACCGTATTGGGCCGGCACCCCGAGATGGTCGCGAAGGGTCGTGCCCTCGTACTCGCGATGGAACAGGCCCCGGTCCTGTAGGATCGGGATCACGCCGTCGACGAAGGAATCGATCCCGTCGTCGTAGACGTCCGGCGACACCCAGAACCCATCGACGGCTTCCGCCTCGAACCATTCCTGCATGTGGTCGGCGACTTCGACAGGAGGGCCAGCGATGACTGGGTGGTAGTCGATCACGCCGTGAGCGAGGATGTCGCGAAGGCTCCAGCCCTCCCGAGCGACCTTCAAAGCCAGCGCGGAACGAGGGTCCCTTGGCGACGGACGCGCGGCCGCCAACTGCTCCTGCGTCAGCGGCTCGCCCATCCGAGCAGGATCGAGGCGCAGCCCGAGCATTTGGCCGAGATAGGGGATGCGTTGCGCGAACGTATGCTCGGTCAGCTTCATCCGGCGATCGAGGCCCGCGCGCTTGTCGGCGGTGATGGTCGTCATCAGGCCGGCGAAGAACTTCACCTCGTCGGGATCGCGCCCGGCGCGCTCCGCCGCCTCGCGGATGGCGGCTCGCTGGTTGCGCGCATCCTCGATGCTGAAGGTCGCCCCGACGACGCCGCTTGCGTAGCGGCCTGCCAGCTCGTGACCGTTGCCGCCGCCTCCAGCCTGGAAGATGATCGGCTGGCCCTGTTCGGAGGGCGGGATGTAGAGCGGCCCGCGGGAGGCGACGAACTCGCCACCGAGGTTGATCGGCACGACCTCGTCCCCCTTGGCGAACTGGCCAGATGCCTGGTCGTGGACCCACGCGTCCCGTCCCCAGCTACCCCACAGGGCTTGCACGAGCTGGATGCTCTCGTGGGCGCGGGCATAGCGCTCCGGACGAGGAGGTACGGGTTTGCCGTAGTTCGCCGCCATGTCCTCGCCACTCGAGGTAACCGCGTTCCATCCGGCCCGACCATGGCTCATGACGTCGAGCGCCTTGAACTGGCGGGCGAGGTTGAAGGGCTCGTTGAAGGTAGTGGAGCCTGTGGCGACAAGGCCGATGCGGCTGGTCGCGCGGGCGACCGCCGCGAGGGTGAGCATCACGTCGAGATTGTAGTGCGGAGGCTCGTTGTCGACGTCGGCGACGTAGCTCGGCCCGTCCGGCAGGAACAGGAACTGGAGCTTGCCGCGTTCGGCTGCCTGAGCATGGCGAACCTTGGCGTCGAAGCTCGTATAGCTCGTCGGATCGACCCAGGGCATGCGCCATGCCCCATGCGTGCCGTAGCCGTTCCCGAGATGCATCCCGACGATCATCTTTGGCTTTGTCATGGAAGTCTCTCGGGTACGAGTTGCGGATGACGGGATCGCCCGCTCAGACGCTGACTGGATGGCTTCAATGCGCGACGTCGACCACGACCTTGCTGACGTGGTTGCCGCTCTTGAGGCGTCGGTACACCTCGCGATGATCGGCGAAAGGGAAGACCCGATCGATGAAGGGCCGAACCTCGTGCATGGCCATAGCCTTCAACAGGGCCTCGAAGTTCTCCCGGGGGGCGATCGCCGTACCTGCGACGGTAAGGGAGCGGGAGAGAATATCGATCGGGGGCAGACCGCCGCCGAACCCGCTCGTGAACCCGACGACCGTAATGTCCCCGCCCTTACGCGTTGAAGCCGCGGACCTGACGATCGTCTTCTCGCCGGCGATGTCGACTGTCTTGTCGACGCCCGTGCCGTCCGTGAGGTCGAGGATTGCGCGGCCCCAGTCCCGAATCTTGCGGTAGTTGACGACCGCCTCCGCCCCGAGCTCCTTGAGCGTGACGGCCTTCTCGTCCGACGAAGTGATTGCGAGCACGCGTGCGCCGAACATCCGCGCCACCTGAAGCGCGAACAGGGCAACGCCGCCAGTACCCTGAATCAGCACCGTCTGCCCCGGCTGGAGAGGCGACGACAGGTTGAGGGCCGTCCAGGCTGTCACCGCAGCGCAAGGCAGCGAGGCCGCCTCGACGTAGGACAGGTAGGCGGGCAGTTGGACGATCGCGTTCTCGTGCAGGAGGATGTGATCGGCCAGCCAACCGTCCGTCGTCATCCCGAGGCTGTCGAGCTGGTACTCCGGACGCGGTGGTCCGCCGATCCAGTGTAGGTGACAGGACGCGCTGAGACGGTCGCCGACCTTCGCCCGCGTCACGCCCTCTCCGACAGCGACCACTTCGCCGGCTCCGTCGGACAGCGGCACGCCGTTCGGCTGCGTTGGTCCGCCGTACTGCCCGTCAAGGATGGCCTGATCCCGGAAGTTCAGGGAGGCGGCCTGCACCCTCACCAGCACCTCGTGCCGACCGGGCGTGTGCGTGGCCTCTTCACGAAACTCCAGGTCCGGCTTCTCGCCGGATGTCCATCGAACAGCCATCATGTCTTTGATCCTTCTTCAAATCGCCGGAATGCGGGCCTGGCATTCAATGCCTCGACGAGGCAGCACCGTCGGACCGATGCCCCACCGATCGAGTCAGCTCGAGCGAGGCTCAGCCCAGCGGATTCGCCGAACGGTTCATGGCGATCATGTCGTCATGGGTCAGCCGTGGCCCGGACGTGCTCATGTTCTTGAGGAGCCTGTCGCGGATGGCGGGGGCCTCGCCCGGCACCGCCGCCGACAGGGCCTTCTCCATGCTCGCTGCGTCGTAGTCGCCGCAGTAGCCGGGCGTTGCAGGCTGCTGACGCCACGACTCCTGCAACGTCCCGCCGTCGACGGCGTCGAAGCCGACGCCGTTCACGATGCCCATGACGGTCTTCTTCGCGGTGGTGTCGTCACCCGCAACGGCCACGGCCAAGCGCCCCGGCGACCCTTCGGGACGGCCGAGCTCCTTGAGCGAGTGTGCCAGGATGTTGTTGAACGCCTTGATGACCGGGCGACCGATCTGCTCCGACACCCAGACGCTCTCGGTCTTTCCCGCATCGAGTTCCGCGATCTGCGGATCGCGCATTCCGGGGTAGTAGTTGCCAGTGTCCACTACCGGGACAGTGTCAGGAAGGCTGACGAAGAGGTCCTTCGGCAAGGCGGCCACTGCGGGAAGCGGGATCGAGAGGATAACGAGGTCAACGCCGTCGACGGCACCACGCGCGTCGGTGGCGGTGGCCCCGATCTCGGTCGCGAAGGGGCCTACAGCTTCGGCCCCCTTGGAGTTCGCCACGCGGACCTCATGTCCCGCCGCGCTGAGCTTGCGTGCGAGCGTGCCGCCAATGTTGCCGATGCCGATGATGCCGATCTTCATGTTCCGGTCCCCTAGGCTGTTGTCAGGGAACGAAAGCTAGAGACGCGCTCACGCTTCAGCAAGAACTTACCGATTGGTGTTATACACACCAAAAGGTAAGTACGTCGGTTACGCGACCTTTTCCGTTTCCTCCGACGCGCTGCGGCGCAGAAAGGTCCAGTCGATCAGCGCTTCGATCGCAGGGCCGAGTGCAAAACCCATCTCGCTCAGCGAATATTCCACTTTGGGCGGCACCTGTGGGTAGATCGTCCGGACGACGATCCCGTCCTTCTCGAGCTCCTTCAGTTGCTGAATCAGCATCTTCTGGTTCACGCCCTCGACACGGCGTCCGAGCTCCGAGAACCGCAGGGGTTCCTTGGCCGCGAAGAGCTGGAAGATGATGACGATCTTCCACTTACCCTCGAGCACGCGCATCGCCTCACTTGTCGCCGCCGCCCAAACGAGCTGCGCCTTCGGGTCCTCACATCGCCAGTCACGGTCCACCATCACAGTTACCTTTTGGTGTGTATGTCACCTTTTGGTCGGTTCTTGCCGACACCTCTACCTACTCGTAGTTATAACAGCGATGCAACAAGTAGTGGGATGAAACTCATGAAGATCGGCATTCTCGGCACGGGCCACATCGGCAAGACGCTGGTCCAGAAACTCAGTGCTGCCGGGCACGACGTGAAGGTAGCCAACTCCCGCGGACCGGAAACGGTCGTGGCCGAACTCCTGTCATCCGGCGCCCGAGCGGTCACGCAGCCGGAAGCGCTCGTCGACGTCGACGTCGTCATCCTCTCCATTCCCCTCAACCGCCTTCCCGAGATCGCGCCTCGGATCGCGAAGCTCCCGACCGACACGGTCGTCGTCGACACGTCCAACTACTACCCGTTCCGCGACGAGCGGATCGAGGTGATCGAGCAGGGCGAGGTCGAGAGCCTCTGGGTCACCGGGCAGTTGAGCCGTCCCATCGCTAAGGCCTGGAACGCTATAGGCTCCGCGTCGCTCGCCAAGAAGGGCCAGCCAGCGGGAGCGCAAGGGCGCATCGCCATTCCCGTCGCGGCGGACCGTGACCGGGACCGCGAGGTCGCCATGGCGCTTGTCGAGGATACCGGGTTCGACGCCTTCGACGCCGGCACACTTGCGGACTCGTGGCGCCAGCAGCCGGGCGCGCCGGCCTACTGCACTGACCTGACACGTGAGGAGATGGGACCGGCTCTCGCCGCCGCCGACAGGCCTCGCCTGCCCAAGCGCCGGGACCTCGGTGTTGCCGTGATGCAGGAGCGCCTCGGGGACGGCACCACCAACCCGGACGAGGACTGGGGCGTCCGTCTGGTTCGCGCGGTTAACATGTAGCGATCCCTCAGCCGACTGGATCATCCTTGCGCGGAGCAAGGGGTCTGCGCTGCGTCGACACCGTCAAAGAAGATCGCCATGGATCGCCGACAGTTCATTCACTCGCTTGCCGCCACTGCTGGTGCGGTCCTGCTTCCTGGCACGGCTCAAGCGCTGTCGGACGAGGTGCCGTCTTCGGCGTCCGGCGCGTCCGGGACGAAGGGCAACCTGGTTCGGCCGTTCGAGCTGGCCGTCCCGCAAGCCGATCTTGACGACCTACAGGCTCGGCTTGCCAGGACGCGGTGGCCTGACGCGGAGACAGTCGAAGACACGAGCCAGGGACCGCCCTTGGAAGACATTCGGGCGTTGGTCGAACGCTGGAGGGGCGGCTACGACTGGCGTGCCTGCGAACGGCTGCTCAACGACTCCGGCCAGCATCTCACCGAGATCGACGGCCTCGACATCCACTTCCTGCATGTCCGCTCCCCCGAGCCCAACGCCCAACCGTTGCTCCTCACTCATGGTTGGCCGGGCTCGGTGCTCGAGTTCCGGGATGTCATTGGACCGCTGACCGATCCGGTCGCTCAAGGGGGGCAGGCATCGGATGCCTTCCACGTCGTGGTGCCGTCGCTCCCGGGCCATGGCTTCTCCGGAAAGCCGACCGAGACGGGTTGGAACAACGAGCGCATCGCCAAGGCCTGGATCGTCCTGATGGAGCGGCTTGGCTATCGGCGATGGGCGGCGCAGGGAGGCGACCGCGGTGCGCAGATCGCCACGAGGCTCGGCTTCATGAAACCGCCCGGCCTGATCGGGATCCACCTCAACCTCGTCGAGTTCGAGCTGACCGATGCCGAGAAAGCCAGTGCCACGCCAGCCGAGCGCAAGATGCTGGAGGATCTCCAGTTCTACGTGGATCGCCTGTCGGGCTACGCACAGATCCAGAGCAGGCATCCGCAGTCCGTCGCCTATGCCCTGGCGGACTCGCCTGCGGGGCTCGCGGCCTGGATCTACCAGATGCTTCAGGACGTATCGGACAGCGACGGCCGTGCCGAGCGGGTCTTCACGCTCGACGGCATGATCGACAACGTCATGCTCTACTGGCTGCCCAACACGGGAGCGAGCTCTGCGCGTCTCTACTGGGAGACGGCCCGCGAGACCCCTCGCATGGCAACGATCGACGAGCCGATGCCGACGCCCACTGGCATCAGCATGTTCCTAAGGGAGACGCTGCATGTGGACGTGGTGGGTCAGGCGGTCCAGCAACGCGCCGGTGAGCCGTTCGGAAGCCAGGACACTCGTCCAATCCTCGAAGGGGAGATTAGACGTGACGATTGTCGAGCCGCGCTCGTAGCGTTGGGAGAAGACCTCGAAGAGGAGCTCGGCCCCGGTCGGCGACAGCGGCACGTACCCCAGTTCGTCGACGATGAGGAGTTGCACGGCTTGGAGATCGCGCTGCTGCTTCAGGAGCCGGCGCTCGTCGCGAGCCTCCATGAGCTGGTGGACGAGGGTGGCCGCGGTGGTGAATGCCACGGTGATGCCCTTCTGTATAGCGCGGCAATCTGGGTGAGTTCGGCGCGACAATCAGGATAAGAGTCGGGGTGTCGCGGCGGCGGTGATGATCGCGGTGGTATCGGCCGCGAGCAAGGGTTTTCTCATCCTGATTGTCGTGGGCGTCAATCAGGGATGTCTTTGATTGTCGCGCGGTTTGGCGGGCGTCCTGGTCCCTTTCGGCGCTCGACGGCGGTGCGGCGTCGGTAGCTCTCGACGTTCGACGGCGGCCAACGTCATAGCAGGATCCGGAGAGATCCTGTTCCACTCGCCGAAGGGTTGATTTGCAGTGATGAGAGTGGATCTGCGTTCGTAGCGGGCGCTGATCAGCTCGAAGAGCACGCTGGTCTCGGCCTGATCCTTGGTGACGTAGGCGAGGTCGTCGAGGATCAGCAGGTGGTACTTGTCGAGCTTGGTGATGGCCGATTCCAGCGCGAGCTCGCGGCGGGCGAC
>NZ_MSIG01000032.1 GCF_001927285.1 Mongoliimonas terrestris | reverse complement strand
GGGGCCTGGTTGAGGTAGAGCGGCCGGTAAACCTCCGTCATCACGTCGCGCGCGCGCTCGTCCTCCAGGCCGATGACGATCCGGTCCGGCCGCTTAAAGTCGTCGATGGCGGCGCCTTCTCGGAGGAATTCCGGGTTGGACACGACGGCGAAATCGGCTGTCGGGTTCTCTTCACGGATGATGCGTTCCACTTCGTCGCCGGTGCCGACCGGAACAGTGGACTTGGTAACCACGACCGTGAACCCGTTGAGGGCGCGGGCGATCTCTTTTGCCGCCGCGTAGACGTACGAAAGGTCCGCGTGGCCGTCGCCCCGGCGCGAGGGCGTTCCAACGGCGATGAAGACCACATCTGCATCGGCTACAGGTCCACTCAACTCCATCCCGAAGTTCAGTCGTCCCGCCGCCACGTTGGATGCTACCAACCCGTCCAGACCAGGTTCAAAGATTGGAATTTCGTTACGGAGCAGTGCATCGATTTTCCGGGTGTCCTTGTCTACGCAAACAACTCGGTGCCCGAAATCCGCTAAGCAGGCGCCAGAAACAAGGCCAACGTATCCGGAGCCGACCATTGCAATATTCATTGCCAAAGCCTTTCGAAAGTTTACCAGTCTAAAAATGATGATTTAGAGTTTCGGGACGTAACGCGCTTTGTATCAGGGCGTATACTAACAAATTTCAAATAAGTCCAATTAGTTTCAATACAGCAGCCAAATACAGCGCATATCATTTAACAACGTGCATGTCAATAATGTAGCATCGCTTGTAGTTGTTAGGACGATAAAGAAGTTCGTTGCGGTATCAGGTCACAACTGTCGAGCGGTGCGCTTATGGAGCATCGAAACTGGTGACCGCCGGAAAGCCAGACTTGCACGAGCCCGTCTCCGCGATGCCGATGAGGGCTGCAACACGGTGATTCTGGCCAAGCATGGACGATAGCTTCGCACTGATAAGAGAGACGACCGAAGACGAGTAGTCGGCGGACGCAAAATGCTGTCCTTCCGACTGAAAATAGTACCGACTCGCTCCCTGGAAGGCGGTGCGGAAGCCTGTTTCCTCAGAGTCGGCCGGGTTCAAGCTGACCAGATGGTATACGCAGCCGTCGCCTTGGAATGACAGCGCCAAGCGGTCCTTGGCAAAGCCGGATATGTCGACGATCGGCATATCGTTTTCGGAGGCCGTGCGCTCGATTGCTCGGTAGATCGCGTCGTGATCCGGCTGCAGCTCCTTTAAGGTCAGCACGTTCTCGTATGACAGACAAAGCAACGACAGGCCGACCGCGACGGCTCTAGTGAAGACGGTAGCCTGCACGGCGCGTCCCTTTGTAACTGATGAACAGGATCGCAAATGTCGTCAACCAGGACGTCACCGCGTTACCGCCAGCGCCGTGCAACAGTTCGTAGTGCTCCGGATAGTATCCGATCAGTGATATGCGAACGACGTTGATGGCCACAACCACGCTGCAGACGATAGCGCACCAGATCCAGAAAAACAGATCGAACGGCATGCGGAAATATTGGGTCCAGCTGGTCCAGAGCAGCAGGCCGATGGACACGTTCGCAAGAGACGAACAGGGGGTGGCAATCATCAAGAAACCTTCGGCGTTAGGCAGAGGAACCACGTTTGCGACGCTCTCCGTGCCCGTTACCAGACTGACGAGATAGGCATCGATCGACAGCACCGTCGGGCCGAAGACCTCCAGAAGGCGTCGGCTCCAGAACATCGGCGCCGTGACGGCGAGTATGATGGCGGCTGCCGCCTTCTCCTCAGGCGCCAAATTTTTGCGTGCGAGGTAGAAGGCGCTCGACGCGGTCACGGCGAGCCAGGTGCCGGCGCCGATTGGAAGCGCCGTAGCCAGCAGAACCATCAGAAACAAGACGCGGTCGAGCCAATCGGTCCGCCCGCGCTCGGCCTTCCAGAGAATGGAGATCGCGAGGCAAAGCGACAGCCACACGATCGCACTGATCTCGAAGGTGGCCAAGGCCGATCCGATTAAGCCGTGTGTCTCGATACCGGTCAGGATCCGGTTCCAAATGGCATTCGGAACCGCGAGGAGCATCGACAAAAGGAATAATTCCGATCGCGATGTCCAAAAGAGCTGTCCGGTGCCGAGTCGAGCGGATCGAGAGCTTGAAACGCCTGCGTTAGAAGATCGGCCTAAAAGGAACACCATCATGAGCCTGTCGGGGCTGCGGATAGGCCAGAGGTTCGGCGCTAAATCCGAAGGACTATATAAGTAACAGATTTAGATAAACGAGAAGATATTCGATGGATTCGATCGTATCAAAATCAAGTGAAAACCGCAAATTTAATAAAATATCTGAATAATTCTACATTCAAGGCGCTGAATTTTCTGGAAAATTGGATCCAGTGCGCTTCCAAGCAGAATAATATATGTAGCGGTTCTGACCTGCCACTGCTTCTTTCCTCCACATGGCGTTAGAGTCCGGCCTGACGAGGGACGGACAGATGAAGCGAGCACGGTTCACTGAAGAGCAGATCATCGGGGTGCTGAAGGAGCACGAGGCGGGCGCCAAGTCGGCTGACCTTGCCCGGAAGCACGGGATCTCCGAGGCGACGCTGTACAACTGGAAGGCTAAGTATGGCGGCATGGACGTGTCCGAGGCCAAGCGGCTGAAGGCGCTGGAAGACGAGAACGCGAAGCTGAAGAAACTGCTGGCGGAGTCGATGCTGGATGCCGCTGCGCTCCGTGAGCTGCTCTCAAAAAAATGGTAGGGCCCGCCGCCAAGCGCGACGCAGTCGCGCATCTGAAGGCCGTGCTCGGCCTGTCGGAGCGGCGGGCCTGCAGCATCGTCTCGGCCGATCGGACGATGATCCGCTACCGCTCACAACGGCCGGTGGACACGGGACTGCGTGAGCGCCTGCGGGTTCTGGCGAACGAACGGCGCCGGTTCGGCTACCGTCGCCTGTTCGTCCTCCTGCGCCGGGATGGCGAGCCGTCGGGCATCAACCGGATCTATCGTCTCTACCGCGAGGAGGGGCTGACGGTGAGGAAGCGACGCGCCCGACGGCGTGCGGTTGGCACCAGGGCGCCGATCCTCATCGAAGCAAGGCCGAACGCCCGCTGGTCGGTGGACTTCGTCCATGACCAGTTGGCCTGCGGGCGGCGCTTTCGGGTCCTCAACGTCGTCGACGACGTGACCCGCGAGTGCCTTGCGGCGATTCCGGACACGTCGATCTCGGGGCGTCGTGTCGCCCGGGAACTGACGGCCCTGATCGCCAGGCGGGGCAAGCCGGGCATGATCGTCTCCGATCATGGGACGGAGTTCACCTCCAACGATATGCTCGCCTGGGCGGCCGAGCATCGGGTGACCTGGCACTTCATCGCGCCGGGAAAGCCGATGCAGAACGCGTACTGCGAGAGCTTCAACGGCCGCATGCGCGACGAACTCCTGAACGAGAGCCTGTTCTTCGGTCTCGACCACGCCCGGGCGAAGATCGCCGCCTGGGCGGACGACTACAACCGGAGCCGACCTCCCTCGGCTCTCGGCTACCAAACCCCGGCCTTCTATGCGGCCAATCTCACCGCAATGGCCGATCGGCTGCGCAACCCCGACCAGCTCCGCCGACCGACCATTGCTCCACCTGCGCCAGACGGCGCACAATCCGCCGAGGCTCTAGTCGCCGCTGGATGAGAGTTCAGTGGCAGGTCAGTTCAGCAACAATAAATGCCTCAAATCGGTGGTCGAAATGGCACAACGTTCGTCACACGCTGGAGAGGACAGACGGAAGATTTCAGCGGGTCTGAATGATGCTTCTTGGATGATCATGGAGGCGGCCTGCGTCAAAAACAAAAGAAAAGCCTAGTGATGGACCTGGAGAACACAAGCATGCCAAATGATTTAGAATTCAATACGAAAAATCTGTTTCTCAATGTCTGATCTATGCGGTAGAGAAAAAGAGAGAAGAAAATGCGAGTATGTACATTAATTAATTGCAATACATCCACGAGGTTTTACGAACAAGGGAAGCAGAGCGATCGATGTCGCAACGTATATTGCATGTTTGTGAGACGGTCCCGGGCGGTCCGGCGTCCTATCTGAGGGAGTTGCTTCCGCTCCAGTTCTCCCGCTTCGGTCGGGCCAACATTGCTCTCGTGATGCCGGCCGAACATGCGCAGTACATCGGCGATGTCCCGTTGGAACACGTGTACCTCTGGACGCGGAGAGGCAGGGACGTCCCCTCCTTCTTGTCCCTGGCACGGCGTCTCTGGTCGGCGATTGTCACGTTCCGCCCTGACGTGGTTCATATCCACAGCACCTATGCAGGTGTTATCGGCCGCATCGTCTGCGCCATCCACCCGCATCGGTGCGTCGTGGTCTACTGCTCCCACGGGTGGTCGTTTTCGATGGACGCGTCGGCCTTGCACCGCGCCGGTTTTAAGTTGATCGAGCGGACCTTGTCGGCGGTCACCGACGGGATTGTAAACATCTCCGACTTCGAGGCGCGACTAGCGGCCGAAGCCGGAATTCCCATTCGCATGCAGCGGACGATTCTCAACGGCATCAACGATCTGCGGGAGCCCGACCCAGGCAGAAAGAGCACCGGCTATCCCATTCGCTTGCTATTCGTCGGACGACACGATCCGCAGAAGGGTCTCGACATCCTGCTTGACGCGATGCGACGGGTCGCCGGAGGGCGAGTGACCCTCGACGTCGTCGGTGGGGCTCAGGTCAGTGCTTCCCGTTTCGAAGTCGACGGGAAATCACCGGTCCATTTCACCGGCTGGCTGGACCGGGAAGAGGTCTTCCGGCGTATTGCGGCGGCCGACGCCGTTGTCATGCCGTCCCGATGGGAGGGGTTCGGCCTGGTGGCGATCGAGGCGTTCCGAGCCGGGGTCCCCGTTCTGGCGAGCAAGCGGGGCGCGCTTCCGGAGATCGTTACCGATGGGGACACCGGATATCTGTTCGAACCGGATCCGGAGAGCCTGCTGGCCTGCATCGGTCGTCTCGACAAGTCCGACCTGATCAGGATGGGGCACAATGCGCGTGCTGTCTTCCTTCAGAAGTACACGGCCCGGCGGATGAGCTTCGAACTCGGTGATTTCTATGCCGAACTGACGGCCAAAAGACGCTTCAAGCCGGTGAATGTCGAAACCGAAAAGGTATAAGGGATCACAGATTGTACTATATCAACGGCCGCTTTCTGGTTCAAAAGACCAGCGGCGTGCAACGCTTCGCCCGGGAAATCGTCCGCGAGATCGACCGGGCTATCGCCGGTATGGACCCATCCGAGGGGTGGTGCCTGCTGATGCCGGGTGGCGCAGACCGGGATCTCGACCTGAAGTGCATCGACGTCCGTCAGGTCGGACGGCTGAAGGGGCATGCGTGGGAGCAGGTCGACCTGTTCCGTGCGGCCCGGACAGGCACCTTGCTCAATCTTTGCAACAGCGGCCCTGTTCTCCATCCGCGAAGTGTCACCATCATTCACGATGCCATGGTGTTCCGCACGCCGGATAACTTCTCCCTTGCTTACCGGTCCTATCACCAGACCCTCGGCCGCATCCTGGCACGGCGATCCGTCATAGGCACGGTCTCGGATTTTTCCCGCACTGAACTGATGCAGTTTCTGGGCGCCAAGTCCGTCTTCATCGTCCCGAACTCGGCCGAACACATTCTGTCCATTGAGCCCAATGACGGCGTCCTGGGCCGGCTCGGCCTGGAGCCGTTCCGGTATGCGCTGTTCATCGGGTCCCCCACGCCGAACAAGAACCTCGGCACTGCGATTGCGGCCTTCGAGTTGCTGGAGGCCAGCGGCCCGCGGTTCGTGGTGGTGGGCAGTGCCAACCAGTCCGTGTTCGGGACGGCCGAGACCGCCTCCAGCGAACGGGTCCTGTTCACCGGCCGGCTCGATGACGAGGACGTGGCTGGTCTCTACCGGGCGGCGGGCGCGCTCGTCTTTCCCAGCCGCTACGAAGGGTTCGGAATTCCGCCGCTCGAAGCGATGACCCAGGGCTGCCCCGTGGTGGCCTCGGACATTCCCGCGGTCCGGGAGACTTGCGGCAACGCGGCGCTCTACGTGAATCCACTCGATGCACGCGGCATAGCCGCGGCGGTCAACCGGGTCTTCTCCGACGACGCGCTCCGCGCCGACCTCGTGGCGCTCGGTCGTGCGCGCGCGAAACACTTCTCATGGGCAGCGAGCGCCCGCCGCGTCGTGGACGCAGTGAGGGCCATCGGATCCGAACGATGACCCGGGTCTGGGGAGGCCGTCGGTTGAGCGGGGTGCCAGTTGCAAGTCCTGGTTGGATGGCTGCCGCTCCGTCTTCAACTCGGGCTTCGCGGACAGCCCTGGCGAACCCGGGCGGCATATGCTTGGCGCGCACGCGCTTCTTCAAGAGAGATCGGTTCGCAAGGTGCATCAGATTATGTACCGTGCTTTCGCGTAGAGCAGATGTGAAAAATGCAGTATAGACTAGATGAAACGAGCCATTCTCAGACCCATGATCTGGTCGAGTCTTTCCAGATGATGGTCGTGTTCGGGGCTTTCTTCTCGGTCGTGAGCCGACAGGCTTTTGCGGCACCGATCAGAGCCTATCTGCCCGGGCTTTGGTACGTTCCGGACGGGATCGTCGCATCGGCGGTGATGGTCCTGTTCGTCGCCTATCTCTATCGATCGGACATAACAGCCTTGTTCTGGATTGCAGTCGTTCTCGCCTGTTCAATCCTCTCCCTTGCGGCGCTGGATCCGCTGTCGGTCCTCTTCGGCGTGCGGCAGGTGTTCGCCCTGATCGTGGCGGTGGTGGTCGGCCTCCATTTCCGGCAGTTGGGAGTTGTCGTTCGGCCGCTGATGCTGGCAATTTGCGCGGCGTCCATCGCGGGGGCGATCTACGACAGCCTGCTCGAGTTCCCATGGTCCGGCCTCGTATTCGAAGGCGCCTTCGGCACCAACGATGTCAGCCGAGTCTGGTGGACAGATGGGGAGAGCCGCCGCATTGCCGGCCTTGGCATCGCCTCCACAGATACTGCGCTTCTGATTGTCTGCGCCACGCTGATCGTCTCCACAGGCTTGGACAGGGGGTCACGGTTAGCGGCCGTCCTTCTGATCGGACCCGCCGTCTATGCCGTCTGGTTGGCGCAGCAGCGGGCAACCATCGTCTGGTTCGGTTTCTTTTGGCTAGTTGCCTGCGTTCTGCCGATCCTAATGGGCCCGCGCGTCCTTCCGATGGTGGTCGCGATGCTGCGCTCCATTGGCATAGCGGCGGCGGGCTTGTGCATGGTTGTTCCGTTCGCGCTCTATGGGCTGGACATAGGCCGACTGACAGGTGCCACCGTCTATTCACTCGACGATCGGACAATGAACGTCTGGCCGTGGGCGATCGATCGCCTTTCGGAGTTCCCAACTGTACTCATCGGGGCCGGGATCGGGTCTGTCGGGGAAGCGGTTGCGTTCACGGATCCGGCATTGGCCATCGCGCCCGACAACATGTTCCTGTTTCTCTACACCAGCCTCGGCGTAGGTGCTTTGCTTCTGGTTGGGCTTCTTTTCCTGAAGATCCACGATGTCGACGACCACAATCCGGACATGCTGCCGGCGCTCTCCATCCTGTCGATCCTGCTGTTCAACGGCATCACAGCCAACATCCTGAATGGAATGGTTGGCGTCTGCTTCCTCGGGCTTGCTATCGGGATGCTCTGGTCCAACCGGAACGAGGCGAACGCTCTCTGATGTACCCTGATCTTTTTTTCGATGAGGTAGTGGATGCGTGTGCTGTTCGTGTCGCGGAACTTTTTTCCGAAAGGCGCCGTCGGTGGGGCCCAGGTCTCCATGCGGCTGGTTGCCGAGGAGGTGCAGCGGCTCGGGCACACGGTTGCCGTCTTGTCGGTCGACACGTATGCCCATGAGGGACTGCACCCGGAGTCCGAGCTTCAGGAGTATCGGCTGAGGCTTCGCAATCTCTATGCCCGCGGGGAGGCCTCCGGCTGGAAAAAGGCCGGTTGGCACGCGGTCGACCGCTTTGGCACCTTAATGAATGTGGACTACAGCAAGGTTCTGGCCGCCTTTAGGCCTGACGTGGTGAACACCAACGTGATGGCGGGCATCGGACCAGGATTCTGGTCGGTGAGCGCGCGGGCCGGTGTTCCGATCGTGCACACGGTGCACGACTACTACATGACGTGTATCAAATCTAGCATGCGGAAGGCGGGGAAGAACTGCACCGACATCTGCGGCAGTTGCCGGATCGCCGCGCGAGCGCCTGTCGTGCGTCCGTCGCGTGGGATTGCCGAAGTCATCTACGTCAGCGAGTTTATGAAACGCGTCCATCTCGCCGCCGGTCTATTCACCCGCGAAGCCGGCGCGACGATTATCCATGGGGCCTACCGCCCGGCCGAAGCGGCCGCGCCACGGCGCGGCCCTGTAGAGAACGGGCGGTTGACCATCGGGTTTTTCGGCCGGATTTCTCCAGAGAAAGGGCTGGATCGGCTGATCCGGACGTTGGCAACAATGCCGGCCGACCAGTGGTGCCTTCGGATTGGCGGATCCGGCGACCCCATCTATGTTCGGGCGATGGCCGACCTCGCGGCCGGACTGCCGGTCGAGTTTCTCGGCGTGCAAACCCCTGATACCTTCTACGGGTCAGTGGATGCCGTGGTCGTTTCGTCGCTCTGGAATGAGCCAGCCGGCCGTGTGGCGTACGAGGCCGGCATTCACGGAGTGATTCCTATCGTCGCCAAGCGTGGCGGGCTTCCAGAGATGATCGGCAACGGGGACCGCGGACTGATCTTCGATCCGGATGACGCCGAAAGCCTCCTCGGCGCCATCAACCAGATGCTGTCGCGGCCGGGACTTCTCGCTAGGCTGCAGGACAACTGGCTGGCGGCCCGGCCGCAGTACGATCCAACCACCGTCGCGCAGCAGACCATTGACGTTTACGAGCGGGCGATCGCCCGGTCCAGGAAGGCGAGCGTTTCACCATAATAGGCCCCGAGGTCCGTGCGCAGCACAGTGGCGCGGCTCTGTTGCAGGGTGAAGGGCCCTGGCTGCGCCAAGCCGTCTGCCGCTGCCATGGCGATCGTCTCGACGGGACCGTCACCTCGGGTTGACATGCCGGGGATGTGGTTCGTCTCGATCATGGCGTCCGTTTTGGTCGTGTGGCTCAGGGCGTAGATCGGGACATGGCCATACGCCATGATCATCGCGTGGAGCCGCATGGCGACCACGCCGCGGCTCGTGCGGAGCATCGCCGCCGCCTCCTCAGGTGTCGCCGGCACGGCGATCCGCACGCGCGCCCGCAGAGCCTCAGGAAGCGCATCCACGATCAAGCCCGCCTTGCCGGCATCCTCCTCGGCCCGGTCGTCCATCGCGATTACCGCGACGCGGCACCCCGGATGGCGCTCCAGCAGCGTCGTCGCGATGGCGCGAAACAGAGCCACAATTCGATCCTCGTTGCGCCCTTCGAAGGCAGGCGAGAGGACATAGGTGTCCTCCCGTGGGGCGCCGTCCAACGCAACCGGGAAGTCGAACACAGGGTCGCACGCCACATGGACCGGCCGATCGGCGCGGCCGAACAGGATCCGAGCGTTCCGCTCCGACAGGACGTCCCGCACGGTGATCCGTCCGATCCGGTTCAGCGTCTCGCGCGCGGCGACCCGCCCGGCGTCGGATGTGAGATCGTCGACCCCGAGAGGCGCGGTCGCAAGCGGTTTGCGGAGCGCGCGAGCGATGGCGGTCACCGTCCAGGCGTATCCGAGCACCCCTTTCGTCCGGGTGCCGCCCAGCTGGTCCTGGACGAGGGATCCGCCCCCGACAACGATCGCGTCGCAGCGCGCGATCGCTGCCACAAGCCGGGCCATGCCGGGCAAAGTCTTCCTTTCCAGGAGGAAGGTCCGGACCCGTGGATCGGCCGCATCTTGTTTTCGGAGGGTTGGCACCACGAAGGTGATGTCGGCGCGCTCCCGCCGAAAACCTGCGATCAAGCTCCGCGAGATCGCGTCGTCGCCGCGATTGAAACCGGCAACGCCGAAAAGACCGAGCGTGCGCACACTCCTCATGATGTCAGGCTCTTCCGCTTGAGAAGGACGATTGTCACATAGATGAAGAAGGCCGCCTGCACTGCCGCATAGGCGACAGTGCTGGCCGCCACGCTCAACCAAGCCGTGCTCCAGGGGATCAGAAAGATGACAGCGGCGCGGACCAGAAGCCCGACACACTCCACCAGGAAGTAGGTCCCCTGCAGCCGAACGACCGGGAGGGCGCCGACGAAGGGGAGCGCGGCCATGTTAAGGGCCACCAGTCCACCGAGGATGAGGGCATAATCGTTGGCCTCGGCCCACTGAGGCCCGAACACCAAGGCAAACAACTCCGGACCGATCCAGGCAAGAACGACGAGGGGAGCCGCCACCACAGCAAAGAGGACGGCCGACGTGGTGAAGACGAGCTTCGGAAGACCCGCTTCCGTGCGAGCGATCGTCCGGTAGACCTGTGCGCGTATGGATTCTGCGATGACCGTTGCCGGGGCGAATACGGCCCTGGATGCAAGCCAGAAGAGTGCGACGGCGTTCGTATCGTGATGGATGAAGGAGATGGAGAGCGGGACCAGCGACTCGCTCAGAACGAACACGAAATTCTGAGGAAGATTGTAGAAGACGAAATCCTTGTTGCGCGAGACGATCGCTTTCACCCGGGAGCGCGCGCGGATCGAGACCGGGATCGCTCTGGATCGCCAGTGCAACACCACCGCCCCGAGGAGGAACACAGCCTGCCCGGCGGCAAGCGCAAGGGGCAGACGCACCGAGCCGGGTCCGATCAGCGCGGCGAGAGCCTGCGCGGTGGCGATCAGGCTCGGCCGCAGTAGGTTGGTGACCGCGAGAAGAAGGAATTGATCCGACCGGGCGATCAACTGGACGATCAGGCGTGCGCCGCTGCTTGCCGCCACCGCGACCACAAGGACCGAGACGAGTTCGAAGGCATGCGCGTCGGTCGCCGGATTGGCGGCGAGGTAGAAGTAGGTTGGCAGTGCAAGCGCCAAGAGGACGGGGATCTGCACGGCGAGGGCCGCCAGCGCAAGGCCAGACGCCTCATCCGGGTCCTTGGCGAAGACTATGGCTTGCTCCAGCCGCAACATGGCGGCGATCTGGAACAAATTGAAAAGGGAGAAGAATACGCCGAACTCGTTCAGATGCTCCGGCAGGAAGACACGTGTCACGATCATTGTCGCGCCGAACATGAAAACCTGCGCGAGCGCCGACGCGCCTATCGACAGAACCTTTGGACTGCGGAAAAGCCTTCGCAAGGATAATCGCCCCGTCGTTGAAATCAGTCGTCTGCTTCCGCCTTTGTCGGCATCGGCGCGAAGAAGGCGCCGAAGCCACTGGAAACGATCAGCGGCCGTTCGCGCAGCAGAACTTGCTCGCCTTCCTTGAAAGTTGCGGTTTCACAGAGGAAACGAGCCTTTGCGCCGTCCGGCACCGTGAACGGCACCGGGTCTCCGGCGATGGCAAGCCAGATCGCCGACACCGCGTCGCCCGACCGGTCGAACGAAAGTGCGACTTGGGCGCCAGGACCGACGCGTTCATCCACGAAGCGCGCACCGTCGAGGATGGTCCGCGCCTCGCTTACGCCGCAGAAATAGGGCTTCGGCCGATAGTGAAAGTCGAGCAGCCCGAAGTGGTGCTCAAGGTTGTCTGGATCAACGCCGCTGTCCTTCAGCTCGTAGAGCCACACGCCTTTCAGGCTGGGGAACTTTGTCGCCCAGAGAAGGAACTGGCCGCTGAACGAGATCTGCTCGTCTTCCGTGAAGCCGCATCCCTTCATCATTTCTGGCCAGCCGACTTCCGTAACGTAGAACGGATAGTTGGCACCCGGCTTCGCCGCGTCGAGCAACTCGACCAGAGCCTCCATCCGGCGGATCTGTTCTGACGGGCGCCGCTCATGGCGTGGCCGACATACGTTGTAGAGATGGACAGACAGTCCGTCGCCATTGTCGAGCAGACCGAGCTCGATGGCCCGTCCGAGCCACACCCATTCCCTCTTCAAGAATGGAATGGGATCGAGATCCGTCGCCAAAGCGCCGACGAGAAAGGTGCTCCCCGGAAATGCAGCCTTGAGCCGAGGGTAGGTGGCTTTCACAAGCTGAACATAGTCTTCCGGGTTGCCGGGGCGCTTGCTGCGTGTACCGGTTCCAAGATTCCACTCATTCCAGATCTCGACGATCGGGTCATAGGGCGCTATCTCCCCCATCGCCCGCTCGGCGAAGTCTGCGAAGCCGGCGCGCGCCGCATCGGTGGTCGGCAACGCGCCGTTGTTGAAGTCGGGTTTCCCATTCGTCAGGATCAGCAGCGGCCTTGAGGCCCCCTTCGTTCCGTTCAACACACGCGCCAACGCTCCCAGCCGCCGCGTTAAGGCCAGCGGCCGCCCATCCTCGAAGTAGGCCCACCCCACATCATCGCGAAAGCTTGAGAAAGCAAATCTCAGAAGAGCCTTCACAGTGGGCAGAACAAAATATATCGGCCGCTCCACCCAGGTCCCATGGTGGATCTGGACACCTAGGATATAGGGAAGGGTTCCCGCAGACGTGGGAGCCGTTAGCACAAATAGAGCGAGAATAGCCGAAAGATATCGGTACATCAAAGATATTTAAGGTAGAATTTCAATTGCTATAGCGACACGCTGCTGTATCTGTTGTGCGTGACTGTGTCAAAAAATATCGAAATAAACATACTATAAGTATTAGTTTGAATCCACGACATGGAATCTAAGAGGGCATAGGCGCCTCAATAGTGTGCTTTTAAAAGATCACGCTAGGGTCATCATCCGATCCTAGACAGATGTAGAAACGCCAGATTCGCACGGTATCTGTGTTTCGGATGTCTGTCGCTACAAGCAGCGCTTGGCATTCTACAAGCTTTCCAGAACGCTGTATTTTGACGCTCTGGCATTGCCCGGCTTCAGCAGCCAAGCACCTCTTCTGCGGTAATCGATGCAGCAACCAATCGCGATCGGCTCACCCCGGCCGTCCCACGCTCGCATACCCAAACCCGTGCCGCTCTGCCTCTTCCCGCCGGTAGACGTTCCGCAAGTCCACCAGCACCGGCGCGTTCATCACCGCCTTCAGGCGCATGAAATCCAGCGCGCGGAACGCATTCCACTCGGTGACGATGACCAGCGCGTCGGCGCCCTTGGCGCAATCGTAGGGATCCGTGCCGTAGGTGACCTTGTCCACCATGGCCTTGGAGGCCTCCATGCCTTCCGGGTC
>NZ_MSIG01000031.1 GCF_001927285.1 Mongoliimonas terrestris | reverse complement strand
CCGATCCACCAGCGCCTTCTGCTTGATCCACGGCATCATGCCGCGGAGCTTGGCGCCGACCTCTTCGATCTGGTGGGCGTCGTTGTTGCGGCGGATCGCCTTGAAGCGGGCGGCGCCGGCGCGGTATTCCTGCATCCACTCGGAGGTGAACTTGCCGGTCTGGATGTCCTTCAGCACGCGCTTCATCTCCGCCTTGGTCTCGGCGGTCACGATGCGCGGGCCGGTCACGTACTCGCCCCACTCGGCGGTGTTGGAGATCGAGTAGTTCATGTTGGCGATGCCGCCCTCGTAGATGAGGTCGACGATCAGCTTCACTTCGTGCAGGCACTCGAAATAGGCCATCTCGGGCGCGTAACCGGCTTCCACAAGCGTCTCGAAGCCGGCGCGGATCAGCTCCACGAGGCCGCCGCAGAGCACCACCTGCTCGCCGAAGAGGTCGGTCTCGCACTCTTCCTTGAAGCTCGTCTCGATCACGCCCGACCGGCCGCCGCCGACGCCCGAAGCGTAGGAGAGCGCGATGTCGAGGGCGTTGCCCGAGGCATCCTGGTGGATGGCGACCAGGCACGGCACGCCGCCGCCCTTCTCGTACTCGCCGCGCACCGTGTGGCCGGGACCCTTCGGGGCGATCATGATGACGTCGACGGTCTTCTTCGGCTCGATCAGGCCGAAGTGCACGTTGAGGCCGTGCGCGAAGGCGATCGCGGCGCCGTCGCGGATGTTCGGGGCGATCTCGTCGCGGTAGATGTCCGCCTGCAGCTCGTCCGGGGTCGCCATCATCAGGAGGTCGCCCCAGGCGGCGGCTTCGGCCACCGTCATGACCTTGAGGCCGTCGGCCTCCACCTTCTTGGCGGTCGCCGAACCGGCCTTGAGGGCGACGGCGATGTCCTTGCAGCCGCTGTCCTTCAGGTTCAGCGCGTGGGCGCGGCCCTGGGAGCCGTAGCCGACGATGACGACCTTGCGGCCCTTGATCAGGTTGAGGTCGGCATCACGATCGTAATAGACGCGCATGGGACGTGTCCCCTTTCTTTCCTTGTGGCGTTTCTCGTTGCGTCAGGTCCGGCCGGCGTCGCCGCCCGGAAGCCTCACGTCGGTCTCATACCCGGTTCGTGACGGCCTGACCGGCCGCCGCCCGTTCGGGCTTGGTTTCATCCGCCCGGGGAGGCACCCCGAAAAGGCGGAGGAACTGGTCGATGGCCGTCGCCGCCCGCGCGCGCCGGTCCGTTTCGCCCGGCTCGGGACGGTCCCCGAGCAGCAGGCGCACATGAAGATCGCGGACGATCAGGCCGTAGAGCGTGTGATAGGCGTCGCCGGTGTCCGCGAAGGCCACGTGGCCGGCCGCCCGCCCGGCCTCCAGCAGCGCCCGCGCGCGCGCCTCGATCGGCCGCCGCCCCGCCTTCAGCACGAGCCCGCCGAGCCGCGCCTCCGCGCCGCCCGCCTCGCCGATGGCCAGCCGATTGAGCGCCAACGACACGTCGCCGGAGAGCACGGTCAGAAGGTCTTCGGCAAACGTCACCAGCAGCGCCCGGAACGCCGCCCGCTCCGGCGGCGCCCCCGGCCCCGCCGCCGCCCGCACCTTCGACGACTGGTAGGTGATCATGGCGGCGAGCAACCCGTCCCGGTCGCCGAACCACTTGTAGAGGCTCTCCTTGGAGCAGTTCGCCGCCCGGGCGATCCCCGCCGTCGTCAACCCCTTGTCCCCGCCTTCGACCAACAGCCGCAGCGCCACCTCCAGAACATCGTTCTGGCGGGCGGAAAACTCCGGCGGTGCGGCGGGGGCGACCTGGTCCACGGGCGGCTCGGCAAGCAGTGTACCGTACGGTACGGTTCCCCGTGGTGATAGAGAAGCGCGGGTGGCCGGTCAAGGGGGATGAAAATGAGGGTGGAGGATACCAAGAGGGGGCGAAAGGGTGAGCAAGCGCCGGCAGACCCCTCCCACAATTCCGGCATCCCGGTGAAAGCCGGGATTTAATCCGTCATCCCGGCGAACGCCGGGATCCAACCGATGGTGCGGCTTCTTCACCGGCGCGGATGACACGCCCGTCGGTTGGGTCCCGGCGTTCGCCGGGATGACGCCCTGGGGAGACCGACGAGACCGCCTCGACCCAATCCACAACCCGCCCCTTCAACCCCCCACCCTCCACCATCGTCATGGTCCGCGCAGGCGGACCACCCACGCATTGGCCACCCCAACCGAGGGAAAGCGCGGCTGGTCCGCCTCAAGCGGACCATGACGAGGAAGGAGCAGGAAGCATCTGGGAGCGCTGACCGCCCCACCTCCCAGAAATCCGTCATCCCGGCGAACGCCGGGATCCAACCGACGGCGCGGCTTCTTCACCGGCGCGGATGACACGCCCGTCGGTTGGGTCCCGGCGTTCGCCGGGATGACGCCCTGGGGAGACCGACGAGACCGACCCGACCCGACCCGGTCCGTCACCCGCCCCTTCACCCCCCACCCTCCGCCATCGTCATGGTCCGCGCAGGCGGACCACCCACGCATGGGCCATCCCAACCGAGGGAAAGCGTGGCTGGTCCGCCTCAAGCGGACCATGACGATGGTGGTGCGAACGGCCTTTGATGGCGCACACGGCCCAACTCCACCGTCACATCCCGTCCCTTACCCCACCGGATCTCCGCACGCCGCCCGATACCGGCGGATCGTCTCCGCCATGCCGTACAGCAGCGCGTCCGCCGTGATCGCGTGGCCGATCGACACCTCGGCGATCAGCGGCGCCCGCGCCTTCAGCGGCGGCAGGTTGTCGAGGGTGAGGTCGTGGCCGGCGTTTACCGCCATGGCGGCGGCGTCGGCGGCCTCGGCGGTGAGCACGATCTCGTCCAGCCGCCGGGCCTTTGCCGCCGGGTCGAACGTGTGTCCGTAGGGGCCGGTGTAGATCTCGATCCTCTTAGCGCCCGTGCGCGAGGCGCTCGCCACCTGGGTCCAGTCCGCGTCGAGGAAGAGCGACACGCGCATGCCCTGGCCCTGCATGCGGTCCACCACGGCGCGCAGCAGGTCCTGGTTGCGGACACAGTCCCAGCCGTGGTCGGAGGTCGACTGGCCCGGCTCGTCCGGCACCAGGGTCACCTGGTCCGGGCGGGCCGCCTCGCAGAGCGCCAGGAAATCCTCCGTCGGATAGCCCTCGATGTTGAACTCCTTGCCCGGCCAGTCGGCGCGCAGCATGTCGCGGAGCTCGAACACGTCCGTCCGGCGGATGTGCCGCTCGTCCGGGCGCGGATGCACGGTGATGCCGTAGGCGCCGGCCTCCAGGGCGATCCGGCTGAGGCCGGTGACGCTCGGCCACGGCAGGTTGCGCCGGTTGCGCAGCTGGGCGAT
Source organism: Mongoliimonas terrestris (assembly GCF_001927285.1). Lineage (GTDB taxonomy): Bacteria > Pseudomonadota > Alphaproteobacteria > Rhizobiales > Pleomorphomonadaceae > Chthonobacter > Chthonobacter terrestris. The sequence goes on along the minus strand of NZ_MSIG01000031.1, from coordinate 11,610 downwards.
GGCGTTGACGTTGACGGAGAGCTTGGTGATCGAGGTCATGGCACGGATCCGTGGAGGGGAGATTGCTCTAGCGCCTCGCCCGTCCCCGCACAATGCGGCACGGCGGACGGCGCGCCGCCGCCGTTACGGGACCGTCGCGAAACTGTCGCCGGCCTGTGGTTTCTGTCCGCCACTTCGACGACAGGTCGAATCGACGGCGATGCCGAACCGGATCGCCGCGGACCAGAAGGGGGTGGCGCGCCGATGTCCAACCGGATCCTCAACGATGCGGTCCACAACAACCGCATGACGACCCGCCAGGGCATGCTGGAACGCCTGTTCACCATGGCCTTCTCCGGCCTCGTCTACCCGCAGATCTGGGAGGACCCGGAGGTCGACATGGCGGCCCTCGCCCTCGGGCCCGGCGCGCGCATCGTCACCATCGCGTCCGGCGGCTGCAACGTGATGAGCTATCTCACGCGCAACCCTGCCGAGATCACCGCCGTCGACCTCAACCCGGCGCACGTGGCCCTCGTCAAGCTGAAGCTCGCCTGCATCGAGCACCTGCCGGCCTACGAGGTCTTCTTCCGCTTCTTCGGCCACGCCGACGAGAAGGCCAACACCCACCTCTACGACGCCTACGTGCGCGACCACCTGGACCCGACCACCCGGGCCTACTGGGAGGCGCGGCGCACGCTCCGCGGCCGGCGGATCAACCTCTTCGCCCGCAACGTCTACCGCTTCGGCCTTCTCGGCCGCTTCATCGGCACCGTCCACCTCCTCTCCCGTGCCTACGGCCAGAACCCGCGCCGCATGCTCACGGCCAAGAGCCTGGAGGAACAGCGCCGCATCTTCGAGGAGACGCTCGCGCCGGTGTTCGACGCCCGCCTCGTCCGCTGGCTCTGCCGCATGCCGGTGTCGCTCTACGGTCTCGGCATCCCGCCCGCCCAGTACGCCTATCTGCAGGCCTCCGCCGGCGGCGACGTGGCGGGCCTCCTGAAGGGCCGGCTGGAACGGCTCGCCTGCGACTTCCCGATGGAGGACAACTACTTCGCCTGGCAGGCCTTCGGCCGCTCCTATGACCGCAAGCACCGGGTCGCCGTGCCGCCGTATCTGCGCCGCGAGCACTACGACACCGTGCGGGCCAACAGCGGCCGGGTGGAGGTGCTGCACCAGTCCATGACCGACCACCTCGCCGGCCGCCCGGACGCCTCCCTCGACGGCTACGTGCTCCTCGACGCGCAGGACTGGATGAACCGCGAGCAGCTCACCGCCCTCTGGACGGAGATCACCCGCACCGCCGCCCCCGGCGCGCGCGTCATCTTCCGCACCGCCGGCGAGGAGAGCCACATCGCCGCCACCCTGCCGGAGGAAATCAACCGGCACTGGGCCTACCAGGCCGAGGAGTCCGCCGCCTTCAGCGCCAAGGACCGCTCGTCCATCTACGGTGGCTTCCACCTGAAGATCCACCAGGGCTGAACCGCATGGCCGAGACGGCGCCTCCCAGACCCGCGACGCCGGACGCCCCCGCGCCCGGCGGCCACGCCGCCGCGATAGCTAGTCCCGGTGGTCATGCGGCCGCGATTGACAGCCCCACCGGCCACGCCGCCGCGATGGACCGGATGTACCGCTACACGCGGCACATCTACGACATCACCCGCAAGCCCTACCTCCTCGGCCGCGACCGCATGATCGCCGAGCTGGACGTCCCGCCCGGCGGCACCGTGCTCGAACTCGGCTGCGGCACCGGCCGCAACCTCGTCGCCGTCGCCCGCCGCTACCCGGATTGCAGGCTCTTCGGCGTCGACATCTCGGCGGAGATGCTGCGCACCGCCCGCGCCACCATCGACGCCGCCGGCCTCACGCACCGCATCACCCTCGCCCCCGGCGACGCCACCGAATTCGACGCCGCGTCCGCCTTCGGCGTTGCGCGCTTCGACCGGGTCTACTTCTCCTACGCGGTCTCGATGATCCCCGACTGGGTCGCGGCGCTTGCAGAGGCCGACCGCCTCACCGCCCCCGGCGGCCGGCTCGCGGTCGTCGACTTCGGCGACGCCGCCCACCTCGGCGCCCTCCCCCGCCGTCTCCTCCACGGCTGGCTCGCGCTCTTCCACGTGACGCCGAGGGTGGACCTCGCCCCGCGCCTCACCGCCCTCGCCGCCGGCCGTCCGGTCCGCCACAGGGCGCTCCACCGCGGCTACGCGCAGCTCGGGACGATCGGCTGAGGGGTTTTTTATTTCAGCGTCGGCGCTAACACCCCTCTCTCCAACTCTCCCCCTCAAGGGGGGAGAGGGCCTGTTGAGGGTCTGGTGCGAGACGTTTCAGGACGGAGCGGAAGCGCCCCTTGGCCGAACGCAAGTCCGCCACCCCCTCCCCCTCCTCAACGCGCCCCCTCCCCCCTTGAGGGGGAGGGTTGGGGAGAGGGGGAACCGCCCAACTTTCAAGCCAAGCCGCCCCACCGAACCGCCCAACCTTCTAGCCAGGCCCGCCCTCAGAACCTCACATAACTCGCGCTCGTCTCCGGCGCCCTCGCCACCGGCAGCGTCTCGTCCGCCGCCATGCCGTTCTCCTCCCGGAGTGCCCGGCGGATGGTCTCGATCACGTGTTCCCAGCCCTTTTCGCGGGCGAGTTCGTGGGCGAGGTGGATGGTTTCGAAGTCTTCCAGTTCCATGACGAGGGCTTCCTGCTTCAGTGCCTCATGCCGAATGCGGTGATCACATGCCCATCTTGCCGCGCGCGAGCGCCGCAAGGCCGGTCCGGGCTACCTCCACGAGGCCGCACTCGGTCATCAGATTGACGAAGCGGTCGATGTCCGCCGGCGTGCCGGTCAGCTCGAACACGAAGCTCTCCAGCGTCGCGTCCACCGTCCGCGCCTCGAACGCCTGGGCGAGCCGCAGCGCCTCGACCCGGTGCTCGCCCTTGCCGGCGACCTTGACCAGCGCCAGCTCCCGCTCGATGGCCTCGCCCATCTTGGTGAGGTTCACCACCCGGTGCACCGGCACCAGCCGGCCGAGCTGGTTCATGATCTGAGTGATCACCTGCGGCGTGCCCGTGGTCACGACGGTGATGCGCGACAGGTGCTTCTCGTGCTCCACCTCGGAAACCGTCAGGCTCTCGATGTTGTAGCCCCGCCCCGAGAACAGCCCGATCACCCGCGCCAGCACGCCCGGCTCGTTGTCGACGAGCACGGAGAGCGTATGGGTCTCGGCGACCGTGGAGGTCTCTTCCAGGAAATAGGCGGACTGGGATTGTCCGGCGACGATCATCATGGGTTGTCCGATCCGTGGTGGAGGTCGGCGCTGGCTCCCCCCTCTCCAACTCTCCCCCTCAAGGGGGGAGAGGGCGGGCGGCGGGTCCGGCGCGTCACAAGCTCTAACGTCATCTGTTCAGCGTTCCCTCCCCCCTTGAGGGGGAGGGCCAGGGTGGGGGGTGAACCGATCGGCGTCCGCCGAAAGCCTCCCCACCCCCCTCAAACCAGCATCTTCCCCGACGACCCGATCGCCGTGTCGATCTCGTCGTCCGACGCATCCCCCAGCAGCATCTCGTTGTGGGCCTTGCCCGAGGGGATCATCGGGAAGCAGTTGGCGAGGTTGGCGACGCGGCAGTCGAAGATCACCGGGCGCTTCACGCGGATCATCTCCTCGATGGCGTCGTCCAGCTCGTCCGGCCGCTCCGCCTTGATGCCGACGGCCCCATAGGCCTCCGCCAGCTTCACGAAGTCCGGCATGGCCTCCGTGTAGCTGTGCGACAGGCGGTTGCCGTGCAGCAGCTGCTGCCACTGGCGCACCATGCCCATGTATTGGTTGTTCAAAATGAACACCTTGATCGGCGCCTCGTACTGGATCGCGGTCGACATCTCCTGGATGTTCATCTGCACCGAAGCGTCGCCCGCGATGTCGATCACGAGGGCGTCCGGATGCGCGATCTGCACGCCCAGCGCCGCCGGCAGACCGTAGCCCATGGTGCCGAGGCCGCCCGAGGTCATCCAGCGGTTCGGCTCCTCGAAGCCGAAATACTGCGCCGCCCACATCTGGTGCTGGCCGACTTCCGTGGTGATGTAGGTGTCGTGGCCCTTGGTCAGTTGATAGAGCCGCTCCACCGCGTACTGCGGCATGATCACGTCGGCGTTCTTGCGGTAGGCGAGGCACTTCTTGGCCTTCCACACCGACACCTGCTGCCACCAGGCGGTCATCGCCGCCCGATCCTGCACCGGCTGGGTCTCCTTCCAGACCTTGATCATGTCCTCCAGCACGTAGCCGACGTCGCCGACGATGGGAATGTCGACGCGCACGTTCTTGTTGATGGACGACGGATCGATGTCGATGTGGATCTTCTTCGACGTGGGCGAGAAGGCGTCGATGCGGCCGGTGATGCGATCGTCGAAGCGCGCGCCGATGCACACCATCACGTCGCAGTCGTGCATGGCGAGGTTGGCCTCGTAGGTGCCGTGCATGCCGAGCATGCCGAGCCAGTTCGGCCCGGACGCCGGATAGGCGCCAAGGCCCATCAGCGTGGAGGTGATCGGCATGTTGGTGAGCTTGACGAGTTCGCGCAGCAGGCGCGACGCCGCCGGGCCGGCATTGACCACGCCGCCGCCGGTGTAGAGCACCGGCTTCTTGGCCGCCGCCATCAGCGCCACCGCCTCGCGGATCGCCGTGTCGTCGCCCTTCACCCGCGGCTTGTACTGGGTCTGCGCCTGATCCTTGAAGTTGGCGTAGGTGCCGGTCTGGAACTGGATGTTCTTCGGAATGTCGACGACCACCGGGCCCGGCCGGCCCGTGGTGGCGATCCGGAACGCCTCGTGCAGGATCTTCGGCAGGTCCTCGATCCGCTGGACCAGCCAGTTGTGCTTGGTGCAGGGCCGGGTGATGCCGACCGTGTCGCACTCCTGGAAGCCGTCGGTGCCGATCAGGTGCGTCGGCACCTGGCCGGTGATGCAGACCATCGGGATGGAGTCCATCAGCGCGTCGGTCAGCGCCGTCACCATGTTGGTGGCGCCCGGACCCGACGTCACCAGCACCACGCCCGGCTTGCCGGTGGAGCGCGCATAGCCCTCCGCCGCATGGCCGGCGCCCTGCTCGTGGCGGACGAGGATGTGGTTGATCTTGTCCTGCTGGAAGATCTCGTCATAGATCGGCAGCACCGCGCCGCCCGGGTAGCCGAAGATGGTGTCGACGCCCTGGTCGATCAGCGCCTGGATGACCATCTCCGCGCCCGTCATCTGCCGTGTCATCGCATCAACCTCTGTGTGGTCTCGGGTCCGGGCCTTTGGAAGCGTGTCGCCCGCCGTCAGGCCGTCTGGGCATTCGGGTCATAAAAAAAGGCCCCGGAAGAGGGCCTTGAGTTTCGCGCACCATGTCGTCCGGAGGTTCTCCCTTCAGGGAGCCCCCGCCACGGTGCGCGCAATAAGTACGATAAGGGTCCGACGCATCGGCGTCCTCGTTGGTTTGGTTGGCCGGACCGTAAGCGGCCCGCCCGGAGAGGTCAAGCACCTTTTTCGAAAGTTGCGGACGAAGGTGTCGGGGTTTCGACTTGTTGCGCGCGAGGCACGGTCGAGGCCGCGGATTGCACCCGCCGCCCCGGGAATGCACCCGCCGCCCCTCGTCCCTACCCCGCCCCGATCGTCATGGTCCGCGAAGGCGGACCACCCACGCATATCCACCCCGATCGGCGCAGAGGACAATGCGTGGATGGTCCGGCAGAACCGGACCATGACGATCGCGGCGGTCGACAGACCGGAAGGCGCTGCCCACCAAAACCAAGCTCCCCGTTTCCCCAGGTCGTCACCCCGGCGAAAGCCGGGGCCCAACTGTCCGCCGCATCACCCGCACCGGCACCACAGCGACCGCCGTCGGCTGAATCCCGGCGTCCGCCGGGATGACGGCCTAGGAAATGAAGCTGCCGCAAGACAGCAACCTCCGCATCTTCCCCACCCGACCCCGCTCGTCATGGTCCGCGAAGGCGGACCACCCACGCATTCTCCGCCACGCCCCCTCACCGACGCCGCTTCCCGCAGCTCCACCGCCAGTCCCGGCGCGGCCCCACGTCCACGTGCACGGAGCGGGTGTGGCAGTAGGTGCCGACGCCGCCGATGCCCTTGATCGATCGCGCCGCCGCGGCCACCTGGCGGGGCGAGATGCCCGCCACCTGCACGTCCGCCGCCATGCAGCGGCGATGGTAGCTTCCCCGCCGGGCGCGCTGCGGCCCGCGGAAGCCGGACGTCACCATCAGCTGCCGGTTGCCGAGCTTGCGCTTCAGCTCGCCTAGCAGGCGCTGGAGCCCCGGCGTGAAGCAGCTGGTGTTCACGGTCTTGGTCTGGACGATGTAGGCAACGAGGGTCTTGTCGGCGACGGCGGTCTGCGTATTGCGCGGTCTCGGCTTGGGGCCTTCGCGGTCTTCCGAATAGGTCGGCTGGACCAGAAGCAGGAGCGCAAGCGCGGCTATCACGCAGGAATACAGTCGCATCGAAACACCCGTTCACTGCCCGGGGACGGATGTCCTCAGGTGGTTGGGGCCTCGCTCGCGACATCTTTCTAAATCAATGCATGCATCTGTTGGAAGCGTTTTGTTAACCATTAAGGCAGCATAGCGCGCGCCCAAGCCTTATCCGGCGTAGAAAAAGCGTTTGAGCCACCACAGATGGCAGGGGCCGGCGACAACACGCCGCGTCGTCCTGCCGCCCTCAACCCACCGCCACGGCCACCTCCACGGCCTCCGGCGGCAGCCCCGCGTCGGTCACCGGAAGCCGCGTCCAGGTGGCGAACTGGTTGCGGAACCACGTCTCCTGCCGCCGCGCATAGCGGCGCGTCGCCACGATCGCCGCCTCCACGGCGTCCTCGACCGCGATCTCGCCCGTCGCCGCCGCCATCATCTCCGGCACGCCGATCGCCTTCATGGCCGGCAGGCCGGCGTCGAGGCCGAGCGCCGCGAAGGCCCGCGCCTCCTCCAGCCCGCCCTCCGCCGCCATTGCCCGGAAGCGCGCCGCGATCCGCCGGTGGAGAAGCGCCCGCTCCGGCGCCAGCACCAGCCGCCGGAGGCCGTCGGCGGCCAGCAGCGGCGGCTCCCGCTCCGCCTGCCAGTCGGCGAGCGAGCGCCCCGTCGCCTCCCGCACCATCAGCGCGCGGAGCACCCGTTGCGGATCGGTCGGCCGAAGCCGCCCCGCCATCACCGGGTCCACCGCCGCCAGCCGCGCATGCAGATCCGCCGCCGCCATCCCGTCCGCCCGTCGGCGCCAATCGGCCGCCACGTCCTCCGGCACCGGCGGCACGGCCGACAGCCCCTCCGTCAGCGCCGTCAGATACATCCCCGTCCCGCCGACGATCACCGGCACCTGCCCCGCCGCCCGCGCCGCGGCGAGCGCGCCCGCCATATCCGCGAGGAACCGCGCCACCGTGTAGCGCTCCGCCGCCGGCACGTGACCGTAGAGCCGGTGCGGCACGCCGCCCATCTCGTCCGCCGTCGGCCGCGCCGTCAGCACGGAGAGCTCCGCGTAGACCTGCATGCTGTCGGCGTTCACCACCACGCCGCCGAGCCGTGTTGCCACGGCCACGGCCAGCGCCGACTTGCCGCTCGCGGTCGGCCCGGCTATCACCACCGCGCGCGGCCTCGCGCCTCTCTCATCGCCCGCCGTCATGTGGTCCGGAGCCGCCCTTCGATGTCGCTGATCGCCACGCTTGTCTCATCGCCCGCCGATCCGCAAGTCGGCGATGCCCTGGTGACGGCCGCCCGCGCCGCGTTGGGTCAGGCCGACGCGCGCATCCTCGCCCCTGGCGTCGCGGCCGAATTTCCCGTCCCCGCCACCCTCACCGCCTCGGAGGCCGAGGCCCGCCTCGCCGGCGTCGTCGCCGACCGCAAGGTGGACATCGCCGTCCTCCCCGCCGCCAACCGGCGCAAGCGCCTCCTCCTCGCCGACATGGACAGCACCATGATCGGCCAGGAGTGCATCGACGAGTTAGCCGATTTCGCGGGCCTGAAGGACCGGGTCGCCGCCATCACCGAGCGCGCCATGCGCGGCGAGATCGCCTTCGAGCCGGCGCTCCGCGAGCGCGTCGCCCTCCTCAAGGGCCTCCCCCACGCGGTGGTCGACGAGGTGCTGGAGAGCCGCATCACCCTCACCCCCGGCGGCATCGAGCTGGTCCGCACCATGCGGGCCAACGGCGCCTACACGGCTCTCGTCTCCGGCGGCTTCACGCTCTTCACCGGTCCCATCCGCACCCGCATCGGATTTCACGAGGACCGCTCCAACACCCTCAACGCCGACGCCGGCTTTCTCGACGGCACCGTCGCCGAGCCCATCCTCGGCCGCGAAGCCAAGCTCGCCACCTTGGTGGAGCTGCGCGACCGCCACGGCCTTCTCCCCGACGACACCCTCGCGGTCGGCGACGGCGCGAACGACCTCGCCATGATCAAGGCCGCCGGGCTCGGCGTCGCCTTCCGCGCCAAGCCCGCGGTCGCCGCCGAAGCCCGCGCCCGCATCACCCACGCCGACCTCACCGCCCTCCTCCACCTCCAGGGCTACACCGCCGACGACTTCGTACGCGGCTGAGGCGGTTGGGGACAAAGTGATCTGGTCCTCGCGCCTGACCGTCATCCCGGCGAAAGCCGGGATCCAGCCGACGGCGCGTTTGAATACTCCGGCGCGGATGACCCGCCGGTCGGTTGGGCCCCGGCCTCCGCCGGGGTGACGCCCTGGTCCAGCGCTAAGACGACAGTCCTTCGCCGGATCGTGCCCTCCGCCGCGATCGTCATGGTCCGGTTCAACCGGACCACCCACGCATTCCTTCATCACCCAAAAGCATGGCTGGTTCGCCTCTCGCGGACCATGACGGCGAATGAGGGTCGGGGACTGCCATCGCGAACCGCCCCGGCCGTCGCCGCCACCCCCCTACCCCGCCTCGTCCCCCTCCCCCAGCCCGGCCGCTTCCACCTGCCGCAGCCGCGCCTCGAGGTCCAGCAGCACGGCCACGCGCAACGCGCTCGCCAGGTTCCTGTCCCGGCGCGCGCGGTCGATCGCCGCCACATAGCCGGAGAGCGATTGGCCGCGTTCGGCCGCGATGCGCTCCACCGCATCCCAGAACTCCGGTTCCAACGCCACGGAGGTGCGGTGGCCGGCCAGAGAGACCGAACGCTTCTCGGTCACGCGCCGTCCGTGGAGCTGTCGGGGCCGTCGTCGTCGCGCCGGTGGCCGTCGAGCCGGCGGCGGTCGATCTCGGTGAGCGCCCGCCCGGTCTCCTTCTCAACCTTGGTGCGGCCGTACTTGGAGCGGTTCTCCGCGGCGATCTTCTCCCGCTCCTCCCGCTCCTTGCGCTTCCTGTGCTGCCTGAGGTTGACGACCTCGCCCATGGCCGTGGTCTCCCCGATCCGGTTCCGGCATCCCATGATACGACAGCACGGCCCCCGCGAAAGGGGCAACCGCCACGAAGGCCGCGCCTGCCCTCACCTCGCGCCCGGCTCTCACCCCGCGCCCGGCTCCCACCCCGCGACCCGCTCTCACCCCGCGCCTGGGCCCACCATGGCCTCGGGCCGCACCAGCCGGTCGAAGTCCTCGCCCGTCACGTGCCCCAGGCGGATCGCCTCCTCGCGGAGCGTGGTGCCGTTCTTGTGCGCCGCCTTGGCGATCGCCGCGGCCGCGTCGTAGCCGATGGTCGGCGCCAGCGCCGTCACCAGCATCAGCGATCGGCCGACCAGGTCGTCGATCCGCGCCCGGTTCGCCTCGATGCCCACCACGCAGCGGTCCGCGAACGAGCGCGCCGCGTCGCCGATCAGCCGTATCGACTGCATCACCGCGTCGGCGATCACCGGCTTGTAGACGTTGAGCTCGAAATGCCCCTGGGCGCCGGCGAACGACACCGTCGCCTGGTTGCCCACCACGCGCGCCGCCACCATGGTCAGCGCCTCCGCCTGGGTCGGGTTCACCTTGCCGGGCATGATGGAGGAGCCCGGCTCGTTCTCCGGCAGGATGAGTTCGCCGAGGCCGGAGCGCGGGCCGGAGCCGAGGAAGCGGATGTCGTTGGCGATCTTGTGCAGCGACACCGCCGTCGTCTCCAGCGCCCCGTGCAGGAAGACGAGCGCGTCGTGGGTGGCGAGCGCCTCGAACTTGTTCGGCGCCGTCACGAACGGGATGCCGGTGAGGTCGGCGAGCGCCCATGCCACCTTGCCGGCGAAGGCCGGATGGGCATTGAGCCCCGTCCCCACCGCCGTGCCGCCCTGCGCCAGCTCCAGCACCCCCGGCAGCGCCAGTTCCACCCGGTGGATGCTCTGCGCCACCATGTGCCGGTAGCCGGAGAACTCCTGGCCGAGCGTCAGCGGCGTCGCGTCCTGGGTGTGGGTGCGGCCGATCTTCACGATGTCGGCGAACGCGGCCTCCTTGTCGGCGAGCGCGTATTTCAGGTGGTGCAGCGCCGGCAGCAGGTCGTGCGTCACCGCCGTCGCCGCCGCCACGTGCATGGCCGTCGGGAAGACGTCGTTGGACGACTGGCCCATGTTCACGTGGTCGTTCGGGTGCACCGGGCTCTTGGCGCCGCGCGTGCCGCCGAGGCTCTCGTTGGCGAGGTTGGCGATCACCTCGTTCACGTTCATGTTCGTCTGGGTGCCGGACCCGGTCTGCCACACGACGAGCGGAAACTCCTCGTCGTGCCGCCCTGCCGCCACCGCCAGCCCAGCCGCCTCGATGGCTGCCGCAAGCTTCGGATCGAGGAGGCCCAGATCCCGGTTCACCCGCGCCGCCGCCACCTTCACTCGCGCGAGCGCCTGGACGACCGGCAGCGGCATCCGCTCCGACGCCCCGCCGATCGGAAAGTTCTCGATGGACCGCTGCGTCTGCGCGCCCCACGCCCGCGCCGCCGGCACGGCGATCGGCCCGAACGTATCCCGCTCCTCGCGGGTCGGCAAAGTGGTGTCAGTCTCGCTCACGGCATGCCTCCGGCTTGCCCCCCGGATCGGACCACATTTCAGATAGCGCGTCCCGGATGGAACCGGAAGCCGCAGCGATGCGGTCGAGGGTCGAGGGAGTGCGGAAAGGCCCGGCTGAACCGGATGACGAGGAAGGAGAAACCCGCACCCGCAAAAGCCGATCGCCACCCCGGCGAACGCCGGGGCCCACCGTCCGGCGCCAAAAAAGAATCGAGAAACCCGCACCCGCAGAAGCCGATCGTCACCCCGGCGAACGCCGGCGCCCAACCGTCCGGCGCCTCATCCGCCCCGGTCCACCCGCCCGCTCCGTCGGCTGGATCCCGACGTCCGTCGGGATGACGGTTGCGGGCGGCAACGGCGGCAGAACAGGCGAACCCCCGGCCCCCGGCCGCCCGCCGCCCGCCGCCGCGATCGTCATGGTCCGCGCAGGCGGACCACCCACGCATTCCGACCGCCGCAAGGCGTGGCTGGTCCGGCTGAACCGGACCATGACGAGGAAGGAGAAACCCGAACCCGCAGAAGCCGATCGTCACCCCGGCGAACGCCGGCGCCCAACCGTCCGGCGCCTCATCCGCCCCGGTCCACCCGCCCGCTCCGTCGGCTGGATCCCGACGTCCGTCGGGATGACGGTTGCGGGCGGCAACGGCGGCAGAACAGGCGAACCCCCGGCCCCCGGCCGCCCGCCGCCCGCCGCCGCGATCGTCATGGTCCGCGCAGGCG
>NZ_MSIG01000030.1 GCF_001927285.1 Mongoliimonas terrestris | reverse complement strand
ATGTTGCAGTGCGGCTTCGTCCGCGCAAACTTTTCCTTACCCATAGGATCTCTCCATCGAATTCTTCAAGCGATGCGTCAGCGTTGCGGGTTGGCGGCTCAGGCGTACTTCGCCTGAACCTCCTGAGCGACCGCAGCCGGCACCTGCTCGTAGTGGTCGAACTGCATGGTGTAGCTGGCGCGCCCCTGGCTCATCGAACGCAGGGTGTTGACGTAGCCGAACATGTTGGCGAGCGGGACGAACGCCGTGATGACGTTCGCGTTGCCGCGCATGTCCTGGCCCTGGATCTGGCCGCGCCGCGAGTTGAGGTCGCCGATCACCGAACCGACGTACTCTTCCGGCGACACGCACTCGACCTTCATCACCGGCTCCAGAAGAGCCGGCGAGGCCTTCTCGATCGCCTCGCGAAGCGCCGCGCGGGACGCGATCTCGAAGGCGATGGCCGAGGAGTCCACCTCGTGGTAGGCGCCGTCGATCAGCTGGACCTTGACGTCCACCACCGGGAAGCCGGCGAGCGGACCGGAGGTCATGACCGAGTTCAGGCCCTTTTCGACGCCCGGGACGTATTCCTTCGGGACCACGCCGCCGATGATCTTGTTCTCGAACAGGAAGCCGGCGCCGATCTCGTTCGGCTCGACGACGAACTTCACGCGGGCGAACTGGCCGGTACCACCAGTCTGCTTCTTGTGCGTGTAGTCGATTTCGGTCTTCTTGCGGATCGTCTCGCGATAGGCCACCTGCGGGGCGCCGACATTGACCTTGATGTTGTGCGGCGCACGACGAAGGATGTCGATCTTGATGTCGAGGTGAAGCTCGCCCATCCCCTTGATGATGGTCTGGCCGGACTCCTGGTCGGTCGACACGCGGAAGGACGGATCCTCCGAGGCCAGCTTCTGCAGGGCAACGCCGAGCTTCTCCTGGTCCGACTTCGTGGCGGCCTCGACGGCCATCTCGATGACGGGGTCCGGGAACTCCATCTTCTCCAGGATCACCGGCTTCAGCGGATCGCAGAGCGTGTCGCCGGTCCGGGTCTCCTTGAGGCCCACGAAGGCGACGATGTCGCCGGCGTAGGCTTCCTCGATGTCCTCGCGCGAGTTGGCATGCATCAGAACCATGCGGCCGATGCGCTCCTTCTTCTCCTTGGTGGAGTTGAGGAGGGTGATGCCCTTCTGCAGCGAACCCGAGTAGATGCGGGCGAAGGTCAGGATGCCGAACGGATCCTCGATGATCTTGAACGCCAGCATGGAGAGCGGCTCGTCGTCGGACGAGTTGCGCACGATCTCCTGCTCGGTCTTGACGTCGATGCCCTTGGTCGGCGGCACTTCGACCGGCGACGGCAGGTAATCGACGACCGCGTCGAGGAGCGTCTGAACGCCCTTGTTCTTGAACGCCGAACCGGCAAGCACCGGAAACCACGCGGAGGTGCGGACAGCCTTGCGGATGAGCGACTTGAGGGTCGCCTCGTCCGGCATGTTTCCTTCCAAGTAGGCTTCCATGGCGGTGTCGTCGAGCTCGACGGCGGCCTCGATCAGCTCGGCGCGCGCCTCTTCGGCCCGCTCCTGCATGTCGGCCGGGATCTCTTCGTCATGGAACTTGGCGCCGAGGGACTCGTCTTCCCACACGACCGCCTTCATGCGGACGAGGTCGACGATGCCCTTGAAGTTGTTCTCCGAGCCGATCGGCAGCTGAATCGGAACCGGACGCGCGCCGAGGCGGGTACGGATGTCCGACAGGCAGTTGTCGAAGTTGGCGCCGGTCTTGTCCATCTTGTTGCAGAAGACAATCCGCGGCACCTTGTACTTGTCGCCCTGGCGCCACACGGTCTCGGTCTGCGGCTCGACGCCCTGGTTGCTGTCCAGCACGCACACGGCGCCGTCGAGCACGCGGAGCGAACGCTCCACCTCGATGGTGAAGTCCACGTGACCCGGGGTGTCGATGATGTTCAGCCGCTTGCCGTTCCAGAACGTCGTCGTGGCAGCCGAGGTGATCGTGATGCCACGCTCCTGCTCCTGCTCCATGTAGTCCATGGTCGCAGCGCCGTCGTGGACTTCGCCGATCTTATGCGACTTGCCCGAGTAGTAGAGGATGCGCTCGGTGGTCGTCGTCTTCCCGGCATCGATGTGGGCCATGATGCCGAAATTACGGTAGTCTTCGATCTTGTGCGTGCGAGCCATGGCTGTCTCTCCGCTCGAATGCCGTTACCAGCGATAGTGCGAGAACGCGCGGTTGGCCTCGGCCATCCGGTGCGTGTCTTCGCGCTTCTTCACGGCGGTGCCGCGGTTGTTGGAAGCGTCCATGAGTTCGCCGGAGAGCCGGTCGACCATGGTCTTTTCGTTGCGGCCGCGGGCGGCGGTGATCAGCCAGCGGATCGCCAGCGCCTGACGGCGCTCGGTGCGCACTTCGACCGGCACCTGGTAGGTGGCACCGCCGACGCGCCGGGACCGGACCTCGATCTGCGGCATCACGTTGTGAAGCGCTTGGTGGAACACCTGCAGCGGGTTCTGACGGGTGCGACCCTCGACCTGGTCGAGCGCGCCGTAGACGATCGCCTCGGCGACCGACTTCTTGCCGTCCTGCATGATCGAGTTCATGAACTTCGAGACGGTGAGATCCCCGAACTTCGGGTCCGGGTTGATCTCGCGCTTCTCGGCACTGTGACGACGGGACATGCCTTACGTCTCCGACTTTCTCAAAAGATGTTGATCCGAGGATCTCGTGCGGCCGGATGGCCGACGGATCACTTCGGACGCTTGGCGCCGTAGAGCGAACGGCGCTGCTTGCGGTTCTTGACGCCCTGGGTGTCGAGCACACCGCGCAGGATGTGATAGCGCACGCCCGGAAGGTCCTTCACGCGGCCGCCGCGGATCATGACCACCGAGTGCTCCTGAAGGTTATGGCCTTCACCCGGGATGTAGCCGATCACTTCGAAGCCGTTGGTCAGGCGCACCTTGGCGACCTTGCGAAGCGCCGAGTTCGGCTTCTTCGGGGTCGTGGTGTAGACGCGGGTGCACACGCCGCGCTTCTGGGGGCAGGCCTCCATGGCCGGCACCTTGTTCCGCTTCGGCGGGGCCTTCCGCGCGTTGCGGATCAGCTGGTTGATCGTCGGCATCCTAAGCCCTTCAATCTCGCGAGGCCCCGGCGCGATCTCGGATGCGCCGTGCGACCTCTTCTTCTTCACTCGCGGAACCCACTTGAGGCCGCCTTGCGGCGCCCTGCGGGGCGGTCCCAGCCCGTTTCCACTTCCCCGATTCGCTCGTCCGCACAAAACGAAGCGCACCGTTAACGTGGAAGATCCACGAACGGCGCTGGAGGAAGCAGAGGATCAACGCCCTTGTGGGACGCCGATCGTGCGTGCAACTGCTCTCACCATCGGAACCGGGATAGTGTTTAAGGACCTTTCCATCCGCCGCGAGTCGCGCTGGATGCGTGAGGCCTTACGGACCTATCCGCTCAGTGGCGCGGAACTTACTCACGACTCGCCCAAAGGTCAAGGGCGCCTTGGCGGTTTTCCCGGATCCTTGCGGTCCGCCCCGTCCAACGGGCCACATCCCCTGCCCTTTGAAAGCTCGGAACCGACCGGGACCGGGTTTCCGCGAACTTGTTACCGGAGCAGGGCCGATGGTTCAATCGGTTCAGCCGATCCGGATCGGATCGCTCGCATCCGATATCGGGGGCCCGCCATGACCGACCTCAGCCAGCCGACACCGGCCTACCGCATGCCTGTCGTGCGTCCGGTCGGCATCGACGACATCCGTGCGGCGCTTCTCGCCGGCGTGGAGGATTTTCGCCGGGCGCCGGCCTACGGCCTCTTCTTCGGGGCCATCTACGCCTTCGGCGGCCTCTTCCTGATCGTCGCGGTCTCGACCCTGGCCATGCCCTGGCTCGCCTACCCGCTCGCGGCCGGCTTCGCGCTCATCGGACCGTTCGTGGCGGTCGGGCTCTACGAGGTGAGCCGGCGCCTGGAACTGGGCCTGCCGCTCGGCTGGGGCGTGGTGCTCGGTGCCGTCTATGCCCAGAGCGGTCGGCAACTCGCCCAGATGGCTTTCGTGACACTCTTCGTCTTCCTGATGTGGATGTACCAGATCCGCCTGCTGCTCGCGCTCTTCCTCGGCTTCCAGTCCTTCTCCAGCTTGGGCGGCTTCCTGACGGTGATCTTCACGACCGTGGACGGCTGGCTATTCCTGGCGGTCGGCCATGTGGTGGGCGCCGCGCTCGCCATCCTGGTCTTCTCGCTGACGGTGATCTCCTTCCCGCTCCTCCTCGACCGGGACGCCGACGTGGTGACGGCGATGATCACCAGCGTGAAGACGGTCGTGACCAGCCCCAAGCCGATGATCGCCTGGGCGGCGGTGGTGGTGGCGACACTGATCGTCTCCGCCGTGCCGATGATGCTGGGGCTTCTGATAACCCTCCCCATCCTCGGCCACACGACGTGGCACCTCTACAGGCGGGCGGTGGAGCCGGCGTGACGGAGTGGGCCGACAGTTCGGACACAGAAAAGAAAGGGGCCGCGGCTGATGCCGCGGCCCCTTGATCGTTCAGGCGATTTCCCCGATCAGGACCCCGCTCACTCGGCCGCGGAGGGCGTCGTGGCGAGTTCGCCGACGGGGGTCTGGCCGCCCTCGCCGAGAGCGTCCTTGCGGCGCTCGTCGAGGATGAGCTCGTCGCGACGGGTCGCGACCTGGCGGATCTTGGACATCATGCCGCCGGTGCCGGCCGGGATGAGGCGGCCGACGATGACGTTCTCCTTCAGGCCTTCCAGCGTGTCGGCCTTACCGTTGACCGCCGCCTCGGTGAGGACGCGGGTGGTCTCCTGGAAGGACGCCGCCGAGATGAAGGACCGGGTCTGCAGCGACGCCTTGGTGATGCCAAGGAGCACCGGATGGGCGACGGCGGGCTTCTTGCCCTCCTCGACCACCTTGGCGTTGATGTCGTCGAACTCGATCCGGTCCACCTGGTCGCCGCCCATCAGGTCGGTGTCGCCACCTTCGGTGACTTCGACCTTCTGGAGCATCTGGCGGACGATCACCTCGATGTGCTTGTCGTTGATGACCACGCCCTGGAGCCGGTAGACCTCCTGGATCTCGTTGACGAGGTAGGCCGCGAGAGCCTCCACGCCCTTGATCGCCAGGATGTCATGCGGCGCCGGGTTGCCGTCGACGATGTAGTCGCCCTTCTCCACGATGTCGCCTTCCTGCAGATGGAAGTGCTTGCCCTTCGGGATCAGGTACTCGCGCGGCTCCAGAGAGGCGTCGTGCGGCTCGATGATGACGCGACGCTTGTTCTTGTAGTCGCGGCCGAAGCGGATCGTGCCGTCGATCTCGGCGATGATGGCGTGATCCTTCGGACGACGCGCCTCGAACAGCTCCGCCACGCGCGGCAGACCGCCCGTGATGTCGCGGGTCTTGGCGCTTTCCAGCGGGATACGCGCCAGCACGTCGCCGGCACGGACCGTCGAGCCCGGCTCCACCGAGAGGATGGAGTCCACCGACAGCTGGTAGCGCGCGTCGCCGCCCTTGGAGAGCTTGAGCGGCTTGCCGTCCGAGCCCTTGATCACCATCGAGGGCTTCAGGTCGGACGTGCGCGACGAGCCGCGCCAGTCGATGACCACGCGCTTGGTGATGCCGGTCGCCTCGTCGGTCGTCTCCGACACGGACGCGCCTTCCACCAGATCCTCGTAGCCGACAATGCCTTCCACTTCGGTCAGCACCGGGCGGGTGTAGGGATCCCACTCGGCGATGCGCTGGCCGCGGCGGATCTTGTCGCCATCGTCCACGTGCAGGCGGGCACCGTAGACAACGCGGTGGGTCGAGCGCTCGTTGCCGGCCTCGTCCACCACCACGACCGCGAGGTTGCGGCCCATGGCGATGAGCTTGCCGTCAGAGTCACGCACCACGTTGCGGTTGCGGATCTTGATGGTGCCCTCGAAGTTGGACTCGATGAAGGACGAGTCCACCACCTGCGCCGTCCCGCCGATGTGGAAGGTGCGCATGGTGAGCTGGGTGCCCGGCTCGCCGATGGACTGGGCCGCGATCACGCCGACGGCCTCGCCCATGTTGACGGGCGTGCCGCGCGCCAGATCGCGACCATAGCACTTGGCGCAGACGCCCACCTTGGTCTGACAGGTGAGCACCGAGCGGATCTTGACAGACTGGACGCCAGCCTTCTCGACCTTCTCGACGTCGCGCTCCTCGATCAGCTTGCCCTTCGGCACCACCACCTCGCCGGTCGCCGGGACGAGGATGTCCTCCGCGGCGGTACGGCCGAGAATGCGGGCGCCGAGCGTGGCGACCACCTGGCCGGCGTCGACGATCGCCTGCATGCGCAGGCCCTCGTCGGCCGCGCCGCAGTCCACCTCGGTGATGATGCAGTCCTGCGCCACGTCGACGAGACGACGGGTCAGGTAGCCCGAGTTGGCGGTCTTCAGGGCGGTGTCGGCCAGACCCTTGCGGGCGCCGTGCGTCGAGTTGAAGTACTCGAGCACGGAGAGGCCTTCCTTGAAGTTCGAGATGATCGGCGTCTCGATGATCTCGCCCGACGGCTTGGCCATGAGGCCGCGCATGCCGGCGAGCTGCTTCATCTGCGCCGGCGAACCGCGGGCGCCCGAGTGGCTCATCATGTAGATGGAGTTCATCTTCATGGTGCGGCCGGCATCGTCCTTCCGCACGGCCGAGATGCGCTTCATCATCTCGTCGGCGACACGGTCGGTGCACTTGGCCCAGGCGTCGACCACCTTGTTGTACTTCTCGCCCTGGGTGATCAGGCCGTCGGAGTACTGCTGCTCGTAGTCGTTCACCAGCGAGCGGGTCTCCTCGACCAGCTTGGCCTTGGTGTCCGGGATCACCATGTCGTCCTTGCCGAACGAGATGCCCGCGCGGCAGGCCTCGCGGAAGCCGAGCGCCATGATGCGATCGCAGAAGATGACCGATTCCTTCTGACCGCAATGCCGGTACACGGCATCGATCATCGCGGAGATCTTCTTCTTCGTCATCAGCTCGTTGCAGACGTCGAACGGCACGTTGTGATGCTTGGGCAGCAGCTGCCCGATCATCATACGGCCCGGCGTGGTCTCGTAGATCTTGGAGACCGGGTTGCCGTCCTTGTCGATGGTCTTGAAGCGACCGCGCACCTTGGTGTGCAGGGTCACGGTCTTGGTGTCGAGCGCGTGCTGGAGCTCGCCCATGTCGGCGAACGCCATGTTCTCGCCGGGCTCGCCGTCGTTCATGATCGACAGATAGTAGAGGCCGAGCACGATATCCTGCGACGGCACGATGATCGGCGAACCGTTGGCCGGGTGCAGGATGTTGTTGGTCGACATCATTAGCACGCGCGCTTCCAGCTGCGCTTCGAGCGACAGCGGAACGTGCACGGCCATCTGGTCACCGTCGAAGTCGGCGTTGAAGGCCGAGCAGACGAGCGGATGCAGCTGGATCGCCTTGCCTTCGATGAGGACCGGCTCGAACGCCTGGATGCCGAGGCGGTGCAGCGTCGGGGCGCGGTTCAGCATCACCGGATGCTCGCGGATCACCTCGTCGAGGATGTCCCAGACCTCGGGGCGCTCCTTCTCGACGAGCTTCTTCGCCTGCTTCACGGTGGACGAGTAGCCCTTGGCGTCGAGCCGCGAGTAGATGAACGGCTTGAAGAGCTCGAGCGCCATCTTCTTCGGCAGGCCGCACTGGTGCAGCTTCATTTCCGGGCCGACCACGATGACCGAGCGGCCGGAGTAGTCGACGCGCTTGCCGAGGAGGTTCTGGCGGAAGCGGCCCTGCTTGCCCTTCAGCATGTCGGAGAGCGACTTCAGCGGACGCTTGTTGGCGCCCGTGATGACGCGGCCGCGCCGGCCGTTGTCGAACAGCGCGTCCACCGCCTCCTGGAGCATGCGCTTCTCGTTCCGGATGATGATGTCCGGCGCACGCAGCTCGATGAGGCGCTTCAGGCGGTTGTTGCGGTTGATGACGCGGCGGTAGAGGTCGTTCAGGTCGGACGTGGCGAAGCGGCCGCCGTCCAGCGGGACGAGCGGGCGCAGGTCCGGCGGGATGACCGGGATCACCGACATGACCATCCACTCCGGCTTGTTGCCGGACTGGATGAAGGCCTCGATGATGTTCACGCGCTTGGCGAGCTTCTTGGGCTTAAGCTCCGAGGTGGACTCGGAGATCTCGATGCGCAGCTTCTCGGCGAGCTTGGCGAGATCGAGCGACTGCAGCAGCTCGCGGATCGCCTCCGCGCCGATGAGGGCGGTGAAGCTGTCGTCGCCGTACTCGTCCTGGGCACGGATGTAATCCTCCTCAGACAGAAGCTGGTGCAGCTTCAGCGGGGTGAGGCCGGGCTCCGTGACCACGTAGTTTTCGAAGTAGAGGATCCGCTCCAGGTCCTTCAGCGGCATGTCGAGCAGGAGACCGATCCGGCTCGGCAGCGACTTCAGGAACCAGATGTGGGCGACCGGCGCGGCGAGCTCGATGTGGCCCATGCGCTCGCGGCGCACCCGCGACAGGGTGACCTCGACGCCACACTTCTCGCAGATGACGCCCTTGTACTTCATGCGCTTGTACTTGCCGCACAGGCACTCGTAGTCCTTGATCGGCCCGAAGATGCGCGCGCAGAACAGACCGTCACGCTCCGGCTTGAACGTGCGGTAGTTGATGGTCTCGGGCTTCTTGATCTCGCCGTAGGACCAGGAAAGGATCTTTTCCGGGCTCGCGATCGAGATCTTGATCTGATCGAACGTCTGAACAGGAGCCTGCGGGTTGAAAAGGTTCATGACCTCTTGATTCATCGGCTCTCTCTCCTCAAGGGCAGGTCCGGATCCGGCGCAAAGGGCGCTCGTGGACGGACTGCCGGAATTCCGGGTCGCGGTCTCGGTACGCGCGGTGGTCTCACGCGAAGTCTTGGCGATCGCGGCGGCGGGGGCCGCGGTCGCCGGAACGGCGTCTGCTGGCGGACGTCCTGGAACATTCTCCGATCAAGTTGCCTGACTTGATCGATGAGAGAATGCTTCAGGATTATGGTCCTGGAGCGATTTCTGACGATTTCGTCAGGTCGGAAAGCGCTCTAGGACGAAAATCCGGCAGCCTCACGTCGTTCATGTGGTCTTGGCGCGGCGGATCACTCCGCCGCGTCCGCGGGCCGGTCGGCGTCGTTGGCCAGCCGGTCCTTGGAATTGATCAGCTCGACGTTGAGACCGAGCGAGCGCATTTCCTTCACGAGCACGTTGAAGCTTTCCGGGATGCCGGCCTCGAAGCTGTCGTCGCCGCGGACGATCGCCTCGTAGACCTTGGTGCGGCCGGCCACGTCGTCCGACTTCACCGTCAGCATCTCCTGCAGCGTGTAGGCCGCGCCGTAGGCTTCGAGTGCCCAGACCTCCATCTCGCCGAAGCGCTGGCCACCGAACTGCGCCTTGCCGCCCAGCGGCTGCTGGGTGACGAGCGAGTAGGGGCCGATGGAGCGGGCGTGGATCTTGTCGTCCACCAGATGATGCAGCTTCAGCATGTAGATGTAGCCGACAGTCACCTTGCGGTCGAAACTCTCGCCCGTGCGCCCGTCATAGAGGGTCACCTGACCCGACCGGTCGAGACCGGCAAGATCCAGGAGCTCCACGATGTCCGGCTCGCGCGCGCCGTCGAACACCGGCGTGGCGATCGAGACGCCGCGCCGCACCTGCTCGGCAAGGCGCACGACGGACTCGTCGTCGAACTCGCGCACCTTCTCGGTCTTGGTCGAGCCCTCGAAGGTCTCCGCGATGCCGGCCCGCAGTTCGGCGATCTCGCCGGAGCGCCGGTAGGCGTCCAGCATCTCGCCGATCCGGCGGCCCATGCCCGCGCAAGCCCAGCCCAGATGGGTCTCCAGGATCTGCCCCACGTTCATGCGCGACGGCACGCCGAGCGGGTTGAGCACGATGTCCACGTGGGTGCCGTCCTCAAGGAACGGCATGTCCTCCACCGGGACAATGCGCGAAACCACGCCCTTGTTGCCATGCCGGCCGGCCATCTTGTCGCCCGGCTGGATCTTGCGCTTCACCGCGACGAAGACCTTGACCATCTTCATCACGCCCGGGGGCAGTTCGTCGCCCCGCTGCAGCTTCTCCACCTTGTCGATGAAGCGCTGCTCCAGGCGCTTGCGGCTCTCGTCATACTGCTTGCGCAGGGCCTCGATCTCGCTCATCGCCTGGTCGTCGGCGACCGCGAACTGCCACCACTGCGACCGGGGATACTCGTCCAGGCGCTCCTGGTCGATCTCCTGGTCCTTGCGGAAGTTCTTCGGGCCGGCGATGCCGACCTTGCCCATGAGCATGTCGCGCAGGCGGCCGTAGACGTTGCGGTCGAGGATCGCCTGCTCGTCGTCGCGGTCCTTGGCGAGGCGCTCGATCTCCTCGCGCTCGATCGCCATGGCGCGCTCGTCCTTCTCCACGCCGTGGCGGTTGAAGACGCGCACTTCCACGACGGTGCCGGTCACGCCCGGGGGAACACGGAGCGAGGTGTCGCGCACGTCGGAGGCCTTCTCGCCGAAGATGGCGCGGAGGAGCTTCTCCTCCGGCGTCATCGGGCTCTCGCCCTTCGGCGTGATCTTGCCGACGAGGATGTCGCCCGCCTGCACCTCGGCACCGATGTAGACGATGCCGGCCTCGTCCATGTTCTTCAGCGCCTCTTCCGACACGTTCGGAATGTCGCGCGTAATCTCCTCCGGACCCAGCTTGGTGTCGCGGGCCATCACCTCGAACTCCTCGATGTGGATCGAGGTGAAGACGTCGTCGGAGACGATCTTCTCGGAGAGGAGGATGGAGTCCTCGAAGTTGTAGCCGTTCCAGGGCATGAAGGCGACGAGCACGTTCCGGCCGAGGGCCAGATCGCCGAGGTCGGTCGACGGACCGTCCGCGATGATGTCGCCCTTGGCGATCACGTCACCCACGCGCACCAGCGGACGCTGGTTGATGCAGGTGTTCTGGTTCGACCGCTGGAACTTCATCAGCCGGTAGATGTCGACGCCCGACTTGGTGGGGTCGAGGTCGGCGGTCGCCCGGATGACGATACGGGTCGCGTCCACCTGGTCGACCACGCCGGACCGGCGGGCGCCGATGGCCGCGCCGGAATCGCGCGCCACCACCGGCTCCATGCCGGTGCCGACGAACGGCGCCTCGGCGCGCACCAGCGGCACGGCCTGACGCTGCATGTTCGAGCCCATGAGGGCGCGGTTGGCGTCGTCGTTCTCAAGGAACGGGATGAGCGCCGCGGCGACCGAGACGAGCTGCTTCGGCGACACGTCCATGGCGTCGACGCGCTCGCGCGGCACCTGGGCCACATCGCCGGCGTGGCGGCAGATGACGAATTCGCTGACGAAGTGGCCTTCGGCGTCGAGCTCGGCGTTCGCCTGGGCGACCGTGTACTTGCTCTCCTCCATGGCCGACAGGTAGACGACCTGGTCGGTCACGCGGCCGTCCACGACCTTGCGGTACGGGCTCTCGATGAAACCGTACTTGTTGACGCGAGCGAAGGTGGCGAGCGAGTTGATCAGACCGATGTTCGGGCCTTCCGGCGTCTCGATCGGGCAGATGCGGCCGTAGTGGGTCGGGTGGACGTCGCGCACCTCGAAGCCGGCGCGCTCACGGGTGAGACCACCCGGTCCGAGCGCCGAGAGACGCCGCTTGTGCGTGATCTCGGAGAGCGGGTTGGTCTGGTCCATGAACTGCGACAGCTGCGACGAGCCGAAGAACTCGCGCACGGCGGCCGCCGCGGGCTTCGCGTTGATCAGGTCCTGCGGCATCACGGTGTCGATGTCGACGGACGACATGCGCTCCTTGATGGCGCGCTCCATGCGCAGAAGACCGACGCGGTACTGGTTCTCCATCAGCTCGCCGACCGAACGCACGCGCCGGTTGCCGAGGTTGTCGATGTCGTCGATCTCGCCCTTGCCGTCGCGCAGCTCCAATAGCGTGCGGATGACGGCGAGGATGTCCTCCTTGCGCAGGACGCGCACCGTGTCCGGGCACTGGAGGTCCAGGCGCATGTTCATCTTCACGCGGCCGACGGCGGAGAGGTCGTAGCGCTCCGCGTCGAAGAAGAGCGACTGGAACATGGCCTCCGCCGTGTCGATGGTCGGGGGCTCGCCCGGACGCATGACGCGGTAGATGTCGAACAGGGCCTCCTCGCGCGTCGCGTTCTTGTCGACCGCGAGCGTGTTGCGGATGTAGGGACCCGTGTTGACGTGGTCGATGTCGAGCAGCGACAGCTCGGTGTAGCCGAGGTCGATCAGCTGGGCGAGCATCTTGGCGGTGATCTCGTCGCCGGCTTCGGCGTAGATCTCGCCGGTGCCGAAGTTCACCACGTCGTCCGCGAGGTACATGCCCTCGAGGTCCTCGTCGGTGACCTTCAGCGCCTTCAGGCCCTTGTCGGCGAGCTGACGGGCGGAGCGCGCGGTGAGCTTGCGGCCAGCCTCGACCACGACTTCGCCGGTGTCGGCGTCGATCAGGTCGCCGATCGCCTTCATGCCCTTCATGCGCTGCGCGTCGAACGGCATGCGCCAGCCGTCCTTGTCGCGGGTGTACTCGATCTTGTTGTAGAAGGTGTTGAGGATCTCCTCGCCGTCGAGCCCGAGCGCGAACAGCAGCGACGTCACCGGGATCTTCCGGCGACGGTCGATGCGCGCGTAGACGATGTCCTTGGCGTCGAACTCGATGTCGAGCCAGGACCCGCGGTACGGGATGATGCGGGCGGCGAACAGGAGCTTGCCCGACGAGTGGGTCTTGCCCTTGTCGTGGTCGAAAAAGACGCCCGGCGAGCGGTGCATCTGAGAGACGATCACGCGCTCGGTGCCGTTGACGATGAAGGTGCCGTTGTCCGTCATGAGCGGCATGTCGCCCATGTAGACGTCCTGCTCCTTGATGTCCTTGACGGATTTGGCGCCGGTATCCTCGTCCACATCGAACACGATGAGGCGCAGGGTCACCTTCAGCGGCGCGGAGAAGGTCATCCCGCGCTGCCGGCACTCGTCCACGTCATACTTCGGCGGCTCGAACTCGTAGCGCACGAACTCCAGGAATGCGGTTCCGGCGAAGTCCGAGATCGGGAACACGGACTTGAAGACGGACTGGAGTCCTTCTTCCGGCCGGCCGCCGTTCGGCTCGTCGATCAAGAGGAACTGGTCATAGGACGCCTTCTGAACCTCGATGAGGTTCGGCATCTCAGCGACTTCGCGGATATCTCCGAAGAATTTCCGGATCCGCCTGCGGCCGTTGAACGTCTGCGCCATCGCTTCCCTCGTATCATCCGGATCGGCTGTCCGGAACCTTGCGCCTTGACGAGCGTCGTCTCGGTCAAGGCGGACAAGGCTCGGGGCAGCCCGATCATCTCTGCGTCGTCACCGACGCGTCACTTCAATGCGCGCGCCTGACGCGGCGCGCTTCATGCGACGTTCCCGGGCACCATTCCGGGACACGGATGCGCGGGCGGCCCGTTCCACGAGCCGCCCACGCGATCTTCGGCGAAGGTCGATTACTTGACGTCGACCTTGGCGCCGGCTTCCTCGAGCTGCTTGCGGATCTTGGCAGCCTCGTCCTTGGACACGGCTTCCTTGACCGCCTTCGGAGCGCCCTCGACCAGGTCCTTGGCTTCCTTGAGGCCAAGGCCGGTGATCGCGCGCACTTCCTTGATCACGTTGATCTTCTTGTCGCCGGCATCGGTCAGGATGACGTCGAACTCGGTCTTCTCTTCCTCGACCGCGGCCGGAGCCGCAGCGCCGCCGCCGGCAGCCGCCACGGCGACCGGAGCGGCGGCGGAGACGCCCCACTTCTCTTCGAGCATCTTGGAGAGCTCGGCGGCCTCCAGGACGGTCAGGGACGACAGCTCTTCAACCAGCTTGCTGAGATCAGCCATTTTACGAGTTCCTTAACAGAGTAGGTTCGAACACTGGATCTTGTTCAGGTCGAACGGCCTCACGCCGCTTCGTCCTTCTTGGCATAGGCCCCGAAAACGCGGGCGAGCTGTGCCGCCGGCGCCTGGACGACGCCTGCGATGCGGGTGGCGGGGGTCTGGATCATGCCCACCAGCTTCGCGCGCAGTTCGTCGAGCGACGGCATGGTGGCCAGAGCCTTCACGCCGTTCGGGTCCAGATTGGTCCGCCCCATCGCGCCGCCGAGAATGACGAGCTTGTCATTCGTCTTGGCGTAATCGGACACGACCTTGGGCGCCGCCACCGGGTCCGCCGAATAGGCGATGACCGTCGGACCCTTGAAGAGGTCCGCGATGTGGGCGGCATCCGTGCCTTGAAGAGCAAGCTTGGCGAGGCGGTTCTTTGCGACCTTGACCTTGCCGCCTGCGTCCTTCATGCGGGCGCGCAGCACCTGCAGGTCGGCGACGGTAAGGCCTTGGTAGTGGGCGACGACGATCACACCCGCGTCCTTGAACGAGGTGTTGAGCGTCGCGACCAGTTCGCGCTTTTCCGCTCTTTCCACTGCCTGTCTCCAGTTGACGACGAGGGCTCATTCCCCCGCCGCCGGTTTGCCATTGCCACCGGACGATGATCCCCTCCGGCTTCTCGCGAAGCCCTCAAGGCGTCCAGCGACGCTCGCGTGCCTGTCCGCCAGCCCGCCCGGAGGATCCGGTCGGCAACGGCAAGAGTGTTCGAACCGCCCTCCCGCGCGCCTCGCGGCGCTCGAAAATTCGGCAACTCCACTCCCGTCTCATGCAGGCCCCAGCCAGTCCGCCGCCCGTAAAAGCGGTGATGGACCGGCCCGGAACGGCTTAGGCCAGACCCGAAGGTCCGGTACCTGCAGTCTCGGACAGGTTTTGGCCCACGGAGACAACCCTCATCTGAGGATCGTCCCCGTCGGCCGGGTCACCCGCCGGTCGCCCGGCGGGAAGTCAGGATCCGTTCCCCGGGGCTCAGCCCTGGGCGACGGACGAAAGTTCAACCTTCAGGCCCGGGCCCATGGTGGAGGACACCGAGATGCGCTGAAGATAGACGCCCTTGGCGCCGGTCGGCCGGGCCTTCTGCACCGCGTCGATGAAGGCGCGGATGTTCTCGGCCAGCGCGTCGGCGCCGAACGAGACCTTGCCGACGCCCGCATGGACGATGCCGGCCTTCTCGACGCGGAACTCCACGGCGCCGCCCTTGGCGGCCTTGACCGCGCCGGCGACATCCTGGGAGACCGTGCCGACCTTCGGGTTCGGCATCAGGCCGCGCGGACCGAGCACCTTGCCGAGGCGGCCGACGAGCGGCATCATGTCCGGCGTGGCGATCACGCGGTCGAAGTCGATGGTGCCGCCCTGGATGGTCTCAACCAGGTCCTCGGCTCCGACGATGTCCGCGCCGGCGGCCTTGGCTTCGTCAGCCTTGGCACCACGGGCGAACACGGCGACGCGCACGGTGCGGCCGGTGCCGTTCGGCAGCTGGCACACGCCGCGGACCATCTGGTCCGCGTGGCGCGGGTCGACGCCGAGGTTGATGGCGAGCTCGACGGTCTCGTCGAACTTGGCGGTGGCCCGCTCCTTGACGAGGCCGAGGGCCTCGGTCAGCGGATAGAGCTTGTTCGGGTCGAGCCCGGCGCGGGTGGCCGCGAGGCGCTTTGCGATCTTCGGCATCCGCGTTACTCCACGACCTCAAGGCCCATGGAGCGGGCGGAGCCCTCGACCATGAGCGCAGCTGCATCGACGGTGTCGGTGTTGAGGTCGGCGAGCTTCTTCTCGGCGATCTCACGCACCTGCGCCCGGGTCACGGACCCGGCGGCACCCTTGCCCGGGGTCTTCGACCCGGAGGTGACGCCAGCGGCCTGCTTCAGGAAGTAGGAAACCGGCGGGGTCTTCAGCTTGAAGGTGAAGGAGCGGTCCGCGTAGATCGTGAACTGGACGGGGATGGGCATCCCCTTTTCCATGCCCTGCGTCTGCGCGTTGAACGCCTTGCAGAATTCCATGATGTTGAGGCCGCGCTGACCCAGCGCGGGACCGATCGGGGGCGACGGGGTCGCCGAGCCGGCCTTTACCTGAAGCTTCAGGTAGCCGGTAATCTTCTTCGCCATTGACGTGCTCCTGTTCAGAACCGGGGCTTGGGGCCCGCGGACGGAGGTCGTGGTCAAGACCCCTGGTTCTGCCGGCGATCAGCAGAGAGGATCTCCCACGGGGTTCGGCCGGCCCGCGAGGGGGTGGCCGTATGACGGTCAGACCTTTTCGACCTGGCCGTATTCCAGTTCGACCGGGGTGGCGCGGCCGAAGATCGACACCGCCACCTTGAGGCGGGACCGTTCCTCGTCGACCTCTTCCACTAGGCCGTTGAAGGAGGCGAACGGGCCGTCGGAGACGCGCACCTGCTCGCCGATCTCGAAGGTGACCGACGGCTTGGGACGCTCGACGCCCTCCTCCACCTGGTGGAGGATGCGTTCCGCCTCGCGGTCGGGGATCGGGACGGGCTTGCTGTCGCTGCCCAGGAACCCGGTCACCTTCGGGGTGTTCTTGATGAGGTGGTAGGCCTCGTCCGTCATGTCCATGCGCACGAGGACGTAGCCGGGGAAGAACTTGCGCTCGGCGTTGACCTTGCGGCCGCGGCGCACTTCCACCACGCTCTCGGTCGGCACCAGGATCTGCTCGAACAGGTGTTCGAGACCGCGCTGCGCCGCCTGTTCGCGAATGCTGTCCGCCACCTTCTTCTCGAAGTTGGAATAGGCGTGGACGATGTACCAGCGTTTGGCCATGATGCGTGTTCCTTCGCCGCTCTGAACGTCAGCCGCCGACGCCGAGCAGCAGCCCGACTCCAAACGCGAGGATCTGGTCGACGAGCAGGAAGAAGACAGCCGCGACCGCCGCCATGATGAACACCATGGTGGTCGTGATCGCCGTCTCGCGCCGGGTCGGCCACGTCACCTTCGCGGCCTCGGAGCGCACCTGCTGCAGGAACTGTATTGGGTTGGTCTTGGCCATCCGCCCGCTCATGACAGTCGGGCGCGCAGGAGCCTGGCCCAGCGCGCCTCGATCAGGAAACTGTTATCTATAGCGTCCGGGCCAGCCGCGCAAGGGCGAAATGGCAGGGGCAGCAGGGCTCGAACCTACGACCTGCGGTTTTGGAGACCGCCGCTCTACCAACTGAGCTATACCCCTCCGAAGTCCGCTTCACGCGAACCCGAAACGCTTATATCCGAACCGGTGCGCCGATCAAGCGCTTCCGCGCCGTTCTTCTTGCCGATTCTGGCCCCGGCGGCAAGCCGCCGAAGCAATTTTCGTGTGGACTGCCGCGACGCGGTCAAGCGGACCTGACCCTGCGATGCAGCCCGAGGCGGACCGGCCGAAGCTGGTCCGATCCGGATCACTCGATGCCCATCCGAGGCGGGCCGGCGAACGCCAGTCCGCGCCGGATTACTCGATGCCCATCCGAGGCGGACCGGCGGAAGGCCGGTCCGAGCCGGATCACTCGATGCCCATCCGCGGCGGGCCGGCGAACGCCGGTCCGGGCCGGATCACTCGATAATGGACGCGACCACGCCCGCACCGACGGT
>NZ_MSIG01000003.1 GCF_001927285.1 Mongoliimonas terrestris | reverse complement strand
CCGCGCAGGCGGACCACCCACGCTTTTCTGCCCCCACGCCACTCGCCCCCTCCCCCTGATGCCCCCCCGACATCCAAGGACCGCCCCCATGCTGGACACCGTCGACAAGGACGCCCTCGCGCTCTCGCAGCCCTTCACCGCCACGCTCCTCCGGCTCCTCCGCGCCCAGGACACCCACGGCGTGTGGGAATCCAAGCCCGACGCGGAGATCCTGAAGGACTTCGTCGTCACCAAGGAGCAGCGCCGGGCCATGCCGATCATCGGCGACCCGGACCCGGACGTGCTGTGGCGCATCGAGATGTTCTACACCGCCGTCGGTCTCACCGTTGAGGCGGAGACCGGCGTCATGGCCGGCCCGATGATGAAGATGAGCCATGAGGGCTTCGGCCGCCTGGTGCTGATCGCCGGCAAGCTGATCGCCCTTTCCCGGCACCTGCGCGATGTCCACCGCTTCGGCTTCGACGACCTCACCGCCCTTGCCGCGGAGGGCGCCAAGTACGTCGCCAAGGCCCGCGCCGAGATCGAGGCCCACCCCGAGGTCGCCCGCGTCTGACGCCCATCCGCCCGAACCGCCCCCACCCTCGCGCCAGAACCGCCGCCCACCCTCCCCCTTGCGGGGAGGGTCGACCGGCAAAGCCGGTCGGGGAGGGGTTCGCCCGCCTCACCCGCCAACACACCTCAACCAGGACCTCCACCCATGTCCGAGATCGAAGACCTCAAGGCCACGGTGAAGAAGCTTTCCCAGAAGGCCACCACCATGAAGATGAACCTGCACGACCTTTCCGAGGAGCTTCCGAACGACTTTGAGAAGATCCCAGCCGTCGCCAAGGAAACCTTCGAGGCCTACGCCGCCCTCACGCAAGCCCGCGCCAAGCTGAAGGCGCTGGAGTCCGCCTGACCCCACCCCACCCGCCCGCCAGAGGTGACACCCATGGCCTTCACCACCCGCGACGGCTCCGCCTGGACGCCGTCCTACCTCACCGCCATCAACGACAAGACCTGCATCGGCTGCGGCCGCTGCTACAAGGTCTGCTCCCGAGATGTCATGCACCTTTACGGGGTGGACGAGGACGGCAAGGTCCTCGGCCAGATCCGTGAGGGCGAGGACGACGATTTCGACGGCGAGCTCAACCGCTCCATCATGGTGCTGGACAATGCCGGCGCCTGCATCGGCTGCGGCTCCTGCGCCCGCGTCTGCCCGAAGAATTGCCAGACCCACGTGGCCGCCGACAAGCTGGCAGCCTGAACCGGAGGGGGTGGATCGATGCGGATCTTTGCACCCTACGACGGTGGACCATCGTCCGGCACGCCCCACGGTGTCGGTCGCGAGGTCGGGTCCGACGGGTCGTTCGCCCTGGCGCCGATTCTGGCCGACGCCTTCACCCGCATCCTGCTCCTCGCCGCGGAGGAGACCGCGCGCACGGGCGAGTCGATCGGCCGGCGCACCGGCCTCTCGGGGGACGATCTCCGCTCCATCGGGGCGCGTCTTCCGCATGGGTCGGCCGTGATCGGCGACGACGCCGCTACAAGCGGCGACGACGCGGCGACAGTCGCCGAACAACGGGGCTACAAGGCCGCTTCATCGCACGACAAAGGCGCGACAAACGACGACATCTTGTCCTCTGTTGCGGCCGGGGACGAAGACGAGGAGGAGGCCCAGGTCCGCCTGCTCCTCCACCGCCATCGGGCCGCCGACACGGACGACCTGACCCGGCTCGCCCGGGTCGTCGCCCGCCGCGCCATGGAGCCGAACCACCTCTGGCAGGATCTCGGCCTCGCCTCGCGGGCGGACCTCAAGGCCTTGCTGGAGTTTGCTTTTCCGGATCTTGCGGCGCGCAACACCACCGCCATGCGGTGGAAGAAGTTCTTCTACCGCCAGCTCTGCGAGGCGGAAGGCTTCGTGCTTTGCAGCGCGCCCAGCTGCGGCGTCTGCCGGGACTTCGCCGACTGCTTCGGCCCGGAGGACGGCGAGACGATGCTCGCCACCCTCCGCCGCGCCGCAGTGGCAACCGCCTGATCCGATTTCGCTATCAAGGACAGGGACTTAGGCCTTCTTGCGCAGATGCGCGCAGAGAATACCCTCGCTCGAAGGATCCGTGTGCGGCAGCCGATCGATCAGGCTGCCGTAGACGTTATGATCATCCCGGATACCGAAGATCCGGCAGCTGACCACGTCAAAATTCTTGAAGGTCTTGATCAGGTCCGCATCCAGCATATGGGGTTCAGTGATGCTCGGCGGATGGTTGATCTCGTAGATCAGAAGCAGATCTCCGACCGGTGCCGTCACGCGCGAAAGCTCTCCGACCGTCTTCTGCACGTTTTCCACATGGTCGAGCGCGTTGAACATCGCCACGATGTCGAACGACGCGTCCGGAAACGGCATCTGTTCGCTGGGGCCCTGCACATATTCCATGGCGTGCCGGCCCTTGTTCAGCTTCACATAGTCGTCCGCCAGCGGATCGAGGCCGACACGGCGCGCCGCGTTGGTCGCCCATTCCAGGCTGCCCACCGGCCCGCAGCCGACGTCCAGCACCCGCTTGCCGGCATAGTGTTCGAAATCCAACCCGAAGAAGGTCGTGTAGAACTCCTGCAGGTGAGCGTTGTAGAAATTGCCCTTCGCCTGCATCAGCGTTTTTCGCCAGAACAGCAGTTCGTTCCAGCGCTTCACGCGCGTCTGAAGAACAGGAAAGTCAGACAGTAAACGACCGACTGCGTGTTTGATCGCGAGCTTCATGTCTCCTCCCAGAGCCGATGCGCGAAACGTCAGAAGTCTATCAAGGGCAGCGTCTTTACAGAATGTGACTCTAACAAATGTGGGATGCAGAATACTTGAACCGCGGTGCGGCGCAATAGCCCGAACCACCCGGTCTCCCCACGACCCTTACATAAGGTTTATTTCACTATTGCTGAACTCTTGAAACAACAACGGGAAAACGGTGAAGAAAAGCCGCCGGCGCCCTCCGCGTCGCGCCCGACAGACCGGACAGGACCCTTGTCGGCGCTGTCGCAAACCGGACGATTGTCGCCAAGCCGACACCGCGAAAGCGTCAAAATTGCAACGGAATCAACGCCCTGGAAACTGGCACGCTGCCTGCTCCCATAGGTCGACCCTCGAACCACCGGGAGTGGACCATGATCGACCTGACCGACAATGCCGTCTCCGCCGTCAAGACCGCCCTCACCCGCGCGGCCGGCACCGCCGCCGGCCTTCGGATCGTCGTGGAGGCGGGCGGCTGCGCCGGCTTCAAGTACATGATGGGTCTGGAGAGCGCCGCCCGCGATGGCGACGAGGTGATCGAGAAGGACGGCGTCACCGTCTTCATCGATGAACGGTCGCAGCCGCTCGTCAATGGCATGACGATCGACTTCGTCACGGGCCTTGAGAACTCCGGCTTCGTCTTCGAAAACCCGAACGCTGCCGAGAAGTGCGCCTGCGGCAAGTCCTTCGGCTGAGACCAGACCTCATCCGACAATCCAGGAGATCGGCCATGTGGGACTATACCGACAAGGTCAAGGACTATTTCTTCAACCCGAAGAATGCCGGCGCACTTGCCGAGGCGAATGCTGTCGGCGAAGTGGGCGCCATCTCGTGCGGCGACGCCTTGAAGCTGATGCTGAAGGTCGTCCCGGAGACCGAGATCATCGAGGACGCGCGCTTCCAGACCTTCGGCTGCGGCTCCGCCATCGCCTCCTCGTCGGCGCTGACCGAGCTCGTCATCGGCAAGACGCTCACTGAGGCCCTGGAGATGACCAACCAGGACATCGCGGATTTCCTCGGCGGCCTGCCGCCTGAGAAAATGCATTGTAGCGTCATGGGTTACGAGGCCCTGCAGGCGGCGATCGCCAACTATCGCGGCGAGGAATGGCACGACGACCACGAGGAGGGCGCCCTCCTCTGCAAGTGCTTCGGCGTCGACGAAGGCATGGTGGAGCGGGCGGTTCGCATGAACAAGCTCACCACCATCGAACAGGTCACCGCCTTCACCAAGGCCGGCGGCGGCTGCCTCACCTGCTTCGACGGCCTGGAGGCCTGCCTTGCGAAGGTGAACGCCGAAATGGTCGCCGAGGGCCTCCTCGCCGAGCACGAGGCCTATCGGCTGGGCGGCACCAGCCAGGCGGTCGTCAAGCAAAAAGCAAGAGAAATGAGGGGCTTCGTGAAGGCCCCGGAGGAGCCGAAGCCGGCCCCGGCCGCCGCCCCGATGATCTCCCTCGACCAGATCGCCCTGGTCCCGCCGCCCTCCTCGGCAGCGCCTTCGGCCAGCGGCGGTCTCACCATGCTGAAGAAGATCCGCCTCGTGGAGGAGACCATCGAGGAGATGCGCCCGTATCTCCGCCAGGACGGCGGCGACTGCGAACTCATCGACGTCGACGGCAACACCGTCAAGGTGAAGCTCTCCGGAGCCTGCGTCGGCTGCCAGATGTCGAGCGTCACCATCTCCGGCATCCAGGAGCGGCTTGCCGTGAAGATCGGCCTGCCCTTCCGGGTCGTCCCGGTCTGAGCTGCGCCGGGCGGCCGCGACCGGCCGCCCGACCCCTCCCAAGTCCTTCCGCCCGCACGCTTTTCGCCCCCAGACGGAGGCCCCGATGACCCCGGTCTATCTCGACAACAACGCCACCACCCGCGTCGAACCCTCCGTGGTGGCGGCCATGCTGCCCTTCTTCACCGAGCAGTTCGGCAACGCCTCGTCCATCCACGCCTTCGGGGCGGAGGTGGGCGGCGCCCTGAAGACGGCCCGGCGCGAGCTGCAGGCCCTCCTCGGCGCCGAGCACGACCATGAGATCGTCTACACCGCCGGCGGCACCGAGAGCGACTCGACCGCCATCTTCTCGGCTCTGGAATCCCTACCGGACCGCACCGAGATCATCACCTCCAAGGTGGAGCACCCGGCCATCCTCGCCGTCTGCGACCACCTGGAGAAGACCGGCCGCGCCAGGATCCACCGCATCGGCGTCGACAAGGCCGGCCGGCTCGACCTCGACGCCTACCGGGCGGCGCTCTCCGACAAGGTGGCCCTCGTCACCTTCATGTGGGCCAACAACGAGACCGGCACCATCTTCCCCGTGGAGGGCCTCGCCGAGATGGCCAAGGCCGTCGGCGCGCTCTTCCACACGGACGCCGTCCAGGCGGTCGGCAAGGTGCCGATCGACATGAAGTCGAGCGTCATCGACATGCTCTCCCTCTCCGGCCACAAGCTGCATGGGCCGAAGGGCATCGGCGCCCTCTACGTGCGCCGCGGCACCCGCTTCAAGCCGCTGATCCGCGGCGGCCACCAGGAGCGCGGCCGGCGCGCTGGCACCGAGAACGCGCCCGCCATCGTCGGCCTCGGCAAGGCGGCGGCCCTCGCGCTCCAGCACATGGAAGAGGAGAACACGCGGGTGAAGGCGCTCCGGGACCGGCTGGAGGCCGGCATCCAGCAGCGCATCCCGAACTGTTTCGTCAACGGCGACAAGGACGACCGGCTGCCGAACACCTGCAACGTGGCCTTCGAATACGTGGAGGGCGAGGCCATCCTCCTCCACCTCAACCGGGCCGGCATCGCCGCCTCGTCGGGCTCGGCCTGCACGTCCGGCTCGCTGGAGCCGAGCCATGTGCTCCGCGCCATGGACATCCCCTTCACGGCCGCCCACGGCTCCATCCGCTTCTCCTTCAGCCGCGAGAACACCGACCAGGACGTGGACCGGGTGCTCGACGTGCTGCCGGGCATCCTGGAGAAGCTGCGCGACCTGTCGCCCTTCTGGGCCGGCACCAACGAGACGCCGAAGGCCTTCAAGCCCGTCTACGCCTGATCCCGCCGCCTGATCTCGCCTTTCACCCGGAGGACGTTTCCATGACGGACCGCATCGCGATCAATGACACGACCCTCCGGGACGGCGAACAGGCCCCCGGCGTCGCCTTCACCACCGACGAGAAGGTGCTCATCGCCCGCGCCCTTGCCGCCGCCGGCGTGGATGAGATCGAGGCCGGCACCCCCGCCATGGGCGCCGACGAGATCGAGGCGATCGCCGCCATCATGGACGAGCGCCTGCCCATCCGGGTGATGGCCTGGTGCCGGTTGCGGGAGGACGATGTGGACGCCGCCGTGGCGGCGGGCGTACGGCATGTGAACGTCTCGGTACCGGTGTCGCGGCTGCAGATGGCCGTGAAGATGAAGGCGGACGTGGCCGCGGTGGCCGAGCGTGTCCGCCGGGTGGTCGCCCACGCCACCGCCCAGGGCCTTGCCGTCTCCCTCGGCGGCGAGGACGCCTCAAGGGCCGACGCCCGCGACATCGGCCTGCTCGTCCGGGCAGCCGCGGCGGAGGGCGCCTGGCGCTTCCGCTTCGCCGACACGCTCGGGGTGCTGGATCCGTTCGGCACCTATGAGGCGATCACCGCCGTCCGGGCCGAGACGGGCCTGCCGATCGAGTTCCACGGCCACGACGACCTGGGGCTTGCCACCGCCAACACGCTCGCCGCCATCCGCGCCGGCGCCACCCACGCCAGCGTCACCGTCACCGGGCTCGGCGAGCGGGCCGGCAACGCGCCCCTGGAGGAGATCGTGGTGGCCGTGAAGGCCGTCCTCGACCGCACCACGGGCGTCGACCCCCGCGCCCTCGGCAGCCTCGCCGCCCTCATCGGCGAGGCGGCGGGCCGGGCGATCCCGGCCGGCAAGGCGGTGGTCGGGTCCGACATCTTCACGCACGAGTCCGGCATCCACGTCGCCGCGCTCCTGAAGGACGTACGCACCTACCAGGCGCTCGACCCGGCGGACCTCGGCCGGCGGCACCGGGTCGTGCTCGGCAAGCACTCCGGCCTCGGGGCGCTCCGCAGCGTGCTCGCCGACCTCGGTCTGCCGCTCCACGACAGCCTCACCCTCGACGTGCTGCGGCAGGTGAAGGACCGGGCGCTCCGGACCAAGGCGCCCGTCCCGGTGTCGGACCTCCGCCGCATGGTGGAGACGAGTTCCGCAGCCTCCAGCTACCTGGAAGCGGCCGAATGAGCGCCCGCACCGCGCTCGCCCGCATCGGCGGCGACATCGCCTGCATCCGCTCGCGCGATCCGGCGGCCCGCGGCACGGTGGAGATCGTGCTCACCTATCCGGGCCTCCACGCGGTGGTGCTGCACCGGATCGCCGCGCCGCTCTGGCGCCGCGGCTTCCGCTTCACGGCGCGCTTCCTGTCCTGGTTCGGGCGGCTCGTCACCAACGTGGACATCCACCCGGGCGCCACCATCGGCGAGCGCTTCTTCATCGACCATGGCGCCGGCGTGGTGATCGGCGAGACCGCCGTCGTCGGCGACGACGTGACGCTCTATCACGGGGTCACCCTCGGCGGCACGTCCTGGTCGCCGGGCAAGCGCCATCCGACCCTCGGCGACCGGGTGCTGGTGGGCGCCGGGGCCAAGATCCTGGGGCCGATCACCGTGGAAGCCGGGGCGCGCATCGGCGCCAACTCCGTCGTCATCGAGGACGTGCCGCCCAATTCCACCGTGGTGGGCATCCCGGGCCGGGTCGTCCGCTCCGCCGCCGAACGGCGGACCCTGGAAGGCGGTCGCATCGACCTGGAGCATCACGAGATGCCGGACCCGGTGGGCGACGCCCTCTCCTATCTGGTCGACCGGGTGAACTTCCTGGAGGTTCGCCTCGCCGAGGTCCGGGCCGAGGTTCGCGCCACCCGCGGCCCGGGGGCGCTGCCCTGCGACAGCGCAAACGAACCCGGCCTGCCCGCCCATTGAATGCGCCTTCCCTTCCGACAGGAGACACGCTGATGTCCGACGTGCTTTCGACGCTCAAAGGCCTTTCCTCCGCGGAGGAGTTCTTCGTCACCCTTGATGTGCCGTTCGACCCGACCCGCCTCGGCATCGCCCGCCTGCACATCCTGAAGCGGATGGGCCAGTATCTGGCAGGCCGCTCGTTCGACGGCATGGACGACGCCGCCGTCACCGCCGCCTGCCGCACCGTCCTTGCCGACGCCTACGAGGAGTTCCTGGACAAGAGCCCGGTCAACGCCCGCCTCTTCAAGGTGCTGAAGGACCGCGACCCGGCCAAGCCCCAGGGCGCGTTCGTCAGCTTCGAGAGCCTGTTCGGCTGACCGCACCGCTCATCGGCTCCGCCTTTGCCGAAGGCCCCCTCGCCCCGTCCTTCCTCCGAAGGGCAGGCCGGCGTCGGGGCCTTCGTCGTTCCGGGCGCTCGTCGACCAGCGCGCGCAGCCGGACCACACCGGCAAACCCGCCCCACACGGCCTGTCGCATGTTCGACAAACCCACACGACAGGTCGGGCGGACGTTCCGGATTTTCTTTTAAAAACAACGCGCCGCAAACCGGCACGGGCCTTGCGATTTCCCCCGCAGATCCTCAACCCGAAAGGGACCGCCCATGCACATCGTGGTCTGCATCAAACAGGTTCCGGACAGCGCCCAGATCCGCGTCCACCCGGTGACCAACACGATCATGCGGCAAGGCGTGCCGTCGATCGTGAACCCCTACGACCTCTTCTCGCTGGAGGAGGCGCTGCGCCTGCGCGACGAACTGGGCGGCACGGTCACCGTGCTCACCATGGGCCCGCCGACGGCCTCGGAGTCGCTGCGCAAGTGCCTGACCTACGGGTCGGACCGGGCGGTGCTCCTCACCGACCGCTTCTTCGCCGGGTCGGACACGCTCGCCACCTCCTTCGCGCTCGCCCAGGCGATCCGCAAGATCGGCGAGACCTTCGGGGCGCCGGACATCGTGTTCGCCGGCAAGCAGACGATCGACGGCGACACCGCCCAGGTCGGCCCCGGCGTCGCCAAGCGGCTCGACCTTCTGCAGCTGACCTACATCCAGAAGATCGTCGCTTGCGATCCCGAGGCCCGCACGCTCACGGTGGAACGGCGCGCGGAAGGCGGCACCCAGACGCTGGTCACCCGCCTGCCCTGCCTCGTCACCATGCTGGAAGGCGTCAACCAGGTCCGCCGCGGCTCCATCCACGACGCGCTCCGCGCCGCCCGCGCCGAGATCGTCACCTGGAGCGCCAAGGACGCCGGCATCGAGGACGTCACCAAGTGCGGCCTGCGCGGCTCGCCGACGGTGGTGAAGCGGGTGTTCGCGCCCGCGCCCCGTTCCGAGAAGGCCGCCGCCGTGCCGGTCTCCGGCAAGGCCGCCGCGGACGCCGACGCGCTCATCGACGCCATCCTGGCCCGCCAGCCCTCGCTGGAAGCCGATCTCACCCATCTCGCCGCCGGTATCTGAGGAGGCCCGTCATGTCCGACAAGCCCGCCGCCCCCGCGCCTGCCGCCGGCAGCCGCGCCTCGATGAAGAAGGAACTGCCCGAGCACTTCAAGGCGTACAAGCACGTCTGGGTGCTGGTCGAACAGGAGCGGGGCCAGGTGCACCCAGTCTCCTGGGAACTGCTCGGCGAAGGCCGCAAGCTCGCCGACCAGCTCGGCGTGGAGCTTGCCGGCGTCGTCATGGGCGCCGCCGGCACCGGGACGCTGGAGGCGGCCGCCGAGGCCTTCGCCTACGGGGCCGACCTCGTCTACCTGGTCGAGCACGAGACGCTCCGCGACTATCGCAACGAGCCCTACTCCAAGGCGATGACGGACCTCGTCAACGCCCACAAGCCGGAGATCCTGCTCCTCGGCGCCACCACCCTCGGCCGCGACCTCGCCGGCTCGGTGGCGACGACGCTCCTCACCGGCCTCACCGCCGACTGCACGGAGCTCGCCGTCGACGCCGACAAGTCGCTCGCCGCGACCCGCCCGACCTTCGGCGGCTCGCTCCTTTGCACCATCTACACCCTGAACTTCCGGCCCCAGATGGCGACGGTGCGCCCGCGCGTCATGAAGATGCCGGAGCGCCAGGAGGGCCGCACCGGCCGGGTGGTGCCGTTCGCGCCGGACCTTTCCGAAGCGGACATCGTGACGAAGCTCCTCTCCTTCCTGCCGGACCGCACGTCCACCAAGAACAACCTCGCCTATGCGGACGTGGTGGTGGCGGGCGGACTCGGCCTGCAGAGCGCGGAGAACTTCCAGCTCGTCCGCCGGCTCGCCGCCACGCTCGGCGCGGAGTTCGGCGGCTCCCGCCCGCTCGTCCAGAAGGGCTGGATCCCCTCCGACCGTCAGATCGGCCAGACCGGCAAGACCATCCGGCCGAAGCTCTACATCGCCGCCGGCATTTCCGGCGCGATCCAGCACCGGGTGGGCGTCGACGGCGCCGACATGATCGTCGCCATCAACACCGACCCGAACGCCCCCATCATGGACTTCGCGCACGTGGCCATCGTCACCGACGCGGTGCGCTTCCTGCCTGCCCTCACCGACGCCGTCGCCCGGCGTTTCTCGCCCCACACCCGCGACCGGATCGCCGGCTGAGCCGCCCGGAAGGAGACCCGCCATGGCCGAAGAGAAGTTCGACGCCATCGTCATCGGCGCCGGCATGTCCGGCAACGCCGCCGCCTACGTGATGGCCGAGCGGGGGCTGAAGGTCCTGCAGCTGGAGCGGGGCGAATACCCCGGCTCCAAGAACGTGCAGGGCGCCATCCTCTACGCCGACATGCTGGAGAAGATCATCCCGGACTTCCGGGAGGACGCGCCGCTGGAGCGCCACCTGGTGGAACAGCGCTTCTGGATGATGTCCGACACCGCCCACACGGGCATGCACTATCGGTCCGACGCCTTCAACGAGGAGAAGCCGAACCGCTACACCATCATCCGTTCCCAGTTCGACCGCTGGTTCAACGGCAAGGTGCGGGAGAAGGGCGCGATCGTCCTCACCGAAACGACCGTGACGGATCTCGTCACCGGCCGCGACGGCGCGGTGATCGGCGTGCGCACCGACCGGGCCGGCGGGCCGATCTACGCCGACGTGGTGGTGCTCGCCGAAGGCGTCAACGGCCTTCTCGGCACCCGGGCGGGTCTGCGCGACCGGCCGAAGGCGGCCCAGGTGGCGCTCGCCGTCAAGGAGATGCACTTCATGCCGCGCGAGACCATCGAGGCGCGCTTCAACCTCGACGGCGACGCAGGCGCGGTGATCGAGGCCGCCGGCACCATCTCCAAGGGGATGACCGGCATGGGCTTCGTCTACACCAACAAGGAGAGCCTCTCGGTCGGCTTCGGCTGCCTCGTCTCCGACTTCGCCGAGGGCGACGAGACCCCCTACGGCCTGCTCGACGCCTTCCGCCAGCACCCGTCGATCCGCCCGCTGCTCGCCGATGCGGAGATCAAGGAATACGCCGCCCACCTCATTCCGGAGGGTGGCTACAAGGCCATTCCGCAGCTCTTCGGCGACGGCTGGGTGGTGGTGGGCGATGCCGCCCAGTTCAACAACGCCATCCACCGCGAGGGCTCCAACCTCGCCATGACGACCGGCCGGCTCGCCGCCGAGGCCATCTTCCAGCTCAAGTCGCGCAAGCTGCCCTTCACCAAGGACAACCTCGCTCTCTACAAGACCCTGGTGGACGGCAGCTTCGTCATGAAGGACCTGAAGAAGTACAAGGACATGCCGAAGCTGCTGCACACGCACTCGTCCAACTTCTTCCTCACCTATCCGCAGCTGGTCGCCAAGGCCATGGAGGACTTCGTGCGCGTCGACGGCACGCCGAAGCTCGACAAGGAGAAGGCCACCCTGCGCAATTTCGCCCGCACCCGGTCGTGGACCGGCCTCGTGGGCGACGCCTTCCGCCTCGCCCGTGCCTGGCGCTGAACCGAAACCCCACCGGAGGACCGACCCATGACCGCCCCCGTCAAAGCTCCTCGGGTCGAGGAGAAGCTCTACCAGAACCGTTATCAGGTGGACGCCGGCAAGCCGCACATCACGGTGACGCCGCACGAGACCCCGTCCGCCAATCTGGTCGCCATGACCAAGATCTGCCCGGCCGGCTGCTATGCCAAGAACGACGCCGGACAGGTGGAGATCGTGGCGGACGGCTGCATGGAATGCGGCACCTGCCGGGTCCTCTGCGAGGAGACCGGCGAGATCACCTGGAACTACCCGCGCGGCGGCTACGGCGTGCTGTTCAAGTTCGGCTGAGGCAAGCCGGCTTACTAGGATGCAAGCGTCATAGGACTGTCTTCCAAGGTCACTAGACGAAGCGGGACCGTCGGCGACCCCTGCCCAGCGCACGGGATCGCCGCCGGGTGCCGTTCGTCCTTGACCCGACCGGAGACCCCTCCCTATGCGCCGTCTTGCAACCGCCGCCCTCACCCTCGCTCTTCTCACCGGCGCCGCCCAGGCGCTCGAGGGCAAGCTGGTGCTCTACACCAGCCAGCCGAACGCCGACGCCCAGCAGACCGTCGACGCCTTCATGGCCGCCAACCCGGGCGTGACCGTGGAGTTCGTCCGCGACGGCACCCCGAAGGTGATGGCCAAGCTCCGCGCCGAGATCGAAGCCGGCGCGCCCCAGGCCGACGTGCTCCTGATCGCCGACGTGGTGACCATGGAAGGCCTCAAGGCCGAGGGCCTGCTGATGGCCCACGAAGGCGCCGACGTGTCGGCCTACGACGCCGGCCTGCACGACGCGGCCAAGACCTATTTCTCCACCAAGCTCATCACCACCGGCATCGTCTACAACACCGCCGCCCCGATGAAGCCGACCTCCTGGAAGGACCTCACCGCCGAGGCCGCCAAGGGTCAGGTGATCCTGCCGAGCCCGCTCGCCTCCGGCGCCGCGCTCATCCACACGGTGACGCTGACTTCCAACCTTCCCGAGGGCTGGGACTTCTACAAGGCGCTCGCCGAGAATGGCGCGCTCGCCCAGGGCGCCAACGGCGGCGTGCTGCAGGCGGTGGCCGGCGGCGAGAAGCTCTACGGCATGATCGTCGACTTCATGCCGATCCGCGAGAAGGCCAAGGGCGCGCCGGTCGAGTTCGTCTTCCCCGCCGAGGGCGTGTCTGCCGTCACCGAGCCGGTCGCCATCATGGCCTCCACCAAGAACCCGGACGCCGCCAAGGCCTTCGTGGACTTCCTCATCTCCGAGGAGGGCCAGACGCTCGCGAGCGCCCAGGGCTATATCCCGGCGCACCCGGCGGTCGCCCTGCCGGCCGGCTACCCGGACCGCTCGGCCATCAAGGTGCTGCCGTTCGACGCCGCGAAGGCGCTCGCCGACGAGCAGAAGAACCGCGACACCTTCGGCCAGATCTTCGGCGCCACGCCCTGACCGGTGTGAGCCGCGTCTTTCGCCTGAAGGCGGGCGCCCCGGTGCCCGTTCGCCTGCCACGCTTGCCGGTCGCCCTCGGGGCGGCCGGCTTGCCCGTTCTCGTCATCGCCCTCCTGTCGCTGCTGCCGCTCGCCCGACTGGCGATGGTGGCGCTCGCGCCCGGCGCCGACGCCGCCGCGCCGGGTTTCCTCGCCGTTGTGACGAGCCCGGCCGCGCTCGCCGCCACCTGGCGCACCCTGGAGGTGTCGGCCCTCGGCATGATCGGCGCGCTCCTCCTCGGAGTGCCGGCCGCCGTGGCCGTGGGCGCCTCCGACATGCCCGGCCGGCGCCTGTTCGCGCTCCTCCTCATCCTGCCGCTGATGATCGCCCCCCAGGTGACGGCGCTCGCTTACCTGAAAGCCTTCGGCCCGGCGAGCCCGCTCCTCGACCTCGTCGGCCTGAAGCCGCCGCCCGGCACGCCCAACCCGCTCCTCGGCCGCAACGGCATCGTACTCCTTTACGCGGTCCAGCACGCCCCGCTCGTCTTCCTCACCGTGCGGGCGGGCCTTGCGGCCATCCCGCGCGACCTGATCGAGGCCGCCCGGGTGGCCGGCGCCTCGCAAGCGATGGCGCTTCGCACGGTGGTGCTGCCGCTGCTCCGGCCGCATCTGGTGGCGGCGGCGGCCCTCGCCTTCGTGGCCGGGATCGGCAATTTCGGGATCCCGGCCCTTCTCGGCCTGCCGGTCGGCTACACGACGCTGCCGACACTCATCTACCAGCAGCTCGCCAGCAGCGGCCCGCGGGTTCTGCCGGACGTGGCGGCTCTCTCCGTGCTGGTCGGCGCCATCGCGGCCGTCTCCATCGGCCTGCAGGCGCTGGCGCTCGGGGGCCGGACGGCGATCGCGGCGGGCGCGCCGATCCGTTTGCCGCTCGGGCGATGGCGCGTGCCGGCGGCGGGGCTCGCCTTCCTGGTGGTCGGGGCCGCGCTCCTCGTGCCGCTCGCCGGCCTCGTCGCCGCCTCCCTCATTCCGACCTTCGGCGTGCCGCTGAGGGCCGACACGGTGACGCTCTCCAACTATGTGGAGGTGCTGACCCGCCAGGCCGTCACCGTGCGGGCCTTCCGCAACTCGCTGCTCCTGGCCGGCGCGGCCGCCCTCATCGTGGCGGTGCTCGCCATCCTCCTCGCGCGCGGGCTCGACCGCATGCCACGCCGGCTCGCCCGGCTGATCGAAGGCATCGCCGACATGCCTTATGCTTTGCCCGGCATCGTGCTCGCCATCGCGTGCATCCTGATCTTCCTGAAGCCGTTGCCTCTCCTCGGCATTTCGCTCTACGCGACGCCCTGGATCATCCTTTTCGCCTACCTCTCCCGCTTCCTGCCGCTCGCCCTGAAGCCGGTTACCGCCGCGCTCGCGGCCCTGCCGCGCGAACTGGAGGAGGCCGCCGCCGCAGCCGGCGCCCGACCGGCGCGGCGCCTCGTCACCGTCGTGGTGCCACCGCTCCTGCCGGCGGCGCTCGCCGGCGGGCTCCTGGTCTTTTTGTCCGCGTTCAACGAGCTGACGGTCTCGGCCCTCCTCTGGTCGAGCGGCACCGAAACCCTCGGCGTGGTGCTCTTCAACCTGGAGGACGGCGGCTACGGCACGCTCGCCGCCGCTATCGCGGTGGCGACGCTGGTGGTGGCGCTCCTGGTGCTCGCGGTGATCGACCGGCTCGGCCGCCGGCTGCCGCCGGGTGTTCTCCCCTGGCGGTAGGGCGGGTCCGTATCAGGCCGGCGGCATCGCCCAGCCGTCGGTGGCGTGGAGCCGGATCGCCATGCCCTCGGCCCAGTCGTCCGGCGTGTCCAGATGGAGCCGCGACCCGTCCATGAGGGCCACCTCCAGCTCGCTGACCGGCCCCCGGTAGGTGGAGCGGACCA
This sequence comes from Mongoliimonas terrestris, assembly GCF_001927285.1. Lineage (GTDB taxonomy): Bacteria > Pseudomonadota > Alphaproteobacteria > Rhizobiales > Pleomorphomonadaceae > Chthonobacter > Chthonobacter terrestris. The sequence goes on along the minus strand of NZ_MSIG01000003.1, from coordinate 411,999 downwards.
CCGTGCCGGCGAGCGCCCCGTCCGGCGTCGCCGCGAGCGCCTCCGGTCGGAGAAGCAGCCGCACCGGACCGGCGGTCACGCCCGGCGCCGCCCGCACGTCCAGCGTCGCGCCGGCGAGGCGGACGGCGGCGCGGCCGGCCTCCACGGCGGACGCCGCCGCGTCCACCACGGCGCCGCGCCCGACGAAGGCCGCCACGGTCTCGCTGGCCGGCGAGCGGTAGACGGTGCGCGGGTCCGCGACCTGCAGGATCCGGCCCGCCGCCATCACCACCAGCCGGTCGGCGAGCGCGATCGCCTCGGCCTGGTCGTGGGTGACATAGACCATGGTGCGGCCGGTCTGGCGGTGGATGCGGCGGAATTCCTCCACCAGCCGGGCGCGGAGGTGGACGTCGAGGTTGGCGAGCGGTTCGTCGAAGAGCACCGCCCTTGTATCCGCCACGATGGCGCGGGCAAGCGCCACCCGCTGCCGCTGGCCGCCGGAGAGCGCGTCCGGGCGCCGGTCGGCGTAGGCCGAAAGGTTCACCTGGTCGAGGGCGGCAGCCACCTCCCGGCGCACGGAGTCCGCCGGTCGGCGCCGCGCTTGGAGGGGATAGGCGACGTTCTCCGCCACCGTCATGTGCGGCCAGAGCGCGTAGGACTGGAACACCACGCCGACGTCGCGCTCTTCCGGCGGCAGGCTCCGATCCGGCGCGGATACGACGGCGCCGTCGAAGAGCACGCGGCCCGCGGTCGGCCGCTCGAAGCCGGCAAGGAGGCGGAGGATGGTGGTCTTGCCGCAGCCGGACGGGCCGAGCAAGGCCGTGAACGAGCCGTCCGCGAAGTCAAGCGACACGTCGACGAGGGCCTGGTGCGGCCCGAAGGCCTTGGACACGCCGTCGAGGCGGATGGAGGTCATGCCGGTCTCCTGTTTCCGCCCGCCGGTATCCGCGCTTGATGACGGCGGGATGACGGGGAGGTCCGGGTGGTGCGGTACAGTCGGCCGCTCTGATCCTACCGATCGTCATGGTCCGCGAAGGCGGACCACCCACGCTTTGGGCGACGACGACAGAAACCGCTGAAAACGGCCCTAAAACAAGAGCATGCGTGGGTGGTCCGCCGGCGCGGACCATGACGATGGTGGTGCGCTGTCGGGGGATTGCCCCCTCCGTCAACCGCTACCCCTCCGCCACCAGATGCCCCTCTCCCACGTCCACCAGCCGCACCCGCGCCGGCCCGTCGCCCACCTTGTGCACGGGGCTCGGCACGTCGCCGGCGAGGCGCACGGTGGGTGGGCGGACGTGGGCGGGGTCGGGGACGGGAACCGCTTCGATCAGGCGGCGGGTGTAGGAATGCTGTGGGTTTCCAAACACCTGCGCCCGCGTGCCGGTCTCCACGATCTGGCCGAGATACATCACCGCCACCCGGTCGGAGATGTTTTCCACCACGGCCATGTCGTGGCTGATGAAGAGGAAGGCGATGCCGAATTCGGTCTGGAGCGCGCGGAGGAGATCGAGCACGCGGGCCTGGACGGAGACGTCGAGGGCGGAGACGGATTCGTCGGCGATGATGAGGTCGGGCTTCAGGGCCAGCGCCCTCGCGATGCAGATGCGCTGGCGCTGGCCGCCGGAGAATTCGTGCGGGTAGCGGCGGAGTTGATCGGCGGAAAGACCGACCTTCTGCATCAGGTCGACGGCGCGCGCCTCCCGTTCGGCCGGGGTGCCGATGCGGTGGATCACCAGCGGTTCGGTGATGAGGTCACTGACGGTCATGCGCGGGTCGAGCGCCGCCATCGGGTCCTGGAACACCATCTGGATGCGGCGGCGGAGCGCCTTGAGGCCCGCCCGGCCGAGGCCTTCGAGCGGCTGACCGGCGATCTCGATGCGGCCCTGGTGCGGCACGAGGCCCACCATGGCGCGCGCCACGGTGGACTTGCCGCAGCCGGATTCGCCAACGAGTGCAAAGGTTTCGCCGCGGCGGATCTGGAGGCTCACGTGCTCCACCGCGTGCACCTGCCGGCGGACGGCGGAGAACACGCCCTCCCGGATCGGGAAGCGCACCACCACGTCGTCGAGCCTGGCGACCGGCTCGCCGGTGACCGGCGGGCGGGCGGCGCCGGCGCCCATACGGGGGACGGCGGCGAGGAGGTCGCGGGTGTAGGGCATCGCTGGGCGGGCGAAGAGGTCGCCGGTCGCGGCCTCCTCCACCGCCTCGCCCTGGCGCATGACGATGACCCGGTCGGCCATTTCGGCGACCACGCCCATGTCGTGGGTGATCAGGATGATGGCAGTGCCGAGGTCGCGCTGGAGGTCGCGGAGGAGGTCGAGCACCTCGCGCTGGACCGTCACGTCGAGGGCGGTGGTGGGCTCGTCGGCGATCAGCACCTCGGGCTTGAGGGCGAGCGCCATGGCGATCATCACGCGCTGGCGCATGCCGCCGGAGAGCTCGTGCGGGAACTGGTCAAGCCGTTGTTCCGGCTGGGAAAGTCGGACCGCCTTGAGGGCCTCTAGGGCACGCGCGCGGGCGTCCTTGCGGGAGACCGGGGCGTGGGCGCGGATGGCCTCGGTGAGCTGGTCGCCGACGGTCATCACCGGGTTCAGCGACGTCATCGGCTCCTGGAAGATCATGGCGATCCGGTCGCCCCGGAGCGCCCGCATGCGGGCCTCGGGGAGCCGGGTGAGGTCGGTGCCGCCGAACCGGATGGCGCCGCCGGTGACGCGGACGGCGGGCGGCGGCAGGAGGCCCATGACGGCGAGCGAGGTGATGGACTTGCCGGACCCGCTTTCGCCAGCGATTGCAAGGGTTTCGCCGCGACCGAGATCGAACGAGAGGTCGCGGACGAGCGGCTTCAGGCCGGCTTCGGTGCGCACCGAGACGGTCAGATTCTGGACGGACAGGATGGGCGCGCCGTCCGGGATCTTGTGGATCCCGGACGGACGGTCGGCGACTGCGCTCATTCGAAGACGCACCGGGGGAAGTAGAAGCTCACCACCCAGTTCGGCATGTCGACGATCTCCGAGATGCGGAGATCCCCGCAAGTGGAGACCAACATGTAGGCTTCAACGGGCGTCATGTTGCGGTTTGTAGCCAGGAAGTCGACCATGTCGGCGACCGCGTGGCGGGCGGCCGTCATCAGGTCGGGACCGATGCCCGTCGTCACCTCGTAGCCCTTGGCGTCCAGGTGCCGGGTGACCGGTCCGGGCGTCGTGAAGCGGGGCGTCTTCAGGTTGGCGCCCTTCACGAGGTCGAGGGTCAGCACCACGTCCATCGGGCTTTCGATCGCCGTGCCGCAGACCTCCCCGTCGCCCTGGGCGGCGTGGGTGTCGCCGACGCTGAAGAGCGCGCCGGCCACCTCCACCGGGAGGTAGAGGGTCGTGCCGGCGGCAAGGTCCCGGATGTCCAGGTTGCCGCCGACCCGCCGGGGCGGGACCACCGTGTGGTGGCCCGGCTCGGCGAGGGCGTTGCCGATGGTACCGGCGAAGGGCTTCAGCGGCACCCGGCCGTGGGTGCCGAACATGGCCGGCGCCATGCTGGTGGTGTCGTAGGTCCACACGTGCAGCGCCGGCTCGGTGAACTGGTCGGCCAGAAGCCCGAAGCCCGGGATGTTGGCCGTCCAGCCGTGGCCCGACGGGGCGAAGCTGTCGATCGTCACCTTGATGGCGTCGCCGGGCTCCGCGCCCTCCACGTAGATCGGCCCGGACACAGGGTTGATCCGGCCGAAGTCGAGCGTCCTCACGTCCTCCAGGGTGGACGACGGGCCAAGTTGGCCCGCCGAACTGTCATGACAATGGAAGAGGATGGTCGATCCGGGGGCGACCCTTTCGGCCGGGGCGAACGTATTGTCCCAGCCGAAATGGCTCTGATGCCCGTGGATCGTGTAGTTGCACTGCTTGCACATGGATCACTTCACGTAGACGTAGTCGTAGTTGATCGGGATGGACACCGGATCGACGTAGAGCGCGTCGGCGCCGCCCATGCGCTCCGACTTCATGGTGTAGCGCTGCTCGTTGAAGACAGGCACCCACGGGGCGTCTTCCATGACACCCATGTAGACGTCGGACCAGAGCTTCATGCGGTCCGCCATTTTGGACGCATCGGTGATGCTGTCGGCCTCGGTCGCCTTGGCGTCGAGCGCCTCGTTGCAGTACTTGGACCAGTTCCAGCCGCCCTCGCCCGCCCCGGCGCAGCCGAGGATGGGGCCGTAGAAATTGGACGGATCCGGGAAGTCGGCGATCCAGGCCATGCCGCCGGACCACACCATGGGGGCCGTGCCGGCGCCGCCAGCCTCGATCACGTTGGCCTGGGCGAGCGACTGGATCGACGCCTTGACGCCGATGGCGGCCAGATCCTGCTGGATCGCCTGGGCGATGCGCGGGTTCGGGTCCGTGTTCATGACGTAGAGCTCGGTCTCGAAGCCGTCGGCAAGGCCGGCGTCGGCGAGGAGCTTCTTGGCGCCTTCCACGTCATAGGGAATGCCCGCGTAGCCCTCGGTATAGCCGGGCATGGACGGGGGCAGCGGCTGGGTCGCCGGCACGGCGCGGCCATTGATGATCTGGGTGATCCGCTCCTTGTTGATGGCCATGTTGATGGCCTTGCGGACCTCCGGCTTGTCGAGCGGTGGTAGCGTTACGTTCAGCGTGATGTAGCCGGTGTGTAGCTGCCCGCCCTCGACCACGCGCGCCGCCTGGGCCGGATCGCCCATCACCTCGACGAACTTCGCCGGCGGGATGCCGTCGCCGGGCACGTCGACCTCGCCGTTCTGGAGACGGAGGAGCGCGACGATCGGCTCCTGGCCGACCTCGAACACGACGCCGTCCAGATAGGGCACGCCCGCGCGCCAGTAGTCGGCGTTCTTCTCGAAGACGAGCTTCTGGCCGAGGGTCCACTCGGCGAGCTTGAAGGCGCCGGTGCCGACCGGCTGCTTGCCGAAGTCGCCATTGGCGGCGTCCACCGCCTCCTTGGGCACCACCGAGGCGAAGTTAAGCGCCATCACGTGGAGGAAGGTGGCGTCCGGCCGGGAGAGCTCGATCTTCACGGTGGTCGGGTCGACCACGGTGACGCCGGCGAGCGTGGTCGCCGAGCCGTCCATCATCTGGTCGAAGCCCTTGATGGAGCCGAAGAAGCCGGCGCCGGGCGACTGGGTGGCCGGCAAGGTGACGCGGTCGAGGGAGTATTTCACGTCCTCGGCGGTCATCTCGCGGCCGTTGTGGAATTTCACGCCGGTGCGCAGCTTGAAGGTGAAGGTCTGGCCGTCGTCGGAGATCTCGTAGCTCTCCGCAAGGCCGGGCCGGAGTTCGGTGGTGCCGGGGACATAGTCCATCAGGCCGTCGAACAGCGACTTGATCATCGACCAGTTCTGCCAGTCGTAGCCGATGGCCGGGTCGAGGGTCGCCACGTCGTCCTTGTAGGTGACCGTGATGGTGCCGCCGGCCTTGGCGGCCGGATCCGGCTGGTACTCCTGGGCGACGGCGGGAAGCGACAGCGCCAGGGCGATCGCGGTGGAGGCGAGCAGTCTTTTCATCTTGGGCTCCTGTCCTCTGGTTTTTATGACGCACACAGACGAGGCCCGGCGGCGGGTCAGCGCAGCCGGATCCGCGGATCGATCATGGGGGCGATGAGATCGGCGAGGAGGTTGCCGATCACGATGGCGCAGGCGGACACCAGGGTGACGCCCATGATGATGGGGATGTCGACGCGCTGGATCGCCTGCCAGGCGAGCTGGCCGATGCCCGGCCAGCCGAACACGCTTTCCACCACCACGATGCCGCCCATGAAGATGCCGATGTCGATGCCGATCATGGCGATCACCGGCAGGATGGCGTTGGGCAGCGCGTGGCGGAGCACCACCCGGCCGCGGCCGAGGCCCTTGGCCCGGGCGGTGCGGATGAAGTCGGCCCGGAGCACGTCGATCATGGACGAGCGCATCATGCGGGCGTACCAGCCGGAGCCGAGGATGCCGAGGGTGAGCGCCGGCAGCACCAGATGGGCGAAGGTGCCGTATCCGCCGATCGGGAACCACCGGAGCCAGACGGCGAAGACGTAGAGGAGGAGGAGGCCGACCACGAACTGGGGCGCCGAGACGGTGACGAAGGAGGTGGTCATCAGCACCTGGTCGGCGGCCCGGCCGCGCCAGAGCGCGGCGGCGATGCCCATGGCGAGGCCGAGCACCAGCTCGCACACGATCGCGCCCGCCATCAGGAGCAGCGTGGCCGGCAGGCGCGAGGCGATGAGGGCGGCGACCTCCGTCTTCTGCAGGTAGCTGCGGCCGAGGTCTCCCTGGATCAGGCCGAACAGGTAGCGGCCGTACTGGACGAGGAAGGGCTGGTCGAGGCCGAGCTGGCGGCGGATGCTCTCCACGGTGGCGGCCGTCGCCGAGCGGCCGGCGATCTGTCGCACCGGGTCCGCTGGCAGCACATAGAGAAGCACGAAGGTGATGAAGCTGACCCCGAGGAGGATCAGCGCCGACTGGACGAGGCGGCGGAGGAGATAGGGGCCCATGGCGGCTCAGTCCCTCCCGCGCTGGGTCGGGTCGAGCACGTCGCGGAGGGCGTCGCCGACGAGGTTGAAGGCGAGCGCCAGGAGGACGATGCAGGCGCCCGGGATGAAGACCAGCCAGGGGGCGGCCTGGAAGTACGTCTGGTTCTCGAAGATGATGTTGCCCCACGAGGGTGTCGGCGGCTGCACGCCGACGCCGAGATAGGAGAGCGTCGCTTCCAGGAGCACGGTGGTGGAGATGCCGAGCGTGCCCCAGACGATGATGGTTGGGACGAGGTGCGGCAGGATGTGGCGGAAGAGGATGCGGCCGTGGCCTGCGCCGAGGGTCTTCTCCGCGGCGATGAAGTCGCGCTCGGCGAGCGAGGTCGTCTCCGTGTAGATGACGCGCGCGGTCTGCACCCAGTTCACGAGCGCGATGACGAGCGCGACGATCCAGAGCGACGGCGTGAAGATCGCGGCCAGGCAGATGGCGAGGAGGAGCGCCGGGAAGGCCATCATCAGATCGGTGAAGCGCATCAGCACGGCGCCGACGATGCCCCGGAAATAACCGGCGGTGATGCCGACGAGGGTGCCGATGAGGAGCGCCATACCGTTCGCCACCACGCCGATGATGAGCGAGGTCTGCGCCCCGTAGAGGATGCGCGACAGGAGGTCCCGGCCGAGGAGGTCGGTGCCGAGCGGATAGGCGCCGCCGGGCGGCATGGGCGCGCCTTCCAGCGTCAGGCCGTCGAAATGCTGGGCGTTCGGGTCGTAGGGCGCGATGAGCGGAGCGAACACGGCGCCCGCCACCACGGCGACGATGAGAACGAGACCGAACAGCGCCAGCTTGCGCTGAAGGAGCCGGGCGAGCGCGCCCTTTGGGCGCACCGGATCAGCCGCGACCGCGCTGGCCATCCTGGTCCCTCCCCTCGGCGAAGCGGGCGACGATGCGGGCGGCGGCGTCTTCGAAGCTGACCCGCCAGGCCATGGCCATCTGGCGGAGCTGGGCATAGGCCTCGGCCTCCGACTTGCCGCGGGCGGCAAGGAGCGTGACGGCGCGCACGACCGTCTGCCGCTCGTCCATGCGGCGCTTCAGGTCGGCGATCTCGGCGGAGAGCGCGCGCTCCGCGTCGAAGGCGGCGCGGGCGATGAGGAGCGCCGAATAGGCGCCGTTGTCGCCGACCGGCTTCAGGAGATGGGCGTGGGCGCCGGCCTTCAGCGACCATTCCACCCGGCCCGGCGCCTCCGAGCCGATGAGGGCGACGAGCGGCATGGGCGCCGCGCCGGACGCCCAGGGGAACTGGCCGTCGTAGCCCATGTCGGCGTCGAAGAAGACGAAGTCGGCGGCGAGCGCGTGGGCGGGCAGCTCGCTCCAGCACTCCTGCACCTCCAGGCCGATGGCGGTGAGCTGGCGGGCGAGCGCCTGCACGGTCGGGTGCGGCCGGTGCAGGATGAAGGCGAGCGCGCCGCCAAGGTTGTGGGTGCGGATCGGCCGCTTCATGAGACGACTCGCAAGGTGGGGGTGGCGGCCGCGGGCGCGCGGGACCGGGTGAGATAGGGGTCACCCGCCACCTCGCCGAGGTGCTGGATGACGTGGAAGACGCCGCCGCGCACCTCCGCGATGACAACCGGCAAGGTGGTGTGGTGGGTCTCCGGATCGATGACGCCGTCCTGGCCGGCGGGGCTCTTCAGTAGGTCCGTCAGGCTTTCCGCCTCGGCGCCGGGCCGGTGGGCGAGAAGGCGGGCGAGTTGGCGCACGGCGGCGAAGGCCGCCGCCTCGAACGAACTGCCGAAGTTGCCCGCGCCCGGCCAGCCGGTGACGCCGCGGAAATAAGGGCCGGCGGCGATCAGGCCCTCCGCCCGGGCGCCGAGGGCGGGGAATTCGCACTCGGTCATGTTGCAGGAGAGCACCGGACAGCGGTCCGGCCGGAAGTGGGGATCGTCGCGGCCGAGCGCCTGGTAGGCGGCGAGGAAGGCGTAGGACGACGGGCCGATCAGCGAATTGAGGATGAAGTCCGGCCGGGTGAAGCGGATCTCCTCCACCATGCGGTCCACGTCCACCGAGCCCATGGGCAGGTAGCGCTCGGCGAGGATCTCGCCGCCGGCGGCCGTGACGGTCTCGCGGGCGAGCCGGTTCAGCTCCCAGCCCCAGATGTAGTTGGAGGCGACCAGGGTGGCGCGCCGGCCGTGGCTGCGGAGCGCCCAGTCGAGCAGCGGCAGGAGGTGCTGGTTCGGGCAGGCGTGGGTGTAGACCACGTGGTCGGAGGCCTCGAAGCCCTCGTAGGGCACCGCGTACCAGAGGGTGCCGCCGAACTTCTCCACGGTGGGGATCACCTCCTTGCGGCTCCAGGAGGTGACGCAGCCGACCACATGGCGGGCGCCGGTGTCGCGCAGGATGTCGGCGCAGAGGGGGCCGTAGTGGTCCACGTTGCCGCCGGGGTCGCGCTCCACCGGCACGAAGGAGATGTCGAGATCCGGGTCGGCGTTGACCATGGCCATGGCCGACAAGGCGCCGGTGCGGCACGCCTCCGACATGAGGGCGTACGGTCCGGACCGGGAATAAAGGAGGCCGAGTTCGATCCGACGCTTCATGATGCTCGACAACGTCCAATGTTCATACACGAAAGCCGGGATCGGACCTGGCCGAATACGAAAAGCCCCGCCACAGTCTGCTTGCGAAGACTGTGGGCAGGGCTCTGATGCCGATCCCGGTTCTGCGGGTGATGTGGGAGGCACGTTAGCCGATCAGGGGGGCCAGTCAAGCCCGGCAGGGCATTTCTTGCGCAGGTGCGGCGCGTTGCCTCTTTTGCGTGCAGATGCTCGCGGCCCTGGTGCATCCCGCGCCAGGGCCGGGGCGAATTCACCCGGCCGAAAGCGCCTCCCGGCCGTGCGGGGCGTGCCAGTCCTCGATCGGGCCGGCGGGGACGATGCCGGTGGGGTTGATGGTGCCGTGGCTCTCGTAATAGTGGCCCTTGATGTGGGCGAAATCGACCGTGCCGGCGACGCCGGGGGTCTGGTAGAGGTCGCGGGCGTAGGCGGAGAGCGCCGGGTATTCGCGAAGGGTGCGGAGGTTGCACTTGAAGTGGCCGACGTAGACCGCGTCGAAGCGCACGAGCGTGGTGAAGAGGCGGATGTCCGCCTCGGTCAGCCGGTCGCCGCAGAGATAGCGCCGGTCGGCGAGGTGGGCGTCGAGGAAATCCAGGGTTTCGAACAGCGGGTAGACCGCCTCCTCGTAGGCGGCCTGGGTGGTGGCGAAGCCCGCCTTGTAGACGCCGTTGTTGACCCGGTCGTAGATGCGGGCGTTGAGGGCGTCGATGTCGCCCCGAAGGTCCGGCGGGTAGAAGTCGCCCGGCGCGGCGCCGATGCCGTCGAAGGCGGCGCCGAGCATGCGGATGATGTCGGCGGATTCGTTGGAGACGATGGTGCCGGTCCGACGGTCCCAGAGCACCGGCACGGTGACGCGCCCGGTGTAGTCGGACCTTGCGGCGGTGTAGACCTGATGGAGGCGGGTGGCGCCGTGGATCGGGTCCGGGACGACGCCGGGGCCGGGCTCGAAGGTCCAGCCTTCCGCGCCCATCAGCCAGTTCACCACCGAGACCGAGATGGCGTCCTCCAGGCCTTTCAGGGCGCGCACGATGAGGGTGCGGTGCGCCCACGGGCAGGCGAGCGAGACGTAGAGGTGGTAGCGGCCGGGCTCGGCCTTGAAGCCGCCCTCCCCGGTCGGGCCGGGCGCGCCGTCGGCGGTGACCCAGTTGCGGAAGCCGCTCTCCTGGCGCACGAAGCGGCCCTTGGAGGCCTTGGTGTCATACCAGACGTCCTGCCAGACGCCGTCCACGAGCAGTCCCATCCGATCCTCCGAACCCTTGTCGTCCGCGCCGCCGGAGGGGTAACCGCCGCGCGCCCGCCCGGTTGCGGGGGCGCGGTCAGTCCTCCTCCACGAACACCTCGTCCCGGCGCTTGCGCACGCTCGGCAGCACGGCGATGACCACCGCGGCGACCGCGAGCAGGAGTAGTGTCGCCGAGATGGGCCGCTCCAGGAAGATCATCGGGTCGCCACGCGAGATGATCATGGCGCGCCGCAGGTGTTCTTCAAGGAGCGGGCCGAGCACGAAGCCGAGGAGCAGCGGCGCCGGCTCGCAGCCGAACTTCACGAGCGCGTAGCCGAGGATGCCGAAGGCCACGATGGCATAGATGTCGAAGGCATTGAGGTTGATGGAATAGCAGCCGATCGCCGCGAAGGCGATGATGGCCGGGAAGAGCACGCCGTAGGGAATGGTGAGGAGGCGCACCCAGAGGCCGATCAGCGGCAGGTTGAGGAGGACCAGCATCAGGTTGCCGACCCACATGGAGACGATGATGCCCCAGAAGAGCGCCGGCTCGTCGCGGACCACGTTCGGGCCGGGGGTGATGCCCTGGATGATGAAGGCGCCGACCATCAGGGCCATCACCGGGTGGGCCGGGATCCCGAGGGTGAGGAGCGGGATGAAGGAGGTCTGCGCCGCCGCGTTGTTGGCGGACTCCGGCCCTGCGACGCCCTCGATGGCGCCCTTGCCGAAGGTCTCCGGATGCTTGGAGACGCGCTTCTCCATGGCGTAGGAGGCAAAGGACGAGAGGATGTGGCCGCCGCCCGGCAGGACGCCGAGCACCGAGCCGAGCGCGGTGCCGCGCACCACGGGGCCGGCGATGCGGCGGAAATCGGCGGCGGTGAGCCAGAGGTTCTTCACCTCCTTGACCAGCACCGTGCGGGTGGATTCGTGCTCCAGGTTCCGGAGGATCTCGGCGACGCCGAAGATGCCGACCGCCACGGACACGAAGTTGATGCCCGAATAGAGCTCGAAATAGCCGAAGGTGAAGCGCGGCGTGCCGGAATAGAGGTCCTGTCCGACGAGGCCGAGCAGGAGCCCGAGCACGATCATGGCGAGCGCCTTCAGCATCGACCCGTGGGCGAGCGCGATGGAGGCGAGAAGGCCGAGCACGATCAGCGAGAAGTATTCCGGCGCGCCGAAGTTGAGCGCCACGCGGGCGAGCGGCGGGGCGGCGAGCGCCAGGATCAGGGTCGCCACGGTGCCGGCGAAGAAGGAGCCGAGCGCCGCGGTGGCGAGCGCCGGGCCGGCGCGGCCGTCGACCGCCATCTTGTAGCCGTCGATGGCGGTGACGGCGGAGGAGGATTCGCCCGGCAGGTTGATCAGGATGGCGGTGGTGGAGCCGCCGTACTGGGCGCCGTAGTAGATGCCCGCCAGCATGATGAGGGAGGTGACCGGTTCCAGCGCGAAGGTCACCGGCAGGAGCATGGCGATGGTGGCCGTGGGGCCGATGCCCGGCAGCACGCCGACCAGCGTTCCAAGCAGCGTGCCGAGGAAGCAGTAGAGCAGGTTGACGGGGCTGAGAGCGGTGGCAAAGCCCAGTTGCAGACTGGAGAGGAGGTCCATCAGCGCGCCTTCTTCAGAATGCCAGCCAGCGGCCGACGAGCGGCAGGGGGACGCCGAGCCCGACGATGAACACCAGGATGCAGAAGGCCGTGATGCCGGCCGCAAGGACCGCCGCCCGAACCGGCGAGGTTCGCCGGCTGGCGAGTGCGGCGAGGAGCACGGTGAGGAAGACCGCCGGCGCGAAGCCGAGCCCGCGCACGCCGACGCCGAAGAGCACGAGGGCGCCGAGGACGAGGACGGCGGCGCGAAGCGGCACGGTCGGCCCGATGCCGCCGGCGGTCTCGTCGGTCGCCATGAAGGCCTTGACGAGGACGGCGGCGCCGAGAAGCACGAGGGTGCCGGCAAGGACGAGGGGGAAGTAGCCCGGCCCCATGCGGAAGGCGGTGCCGAGCTGGTAGCCGAGCGAGGCGGTGCCGAATGCAAGGCCCGCGGCGACGAAGATCACCCCGGCGCCCGCATCGGCGAGCGAAATGCGTCTGTCCATGAGGATCGGTTCCGTCGACCGTGAGACGACCAAGGGGGATGAGAGGGCGGCCGTGGGGCCGCCCTTCCCGTGCGAGGTCCGTCCGCCATGGGACCGGCGCGGGCGGTCGGCTGACGCCGACGCGGCCCGCTCCGGCCATCAGGCGGGCGCGGTCAGTCGGCGAACTGGCCGGCTTCCTGGATGATCGGGCGCCAGAGCTCGATCTGGGCGGCCAGATGGTCGCGGTGCGCGGCCGGGGTGGCCTCGGCCGCATCGACCGGCGCGGTGCCGAGTTCGGCGAAGCGCGACACCACGTTCGGGTCCTTCAGCGCGGCCTGGAGGGCGGCCGACAGCTTCTCGATCGCCGCGTCCGGGGTGCCGGCCGGGGCGTAGAGCCCGTGCCAGACGCCGACCTGGAATTCCGGCAGGCCGGCCTCGGTGGTGGTCGGCACCTCCGGCAGGGCGTCGAGCCGCTCCGGGGTGGTGACCGCGTAGGCCTTCACCTCGCCGCCGAGGATCTGCCCGGTGGTGTTGGTGGTCTGGTCGCACATGAAGTCGACCTGACCGCCGAGGAGGTCGGTCATGGCCGGGCCGGTGCCCTGGTAGGGCACGGTGGTGAGCGGCGTGTCGATCGCCTTCATCAGGAGCATGCCGCAGAGATGCGACGCCGCGCCGATGCCGGCGTTGGCGTAGGTCACCGTGTCCTTGTTGGCCTTCACGTACTCGACCAGCTCCTGGAAGGTGCCGGGCTCGAAGTCCTTGCGGGCGATTACGGTCATCGGCACGTTGGTGACGAGGCCGATGGTGGAGAAGGCTTCCAGCGGCTGGAACGGCAGGTTGCGGTAGAGCGTCGGCGCCGTGGACATGCCGATGTGATGCATCAGGATGGTGTAGCCGTCCGCCTCCGCGTTCGCCACCTGGGTCGCCGCCAGGGTGCCGCCGGCGCCGCCGACGTTCTGCACCACGATCTGCTGGCCGAGCTCCTTGCTCATGGGCTCGGCGATGAGCCGGGTGACCGTGTCCGTCGGGCCGCCGGCCGCGAACGGGACGACGATGGTCACCGGGCCGGTGGGATAGCTGTCCTGCGCGAACGCCGGACCGGCGATGAGGACCGATGCGGCCAGCATGAGGCGTTGAGCCAGATGCATTGTGTGTCTCCTCCCTGGGCACGAAGCTTTTTTGTGCGTTTGCCCCCCTGGGATCCCTGAGAGATCAGGCACCCCGGACCGACCATACAAGGAGCCGCGACCGCATACCAGCGCAACCGCCGCATGTGTGGTGGGTCGGAGCCGGGCTCATGGGAACGGTGACGGAACCGCCGGAAACGGTGGGGACGAAGCGCGCCTTCGGTCAGGCGCCCTTCGCCGACGGCGCTCGGTCCGTGATGACCGTGGCGAGCGGGCGGCCGGTGGCGGCGTGGGCGATGGCGAGGTGGACGCGCGTCAACGGCCCATCCGCCGGCGTGCCGGCGAGGACGACGGCGAGCGGCTCGCCCGGGTCCACGTTGCCGTGGAAGGCGATGCGGCGCGCCGCCAGCGGCCGTTCGGCGGTCGGGCGCGAGAGCGCCCACTCGGCGCGCTCGGCGAAGGCCATGTAGGCGGCGAAATAGAGGAAGTCGGCGCCGTTGAAGTCGAGCGTCGGACAGGGGTGGACGGTGAGGCCCGGCGCCGCCGGATCGAGGGGCGCGGGCGACCGGAGCGGGAGGAGCGCGGCCTCGTGGGCGGCGACGTCCGGGTCCGCCGCCGCATCGGCGCCGACCGGCGGCAGGCCCGGCACCTCCGTGCGGACCACGTGGGTGTTGCGCCCGGCGGTGGTCCGCCGGACGAAGACGGACGTCATGGCGACGGCGCCGACCGGGCGGCCCATGACGGTGAGCCGGTGGTGGCTGACGAAGCGGGTGCGCGACAGGCGGACGAGGCGGGACGCGATGGCGAGCGGGTCGTGCTCCCGGCAGGTGGCAAAGCCCGCCGCGTCCACCGTCACGCCGGAGAAGGCGGCGTAGATGGGCGCGCCGTCCGGATCGCGAAAGGCCGGGACGGCCAGGCCCGCGCTCTCGGCGAGGAGATACCAGTGCCGGTGGCCGCATTCCTTGAGGAGCCAGTGCTCCGACAGCATGCCGGCCGCCAGATGCGGCATGCCGAGGACGACGGTCTGCGGCAGCCGGCGCGGCCGGGCCGGCACGGTCTTCAGCCGGCCGGCTAGGTCGCTCGTCAGCCGGCGTGCTTCGTCGAACCAGACGAGCCGTGTCATGGGGAGGCGCCTCAGCCGGCGGCCCGGAAGGCCGGCACCTGGCGCATCAGCGCCAGGTGGGCGACGATCCGGTCCTTCAGATAGGCGGCATCGCGGCCGACGCCGACGAAGCGGCCGGAGCCCCAGGTGTGCAGCCAGGGCAGGCCGAGGGTGTAGACGCCTGGAAGCGCCGTGACGCCCCGCGCGTGGGTGGGGTAGCCGTTGCCGTCGAAGAGCGGCAGGTCGACCCACGACCAGTCGGGCCGGAAGCCGGTGCACCAGACGACGGACGTGATGCCGGCCGCCACCGGGTCGAGCGTCGGCTCGAACGGGCCGGGCCGCCAGACGGGTTCGTAGCGGGACGGCGGCGGGGCGAGAAGATCAGCCTCGGCGATGTGCTTGTCGATGAGGCCGCAGATGCCGTTGTAGACCGCGTCGGCGCCGTCGAGGTTGGCCGCAAGGTCATCGCGGAAATGGATGCGGCCGCCGCTCACCGTCTCCATCCGGCCGTGGAGGCGCATGCCCTCCAGGGCGAACTTGCGGAGATCGATGTCGCGCCCGCCGCCCCGGCCGGTGAGATAGTGGTTGGCCTTGCGGCGCACCTTCTCCTTCAGGGGGTGTTCGGTGACCGGCAGGTCGTACTGGCCGAGGTCGGCGAGCCAGTCGACGGCGTCGCGCCCGCGATAGACGCGCGGGCAGCGGGGCGCGCTGCCGACGACGAGGTGGACGGTGCGGCCGGCAAGGTGCAGGTCCTCGGCGATCTGGCAGCCGGACTGGCCGGAGCCGACCACCAGGACGGCGCCGGGGGGCAGCTGGTCCGGGTTCTTGTAGGCGGCGGAGTGGACCTGCACGATCGCCTCCGGCAGGCGCTCGCCGGCGCGCGGCACGAAGGGCGTGTGGTAGCCGCCGACGGCGAGGACGACCGCGTCGGCGGTGGTGACGCCCTCGGCGGTCTCCAGCACGTAGCGCTCGCCGGACCGCGACAGGCGGTCGATGCCGAGGCCCTCGCGGACGGGCGCGCCGATGCGGGCGGCGTAACCCTCCACATAGGCGACGATCTCGTCCTTCAGCATGAAGCCGTTCGGGTCGGTGCCCGGATAGGGATGGCCCGGCAGCTGGCACTGCCAGTTGGGGGTGACGAGACAGAAGCTGTCCCAGCGCTGGTCGCGCCAGGCGTGGGCGACCCGGTGCCGTTCGAAGATCACGTGGTCGATGCCGCTCTCCTTGAGGTGGTAGCTCATGGAGAGGCCGGCCTGGCCGCCGCCGATCACGGCGACCGGGACGTGGCGGGAGGGGGATGCGGTCATCGGGGTCAGTCCTCGAAGGCTAGGATCGCCACGGCGGCGTCCGGGTCGGACGCGAAGCCGGCGGCGGCGGTCTCGATGCGGGCGAGCTGGCCGAGGGCGCGGGAACAGGGGACGCCGTACTTCGCCCGCACCCGCTCGCTGGCGATGCCGAGGGCGGTGCGGCTGCGGTCGAGGAAGTCGGCGAGCGGATAGGTCTCGCCGACGGCCATGTGCTCGCGGATGACGAGGGACGGCGAGTAGCAGCTCTCCGCCTGCCCGTCGGGCCAGCGGACGGTGAAACGCATCTCAGGCATGGACGGCCTCCGTGAGGGCGGCATAGGCGGGCAGGTGGGCGCGGGCGACGGCGGCCCAGTCGTGGTCGGCGGCGATGCGAAGGCCGCGGGCGGCAAGGCCGGCGGCGCGGTAGCCGTCGAGCGCGAGGCCGACGGCGCCGGCGATGGAGGCGGGATCCTCCGGGTCGCACCAGGCGACGTCCGCCTCGCCGCAGTATTCGGTGAAGGGCGCGATGCGGCTGAGCACCACCGGGCAGGCGCTCGCCATGGCCTCCAGGACGACGAGGCCGAAGCCCTCCTTGACGGACGGGAAGACGAGGGCGTCGGCGATCCGGTAGAGCGACGGCATGTCGGCGTCCGGCACCGGGCCGAGGCGAAGGACGGCGCCCTCCGGCAGGCCAGACGCCGCGAGAGCCGCCGCGAAGGCGGCCTGGTAGGCGTCGTGGTCGAGGAGGGAGGCGCCGCCGGCGATGACGAGGCGGGCGGTCGGGTGGGCGGCGCGGACGAGGACGAAGGCGTCGAGGATGCGGCGCGTGTTCTTCCGCGCCTCCACGCCGCCGACGGCGAGGAGCAGCGGACCGGGGCCGGCAAGGCCGTGGCGGGCGCGGACGAGCCGGTCGTGCGGGTCGGGGGACGACCGGTAGCGGTGCATGTCGACGCCGTTGCCGACGCGGTCGGCGGCGATGCCGTGCTCGGCGGCAAGGATCCGCTGCCAGAGCCGGCTCACCACCAGATGGCGGTCGGGCGTGACGAGGGCGCGGGTCTGGAGGGCGGCAAGGCGCGGGTCCGCGAAGGCGTCCACGTGGTGGACGGTGCGGACGAAGCCGGCAATCAGGCCGCGGTCCTTCAAAGTCGCGAGCGCGTTGGCCGAGATGCCGTCGCCGGCGTGGAAGACGTCGAACCGGCGGTGGGCCGGGTCCTCGAACCAGCGGACATAGTCGGCGGCGCGGGTCTCCACCATGTCGGCAACGTCGCGGCCGACCGGCGAAGCCGGCACGGACACGGTGGCGCAGCGGGTGGGGCGGAAGAAGCCCTGGCCGGACGGGTCCGGCGCGTGCACCACCGCCTCGATGCCGGCGTCGGTGAGCGCGTCGGCGAGCGCCAGCGCGTGGACGACGCCGCCGCGCGGGTTGGTGGAGTGGGCGAGGAGGGCGACGCGGAGGGTCATGGCGCTCCTTTCGCGGGGGCGCAGCCGATGAGCGGTTCCAGGGCGAAATCCCAGACCGTGCGACGGGGGCCGGCGGCGGCGATGTCGACGCGCCTGCCGGGCTCGAAGGCGCCGACGTCGGCGGCGACGATGTCGCGTTCGGCGAAGCGGGCGATCACCGCGGGGGCGTCGGTGGGCGAGGCGGCGAGGAGATAGCCGTAGCTCGGGAAGGACTGGAGCCAGCGCTCCAGGGGAACGCCCGCCGGCACGGGCACGGCGTCGAGGTGAAGGACGGCGCCGACGCCGGAGGCTTCGGCGAACATCATCAAGGTGCCGACGAGACCGCCCTGGCTGATGTCCTTGGCGGCGACCGAGAGGCCGGCCTCGGCGATCTCCGGCAGGAGGGCGAGGTCGGCGCGGAGGCGCTCGGGCGGCGCGTCGGTAGCGGCTTCCCAGTTGGAGAAGGGCTCGCGGTAGCGGCCGCGATGGTCGACGGCGGCGATCAGGCGGTCGCCAGGCCGGGCGTCGAACGAGGTGAGCAGGCGGCGGGCCCGGCCGAGGACGGCGACGGCGAGCTGGCCGCGGTCGGTGGAGAGGTTGGAGTGGCCGCCGACGATGGGCACGCCGTAGCGCGCGCTCGCGGCGGCAAGGCCGTCCAGCACCGGCCGGGCGCCGTCCTCGCCGGGAGCCCAGACGGCGTCCACCACGGCAAGCGGCCGGCCGCCCATGGCGGCGATGTCGGAGAGGTTGACCATGACGCCGCACCAGCCGGCGAACCAGGGGTCGCGCTCCACGAAGGCGTTCATGAAGCCCTCGATGGCGAGGAGCAGATAGCCGTCGCCGTCCGGGATGGCCGCGCAGTCGTCGCCGACCGGTACGGCGGCCGCGGCATCGAGGCCGAGGCGCGCCGCCACGCGGGCGATGTCCCGCTTGGCGACGACGCCGGCACCGGCCCTCAGCCGGTCCGCCAAGGCGTCGACGGCACCTGGATCCATCATCCGCCGGGTCTCCGCAGAAGCGAGAGGAAGCCGACCTCCGGATCGGCGATCGGCGGGTAGTAGGCGAGATCGGCTTCCATGAAATGGTGCGGCCGGCCGTGGATGGCGGTCTCCTCCAGGGTGGTCCAGCGCAGGCGCCGGAACAGCGGCGCGTTCTGGCTCTGCACGTGGGCGAAGAAGCGCCGGCAGCCGCGCGCGTGGGCGGACGAGACGGCCAGGCGGATCAGCGACGAGCCGAGGAGGCCGACCTTGCGGTAGGGTTCGGCGACCGCAAGGCGCGAGCCCCACCAGACGCCGGGCTCCGCCTCGTGGATGCGCACGGTGCCGACCACCTCGTGCGGCGTGACCGCGACGCTGGAGACGGCCACGATCGGCACGGCGACGTCGTCCACCGCGTCGCGGTCGTGGCCCACAAACAGGCTCTGCTCCACGCAGAAGACCTGACGGCGGAGCGCCGCGGCGGCGGCGAACTCCCAGGGGCGGGTGGCGAACTTGATGCGGTATTCGGCGGGCAGAAAGGCCGAGACGGGTTCGATGATCACGCCGCGCCCTCCCGCTCGTAGGTGGAGAGCGCCGAGCAGGCGCCGCACTTGCCGCAGCCGGCCTTGATGTCGGTGGACTTGAGGCCGCCGGCCCGCAGCATGGCGGCGAGCGGCTTCAGGATCTCGTGCATGAAGCCCGGCGCCGGGGTCGGGTGGCTTTCCAGCGGCGTCCCGGAGATGGGCACGAAGGGCACCACGAAGGGGTAGACGCCGAGGGCGATCAGCCGCTCGGACATGGCGAGGATGGCCTCGCGGGTGTCGCCGAGGCCAGCGAGGATGTAGGTGGACACCTGGCCGCGGCCGAACACCGGCACGGCGGCGGCGAAGGCCTCCATGTAGCGCTCCACGCTCACCTCCGCCTTGCCGGGCATGATGGCCTTGCGGACCTCCGGCGTGACGGCTTCCAGGTGCATGCCGAGGGCGTCGACGCCGGCGTCCTTCATCCGGGCGAACCAGGCGTCGGTGTCCGGCGGCTCGCACTGGGCCTGGATCGGCAGGTCGACGGCGGCCTTCACGGCGGCGGCGCTCTCGGCGAGGATGGCGGCGCCGCGGTCGCGGGTCGGCGGGGTGCCGGTGGTCATCACCATGTGCTTGACGCCGTCGAGCCGGACGGCGGCCTCGGCCACCTCGGCGAGTTGCGCGGGGGTCTTGCGCTCCACCGTCCGGCCGGCGGCGAGCGACTGGCCGATGGCGCAGAACTGGCATGTCTTGGTGCGGCTCTGGTAGCGGATGCAGGTCTGCAGCACGGTGGTGGCGAGCACGTCGGCCCCGTGCAGGACGGCGATCTTGGAATAGGGAATGCCGTCGGCGGTCTTCAGGCCATAGAAGGCGGGCTGCAGGGGGAAGGTGACCTCGCCGAGCACGAGGTCGTCGCGGCGCACCCGGCTGCGGCCGAAGGCGTCGGGCTTTTCGACGAGGTACGGGCTCTCGAAGGCCGGCGCGGTGTGTACCGGCACCATGACGGTCATGCCGTCGATGGTCATGGCCTTGTGGTCGGACGGCCCTGCCCCGCCGCGGCGGCTGTCGGCGCCGGCCTTCGGGTCAACGAGACGGACCCCGTAGGACTGCAACTCGTTGATGAGCTGTTCCGGGGGGAGCGCGGTCGGCAGCGTCGGCTTCATCGGCGTCGTGTCCGGGAAGGGGAATGGGAAGGGGGGCGGCGTCGGTGGCGACGCTGAGCGGCGCGGCGGGCCGGTTGTCGAGGGTGAGCGACAGAAGCTCCGGCCGGGCGTAATGACCGACGGAGTCCATCATGCGCTTGCGCTTGACGATGAAGGCCATGTCGAGGTCGGCGACGAGGATGCCCTCGCCGGTGGTCAGCGGCGGCACCACGTGGGCGCCTTCCGGCGACACGATGGCGGTCATGCAGCCGCCGGTGAGCGCCCGCTGAAGCTTGGGGTCCGGCGTCACCGAGGCGATCTGCTCGTCGGTGAGCCAGCCGGTGGCATTGATGACGAAGCAGCCGGATTCCAGGGCGTGGTGGCGGATGGTCACCTCGATCTGGTCGGCGAAGATCGGCCCGACCAGGGAGCCGGGGAACTGGGCGACGTGGATCTCCTCGTGCTGCGCCATCAGGGCGTAGCGGGCGAGCGGGTTGTAGTGCTCCCAACAGGCGAGCGCGCCGACGCGGCCGACGGCGGTGTCCACCACCGCAAGGCCGGCGCCGTCGCCCTGGCCCCAGATCATGCGCTCGTGGAAGGTGGGCGTGATCTTGCGCCGCTTCAGCACGATCGAGCCGTCGCGGTCGAACACGAGCTGGGTGTTGTAGAGCGAGCCGTGGTCGCGCTCGTTGACGCCGAGCACCACCACGAGGCCGTGGCGGCGGGCCGCGGCGCCGACCGCTTCGGTGACCGGGCCGGGCACCGCGACCGCGTGCTCGTAGAGCCGGATGTGCTCGGCCCCGGAGAGGACCGGCGGCAGAACGAAGGAGAAATAGGGGTACCAGGGGACGAAGGTCTCCGGGAACACGACGATCGCGGCGCCCTTGCCGGCGGCCTCGTCGATGGCGTTGAGGACGCGGACGAGCGTGCCGGCTCCGTCGGTCAGATCGGGCGCGATCTGGACGGCGGCGGCGCGGACGATGCGTTTTTCGGCCATGGCGCTCTCCTTTCGGGCCGGGACCTCGCCGGCCCGGCACCTGGCACTGCCCTTGCTAATCCCCTTGGGAGGGTCGGCGAGCCCCAGGCCGCGACGACGGATGCGCCGCCGCGGCCTTTGGGCGGTCGAGCGGTCAGACCGTCCAGGTGTGGAGCTGGAAGGCGTTGTCGCGGCGGTGGATCAGCACCAGGTCGAGCACGTCGAGCGGGTTGATCGGGCGGATGCCCTCGATGAGGGACGGCTCGCCGTGGCCGTAGAGGGCCTGGAGCGCGAAGCGGCAGGCGTAGACCTTGCCGCCCTCGGACATGAACTTCATCAGCTGGTTGTTGAAGTTCTGCGCGCCCGGGAAGGCCTCGTCGCCGATGGTGGGGAAGCCGCGTTGGATGCCGAGGGTGACGCCGGGGCCGTAGAGCAGGATGGATGTCTCGAAGCCCTTGCGCAGCAGGCGCAACGCCTGGAGGATGTTGACGAGGCCGATGGAGCCTTCGAAGGCGACGGTGTGGAAGGTGACGAGGGCCTTTTCGCCCGGTTCGGCCTTCACGTCCTCGAAGACCTTCTCCTCGTAGTCGACGAAGAAGTCGCCCTTCTTGTGCATCGGCGTGGTCACGGCAGGCATGGTGCTCTCCTCAGGTGTCTTTCGGCGGCCCATTCCGGCCGTCCGTGGCTCCGAGGACGTCGCAAACTACGTGCCAACACTGATATCCAATCAATCCATACAGTCTGGACCCATTTTCCAGTCAGATATGCAGTCAATCATGGCTGGTCGCGGTCTGTGACGCGGTCACGGACCGGTTGCCGGATGGCGTGAAACTGGGCGATTGGTGCCTTTTTCTTTAGCGATGCTCCGGTTTTCAGAGGCAGCGCGCGGGTGGACAAGCCATCGTCCGGTGATACAGTCAATTTGATTGGACGGGCGCAAGCACGGGACGGGGCATGGGTGAGTGGACGCCGGATCTGAGCGCTAGCGACAAGCCGCGCTACCTCGCCATCGCGGACATCATCGACGCCGACGTGAGGAGCGGCCGGCTGGCGCCCGGCGACCGGCTGCCGCCCCAGCGCAAGCTGGCGATCCGGCTCGGCATCGACTTCACCACGGTGGCGCGCGGCTATGTGGAGGCGCAGAAGCGCGGGCTGATCGAATCCCGCGTCGGCCAGGGCAGCTATGTGCGCGCCGCCGAGCCGCGCGCGCCGACGGCCCTCACGCGCCGGTCCAACCCGGTGGACCTCTCCATGAACCTGCCGCCGGAGCCGGACGACCCGGCGCTCCTGGAGCGGATGCGGGCGGGCCTTCAGGAGATCGGCGGCGACCTGGTGGCGCTGTTGCGCTACCAGGGGTTCGGCGGCAGCCCGGCGGACAAGGACGCCGCCTCCAACTGGCTCGGCCGGCGGGCGCTGGTGCCCTCGCAGGACCGGCTGTTCGTGACCCCCGGCGCCCATCCGGCCATCCTCGCCATCCTGTGCACCGTGGCGGAGACCGGCGACGCCATCCTCTGCGAGGACCTGACCTATCCGGGCCTTCGCGCGCTCGCCGCCCAGATCGGCCTTCGCACCATCGGCCTGCCGATGGACGACGAGGGCATCGACCCGGACGCCCTGCAGGCGGCCTGCGTGCGGGAGAAGCCGAAGGCGCTCTACCTCAACCCGACGCTCCTCAACCCGACCACCGTGACCATTCCGGAGAAGCGGCGCGCGGCGATCGCCCAGATCGCCCGCCGCCACCGGCTGCCGATCATCGAGGACGACGCCTACGGCTTCATCCCGCAGCACGGGCCGCCGCCGTTCGCCGCCATCGCGCCGGACATCACCTGGCACATCGCGGGGCTTGCCAAGTGCGTGGGCGCGGGTCTGCGGATCGCCTATGTGGTGACGCCGGAGGTGAAGGCCGGCTGGTCCTTCGCGCCGGTGATCCGGGCGGCCTGCGTGATGGCCTCGCCCGTGACCGCCGCGCTCGCCACGCGCTGGATCGAGGACGGCACGGCGGACGCCATCCTGCGCTTCGTGCGCACCGAGACGCTGGCGCGGCAGAAGCTGGCGATGGAGATCCTGCCGGCGGGAAGCGTCCGGTCCGACCCGCTCGGCTTCCATCTCTGGGCAAGCCTGCCGGAGCCCTGGACGCGCTCCGCCTTCGTCAGCCAGATGCGCGGCACCGGCATCGGCGTGGTGGCGAGCGACGCCTTCGCGGTGGGGCCGCTACCGCCGGAGGCGGTGCGCGTCTGCCTCGGCGGCACCGCCGACCGGGGCGGCGTGCGCCGGGCGCTGGAATTCATGGCCCACCTGCTCGCCACCCGGCCGGAAGCGGCTTCGGGGATTTTGTGAAGGTTCGGAGGGAGGGGGCTTCTTTCCGCTGCGACCGGTCGGCGGTCTTCATCCTTCCCCTCAGGGGAAGGTGGCCCGAAGGGCCGGAAGGGGTTGTCTTTTTCTTGCGTCTTGGCAGTGCGGAAAGGAAACGCACAATCCCATCGAAAAAGACGACCCCTCCCCCGGCCTCCGGCCGGACCCTCCCCTGAGGGGAGGGATCAGATGGAGCTTCAGATGCCTGGCTGGACCCGTGAGGAGAAGAACCGCCTGCGCCTCAGGCGAGGGCTCCCGCAGTGAGCGCCCGTTCCACACCGCGCAGTTCCGCGAGGCCCTTCAGGCGGCCGATGGCGGGGTAGCCGGGCTGGGCGCCGCGGGCGAGGTCGTCGAGGATGTCCTGGCCGTGGTCGGGCCGCATGGGGATGACGGCATCAAGCCGGCCCTCGGCTCGCCTTCGGGCCTCCTCGGCGAGGAGGGCCGCGACGATCGCCACCATGCGGCCGTCGCCCTCCAGGTGCTCGTCCTCGAAGAAGGAGCAGGGCACGGTCTCGGCCTCGCGCCGCACGGTGCGCAGGTGCGCGAAGTGGATGTGCGGTCCGAGCCGGCGGACCATGCCGAGGAGGTCGTTGTCGGGACGCGCGCCGAGCGAGCCGGTGCAGAAGGTGACGCCGTGCGCCGGGCTCGGGACCGCGTCGAGAACGGCCCGGTAGTCGGCCTCCGTCGACATGATGCGCGGCAGCCCCATGATGGGGAACGGCGGATCGTCCGGGTGGCAGCAGAGGCGAAGGCCGAGGCGCTCGGCCGTGGGCACCACCTCGGCGAGGAAGTCGACCATATGGCGGCGGAGGCGATCCGCGTCGATCTCCGCGTAGCGGGCGAGCTCGGCCCTGAGGCCGTCGAGCCCGCCGGTCTCGGCGGCGCCCGGCAGGCCGGCGTTGACGCTGCCGGAAAGCCGCGCCCGGTCGGCGTCGCTCATGGCTTTGAAGCGGCGGGCGGCGGTCTCCACGAGGTCGGGCGGATAGTCCTCCGCGGCGCCGGCGCGGGCGAGCAGGTGGATGTCGAAAACGGCGAAGTCGACGAGGTCGAACCGCATGGTGGTGCCGCCGTGGGCGACCCGCCAGGCAAGGTCCGTGCGCGTCCAGTCGAGCACCGGCATGAAGTTGTAGCAGATCACCGTGAGGCCGGCCTCGGCCAGATGACGAAGCGACGTGCGATAGGCGTCGAGGTGGGCGCGCCAGTCGCCGGTCTGGGTCTTGATGGCCTCCGACACCGGCAGGCTCTCCACCACCTCCCAGGCAAGGCCGCTCGGTGCGCCGTCCGCCGTGGTGGCGACCTCCGCCTGCCGGCGGCGGATCGCCTCCGGCGTCCACACCGCGCCGGTCGGCACGTGATGGAGCGCCGACACGATCCCCTCGGCGCCGGCCTGCCGCGCGTCGGCGATGGACACCTTGTCCACCGGTCCGAACCACCGCCACGTGTGCCTCATCTGAACCCCCGTTGATCCTCGGTTTCGATCCGCATCCCGTCAGCCGAACGCAAGGTTCGGCAGCCACAGCACCAGTCCCGGCAGGAACAGGAGGGCCGTGATCAGCGCCACGATGGCGGCGATGAAGGGGATGGATTCGATGCTGTACTCTTCGATGCTGACGTCCATCAGCGAGCAGACGGCGAACATGGCCGGGCCGCTCGGCCAGGTCATGCCGCCGAGCGTGACGATGCTCATCATCAGGATGCCGAAGTGGACCGGGTCCATGCCGATCGTCTTGATGATGGGCACGAAGATCGGCGTCAGCAGCAGCACCATGACGGTGCTCTCCAGCGCCAGACCGGCGATCAGGAGGAAGACCAGGATGACGAGCACGATCATGTTCGGGTCGGTGATGCCGGTGAGCATCCACGTGGCGAGGTTCTGCGGCACCTGCATGTAGATGACCGCGAAGCCGATCATGCCGCTCATCAGGATGATGAGCATGATGAGGCCGACGTCGGTGGCCGCCTGCACGAAGCTGGTCCAGACCTTCGCGAAGGTCAGCTCCCGGTGGGCGAGGAAGCCGACCGCGAGGGCGTAGACCACCGCGAAGGCGCCGACCTCCGAGGGTGTGAACACGCCGCCGCGGATGGCCAGCACCAGGGCCACGGGGAAGAGCAGCGCCCACTTGGCGTTCCAGGCGGCGGCGCCGAGGGCGGCGGCGGTCGGCTTCGGCTGGTCGGTGACCACGTAGCCGCGCCGGCGGGCGATGACGTAGGTGGTGAGCATCAGGACGAGCATCATCAGGATGCCCGGGATGATGCCGGCGAGGAAGAGACGGCCGATCGAGACGTTGCCCACGTAGCCGTAGAGGATGAGGCCGATGGAGGGCGGGATGGTGGCGGTGATCAGCGAGCCGACCGCGATGGCGGCGGCGGAGAAGCCCTTGCCGTAGCCCTTGGCGATCATGGTGGGGCCGAGGATGCGCGCCTCCATGGCGGCGTCGGCGACGGCGGAGCCGGACACGCCGCCCATCAGGGTGGAGAGCACGATGGCCACCTGGGCGAGCCCGCCGGACATCCAGCCGACCGCCACCAGCGACACCTTGAGCAGGCGGTCGGTGATGCCGCTCTCGTTCATCAGGTGGCCGGCGAGCACGAAGAAGGGCACGGCCAGAAGCGGGAAGCTCTGGCTCATGGCGGCGATCTTCTGCACGCCGATGGACATGGGCATGCCCGCCTCGAACACGAAGAAGACGAAGCCCGCGATGCCGGTGGCGAAGGCGACCGGCATGCCGATCGCCATGAGGACGACGAACACGATGGCGATCAGCATGTCAGAGCTCCAGCACCGGCTCGGCGTCGCGGTCGATCGCGGTGCGGGTGTAGACGAGCGCCCCCTCGGCGCGGCGGCGCCAGGCGAGGACCATGTTGTGGATCAGCGATCCGGCGATGAGCAGGGAGCCGACCGGCACCGCCACGGTGACCCAGGCGTAGGAGAGCGTGCTGTCGCCGAACTGGCGCTCCAGGTTGAGGAGGGTGAGCTCGACGCCCTTCTCGGCAAGCACCAGCAGGAAGAGGATGACGACGACCGACGAGACCATCTCCACGGCGAACTGGCGCCGGTGGCCGAGGCGCTTGGCGATCACCTCCATGCCGAGGTGGGCCTTCTGGCGCATGGCGCGGGAGGCGCCGAAGAAGCAGAGCCAGATGAAGAGCAACTGGGCAAGGTCCACCGACCAGGTCAGCGGGTAGCCGAAGAACCGCATGATGGCGGCGACGAACACGAGGCCGGTGATCGCCGCGAGCAGCACCGCGCAGACGCCTGCCTCCAGCAGCGAAAGCCGCTTGAGCATGAGTTACCTCCCCTTCGGGATGGATGGTCGGCTGGTTGGACCCGCCGCCGGTCGGGGCGGAGCGGCGGCGGGTCCGGGTGTCCGGGATCGGCGCCGGGTGGCGCCGGACCTGGACGGAGGGTGGATCGGCGAAGGGGCGGATGGAACGCGCGGCCCGGCTCCGCCGCCGGCTTCACTGGCTGGCGATCGCCTGCAGCTCGTCGCGCAGGTCGCCATAGCCGAGCTTGTCGTAGACGCCGGCGGTGGCGGACTTGAAGGGCTCCAGGTCCGGCGTGGTGACGGTCATGCCGGCGGCCACCAGATCCGCCTCGATCTGCTGAAGGGCGTCGCGGGTGCCGTAGGACGCCACGTCGCCGGCCTTCAGGGCCTCTTCGCGGAGGATCGTCTGCAGCTCGGCCGGCAGGCTGTCGAACCACGGGCCGCTGGTGACGACGCCGGTGATGAGGTTGATGTGGCCGGTCTTCGTCACGTGCTTGGTGACCTCTGAGAGCTTGGCGCCGAGGCCGGCCGGAAGCTGAGCCTCCACCGCGTCGATGACCTTCTGCTCCAGGCCGGAGTAGACTTCCGAGAAGGGCATGGGAGTCGGCGTGGCGCCCATGGCGCTGACCGTCTCCACCCAGACCGGCGCGCCGGGCGTACGCATGCGGACGCCGGCGAGGTCGGCCGGGCCGGCGACGGGCGTGTTGGTCCACAGGTGGCGCTCGCCCTGCCACCAGTTGAAGGAGAGGACCTGATGGCCGGAGCTGTCGTGGAGCGCCTTCACCCAGGTCTCGAACACCGGCGAGGTGACGATCTTGCGCATGCCGTCGTAGCCGGACGCCAGGTAGGGCGCGCCGAGGACGCCGAACTCCTTCTGGAAGACGGCGAGACGGCCGCCGTCGACGACCACGGCCACCGGGGCGCCGGCGCGGGCCTGTTCCAGCACGTCCTCGTCGGCACCGAGCTGGGAGTTCGGGAAGAGCTTGATCTCCAGCGCGCCGTTCGACCGCTCGGCGACCTGTGCCTGGAAGGACTCCAGGCCCTTGTAGAGCGGGTCGGTGGTGGTGAGCGCGGTGTTGATGCTGAGGGTGTAGTCGGCGGCGAGCGCCGGCGACGCCGTCATGGCGAGTCCGAGCGCGACCAAGGACGAGACGATCCGGTGTTTCATGGTTTTCCTCCCCAGGCGATGACGCCACGGGTCATTACGCGGTTGACGCGACCCGTGACCGTGCGGCTGACTCCTCCCGCCGCTTCCCAATACGCTAGTATGGTAGTATAGGACTGTCAACATGGCGACCACGTTCCAACTCTCCACGCTCCACGACGCGCCCCCGCAGACCCGGCGGTCGACCGTCAGCGGGCGCGTGTTCGAGGTGGTGCGGGAGGCCATCATCCAGCTGCGCTTCAGCCCGGGGAATCCGCTGTCGGAGGCCGACGTGGGGCGCCAACTGGGCGTGTCGCGCCAGCCGGTGCGGGAGGCCTTCATCAAGCTCGCCGAGGTGGGGCTGGTGGAGATCCGGCCGCAGCGGGGCACCTTCGTGCGGATGATCTCGCGCCGGGAGGTGGCGAACGCCCGCTTCATCCGCGAGGCGATCGAGGTGGCGATCGTCCGCAAGGCCGCAGTCGAGGCGGCGCCGGCGAGCCTTGCCGGGCTCGACGGTCTGATCGAGCGGCAGCGCGCCATGGCGGCGGCCGGCGACCACGGCGGCTTTCTCGCCCTCGACGAGTCCTTCCACCAGACGCTCGCCCACGCGGCCGACTGCGACGACGCCTGGCGGGTGCTGGAGGGGCTGAAGGCGCAGATGGACCGCGTCCGCTTCCTGTCGCTGCCCGACGCGACGCCGCTGGAGGCGCTGATCGAGCAGCACGCGGAGATCCTGGCGGGCGTGCGCGCCGGCGCCCCCGACCAGGCGGAGGCGGCCATGCGGCGGCACCTCTCCGAAATCCTGATCTCCCTCCCCCGCCTCGCCGCCGCCCACCCGGCCTTTTTCGCGGACTGATCCGGGCCGGAACAGGACCGGCGCGTCGGCCGTTTCGAAGACAGTGTTGCTTCGAACCGAAGATCGGCTCCCCATGCCCGACATGCCGCCCGCCGTCGTCGTCACCGGCGCCTCCGCCGGTCTCGGCCGCGCCATCGCCCGCCGCTTCGCAAGGAGCGGCTGGCGGGTGGGCCTGATCGCCCGCGGCTTGGACGGGCTGGAGGGCGCGGCCGCCGATGTGCGGGCGCTCGGCGGCGAGCCGCTGGTGCTGCAGGCCGACGTCTCCGACGCGGAGGCGGTGTTCGCCGCGGCGGACCGTGCGCGGGCGACCTTCGGGGCGATCGACGTGTGGGTGAACAGCGCCATGGCGACCGTTGTCGGGCCGGTGGAGACCGTGACGCCGGCCGAGTTCCGTCGGGTGCACGAGGTGACCTATCTCGGGCAGGTGCACGGCACGATGGCGGCGCTCCGCCACATGCGGCCGGTGAACCGGGGCACGATCGTGTCGATCGGATCGGCGCTCGCCTACCGGTCCATCCCGCTGCAGGTGCCCTATTGCGCCGCCAAGGCGGCGACCCGCGCCTTCGTGGAGGGGGTGCGGAGCGAGCTCAGCCACGGCGGCAGCGCCGTGCGCGTCTCCATGGTGCACATGCCGGCGATGAACACGCCGCAGTTCGAATGGGCGCGCACCCACATGGACGCGGCGCCGCGGCCGGTGGCGCCGGTGTTCCGGCCGGAGGACGCGGCGGACGCGGTATATGACGCCGCGCGCTCGGGGCCGCGCGAAATCTGGGTCGGCGGGTCGACCGCGCAGGCGATCGTCGGCGAGATGGTGATGCCGGGCCTCCTCGACCGCTATCTCGGCAGCGTCGCCTGGGACGGCCAGATCGACAGCCGGCGGCAAGCCGACCGGCGCGACAACCTGTTCGAGCCGGTGCCTGGCGACCACGGCGCCGACGGCCCGTTCGGCGACGAGGTGAAGCCGGCGCCCTGGCGGTTCGACGCCGCGATGGTGCGGATCGCCGGCGCGGTGGGGGCCGCGGTCATCGCCGGCGGCCTCGTCGGCGCGCTGACATCCGCGGTCCGCAGCGGCCGGCGCCGCTGACGCGGGCCGCCCCCTCCCTCCCTCATCCTTCACATCCGGAGCCGACCGATGCCCATCCTTCTTTTCATCCTCATCGTGATCCTGATCGCCCAGATCGGCTTCTGGGACACCCTCGGCGCCCTCTTCGGCGCGGTCGGGGCGCTGATCCTCTTCGTGCTGATCGTCGCCGCCATCATCGGCGTGGGGGTCAACATGGCCGTCCGGCGGGCCCGCCGCCGGCTCTGACCGGCCGCGCCTCTGCGAATCAAAGGCTGACGATCACGAAGGTCAGGACGCCGCCGGCGAGCGCGTAGAGCGCGCAGGCCACGAGCGTGCGCTTCAGCACCTCCCCTTCCCCGCCCTTCAGGCCGACGGTCGCCGCGCCGGCGATGATGTTGTGCGGGCAGACGATGTTGCCGACCGCCGAGCCGAAACCCTGGGCGGCGATGATCCAGAGCACCGGCAGGCCGAGGGCGGCGGCGGTGGCGGCCTGGAAGTCGGCGAAGAGGATGTTCGAGGCCGTCGACGACCCGGTGACGAAGGTGCCGAGGATGCCGATCAGCGGCGCGAGCAGCGGCCACGCCGGTCCGAGATGGGCGGCGGCGGCGGAGGAGAGGGCGTCCACCATGCCGGCGTGCATCATCAGCCGGGCGATGCCCAGCATGGCAAAGAGCGCCAGCACCACGAGCGGCAGGCGGAGAGCCGCCGCGCGCGCGGCCCCGGCGAGGTCGCCGGCACCCCGGCCCTGCAGGAGGCCGCCGAGGAGGAAGCCGGCGAACAGCAGGGTGCCGGGGTGGTGGAGGGGCTGCACCGTGCCGCGGAAGGTGTCGGCGATCGTCCAGGAAAGGGTCACGCTCCGGGTGAGCGCCTGAAGGTCCGGCACGAGACGGGTGGCAAGCACGAGGACGAGCAGCACCAGATAGGGCGCGGCGGCGCGGACGAGAACGCCGGCCGGCGGGCCGTCGGCCGGGGAAGCGCCGGACGGGGCGGCGTTGGCGGCGGTCTTCGACGGCCTCGACCGCCAGCGGACAGCCGCGGCGAAGGCGAGGCCGCCGAGGAGCGCCGCCGCGACGGTCGGCAGTTCGGGGCCGACGAACCACGCGATGGCGAGGAAGGGGACGAGGAAGGCGGCCGCCGCGAGCGTCGCCCAGCCGATGACCGGCCGCCGGTTTGCGCCCGGCATGGCGGCGCCGGCGATCCGCACCACGAAGACGAGCAGGATCCAGCCGAGGAGGCCGTGCATCAGCCCCATGGCGGCGGCGATCGCGGCCGGATCGAGTCCGGAGGCCGCCTCCAGCGGCACCACCGGGGTTCCGACCGCCCCGAAGGACACGCCGGCCGCGTGGCCGATCAGCACCAGCGTCACCGCCGCCACCGGCTGGAAGCCGAGGGTGACGAGGAGCGGGGCGGCGAGCGCCACCGGCGTGCCGAACCCGGCGACCCCCTCCATGAAGAGGGCGAAGAACCAGGCGACCAGGAGGGCGAGGATGCGCGGATCGTCCGACAGGCGGGCGAGCGCGGCGCGAAGCGTGTCGAAGGCGCCGCCGCGCACCTGCGCCTCGTAGATGCAGAGGGCCGGGAAGATGATCCAGATGACCGTCGCGGTGACGAACCCCGCCTCGGCGAACGCGCCGGCGAGCGCCACCGCCCGGCCGCCCTCCCCGGCTACAGGCGCGCCATAGCCGAAGGCGAAGAGCGCGATCGGCACCGTGACCGCAAGGGCGGCGCCGCCGGCGAACGCGGCGGTCCAGCGGAACGCCGTCATGGTGATCAGGATGAGGAGGATGGGCGCGGCGGCAAGGAGGACGGGCACGGGCGGGCGGAGACCATCAGGGAGGCGGGACCGGCGGTTCGCCCCATCCTGGCAGCCCGATGCCGGCCTGGATACTCCGTGCGCCGCCGGATGCGCCCGCGCGACGGTCGGTGTTGACCCGCTCCTGGCGGAGCGACGGGCGGCTCCGACCGGACGACGCGCGAAGTCCCGCGTGATTGAGACTCCGCGCGTCTGGCGTCAGGGCTGCGGGGCGGGCGCGGCCGGGGACGGCGGCAGCACCGCCGGGGCGACCTCCGTCTGGGCGGGCGTCGTCCGCCCGGCGTCGTCGGCCGGCGGGAGGGCCGCGCCGTCCGGGGCGGCTGCGCTGTCCGGCGCAGGCGGGGTGGTGGCGCCGGTCGCGGGCGCGGCGCCGGCGGGCGGTTCGGTGGCGGGCGTCGCGGCGACGCGGTCGGAGCCGATCGGCTCAGGCGTCACCGTGCCGTCGGCGGCGGCGACGCGCCAGACCGTGTTGCCGGCATCGTCGGCGATAAGGAGCGCGCCGGTGCCGTCGATGGCGACGCCGACAGGGCGGCCGCGCGCCGTGTCGCCGTCAAGGAAGCCGGTGACCACGTCCTGGGCCATGCCGGCCGGGCGGCCGTTCTCGAAGGGCACGTAGACCACCTTGTAGCCGTTGAAGGCGGAGCGGTTCCAGCTGCCGTGCTCGCCGATGAAGGCGCCGTTGGCGTAGGGCTCCGGCATGGCCGAGCCGTTGGAGAAGGCCAGGCCGAGGGCGGCCACGTGGCTGGAGAGGGCGTAGTCGGGCTTGATCGCCGCCGCCACCATGTCGGGCCGGGGCGGATGGACCCGCTCGTCCACATGGTCGCCGAAATAGCTCCAGGGCCAGCCGTAGAAGCCACCGTCCACGACGGAGGTCATGTAGTCCGGCACGAGGTTGGGGCCGAGCTCGTCGCGCTCGTTGACGACCGTCCAGAGGACGCCGGTCTCCGGGTGGATGGTGAGGCCGTTGGGGTTGCGCAGGCCCGAGGCGAAGACGCGCGCGGCGCCCGTTTCCCGGTCCACCTGCCAGATGGCGGCGCGGCCCTTCTCCGCCTCCAGGCCGCGTTCGGCGGCGTTGGAGTTGGAGCCGACGGAGGCGTAGAGGAAGCGGCCGTCCGGGCTGAGCGCCAGGTCCTTGGTCCAGTGGTGGTTGATCGGGCCGCCGGGGAGCGGCGTCAGCACCGTCGGTTCGGCGGTGATCTCGGTCTGACCCAGCTGGTAGGGATAGGTCAGGATGGCGTCCGCCGCGGCCACGTAGAGCGTGTCGTCGGCCCAGGCGACGCCGAAGGGCGAGTGGAGGCCGGTGAGGAGGTCCACCCGCTCGTCGACCTGGCCGTCGCGATTAGGGTCGCGGAGAAGCGTGATGAGGTTGCTCTCCTTCTGCGGCCCGCCGCCGCCCTGGGCGAACGACATCACATAGTCGCGGATCACGTCCTTCGGGCGCGGAAGCGGCTTGCCGGAGGGGCCGCGCGACTGGACGACCAGCACGTCGCCGTTCGGCAAGGTGTGCACCGTGCGCGGGTGGGCGAGGTCGGCCGCGTAGGCGGTGACGACGAGGCCGTCCGGGACGGTCGGGGTGGCGCCGTCCGGCCAGCCGACCACCTCGGCGATCTTCATGTCGGGGAGGAGGCCGGGATTGGGCTCCGGCAGCACCGGGTCGGGGCCGATCTGGCTGGTGACGTCGAAGTCCCCGCCCTCCTCGTTGCAGGCGGCGAGCCCGAGGGTGAGGACGGCGGTGGCGGCGAGGAGCGCGGCGCGGCGCGCCGAAAGATCAAAGGTCATGGTCGCGGACTCCGACACCGTGGACGTGGACGAGCGAGGCACCGAGCCAGGCGGTGACGAGGAGCACCAGCACGGTGAGGGCCGAGAGGATCAGCCCGGTCGGCACCACGGCGGTCCAGCCGTCGGCGGCGTGGACGAGGTTGTTGAAGAAGGCGAGCACCAGCGCGATCACGTTACCGATGGCGTGCGGCCAGGCCGGGCCTTTCGCGCGCACCTCGCGGCGGGCGAAGTCGATCGCGCCGAAGAGGCCGGCGGCGACGCCCGTGACCATGCCGGCCAGAAGCAGCCAGGCGGAGAACTCCACCCACATCAGGTGGCCGGTCTGCCAGTAGACGATGTCGGTGACGAGGGCGAGGACGAAGCAGACGATCGGAAACGGCACCAGCATCGCGTGGATGGGGTGCCCGGCGATCGAAGCTGTCGATCGTGGATTGTGGTGTCGGATGGAGGACATGACGGCCTTTCCCGGTGTGGGGGTCCCCGGGGTAAAAGGCCGGCGTCCGGTTTTGTTCCGGCAGGAGATGCCGGGGCGCGTCGGCGGCACCGGGCTCGATGGCCCGGCGCCGCCGAACACCGGATGGCTCAACCGGCGCGGTTGGCGGCGGCGGGCTCGCGGAAGAAGCGCATCATTTCCGCCGATGCGTCCGGGCCGGCCGGATCGGTGTAGGACCCGGCGGCCGCCCCGCCGGACCAGGCGTGGCCGAGGCCGTCGAGGATCCAATGCTCCGCGGCGGCGACGCCGTCCGCGGCCCGGTGGACGACGCGGGTGAAGCCGCGCCCGGCGGCGCTGGTGCCCTTGGCGCGGTCGACCGACGCGGCGCCGATGGCGCGGGCGGCGACGATGGCCTCGCCGTTGGAAGGGTGCACGGTGCGGTCGGCGGTGCCGTGGAAGACGATGAGCCGCGCCGTGGTGCTGCCCTTGGACGCCGGCCTCGGCTGGCCGGTGCCGCCCATGGCGGCGAAGGCGGAGGCGACGTCGGACGCCGATCCGGCCGGCAGGCCCGAATGGATGCCGGCGGCGGCGAACACGTCCGGGTAGGCCTCGGCGAGGATGGCCGCCATGGCACCGCCCGCCGACAGGCCGGCCACGTAGACGCTGTCGGCCGGCACGGCGAACTCGTCCGCCACCGACCGGGCGAGAGCCGCCAGGATGGCGGGCTCGCCGGCGCCGCGGACCTGGTCTCGCGGGCTGAACCAGTTCCAGCAGGACGACGGGTTGGCGGCGGACAGCTGGCCCGGATAGACCACGATCATGCGCTCGGCCTCGGCCTTGGCGTTCATGCCGGTGCCGACGGCGAAATCGTCCGGGTTCTGCTTGCAGCCGTGCAGCATGAGGACGAGCCCGGCCGGCCGGTCGCCGGCGGAGGCCGGGATGTAGACCCGGTAGGGCCGCGCGCCCGCCGGGCAGGTGAATTCGCGGGAAAGATACTGCGCGCCGGGCGGCACGTCCGGCGTCGCCGCCGGACCGCGGACGCCATCGGCCAGACCTTCGAACAGGCGCTTCGCGCCGGCAAGGCCGCGCACCGTTTCGGCGAGCGAGCGGCGCAACGCCGGACGGGCACGGCCGAAGGCGGCGGGCTTGGCAGCGGCGGGGTTCGCGGCGGGGGAACTCGAAGCGGCGGGGTTTGTGGTGACGGATCTTGCGGCGGCGGGGCGGTTCACCTCGGTGGCGGTGAGGTCGAGGACGTCCGGGGCCGCCACCGACGGGTGGGCCGCGGCGTCAGCGGACGGTTCACCGGCCGGAGTGCCGTGGCCGCCGAGGGCGGCCTGGATGGCGCGGGTCGCCTCGGCGAGGTTGCCGGCGCGGGTGAGCGATGCGGCACGCTGCATGGCGGCTGCGAACAACTGTGTCATGGGATTTGATCCTGGTTGGGACGGCGTCAGCGGATGCGATCCGCCAGGGCTGCCCGGATTTCGGACGGCGCCTGGAGGGCGCCGAGAACAGTCAGGGAGCCGATCGCCGCCAGGGCGAGATCGGCCGTCACGTCGGGGGCGATGCGGGCGAGGCCAACCACGTGGAGGGTCAGCTTCTCGCCGCCCGCCCGCGCGGCTTCCAGTTCGGCACGGGTGATGTCGCGAAGGCCAAGCTCGAACGTGCTCCGCTCGATGGACCGGGCCAGCACGTCCGCGTGGGCGGTCAGCTGGTTGCGGATGGCGGTGCGGATGAAGTCGGACCGGTTGGAGTAGAAGCCGTCCCGCACCATGAGGTCGATCCGGCCAAGGTCGACGTAGCCGAGGTTGATCGTGATCTTCTCCGAGTCCTCAGTCTTCTTCATGGGGGTCATGCGCCAAACCATCCGTTCGCCATCCGTCTGGATGGTATATGGAGGGTCCGAAGTGACCCCGCAAGGGGTAGCGCAGATGAAGGGGGCCGAGCGCTGCCGGTCGCCCTCCCGGGCGCCTCCCGTCAACGGCGGGTGGCCCGGATGGCTCCCGTCCGTTCCGGGATGGCCGCTATGCGGTGGATCGGGTGCTGGCGCCCGCAAGGCTCACCGACCTGACGCCGGCCGGAATGGCCGGCGTGCAGAGACGAAGAACCACGCCGCCCCTTGCGGGACGGCGTGGTTCCAGGTCTGCGCGGACGGCGGGGCAATGGGTCAGAGCAGCGATTTCGCCAGCAGCATGTGGATGCCCTTGTTGCCGTCCACCATCTGGGTGACCCTGAGGTTCCCGGCGAGCGAGCAGAGCATGTAGGCCTGGTTGCGTGTGAGGTTGGTGCGCGAGCAGACGTGCGCCACCATTTCGCGGACCGCCTGCTTGACCGCGTCGTCCAGGTCCTCGTCGAGGCCGATCGACATCAGGTGGTCCTCGGTCTCGGCGAAGGGCCAGGTGAAGCCGAGGTCCTTGCGCACCGTCAGGCGGAAGGTGCCGGTGACGCCGGTCTCCAGCGCCGTGATGCAGACCTCGCCGTCGCCCTGGACCCCGTGGCCGTCGCCCGCGTAGAAGAGCGCGCCTTCGTTGTAGACGGGCAGGTAGAGCGTGGTCCCGGGCTTCAGCTCCTTGTTGTCCATGTTGCCGCCGAAGCTGCGCGGAACCGGCGAGCCGCAGCGGCCCCAGGCCGGCGGCGGCGCCACGGAGATGATGCCGAAGAAGGGATCGAGCGGGATCTCGGTGCCCCACGGCATGGTGCAGACGCCGCGCTCCGCGTCGATGGTGGGGTGGATGGTCTCGTAGTCGGTGAACTCGTCCGGCAAGGTGCCGAGCAGCGGCAGGATGGCGACGAAGCCCCAGTCCATCCGCGTCTTCACCTCCAGGATGTCGATCTGGAGCACGTCGCCCGGCATGGCGCCCTCCACGTGGACCGGTCCGGTGATGAAGTGCGGGCCCGGGCCCTGGCTCATGGTGTCGAGCGCGGTCCGGTAGTCGGCCGGCACGATCGAGGCATCGGGCGGCAGGCTCTCGGGGCCGCCGGCCGGAAAGGAATGAAGGGTCACGGTGTCGCCGGATGCGACCCGCAGGACCGGCTTGGTGGTGCTGTCGAGATAGCCCCAGACCATGTTTTCGGTCGTGGCGGGGATCTCATGATGCCGCGGCATTGCTCAACTCCAGCATTCGGATGGGAAAGGTCAGACGGCGATGTGCCGGGACAGGGCGTCCCGGTCGATCGCCCCACGGTCGGCCGTCTCCACCACGGTACCCCGTGACATGACGACCACCCGGTCGGCGAGACTGATCGCGAAGTCCAGGTACTGCTCCACGAGCAGGATGGAGATGCGGCCCCGGAGGCCGGCGATGACGTCCTCGATGAGGCTGACGATGGAGGGCTGGATGCCCTCGGTCGGCTCGTCGAGGATGAGGAGCTTGGGGCGGGTGACGAGCGCCCGGGCGAAGGCGAGCTGCTGCTGCTGGCCGCCGGAGAGCGCCCCGCCGCGCCGCTTCCACATCTCCTTCAGGATGGGGAAGAGGTCGAGCGCCTCCTCCACCGCCCCGGAGGCCTTGGTGCCGTGGGCGCGGGCCGCGGCGAGGATGTTCTCGCCGACGGAAAGGTCGCCGAAGATCTCGCGGCCCTGGGGCACGTAGGCCATGCCGCGGCGGGACCGGACGTGCGACGGCAGGTCCACCACGTCCTCGCCGGCAAGGCGGATGCTGCCCCGGGTCGGCGCAAGCACGCCCGTCAGGCACTTCAGAAGGGTCGTCTTGCCGGCGCCGTTGCGGCCGAGCACGGCCACGCAGCCGCCAGAGGGGACGGAGAAGCCCACGGACCGGAGGACCTGGGCGCTGCCATAGTGCTGATCGAGGCCGTCCACGTCGAGCTGCATCGTTCACCGTCCGAGATAGACTTCGATCACCCGGGCATCCGCCCGCGCGCCGGCCATGGAGCCCTCAAAGAGCGTGCGGCCCTCGTGCAGCACGGTGACCCGGTCGGCGATGGTCTCCACGAATCCCATGTCGTGCTCGACCACCACGATCGCCCGGTCGGGGCGCTTCAGGGAGCGCACCAGGGCGGCGGTCTTCTCGGTCTCCTCGTCGGAGAGGCCGGCGACCGGCTCGTCGAGGAGGAGCACCTTGGGGTCGCCGCCGAGCACCATGGCGATTTCGAGCCACTGCTTCTGGCCGTGGGAGAATTCGCCCGCCTGACGGTCCGCCTCGTCGGCAAGCCCGACCGCGTCGAGGAGATCGAGCGCCCGCCGGCGCACCTCGGCGGCCGGGGCGGTGCGGCGGAGGCGGCCTTCCACACCGACGGCGACATTCTCGGCCGCCGTCAGGGCATCGAACACGCTCGGCTTCTGGAACTTGCGGCGGACGCCGCTGCGGGCGATCAGCGTCTCGCTCGCCCGGGTGATCTCCAGGCCGCCGTCGAGGACGACGCGGCCGGCCTTCGGGCGGGTGATGCCGGAGACGACGTCGAGCACGGTGGTCTTGCCGGCGCCGTTGGGGCCGATGACGCCGCGGATCTCGCCGTAGTCGATGGCGAGCGACAGGCGGTCGATGGCCCGGAAGCGGCCGAACTCCACGCTGATGTCGTCGATGAGGAGGGCGCTCACGGGCCGGCCCTCCGTGGATCGAGGCTCGCCACCCCCTCCCGCCGCATGCGGGCCTTGAGGGCGCCGAAGCCGCGGGAAAGGTCGAGGAGGCCGTTCGGAAAGACGAGGACGACGAGGACTATCAGCGCCGAGAGGATGAAGGGCCAGACGTCCGGCGCCGCGAAGGAGAGCCAGAACTTCAGCGCGTTGACGAGCACGGCGCCGATCACCGCGCCGACCAGGTGGCCGCGACCGCCGATGGCCACCCAGACGGCGATCTCCAGGGAGAGCTCCGGGGAGAGGATGCGCGGGTTCACGATGCCGACCTGGGGCACGTAGAGCATGCCGGCGATCGCCGCGAGGAGGGCCGAGACCACCCAGACGCCGGTCTTCAGCACGATGGTGTCGTAGCCGAGCGAGCGGAGCCGGACCTCGTCGTCCCGGGTCGCCAGCATCAGCCGGCCGAGGCGGCCGGAGACGAGGGCGCGGGTGGCGACAAGGCCGAGCGCCAGCACGACGACGGAGGCGAGCGCCAGCACGGCGCTCGCGGTCTCGGTGCCCATGCGCAGGCCGAAGATCACCGAGAAGCCGGTCATGCCGTTGTTGCCGCCGAAGCCGGTGTCGTTGCGGAACATGAGGAGCATGGCGGCGTAGACGAGCGCCTGGGTGATGATGGCGAAGTAGACGCCGCCGACTCTCGACCGGAACGACACCCAGCCGGTGACAAGGGCCACCACGCCGGCAAGGACGAGCGCGACGGCGAGCGCGTACGGGAAGACGCCGAGGCCGGCCCAGTAGGCGGGGAATTCCTTCCAGCCCATGAACTGCATGAAGTCCGGCACGGTGCCGGTGGTCTCGAAGCTGTGCATCAGGAGATGCATGGCCATGACGTAGCCGCCGATGGCGAAGAAGAGGCCGTGGCCAAGGCTGAGGATGCCGAGGTAGCCCCAGATGAGATCGAGCGCGAGAGCCAGGAGCGCGAAGGCGGCGAGCTGGCCGATGATGTTCACCAGGAAGCCCGAGGGGCCGACGCCGGCGAGGGTGGCGACCAGGAGGGCCGCGGTGACGGCGAGCGCCGCCAGGGTGAGCGAAAAGCCGGTGCCGCCGGAGGAGCCGAGGAGGGAGCGGATCATTTGCGCCGGCCCGCCACCGTGAAGAAGCCTTCCGGGCGCCATTGCAGGAAGGCGATGATGAGGGCGAGGACGATGACCTTGGCGGCCACCGCGCCCCAGATCGGTTCGATCAGGACGTTGATCTGGCCGATCCCGAGGGCGGCGATCACCGTGCCGGCGATGGACCCGACGCCGCCGAGGACGACGACCATGAAGCTGTCGATGATGAAGTTGGTGCCCATCTGCGGGTTGACGTTGTAGATCGGCGACAGCGCCAGGCCCGCGAGCCCGGCGAGCCCCGACCCGAAGCCGAAGGCCAGCATGTCGACCCGGCGGGTGGGGATGCCGATGCAGCCGGCCATGTCGCGGTTCTGGGTGACG
Source organism: Mongoliimonas terrestris (assembly GCF_001927285.1). GTDB lineage: Bacteria > Pseudomonadota > Alphaproteobacteria > Rhizobiales > Pleomorphomonadaceae > Chthonobacter > Chthonobacter terrestris. The sequence continues at coordinate 372,356 of NZ_MSIG01000003.1, read as the reverse complement.
GCGCGGATGTCGAGGCCGATTCCGCTGCGCCGGATCAGGAACCAGGTGCCGGCGAGCGTGAGCGCGGCGAAGCCGATGGCGAACAGGCGGTTCCAGGTCATGATGAAGTCGCCCACGATGGCGATGCCGCCTGTGATGTAGAAGGGCGTTTCCATCTGCAGGTTCTGCGTGCCGAAGCCGACGCGCACGAGGTTGATGAGGAAGAGGCTGACCGCCCAGGTGGCGAGGAGGCTCATCAGCGGCCGCCGATAGAGGTGGCGGATCAGGCTCGCCTCGAGGGCGATGCCGATGAGCGCGGTGACCAGGAAGGCGAACGGGATGGCGATCACCAGATACCAGTCGAGAAGACCCGGCAGGAGCGCGCGCAGCCCCTCCTGGACCACGTAGGTCACGTAGGCGCCGATCATGATGAACTCGCCCTGGGCGAGGTTGATGACGCCCATCAGCCCGAAGATGATGGCAAGGCCGATCGACGCCATGAAGAGGATGCTGGCGAAGCTGAGACCGTTGTAGAGGGTGGCGGCGGCGTTGCCGATGGCGATGGCGCCGGACACCTTGGCGGCGGCGGCGTCGACCGCGGCGGCGAACGCCGGCTCGGACGCGTAGGCCGGGTCGGCCCGCAGCGCCTCGATCTCGGTCAGCACGCGGCGGTTCTCCCCTTCGGCGAGCCGGGCGACGGCGGCGACCCGCTTGTCGATGTCGGTGCCGTAGAGGCTGGCGAGGTCGGCGACCGACGAAATCCGGGCGGCAAGCGCCGGATCGGGCTCGCGGCCGGCCGCGGCGGCGAAGAGGTCGGCCGGCACGTCGGCGGCGGATTTCGCCAGGACCTCGAGCGCGGCGGCACGGGCGGCCGCGTTCGGCGCGGCGAGGAGCGCCAGGGCGGCGGCGAGGCGCTCGAACTTCGCCCGGTTCTTGAGGCTCACCACCGGGGCCTTGCCCTTCGGCAGGGCGGCGAGCGGCGCGCCGGTCGCAAGGTCCACGGCGCCAGTATCGGCCTTGAGGGCCACCGGGTCAGTGGGCGCGGCGGGGCAGACGAGCTTCTTGGAGAGGAGACCGCCGATGGCCGCGTCGGCGAACGCGAGGTCGTCCGGCGAGAGGGTCGGCGTAGCGGAAAGCAGACGGTCGGCGGCCTCGCCGGACGCGGCGGCGTTTCCGCAGAGACCGCGGAGCGTCGGGTCGCGCTCCAGGGGCGCCGCCCCGGCGGCGGTGGCAAAGATCAGGCCGATGAGGACGGCGGCAATTCGCAACATGACCCAGGCGATCCGGAGGGCGGACGGAGGGCGCCGAGGCTGGCGCCCTCCCCTTTAGACCTTGTCAGCCGAACGGGCTGAACGGGCCGTGTCAGCCGAAGGGGCTGAACGGGCCGTGTCAGCCGAAGGGGCTGAACGGCACGGGCTTCGGCGTGTCCTCCGACTGCCAGAGGATGTCGAAGCCCTGGGCCTCGTTGACGGAGCCGATGAAGACGCCGCGCGACACGTAGTTGTTTTCCGCCGTCATGGCGATCTTGTAGCCCGACGGGCAGTCGAAGCTGAGCCCGTCGAACGCCTTCGTCACCTCCGGCACGTCGAACGAGCCGGCCTTGGCGGCGGCCATCGCCCAGAGGTGGACCGAGTCGTAGGCCGACACCATGGGGTCGATCGACACGTCCGCCCGGTAGGGGACGGCGTTCTTCTCCACATAGCCCTTCCAGTCGGCGAGGAACTTCTCGTTCGCCGGACCTTCGGCCGCCTGCAGGTAGGCCCAGCAGTTGAGGTGGCCGACGAGCGGGGCGGTGTCGAGACCTTCCAGGTCCGCTTCCACAACGTCGAGGCCGAGCACGGGGACGTCCGTCGCCTTGATGCCCTGGTTGATGAACTCGCGGAAGAAGTCCGGGATGGACGAGCCGACGCAGGTGAGGATCACCACCGGCTGGCCGCCCTCCTCGTCCGCGAAGGCGCGGATCTGGTTGACGAGGGTCTGGAAGTTGGAGAAGCCAAGCGGGACATACTCCTCCTTCCAGGCGGTCTCGGCGATGCCCTTGCTGGCGAAATAGCCCTTCAGCTGCTTGTTGATCGTGCGCGGCCACACATAGTCGGAGCCCAGCATGAAGAAGCGCTTGGCGCTGACGCCCTCGTCGCTCATCAGGTAGTCGACGGCGGGCAGCACCGAGGAGGCCGGCGGCGAGTTGACGTAGACGACGTTCTTGGAGTTCTCGTCGCCCTCGAAGTGCAGCGGGTAGAAGAGAAGGCCGTTGCTCTGCTCCACGACCGGCAGCACGGACTTGCGCGACACCGACGTCCAGCAGCCGAACAGGGCGGCGACGCCCTCCTGCTGCAGCATCTGCTTGCCGATCTGCGCATAGAGCGGCCAGTCGGACGCCGGGTCGGAGGTCAGCACGTCGATCATCTTGCCGTTGACGCCGCCGGCCGCATTGATTTCGTCGGCAGCCATCTTCACGACAAAGTTGAGACGCCCCTCGATATTGGCCATGGTGCCGGAAGACGAGAAAAGGCAGCCGAGCTTGACGGTATCGGCGGCCCGCGCCGACCGGATGATATTTGGCGCCGACAGCGGAAGTACGAGACCTGCACCTGCGACACCGGCAGCCTTGATGATTGAACGACGCGTAAAGTTGGTCATTGCCGAACTCCTTCTGCGACCTGCCAGATGTTTTCTCTTTGGAGCCCTTGGTTCAAATCCAAATGTCGATCAAAGCGGCATGCATCTGCTCAACTTTGAGGCACCCATGCGCCGAAGCGTCAGTTCTGCCATAATAGCCGGCACGCGCCCTGCTTCGGCCGAGCCGAAATCGGCCGGCGGGCGGTTTCCATGGCCCAGTGTGGGGGCAGGCACGCCGCTTGCTTCGTGCATGGGCGGGATTTGGCAAGTTCGGCGGACAACGATCCAGAGGGGCCCTGACGTGAAGAAATCCCGGCATTCCGAAGACGAGATCCTGACGCTGCTCGACGAGGCGCGGCGCGGCATTCCGGTGGAGTCGATCTGCGCCACGGCGCACATCTCGGAGCGCACCTTCTACCGGTGGAAGAAGCGCCTGGACGGCGTGACGCCGAACGGCCTCGACCGGGTGGTGAAGCTGGAACGGGAGATCGCCCGCCTGAAGCGCCAGCTCTCCATGCGCGATCGGGTGGACCCGGCCAGCCTGTCGAAGGACCCGCGCCGGACGGCGCCGTCCCGGCCGGACATCGGCGGCCCGTTCGTCGGCGCCAACGGCGATCGGAGCCAGGGTGCCCGGACCGGCCGCTTCTCCCACATCCGCGCGGGTCGCTGAGGCGGCCGGGCGTTTCAGCGCGTTCGCAGCGAGAGCGCGCTTTCATAGGACGCCTCGAAGTCGGCCCGGTCGTTGGGCTCCTGGATCACCCGGTCGGCCGCACGCCGGACCATGTGGAGGTGCTTGAGGAGGACGCGGTCGTGCGCCTCTGTGCGGGCGATGCCGATCAGCTGGCCGAGGCCGTCCGCGAGCGCGATCAGAACCGCCGCGTTGCCGTCCGTGCTCGAGGCCTGACGGATCTGGTTGAAGGCCGCGTCCACCAGTCCCTCGAGGGTCGGCGCATTGGCGAGGATGCGGACCTCTCCGGCGTCGTCCCTGAGAAGGGTGCGATCCGGCGGATCGCCCGCCATGATGCGCTCCACGGCCTCCTCCAGCCGGTGAAGCGCGGTGGTGGCGGTGAACGGGTCGTTGATGCCGGGCGACAGCGCGCGGACGGCGATCTCCACCAGCTGGCGGATCGCGTATTCCACGTCCTGGGTGGCGGTGCGCTGGGACCCGATGAGGAAGGCGGACCGGATCGCGGCTTCCGCCTCGTCCGAAACCGGCTGGTCGCTGCGGACTCGGACCACGGTCGCCGACGAGAGCACGAAATGGCCGGCCCTGACGTCGATCTCCAGGATCAGGCTGCTCTTGGCGGCCTGGCGCAGCAGCCGCTCGTACTCGATCACCTGCACATAGCCGCTCCGCCCCAGCGACAGGGCGCTCCGGACCGCATGGTTGGCGAGCGCGGGCGGCGCGGCGCCCTCGCCGTCCTTGGCGCGCGGCATGGCGTCGACGGCCGCGATCAGGTCCACGGCGACCTCGTTGATCACCGTGTCGGCCACGATGGACCGGGCCACTTTGTGCACGTGGAAGAGGAGCGCAAAAAGGCAGAGGCCGACGAGCGCGGTCGCCACCGTGACGGCCACCGCCGGGACGCTCTCCGCATGGACGCTGCGCAGCACCACCAAGAGATAGACGATCGTGCCGAAGAAGAGCCCGATGACCGCCTGGATCTGGCGGTCGCGGATGAAGTTCCAGATCAGCCGCGGGCCCAGCTGGTTGGCGGCGAGCGACAGCACCACCATGGTGATCGAGATCACCAGGGACGCCATGGTCATCATGCCGGAGAGAAGCGTGGAGAGGAGGCCGCGGGCGGTCTGGGCGTCGCCGCCGAAATACCACCAGGCCTCCAGGTCGGCGAACAGCGTGAGGTCGTCGAGCTGCGTGATCGCCCGGGCGAGCACGGCGGCGGCGGCGCTCATCAGGGCGGGGATCAGCCAAAGCCGGCTGCGGATGGAATCGAAGGCGCTGCGGAGCCGGTCGAGATGGCCGCTGATCATGGTCCGAGCCCTTCCTGGTCGCCGCCGGTTCGTCTGGCGCCGGCGGGGCGAAGGCCGGCCTGACGGAAGTCCGGCCGGCGGGCCGACGTTCCCGGGCTGAAGCGCGATCGTAACGGGGTCGGGGCTTTTCGCCGGCAGGTCGGCTCCGCCATTGGGGTCGGGGAAGGCCGAACCGTTCGTTCCATGATCAGCGCGGCTTGATCGGCTTGCGCCCGAACGGGTTTGGCCTCAGGCGGTCTCGGCGCGCGAGACCGCGTCGGACTTGACGCCCGGCAGGAGGCCTGATCCCCGGCCCTCCGGCACCACGCTGAAGCTGCCGTCCGTCTCCAGGACGACGAAGCGGATGCTGTCCAGCGACGGGTGGCCCTGCGAGCGGACGGCGGCCAGCACCTCCTCCTCGGTGACGCGCTCGGCGCGAAGGGCGACCGGCAGAAAGCCGCCGCCGCCATAGAGGAGGCGCGGCTCCGACTTCACGAAGGACTGGAAGCGCGGCGAGCGCACGGACGCCCAAGCGACCGCGTATTGGAGGCCGCAAAGGAGCGCGAAGGCGAGCAGGCCTTCGGCGAGCGCGACGTCCTTGCTGAGGAGGATAGTAGCGAGGGTGGAGCCGAGCGCCACGGTCACCACCAGGTCGAAGGCGTTCATCTTGGAGAGCGTGCGCTTGCCGGTGAACCGCAGCAGCGCCACCAGCCCGACATAGGCCAGGGTGCCGACCACGATCACCCGCCCGAGTTCACCCCATCCGTCGAAAAACATCCGGCCGTCCTCCGTCCGCCGGCCGGCGGCCTGCCCGCGTCCGGAAAAGCCCCGCGGCGGCGGGGCATTCAGGACCAACCCAGGCGTTGGGCGCGGTGTTCCCTCGTCGGGTGGCGTAGCGCGGATGACGGGGCGGCGCGGGTCCCCGAACGCTCAGCCGCCGGCGGCGTGCAGGCGGTTGACCTCGGACCAGTTCACCACGGTCCACCAGGCGTCGAGATAATCCGCGCGCCGGTTCTGGTAGCGCAGGTAGTAGGCGTGCTCCCACACGTCGACGCCGAGGATGGGCCGGCCGCGCACCGGCGCCACATCCATCAGCGGGTTGTCCTGGTTGGCGGTGGTGGTGATCCTGAGGCCGTCGTCGGTCATCACCAGCCAGCCCCAGCCGGCGCCGAACTGCCCGGCGGAGGCCTTGGCGAACGCGGCCTTGAAGTCGTCGAGCGAGCCGAACGCCCGCTGTAGGTCGGCCGAAAGGGCGGCGGAGGGATCGCCCCCGGTGCCAGGCGGCGCCATCAGCGTCCAGAACAGGCTGTGATTCCAATGCCCGCCGCCATGGTTGCGGATCACCGGCGGCAGCGTCGACACGCGGGCGAAAAGGGCTTCCAGGGACTCGCCGGCCAGCGCCGGCTGTTCGGAGAGGGCTGCGTTCAGCGTCTTCACGTAGCCGGCGTGATGCCGGCCGTGGTGGATCTCCATGGTGGCGGCGTCGATCGCGCCCTCCAGGGCATCGAACCCGTAGGGCAGATCCGGGAGGGTGTGGGCCGGCGCCGTGGCGCGGGCCCTCGGCAGGCCGGCCCAGGTGACGGCGGCGGCGGCGCCGGCGATCAGGGCCCGGCGTGAGAGGACGTTTCCGGTCATGGCTGGTCTCCCGGTCTGGTGAACGAAGCGACAGTCACATCATGGAAATTTAATACATCACACGGGAAAACGCCTCCTCAGGTCGGGTGATGACCGGCGGCAAAAGCGCCCGATGCGAGCGGCGCTAGACCTCTTTTACAGGTCCCGGCGCGGGCTGCGGGCGGCCCGGTGTGTCGGGCGGACCGGTCGCGGGGGCAAACTCGGGACGTCAGACACCTGGAAAGGTGCCCAACGGGTCGTTATCGTCGTTCATGAAGGGCGAAGGTCGAGATGCCGCACGGCGCCGGCTCGAGAACCCGACTAGAGAACTGAGCCGAACGCTTCAGGCCACACCCGCCCATACGCCTTCCGCAGCCAGTCTGAGGGAGCGGGTGAGACTTGCGGCACCCGAGACCCTGGCCTGCGGGCCGAGCCGAGAGGCACGATGGACACCTTTCTTCCCCTTCTCGGCGGCCTCGTGCTTCTGATCGTCGGCGGCGAACTTCTGGTCCGGGGAGCGGTCGGCGTGGCGACGCGGCTCGGCGTCTCGCCGCTCGTCATCGGGCTCACCCTCGTCGGCTTCGGAACGTCGACCCCTGAGCTGGTGACCTCCGTGCAGGCCTCCCTCAGCGGGTCGCCCGGCATCGCCTACGGCAACATCGTCGGCTCCAACATGGCCAACGCACTGCTGATCCTCGGCGCCTCGGCGGCCATCATGCCGATCGCGGTGCAGTCCAAGGCGCTGAAGCGGGACGGCGCGGTGATGCTGGCCGTGACGCTCCTGTTCGCGCTCGCGGCCTGGTTCGGTGTCATGAACCGGCTGGTCGGGGCGCTCTTCCTTCTGGCGCTCGTCGGCTACATCTACCTCGCCTTCCGCACGGAGCGGACCACCGAGGTGGTGGACCACGGCGCGGTCTACGACAAGAGCGCCGCCGCGCAAGGTGCCGACGCCGCCTTGGTGCCGGACCCGGCCCGTGGCGGCTCCGTCGTCGTGTCGCTGCTCGTCGCGCTCTTCGGGCTCGCCCTGGTGGTCGGCGGCGGCTATTTCCTGGTGGACGGGGCCGTCAGCCTGGCGCGCGACTTCGGCATCTCGGAAACGGTGATCGGCCTCACGATCGTGGCCGTCGGCACCTCCATGCCGGAACTCGTCACCTCCCTGGTGGCGGCCGTGCGCAAGCAGGCGGACGTCGCCTTCGGCAACATCATCGGGTCGAACATCTACAATCTCATCGGCATCGGCGGCACGACGGCCCTCATCGCGCCCGCGCCCGTGCCGGCCGAGATCATCGGCTTCGACATTCCCGTGCTGATCGTGATCTCCCTCCTCGTCATCCTGTTCGCCGCCACCGGCCGCAGCATCGACCGGCGCGAAGGCATCGTGCTGGTGGCCGGGTACGTGCTCTACACGGTCCTGATCTGGCCGTAAGGCCGGAAGGCGGTCGCGGGAGGACCCGTCGCCGCCTTCATTCAGAGCGTGCGGAGATCGGACGAGGCGCTACACGTTGCGCGGCGGCAGCGTCGGCACGGACGGGGTGAGGGCGGTGGGCGCCGCGGCAGCGGCGACCGTCGGCGCGGCCTTCGGGCCTGACGGAGAGACGGTCGTTCCGGGCGGGAAATGGTACAGCTGCCCCGGCTCGAACGGGGGACCTTCGGAGCCACAATCCGACGCTCTAACCAACTGAGCTACAGCTGCTTGTGCAAAAGCGAGGCGGAACCTAGTGGGATCCGGGACGCATTGCAAGTCCAAAAGGAACGGCCCCGAGGCACCGCGGATCTCGGCCGTTCGGGGCGCTCCCCTGCCGCCGGAACCGCCACGTGGCGGCCGGCGGATCCAACAGAAAAGCCCCCGGCGCGTGGGCGCCGGGGGCTTGATGACGGTCGTCGGGCGGGTTGCGGCGGCGTCCTTGAGGAGCGCCGGGGCGCCCCCTCCGTCGCGGCGGCGGCGACCCACCGGAGGCGCCTCAGGCGGCCTTGAACATCTTGGTGAAGGCTTCCTTCATCGGCTGCTGGGTCTCGGCCGAGTACTTGGCCATGAGCTCCTGCATCTCCTTGGCCTGGGCCGACAGCATGTCGAACTGCTGACGGGCGAAGCTGGTCTGCAGCTCGATGATCTCGGCCACGGTCTTGACCGCGAGCACGTCCTTGGCGAAGCGGAAGGTGGCGTCCGCGTTGGCCTTGGCGGCCTCGATGGCCTTGGCGTTCAGCTCGACGAAGCCGTTGCGGGCGGTCTCGAACTGATCTTCCATCAGGTCGGTCGCCTCTTCGGCGGCGGCGCGCATCTTCTCGTACTGCTCCTTGGCCTGCTTGACCGACTTCTCAGCCACGTCCCGGAACACTTCCGGCATCTCGACCGGCGCCATCGTGAAGGCCTCCGGCATCTCGGGCTTCGGGGCGGCGGCGAGCTTGGCCGCGCGCACGGTCTTCTCGGCAATGTCCTTCACCGGCTTGGCCGGGGTGATCTTCTCGACCTCATCAACCATGGCGTTCTCCTTCCGCGTCATGCATCCGGGATCGGAAGGGGACACCCATTGGCCTCGGGGTCGTTCCGATCGCTCACGGACATATAGGTCAACCTATGCTGCAATGCAACATTTCCCCACGGCACAAATAGTCTAATAGCCGTTCGGAGGCTGTTTACCGCGCCGGACGGCCGTTGGCGGGCGGGATCGACAGCCTGCCGGTTCCTCTGCGGACGGGGCGGATCGGCACCGTGCCGGCCGTGCGGGCACGGGCGCGTGGACCGCTCCGAACGGCCGGCGGCGGGCCGCCGGCCGGGTGGCGTGCCTCAGCGGTCGAACGGTTTGGTGAGATCCTGGGCGGTGCGGATGGCGCCGTCGCCGAGCACCCGGGCCTGCCGGCCCATGCGCTGCATCTGGGCTTCCACGAAGGCCTTCTGGATGGCCGCGGCCTCGCCCGGGTCCTTGGCCTTGGACAGCTGCTCGACGAGCGCGAAGGCCGCCTCGGCGGTGGCGCCGGCGTAGTCGAGGGTCTCGCGGGTCATCTCCTGCAGGTTCGACTGCAGCGTGGCGGCGTTGGTCTCCATGCCGCCGATCGCCTTCTGGGCCATGCCGAGCACGTCCTCGAAGGCCTTGCGGGCCTGATCCACCGACTGCTCGGCGGCGACCCGGAAGCCGGCCGTCGGGTCGACGCCGTCGGTCGCTCCGGTCCCGGCGCCGGTGCGTTCGTTGTTCGCCATGATCGTCTCCTGTCCTCCCGGACCGATCAGGGCCTGATCGGCCGCGCCCAAGTTCACCACGTTCGGCCGAGCCTGGCAAACGGGAAGCGCGGGCCATTCGTCGATCCTCGGGGCCGCCGTTAACGCTACGGCGAGGCGGGCGATCCGGTGCGCGGTCTGGCAGTGGTCATGGCCGGTGGCACACTGTATTAACGGAGGATTAATGCCGACCGGGCAATGCCGCCGAGGCCATGCGCCGGTCCGCCGGGTCCGGGGCCGCACGAGGCCGCGCGGGTCTCAACGGGAGTGTTGCCGCATGGCGGATCTGGACGACGTCTTCCTGGCAGCGGCGGCGGATCCGTCCGTCGCGGCGCTAATCGAGGACGCGCGCCCGGTCTTCCTGTTCGACCGCCGCGGCAGCCGCCTCCTGTTCGTGAACGCCGCCGGCGCGGACCACCTGGACATCCGCGACCGTGCCGGGCTGGAGGGCTTCCGCCTTCTGCCGGGCCACCCGACCGCCCGCCGCGTGGCCGCCATCGACGGACAGCTCGGCCCCGGCCAGGCGCGCACCGACCGGGTGCCGCTGTCGCGCTCGGTGGTGCCGCAGTCCGTCGTCTGCCGGGCGAGCCGGTTCCGCTTCGCCGGCGAGCGGGGCATTCTTCTCGTGGTGCTCGATGCGGCGACCCGCTATCCGGATGCGTCGTCCGCCCGCGCGGCGTTCGAGGCCCTCTTCGCCGCGCCGGCGGAGCGTGTCGGCGGCAGGGACGAACCGGCGCCCGTCACGGCGGATGCCGCCGAGGCGACGGGGGACGGGCTGGCGAACGCCGAGGCGCCGGCCCTGGTGGCCGACGATCATCCGCCCGCCGTGGTGACCGACCCGATGCCGCTCGCCGAGCCGCCGTCGCCGCCCTCGCTCCAGGACGCCGACGACCTGCCGGACCTTGGCGCCGACTACGGCCAGGAAGACCCGACCGCGGGCGCCGCCGATCCGGACGAGGAAGCGCGGGGCAGCGACCTGAAGGCCATGGACGACGAGGCGGGCGACGCCGGATGGACCGCCGTGGCTGAACCGGGGCGCTCCGACGCGGACGCCGGGGGGATCGATACGGAAGCAGCGGACGCGGCCGGCGAAGCTTTGGACGCGGATGGCGCCGATGCCGAGGTGACGGCGGAGAACGGTGCGTTCTTGGCGGCAGACGATACGGCTGTCGAGCCGGTCGAGGACCATGCGGCCGAGGCCGCTGATGGGGCGGTCGAGACCGCTGGTCTGGCAGCCGATACGGCCGTCGCGGAGGATGCGGCGGTGGACGGCGGTGCTCCGACGGAGAACGACCCGCCGGTGGCCGATGATGGCTTGCCGGAGATGGATGGCTCCACCGGAGGGGACCAGACCGAGGCGGGGCAGAGCACGGCCGGGACCGCGGAAGACACGGCCGGCACGGCGGACGAGGGGGCCGGCACGGAGGAAGCTGCGGCGGAACACGAGGCCGGGGCGGCGGAGCCGGGGTTCCGGTTCCCGGATCATGGGCGGTCCGTGCGCTTCGTGTTCGAACTCGACCACGCGCTGGCCTTCGCCTTCGTGTCAGAGGATCTTGCCGGCGTGGTCGGCCCGGCGGCGGCCCCGCGCCTCGGCGACACCTGGGCCGATCTGGCGGCCCGAATGGATCTCGATCCGCGCGGCCGGGTGCAGTCGGCGCTCGCCCGCCACGACACCTTCACCGGCCTGACGGTCGACTGGCCGGTGGACGGCGGGATGCTGCGCCTGCCGGTGGATCTTGCCGGCATGCCGGTGTTCGCCCGCGACCGCGCTTTCCGCGGTTACCGGGGCTTCGGCATCGCCAAGACCGGCGCCGCCTTCTCGGTCGCGCCGATGGCCCTTCCGCCGGTTGCGGACGTTTCCTTGGCTCACGAGGAGCCGCTGGAGACGGCACCGGCCGAAGACGTGCGGGAGAATGCGCCGGCCGACGAGGCCGCCGAGGAGACCCAACTCCTGGAGCCGGTTGCGGCGCCGGAAGACCTGCCCGCTCTCGATGAGCGCGTGGCGGACGCCGACCGGCGCGAAGAGGATTTCGCCGCGGAGCGGGACGCCGAAGCGACCGACGATGCGGTGGCGGCCGAAGCCGCGACGTCGACGGATGCTGCCGACGAGGTCTCGCAGTCGGTGGATGCGGACGCGGGAGAGCCGAGCGGCTTGCCCGCCGAACCGGTCGAGGCGGATGAGACCGAAGCCGGCGCGGCAGCCATCGACGCGCCTCTGACGGACGCGGCCGATGCGGACGCCGAGGCGCTTAGCGGCCCGCGTGTCGAGCCCGGCGAGACCGATGAGACGGACGCCGTCGACGCGCCTGCGACAGGCACGGCTGATGCGCCTTCGACGGATACGGCAAATCGGCCTTCAGCGGACATGACGGAAGAGCCCGCCGCCGAAGCGGAGGCGCCCGCGGCAGGGCCCTCCCCCGCCTCGGCGGCCCGTTCCCCGGCGCGCGGTGATGGCCTTGCCGCGGCGCTTCTCGCGGCGGCGGCCGCAGCCGCCGTGGCCGGCCATCGCACGTCGCTTCGCGAGCCGACGACCACCGTCGAACCGAGCCCTTCGGATGCCGAGGTGCTGCCGTCGGAGCCTTCGGGCGATGCCGTCGCGGAGCAGACGGCGACCGTGGTGACGGACGCGGAGAGCGCGCCGACGCTGCCGGTCGCCGTGCCGCTCGCCGACGCGCAGGCCTTCGCCGACGATCGGGAGGGTGTGGTCATCGGGCTCGATCCCGACCAGATCTACGCGGCGGAATCCCTGCTCTTCGGCGGCATGACGGAACCCCCGCCGCCGGAAGACGCGGTGCTGGTGTCGCCTGCCGACGCGGTGGCGTTCGCCGGCATAGAAGGCGCCGTGGATCCGGATGGGCCGCCGGCAGCGGAAAGCTGGCCGGGCGAAGACGCGGGCGACACGGTCGCGACCCCGTCCGACATGGTCCAGACGGGCGACGAGACGGATGGCGATCCGCAGCCGGACGTGGACGACGGCTTCGCGGCCATCGCTGAGGACACGACCATCGACGCTGCGCCGGACGAGCAGCCGGAAACCCTGGCGCCGCTCGCCGAGCCGACCGATACGGCGGCTGCGGCGGGAGACGGTGTCGACGAGGGAAATCCAGCGTTCGACGGGACTGCGGTCGCGGACGAGCCGGACGCGGCGCCTCGCGAGGCGGTCTCGTTCGGCGCGGAGAACCCGCTGGACCTTGTCGAGGAGCCGAACCCGGAGGCCGACGACGTGGCCTGGAGCGAGCGGACGGCGGACGTCATCCCGTCGCCGATGGTCGCCCGAAGCGTTCCGCCGGAGCCGCCGCTGAGCGCCGCCGACGCGGCGCGGCGCCAGCTCTCCCGCCCGGAGCGGGAGGCGTTCCAGAAGATCGCCGAGGCGCTAGGCGCCCGGCTCCACGATAGCCACGCGGCGGGGCGGGCGGACAAGGGCGGCGCTCCGACGCCCGGGATGGATGCTCCGGCTCCCCTCGGGTCGCCCGCCGACGGGGGGCCACCGGCAGAGCCGGGCGTCGCGGCGGGTCCGGACGGGACGGCCCTGCGGGGGGCGTTCGCCTCCGGCCCGATGCTGGAACTCGCGGTTCTCGACCGGCTACCTGTGGCGGTCGCGCTGCTGCGGCACGGCGAGGCGATCGCGGCCAACCGCGCCTTCCTGGATCTTGCCGGCTATGCGGACCTTGCCGCCCTCGACGCGGCCGGCGGTTTCGCCGAGGCCTTCGTCGGCAGCCCGCTCATCCGCGACCACCGGCTGCCGGCGATCCGCCGCCGCGACGGCGTGGAGGTGCCCGTGCACGTGCGGCTCCACAGCGTGCCTTTCGAGGGCGCCATGGCGTCCATGCTGGTGGTCCAGGAGACCGCCAAGGCCACGGGCCCGATCCGCGCCGAGACCGCGGAAGCGCGGGTGGGCGAGTTGGAGGCCATCCTCGACACGGCCACCGACGGGGTGCTGCTGATCGACACCAGCGGCCGGATTCTTGGGGCCAACCGGTCGGCGGAGGCGCTGTTCGGCGCCGAGCGCGAGGCCATGGTGGGGGCGCCGCTGATCGATTATCTGGCGCCGGAGAGCCACCGGAACGCGCTCGACTACCTGGACGGGCTCTCCCGCAACGGGGTGGCGAGCGTCTTGAACGACGGCCGGGAGGTGATCGGCCGGGTGCGGCGCGGCGGCCTGGTGCCGCTGTTCATGACCGTCGGGCGAGTGTCGGCGGGCCGCTTCTGCGCGGTTCTGCGCGACATCACCCAGTGGAAGCGCGCCGAGGAGGAGTTGACCACGGCCAAGCGGTCTGCGGAGAACGCATCCTCGCAGAAATCGGACTTCCTCGCCAAGATCAGCCACGAGATCAGGACGCCGCTCAACGCCATCATCGGCTTTTCCGAAGTGATGATGGAGGAGCGGTTCGGGCCGGTCGGCAGCGAGCGCTACAAGGAGTACCTGCGCGACATCCACATGTCCGGCAGCCTGATCATGAGCCTCGTCAACGACCTGCTCGACCTCTCCAAGATCGAGGCCGGCAAGCTGGACCTCGCCTTCGAGGCGGTGCCGGTGAACGAGGTGGTGCGCGAGTGCGTGGCGCTGATGCAGCCGCAGGCGAACCGGGAGCGGATCATCATTCGCACCTCGCTCTCCTCCAGCCTGCCGAACGTGGTGGCGGACCACCGCAGCCTCAGGCAGATCGTGTTGAATTTGCTGTCGAATGCCATCAAGTTCAACCAGCCCGGCGGGCAGGTGATCGTCTCCACGCTCTACGAGGACAGCGGCGAGGTGGCGCTCCGGGTTCGGGATACGGGGCCGGGGATGAGCGCGGACGACGTGGAGAAGGCGCTGGAGCCGTTCCGGCAGCTGCACACCACCCGTCCCGGCCGCGGAACCGGGCTCGGGCTGCCGCTGACCAAGGCGCTGGTGGAGGCCAACCGGGCGGCTTTCCGGATCGATTCCGCGCCCGGCCAGGGGACGCTGGTGCAGGTGACGTTTCCGTCGACACGGGTGCTGGCCGAATAGCGGCGGGCGCACCGGGGTCAGCGGGTGCGTGTTTTTCCGCGCCGCGAAAACCTGCTGATGATCCTCAAGATTTCGCCCATAAACTTGAACGGGTTAGCCCGGTTTTTGGAACGGTTCCAAGAACCGGACCATCAAGCGCTTGAAGTTGCTTCCTGTTTTGCATTTGACAGCAGGCCGGCGCGCCGACATAGATCCGCTCGTACCGGCGTTCCACGGCCGTGGATCGCCTCCCGATGACAGGACCTTGCCCCCTGCCGATTGGAGACGAACGATGAAGTCCGTCCGCGTTCTTGCCGCTGTCGCGGCCACCTTCCTTTCCACCTTGCCGGCGCTCGCGGCCGGTGAGGTGAACGTCTACACGACCCGCGAACCGGGTCTGGCGCAGCCGCTGTTCGATGCCTTCACGAAGGAATCCGGTATTGTTGTCAATACGATATTCATGAAGGAAGGGCTGGCGGAGCGGGTTGCGGCAGAGGGGGACAACTCGCCGGCGGACCTGATGATGATGGTGGATTTCGGCAATCTGGCCGATCTCGCCGACCGCGGGCTGACTCAGCCGGCCGGCTCCGAGACGCTGGATTCCGTTGTGCCTGAAGGACTTAGGGCACCGGACGGGAGCTGGTACGCGCTCTCGGCGCGGGCGCGCGTGCTCTATGCCGCCAAGGACCGGGTGACCGACACGGCGGTGACCTATGAAGATCTCGCCGACCCGAAGTGGCAGGGCAAGGTCTGCATCCGCTCTGGACAGCATCCGTACAACACGGCGCTGATCGCGGCCGTCATCGCCAAGAAGGGCGAAGAAGAGGCCAAGACCTGGCTGGAGGGTGTGAAGGCAAACCTCGCGCGCAAGCCTGGCGGCGGCGACCGGGACGTGGCCAAGGACATCCTGGCCGGGATCTGCGACATCGGAATCGCCAACTCCTACTATGTGGGCCTGATGCGTTCCGGCGCCGGCGGGGACGAGCAGAAGACCTGGGGCGACGCCATCAAGGTCATCATGCCGACCTTCGCGGACGGCGCCGGCACCCACGTGAACGTCTCCGGCGCGGCGCTGGCAAAGAACGCGCCGAACAAGGAAAACGCGGTCAAGCTGTTGGAATATCTGGTTTCTCCGGAAGCCCAGAAGATCTACGCGGAGGCCAACTACGAGTATCCGGTGCGCGCCGACGTGGATCCGGACCCGATCATCGCGGAGCTCGGCACCCTGAAGATCGACCCGCTGCCGGTGACGGACATCGTCAAGCAGCGCAAGGCCGCCAGCATGCTGGTGGACGCGGTCGGCTTCGACAACTGAGGCATAACCTGTCGCCGGTTGTCGCGATTGTAGCGGCGATGAAGCGGCTGATGTAGCGCTTTGTCGCCGCCCATGTCGCGGGTTTGTAGCCCTTGTCGCCGGCGACAGTCGCGCCCTCGCCCGGTCCCCGCTCTTCGGGGGCCGGGTTTTGCCATGAAGGCCCCCCTTCTGGTGCCCTCCCCGCCCGCCGAGGCCCCGATGATCGCCCGCGCCGCCCCCCTGCCCTCACCCCCGACCGCCCGCCGACCGTCATCGGCCGCGGGGTTCTATGGCGAAGTGCGCGTGGGTTCGGCACGGCGGATGCATCATGGTGTGTGCATGAACGAAGGGTCGGCGCATGGATGAGGCGGGACGCGAGACAGGCACCCGCCCGGCGGGGGAAGCGGACGGACGGATGGATGTGGTCGCGCGCAGCCATGCCCGCCGCGACAGCCTTCGCCAGCCGCCCGTGCCGCCCGGCGAGCGGGCCTCCACGGCGGACGCCTCCAGCCGGCCCTGGCTGGTGGCGAGCGGCCTTCTGGTGGCGCTGGTGCTGGCGCCGATCGGCGGGCTGGTCTTCTATGCCGCCAAGGGCTCCGGCGACCTCTGGCCCCACCTGATCGGCACCATATTGCCGACGGCGCTCTGGACCACGCTCCTGCTCCTTGCCGGCGTCGGCACGCTGGTGGCGGTGGTGGGCGTCGGCACCGCGTGGCTGGTCGCCATGTACCGTTTCCCGGGCCGCAAGCTGTTCGAATGGGCGCTCCTGCTGCCGCTCGCGGTGCCCACCTATATCGTCGCCTACGCATACCTTGACGTGCTGCACCCGATCGGCCCGGTGCAGACGGCGCTTCGGGCGCTCTTCGGCCTGGAGCGGCCCGGCGACCTCTGGTTTCCGGAGATCCGCTCGCTGCCGGGCGCCATCCTGCTCCTCGGCTTCGTGCTCTATCCCTATGTCTACCTGCCGGCGCGGGCGCTTTTCCTGATGCAGTCGCCCGCCTTGGTGGAGGTGGCGCGCACGCTCGGGGCCGGGCGCAACCGGGTGTTCTTCAAGGTTGCGCTGCCGCTCGCCCGGCCGGCCGTGGCCGTCGGCACCAGCCTTGCGCTGATGGAAGCGCTGAACGACATCGGCGCGTCGGAATTCCTCGGCGTGCGCACCCTCACGGTCGCCATCTATTCCACCTGGGTGACGCGCTCGTCGATCGAGGGCGCGGCCCAGATCGCCCTCGTGATGCTGGCCTTCGTGGTGATGCTGGTGACGCTGGAGCGCACCGCCCGGCGCCGCCAGCGCTTCGTCGGCCGGGCGTCGAAGACGCGGCCGGCGCTCCCCATCGGGCTCACGGGCGGCGCGGGGATGCTGGCGACGCTCGCCTGCGCGCTGCCGATCGCCGTTGGCTTCCTGGTGCCGGCCGCCTACCTCGTCCACCACGCGCTGATCCGGCTGATCGAGAACGGCCTGCCGGACGCCTTCGCGGGCTGGGTGATCAACACGGTGACGATCTCGGCCGGCGCCACGGTGGCGTGCGTGACGGCGGGCCTGGTGATCGCCTACACGGGCCGCTTCGCCCGGCATCGGCTGGCCAAGCCCCTCGTCCGCCTCTCCGGCCTCGGCTACGCGGTGCCGGGCACGGTGCTGGCCGCCGGCATGCTGATGCCCTTCGCGGCGGTGGACAACGCCATCGCGGACCTCTGGCGCGCGGCGACCGGCGAGCGGATCGGCCTCGTGCTCTCCTCGCTCGGGGTGGTGCTGGTGGTGGGCTATGTGATCCGCTTCCTGGCGGTCTCGTCCGGCGGCATCGAGGCGGGGCTGACCAAGATCCCCCCCACCCTCGACATGGCCGCCCGCTCCCTCGGCGCCCGCCCCGGCCGCACGGTGGCGTCCATCCACGTGCCGCTCCTCAAGCCCGCCATCGCGGCCTCCGGCCTCCTCGTCTTCGTGGACTGCATGAAGGAGCTGCCGCTGACCCTGATGCTGCGCCCCTTCAACTTCGAGACCCTGGCCACCACGGTCTACGGCGAAGCGGCGCGGGGGACGTATGAGGACGCCGCCATCGCGGCGCTGATGATCGTGGTGGCGGGGTTGGCGCCGGTGATCCTGCTGGCGCGGAGCAGTTTCAGGGATGCGCCGAAGGGGAGCCAGAGGGAGAGGGTGGCGGAGACGCCGGTGGAGCGGGGGGTGGTGGTGGGGGTGTGAGGGGGGGGGCGACCCGTTGACACGGCACCGAAATCGGCCAATGGCCGAAAGTATCACTAGTTAAATTTACTCGGAATGATAGGCTCCTTGGTCGAATACAACCATTTCGTCCAGGGAGAAACGTTTTGGCCTCGCTTAAATCGAACCTGCTAAAGCGGATTGAAAGGCTTCCGAAGCCAGCGACTGTTTCCGGGGCTCTACAGCCATTGTTTGAAGCCGTAAGCAACTCTATCCATTCCGTTCAACATCGCTATGACGATGCTGTCGCAACGCTCGGACAGATCACAATCGTTGTAAATCTATTTAGGAAAAAAGACGCCTTCTGGATAACGATCCAGGACAATGGCCACGGCTTAGATAATCGCAACTACGAAGCATTTACTACTACCGATACAGACAATAAAATTGCAATTGGCGGAAAGGGAGTTGGTCGTTTACTCTGGCTCGACTGCTTTCTTGATATCTCTGTCGATTCCGTTTTTAAAGATGGAGATGTCTTTTTCCGTCGTAAATTCGATTTCATCTTAGATCAGGAAGAGCAGATTCAAAATTACAGTTTAGTCTCAGATGAATCCGTCCATGATGCAATGTTCTTTGTGCGTTTCAGCGGTCTAAGAGATAATGGCTATCTGAAGAAATTTCCCGGACGGAAAGAGTTCATTTTTCAACATTTTACTTCACATTTTCTACCAACGCTGATCAGTGGTAGATGCCCAAATATCACGATAGTCTGCGGGGACACATCTCGGACATATCCAGACTCTCTTTCGACGATCGTCAGATCTAAGAAGGACGGCATCCAGGTAGAAACGGATGAATACGAAACGCTGAAACTTGCTCTTCTCGAATGCGAAAAAACAGCAAGCTCAGACCTAAAGGGTAATCACTTTATACATTTTATTGCTCACGATAGAACCGTCGTTTCACAGTGTATAGACGCTAAACTTGGACTAAAATACTTTGGTGATGACAATCAAAGCGTTTTTCACGGCATACTCACGGGTGAATATCTAGATAGGAACGTCAATCAAGAAAGAACTGACTTTCTGTTCGAAGATGCAACTCTTGAGCGAATTGTTTCGGATATTTGGAACCATGTAGCCGATTTTCTGGCGACCCCCTTGTCGAAGTTGCATGGCGAGCAACAGCAGAAAATTGCAGCCATCACAGAGTCTTACCCCTCGGTAGCTTTCGGAGACGTGGTGGAACTACAGGCACGGATTCCTTCGGGTGAGTTAAGTGAAGACGCAATATTTGGCCATTTGTCTCGTGAGCGTTTCAGGCGCGATCAAAGGCAAGGTGAGAAAATTCGCGTCGTTCTACAGAAATTGAAAAACAGCAATGCTGACATAAGCGGATTTGTTGACGCAATAAAAGAAGCGCGCGAGGCGATTGAGGAAGCCGAGCAGAAAAGCTTGGCAGAATACGTAATCCGACGCAAAGTCGTTCTTGATATGATAGAGATTCTGTTACAAAGTGTAAGACATGAAAAAAGGGACAGCTCCTATCAACGAGAAGATATTCTTCATTCTATGATTTGTCCTGTACGAGTAAACACTTTAGATGACGGGCAGCGTAGGATTGATTCGGCAGCCTCTCATGACCTTTGGATAATCGACGAGCGGCTCACATTTGCTCAGTATTTTAGTTCAGATACAGAATTCTCGCTGCTTTCTAGCGCAATTGACAGCGAAGAACGGGCGGATGTTCTTGTATTTGATCACGTACACGGATTGAGGCAAACCGACCAGCCATCTCGAATTCTGTTGGTAGAGTTTAAACGACCAGGACGCACTGAATACAATGACGACGAAAATCCACAGATGCAGGTGGAAAAGTACGTCAAGAAACTTCTTGCCGGTGGCTGTATAGACGTAAGAGGGAGGCCAATAACGATAAATAGAGATGCCGTTTTCTACTGTTTTATCATCGCAGATATTGTGGGAAAACTCGAAGACTGGACGTACAGCTGGCAAAGAACAGCAGATGGACGGGGCCGAATTTTACAGCCACGTCATGGATTCAATGGGATAGTTGAGTTGATTGGTTGGGACGCCCTGCTAACCGACGCAAAGGAACGCAACAAAGCATTCTTTGATCACGCAGGGCTTTCAGGGCGGAGTGTGTTCAGTGAGTAGATGCAGCAAACCTCACCCATCCAACTCCCCCAGCCCCCTGAACAGCTCCAGCGCCTCCGGGTTCGCCAGCGCCTCCTTGTTCTTCACCGGGCGGCCGTGGACCACGTCGCGGACGGCGAGTTCGGTGATCTTGCCGGACTTGGTGCGGGGGATGTCGGCGATCTGGACGATCTTGGCGGGGACGTGGCGAGGGGTGGCGCCGGTGCGGATGCGGGTCTTGATGCGCTGGACGAGGGCGTCGTCGAGCACGGTGTCGTCCTTGAGGCGCACGAAGAGGACCACGCGCACGTCGCCCTCGAAGTCCTGGCCGATGGCGAGCGCCTCGACCACCTCGGGCACCTGCTCCACCTGGGCGTAGATCTCCGCCGTGCCGATGCGCACGCCGCCCGGGTTGAGGGTGGCGTCCGACCGGCCGTGGATGACGAGGCCGCCGGAGGGGGTGACCTCGGCAAAGTCGCCGTGGCACCAGACATTGTCGAAGCGCTCGAAATAGGCGGCGCGGTACTTCAGGCCGTCCGGGTCGTTCCAGAACATCAGCGGCATCACCGGGAAGGGCTTGACGCAGACGAGCTCGCCCTTCTCGCCGACGGGTGCGGGGCGGCCGTCGTCGGTCCACACCTCCACGGCCATGCCGAGGCCGGGGCCCTGGATCTCGCCCTTCCGCACCGGGCGCGTGGGATCGCCGAGGACGAAGCAGGAGACGATGTCGGTGCCGCCGGAGATGGAGGCGAGGTGCACGTCGGGCTTGATGGCCTGGTAGACAAAATCGAAGCTCTCCGGGGCGAGCGGCGAGCCGGTGGACGCGATGGCGCGCACGGTGGTGAGCGCGTGGGTCTCGCGCGGGACGAGGCCGGCCTTCTTCACCGCGTCGATGTATTTGGCGGAGGTGCCGAAGAGGGTCATGCCCTCGGCGTCCGCATAGTCGAAGAGGACGGCGCCGGAGGGGTGGAAGGGCGAGCCGTCGTAGAGGAGGAGCGTCGCCCCGAGGCCGAGGCCGCCGACGAGCCAGTTCCACATCATCCAGCCGAGGGTGGTGAAGTAGAAGACGCGGTCGCCCGGCCGGGTGTCGGCGTGGAGGCCGTGCTCCTTCAGGTGCTGGAGGAGCACGCCGCCCGCCCGGTGGACGATGCACTTCGGCACGCCGGTGGTGCCGGACGAGTAGAGGATGAGGAGCGGGTGGTCGAACGGCAGCCGGGCGAAGACGAGCGGCGCGGGGGCGTGCGGGGCGAGGAAGGCCGGCAACGTGACGGCGGCGGGCAGGCGCGCGGCGACGGCCTCGGCCTCGTCGGGGCCGAGGTAGGGCACGACGACGACGGCGGTGAGGGAGGTAAGTTCGGGCACGACCTCGGCGAGCTTGTCGGCGATGGCGATGCGCTTGCCGGCGTACCAGTAGCCGTCGCAGGCCAGAAGCACCTTGGGCTCGATCTGGCCGAACCGGTCGAGGATGCCGCGCGGGCCGAAGTCCGGCGAGGCGGACGACCAGACGGCGCCGATGGACGCGGCGGCCAGCATGGCGGCGACCGCCTCCGGCAGGTTGGGGAGGAGACCCGCCACCCGGTCGCCCTCGCGCACGCCGGCGGCCTGGAAGGCCTGCTGCAGGCGGGAGACGGCGGCGCGAAGGTCGTCCCATGACCAGCGGGCGGCCGCCTTGTCCTCGCCGCGGAAGACGAGGGCGTCGTCGGGGCCTTCGCGGCTGAGGAGGTTTTCCGCCACGTTGAGGCGCGCGTCGGGGAAGAAGCGGGCGCCGGGCATGAGGGTGGGGTCGACGAGGCGGCGCTCGCCCTTCTCGCCCACGACGGCGAAGAAGTCCCACACCGCGTCCCAGAAGGCGGCGGGCTCGGCGATCGACCAGCCGTGGAGGGCGACGCTGTCGGCGAGCGGCCGGCCGGCGCGCGCCTCGGCGAAGAGGCGGAAGCGCGTCATGGTGGCGTCGGCGACCCGGGCGGGGGACGGGGTCCAGAGCGGGGCGTCGGCGGTCATGGGCGGGGGTCTCCGGGGGTGGGGGTGGGGTGGGGCGTGGGGGTGGGCGGATGGGTGCGGCGGCGCAGCATAGCGCGGCGGCGGGGGTGGGGGGAGTGGGGGCAGAAAGGGCCTACGGTTCCGCTGCGGAGATCAGAGCGCTGGGGGTGTTCGCGGGCACGAGGTGGGGCGCCGGCGGTTGTCCCACGCGCCGTCATCCCGGCGGACGCCAGGATCCAGCCGACGGGGCGGGTTGCGGAACGGGGGCGGGTGGCCGGGGCGGGGCGGGTGGCCGGGGCGGCGGTTGGATCCCGGCGTTCGCCGGGATGACGGCCGCGCGTTATGGGGAGGAGAGGGAAAAGACCCCTCCCCCGGCCTTCGGCCGGACCCCGCTCCGCAGTCACGGGACTGCTTCGCCTTCGCCTTTGGCCAAACCCCGCGAGGGAGGGATTGGACGTGCCGCCCGGTGCCCCGCCGCCGTGTTCCACCGCGCTGCCCCTGCCCCGCGGCCGAGCTTCCCCTCGCCTCCCCGATCCGTCCGCCGAGCGCCCCCTCTCCTCCCTACCCCGCCTGCGCCACGGCGGCGCGTTCGGCGCGTTCGCGTTCGACTTCGACGCGCTTGGTGTAGAGGGAGGCGGCGATGACGCCGAGGGCGACGACGGCGATCATGACGGTGCAGACGGCGTTGATCTCGGGCGTCACGCCGAGGCGGACCTGGCTGTAGATCTTGATGGGCAGCGTGGTGGCGCCCGGGCCGGTGTTGAAGGACGCGATGACGAGGTCGTCCAGCGACAGGGTGAAGGCCAGCATCCAGCCGGCCACCACCGCCGGCAGGATGAGCGGCAGGGTGATGGCGAAGAAGGTCTTGGCCGGCGGGCAGCCGAGGTCCTGGGCGGCCTCCTCCAGGCTGCGGTCGAAGGTGACGAGGCGGGACTGCACCACGACGGCGACGAAGCACATGGTGAGCGTCACGTGGGCGATGGTGACGGTCCAGAAGCCGCGCGAGAAGTCCATGGCGACGAAGAGGAGGAGGAGCGACAGGCCGGTGATGACCTCCGGCATGACGAGCGGCGCGTAGATCATGCCGGAGAAGAGCAGGCGGCCGGGAAAGCGGGCGTAGCGCGTCATGGTGATGGCCGCGAGGGTGCCGAGCACGGTCGCGATGGTGGCCGACAGGAAGGAGACGCGGATGGTGACCCAGGCGGCGTCCATGAGCGCCTGATTGCGGATCATCTCGCCGTACCACTTCGTCGAGAAGCCGCCCCACACGGTGACGAGGCGGGACTCGTTGAAGGAGAAGATCACCAGGAGAAGGATGGGGATGTACAGGAAGGCGAAGCCGAGCGTCAGCGAGGTGACGTTGAACCAGGAGAGCTTGTTGGACATGGCGCGCGCCCCCCTCAGACTTTCCGCTGGACGTTCTGGAAGATCATGATCGGCACCACCAGGATGAGGAGGAGCACCACCGCCACGGCGGAGGAGACCGGCCAGTCGCGGTTGGAGAAGAACTCGTTCCAGAGCGTCTTGCCGATCATCAGCGTGTCGGACCCGCCGAGAAGGTCGGGGATGACGAACTCGCCCATGATGGGGATGAAGCAGAGGAAGCAGCCGGCGATCACGCCCGGCAGCGACAAGGGCCAGGTGATGACCCAGAAGGCCTTCATGGGCGGGCAGCCGAGGTCGGAGGCGGCCTCCAGCAGCGTGCCGTCGAGCTTTTCGAGCGCCGCGTAGAGCGGCAGGATCATGAAGGGCAGGTAGGAGTAGACGATGCCGATGAAGACGGCCGTCTCTGTGTTCATGATCTGCACCTGCTCGGTGGGCCCGAGAAGGCCGAGCGCCTGCAGGGCGACGGTGAGCAGGCCCTCCGGCTTCAGGATGCCGATCCAGGCGTAGACGCGGATGAGGAAGGACGTCCAGAAGGGCAGGATGACCAGCATCAGGAGCGTCGGCCGGACCGACTTCGGTGCGCGCGCCATGGCGTAGGCGATCGGGTAGCCGATGAGGAGCAGCATCGCCGTGGAGATGAAGGCGATGCGGAGACTGGAGAGATAGGAGCGCCAGTAGAGCGGGTCGTCGGCCAGCCAGAGATAGTTCTCGAACGACAGCTCGCCGAGCTTCTCGCCGAGGCTCGACAGGCTGTCGAACACCGGCACGTAGGGCGGCATGGCGATCGCCGTCATCGACAGGGAGATCTTGGCGATGATGAAGAAGGGGGCGAGGAAGAAGACCAGCAGCCAGAGATAGGGCGCGGCGACCACCAGCCACTTGGTCCAGGTGGGGCCGCCGGCGGCGGAGGGAGCGGGCATCTCGGGTCTCCCGGTCAGGACGTGAGCAGCAGGCCGGCGTCGCGCGGCCAGGAGAGATAGGCCTTGTCGTCCCAGCCGATGGGGCGCTCGACGAGCCGCGTGACGTTGGCGAGGGTGGACTTCATGATGGCGCCGTTCGGCAGCTTCACCCGGTAGACCGACACGTCGCCGAGATAGCCGATGTCCCACACCTCGCCGGAGACCACGTTGAGGGCGGGGTCGGCGGGCGGATCGAGGCTGATGCGCACCTTCTCCGGCCGGATGGCGAACCAGACCGTGTCGCCGGACTTGGCCGTGCCGGCGTGTTCGGTGACGATGGGCTTGTCGAGCCCGGCGCTCGACACCTTGGCGACCGGCCCCTCAAGGCCCGCCACGGTGCCTTCCAGAATGTTGATGTCGCCGATGAAGTCGGCCACGTAGCGGCTGTTCGGCTGCTCGTAGATCTCCGCCGGAGTGGCGACCTGGACCATGCGGCCGAGGTCCATGACGGCGATGCGGTCCGACATGGTCATCGCCTCCTCCTGGTCGTGGGTAACGATCAGGAAGGTGAGGCCGAGCTCGTACTGGATGTCCATCAGCTCGAACTGGGTCTCCTCGCGGAGCTTCTTGTCGAGGGCGCCGAGCGGCTCGTCGAGGAGGAGCACCTTCGGCCGCTTGGCGAGCGCCCGGGCGAGCGCCACGCGCTGGCGCTGGCCGCCGGAGAGCTGGTGCGGCTTGCGGCTGGCGAACTTCTCCAGCTTGACGAGCTTCAGCATCTCAGCCACGCGGGCGGCGATGTCGGGCTTCGGCATGCCGTCCTGCTTGAGGCCGAAGGCGATGTTGTCGGCCACGCTCATGTGCGGGAAGAGCGCGTAGGACTGGAACATCATGTTGACCGGGCGCCGGTAGGGCGGCACGCCGGCAAGATCGTTGCCGTCGAGGAGGATGCGGCCGGTGGTCGGCTCGTCGAAGCCGGCGAGCATGCGCATCAGCGTGGTCTTGCCGCAGCCGGACGGGCCGAGGAGCGAGAAGAACTCCCGCTCGTAGATGTCGATGGAGAGGTTGTCGACGGCCGTGAAGTCACCGAACTTCTTGGTGACGTTCTCGAACCGGATGTAGGCCTTGGCATTCGGATCCAGCCAAGGTGCGAACGTGCGCTTCACCGGTCCGACGGATTTCGACATCGACTGCTGCCCCCTTCAAGACCTGCGCGCGTCCGAAAGGGCGGCCCCGGCGCCGCTGAACGGCCGGGCGCCCCCCGGCGCGTCCTGATGCTAACGGATTCGCGGGCCGCGTCGAGACCGCGCGGCGCCCTTGATGCTGAAACGCCCGGCTTTTCGGGCCGGGCGCTTCATGGAGGGGCGGGATCAGGTGCCGGTCTTCACCGACGTCCACACCCGGGTCAGCACCCGCTGCGACCGCGGGTCGTAGGGCGAGATGGTGAAGAGGCGCTCCACCACGTCCGCCGGCGGGTAGATGGCCGGGTTTTCCAGGACCGCCTTGTCGAGGAACTGCTGCGAGGCGAGGTTGCCGTTGGCGTAGGCGACGTAGTTGGACGCCTTGGCGATGACCTCCGGCTTCAGGAGATAGTCGATGAAGGCGTGCGCCTCGTCCACATTCTTGGCGTCGGCCGGGATGGCGAGGTTGTCGAACCACATGTACGTGCCCTCGGTGGGGATGTGGTACTCGATCGTCACGCCGTTGTTGGCCTCCTCGGCGCGGGCCTGGGCCTGCAGCACGTCGCCGGACCAGCCGAGCGCGAGGCAGATGTCGCCGTTGGCGAGCGCGTTGATGTACTCGGAGGAGTGGAACTTCTTGATGTTCTTGGCGGCCTCCTTCCAGAGTTCGCCCGCGGCCTCCAGATCGGCGGCGTCCTTGCTGTCCGGGTCCTTGCCCATGTAGCGAAGCGCGATGGCGAGCGTCTCGTCCGGCGCGTCGAGGGCGTAGATGCCGCAATCCTTGAACTTCGCGGCCCACTCCGGATCGAAGATCATCTTCAGGCTGTCGACCGGCGCGTCGGGCGCGATCGCCTTGATCTTCTCCACGTTGAGGCCGATGCCGGTGGTGCCCCACATGTAGTTCACCCCGTACTCGTTGCCGGGGTCGTACTTGCCGAGGCGCTCGGCGATCTGCGGCCAGACGTTGCCGATGTTGGTGAGCTTGGCCTTGTCCAGCTTCTGGAACACGCCGGCCTGGATCTGGCGGGCGAGGAAGGGACCGGTCGGCACCACGACGTCGTAGCCCGAACCGCCGGCGAGCAGCTTGGTCTCCAGCAGTTCGTTGCTGTCGAACACGTCGTAGACGACCTTGATGCCGGTCTCCTTGGTGAAGTCCTCCAGGATGGAATCGTCGATGTAGTCCGACCAGTTGTAGACGTTGACGACGCGCTCCTGCGCCACGGCCACGCCGCCGGCCACCAGGGCGATGGCGGCCGCGATGCCGGCCAACGCCGACGTTTTCACTTTGCTGTTCATCGACTTGTCCTCTGACTGTGCCGTCCCGATCGGCGCGGGTGAAGGGTCGTACGGGTGGGTCTCAGCCGGCCGGTCCTGGCGGTATGGAGCCCATGTTTTCTCGTCAATCCGGATTATGCAAGTTCGTTCATCATGCCTGTCGCCGCATCAGACGTCGGTCTCGCCGTGGGGCGGCCGGGCGGGGCCACCGCCTTGGTTCGCCACCTCAGAGATATGTGGACCGCTCCAGGGGCGAGATCTCCTCCAGGAAGGTGCGCATCTCGGCCCGTTTCAGGGCGGCGAACAGGCGGCGGTATTCGACGCCGAAGGCGCGGCGGATGAAGTCCGACGTCTCGAAGGCCCGGATGGCGCCCTCCATGGTGGACGGCAGAGCCGGGTCGCTGGCGTCGTAGCCGTTGCGGTCGCAGGGCGGCGGCGCGGCGGCGGCGCGCTCCAGCCCGTCGGCCATGCCGTTGAGGACGGCGGCGAGCACCAGGTAGGGGTTGGCGTCGGCGCCGGCCACCCGGTGCTCGATCCGGCGGGCGGCCGGCTCGGACATGGGCACGCGCACGGCGACCGAGCGGTTGTTGTGGCCCCAGGTGGCGCGGGTGGGCGCGTAGGAGCCGGGCTGCAGCCGGCGGAAGCCGTTCCAGGTGGGGACGAACAGGATCGTGGAGGGCGCCATGGCGTCGACGAGACCCCCGACCGCCTGGGTGAGGCGCGCCTCGCCGACGCCCGGCGCCGAGAAGGCGTTGGCGCCGTCGCCGTCGATCAGGCTGACGTGCACGTGCATGCCGTTGCCGGCCCGCTCGATGAAGGGCTTGGCCATGAAGGTGGCACGGAGGTGGTGCTTGCGGGCGACCTCCTGGATCAGCCGCTTCAGCATGACGGCGTCGTCGGCGACGGCGAGCGGGTCCGGCCGGTGCTTGAGGTTGACCTCGAACTGGCCGGGGGAGGCCTCCGACACGATGGTGTCGAGCGGCAGGCCCTGGACAAGGCCGGCGGTGCGGATCTCGTGGAAGAGGTCGGAGAAGGCGGAGAGATCGGAAAGAGCGTAGATGTTCTGCCGCTCCGGGCCGCAGGCGCCGGAAAGGACCGCGCGGGGCGCGTCGTCCGGCCGTTCCACAGCGCGCGGATCGACGAGGTAGAACTCCAGCTCGAAGGCCGCGACCGCCCGGTAGCCCGCGCGGGCGAGCCGCTCCACCGCGAAGGCGAGCTGCTGGCGCGGATCGGCGAGGAAAGGGATGCCCGTCTCGGTCCACATGGTGAGCATGGCCTGGGCGGTGGGCCGGGCGGCCCAGGGCACGAGGCGCAGGCTGTCGGGCACCAGCCGGCAGAGGCCGTCGCGGTCGCCGGTCTCCACGTGGAGGCCGGTCTCGGTGACCTCGCGGCCCCAGATGTCGAGGCCGAAGAGGCCGAGGGGGAAGTTGACGCCGGCCTTGGCGGCCTTGGCGAGCGACGGGGGCGGCGCCCACTTGCCGCGGAGGACGCCGTTGGTGTCGGGGATGAGGTATTCGACCCCCTCGATATCCGGATGGGCCTTCAGAAAGCGCGAGACCTCGTCCTTGGCCGGGTTTTCGGTGAGCGCACGTCCCAAGATGACCTCGCCGGTCGGGCGGCCGGACCGCCTTCAAGGCGGACGCGACGCGCCGGAAAGCGGGCTGGTGGGCCATGGATCCGCCCTGCCGGTGCCCTGTTCTTTCCTGTTGCACGGTGACTGCAATGTGATCACAACTAAGACGGGGCGGTCAAGCGCGGAGCGTGGGGAATGCGGACGGTCATCGGGTCGCGGGCGCCATGAAGACGGGCGCCAAGACGGGCGCCACCGGGGCGGTCGGCGCGGGGCCGGACGCGGGCGAGCGGCCGGAGGCGCATGCCCGGACGGGGGTGCGCGACCGGGTGACCGAGGCGCTGCGCGCGGCGCTGATCATCGGCCGCATCCAGCCCGGCCGGCCCATGACGCTGCGCGGCCTCGCCGATGAGCTCGGCACCAGCCCGATGCCGGTGCGCGAGGCGATCCGGGGCCTTGCGGCGGAGCGGGCGCTCGACATTTCGGACAACGGGCGCATCCAGGTGCCGCGGATGACCGAGCAGCGCTTTGCCGAGATTCTGAAGGCGCGGGCGCTGCTGGAGCCGGCGGCCGCCATGCTGGCGCTGCCGAACCTCGACCGGAAGGACGCGCCGCGCCGGCTGCGCGCGCTCGACGACCAGGTGGACGCGAGCCTTCGCGACGGCAACGTGGAGGCCTACATGCGGCACAACCACGCCTTCCACTTCGCGCTCTACGAGGCTTCCCGGTCGGACGTGTTCCTGCCGCTGATCGAGAGCGTGTGGCTGCGCTTCGGGCCGTTCATGCGCATCGTCTACGGCCGGGTCGGCACGGCGGGCCTCGTCGACCACCACAAGGCGGCGGTGGCGGCGGTGGCGGCCGGCGACGCGGAGGCGCTGGGCGAGGCGATCCGGCTCGACATCGCCGAGGGCATGGCGCTGATCCGCGAGGCGCTGGTGGCCGGGGCCGCCGACTTCGCCGGCCCGCGCTGACGGCGGCGGGCGCCGGGACGGCCGAATTGACACGGCGCGCGTTTGTGATCACAAAAGGACGGCGCCGCGATCCGGCGCGACGCTTTCGGCCGCGCCGGGATGTGAGTTCGGGTGCCACGCTTCCGGTCGCGCCGGGGGTGGAGCCGCGGGCGGCGAGGGTGTAAGCCCGTCCGACGGTGAAACAGCACGCGAAAAGACGGATGCCATGACGACGAACGGCGACGACGCGAAATCCGCCCGGCGGGGCGTGACCTCCATCGAGGAGGCGCAGGCCTGGCTGTCGGAGCGCGGCATCGAGGACATCGAGTGCATGACGCCCGACCAGGCGGGCGTGGCGCGCGGCAAGCTGATGCCGGCCGACAAGTTCTTCACCGGACCGGTGATGTCGATGCCGTCGTCCATCTTCACCCAGACCATCACGGGCGAGTATCCGGAGGAGGACGAGAGCTTCAAGCACGACCCCAACGACGGGGACATCCAGCTGAAGCCGGACTTCTCCACGCTGGCGGTGGTGCCCTGGGCCTCCGACCCGACGGCGCAGATCATCCACGACGCCTACACCCGCGACGGCCGGCCGGTGGACATCGCGCCGCGGCAGCTGCTCCGGCGGATCCTCAACCTCTACGACCGCCAGGGCTGGAAGCCGGTGGTGGCGCCGGAGATGGAGTTCTACCTCGTCCGCCCCAACACCGACCCGGACTATCCGCTGGAGCCGCCGGTCGGCCGCTCGGGGCGCTCTGAGAGCGGGCGGCAGTCCTACTCGATCCAGGCGGTGAACGAGTTCGACGACCTCTTCGACGACATCTACGACTATTCGGAAGCGCAGGGCCTGGAGATCGACACTCTCATCCACGAGGAGGGGGCGGCGCAGATGGAGATCAACCTCCGCCACGGCGACCCGCTGCAGCTCTGCGACCAGGTGTTCCTGTTCAAGCGCACCATCCGCGAGGCGGCGCTCCGCCACGACATGTACGCCACCTTCATGGCCAAGCCGATGAGCCGGGAGCCCGGCTCGGCCATGCACATCCACCAGTCGCTGCTCGATCTTGAGACGGGCAAGAACATCTTCTCCGACAACGACGGCAACCCGACGCCGGAGTTCTTCCAGTTCATCGCCGGCCAGCAGCGCTACCTGCCCTCGGTGATGTGCATGCTCGCCCCTTACGTGAACTCCTACCGCCGGCTCGCCCGCCACACGGCGGCGCCGATCAACGTGCACTGGGGCTACGACAACCGCACGGTGGGCCTGCGCGTCCCCAACTCCAGCCCGCAGGCCCGGCGGGTGGAGAACCGGGTGCCCTCCTCCGACGCCAATCCCTATCTCGCCGTCGCCGCCTCGCTTGCCTGCGGCTACCTCGGCATCCAGGAAGGCCTCGACCCGGAGAGCCCCGTGGACGGCTCCGCCCGCGAACTCCCCTTCGGCCTCCCCCGCGGCCTCCTGGAGGCCGTCGCCCTCTTCGAGGAGACCGAGGAACTCGCCGAGATCTTCGGCACCCGCTTCGTCTCCACCTACCGCGCCATCAAGCAGCAGGAATTCGAGACCTTCATGAAGGTGATCTCGAGCTGGGAGCGGGAGTATTTGTTGTTGAGTGTGTAGGGGGAGGCTGTAGGGAGTAGGCAGTAGGCAGTAGGGAGGTCGAGCGAGGGGACGGACCTTCGCCCTTACTCGTTGCCGACACTTCAAACGCCGGAACCTCCACTGCCTACTGCCTACTGCCTACTGCCTCACCTACTCGGGAACCCCCACAATGCCCGCCTCCAACACCTACCCCACCGCCCACTACCGCGCGCTCGATGCGGCGCATCATCTGCATCCGTTTTCGGATACGCGGGCGCTGAATGCGGATGGGGTGCGGGTGATCGTCAGGGGCGAGGGGGTGTGGCTGACGGACAGCGACGGCAACCGGATCCTCGACGGGATGGCGGGGCTCTGGTGCGTGAACATCGGGCACGGCCGGCCGGAAATCGGCGAGGCGGTGAGCCGGCAGATGGCCGAGATCTCCTACTACAACACCTTCTTCAAGACGACCCATCCGCCGGCGGTGGATCTGGCGGCGCTGCTCAAGTCGGTGGCGCCGGAGGGCTTTAACCGGGTGTTCTTCACCGGCTCCGGCTCGGAGAGCAACGACACGGTGGTGCGCATGGTGCGCACCTACTGGGCGACGCTCGGCAAGCCGGAGAAGCAGATCATCATCGCCAGGCGAAACGCCTATCATGGCTCCACCATGGCGGGCGCCTCGCTCGGCGGCATGAAGCCGATGCACGCGCAGGGCGGCCTGCCGATTCCGGGCATCCACCACATCGCCCAGCCCTACTGGTTCGACGAAGGCGGCGAGATGACGCCGGACGACTTCGGCGTCTGGGCGGCGGAGGAACTCGGCCGGGCGATCGACGCGCTCGGGGAGGACAAGGTGGCGGCCTTCATCGCCGAGCCGATCCAGGGGGCGGGCGGCGTCATCATCCCGCCGGCCACCTACTGGCCGACGGTCGCCCGGATCCTGAAGGAGCGCGACATCCTGTTCGTCTCCGACGAGGTGATCTGCGGCTTCGGCCGGCTCGGCCGCTGGTTCGGCTCGGCGTATTTCGGCACCAAGCCGGACCTGATGCCGATCGCCAAGGGCCTTTCGTCCGGCTACCTGCCGATCGGCGGCGTGATGGTCAACGACAAGGTCGCCCACGTTCTGGAGGAGACCGGCGACTTCAACCACGGCTTCACCTATTCGGGGCACCCGGTCGCCTGCGCGGCGGCCATCGCCAACCTCACCATCCTCAAGGAGGAGAAGCTGGTGGAGCGGGTGGCCGACGACATCGGGCCCTACCTGCAGGCCAAGTGGCGCGCGCTCGCCGACCATCCGCTGGTGGGCGAGACGCGCATGATGGGCCTGATGGGCGCGCTGGAACTCGTGCCCGACAAGGCCTCGCGTCGGCGCTTCGAGGGCGACGGCAAGGTGGGGCTGATCTGCCGCGACATCTCGTTTTCCAACAACCTCGTGATGCGGGCGACGCGCGACAGCATGATCATCTCGCCGCCGCTGGTGATCACCCACGGCGAGGTCGACGAGCTGATCCGCCTCGCCACGCTGACGCTGGACCAGACGCACGCGGAGTTGAAGCGACAAGGGCTGATGGGGTGAGCGGGGGGATGCTGGATGACGCGACAGGTCTGGTGTTCGCGACCAATACGGCAGCCGGCTTGGGCGGACACGACGTCACCCCTCCGCCGTCATGGTCCGCGAAGGCGGACCACCTAAGCTTTTCAGAGGGTGGGCGGTTGGCGCATGGGCTGCGGGCCGGGGTGAATGCGTGGATGGTCCGCCTGATGCGGACCATGACGATCGAGGGTGGGGGGACGCGGCGGCGGGACGTGGCTGGCGCGGCGGGTTTGGTGCCTGCGACCCGCGCGGTGGCCGGCTTGGGCGGACTCGACGCCACCCCTCCGCCGTCATGGTCCGCGAAGGCGGACCACCTATGCTTTTCAGAGGGTGAGCGGTCGGCGCATGGGCTGCGGGCCGGGGTGAATGCGTGGATGGTCCGCCTGATGCGGACCATGACGATCGAGGGTGGGGGGATGCGGCGGCGGGACGTGGCCGGCGCGGCGGGTTTGGTGCCTGCGACCCGCGCGGTGGCCGGCTTGGGCGGACACGACGCCACCCCTCCGCCGTCATGGTCCGCGAAGGCGGACCACCCACGCTTTTCAGAGGGTGAGCGGTCGGCGCATGGGCTGCGGGCCGGGGTGAATGCGTGGATGGTCCGCCTGATGCGGACCATGACGATCGAGGGTGGGGGGACGCGGCTGCGGGATGTGGCCGGCGCGGCAGGATGGGTGTCTGCGACCCACGCGGTGGCCGGCTTGGGCGGACACGACGCCACCCCTCCGCCGTCATGGTCCGCGAAGGCGGACCACCCACGCTTTTCGGGGGGTGAGCGGTCGACGCAGGGGCTACGGGCCTGGGTGAAGGCGTGGATGGTCCGCCTGATGCGGACCATGACGATCGAGGGTGGGGGGACGCGGCTGCGGGATGTGGCTGGCGCGGCAGGATGGGTGTCTGCGACCCGCGCAGTGGCCGGCTTGGGCGGACACGACGCCACCCCTCCGCCGTCATGGTCCGCGAAGGCGGACCACCCACGCTTTTCGGCGGGTGAGCGGTCGGCGCATGGGCTGCGGGCCGGGGTGAATGCGTGGATGGTCCGCCTGATGCGGACCATGACGGCGGAGGGTGTGGGGGCGCGATCGCGTTTGCTGGCGGGCGTCGGCATGGGCGCGGCCGCTTCTGCTCGCAGCGCACGGATGGTGTTTCCATGATGCCGACGGCTTTCATGCCGCCTGAGGGGCGGGCGCCGCATGCGGCGTCCTGGTATGCGGCGAGTGCCGGGTACATGCCGGGGCATCCGCCGCTGAAGGGCGCGCGGTCGGCGGATGTGTGCGTGATCGGGGCGGGGTATACGGGGCTGTCGGCGGCGCTGACGCTGGCGCGGGCCGGCTACGACGTGGTGGTGCTGGAGGCCAACAAGGTGGGCTGGGGCGCCTCCGGGCGGAACGGCGGGCAGATCCACACCGGCCATCGGCGCGATCCGGACTGGATGGCGGCGCGCCTGGGCGAGCCCGCGGCGCGGCGGCTGATGGCGCTCGCCGACGAGGCCTGGCATTTCCAGCGAGCGCTGATCCGCGATCACGGGATGGCGGTGGACCTTGCCGACGGGCTGATCCACGGCATCCACAAACCGCGCTGGGTCGACGAGGCCAGGCGCGAGGCGGACCACCTGACGAAGCACTGGGGACTCGGGCCGATCCGCTTCCTCGACAAGGCCGAGACGGCCCAGCGGCTGGGCACGGACGTCTACCACGCGGCGACGCTGGACCCGAAGGGCGGGCACCTGCACCCGCTGAAGTTCGCGCTCGGGCTCGCCAAGGCGGCGCGCGAGGCGGGCGCCATCATCCACGAGGACAGCCGGGCGCTCTCGATCCGCCACGGCGCCAAGGTGACGGTGACGACGCCCGGCGGCACGGTGACGGCGGACACGCTGGTGCTGGCCGGCAACGGCTATCTCGGCGGGCTCGACCCGGAGACCGACGCGCGGGTGATGCCGCTCAACAACTTCATCCTGACCACGGCGCCGCTGGAGGCGGATCTCATCCCCGGCAACGAGGCGGCGAGCGACACGCGCTTCGTGGTCTACTACTGGCGCCAGACGCCGGACCGGCGTCTCCTGTTCGGCGGCGGCGAGACCTTCACGCCGAAGTTTCCCAAGGACGTGGCGAAGTTCGTGACGCGGCACATGACCGCCATCTACCCGCGCCTGAAGACCGTGCCGGTGGACTATGCCTGGGGCGGCACACTCGGCATCACGGTCAACCGGCTGCCCTACGTGCGCCGGCCGAAGCCCAACGTGTGGGTGGCGGCCGGCTATTCGGGCCAGGGCGTGATGCTGGCGCCCTTCGCCGGCCATGTGCTGGCGGAGGCCATCCGCGGTGTGACGGAGCGGTTCGACGCCTTCGCGGACATCCCCTGCCCGCCGTTTCCGGGCGGGACGCTGATGCGCTGGCCGACGCTCGTCGCGGCCATGAGTTGGTTCGCGCTTCGCGACCGGATCTGAGGACCAAGGCCGTCAGCGGGCGATCGTCTCCAGCGGCTTGCGGCCGTCGAGGCTCTGGTTGCCGAACACCGGCGTGACCTTGATGACCTCGCTCGGCTCGCCGGCGGAAGCGGCCGGCGCGGGCGGGCGCGCCTGCTGGCCGTTGTCCAGCTTGGCGAAGTCGGCGAGGAGGCCGCTCAGGCTGTCGGCGCTCATCCGGCCGGGATCGAGGCCCTGGGTCAGCCCGTAGCGCAAGTAGAGCCGGTCGATGATCTCCGAATGACCGGCGTAGAAGGACGTCCATTCGTCGAACTTCCGTTCGTCGATTGTTCCAGCGGCCAGAATCGTCAGGTTGGCGGTGCGCTTGTCGCGGGCGATCCGCACCAGAAGCGAGGACAGACGTCGCCGATCACCTTCGATGACACCGACGAAATACTGCTCGTTGAAGCCGAGCACGCCGGTGACGCCGGCAGCGGGGTTGTTCTTCAGGCCGGAGGCGACGATCGCCTTCAGCTCTTTTGCCAGGGGAAGGCCGAGCTCCCGGATCTTGTTTTCGCTGTAGTAGACCAGCCTGTGCAAGTACATGACCGTCTTCCTCGCAGTCTTTAGTCTTATGCTACGCGTCAGGCCTGAACCCGACATGAAGGCGATCCTTCGATTTGTTTCGATTCCTGCCATAAACCGCGATTTTTGCGCGAAGTCGGCGATGCGGACACCTCCGATGAGCCGATTGACCGCGCCCGGAGGCCGCGGCCGGCCTTGCGCCCGGCTTTCCAAGGGGACGCTGCGATGCGGAAACGCTTTCCGCCCCGTTTTGAAGAATTAGAAAGTGCGACGCCGCAAAGTGCGGCCGGATCGCGTATGTCTGTCGTTTGAAGCCACGCATCCGCAGCCGACGAGACCGTTCATGCCGCAAATCGTCACCGCCAACGACCTCATCAGTGGAGACGTGGTGTTCCGCACCGCGGACGGCGCCTGGGCGCGGGACGTGAACGCGGCGGGCGTGCTCGCCGACAAGGCCGGCGCCGAGGCCGCCCACGCGGCGGCGCTCGCCGACGTGAAAGCCGCCGTGGTGGTGGACGTGGCGCTGATCGACGTGACCGCCGCCGACGGCAAGGTGGTGCCGGTGAAGCTGCGCGAACGCATCCGCGCCTTCGGCCCCACGGTGAAGGCGGACTACCGCGCCGACCTGAAGCCCTACGTCGCCTGACCCGTCCGCCGTTCCACGCCGCCCGATCTCCAGTCCGAGTTGCCGCCCATGTACCGCTACGACGAGTTCGACGCCGCCTTCGTGCATGAGCGCGTGGCCCAGTTCTCCGACCAGGTGTCGCGCCGCGTTGCCGGCGAGATGACCGAGGAGGAGTTCCGGCCGCACCGGCTGATGAACGGACTCTATCTGCAGCTGCACGCCTACATGCTGCGCGTCGCCATTCCCTACGGCACGCTGAACGGCCGGCAGATGCGCCGGCTCGGCCGCATCGCGCGGGTCTACGACAAGGGCTTCGGCCACTTCACCACGCGCCAGAACATCCAGTACAACTGGCCGGCGCTCAAGGACATTCCGGCCATTCTGGCGGAACTGGCCGAGGTGGAGATGCACGCCATCCAGACCTCGGGCAACTGCATCCGCAACGTGACGGCGGACCACTTCTCCGGCGCCGCCCGCGACGAGGTGGCGGATCCCCGCCCCTATGCGGAGATCCTGCGCCAGTGGTCGAGCATCCACCCGGAATTCTCCTTCCTGCCGCGGAAGTTCAAGATCGCCGTCAGCGGCGCCGCCCACGACCGGGCCGCGATCCGGGTGCACGACATCGGCCTCGAAGTGCGCCGCAACGAGGCGGGCGAGATCGGCTTCCGGGTGCTGGTCGGCGGCGGCCAGGGCCGCACGCCCATGCTGGCGCGCGAGGTGAACGCCTTCGTGCCGGAGAAGGACCTTCTCGCCTACGTCGACGCGATCATGCGCGTCTACAATCTCTACGGGCGGCGGGACAACAAGTACAAGGCGCGCATCAAGATCCTCGTCCACGAGACCGGCATCGACGAGCTGAAGCGGCAGATCGAGGCGGAGTTCGCCGCCATCAAGGGCGGCGTGCTGACCCTGCCGGCCGACGAGGTGGCGCGGATCGAGGCCTATTTCGCCCCGCCGGTGCTGGCCGAGAAGCCGGCGACGAGCGCGGCCTTCGAGGCGGCGCGGGCGGCGGACCGGGACTTCGACCGCTTCGCGCGGGTGAACCTCCACCCGCACAAGGTGCCGGGCTACACCTCGCTCACCATCTCGCTGAAGCCGGTGGGCGGCATTCCGGGCGACGCCTCGGCGGACCAGATGGACGTGGTGGCCGAGCTCGCCGAGCGCTACGGCTTCGACGAGGTGCGCGTCAGCCACGAGCAGAACCTGGTGCTGCCGCATCTGGCGCTCGACGACGTGCACGCGGTCTGGTCGGTGCTGAAGGAGAACGGGCTGGCCACGGCCAACGCCGGGCTGGTGACCGACATCATCGCCTGCCCGGGGCTCGACTATTGCGCGCTCGCCAACGCCCGGTCGATCCCGGTGGCGAGCCGCATCTCCGAGCGGCTGGGCGATCCGGACCGGCAGGAGGCGATCGGGCCGCTGTCGATCAAGATCTCCGGCTGCATCAACGCCTGCGGCCACCACCACGTGGGCCACATCGGCATCCTCGGCGTCGACAAGAAGGGGGTGGAGATGTACCAGCTCACCCTCGGCGGCAGCCCGGACGAGACGGCGGCGATCGGCGAGATCGTCGGCCCCGGCTTCGACAGCGACCAGATCGTGGACGCGGTGGAGACGGTGGTGGACACCTACATGCGGCTGCGCGCATCGCCCGACGAGACCTTCCTCGCGGCCTACCGCCGGGTGGGCGAGGCGCCGTTCAAGGAGGCCCTCTATGGCGCTTGACGCTCTCGACATCGGCGCGGGGCTTGCGAGCGACGCCCTGAAGGCGGAGGCGCGGGCGCTGACGGCGCGCGCCGACGGGCTCGGCGCGGAAGCGGTGCTGAGGCTCGCCCGCGACCACTTCGGCGCGGGCCTTGCGCTCGTCTCCTCGTTCGGCGCCGACAGCGCCGTGCTCCTCCACATGGTGGCGACCATCGATCCGGCGACGCCGGTGATCTTCGTCGACACCGGCAAGCTCTTCGGCGAGACGCTGCGCCACCGGGACGCGCTGGTGGCGCGCCTCGGCCTCACCGACGTGCGCTCGGTGAAGCCGGAGCCGGCGCGGCTGGCGGCCGTCGATCCGGAGGGCACGCTCTGGTACCGCGACACCGACGCCTGCTGCGGCGTGCGCAAGGTGGAGCCGCTGGCGCTGTCGCTCACGGGCTTCGATTGCTGGATCACCGGGCGCAAGCGCCACCAGGCGGAGACGCGGGCGAACCTTGCCCTCTTCGAGGCGGACGGCGACAAGCTGAAGGTGAACCCGCTCGCCGGCTGGACCTCCCGGGATGTGGAGGCCTACCGGGTCGCGCACGACCTGCCGGCCCATCCGCTGGTGGCCGACGGCTACCGGTCGATCGGCTGCATGCCCTGCACCGACCGGGTGGCCGAGGGCGAGGACGAGCGGGCCGGCCGCTGGCGCGGCAAGGCCAAGACGGAATGCGGCATCCACCTCGGCCTTGCCGGCCGCGAAGCCTTCGGCAGCGGGATCTGACGGACATGACCATCCAGGCCACCACCATCGACACAACCCCTGCCGACGTGTTCCGCGCCGGGCATTTCGTGCCGGACGACTGGCGCCGGCTCGCCGACGACGAGATCATCCCGGCGGACGGCAAGGTCTTCCTGTCGGTCGGGCGCTTTCTTGCGGACGCGGAGGCCGGCGCGCTCGGCAACCGGCCGGTGGGCGTGCTGATCGAGCCGGCCGACCGGGTGGCGCCGCTGGTGCCGCATCTGGACCGGCTGACGGCGATCGCCATCGACTTCCCGAAGTTCGCCGACGGCCGCGGCTTCAGCCACGCGGCGCTGCTGAAGCGCCACGGGTTTGCCGGCGAGATCCGGGCGGTGGGCAACGTGCTGATCGACCAGATCACCCACATGCGCCGCGTGGGCTTCACCGCCTTCGCGGTGACCCACGCGCTGACGCGTCGGTATCTCACGGAAGGCCGCGACCCGGCGCCGAAGCACTACTACCAGCCCGGCGCCGGCGACGAGGTGCCGGCCGGCACCCGGCCATGGCTGCGCAAGCTGGCGTGAGGGGTGGGTAGCGGGGGTTGGGTGCGGACGGCCCGTAGAGGTCGTCGCCGCCTGCTCTCCGACACGCGCGAACGTCATGGTCCGCGCAGGCGGACCACCCATGCTTTTCTATCCGCGTTACCGAATGCGTGGGTGGTCCGCCTGCGCGGACCATGACGATCGTGGGTGCGATGTCGCGCGGGAGACGGTTCGGGGAGGAAGCGCCTTCGGTTGTCCAGAACGTCACCCTGGCGAAAGCCGGGGTGCAACCGGCGGTGCGTTCAGTCGTGCCGGCTGGGTGGGACCACGGTCGGTTGGATCCCGACTTTCGTCGGGATGACGGGATGGGTTGTGCCCGGGATGGGTTGAGCCGGGGGTGGGTTGAGCTGTGGTGCTTCGCCGGGGGTGGGTTGCGCCAGGGTGCTTCGCCGGGGTGTTGCGCGGCTGGTGACCCCTCCATCGTCATGGTCCGCGAAGGCGGACCAGCCACGCTTTTCTTTTCCGGCGCCCCGAATGCGTGGGTGGTCCGCCTGCGCGGACCATGACGAGGGTGCGCGGGCGGGTGGTGGGGGGTGGTGAGATGCCGCTCATTGTCTCGCCACGCTCATGATCATGCCACGCGGATCATCACGACCCGCGGATCATCCCGTCACGCATCATCACGGCCCCTCGCCTCCCCTCCTCCTCTCCTTACTTCCCGTCGCCGCGGACGAATTTGAAGAAGCGGCTGGTGGAGCCGTCCTTGGTCTTGTCCTGGTAGAGGAACTGGAGGCCGGACTCGTCGAACTTTTCGAAGAAGTCGTCCCAGGAGATCTCGTCGAGCTTGCTGTCGTCGCCCTGGCCGGGGAAGTCGATGCGGAGGATGCCGGCGTCGTCCTTCTCGTGGGTGGCCTTCACGGAGGCCGGGCGGCCGCCGCGCTCTTCGGTCCATTTGCGGATCGTGTCGTGATCGGTCGTGGTCTTGGCTTCGGACATGAACAACGCCTCCGTCAACAGCCCCCACCGGCTGACGGATGGAAAACCGGCTGAGACGCGGAAGGTTCGACCGGTCCGGAGGGTCAATCCTGGCCCGTGACGTCGGGCTTGCCTACGCTCGTGCTCGGTTTCAGGCGCCGCCCTGCCAGACCTTGATGGCCTCCACCGGCCAGAGCAGCATGATGACGTTGAGGGTGAGGTTGTCGCGGATCATGAAGCCGACGAAGAGCTCGGCCGCGATCGCGAGCGCCACGCTTGCCCAGACGGGAAGGCGGGCGGCGAGCCAGAAGCCGAAGGCCATGGCGCCGATGTCCGCCACCGAGTTGAGGATGCTGTCGCCGAAGTAGTCGAGCGCGATGGTCTGGGTGCGGTAGCGCTCGATCACCGCCGGCGAGTTCTCCACGATCTCCCAGGCGGCCTCCACCACGATGGCGATGGCCAGACGCGCGCCGAGCGGCAGGCGCCGGGCGACGAGCCAGAGGACGCCGTAGAAGAGGAGGCCGTGGATCACGTGGCTCGGCGTGTACCAGTCGGTCAGGTGCTGGGAGTTGTCGGAACTCGCCACCGCGCCGACCCAGAGCTTGACCGTGCCGCAGGTGCAGATGGGCTCCCGCCCCATGGCGAACAGGATGGCGGCGGTGAGCGCCGTGAGGCCGAGGGCGACCGCCGTCCAGAAGCCGGCGGACGCGCGGCCCTGGAGGCGGTCGAGGAGGAAGGTCATGCGCGAGTCACCCTGAGGAAATATGTGTCGTTTCAAATGTCTCACGACGAAGTGAACGCTTCCACCAAGGGAAGACGGGCGGTGATACAGTCCCTTACACTTTCCGAGGTTTTCCACCGGCCGGGGCTCCCCTAATCAAGGGCCATGGTGCGGTGCGACCAATCCGGTTGTGGCCGCGTTCTCGTACTGACCTCCGAACGCAACCAAGGA
Source organism: Mongoliimonas terrestris (assembly GCF_001927285.1). Classification (GTDB taxonomy): domain Bacteria; phylum Pseudomonadota; class Alphaproteobacteria; order Rhizobiales; family Pleomorphomonadaceae; genus Chthonobacter; species Chthonobacter terrestris. The sequence goes on along the minus strand of NZ_MSIG01000003.1, from coordinate 331,463 downwards.
CACGTCCTCCATGGCAGCCTGGAAACAGGGTCTCATCGTCATCGCCCTGGCCGTCGCGGCGATCTACGGGTGGATCTTCGTCGACCCGAGCGCGCGGGAGCGGCTTGTGTCGTACGGCGTGCCGGAGGCCGTGCTGCCGGCCGCACCGGCCGAGACCGCCGCAACGGATGCGGCGCCCGGACAGGGCGGCAACCGCCAGGGCGGCGCGCCCGGCGGCGGCCAGCAGGCCCGCCAGGGCGGTGGCGGACAAGGCGGCGGCCAAGGTGGCGGCGGGCGTGGGCCGAGCGGCCCCTCGCCGGTGACCACCAGCGCGGCCACCGAGGCGGTGACCAACGACCGGGTGTCGGCGATCGGCACGGCCGAGGCGGACCGGACCGTGACGGTGTTCCCGCGGACGGCCGGCATGGTGGACGAGATCCTGTTCCGCCCCGGCGAGCGCGTGGCGGCCGACGCGGTGCTGGTGCGGCTCGACGACGACGCCGAGCAGATCGCCCTCGCGCGGGCCGAGGTGACGCTCGCCGATGCGCGCGCCAAGGTGGAGCGCTACGAGCGGCTCGCCGCCAACAATTCCATTTCGTCGGTGGAGCGCGACACGGCCCGTTCGGAGCTGGCGTCCGCCGAACTCGCCGTGCGCGAGGCGCGGCTGAACCTGGAGCGACGGGCCGTGAAGGCGCCGTTCGCCGGGGTCGTCGGCCTCACCGACGTGGAGGTGGGCGACATGGTGTCGGACAGCACCGCGATCGCGACCGTGGACGACCGATCGGTGCTGAAGGTGGAATTCCGCATTCCGGAGGCCTACGCGGCCAAGGTGCAGCTCGGCGACGGGATGGACGCGGTGACGCCCTCTCGCCCGGGCGAGACCTTCGAGGGCACCGTGTCGGCGCTCGGCAGCCGGGTGGAGGCGGACAGCCGGACGCTGGTGGTGCAGGCGCGGCTGGACAACGCCAACGACGCGCTCCGGCCCGGCATGTCCTTCCTCGTCACGCTGCGCTTTTCCGGCGACCGCCACGTGGCCGTGCCGGCGCTCGCCGTGCAGTGGGACCGCGACGGTTCCTACGTGTGGCGGGTCGAGGACGCCAAGGTGACGCGCGTCGGCGTCACCATTCTGGAGCGCACCGCCGATCAGGTGCTGGTGGAAGGCGCACTGGCGCTCGGCGACACGGTGGTGGTGGAAGGCGTGCAGCGCCTCCGGCCGGGTGCCGCCGTGGCGGACGCGGGCGCAGCGCCGGCCGGCATCGAGGCGGTGCCGGCCGGACAACCGGGCGCCGGACCCGCCGACGCAACCGCCGCGCCGCCGCGCCGCTCCTGAGGAAGGACGTCCGCCGATGACCACGCAGGCTCCCCATATGCAGGACGGCGACATGCGAACGACTTCCGACATGCAGCCTGCGGACATGCCGGCGCGAGAGGGCGCGGACGGGCAAGCGCCGAACGGGCCGCCCGACGAGGTGGCGAACCGGGCGACGGGCGAAGCGCCGAACGGGGCGACGGACGGGCTGCCGAACGGGATGTCGGACCGGGTGCCGGATGCGACCGGTGGGGACCAGGCTGGCGGCCGGGATGCTGACGCCGACGGCGGTGACGGGTCCGGCTCGGGCGGATCGGGCCACGGCGGTGGGTCCGGCCACGGTGGCGGCCATGGGGGCGGGCATGACGGGGCGGCACCGACGCCGAGCCGGGCGTCGGCCTTCACGGCGCTGTTCGTGCGCCGGCCGGTGCTGGCGCTCGTCATCAACATGCTGGTGATCGTGGCGGGGCTTGCGGCGCTCAACGGCATCGAGATCCGCGAGTTGCCGGACGTGGACCGGCCGGTGGTGACCGTGACGGTCAACTACACGGGCGCCTCGCCGGAGAGCGTGGACAGCGAGATCACCGCCGAGGTGGAGAGCGCGGCCTCGCGGGTGTCGGGCGTGTCGTCCATCTCCGGCCAGTCGCAGTTCGGCCGAAGCCGGGTGACGGTGGAATTCCTGGACAGCGTGGACCTCAACGTCGCCGCCAACGACCTGCGCGATGCCGTCTCGCGCATCCGCAACAGCCTGCCGGACGACATCGACGAGCCGCAGATCGTGAAGGCGGATGCGGACGGCGAGGCCATCATGCGCGTGTCGGTGATGTCCGACACCATGACCATCGAGGAGCTGACCACGCTCGTGAGCGAGCGGGTGGAGGACCGGCTGGCGGCGGTGAACGGCGTCGCAGACGTGCAGGTGTTCGGCGACCGGGAGGCCATCTTCCGCATCGACGTGGACCAGGCGGCGCTGGCGGCGCGCGGGCTGACCATCGGCGACCTCTCCGAGGCGCTCGGCACGGTGACGTTCGACGCGCCGGCCGGCAGCCTGCAGAACAGCGACCAGAGCCTTGTGGTGCGCGCCGATGCGCGGCTGGTGCGGCCGGAGGAGATCGGCAACCTCCTCCTCAACGCCACCACGCGGGTGCGCGACGTGGCGGAGGTGACCCTCGGCCCGGACATCCGCTCGTCGCAGCTGCGCGTCAACGGGCGGATCGGCGTCGGCCTCGGCATCGTGCGGGCGGCGCAGTCGAACACGATCGAGATCTCCGAGGGCGTGCGGGCGGCGGTGGAGGAGCTGCGGCCGACGCTGCCGGAGGGCGTGGACCTTCTGGTCACCTCCGACGACGCGCTCTTCATCCAGGGCGCGCTCCATGAGGTGGAGATCGCGCTCGCCCTCGGTGTCGCCATCGTGGTGGCGGTGATCTGGCTGTTTCTCGCCGACTGGCGGGCGACCCTCATCCCGACGCTGACCATTCCGGTGTCGCTGATCGGCACGCTGGCGGCCATGTGGATCGTCGGCTTCTCCATCAACATCCTGACGCTGCTCGCCCTGGTGCTGGCCACCGGCCTCGTGGTGGACGACGCCATCGTGGTGCTGGAAAACATCGTGCGGCGGCGTGCGATGGGCATGAAGCCGCGTGCCGCGGCGGTGCTGGGCACGACGGAGGTGTTCTTCGCGGTGCTGGCGACGACGGCGACGCTCGCCGCCGTGTTCGTGCCGATCAGCTTCCTGCCGGGCACGGCGGGCGGGCTCTTCCGCGAGTTCGGCTTCGTGCTGGCGATCGCGGTCGGCATCTCGTCGGTGACGGCGCTGACCTTCGGGCCGATGCTGGCGGCCAAGCTGCTGCCGGACGTGAGCGACACGCCGGAGCGGCGCTCGCTGGCCGGGCGGATCCTCGACGGGATCGGCGGCGCGCTGGCGCGGCTCTACATGGGCATCCTCCGTGCCTGTCTGGCGGCGCCGATCGTGGTGCTGGCGGTCTGCCTCGCGTTCGGCGGGGCGGCCTGGATCGCCTTCGGGGCGCTGCCGCAGGAGCTGACGCCGCGCGAGGACCGGGGCGTGGTGCTGATGAGCGTGTCGGCGCCGCAGGGCGTTTCGATCGACTACACCGGCCGGCAGATGGACCGGATCAACGCCATCCTGCAGGGCTATCTGGAGAACGGCGAGGGGCGCGCGGTGTTCTCCATCGCCGGGCGCGGCGGCAACGTGAACTCCGGCTTCGTGGTGCTGACGCTCGCCGACTGGGCGGAGCGGACGCGGAGCCAGCAGGACATCGCCAACGAGATCAACGCACGCGTGACGCGGATCCCGGGCGTGCGCGCCTTCGCCATCAGCCCGAACAGCCTCGGCATCCGGGGCGGCGGCCAGGGCCTGCGCTTCGCGGTGCTCGGACCGGATTACGCCGGGCTCGCCACCGCGGCGGACGACCTGATGGCCGCCATGGAGGCGCGCGCCGACGTGTTCCGCGGCGTGCGGCTCGATTACCAGACCACCCAGCCGCAGCTGTCCGTGGAGATCGACCGGGACCGGGCGCAGGACCTCGGCGTCTCCATCGAGGGCCTCGGCGTGGCGCTGCAGGCGGTGCTGGACGGGCGCGAGATCGCCGAGGTGACGGCGGGCGACCGCTCCATCCCGGTGAAGCTGATGGCGACGCGCAACCCGCTCAACGACCCGAAGGACCTGGAGAACGTGTTCGTGCGCACCGGCGACGGGCGCATGGTGCCGATCTCGGCCATCGCCACCATCCGCGAGGAGGCGGTGGCGCCGTCGCTCGCCCGCGAGGGCCAGCAGCGGGCGGTGCCGATCACCAGCGAGCTCGTGGGGGAGACCGCCCTCCAAGGCGCGCTTGAAGAGGTGCGCCTGATCGCCGCCGACGTGCTGCCGGCGGGCTACCGGATCGAGCCGCTCGGCGAGGCCGCCACCCTGGAGGAGACCTCCGGCGGGCTCGCCATGACGTTCGGCTTCGCCATCGTGGTCATCCTCCTGGTGCTCGCCGCCCAGTTCGAGAGCTTCATCGCGGCGCTCATCATCATCGCCACGGTGCCGTTCGGCCTCGCGGCGGCGGTGTTCGCCATCCTGTTCACCGGCGGCACGCTGAACCTCTACAGCCAGATCGGCCTCGTGATGCTGGTCGGCATCATGGCCAAGAACGGCATCCTGATCGTGGAGTTCGCAAACCAGCTGCGCGACGAGGGCATGGGCGTGCGCCGGGCCATCGAGGAGGCCTGCCGCATCCGCCTCCGGCCGGTGATGATGACCATGATCGCCACCATCGTCGGCGCCGTGCCGCTGGTGCTCGCCTTCGGGGCGGGCGCGGAGGCGCGCGTCGCGCTCGGCTGGGTGCTCGTCGGCGGGCTCGGGTTCGCGACGGTGTTCACGCTGTTCCTGACGCCGGTGGTGTATCTGCTGCTCGCCGGCTTCACCAAGCCGCGGACGGCCGAGGAGGCGAGGCTGGAGCGGGAGCTGCGGGAGGCGGAGGCGATCGGGCTGGTGGAGGAGCGCGAGGGCGAGAACGGCGTGGGCATGAGGGGGCGTGGGGGGATGGTGCCGGCGGAGTGATGGGGGGGAGAGATACGCTGTTACGAAAGAAGGCTACCGCGCGTAGATACAGTTCCATTTCCTACACAACAAAGTTCGGTAGCGGTCAGTCGCGACTCGATCGCCTGCGTTACTAGGGGATAATGCACCAATCCAGTTGCGTACTACGCCAAGTTGTGCAACGCTGCGGTGTCCTATAGCTCAACCTCGAGCAAACTAATAAGCGCCCAAAGAGATGGAACTAGAGGTTCTTGCAAGGCAATGTCAGGCCTGCATGCAAAGAAACCCTGTGATTGTCCTAGGCAGTGGGGCTTCGATTCCTCATGGAATCCGGGGTATGGGTGATTTAGCTAACTGGCTTCGTGACAATGTTGTCGCCGATGATGGCGTCGAAAGCGACGCCTGGACGCTGGTCAGAACGGCACTTGCAGCGGGTGATCACTTAGAAGCAGCGCTTGAAAATAAAACACTGCCTCAGTCTCTCGTTCAGAAGGTCGTCAGGCAGACTTGGGACTTTATCGCTCAAGACGACTATTCTTTACTGAAGGCGGCAATCCGGAACGAAGCGAGATTTCCCCTCCAATCGCTGTACACTGGTCTATTTCGAAGTACTAACCGCAATATTCACGTTGTCACAACCAATTATGATCGAGTGGCAGAATACGCATCCGATTCGGGCGGTTATATACATGTGACAGGTTTTCTGCCGGGCTACATCCGACAAGCAAACGGTGGTAGTAAACTGAACATCAAGCTCGGAAATAGCCCTGCACAAACTGTCACAGTCTGGAAGGTCCATGGATCACTAGACTGGTTCGCAGATCCAAGAGGCAGTGTGATATCGCTTCCCATGACGAGCGATCTGCCGGACGGGTTGCTTCCACTGATCGTTACTCCCGGGGTGAGCAAGTATCAACGGACCCATGACGAGCCCTTTCGTAGCGTGATACAGGGCGCAGACCGCGTTCTTGACGCGGCATCTGCATTCGTCTGCATTGGATATGGGTTTAGAGACAGGCATATTCATCCGAAAATGATGATGCGATGCAGTGTCTATGACACACCAATTCTAGTAGCTGCGCGGACACTAACCCCGGAGGCAAAAGAATTTCTTCACGCCTCGGCTGGCCGACACTACCTTGCTCTTGAACATCACGAGAGCGGAACTATGGTTTATAACCGTGATAACCCCGAAGGTGCAGTTGTGACTGGCGGAAAGTACTGGGAACTGTCAGCCTTAAATCAACTAGTTGGCTTTTAGGGAGCAAAGATGAGCATCTTAGACTTCAAAAGCAGCGAGAGCCTTGGGAAGATAATCTCTGTTGATACGGCGACTGTAACGGTTAGAGTAGATGAACTAGAACTATTAAAAAGAATTCAGGTCAATCGGCTCACTGCCATCCGAAGTTCTAAGGCTGGGCAACACCTTATTGGAATCGTTTCCCGCATCACCCGGAAAGCTGATGCTCAAGCTGGAGACGAAAGTGATGACGACGATCCGGAAGCGGCGCTGCCAGAGAATAACTTGGTTCGGGTCGCGCTTATAGGCACACTTTGTGACAAAGACGGCTTACGGGAGAATGTCTTCAAACGCACTCTCGAAACGGTTCCGGAAATCGACGCTGACTGCTTCTCACTTGAAGGCCAGCGATTGACAGCTTTTATGCAGATCATTTCGCAGGTTTCTGATGACGGTCCGCAGTTAAATCTTGGTCGGTACGCCTTAGACGAAGACGCGAAAGCTCTTTTGAATGGGAACCGATTATTTCAGCGTCATGCCGTCGTCGTTGGTAGCACGGGCAGCGGAAAATCTTTCACAACAGCCCGTCTTCTTGATCAGATCGCCGAACTGCCACAGGCGAATGCTATCTTGTTTGATATTCATGGCGAGTATAAAACGCTGAATAGTGAGGATTTTAGGCACCTACGGATCGCTGGACCGAGCGAAATTGGGCAAGCCTGTGGCTTTGAAGATGGTGTACTGCATCTTCCGTTCTGGTTATTGGGATATGAAGCGTTAATAGCTCTGTTTGTGGATCGAACAGATCTCAATGCACCGAACCAAGCGATGCTAATGACACGGTGCGTAACGGAAGCTAAGCGTGCAAAGCTAGATCCGACGCTACATTCCGATATACTGGCAAATTTTACTATAGACAGCCCAGTCCCGTTCGATATTGATAATGTTCATTTAAATCTGACAAAATTAAACGAAGAAATGGTTCCAGGCGCCAATAATAGGGACAAACAGGGCCCCTATTTCGACAAGTTGAGCCGCTTGATTGCTCGTTTTGAAGCCAAGCGCAATGACCGGCGCCTCGGGTTCATATTCCAACCCCCTCCGGCGTGTATGGAGATGGACTGGCTCGCTCAGGTCACGCACTTTCTGACAGGAGGACGAGGATCGCAGCAGGACGGAAAAGGTGGAATAAAGATCATCAACTTTTCGGAAGTTCCCTCCGACATTTTGCCGCTGATGGTCAGTTTGATTGCGCGGTTAGTCTTCACGGTTAGCCAGTGGACACCCGTTGAAGCGCGTCATCCCATCGCTCTGTTCTGCGATGAAGCGCATTTGTACATCCCGGAACGAACCTTATCCGATGCGGCAGACGAGATTTCAGTCGATATCTTCGAGCGAATAGCAAAGGAAGGGAGAAAGTACGGCATCGGACTAGTTGTCATCAGCCAAAGACCTTCCGAAGTAAACAGAACTGTACTCAGTCAGTGCAACAATGTCATCGCAATGCGACTTACAAACGGGGATGATCAGTCGGTAATCAAGCGACTTTTGCCGGATAGTCTTGGTGGTTTTGGCGATCTTCTGCCAGTATTGGACATTGGTGAAGCACTGGTTGTTGGTGACGCAAGTCTTCTGCCAACTCGTGTGGTGGTTAGCGAGCCAAGATTTAAGCCCAGCAGCGCAACTGTGGATTTTTGGGATCGGTGGCGCGAGGCGGCACCGGTCAACGGTACTGACGACGCAGTGCGCTCGTGGAGGAGGCAAAGTAATCAGTAAATGGGACTTTGGCTACGCAATCGGAGTTTCAAGCCCCCCCTACTCCACCGCATACCAATACCTTGCATCCGGCTTCCCCCTCTCGATCACCACATACTGGTTCGCGAACACCCGGTACCCGTGGCTCCATTCGCCGTCGGGCCATTGGACGCGGATTTCGGCGCGTTCGGCGGTGCCGAGGCCGACGTGGGTCCAGCCGAGGTGGCCGGAGGCGTGGCCGCCGCCGATGAGGACGTCGCGGGGCATGGTGCGGGTGCCGGTCTTCACGGCGATGCGGGCGCCGACGGCCCAGCGGTTGGCGTCCTTCTGGACGAGCTGGATGCCGAGGAAGTTGCCCATGGGGCCGGTGCGGGGAAGGTCGGTGTTGGGATTTCCAGTTCCGGGGGTCTTGGACGGTTGCGGGGCGACCGCAACGGGGATGGACGCGGGTGTCTCGGATGCGGGCGCGCCAGGGGCGGCCGGCTCCGGCGCGGCGGCGACGGTGAGGGGCGCGGGCGTGTCGCCGGTGGCGGTCTCGGCGGCGGGCTGGGGGCCAAACGGGGCGCGGGGGGCGCCGAGGTTGCGGAAGACGGTGGCGGGCTGGCCGCGGTTCACCTGAACGAGGTCCAGCATGCCGTCGAGGTTGAAGTCGACGAGGGCGGCGCCGCGGCCCTTGGTGCCGGTGGCGATGCCGGCCTCCGCGCCCGCCTCGGCGAAGCTGCCGTCGAACCGGCCGAGGAGCAGGTTGGACGGGTCGAACTGGGCGAAATCGGGCATCGCCTCCACGTTGCCCTTGGCGATGAAGAGGTCGATGGCGGCGTCGTTGTTCACGTCGGCGAAGGCGGTGTGCCAGCCGGTGGAGGGGCGCAGGTCCTGGCCCGTGTAGGGCCGGTGGGCGGTGGCGCCGCGCTCGAAGGCGATGTCGCGGTAGACCGGGCTCTCCTCGTCGGCGTCCTCGTCGAGGGTCTGCAGCTTGGTGTCGCCCATGGACGACAGGGCGTATTCGGGCGCGCCGTCCACGTTGAGGTCGAACTGGGCGATGCCCATGCCCCAGATGGTGAGCCGCTGCCAGCCGTCCTTGCGGCCATAGGCCGTGACGGCGCCGCCGGGCGGCACCTTCCAGAGCTGCTCCTCGCCGCCGCGGTAGTATTGCCGGTCGTTGGTGACGCGGAGCGCCGGCTCGCCGGACCGGTTCCAGTCGGTGAAGAGCATGGAGAGCGCGCAATAGCCCGGCGTGAGCGGGGTGCGCTCACTGTAGCGCGGCGTGTCGCCGGCGCCGGGGCGGAAGAGGTCGTTGTCGGCGCAGGTGCCCCAGGGGGAGCCCGGCTGGGCGCGGTCCACGTAGTTGCCGAAGGCGAGCGTCGGGAAGCGGGCGCCGCGCTCGAAGGTGGCCGCGAAGGCGGTGGTCCAGGCCCGGCCGCCGTCATAGCCCCAGGCCTTGTTGGCGACCTCGAAGCGGCAGCCGGGAAGACCTTTCAGGAGGAGGTTGCGGCCGAGCTTCAGGAGCACGAGGTCGGTCAGGCCGTCGCCGTCGATCTCCAGCGGATAGGCGCCGAGCACGTTGGCGGCGTCCTTCTCGTCGAGGCCGTGGGGCCGCTCCTCGAAGCGGAGCGGGCCGCCGACCTTGGAGCGGTTGGCGTAGAGCTTCAACGGGTTGCGGCCGCCGGCGATGGCCATGTCGGGCTTGCGGTCGCCGTCGCAGTCGAAGCTCGCCACGCCGCCGCCGACGAAGAACTCCCACGGGCCGTCGTAGACCTGGGACACGCCGGCGGCGGCGGCCTCCTCGGTGAAGAGCGGGATGTCGCCGGTGGGGCGGCGCGGCGCCTCGTCGGCGGCATGGGCGGGGAGCGCGAGGGCGAGCGCGGCGAGGAGGGCGATGGGGGAGCGGGGCATCAGTCGAGCGCCTCCTCGATGACGAGGGTCTTCAGGAAGGCGATCACCGCCTGCCGGTCGGCCTCGGGAAGGGCCTTGTAGGCCGTGGTGGTTTCGGTCGCGGCCCCGGCGTGGGCGCGGATCACCTCGTCGAGCGTGGTGATGTCGCCCCGGTGGCCATAGGGCGCCGAGGAGGCGATGCCCCAGAGCTCGGCGGTGATGAAGGCGTCGCGCGGCACGAAGCGCTGTTCCATCAGCTCGTTGCCGAGCCGCTCGTTGCGCTGGTCGGCGATTACGTGGCGCTTCAGGTCGCCGAAGAGCGGCACCAGCACCCGGCCCTTGTCGTCGCGCGGCAGGGTCTCGACGAAGGCGAGGCGCGCGAAATCGATGGCGATGGGGGCGTCCACGTCGGCCTGCTTCAAGGTGCCGGCGGCGTCGAACGGGCCGGGATCGGTGAAGACGAGGCTGTCGAGCGGCAGCGCCGGCCGGTGGCACTCGGCGCAGCCGACATCGGCGAACACCTGTTCGCCACGGGCGGCGGCCTTAGCCCACACGGGCGAGAGGTCGGTGCGGCGGGTGGGGACGGCGAGGGTCGCCTGCCAGGCCACCATGGCGGAGATGTCGCCGGGCGACACCTCGTCGGCAACGCCGTCCTCGTCGAAATCGGCGGTGCCGGTCCAGCGGGCGCCGAAGCGCTCCGTCGCCTGCATGCCGTGGTGGACGTTGAGGGCGTTGATGGTGAATTGGCGGAGAGACGTGAACACGCCCTTCTGGCTGAACGGGCGGATCACGAGGTCGGTGTCCACCCCGTCGAAGCCGGTGGTGTCCACCATGCCGTCCGGGAAGGCGGTGATCGTGCCGAAGGAGACGCCCTTGGACTGGAGCGGCAGGCGCGCCTCCGTGCCGGCCTCGCGGGCTTTGCGAAGCGCGATGGCGCGGATCTCGTGCAGGTCGCGGGTCATCTCGCGGGCGAGGAGTTCGACGAGGCCGGAGCCCTGCAGGATGTTGGAGTTGCGCTCGTTGGAGAACTGCGGGTCGAGGCTGTCGAAGTCGGCGCTCTCGAAGCCCTCCGAGACGAACACGTTGGCGACGAACTCGCCGGCGGCGCCGACCACCGGGTCGTTGTGGCAGCCCGAACAGGCGTTGGCGTCCGGCCCGTGGGTGCGGCTGAACGGCTGCTCCAGCGGGCGCTTGCGGCGGGTGGGGACGATCGCCTGGGTGGCCATCGGCCGGCCGGCGCCGTCGAGGACGGTGAACTTCGCCCGGAACAGGGCCTCGCCGCGGGCGATGAGCGCGTCGATGGCCGCCGTGCCGCCGGCGGCGACGGCATCGAGCGAGAGGGGCGCGCCGAGCACGCGCTCGTCCCACGGGGCGGGTTCGGGGGCGGGCTCGGGCACGGGCTCGGCGGCGAACGCCGGGGCGGCGAGGAGAACGGCGGCGGCGAGGACGAGGCGGCGCATGGGGGTCAGCCCTCCTGGCGGAAGCGGCGGGCGTTGGCGGGACTGGCGAACACGTCCCGGTCGAGCCGGGCGAGCGCGTCGGCGACGAGGCCGGTGATGATCATGTCCTTCTCCTCCGGCAAGGTCTCGAACACGGTGAAGCGGCGGAGATCCTCCACCAGGGCGTCCTCGATCGCGCGCTGCATGGCCGGCTCGATCAGCGGGAAGGCGCGGGTGGAGCGGCCGGTGAAGACGATGCGGCTGGGATTGACCAGCGCCATCAGCCGCGCGACGCCGTAGCCGAGCGCCTCACCGGCCTTCCCGTAGATGGCGCTGAGGGCCGGGTCGCCGTTGGCGGCGGCGATCTCGAGGGCGAGCAGTTCGTCGCGGCTGGGGCTGGCGTCGCGCGGGTCGGTGTCGGGCGGCATGCCCTTGGCCTCCCGGTAGATGGCGTAGTCGGCGACGAAGGCCTCCAGGCAGCCCTGCCGGCCGCAGCGGCAGAGGGGGCCGTGGGGGATGTGGTTCATGTGGCCGAACTCGGCGGCGGACCCGCTGGCCCCCGCGTGCAGCCGGCCGCCGACGAAGAGGCCCATGCCGACGCCGTAGTCGACGAAGATCACCGCGAAGGTGTCGCCGTAGGTCTCCGGGTCCTGGGCGTGCAGGGCCTCAGCGATCATGTTGGCGTCGTTGGAGATGACGCACGGCACGTCGAAGGCGGCCTCCAGCGGCGCCACGAGGCGCACGTCGCTCTCCCGGAAGGCGGGCGACCACATGACCGAGCCGGACACTACGTCGACGAAGCCCTGGGCGGCGATGGACACCTCGGCGATGCGGGAGAGCGGCACCTGGTGGGTGTCGAGGAAGCCGCGCACGAGGCCGACCAACGTGGTGGGGAAGCTCTCGCGGGTCTCGTCGAGGGTGCGGGGCGTGAGGTCGGCGCGGGCGACGATGACGCCGGTAAAGTCGGCGAGCACCAGGGTGACCTGGTTAATGGCGATCTTGATGCCGAGCACCAGGGCGGCGCGCTGGTCGAGCTGGAGAAGGATGCGCGGGCGGCCGCGGCGAACGGGCGTCTCGGCGTCGACGATCTCGGCCGGGTCGGCGGGATCGACGGTGACGGTCTCCACGAGGCCTTCGCCGATGAGGTCGGCGGTGATGGCCGTGATGGTGGCGGGCGAGAGGTTGGTGAGGAGGCCGAGGTCGACGCGCGCGAGCGGCGTGCGCCGGCGGAGGGCGGAGAGGACGAGCGAGCGGTTCTGGCGGCGGACGAGGTCGCTGTCGGCCTTGACCGGGATGCCGCGCGGACGATGGGAGGCGGGCTCGCTCATGGGGCGCCGAGCCTCCCGCACGGGACCGATGGCACCGGCCTCAGGATCCGCCCGGCGGCGGCCCGCGTCGGCCGCGCCGAGGCGGCGGCAGGGCGACCAACAGGGTGGGCCTCCGGCGCGCGTCCGCGCCGACGGTATGTGTGCATGTCTCATCTCCTCCCACGACGCCCGTCACCGGTTTCCTCGACCGTTACGGTATCGCGAGCCCGTCCGCCGGGTCGCGGCGGGAGCCCGAGATCCGCGCGTTGCGGGCGTCGAACAAAACCATGTTGACACCGGACCCGCTTGTGGTCCACACTTTTTTCGAGCTTCGAATTATACGGCTTTGCACCATTCGAAGTTTGCAGTGCGGTGCCGGGGAGGCGGCCGCACGGGAGAGAAGACTTCAACATCGGGATCCCTGTCCATCGATGGCCGGATCCCTCGGGAGGAGCAATAGCATGTCGCGGATCCTTACCGCGCTCGCCGTCACGTTCGTGTCGGCCACGGCGCTCGTTTCTTCGGCTCAGGCCCAGGACAAGATCAAGGTCGGCGTCAGCTGGTCGAACTTCCAGGAAGAACGCTGGAAGACCGACGAAGCGGCCATCAAGTCGGCCCTCGAGGCGGCCGGCGCCGAGTACATCTCGGCCGACGCCCAGTCGTCGCCCGCCAAGCAGCTGACCGACGTGGAAAGCCTGATCAGCCAGGGCGCCACGGCGCTCATCATCCTCGCCCAGGACAGCGACGCCATCGTTCCGGCCGTGGAAAAGGCCCAGAACGAAGGCATTCCGGTGGTCGGCTACGACCGCCTGATCGAGGTGCCCTCGGCCTACTACATCACCTTCGACAACAAGGAAGTGGGCCGCATCCAGGCCCGTGAGGTCCTGAAGGCGGCGCCGGAAGGCAACTACGTCTTCATCAAGGGCTCGGCTTCGGACCCGAACGCCGACTTCCTGTTCTCCGGCCAGATCGAAGTCCTCAAGGAAGCGATCGACAGCGGCAAGGTCAAGAACGTCGGCGAGGCCTATACCGACGGCTGGCTTCCGGCGAACGCCCAGAAGAACATGGAGCAGTTCCTGACCGCCACCAACAACGACGTGGACGCGGTGGTCGCCTCCAACGACGGCACCGCGGGCGGCGCCATCGCGGCGCTGGCGGCCCAGGGCCTCGCCGGCTCCGTGCCGGTGTCCGGCCAGGACGCCGACTTCGCGGCGCTGAACCGCGTGGCGCTCGGCACCCAGACCGTGTCGGTCTGGAAGGACAGCCGCGAACTCGGCAAGAAGGCCGCCGAGATCGCCCTGGAACTCGCCAAGGGCACGGCCATGGACGCCGTCCCGGGCGCGATGAAGTTCTCCGGCGGCCCGAAGGGCGCCGAGATGACCTCCACCTTCCTGACCCCGATGGCCATCACCAAGGACAACCTCAACGTCGTCATCGACGCCGGCTGGGTTTCCAAGGACGTGGTCTGCCAGGGCGTCGCGGCCGGTTCGGTCGCCGCCTGCAACTGACGACCGTTCGGCCAGGGCGTCGCGGCCGGTTCGGTCGCCGCCTGCAACTGACGACCGTTCGGCGGGGCGCCTGGCGCGCCCCGCCGTTCCTTCCCCGTCCAACGGGGACCTCCGGCGTGCCGGAGCCTAGACCCCGGTTCGCCGGAGACCCCGATCTTCGGTTTGCCGGAGATCCGACGCCGTTGATCGAACCGGATCGATCGCGGTGTTGGTCCGCCCGATGGGCGACCGTCCACCCAACCCCTCGTCGAGCCGCTTCCGGCAACCTCCGACCTGTCGCATGATGCGACGGGCCGTCTTTGCGCATCGTGGTCGCGACGCGAAGGAGGGCGGACCTGACGAGAAACGGCCGTTCGAGGCCGACGATACTGGGAGCAGCCCATGAGCGATCAAGCAACCGCCCGTGTCGGGGCGCCGAGCGGGTCTCCGCCGCAGGCCAAGGCGACGTCATTTCTGTCCGCCATGGAGGTGGATGTCCGTTTCATGGGCATGCTCTGTGCCCTCGCGGTGATCTGGATCGGGTTCCACATCCTGTCGGGCGGCACCTTCCTGACGCCACGCAACCTGTGGAACCTGTCGGTGCAGACCGCCTCGATCGCCGTGATGGCGACCGGCATGGTGCTCGTCATCGTCACCCGCAACATCGACCTGTCGGTCGGCTCGGTGCTCGGCGTCACCGGCATGATCATGGCGGTGGTGCAGGCCGACTACCTGACGCCGACCTTCGGCTTCGACAACCCGCTCGTGTGGATGCTGACCCTCGGCATCGGCCTGATCGCGGGCGCCATGATCGGCGGCGTGCAGGGCTATGTGATCGCCTACATGGGCGTGCCGGCCTTCATCGTCACCCTCGGCGGCCTGCTGGTCTGGCGCGGCGCGGCCTGGTGGGTGGCGTCCGGCAAGACGATCCCGCTGACGGACAACAACTTCAAGCTCATCGGCGGCGGCGCGGAAGGCGCGGTCGGCGCCTCGTGGAGCTGGATCATCTGCGCGGTCGCCTGCGCACTGATCGCCTTCGTGACCTGGAACGCGCGGCGCCAGCGCACCCGCTTCCGCTTCCCGCTGAAGCCGCTGTGGGCCGAGTTCACCACGGTCGGCGTCGGCATCGCGGCGGTGGTCGCGGCCACGCTGGTGGTGAACAGCTATGTGCTGCCGCCGGTGCTCGCCCGCCGCTACGCGGAGGCGAACGGCATCCCGCTGCCGGCGGACGGCTCGGCGCTCGCCATCCCGTTCGGCTACGCGGTCCCGGTGCTGATCGCCATCGGCATCGGCATCCTGATGACCTTCGTGGCCACCCGTACCCGGTTCGGCCGCTACGTGTTCGCCATCGGCGGCAATCCGGAGGCGGCGGAGCTCGCCGGCATCAACACCCGGCGGGTGACCATGATGATCTTCGCCCTGATGGGGGCGCTCGCCGCCCTCGGCGCGGCCATCTCCACGGCCCGCCTCACCTCGGCGACCAACGCGCAGGGTTCGCTCGACGAGCTCTACACCATCGCGGCGGCGGTGATCGGCGGCACCTCGCTCGCCGGCGGCGCCGGCACCATCGCGGGCGCCATGCTGGGCGCCCTGGTGATGCAGAGCCTGCAGTCCGGCATGGTGCTGCTCGGTATGGACACGCCGCTGCAGAACATCGTGGTCGGCATCGTGCTCGTCATCGCGGTGTGGCTCGACACCATGTACCGCAAGCGCATCCGTTGAGAACGGGGAGGACAGAACCCATGGCACAGAACACCGGGACGCCCCTCGTGGAGATGCGCGACATCTCCATCTCGTTCGGCGGCATCAAGGCGGTCGACCACGTGACGGTCGACCTTTTTCCGGGCGAGGTCGTCGGCCTCCTTGGCCACAACGGCGCCGGCAAGTCGACGCTGATCAAGATCCTCTCAGGTGCCTACAAGGCGGACACCGGGTCGATCTTCGTCCGGGGACAGAAGGCCGACATCGCCAGCCCGCGCGACGCCAAGGCCTACGGGATCGAGACGATCTACCAGACGCTGGCGCTCGCCGACAACGTGGACGCCGCCGCCAACCTCTTCCTCGGCCGCGAGCTCCTGACCCCCTGGGGCACCCTCGACGACGTGGCCATGGAGGCGGCGACGCGGCAGGTGATGGGGCGGCTGAACCCGAACTTCCGCAAGTTCAAGGAGCCCGTGAAGGCGCTCTCGGGCGGCCAGCGGCAGTCGGTGGCGATCGCCCGCGCGATCCACTTCAACGCCAAGATCCTGATCATGGACGAGCCGACCGCCGCCCTCGGCCCGCAGGAGACCGCGCAGGTGGGCGAGCTGATCAAGCAGCTGAAGGACGACGGCATCGGCATCTTCCTGATCAGCCACGACCTCCACGACGTGTTCGACCTCGCCGACCGGGTGTCGGTGATGAAGAACGGCAAGCTGGTGGGATCGGCGCGCACCACGGACGTGAGCCAGGACGAGGTGCTGGGGATGATCATTCTCGGCAAGTGCCCGCCGGGTGCGACCCGCGGCCCGGGCGCCATCTCGGACGCGGAACTGGCCGCGGTGGCGCACCACGCCTGAGGGGTTTTGTCCGATAGAGCAGGACAGGAAGGCCGGGGCGGCATGCTCCGGCCTTTCGTCGTTTCCGGGCCGGCGTCGTTTGCGGGCGGGCGCCGGTTCAGGGGGCTGAGGATCAGGCGGCGAGGTCGGCGGCGGGGTCGGTGAGCCGGTGCATGAGGGCGTCGAAGGCGGGCTCGCCCCGGCGGGCGTCGGCGACGATGCGGCCGTCGCGGACGGAAACCAGCCGGTCGGCGAGCGCCGCCTCGGTGCGCCGGTGGGTGGCGACCACGAGGGTGCGGCCGGCGGTGGCGTTCGAAAGCGCGGCGAGCACCGCGTCGGCGGTGACGGCGTCGAGGCCGTCGGTCGGCTCGTCGAGAAGCACCACGGACGGATCGGCGACGAGGAGGCGGGCGAGTGCCAGGCGCCGCCGCTCGCCGCCGGACAGGCCCGACCCGCCCTCCCCCAGCGTGAAGGCGAGGCCGTCGCGCGGGCCAAGCACCGGGTCGAGGCCGGCGGCCGTGACGGCGGCGCCGAGCGCGGCGTCCGGGGCGTCGGGGCGGCCGAGGCGGAGCACGTCCGCCACGTCGCCCTGGAAGAGGTCGATGCGCTGGGTGAGGAGGCCGACCGCGCCGTCCGGCCCGCCGGGGCCGACGACCGGGCGCCCGCCGACGTCGACGCGCCCGTCCGTCGGCGGGACGAGGCCGGCGATGACGGCGAGGATGGTGGACTTGCCGGCGCCGCTCGGGCCGACGAGGGCGACCCGCTCGCCGGGCACGATGGCGAGGGAGACCCCGTCGAGGAGCGGCGGCCGGCCGTCGTCGGCGCGGACGGTGACGGCGTCGAGGCGGATGGCCATGGGGCCGGCCGGGTGGATGGACGGCGCCAGTGATTCGGCGGACCGGTGGCCTTCCGCGGCGCCGACGCGCATCAACGGCGCGATGCGGCCGGCGGCGAGGATCATGCGGCCGAGGTCGAGGGCGAGCGCGCGGAGCGGCTGCACCGCTTCGAGCACCGTGAAGGCGGCGAGCACGATCAGCACGAACACCGGGCCGGAGACGGCGCCGGCGGCGAGAAGGTCGGCGCCGACGAGGAGCGCGCCGACGATCGCCACCTGGCCGGCGAGGAGCCCGGCGGCGCGGACCGCCATGTCGCGACGGTGCTGGCGCGCCTCGACAGCGGCGACCCTGTCGGCGGCGGCGGTGACGGACGAGGCCGCCTCGCCGAGCCGGCCGGCGACCGCCCATTCGGTGCGGCCCCGGTCGAGGTCGACGATGCGGCGGCGGATGGCGTCGATGCCGTGGTGGCGGCGGCGCGCGTCCCGCCGGCCGCGGGCGGCGAGCCAGACCGGCGCCACCACGCCGAGGCCGACCGCGGGCACCAGCACGGCGACGGCGAGGACTGGAGACAGGAGGGCGTAGACGACGCCGAGGGCGAGGAGCGCCGTGAAGGCGGCGCCGACCGGGGCGACGAAGCGCAGGTGCACCGCGTCGAGGGCGTCGAGGTCGCCGGAGAGGCGGGCGAGGAGGTCGGCGCTCCGGCGCTGCACCCGGGCCGGGGCGGCGGCGATGCCGCGGAAGACGTCCACCCGGAGCGCGGCAAGGACCCGGAAGGTGGCGTCGTGGCTGACGAGCCGCTCCAGGTAGCGGGCGCCGGTGCGGGCGAGGGCGAAGAAGCGGATGGCGGCGCTCGGCCGGAAGGTGTCGAAGGCGATGAGGCCGAGCCCGGCGAGCGCCGTGCCGGCGATCAGGTAGCCGCTGGCGGCAAGGAGGCCGAGGCCGGCGGCGAGCGTCAGCACCAGGAGGACGACGCCGGCGAGGAGCCGCAGCGGCGCATAGGTGAAAAAGCGGCCGATGACGGCGAGGAGCGCGCTCATGCGGGGCCCTTCGCGGGTTCGGTCGCGACCGGCCGGCCGGCGGCGGCGCGCGGCGCGGGGTCGGCGGCCGGCTGGGGGGCGGCCGGATCGGCGGGCGGTGGCGGGGCGGACGGGGCGGCGAGGCGGATCACACGGTCCATCTGGCGGGCGAGCAGCGGATCGTGGGTGGCGACGATGAGCGTGCGGCCGGCGGCGGCCTTGAGGAGACCGGCGCGGACCGCGTCGGCGGTGTCGGCGTCGAGGTCGGCGGTGGGCTCGTC
Organism: Mongoliimonas terrestris; assembly: GCF_001927285.1. GTDB lineage: Bacteria > Pseudomonadota > Alphaproteobacteria > Rhizobiales > Pleomorphomonadaceae > Chthonobacter > Chthonobacter terrestris. Next base: position 312,864 of record NZ_MSIG01000003.1, on the reverse strand, counting down.
GGCCAGCACCAGCGGCCGGTCGGCGACGAGGGCGCGGGCGACGGCGAGGCGGCGGAGTTCGCCGCCGGAAAGGCCGGCGCCGGCCTCGCCGATGGGGGTGGCGAGGCCCCGCGGCAGCCGGGCCACGAAGGCGCCGAGGCCGGCATCCGCGATGGCCCGTTCAAGGGCGCACGGGTCGGCCGGCCCCCGGTCGGCCGGTTCGGCGAGCGTGAGGTTGCGGGCAAGACTGGCCGACAGGGTGAGCGGGGTCTGGCCGATCCAGGCGACGCGGCGGCGGATGGCGTCGGCGGTCGTCGGCGAGAGGGTGTCGTCGCCGACCGTGATGGTGCCGGCCGAGGGGGCGACGAGGCCGGCGAGGGCCGCCAGCACGGTGGATTTGCCTGCGCCGCTCGGCCCCCAGAGCGCCACCGTCTCGCCGGGCGAAACCTCGAACGAGACGTCCGCCACCATGACGGCGCCGCCGGGGGCGGTGACCGTGAGGCCGTGGACGGTGACGGTGGGCGCGGCAGGGGCGGCGTGGGTGAGGACCACAGGCGGGGCGGCGGGCGCCGGATCGGCGCGAAGGAGGCGCGGACGGGCGGGGGCGATCAGCGCGTCGTGCCGGTCCATCAGCGCCTCGGCGGCCGCCTTGTCGTGGTAGGCGGCGGAGAAGTCGCGGAGCGGCTGGAAGAAATCGGGCGCGAGCAGGAGCACGAAGAGGCCGGAGGCAAGGTCGAGCGGGGCGCCGGTGACGCCGAAGTCGATCCAGCCGAGGAGGGAGAAGCCGATGAAGATGGCGACGAGGCCGACGCCGATGGCGGAGAAGACCTCGATCACCGCCGACGACAGGAAGGCAAGCGCAAGGACGCCCATGGTGCGCCGGCGGATGCCGTCGCCGGCCGTCCCGATCGCCTCGGCGGTGCGGTCGACGGCGCCGAAGAGGCGGATGGTGGAGAGGCCGGCGAGCTTGTCGAGGAGGACGCCGGTGAAGGTGCCGACCTCGGCGAGTTGCGCCTTGCTGCGGTCGCGCGCCTCCATGCCGATCAGCGAGGTGAGGAGGGGGATGAAGGGGAAGGCGAGCACGAGGACGAGCGCGGCGGCCCAGGCGTACCAGGCGACCACGAGGGCGATGACGATCGGCACCACGGAGACACGGAAGCGGGCCGGGCCGTAGCGGACGATGAAGGGCTCCAGGCTCTCCACCTGGTCGCCGACGAGGGTCGCCACCTCGCCGACGGGCGGGCGCGTGGCGTCCACCGGCGACCAGGCGGCGACGGTGGCGGCAACAGTGGCGCGGATGCGGTGCTTCTCCGCGGCCGCATGGGTGGCGGCAAGGCGCACCGAAAGGGTGTCGAGACCGGTGCGGACGAGGGCGAGCACGAGAAAGAGCGCGGCCGGGACGAGGAGGTCCGCGGCGCCGAAGGCCGCGCCGGACACGGCGTCCGCCACCGCGCGGGCGAGCACGAAGGCCTGCGGGATCCAAATGAGGCTGGCGCCGGCCGACAGGAGGCAGGCGGCGCGCGGCGCGGACGGGAGCTTTCGGGACGACCGGCTCATGGCGGGTCAGATAGGGCGCCGCCGGCGCGCCGCCGAGTGCGCAGAGATGCCGCGTCCTTCCTTTGCAAGGAGGCTTCCGATACGGTTCGGCCAACCCGGCCGACGGCCCTCAAGGCAGACATCCATGACCTCTCCCCTCCTCCCGCACGCGGTCAGCACCCACGATTCGGCGCCGGACCCGCGCAACGACAGCATTCTGATCTACGTCAACGGCACGCTCCACCCCCGCGACGAGGCGACCGTGTCGGTCTACGACAGCGGCTTCATGATGGGCGACGGCGTCTGGGAAGGGCTCCGGGTCTACGACGGCCGGATCGCCTTCCTCGACGACCACCTGGACCGCCTGTTCGAAGCCGCCAAGGCCATCGATCTCGACATCGGTCTATCGCCCGCCGACATGGAGAGGATCCTTTACGACGTGCTGGCGGCGAACGCCATGACCGACGGCGCCCATGTGCGGCTGATGGTGACGCGGGGCCGGAAGAAGAACCCGTTCCAGGACCCGCGCCTCTCGGTCTACGGGCCGACGATCGTGATCATCCCGGAGTTCAAGGTGGCCTCCGAGGCGACCTTCCGGACAGGGCTGCGGCTCTTCACCGTGCACGTGCACCGGCAGACGCCGGACAGCCAGGACCCGAAACTGAACTCCCACTCCAAGCTGAATTGCATCCTGGCGCTGATCCAGGCCCTCAAGGCCGGCGGCGACGAGGCGCTGATGCTGGACCCGCACGGCTTCGTCAACACCTGCAACTCGACCAACTTCTTCATCGTGCGCAAGGGCGCCGTGTGGACCTCCACCGGCGACTACGCCATGAACGGCATCACACGGGCGAAGGTGATCGAGGTCTGCCGGGAGGCCGGCATCCCGGTGTTCGAGCGCAACTTCTCGCTGGTCGACACCTATGGCGCCGACGAGGCCTTCGTGACGGGCACCTTCGGCGGCCAGACCCCGGTGGTGGAGATCGACGGCCGGCCGATCGGCACGGGCAAGCCCGGCCCGATGGTGGAACGCATCCGCGGCCTCTACAAGGACCTGATCCGGCGCACCAACGCCGTCGCCGCCGAAAGGACCCGCGCGTGAGCGATCTTCTGCCCGAGACGCGCCTGCCGCCCGTCACCATCGCGGACCGGCGGACGGTCTACGACGCCTGGGTGACGCTGGAGGTGGTGGTGCTGGACACCACGGTGCGGGGCGAGCCGGTGCGCTTCAAGCGCGAGGTGCACGACCACGGCAACGGCGCGGCAGTGCTCGTCTACGACCCGGCCGCGCGAACCGGCATCCTGGTGCGGCAGATCCGGCCGGCGGCGCTGGTGGCGGACGGCTCCGGCCTCCTTCTGGAGGCGATGGCCGGCATCGTGGACGCGGGCGAGAGCCCGGAGGACGCCGCCCGCCGGGAGGCGGAGGAGGAGGCGGGCGTGACGATCGGCGCGATGGAGTTCGTCGGCGCGCCCTTCTCCACGCCGGGATCGGTGACCGAGCGCGTGTGGCTCTACCTCGCCCCGCTGGAAAGCCGCCTTGCGCAGGACGTGGGCGGGCTCGCCGAGGAGCACGAGGAGATCGAGGTGCTGGAGATCCCGCTCGGCACCCTGGCGGCCTTGGCCGACGCGGGCGAGATCCGCGACATGAAGACGTTCATCCTGGTGGAGACGCTCCGGCGGCGCCAGCCGGGGTTGTTCGTGTGAGGGGATAGGTGGGGTGCTTGAAGGGGATGCGTGGGTGGTCCGCCTTCGCGGACCATGACGATGATGGCGAGAACGGCTCGCTTCAACGTCATCCCGGCGGAAGCCGGGATCCAGCCGACGGCGGGACCACCGCGCCGGCGCGGCTGATGACAACGCCGGTTGGATCCCGGCTTTCGCCGGGATGACGGCTGGGGGGTAGGAGCGGGTGGGTCGGCGCGTGAATAGGAGCCACGACCCGTTTCCCCCTACTCCTTCATCGTCATGGTCCGCGAAGGCGGACCACCCACGCTTTCAGCCCCTCGCCCCTACTCGCCGCCGCCGGACTTGCGGACCTGGAAGCCGCGGCTGGGGTTGTAGCCGAAGATGGCGCCGGCGAGGAAGACCACGAGGGTGACGGCGACGATGGAGAGAGCGAAGCCGTTGACCTTGGCGTAGAGCCCGAAGCGGAGCGCCTCCACCGCGTAGGTGAACGGGTTGAGCTGGCAGAGCTGCCAGACGATGTAGTTGGACTCGCGCATCTTCCAGAGCGGATAGAGCGCCGACGACAGGAAGAAGGTGGGGAAGATGACGAAGTTCATCACCCCGGCGAAGTTCTCCAGCTGCCGCACCGTGGAGGACAGCAGCATGCCGACCGCGCCGAGCATCAGGCCGGTGAGCGCCATCACGGGCAGGATGGTGAGGAAGCCCATCCAGGGGATCTTGATGCCGAGCGCCACCGCCACCAGGAGGAAGGCGTAGGCCTGCAGGATGGAGACGCAGGTGCCGGCGAAGAGCTTGGAGACGAGCAGGAACCAGCGCGGCAGCGGGCTCGTCAAAAGCACCCGCATGGAGCCCATCTCCCGGTCGTAGACCATGGAGAGCGACGACTGCATGCCGTTGAAGAGCTGGATCATGGCGACCAGCCCCGGCACGATGTAGACGTCGTAGGTGATGTAGGTTGGATAGGGCGGCTGGATCGGCAGGCCGAGCACGGCCCGGAAGCCGGCGGCGAAGATGACGAGCCAGACGAGCGGGCGGACGAGGGCGGAGAAGAAACGCTCGCGCTGCTTCAGGAAGCGCAGGAGCTCGCGGCTGACGATGCCCACGAAGGCGCGGCGATAGAGCGTCGGAGTGGACACGGACGGGGGCATCATCGAGCGGCGGCCTCCCCGTCGGGGGCGCGGGTCAGACGCGCGAAGGCGCCGTCGAGGTCCGGCGCGCCGGTTTCCGCCACCACGCCCTCGGCGGTGCCGGTGGCGACGATGCGACCCCGGTGGAGGACGACGAGGTCGTCGCCGGGCAGGATCTCGTCGATCAGGTGGGTGGTCCAGAGGACCGCCAGATTGCGGGTGCGGGTGAGGTCGTGCACGTGGTCCACGATGGTGCGGCGGGTCGGCACGTCGAGGCCGACGGTCGCTTCGTCGAGCACCACCACCTCCGGGTCGTGGAGGAGCGCGCGGGCGATCTCCACCCGCCGCCGGTGACCGCCGTTGAGGGCGCGCACCTTCTCGCCGATGCGCTCGGCCATGGCGAGCCGTTCCAGTTGGGCCTCGATGCGCCGGTCGGCGTCCTTGACGGAGAGGCCGCGGAGCCGCGCGAAGTAGCGCAGGTTCTGGCGGACCGTCAGGTCGAGGTCGAGGGTCGGCTGCTGGAACACCACGCCGAGCGGCGCGAGCGCGGACGCACCGGTCTTGGCAAGGTCGCGGCCGGCGATCCGGATGGCGCCCTCGCGGGCGTCGAACAGGCGGGTGATGAGCGAGAAGAGCGTGGTCTTGCCGGCGCCGTTCGGTCCGAGCAGCGCGGTGAAGCGGCCGCGGCGGACGGTGAAGCTCACGTCGTCGAGGGCCTTGCGCCCCGCGTAGGCGAACGACACCCGGTCCACTTCCAGCGCCGGCGCACCGGACCCGGCCGCCCCGTCACGCGCGGCGTCAGCCTCGCTCATGCGCTCCCTCCCGGGTGGCGGGGACGCCGGCGGCCCGCCTTCGGGCCGGCCGGACGCCCGTCGGATCAGGACTTGGTCTCGGGCAGCGCGTCGGCCGGCGGGGCCGATTGCTGGGCGTACTCGCACCGCCAGTTGCGGATTTCCACGTCGGTGTTCTCCGCCTTCCAGGCGGCGATGTAGAACTGCGCCTCGAACAGGCACTCGTTGAGCGAACCGAAGCTTTCATACTGCAGGCGCTGCTCGCGGCACGACGTCGGGTCGTTGAGCAGGCAGATCGCCATCACGATGTCGAAGAAATTCATGGTGGGGACGCCCTCCTCCCAGGGTCTTGACTGTTTGCCGGAAGCCTTGTCGCGTCACCGGCGGCTTCCGTGCGGCTGATGCGGGACAATAGGAGGGCGATCCGGGCATCCGTCAAGGATGCGTGTGACGCCCCCGCCCCCGCAGGCCGCGGCAAACGCACGCCATGGTGTCCGGATTCAGTGCGTGAACCGACAAATCCGGCCATGCCGGCCGGCGTCGCGGTGCGGCATCGGGAATATTTTCCCGAGGTTGCGACGACTTGTCCCGTTTGTGTCCGGACTTTTTCCTGTGGAACCGGGGCGAACAACCCGGGCCTCGTCAGATTTCGCCCGAAGATCGGCCCTTCCGTCTCGCTCAGGCGCGCGGAAAACCGCCGCTGGACAGAGAGAGGGTGCGTCCGCAAATTACAAATCGGTAATTGGAAGAGCCTTTTGGCCCGACCTATCCTCGCCGCCGATGCTGAAAGACCTGATCGGATCGTCCGCCTTTGCCAAAAGGCGTTGCGATCCGGCGAGAGGACGGGGCTTTCGACGGCGGAGGGGCTTTTCCAGGCGGCATCCGAACTGCCGGCACCTTCCGTGCCCGAACCGACGACCCTGAGGAGGAGACAGAGATGACGATGACGCGCACGGCGCTTCTCGCCGGTACCGCCGCCCTGGCCGCTCTCGTGACGGCGGCGCCTTCGCTTGCCGGCACGGCCTATGTGACCAACGAGAAGGACAACACCTTCACGGTGATCGACACCGAGACCCTGGAGGTGATCAAGACGGTTCCGACCGGCCAGCGCCCCCGCGGCATCACCATCTCGCCGGACGGCGCGCATCTCTACATCTGCGCCTCCGACGACGACACGGTGGAGGTCTACGACACCAAGACGTTCGAGATGCTGCACACGCTGCCGTCCGGCCCGGATCCGGAGCTGTTCGTGCTGCATCCGACCGGCAACCCGCTCTACATCGCCAACGAGGACGACAACCTCGTCACCGTGGTGGACGTGAACGACCACACGGTGCTGAGCGAAGTGGTGGTGGGCGTGGAGCCGGAAGGCATGGCGGTCTCGCCGGACGGCAAGACGGTGATCAACACGTCCGAAACCACCAACATGGCCCACTTCATCGACACCGAGACCAACGAGATCTACGCCAACGTGCTGGTGGACGCGCGGCCGCGGTTCGCCGAGTACAAGAGCGACGGCTCGGAACTTTGGGTGTCGGCGGAGATCGGCGGCACGGTGGCGGTGATCGACCCGGCCACCCAGGAGATCAAGAAGACCATCTCCTTCGAGGTGCCCGGCATCAGCCCGGAGGCGCTGCAGCCGGTGGGCGTCCGGATCACCAAGGACGGCAAGTTCGCCTTCGTGGCGCTCGGCCCGTCCAACCGGGTGGCGGTGATCGACGGCACCACCCACGAGGTGCTGGAGTATCTGCTCGTCGGCCAGCGGGTCTGGCAGCTCGCCTTCACGCCGGACGAGAAATATCTCTTCAGCACCAACGGCGTCTCCAACGACGTCTCGGTCATCGACGTGGCAACCCAGGAGGTGATCAAGTCGATCACCGTCGGCAGCTACCCCTGGGGCGTCGTCGTCAATCCGGTGAACTGACCGCCGGACGACCTGCCCGTTCTTGAACCTGACCCGGCGAACCGAGCCGGAGGGCAAACCTCATTCGGCGGCCGCGCCCTGCGCGGCCGACGGAGAAGCCGTGCATGCCAAAACGATCCACAGTCGTCATTCCTTGGGGGGAAACGATGAAGACCACGATCTCTGCCGTGCTGTTTGCGCTCCTTGCCACCCCGGCCCTCGCGGCCGGCAACCTCGGTTCCAAGCCGACCGCCCTGCCCGAACTGGTGGTCGGCACCGGCGACGGCTTCGGCGTGTCGCAGGCCACCTACGACATGGAGACGGGCAAATCCTACAGCCTGATGATCAAGGCCACGGGCGCGCAGGAATGCGCCTTCCAGGCCAAGAGTTTCTTCTCCAGCGTCTGGCTGCGCAAGGTGGAGGCGGGTGGGCTCGAGATCAAGGCGCCCTACTTGAACGAACTGGAGTTCGAGAACGCGGCCGAGGCGGAAATCTTCGTGGTGCCGATCGTTCCGGGCGAGTATGTGTGGGAATGCGAAGGTCTGGCCGACAAGGGCCTGACCGGGACGTTTATCGTGAAGTGAGGCCTGAGATGATCAGAACGATCGCCGCCACGCTGGTCGCAACCGCGGTCCTGACCGCGACCCCGGCCTTTGCGGTCGGCGATCCCAACGACCCGGATTGGCCGTGCGTCCAGCGAAAGGTGGCCGAGCTTGCTATCGGCACCGTCTGGACGGGCCCTCCGGTCGAGCCGGGATCGTCGGCGTGGGAGGAAGACCCCCAGGTGGTCGAACTGGTCACCTTTCTGCAGCAGCGCCGCGTGCCGCTCGAAGAGGCGTCGAAGGCCATCGCGGCCTTCGCCGAGGCGAGCGGCGCCGATGCGCGCGCGAAGCTGACGCTGGTGTTCGCCGGCCTGTTCGATCGGATGAACAGCGAGCGGCGCGACGTGGTCAACGGCATCGTGCGCTTCGCCAAGAAGCAGCGCAATTTCGCCGACCAGGTGCGGGCGAGCAGCGCCTCGCTCGACGCCCTGCGCAACGATCCGAAGGCGGACTTCTCGGTCGTCCAGTCGAAGACCGACGAGGTTTTGATGCAGACCCGCGTGTTCGAGGAACGGCAGAAGGCGATCACCTTCGTGTGCGAGGTGCCGGTGCTGATCGAGCAGCGCCTGTTCGCCCTCGGCAAGGCGGTCACCGCCGCCATGGAGTGACCCGGCCCCGTGCGGGGATCGGGCGAACGGGGCCGCGGCGGTGACGCCGACGGCCCCGTTTCCGTTCAAGCGGCGCCCGTCGCGGCGACTTGACCGCGGCGGCCCTCGCCGACCATAAGCGGCGGTCCCGTTTCGCCGGAGCCTCCGCCCATGCCGACTTCCGACTGCCTTGCCGTGGTCCTCGCCGCCGGCGAGGGCACCCGTATGCGGTCCGCCCTGCCGAAGGTGCTGCACAAGGTGGGCGGCCGGCCCCTGCTCGACCATGTGATCGCCACGGTGCGGGCGGCCGGCGCGGACCGGCTGGCGGTGGTGATCGGCGCCGGAGCGGACCAAGTGCGGGCGCATCTGGCGGCGACCGCCCCGGACGCGAGCCTCCACGTGCAGGCGGAGCGGCGCGGCACGGCGCACGCGGCGCTCGCCGCCCGGGCGGCCTTCGCGGACCCGGCCCCGGCCGCCCACGTGCTGATCCTCTTCGGCGACACGCCCTTGGTGCGGCCGCAGACCGTGCGCGCCCTCCGCGACCGGATGGACGCCGGCGCGGACCTGGTGGTGCTCGGCTTCGAGGCGAGCGACCCGACCGGCTACGGCCGCCTCGTCACCGACGGCGACCGGCTCGTCCGCATCGTGGAGGAGAAGGAGGCGGACGCGGCGACGCGGGCGATCCGGCTCTCCAACTCCGGCATCATGGGCATCCGGGGCGCGCTGCTGCCGGACCTTCTGGAGTCGATCGGCAACGCCAACGCCAAGGGCGAATTCTACCTGACCGACGCGGCCGAGATCGCCGCCGGGCGCGGGCTCGTCACCGCCGTGGTGACGGGGCCGGAGGCGGAGTTCGTCGGCATCAACGACCGGGCGCAGCTGGCCGCCGCGGAGGCGCTCTTCCAGGCCCGCGCGCGGGCCGCAGCGATGGCCGGCGGCGCGACGCTGACGGCGCCGGAGACGGTGTTCCTGTCCCACGACACGGTGCTCGGCCGCGACGTGACCGTGGAGCCGAACGTGGTGTTCGCCCCCGGCGTGACCGTCGGCGATGGCGCCGAGATCCGCGCCTTCAGCCACCTGGAGGGCGCCACCGTCGCCCCCGGCGCCATCGTCGGCCCCTATGCCCGCCTGCGCCCCGGCGCCAAGGTGGGACCGGGCGCCCACATCGGCAACTTCGTGGAGATCAAGAACGCCACCATCGCCGAAGGCGCCAAGATCAACCACCTGAGCTACATCGGCGACGCGTCCGTGGGGGCGCGCACGAACGTCGGCGCCGGGACCATCACCTGCAACTACGACGGCGTGTTCAAGCACGCGACGGTGATCGGCGCCGGGGTGTTCGTCGGCTCGCAGACGACACTGGTCGCCCCCGTGACGGTGGGCGACGGCGCCTTCACGGCGGCCGGCAGCGTCATCACCGAGGACGTGCCCGCCGACGCCATGGCGTTCGGCCGGGCCCGCCAGGCGGTGAAGCCGGGCGCGGGCAAGGCGAAGCGGGAGGCGCTGCTGGCGCGGAAGGCCGGGAAGGGGTGAAGGGGCGGGGTTCGGCAGTCGGGCTTCGGGCTTCGGGCTGACACAATCGGTCATGCAAGGTGATTTTGGTCCGGCGCGGTGGATCCACTAGGGTCGCGGCAACGCCGGGTTGGCGGCGCGTGCCTTAACCGGTCGTGCAGGCCGGTCGGCTATGCATACGGGAATAGTGATCTTTTTGAGGGCGTCGCCATGTGCGGAATCGTGGGCATCGTCGGGCGGGAGCCGGTGGCCGGACGGCTGGTGGACAGCCTGCGGCTCCTGGAATATCGCGGCTATGACAGCGCCGGCGTGGCGACGCTGGAGGACGGGGCGATCACCCGCCGGCGGGCCGAGGGCAAGCTCGTCAACCTCGCCGGGAAGCTGGCGGGCCAGCCGCTCGGCGGCACGGTCGGCATCGGCCACACCCGCTGGGCGACCCACGGCGGCCCGACCGAGCGGAATGCCCACCCGCACGTGGGCCGCGGCGTGGCGGTGGTGCACAACGGCATCATCGAGAACTTCCAGGCCCTGAAGGCCGGGCTCGTCGAGGCGGGCGTGCGCTTCCAGTCCGACACGGACACGGAGGTGGTGGCCCACCTGGTGGCGGCGGAGCTCGACACCGGCAAGAGCCCGGTGGAGGCCGTCGGGGCGGTGCTGCCGCGGCTCACCGGCGCCTTCGCGCTCGCCGTGCTGTTCGAGGGCCGGACCGACCTTCTCATCGGCGCCCGGCGCGGCCCGCCGCTCGCCATCGGCTACGGCAAGGGCGAGATGTATCTCGGCTCGGACGCCATCGCGCTCGGGCCGCTGACCGGGTCGGTGAGCTATCTGGAGGATGGCGACTGGGCGGTGATCACCCACGAGGGCGCCACCATCCGCAACGAGGCCGGCACGGTGGTGTCGCGGCCGGTGCACACCTCCACGGCGGCCGCCATCGTGGTGGACAAGGGCAACCACCGGCACTTCATGGCCAAGGAGATCCACGAGCAGCCGGAAGTGATCGGCCACACGCTCGCCCACTACATCGACTTCACCACCGGCCGGACCCGGCTGCCCGAAGGGCTGCCGTTCGACTTCCGCACCGTGCGGCGGCTGGTGATCTCGGCCTGCGGCACCGCCTACTACGCGGGCCTCACGGCCAAATACTGGTTCGAGCGCTACGCCCGCCTGCCGGTGGACATCGACATCGCCTCGGAGTTCCGCTACCGCGAGGCCCCGCTTCAGGAGGGCGACCTGTCGCTGTTCGTCTCCCAGTCGGGCGAGACGGCCGACACCCTGGCGGCGCTCCGCTACTGCAAGGCGGGCGGCCAGCATGTGGCGGCCGTCGTCAACGTGACCGGCTCCACCATGGCCCGCGAGGCGGACGTGGTGTTCCCGACGCTCGCCGGACCGGAGATCTGCGTCGCCTCGTCCAAGGCCTTCACCTGCCAGCTGACCACGCTCGCCGCGCTCGCCATCGCGGCCGGACGGGTGCGCGGCACGCTGGACGAGGCCGAGGAGGCGGCGCTCGTCGGCGCGCTCATCGAGCTGCCGCGCTTCGTCGCCGAGGCGCTGAAGCGCGAGCCGCAGATCGAGCGGCTGGCCAAGACCCTGTCGAAGGCGCGCCACGCCCTCTATCTCGGCCGCGGCACGTCCTATCCGCTGGCGCTGGAAGGCGCGCTGAAGCTGAAGGAGCTCTCCTACATCCACGCGGAGGGCTATGCGGCGGGCGAGTTGAAGCACGGGCCGATCGCCCTCATCGACGAGTCCATGCCGGTGGTGGTGATCGCCCCGTTCGACGGCATCTTCGAGAAGACCGTCTCCAACATGCAGGAGGTGGCGGCGCGCGGCGGCCAAATCATCCTCGTCACCGACCCGAAGGGGGCGGCGGCGACGGAGGTGACGACGATCGAAACGATCGTGATGCCGGAGGTGCCGACGCTGATCGCACCGCTCGTCTACGCCATCCCGATCCAGCTGATCGCCTACCACACGGCGGTGTTCATCGGCACCGACGTGGACCAGCCGCGCAACCTCGCCAAGAGCGTCACGGTGGAGTGATCCCAAGCCCGAACGGGCGCCGGCCGGATCAGGGCGTGGGGCTGTCCTTGCGGATGTCCCTCAACTTCGCCATGACGTCCGGCACATCGCCGCCGTCTGGCATAAGGCTATCCAGGAGCGCCACGGTATAGCGGATGTTGCCGTCCCAGTCGGGCGTCAACGGCTCCATGCGGTGGAAGGCGACATTCGGGTCGGACATGCGCGCATGGGCGTCGGCGGCGCAGGAATCGAGCTTCTTGAAGTCGATGTCCGATCGTACCGGCACGGAGCCCTTCTTCAACGCGAACTCCAGTTGCACGCGCGGGTCCATCAGAACCTCGACCAACCGACCCTGTGCGGCGATCAGGTGTGAATCGTCGAGAAACGGGAAGTAGAAGCCGTCGATCACGAGGCTCTGGAGCCACCGGTTGCCAGGCGGGAAGGCGCAGAGGATCTGCTCGTCGACCTTGATGCCGTTCGCGGCGAACTCGCCGCGGACCCAGTCGCCCATGAAGTAGAAGCCCGCGCGCCCTTCCGCCAAGTCGAGCGCGGCGTCGGTCCAGCGGACGCGTTCGTCCGACAGCGTGACAAGGTCTCGCAGGCTGACGATCGTCTCCACGATCTCCTCCATGGCCGGATGATCGACGAGTTCGTTCCAAGTCAAGTTGGGGCGGCGCAGAGCCTCGTGGCTGCCGGCCACGCCCGCGATAACGTTGCGGATGAGGATGTTCGTCGGCCAGTCGTCCTTCGGCAGAACGATCGGGGTGACGCCGCGTGCCTTCAGGACCCGCGCAGCAGCGATCAGGTCATCCCAGGTGGCCGGGATGGAAAGACCGTTCTCCTCCAGCACCGCACGGTTCATCCACATCAAGTTCTCGACGTGGACGCCCACCGGCGCGATGTAGAGTTCCCCGCCGGCGGAGATGCTTTCAAGGACGAACGGCGGCAGAATCCTGGACCAGGCGTCGGTTGAACCGAGTTCGTCGATCGGCGTCATCATGCCGGCGTCGGCCATTTCGGTGATCGACTGTCCGAACGCCCACTGTGCGGCGGCCGAGGGCGTTCCGGTGACGAACTGGCTGGTGGATTCGCGGCGGAGCAGCGAGCTGTCCGAGAAATCGCGCTGACGCCATGTGCTGCCGTCGGCCACGAAGGCATCCCGAACGACAGCAAGCGCCGCGGCTTCGCTCCGCGACGTCCAGAAGGTCATCACCTCGAAATCGCCGGCCAGGGTGGCGGGTCCGGTCATGCACGTGACGGCGGTCGCAAGGAAGAGGGTCTTCAAGGCGCGCATCGGTCGTCCTTCTTGTCGGCACCCGGTGCAACGGTCCGGAGGGCTTCCTCCGGGCGACATCACCGGGCGATTGCATGTCTCAACAGCGCGTCGGTGGTGCGGCTTCGGTAGCGGTCGGCGATCCAGGCCTCCAGGTCGCCGATCGGCAGGGCGGGCGCGTAGAGGTAGCCCTGGGCCACCGTGCAGCCCTCCGCCGCCAGGAAGCGGAGCTGCCGCTCCGTCTCGACGCCCTCGGCGACCACGTCCTTGCCGAGCGCCCGGGCGAGCGAGACGATGGACCGGACGATCTGCTCGCTCGCGGTGGCGACGCCGATCTCCGCGACGAAGCTGCGGTCGATCTTGAGCTGGTCGAAGGCGAAGGACCGCAGGTGCGACAGGGACGCGAAGCCGGTGCCGAAATCGTCGAACGAGATGCGCACGCCGAGGGCGCTGAGGCTGTTCACCACCTCCGAAATGGTCTCCGCCGCCCGGGAGAGGAGCACGTCCTCGGTAATCTCCACCGTGAAGGCGTGACCCGGCAGGCCGTGGCGGTCCATGGCGTCGCGCAGCGCGGTGAGGCCGAGCCGGCTCGCCAGCATGCTTTCCGGCATGTTCACCGCCACGTTGTGGACGGGAATGCCGCTGCGCCGCCAGTGCTCCAGGTCCGCCGCCGCGGTGGCGATGACGTGGCGCGTGAGGTCGACCATGCGGCCACCGCGCAGGACGGCGCCGAGAAACTGGCCGGGCGGCAGCAGGCCGCGGTCCGGGTGGCGCCAGCGGACGAGCGCCTCCACGCCGACGAGGCCGCCGTCGGCGATCCGGATCTTGGGCTGGTAGTGGAGTTCGAATTCGCCGGTCGCGAGCGCGCGCGGCAGTTCCCGAAGGATGGCCGCCTCGTTGTCGCGGGCCGCGCGAAGGCCGCCGTCGAAGATCTTCAGGTGCCGCTCGCCGGTCTTGGCCTCGTAGAGCGCCATGTCCGCATAGGCGAACAGCCGGTCCGGATCCTCCGATCCATCGATGGTGAGCGCGCCGCCGACGGAGGACGACACGTCGATCTCCACGTCGCCCCAGCGCCAGGGGAGCGCCGTGGCGGCACGAATGTGGGCCACCAGATCGATCAGGTCGGTCTCGGCCACGAGGCCCGGCGCGATCACGGCGAACTCGTCGCCGCCGAGACGGGCCGCCGTGTCGCCGGGCCGGATGGCGCCGGCGATCCGGCGTGCCATCTCGGCGATGAGGGCATCGCCCGCCGCGTGGCCGAAGCCGTCGTTCACCGCCTTGAAGCGGTCGAGGTCGCAGAGGATGAGGGCGAAGCCCCCCTTCGACGGCGCGGCCGCGCAGTGGTCCTGCAAGGCGCGCTGGAAGAAGGTGCGGTTCCCGAGGCCGGTGAGGCTGTCGGTGAAGGCGAGGCGGTTGAGGTCCGCCGTCGTCTCCTCGGCCCGCAGGTGGGCGCGCCGCAGGCGTCGGACCATGGGGCCGAAGATGAAGACGGCCTCGCCGAGGAGGACCAGGAGGGTGAGACCGGTCAGCCCGGCCTGCAGCGTCTCCTGGCGGGTCACATGCGCCTTCGACGCCCGTTCGATCTCGGCGAGGAGGTTGTCGAAGCTCCGGATGAGGCCGGTGCCGGATAGGAGCGCCACGTTGACCGTCGACCAGTTGTCGACGACATAGCGCACCTCCCGCGGGCTCATGATCTGCAACTCCTTCGAGCGCTTGACGACCGTGTCGAGCCAATGGGCGAGCCGGTGCGGCCGATCGCGGTAGATGGCGATGATGGTGTCCGACACACCGCCGTTGAGCGTGCCTCTGCGCGTGTCCAGGAAGGTGGCGATCTCCCGGTTCAGGCCGTCAAGGCGGTTCACTTGGTCCGCCAGGCGCTCACGGACGCGGATCAACCCGGCGTCGACCGCGTCGGGCTCGCTGGCCGCATCGAGAAAGACGTTCGTGGCCGACTGGACGGCGGAGAAGACCTGCGCCTGCCGGCTGACCAGGAGGCTGAGTTCCACATGGGTGCGCTGGATGAGCAGGGCCCAGTTCATCAGCACGGTGCCGGTGAAGGCGAGCACCACCAGGATGGCGATCGCCAGCGCGTAGGTCTTCTCAATCAGGCGTATTTGTCCGACGAGAGCCACACCACGCTCCGAGGAAGCATTCACTGCCCGGAGGATAACTTACACCGATTAAGAATCGTACTATTATCGATTCGCGCGCGGCTTTCGACGAGGCAGACTTTCACTTGCCGGTCCGAACGACGAGACCGGCCCGCATGCCGATGACCGCGCGGGCCGGTCGTGGCCGGACTGTCGCCGAGAGGATCGATCAGTGGTTGTCGCGTGGGATCTTCTCGCGGACTTGCCGGTATTTCACGGCAAGTTCCATGCAGGCGCCCTGGTCGAACTGGCCGACGGTCGCCCGGTGGAGTTCCTGCCAGGGAGTCTGGGAGGCCGGGTAGCGGGGCTGGAAGGCCTGTCGGCGCGTCTCCCACACGTCCGGGTCCACGAGCGCGTCGGCGGTGCCCTTGACGAGGTCGAAGCGTAGGACGTCGCCGGTTTCCACGAGGGCAAGGCCGCCGCCGATGGCCGCCTCGGGCGCGGCGTTGAGGATGGACGCCGAGCCGGACGTGCCGGACTGGCGGCCGTCGCCGATGCAGGGCAGCGAGGTGACGCCGCGGCGGATGAGGGCGGCGGGCGGCTGCATGTTCACCACCTCGGCGCCGCCGGGCCAGCCGATCGGCCCGGTGTAGCGGATGACCAGGATGCTGTCCTCGTCGATGGCGAGCGACGGATCGTCGATGCGGTGGTGGTAGTCCTCCGAGCCGTCGAACACGACTGCCCGGCCCTCCAGGATCCACTGCTTGCCCGGACGGTTGAGATAGCGGGCGTAGAATTCCTCGGAGATGACGCTCGTCTTCATGATGGCGGTGTCGAAGAGGTTGCCCGAGAGGACGAGGAATCCGGCCCGTTCCTTCAACGGCCGGTCGTAGGGGCGGATCACCTCGCCGTCGGGCGCCGCGGCGCGCGCCACGTTCTCCGCCACCGTGCGGCCCGAGACGGTGAGGGCGTCGCCGTGGAGCCGGCCGCGGCCGAGCAGTTCCTTCATCACCACCGGAACGCCGCCCGCCCGGTGGAAGCCCTCCGACAGGTAGGCGCCGGCCGGCTGCATGTTGACGAGGAGCGGCACGTCGTAGCCGACGGTCTGCCAGTCGCGCGGCTCGATCGGAACGCCGGCGTGGCGGGCGATGGCGGTGATGTGCGGCTGGGCGTTGGTGGAGCCGCCGATGGCCGAGTTGACCACGATGGCGTTCTCGATCGCCGCGCGGGTGAGGATCTTGGAGGGCGTCAGGTCCTCGTCCACCATGGCGACGATGCGCCGGCCGGTGGCGTAGGCCATCTGGCCGCGCTCCCGGTAGGGCGCCGGGATGGAGGCGTTGCCGGGCAGCGACATGCCGAGCGCCTCGGCGAGCGAGTTCATGGTGGAGGCGGTGCCCATGGTGTTGCAGTAGCCCGCCGACGGCGCCGACGCGGCGGCGGCCTCCATGAAGTCGCCGTAGTCGATGTCGCCGGCGGCGAGCTTCAGCCGGCTTTCCCAGATGATGGTGCCGGAGCCGGCGAGGCGGCCGTCGATCCAGCCGTCCAGCATCGGCCCGGCGGAGAGCACGATGGCCGGCAGGTCCACCGTGGCGGCCGCCATGATAAGCGCCGGGGTGGTCTTGTCGCAGCCGGTGGTGAGCACCACGCCGTCAAGCGGGTAGCCGTGCAGGATCTCCACGAGCCCGAGGTAGGCGAGGTTGCGGTCGAGGGCCGCGGTCGGGCGGCGGCCGGTCTCCTGGATCGGGTGCACGGGGAACTCGAACGGGATGCCGCCGGCGTCGCGGATGCCCTCGCGCACGCGTTTGGCGAGTTCCAGGTGGATGCGGTTGCAGGGGGAGAGGTCCGAGCCCGTCTGGGCGATGCCGACCAGCGGCTTGCCGGACTGCAGTTCCTCGCGGGTGAGCCCGTAGTTCAGATAGCGCTCCAGGTAGAGCGCGGTCATGCCCGGGTTGTCCGGATTGTCGAACCAGAGGGCGGAGCGGCGCGTGGGCTTGGACATGAGGCATTCCCGAGGGTCAGGGGCGGGGGCGGCGCGGGATCGACCGCGCCGGGCCGGTGGCCCAGCATAGACGGCCTCCAGCCTTATGAAAAACCACGTTTCTTGTCGTCGACCGATGCCGGATCGGCATGGGTCGGCCAGTGTGGCGGCTGACCGCCGGTCTTTCTCCTACCTGGCGCGTGACGGCCTGACCGGCCGGCGCCCGTTCGGGCTTGCCTGCGCTCTTAAAGTCCCGACAGGTCGGGACTTTAAGAGCTTGGTATCAGAGGAGGACCGGCGGGTCGAACCGACCGCGGACAGGTAAGTCGACCACGAAGGTCTGGCCGGCGAGCGGGTCGGCGGCGCGGGCGGCGGCGTCCATGCCCTCGTGGGCGGAGGTGACCGCCAGCCGGTCGGCGTTCGGGCCGAAGAACACCGGGCACGAGGTCTGACGGGCGGGAACCGCGATGGAGCGGAGGCGCCGGCCGTCCGGCGCGTAGACGTCCACCGCGCCGCCGCCCCAGCGGGCGTTGTAGAGGAGGCCGTCCGCGTCCACCACCGCGCCGTCCGGGCCGCCGTCGGTGACGGTGGCGAAGGGCTTGGGCTCGCCGGTCGGCAGGCCCGTGGCCGGGTCGGTGTCGACCCGCATCAGGACGCCGGCGAGCGTGTCGGTGTAGTAGGCGTGGCCGCCGTCGGGCGAGAACGCGATGGCGTTCGGGATGGCGATGCCGCCGAAGAGCTTGCGGACCTCGCCCTTACGGAACCACCAGATGGCGCCCCGCTCCGGCGCCGGCTCCCAGCCCATCGTGCCGAGCCAGAGCGCGCCGGAGGGATGCACCCGGCCGTCGTTGCTGCGGGTGGTGGGGTCGTCGGCGAGGAGCGGCGTGTGGAGCGTCAGCCGGCCGGTGGCGATATCGCGCACGTGGAAGCCGGTCTCGGAAGCGATGAACTGCCGATCGCCGTCGATCACGGCCGCCACGCTGGCGTGCATCGGCAGGTCGTGGATGGTGGTGCCGGTGCGATCGAACGGGCGTTCGAACAGGCGCTTGGAGAGGATGTCGAACCAGTAGAGCCGGCCGAGCCCCGGATGGGTGGAGGGCCCCTCCCCCAGGTGGCAGACGATGTCGGAGAGGACGGTGACGGCGGGCGTGCTCATGCGGCCCTCCGGCCGTTGGCGGCGTCGTAGGCGGCGACGGCGGCGCGGGCCCGGATGGCCACTTCGCCGGCCGCGTCGCCCGGCCGGTAGAGGCTGGTGCCGAGGCCGAAGGCGGAAACGCCGACCGCCATCAGGGGCGCGAAATCCGCTTCGGTGATGCCGCCGACGGCGCCCATGACGGTGCCCTCCGGCAGCACCGCCCGCACGGCCCCGATGCCGCGCGGCCCGAGCACGGAGGCGGGAAAGAACTTCAGCGCCGACGCGCCGTAGCGCAGCGCCTCGAAGGCCTCCGTCGGGGTGAAGACGCCCGGCATGGTGACGAGGCCGAGCTTGGCGGCGGTGCGCACCACCGCCTCGTCCACGTTGGGCGAGACGATCAGCCGGCCGCCGACGCCCGCCACCGCCTCCACCTCCTCACGGGTGATGACGGTGCCGGCGCCGACGAGCACGCCCTTCGGCGAGCGGGCGACCAGGCGCGCCACCGAGGCGAGCGCGTCCGGCGAATTCAGCGGCACCTCGATCGCCTCGAAGCCGGCGTCGGTGAGGGCGTCGGCGATGGCGTCGATCTCGTCCGGGCGGACACCGCGCAGGATGGCCACCAGGTTGCGGCCGAGCGTCGGCCAGGGTGCGAACGGGCTGGACGGGGACATGAGGCGGATCCTTCGTGGGCGGCTGAGCGCGTCGGCGGGAGGGCGCCGGCGCGGGGACGTCAGGGCGGCATTCGTTCAGGCCGGCCGGATCCGGCCGGCGGCATCAGGTTCAGGCCGGCCGGATCCGGCCGGCGATATGACGTTCAGGCCGGCCAGATCCGGCCGGCGGCGTGGGTGAGGCCGCGCCGGACCGCGTCGTCGGCCTCGACGCGGCGGACGGTCCGGCCGGCGCAAGCAAGCGCCGCCGCGTAGGCGTCCGCGAGCCCGCCGGAGGCGACGAGGATCACCGGCACGTCCATCGGTGTATCGTGGAGCGCGCCGGCGACGTCCGCCCCGATCATGAGGCCGGAGAGCCGGTCCGCCGCCGGAACGCCGGTCGCGCCGTGGAGGAGACCGCCGGCCCTGATGCCGAAGAGGAGCCCGGTGAGCCGGGCGGGCGCGGCCAGCGCCGCCGCGAGGCCGGCCGTGAAGGCGGGGGATTCGGGATCGCCGCTCGGCCGGCAATCGCCGATCGTGTGCCGGAGAAGGCTCTCCCGGGAGAGGAGCGCGAAGAGTTCGCCCGTCATCACCGTGGAGAAGCCGCGCACCACGCCCTTCTCGAGCCGCACCCATTTGGTGTGGGTGCCGGGCATGGCGACGAGCCCGTCGAGCGCCGGATCCTCCAGGGCAAGACCGAGAAGCTGGGTCTCCTCGCCGCGAAGGACGTCGGGCGCGTCCCGGTCCGGCACGGAGAGGCCGGGGAGGATGCGCACGTCGAGGTCCGCCGCCGGAACGCAGATCGCGGCCTCCGGCAGGGCGTCGAGCGCCACCGGCACCGGCCGGTAGGGCGCCTCCCGCCAGCCCTGGCGGGCGCCGGCCATGCCGCAGATCACCACGCGGACGGGACGCACGGCAGGATCGAGGGCCGACAGATGGGCGCGGAGCACCGGCTCGAATCGGTCCGGCGCGAGGGTGGACATGCCCTCCTCGGAGCGGCGTTCCGCAAGAACGGCGCCAGACCGGTCGATCAGCCACAGGCGAAAACTGGAGGTGCCCCAATCGACCAGCGCCACCGTCGTCATCCGCCGCCTCCCGTCGCGCCGCCTCCGGACCAGCGCCGGATGGGTCGCTCATGCTTTTGGCCGGCACTTTAGAGGGTTTTCCCCACGGACGGAATTCTTCGGCCGGATTTCGGCGGACGCCGGACCCGACCTGCGGCGGCGGCACGCTTCGGGTACGCGCCTGCGGCGTTCGTGCAGGTGTCACACGCCTCTTGTAACTCCTTAGCCCACTTCAGGCGGAGGCCGTGTCATCATGGGGATCCTGGCCGCTTTCTGCGTCTTCGCCCTTGCCGTGCATCTGGCCAGCCTGACGGCGGCCGGCATCAAGGCCAAGGCACGCCGACGGCCGACGGCGGTCTCCGGCGGCCGACCGCCGGTGACCGTGCTCCGGCCCGTCTGCGGCCTGGAGAACAATGTGGAGGCGACGCTCGGCAGCACGTTCGACCTCGCCTATCCGGACTACGAGATCGTCTTCTGCGCCGCCACGGTCGACGATCCGGTGCTGCCGCTCGTCCGCCGCCTGATCGCCGCCCATCCGGAGCGGCCGGCCCGGCTTCTCGTCGGCGACGACCGCATCAGCCAGAATCCCAAGCTCAACAACGTGGTGAAGGGATGGGCCGCGGCCCGGCACGACTGGATCGCCATGGTGGACAGCAACGTCCTGATGGCGCCGGACTTCATCGACCGGTCGCTGGAGCGCTGGACCGACGGGACGGGGCTCGTCTGCTCGCCGCCGATCGGCATCGCGCCGGACGGCTTCTTCGCGGAACTGGAGTGCGCCTGGCTGAACGCGTTCCAGGCTCGCTGGCAGCTCGTCGCCGACATGGCCGGGTTCGGCTTCGCCCAGGGCAAGTCCATGATGTGGAACCGGCCGATGCTCGACCGGGCGGGCGGCATCGCGCGGCTGGCCGCCGAGGTGGCGGAGGACGCGGCCGCGACCAAGATCGTGCGTGGGGCCGGCCTTTCCGTGCGCCTCGTCGACCGCCCCTACCCGCAGCCGCTCGGCCGGCGCACGGCCGGCGAGGTCTGGCGCCGTCAGCTGCGCTGGGCGCGCCTGCGCCGGGCCTCGTTCCCGCTGTTCTTCGCGCCGGAAATCCTCGCCGGGGGCGCGCTGCCGATGGCCGGCGCGGTGACGCTCGGCACCCTGGGCTTCTGGGACGGTTCCACCGTGGCGGCCTTCGCGGCGCTCTGGTACGGCGCCGAGATGATCCTCAACCGGGTGTCCGGCTGGCCGAACACGGCGCACGGCCTCACCGCCATGCTGGTGCGCGATCTCGCCCTGCCGGTGCTCTGGCTCGCCGCCCTCACGGGCAACGGCTTCGTCTGGCGCGGCAACGCCATGTCGGTCTCCGACCCCGCCCCCGGCCGCCTGGTGGCGACGCGCCAGCGGGTGAAGGCGCGGATCCGCGAGCTGGCGGACAGCTTCCGGTGAGGGCCGGACTGCTAGAGCGCTTTCCGACCTGACGGAATCGTCAGGTCGAGAAGAAATCGCTCCAGATTCGATTTGCTGGAGCATTCTCTCATCGATCAAGTCATGCAACTTGATCGGAGAATGCTCTAGGCAGGGTGTCCTGTCGGCACGAAGAGCGCGTGTTCGTTGTCACTCGATCTTCAGGTCGACAAGAATCGCTCCATGTTGAAGGCGCTTGAGCAGACCCTCACCGATCGTGTCCTGCACCTCGATCTATGCGTTGGCGCGCCAAGGGCCGTGTCTTAAGGGGCGTGTACGTCTCGCGTCACGATCGTGCCGGGCGGGACAACCGCCCCCGGGCCAATGGTCACGCCCGGGACGAGGACGACGCCGCTGCCGATCACCGCTCCCCGGCAGACGCGGGTTTCCGGATAGGCGGGCGGATACTGCTTGGAGCGCGGATAGCGGTCAGTGGTGAAGGTGACGTTGGCGTCGATCCGCACGTCGTCCTCCACCCTGAGCGCGTCCCAGAGCTGCACCCCGAAGCCGATCCGCACCCGATCGCCGACCACCACGTCGTTCTCGATGAAGCAATGGGGGGCGATCTCCACGTGGCTGCCGATGGTGGCCTTGGGCAGCACCACGCAGTAGGCGCCGATGCGCGTGCCGGGGCCGATGGCGGTCGCCATCACGTCAGCCGTCGGATGGATCTCCACCGGGTCGGCGGGCCGGTCCGCGGCCTCTCTCAGCGCCGCCGCGATCGAGCGCGCGACGGTGGGCGCGATGTCGCTGATGCGGCGCACGTTCTCCACGTGCCACATGCGCAGGCTGTCGTTGAAGATGCCGCCGAGCAGGGGACCGTTGACGAAGAGGCCCGGCGCCGCCGCGAGGGTGTCGTCGACCGCAAGGCCGCGCCCGGTGGCGTTGGCCTTCGCGAGACCCCGGCCGATCAGCGCGGCGATCAGCGGCGACGTGCTGTCGGCGGTCAGGGGCTCGAAACCGCAGCAGTTGGCGACCGCCGCGAACGGGCCGAGCGCCGCGCCGCCGTCCGTCGTCTCGGCGTGCCAGCCGTCCGGTTCGTGGCGCAGATCCGTGAGGCCGGCGGCGAGGGAGACCAGCACGCCCCGGTCCCGCAGCGCGTCGGCGGCGTCCCGGTACTCGCGGCCGGCCCGGCGGATGAGGCGGGAGAACCGCATGCCGTGACGGGTGTGGAAGGTTTCCTTGTCGGCGTCGGGCATGCGCGCCATCACCTGCCCGAGGAGGCGGCCGACCGAGCCGAAGCCGTCGCCCACCGGCACGCCGGCCAGCACCGCGCGGGCGACGTCCGCCTCGGCGGCGTCCATCAGCGCCTGGGGCGTCACCGCGTCGGCTTCGAGAAGAGCGCGCATGGCCGGCAGATCGATCTCGATCTCCGGCGCGCCGGAGATGCGATGGGGGAAGGCGCCGCCGGGCGACAGCACGACGAGCCGTTCCAGATCGGCGAACCGGCCGTCCCCGGCCAGCATGTAGGCGGTCTCCAGCGCGCTGGCGTTGGCGCCGACCAGGAGGAGGCGCCGCGCGCCGGGCGGCCGGGCGGCGAGGAAACCGTAGAGCCGCGTCAGGTTTTCCGCAAAGGCGGGCGCGTAGACGTCGTCCACCAGGGTGGCGTCGACCGTGCCGGCGCGGACCAGCGGCTTCAGGGACTGCCCTGGCGGGCTGCCGACCGCCAGGAGGACGAGACCGGCGTGCAGCGACTGAACCCGTCCGGTGTCGTTGGCCATGGTCAGGGCATAGCCGCCGCCGGCGCGCCGCTCCAGGTCGACCACCTCGCCGACGAGAAGGCTGACGGCGAGAAGGCCTTCCCTCTCCGCGGCCGCGATCGCCGCCGCCATGACGTCGGCCTTGAAGTCGCCGAACAGGCGCCGGGGAATGTAGACCGGGGCATAGTCGCCGTCCTTGAGGGCGGCCGCGTTGCGGGCCTGCCAGGCGGCCGCGATCTCCCCGCCGTCGGCCCGCATCCGCTGCGTCCAGTCCGATCGGTGGGCGCTCAGCCACGTCTCGAAGGCCGGGCGGTCCGCCGCCGGAACGAACTCCTCGAAGGTGGTGATGATGAGGGCGTTGGCGGACGAGCGGGGGCCGTAGGGAATGCCCGTCCAGAAGGGCGGAGCCTTCTCCACCACCGCGACGCGGACCGGTGACGGCGCCGGGCCTTCCGACCGGACCTCGTCGATGAGCCGCAGGAGGGAATAGGCGGCGGCAACGCCGCTGCCCACGATCACGAGATCGAACACCTGCGGCAGCTGAGCGTCAGCGGCTGCTTCCATGGTCCACTCCTTCGACTCACCCCTTGGCGCGCCGGGCTTCGGGAATCGCGGCAGGCCTCGTCACCGACCGGAAAGAATTCACGACGAAATCGCGCTTCTACAATGTTTCGTACTCATAGCCCCATTGTCGGTTCGGGCGACAGGGGGACTGGACCCTGATTGACGACTCCGGTCAATGATGCATATGTGAAACTGAATAAACGACAACATATATCTTGAATATGAAAGTGTACTTTTAAAATGCTGGCTGAAACCAAGCCGGCGATGGTGCATCGCCTTGCCGATTGCCAGTCTGCCAATGTCGGCAGCGGCACAAAAATCTGGCAATTCTCGATTGTTCACTCAGGCGCACGGCTTGGGGAGGACTGCAATGTCTGTTCCCACTGCCTAATTGACGATGATGTGGTCATCGGCGCTCGCGTAACCTTGAAGAACGGCGTCGAACTGCCGGCCGGCCTGCGAATCAGCGACGATGTGTTCATCGGGCCGAACGTGTCCTTTGCGGCGTCGCTGGCGGACGGGTTCGCAGAGGGCGACCGGCGCGGACCGTTCCGGGAGACGCGGATTCTCGCCCGGGCCTCCATCGGAGGCGGCGCGGTTATCCACCGGGGCGTGACCATCGGCGAGAACGCCATGATCGGCGCCGGGGCGGTGGTCCGGCTCTCCGTGCCGCGGAACGCCATCGTGGTCGGCAACCCGGCGCGGATCATCGGCTACCAGGACGACGGGAGCCGGTCTCCCGGACCCGGCCTCGACCCGCTCGGGGACCTGCCGCTCGGCGTCACGCCCACGGGGGTCAAGGGCGTCACGCTCCACCGCATGCCGCTCGTGGAGGACATCCGCGGGAACCTCACCGTGGGCGAGTTCGAGGGCATGGTGCCGTTCCGGGCCGCACGGTATTTCATGGTCGTCAACGTCCCGAGCCTGGAGACGCGCGGGGAACACGCCCATCGCCTGTGCGAGGAGTTCCTGATCTGCGTCACCGGAAGCTGCTCGGTGATGGTGGACGACGGCGTCAACCGCCAGACCTTCCGGCTGAACGCGATCGACCGCGGCATCTACCTGCCGCCAGGCGTCTGGCGCACCCACTTCGGCTATACGAGCGACGCCATCCTCCTGGTGTTCGCCTCGCACCGCTACGATCCGTCGGACTACATCCGCGACTACGACGACTTCCGCCGGGAAGTGGGGAGCCTGCCGTGATCCCCTTCCTGGAACTGCGGCCGACCTACGAGGAGCTGAAGGACGAGATCGACGCCGCGGTCGCGCGCGCCCTCGCCTCCGGCACCTACATCCTCGGGCCCGAGGTCGCGCGGTTCGAGGAGGACTTCGCCGCCCATGTGGAGGCGGGCGCCTGCGTCGGCGTCGCCAACGGGCTCGACGCCCTCCATCTGGCGCTCCGGGCGGTCGGCGTCGGCCCCGGCGACGAGGTGATCGTGCCCGCGCACACCTTCATCGCCACCTGGCTGGCGGTGCTCCAGGCGGGGGCCCGGCCGGTGCCCGTGGAATGCCGGCCGGACACGTTCAACATCGACGTGGACGCCATCGCAGGCGCGGTGACGGCGCGCACCCGCGCCATCGTCCCGGTGCACCTCTACGGCCAGCCGGCCGACCTCGACCCCATCCTCGCCGTCGCCCGCCGCCACGGCCTGAAGGTGGTGGAGGACGCCGCCCAGGCCCAAGGCGCCCGCTACCGCGGCCGGCGGATCGGCGGCCACGGCGACGCCGCGGCCTGGAGCTTCTACCCCGGCAAGAACCTCGGCGCGTTCGGCGACGCGGGCGCGGTGACCACCGACGATCCGGCGATCGCCGACGCGGTCCGCACCTTGCGCAACTATGGCTCGAAGGAGCGCTACTACAACGAGCGGATCGGCTACAACAGCCGCCTCGACCCGGTGCAGGCCGCCATCCTCGGGGTGAAGCTGAAGCATCTGGACGCCTGGAACGACCGGCGGCGGGCGATTGCGCGGCTCTATGCGGACCGGCTCGACGGCATCGTGCGCCTGCCCGACACGATCGCGGACGTGGAGCCCGTCTGGCACCTCTTCGTCATCCGCCACACCCGGCGGGACGCGCTCCGCCAGCATCTCGCCGACGCGGGCGTCGGCTCGCTCCTGCACTATCCGGTCGCCTGCCACATGCAGGAGGCCTGCCGCGATCTCGGCTTTTCGCCGGACGCCTTCCCGGTCGCCCGCGCGCTCGCCGACCAGGTTCTCAGCCTGCCGATGGGGCCGCACCTTTCCCTGGCCGACGCGGCGACGGTCGCGGACGCCGTGCGCGCCGCCGTCCTCGCCATCGGCCCTGACATCGGCCCACGCTGATGCCGGCCGGCAGCCACCGCCGCATTCTTCAGGCCGCGCTCGTGCTCGGCGGCTCTTCGGCCGTCCAGATCCTGATCGGCATCCTTCGGACCAAGCTGGTCGCCATCATGATCGGCCCGGCGGGCGCGGGGCTGATCGGCGTCTATTCGTCCCTGCTCGCGCTCCTGTCCAGCCTCGCCGGCCTCGGCCTCTCGCAAGGCGCCATCCGGGAGATCGCCGCCGATCGGGACGACCCGGTCCGGCAGGCGGTCGCCCGGCGGACCCTCCTCGTCGGCAGCCTCGGGCTCGGGGTCGGCGCGGCGGCCCTCGTCCTCCTCTTCAGCGAGCCGATCGCCGCCGGCGTCGTCGGCGACGCCGGCAGGGCCGGCGACGTGCGCTGGATCGCCCTCGGCGTCTTCCTCACGGTGGTGGCGGCCGGTCAGACCGCGCTCGTCAACGCGCTGCGGCCGATCGGCGAACTGGCTGCGATCGGCGTCGTCGCCGCGTTCCTCGCCTCCATCCTCGGGGTCGGGGCGGTGGCGCTCTTCGGCCTCGACGGGGCGATCGGCTTCGTCGTGGCGATGCCGGCGGCCACCGTGCTGGCGGCGGGCGTGGTTTGCCTCCGGCTGCCCAAGGTGGCGCCGGTCGCGGTGCCGCTTTCGGCGGTTCGCGGGCGCCTCGGGGGCATGCTGCGCACCGGCGGCGCTGTGACGATCGCGGCGGTGGTGGGCGGCGGCGCCCAGGTCGCCGTCCGGGCGATGGTGACCGACGCCGAGGGGCTCGAGGCCACCGGCCACTTCCAGGCCGCGTGGACCATCTCCATGCAGTATGTGGGCTTCGTGCTCGGCACCATGGCGGTCGACTACTATCCGCGCCTTTCCGCCGCCATGAACACCCCGGAGGCCGCCCGGCGCCTCGTCAACGAGCAGACCGAGGTGGCGCTCCTCCTCGCCGCGCCGGTGCTGATCGCGGTGTTCGCCTTCGCGGCCATCGCCGTCCCGCTGTTGTTTTCCGCCGACTTCGCCGAGGCCGTGCCCATCCTCAAGTGGCAGATCGTTGGCGACGTGTTCAAGCTGGCCGCGTGGCCGCTCGGCTTCCTTCTGCTCGCCCGCGGCGCCAGCGTGGCCTTCGTGTTGACGGACGCCGCCTGGGCGATCCTCTACATCGGCCTTCTCGCCTTTCTCCTGCCCCAGGTCGGGCTGGTCGCCACCGGCTCGGCCTTCGCCCTTGCCTACGCGGGCTATTTCGCCCTGATGGTCGTGGTCGCCGGCCGGGACTTCGGCCAGCGCCTCACCCGGCGGAACGCGCTCCTCGTCGCACTGACGCTGGCGGCGATCGCCGTCGTCGCCCTTGCCGAGCGGGTGCATCCGGCGCTCGGCCTTCTGACCGGCCTCGGCCTGTCGGCCGGCGGCGGGCTCGCGGCCCTCCTGATCCTGGCGAACGCCGTCGATCCGACGTCGCGGATCGGCCGGAAGGCGAATGCCGTCACCCGACGTCTTGCCGGTCTCCACCCCGCTTTCGCCCGGACGCGCGGATGAGCACCGTCCGGCCTTTCACACCTGCGTTGCGCGTTCCCTGCCGCCGCCCCCGAACCGGGAGGTGAAGATGACCTCGCTACCGCTCGTCAGCGTCCTCGTGCCCGCGTACAACCACAGCGCCTATGTGGCGGAATGCCTGGACAGCATTCTGTCGGACGGCTACCCGAACCTGGAGGTGCTGGTCCTCGACGACGGCTCCGCCGACGGCACCTATGAGGTCGCGGCGGCCTGGCGCGACGCCCACCCGGACGCGTTCCACCGGTTCGTTCTGGAGCGGCAGGCGAACCAGGGTGTCAACACGACCCTCAACCGCCTGATCCGGATGGCGTCGGGCAGCCACGTGGCGCTGTTGGGGAGCGACGACCGGCTGCTGCCCGGCGGCATCGCGGCGCGCATCGCGGCTCTCCGGCACAATCCCCAATGGCGCGCGGTGTTCGGCGACTGCGAACTGATCGACGGATCGGGCGCCCTCACCCATCCGAGCGCCTTCGACGCCCTTCACGGCGCCGACCGGGCCGCGCTCGCCGATCCGATGACCCTCAACACCGAACTGATCTGGCGCTGGAGCGTGCCCGGGCCGGTCCTCCTGGTGGAACGGGCCGTCTACACCGAGCCCGGCGGCTACGGCTTCTACCCGGAAGACCGGATCGTGGAGGACCGGCATTTCTACCTCACGCTCCTGGCGAACCGGCAGATCGGCTACATCGACGTCAAGGTGGCCGCCTACCGCCTGCACGGCGCGAACGTGTCGCGCACCCGCGGGGTGGAGATCGAGCGGCAGAACAGGGAGGCCGAACTCATCCTCGCCCGGTCCTTCGTCGGCCGGGACCGATGGGGCCTTCGCTTCAAGCTGTTCACCTACACCCTGCAGGCAAGGCACCTGGAGGCGCGCTTTGCCGCCCGCCGGCTGATCGGCCGGGCCGCGCGCAAGCTGGACTATCTGGTGACGCGCGTCGTCCTTGCCCGCAACGCCCGCCGGGCGGCCCGCCGGGTCGCCACGACGGGTCGGCGCAGGTTGGTCGCCGCAGCCCCGATCCGGCGCGACATCGACGTCAGCATCATCGTGGCCACGCACAACCGGTCGACCCGCCTGGTGCCCTGCATGGAGGCGGTGCGGGCGGCGGTGGAGGCGGCGCCGGACCACAAGGCCGAGTTCATCATCGTGGCCAACGCCTGTCCGGACGACACCTACGAGGTGGCGCGCGACTGGGCGCGGCGCCAGGCCTTTCCGGTGCAGGTGCTCTGGTCGCCGGTTCCGGGGGCCTGCGGCGCGCGCAACCTCGGCATGGCCATCGCCCGCGGCGGCATCCTCGCCATCACGGACGACGACTGCTGCCTCGCCCCGGACTTCGTCAGCGCCGTCGTCGCCGCCCACGCGGAGGACGCGGTGCCGAGCCTTCGCGGCGGCCAGGTGCTGCTCGGGGATCCCGACACGCTGCCGATGACGATCAAGACCGATCCGAACCCGGCGGTCTACGCCTGGCCCATCTTCCCCGGCGCCTTCCTGCACGGCTGCAACTTCACCTTCCCGGCCTCGCTCCTTGCCACCGTCGGCTGGTTCGACATCCGGTTCGGCCCCGGCTCGCCGGCCGGCGCCGCCGAGGACACGGACTGGATCTACCGGGCGCATCTGGCCGGAGTGCCGATCCACTACGATCCGCGCCTCGTGGTGTCGCACTTCCACGGCAGGGCCTCCAGCGCGGAGCTCGCCAGGCTGGTGAAGACCTACAACCGCAGCGACGGCGCCTTCATCGCCAAGCACATGGTCGACCGGCCGGACGTGCTGAGATGGGTCTGGTGGGACGTCCGCACCGCCGGCAAGGAGCTGTTCCGCGGCCCGCAATGGCAGGCCGACCTCGGCCTCACCTACCGCCGGCGGGTGGTCCAGCTCCTCTGCGGGCTGGTCCGCTTCCGGTGGCAGAACCGGGACGCGCGACGGGCGATGCAAGCGGAGTTGGAGGCGCTGCCGGGGTCTTGATCCGACGGGCGCATGGCCGGCCGGCGACGGTGTTCGGACGCGGTCCTGCCCGGGATCATACCCAGCTCATCAAGTCCCGACCTGTCGGGACTTGATGAGCGCAGGCAAGCCCGAACGGGCGTCGGCCGGTCAGGCCGTAACACTCACGATGGTCGGACAAGTCCGAACGTCATGAGCCGGGTATCACACCGCTGGATCGATCAGGCCGGCGGCCGCAGCCGGCTCAGCCGCAGCCGGAGGCTGAGCGGCAGGAAGCGCTTCAAGATCTCCGGGTGGCGGCGGTAGATCGCCCCCACCTCGGCCAGCTGCATGGACAGCGGCATGAACTCGAAATTGTCGAAGTCGAGCAGGTCGTTGCTGTATCCGGCGCCCTCGTGGAAAGCGAGCACGACCTCGTCCACGGCGGACGGCGGCTCCGGCTCGATCCGGGTGTGGGGCCGGTGGGCGGCATTGGCGATCGTCCGGTCGTAGGCGTCCGCCAGCGCCCGGCGCCAGCCCTCTCCGGCATGATGGGCCGGGATCGCCGCCGCGAGGCGGGCGCCGAGCGCCGTCGCGGCGGTCTCGTTCCGCAGCAGGCGCAGGACGGCCGCACGGTAGGCGTCCGGATCGTTGAACGTGATGTCCTCCGTGGAGAGGGCGACGTCGTCGCTGCCCATCACGGCGGACAGGCTGGCGACCGGATAGGGCCGCCAGCTCAGCACCGGCAGCCGCCGCATGGCCGCCTCCAGCATTGATGTCTGCGACGCGAACGGGGTGCTGTCCACATAGAGGTCGGCGGCGGCCATGTAGGGGGCGAGATCGACCTGCACGCCGAGCGCCCGCATCCGCCCGCCGAACGGTCGGAGACGGTCGGCGAGCACCGGATCGTCCGCCGCCGGCCCGACCAGGAGCATGTGGACGTCCGGGTCGGCGTCGAACAGCGGCCGGTGCAGCGTGAAGAAGCAGGCGTGGGCGTTCGGCTTCAGCTTTCCCGCCGACGCCACCGTCAGGGTGATCCGGGCGGAGGCGGGCAGGCCCAGCCGCTCGCGCGCCTGCGCCTTCGTCATCGTGGGCGCCGGCGCCTCCGCCGGCAGGGGGAGCGGCAGGAGCACGTCCCGCTCCGCCGCGAAGCCGCGCCGGGCCCGGCAGAGGCGGCTGCCGGATTCGCGAAAGTTGATCACCGCGTCGCTGATCGCCTCGCCGAGCCAAAAGACGTGATCTGCATGATTGAAGAAGGCGATCGGCGGACGCTCCGTCCAGCCCGCGAACGCAAGGCTGGGCACCACGTCGTGCGGATGGATGTGGAGCACCACGAGCAGTGCGTCCGAAGCGAGCGCGCGGAGCTGTCGCGCCATCCCGAACAGGCTGCTCGACCCGCTGAGCACCGACAGCCGGCCGCCCGAGGCGGCGACGGAGGCGGCGAGCGCGTCCGGCACGGGCGTCAGCTGATGGGTCATCGCCACATGGTGGACGTGATCCACATCCGCGTCGACCCAGCGCTGGAGCGCCTTGGTGTGCCCGCCGATCCGATAGGCCTCCGTCACCACATGCAGGATCGACGGCTTCCGGCCGAGCGGCCCTGGAGCCTTTCGGACGGGGTTCTGCCGTTGAACCAGCCAGGCCGACACAGCCCCGAGCACCGCCTCGGCGCGTGGCGACTGGAACAAGCCGGGGTGCCGGGTGGTCGCCGCATTGGCGGCCATCCGCACCCGGACGGCAGCGCCGAGCCGGTCGCGCCGTTTCAGCCGCGCTTCCGCATCGTCGAGAAGCACGGCAAACCGGTCGTCGGCCAATCCGGGCGCCCCGGATAGCCCCACGCCCGCCGCCACGGGTGTCTCATCGGCAGGCGGGGGCGGAGCATCGATCGATGTCACAGGTGCGGACTCGGGGTCGGCCGGTGGAACGGCGTGTCTCAATCATCAGAAAACGGTCGAGGCAGCCCCGCGTCGAGATGGGATTTAGGCGAATATGACGTCTGCGGGTCTGCCCGCTGTCCGTCGGTCGTCGCTTCTATTGCCTTTCCAGCATCTTCTGTCAGGTCCCTTCTATAAAGCCGCCGCAACCGATCGGCAATGCGAAGGGAGATCGCCACGACGGTCAACGTGGGATTGGCATAGCCACCGGTGGGAAACACACTGCTGCTCGCGATGTAGAGGTTGTCGGTTCCGTGCACGCGGCAATTCGTGTCGACCACGCCGTCCCGTGCGGATCGGCTCATCCGCGTGAGCCCCATCCAATGGCCCGTGGTCGAACTGACGACGCTCGGCCCGGCGCCATCTTTGTGGATGGCGAATGTCCCGAGACCCGCTCCGGCCAGAGCGTCGGCGAAGATCTGCTGCCCTCGCATGATCTTGTCCTGATCGCTCTGGTGCCATTGCCAGTCGATCGTGAGCCGGCGCAGTCCCGTCGCGTCGCGTTCGGACCCCAGCATGACCCTGTTGTCGCGATGCGGCGCCTGTTCGGCGACATGGAGGATCTGAAAGCGATCGAAGCGTGCCCGTTGTCGCGCCGGCAGCTTCGACCAGCCGCCGCGCGCCAGGTTCGCCGTGGGCGAGACCACGCGGCTGAACAGCCGGCGCGCAATGCCGTCGATCCCGACGGCACCGGCCACCAGATCCCAAGCGGCCGGCAGGCGCCGGTCTCGAATGGCCCCGCGCAGGCGGATGGCCGCCTGGAAGCCTGCGACCTGCCGGGCGTTCATGGTTTCCGACACCTGCCAGCCGTTCCGGCGCGGCAGGAAGATCATGCTCATGTTGAGGAGAGATTCGCGGCGGAGCGCCGCGTCGGACAGCTTGAGATGCCCCATGACCGGCGCGGCACCGATCGTCCGTAGATCGTAGAGGGCCATTCGGTCGATCAGCTTGCGGTCCGACGGGAAGAATTCGCCGCCGTTCAGCAGTGGATGATCGATGAAGTACCGCCCCACGTTCTCGGCGGCAGGGCCGATCGACAGGCTCGCATCGG
The DNA here is from genome assembly GCF_001927285.1 of Mongoliimonas terrestris. GTDB lineage: Bacteria > Pseudomonadota > Alphaproteobacteria > Rhizobiales > Pleomorphomonadaceae > Chthonobacter > Chthonobacter terrestris. The sequence goes on along the minus strand of NZ_MSIG01000003.1, from coordinate 280,465 downwards.
CGATGGAGGAGAGCAGAAGCTGGGTGCTTCCGAGGCCGCCCCCGGCAAGAATGAACTGATCCGCGACGATGCGCCGTTTGCGGCCATCCCGGTCCACCGCAACGGCCGACCGCACGCGGGTGTCACCAGACGGGGTCTCCAGCGACGTGACCGTATGATGCGTCAGGATGCGAACGTCCTCGGACTTCTCCAGGGTCGCCCGATGATCGTTCGTGAACACTTGACCGTCCCCGAACATGTACATGGCGGTGTCGACCGAGCCATCGGCGACAGGAAGGTCGGGCGTGTCCGGGCCGGACCAGGGCTCCAAATCGAAGGAATCCGACGGCAGACCGAAGATCCTGGGGGCTTGCCTGTAGAAGGCGTTGAGGTCTGAAAAGTTGATGGGCCAGCCGGTATCGGCGAGCCCCGGCCTCGGCTCGAAATCGGCCGGCGTCAGAGGTGCCAGTCGGACGCCGCGATAACTTCGGCCCGTATCGACGAGCCATGCGTTGGCATTCCCGCCGAATTGGCGCGTGTTGTACGCGCAGTCCACGGTTCCGAACCGCAGACCGGTTTCGGTGCGGCCGATCTCCTGGGCTTGAGGGTCGTACAGGGTGCCGCCGGTTTCGACCAGGATGATCTTCAGGCCACACCCGATCAGGTGCAAGGCGCACGCAATGGCCGCAGGCCCTGCGCCGACGATGCAGATATCGGCGAACAAGGCCTCCAAGGCCGCAATCGCTAGCGTTACCATCCGCGGACCGATCCTGGCCAATGTGTAGTTTCAACGAACTGTATCAAACCCCAGACCGTTGAGAAACATTCCTCGCCCCCCCGGAGCACCCAGGCCCGGTTCGAAGGATCCACATTGCTTTCCGCCCAGTAAACGAGCGCACGCGTTTGCCAGATGTGTAATCAAGCTGGCACCGCGGCACTCAAATGATTTACCGGTGCCGTAAACGCCACCTGGAAACTCTAAACGCCTCGCAGAACGCGCGCGAAACTACGCTCTTTCAACGAGGTCAGCACTGGGTTTGACTGTTTTGGAGGCTGAAGTGGTGCCCGGGGGCGGAATCGAACCACCGACACTGCGATTTTCAGTCGCATGCTCTACCAACTGAGCTACCCGGGCGCCGGACCTGTGCGGGGTTTGGTGGGCCCGCCGGCGAACGAGGGGCCTTATAGAAGGCCCCGCCGGGCCTGTCCAGAGGCTTCGATCATGAAAACGTCACGGCTCGTCAAGGGGATCGGGCGGGGCGCGGCGGACGGCGGCCGGGGGGCGGCGGCGGGACGTCAGCGCGGGTCGTCGTCGTCGTCGCCGGGGCCGTCGTCGGCGGCGGACGGAATGGCGTAGGCGCCGCTCAGCCAGCGGTGGAGGTCCACGTCGCGGCAGCGCTTGGAACAGAAGGGCCGGAAGGCCGGCTCGGTGGGCTTGCCGCAGGTGGGGCATTTGCCGCCGATCCGGACGGGCACGGGGTCGTTGGTCATGGGCAAGACCTTTCGGGATGCCGCTTCGGGGGCGCCGGCTGGCTCAAACCCGGTGCGCCGGAGCCGTTCAGACGTCCACGCCCGCGGGCCAGGTGGCCTGGACCGGGTAGCCGGCGCTGTCGAGGAGGGCGGTGGTCTCGAAGAGGGGCAGGCCCACCACCGCGTGGTAGGAGCCGATCAGGCGCACCACGAAGGCGCCGGCGCGGCCCTGGATGGCGTAGCCGCCGGCCTTGCCCTGCCATTCGCCGCTCGCCAGATAGGCGTCCATCTCGGCGGTGGACAGGCGCTTGAAGCGCACGCGGGTGTCGACCAGCTTCTCGCGGACGCCGCGCGGGCCGACGAGGCAGACGGCGGTGAACACCCGGTGGGTGCGCCCGGAGAGGAGCGCCAGGCAGTCCTCCGCCTCGGCGAAGGTCTCCGCCTTCGGCAGGATGCGGCGGCCGACGCTCACCACCGTGTCGGCGGCAAGGACGAGCAGGGGCGCGCCGGAGGGATCCGGCTCGGCCCGGTTGGCGGCGACCTCGGCCTTGGTACGGGCGAGGCGCCGTGCGAGCGAGCGGGGCAGTTCGCGCTTGTCGGGGGATTCGTCGATGTCGGCCGGCATCAGCCGGTCCGGCGCGATGCCGACCTGGGCCAGCAGGCTGACGCGCCGCGGGCTGCCGGAGGCGAGCACCAGGAGAGGACGGTCGGTCATCGGACGCCTTGCGAGCCCGCACCGCGCGGAGGCGGCGGTGTCCGCCGAACGGTGCGCCGCATGGGCGCGCCCCTTCGGCCGGTCACTTGAAGCGGTAGGTGATGCGGCCCTTGGTGAGGTCGTACGGGGTCATCTCGACAAGAACCTTGTCGCCTGCCAGCACGCGGATGCGGTTCTTGCGCATGCGGCCGGCCGTGTGCGCGATGATCTCGTGCTCATTCTCGAGCTTCACCCGGAAGGTGGCGTTCGGCAGCAGTTCGGTGACGATGCCCGGAAATTCCAGGACTTCTTCCTTGGTCATGCGGTGTTCGATCCGATCGGGGACATGAAGTGTGGGCGGATAACTATCCGATCGGCGCGCGGAAGGAAACAGCGAGCATGCTGCCGTCTGGACCCGGCCGTCGTCATGCCCGCCGGACGCGGGACGCCCGGGTCTCGGCGGCTCGTGGCCGCACCCCGGCCCGCCGTGCCGGCACCGTCGAAGGCCGGCCGGCGGGCGCGGGCGGACGTCAGAGGTCGATCGAGCGGAAGGGGCTCATGAGGATGGGCAGGAGGCCGTCGTCGCGGCCGACGCGGCGGTCGTCGTCGTCATCGTCGCGGTCGTCGTCGTCATAGCGATCGTCGTCGTAGCGATCGTCGTCCCGGTCGTCGTCGTCGCGATCGTCGTCGTCGTCGCGGTCACGGCTGTCGTCATCGTCGTCGCGGTCGCCGCCGCGATCGTCCCCGTCGTCGTCATCGCCGTCGTCGTCGCCATCATCGTCGCCGTCGTCGTCGACGAGGAGGACGCGGGCGAGCGGGTCGCCGGCGACGATCGCGGCGGTGACTTCGGTGCCGGAGACGAACGGCGCGGCGGCGCGCGGCGCGGCGGGCATCGCCTGGACCGATCCGGCAAGGACCAGGACGGCGGCGGACGTGAGCAGAAGCGTCTTCATGGCGAGCGTTTCCCTTTCGGTTTCGGCCACGGCTGCGGCCATGAACCCGTTCTAGCGAGCGTTCCCCCTTGCCATCCTGACGGGGCTCGTCAGGTTGTTGTCAGGTTTCCCGCTCTAGGCTCAGCCATGCTTCTCATCACTCGCGTCCGCCCGCTCCTCATCGCCTGCCTGCTGGCGCTCGCGCTCGCGTGCACCGCCGCCGGCCCCACACCGGCGTTCGCGGACGACGACGGCGGCTCGGACTCGTCGGACGGGGACGACGGGGGGGATGACGATGGGGACGATGACGACGGAGATGATGACGACGACGGGGATGACGATGACGACCGTGGCGGCGACGATGACGGGGGCGACGGGGGCGGGCGGGACGGGGGCGAGCGGTCGGGCGGCTGGCGGGCGCTGTCGCAGGACGAGGCGCGCGCCGCGGTCGCCCGGGGGGACCTCGTTCCGCTGACGCGCATCCTCGGAACGGTGGCGGCGGCCCGGCCGGGCCAGGTGGTCTCGGTCGACCTTCTCGGGCACCGGGACGGGATGCGCATCTACGACATCGTGGTGGTCACCCGCGGCAACGACTTCTACCGGGTGCTGGTGGACGCGCGCCGCAACCGGATCCTGGAGACGAGGCGACGCTGATGCGCATCCTGGTGGTGGAGGACGAGGCGGCGATCGCCGAGGCGGTGGCCTCGGCCCTGAGGGCGGCCGGCTACGTGGTGGATTGGGCGCGCGACGGCGAGACCGCCTGGTTCCGCGCCGACACGGAGGACTATGACGGGGTGGTGCTGGACCTCGGCCTGCCGAAGCTCGACGGGCTGTCGGTGCTGCGCCGGCTGCGCGGCGGCGGGTCCGCCGTGCCCGTGGTGGTGCTCACCGCACGCGGCAACTGGATGGAACGGGTGGAGGGGATCGACGCGGGTGCGGACGACTATCTGCCGAAGCCCTTCCAGGTGGAGGAACTGCTCGCCCGCCTCGGCGCCGTGCTCCGGCGCACCAAGGGTTACGCCTCCCCGCTGATCGAGGTGGGCCGCCTGACCCTGGAGACGCGCCGGCGGATCGCCGTGGTGGACGGCCGGCAGGTGGAGCTTTCGGCGCTGGAGTTCCGGCTGGTGCGCTATCTCGCCCACAACCGCGGCCGGGTGGTGAGCCAGGGCGAGTTGGCCGAGCACGTCTACGAGAGCGACCGGGAGCCGGACAGCAACGCCCTGGAGGTGCTGATCGGCCGGCTGCGCCGCAAGATCGGCGCGGACCTGATCGCCACCCGGCGCGGCCAGGGCTACATCATGGACGCGGTCGCGGGGGACAAGGGGTGAAGCGGCCGGCCTTCGGGACTCTCCTCGACGCCCGCTCCCTGAAGGTCCGCCTGATGGTGCTGGCGGCCCTGTCGATCGGGCTGGTGCTGGCGGCCTCCGGCGTGCTTCTCACCTACCTCTTCGAGCAGCATATCCAGCGCCGGGTCGCGGCCGAACTGGAGGTGCGCTGGAACGAGATCGCCGGCGCCCTCACCCTCGACGCGGCGGACCGGATGACGCTTTCCCGCGAGCCGGCGGACCCGCTCTACCGGCAGCCCGGATCCGGCACCTACTGGCAGATCGACGCGCCGGGCCAGCCGCCCCTTCGCTCCCGCTCGCTCTGGGACGAGGCTCTGGCGCTGCCGGCGGACATGGGGATGGAGGCCGAGGCCGAGGCGGTGGCGGTGGAGGGCCCGGAGGCGGGCTCGGCGCTCTACGCGCTCGTCCGGCCGGTGCGGCTGATCGGCGCCGGCGGCCCGGTGCCGGCCCGCCTCGCCGTGGCGGTGGACCAGCGGGAGATCGCGGCGCTGTCGGAGGACTACGCGGCCGACCTGATGCGCGGGCTCCTGGTGATCGCGGCGGTGCTCCTGGTCGTGGCGCTCCTCCAGGCGCTGCTCGGGCTCGCGCCCCTGACGGCGCTCCGCCGCTCGGTGGCGGCGATCCGGGCCGGCACCCGGGCGCGCATGGGCGGCGGCTTCGTGACGGAGATCCAGCCGCTCGCCGACGACCTCGACCGGCTGCTCGACTGGCGCGACCAGGCGGTGGAGCGGGCGCGCGACCGGGCCGGCGCCCTCGCCCACGGCTTCAAGACGCCGCTCACCATCCTGTCGCTGGAGGCGCGCAAGCTGGACGCCGCCGGAGAGAGCACCCACGCGGCGGTGCTGCGCGACCAGGTGGAGGCCATGCGCCGGGTGGTGGAACGCGAGCTGGCGCGGGCGCGGATCCGCGGCGGCCAGGGCGGCACGGCGCTCGGCGGCGGTCCGGCCACGGCGCTCGCGCCGCTGGTGGCCGGCCTCGTGGCGACCATCCGCCGCCTGCCGCACGCGGACGCCATCGCCTTCGAGGTGGCGGTGCCGCCGGGGCTCGGTGTGCGGGCGGACCGCAACGACCTCGGCGAGGTGATCGGCAACCTCCTCGACAATGCCCGCAAGTTCGCGGACGGCACGGTCCGGGTGACGGCCGTTGCGGTCGACGGGGCCGTGACGGTGAGCGTGGAGGACGACGGGCCCGGCTTCGGCGCCCCGGCCGGCGACGGGCGCAACGACGACGGCTCCGGCCTTGGCCTTGCGATCGTGGAGGACGTGCTCGCCGCCTACGGGGCGAGCCTCAGCCGGGAGCGGCGGGACGGCTTCACCCGGCTCGCCTTCACGCTGCCGGCGGCCCCGGCGGGATAGAGGCGGACCGGCGCGGGGACCGGCGCCGGGGGGTCATTCGTGGTCCGGGTCCTTGGGTCCGGGCTTGTCGCCGATGCCGATCATGGGCTTCCAGTCGAGCCGTTCCTTGATGCGCTTCTCAAGGGTGTCGCGGACGGTCCGATAGGCGGCGAGGATCTGCTCGCGCGAGCCGCCGGTGAGGGTCGGGTCGGCGGTCGGCCAGTATTCGGCGTCGAGGCTGTAGTAGCGCGTGAGTTCCAGCGCCTTGTGGTGCGCCTCCGGGGCGAGCGAGATCACGAGGTCAAAGCTCGTGTCCTCCAGCTCCTCGAAGGTGTGCGGCTTGTGGCGGCGGATATCGAGGCCGATCTCGTCCATGACGGCGACGGCGAACGGGTCCGGGTCGCCGCGGCGCACGCCGGCGGAACGGACATAGATCTGGTTGGGGAAGAGATGGCGCGCGATAGCGGCCGCCATCGGCGAGCGCACGGCATTGAACGAGCAGGCGAACAGGACGGCGCCGGGGCGGGTCCGCTCCTCCGACACGCCGGTCAGCCTTTCCAGTGCAGCACGCTGATCAGCGTGAACAGGCGGCGGGCGGTGTCCATGTCGACCGAGATCTTGCCGGTGAGCCGCTCCATGAGCAGGCGCGAGCCCTCGTTGTGGAGGCCCCGCCGGCCCATGTCGATCGCCTCGATATGGCTGGGACTGGCCGTGCGGATCGCCTGGTAATAGCTGTCGCAGATCATGAAATAGTCCTTCACGACCCGCCGGAACGGCGTCAGCGACAGGATGTGGGTGATGACCGCGCCGCCGTCCGGGGTGGTCACCTCGAACACCAGCTTGCGGTCCACGATGGCAAGCCTCAAGGCGAACGTCTCCGGCCCGTGACCCTCGGGCTCGAACACGTTCTCCTCCAGGAGATCGTAGATGGCGACTTTGCGCTCGTGTTCAACGTCCGCCGAGGACCGCCCGATGCTGTCCTCGTCGAGCACCACGGACACGAGCTTGCCGCGCGGCGTCTTCTGTCTCACGTAGCCCCTCGCCTCCCCTCGCGGCACCGCCCCCCGGACGCCGCCCCGCTTACAGGCGAGTGGTCTAGCACGCGGGGGGTTAAGGCGCGATGGCGCGCGTGGACACGGGGCGCGGGCGCGAGTCCAAAGGATGACGGGGGGAGCGCGAGTGGGTCCCGTCCTGCGTCGACGTGCTGTCGGCTCGGCGCGGTTACCCGCCAGCGGTAGGTCGTCATCCCGGCGAAAGCCGGGATCCAGCCGACGGCGGGCGGGTCTGTGCCGGCGCGGATGATGGCGCCGACCGTTGGATCCCGGCCTTCGCCGGGATGACGGTGGCTGGAGGGATGACGGGTGGCTGGAGGGATGACGGGTGGCTGGAGGGTTGACGGGGGCTGGAGGGTTGACGGTGGCTGGAGGGTTGACGGTTCGGTCTACCGCCTCAGAGGTTGAGGCGGATGGCGACGCTGCGGGCGTGGGCGCCGAGGCCTTCGGCTTCGGCGAGGGCGATGGCGGCTGGGCCGAGGGCGCGGAGCTGGTCGGGGCCGCACTTCAGGAGGGAGGTGCGCTTCATGAAGTCGAGCACGCCGAGCCCGGAGGAGAAGCGGGCCGAGCGGGCGGTGGGCAGCACGTGGTTGGAGCCGCCCACATAGTCGCCGATCACCTCCGGCGTGTGGCGGCCGATGAAGATGGCGCCGGCGTTGCGCACCCGCGCCACCATGGGTTCCGGGTCGGCGACGGCGATCTCCAGGTGCTCGGCGGCGATGCGGTCGACGAGCGGAATGCAGCCGGCGAGATCGCGGACGAGGATGACCGCGCCGTAGTCGCGCCAGGAGGCGCGGGCGGTCTCGGCGCGCGGCAGCACGGCGAGCTGGCGTTCCACCGCCGCCTCCACGGCGTCGGCGAAGGCGGCGTCGTCGGTGATCAGGATGCTCTGGGCGGCGGTGTCGTGCTCGGCCTGGGCGAGGAGGTCGGCGGCGAGCCAGTCCGGATCGTTGTCCCGGTCGGCGACGATCAGCACCTCCGACGGGCCGGCGATCATGTCGATGCCGACGGTGCCGAACACCCGCCGCTTGGCGGCCGCCACATAGGCGTTGCCGGGGCCGACGATCTTGGCGACCGGCCGGATGGTCTCGGTGCCGTAGGCGAGCGCCGCGACGGCCTGGGCGCCGCCGACCCGGTAGATCTCGTCCACCCCGGCAAGGCGGGCGGCGACGAGCACCAGCGGGTTGAGATTCCCGTCCGGCGTCGGCACCACCATGACCACGCGGTCGACGCCGGCGACCTTGGCCGGCACGGCGTTCATCAGCACCGACGACGGATAGCTCGCCGTGCCGCCCGGCACGTAGAGGCCGACCGCCTCGATGGCGGTCCAGCGGGCGCCGAGTTCGACGCCGATCGGGTCGACGTAGCGGCTGTCGGCGGGCTTCTGGCGGGCGTGGTGCGCCTCGATCCGGTCGCGGGCGAGCGTCAGCGCCTCCAAGGTGGCCGGATCAACGCCGGCGACGGCCGCGTCCACCTCGGCGGCGGAGATGCGCAGGCCGAGGGCCGCGGCGTCGAACCGGTCGAGGGTGGCGGTCCAGGCGACGAGGGCGGCGTCGCCCTTGGCCTTGACGTCGTCCAGGATGGCGCGGACGCGCTGGTCCACGTCCTCGGAGACTTCCCGCTTGGTGGTCAGGAAGGCGGCGAAACGGGCTTCGAAATCGGCTTCGCGGTCGTCGAGACGGATCGCCACCGGCGGTACTCCCAAAGGTCGGGCGCTCGGGCCCGAAACAGGTGCGCAACAGGCTCGAGGCGGGCGGCGGAAGAGCGGCCGCCCGTCGTCATCGCCCCTTCTAGCGCAGGCGGCGGCGGGACGGAACGGCGTCGACGCCGCGCTGCCAGCGGCAAAGGATCAGGTGAAGATCACGCCTTTCTTCAGGATGAAGCAGCCGTAGGGGCGGGTCTCGCCGGTCTGCACCACCGCATAGGTCTCGCGCGCGGCGTCGTAGAAGGCGAATCGCTCGATCGAGCCGAGCGTCACCGGCCGGCCTTCCGCCGCCGCGGCGAGACCGGCGACCTCCTGGTGGACCTCCAGCACCGTGTCGGGCTCGCCGACCACCTGCATGTGGCGGATCGGCGCGTCCACGAAGGTGTCGAGCGGAAAGAGCGACAGGATGGCCTCCATCACCGGGCCGGTCTGGGCCATGGGAAGCTCGACCAGCTGGCCGGTGACCGTGTGGGCGGCCACCGAGGCGGCGGGGAAGTTGCGGTCGGCGACCACCAGTTCGTCGCCATGGCCCATGGCGGCGATGATGCGCAGGAGGTCGGGCGTGAGGAGGGGGGAAAGGCCCTTCAGCATGGTGCGGTGTTCCGTTCTGTCTGCGGCCCTTGCGGCGCTCCGTTGGCGTGCCGGAGGGGCAAGGAAAGGGTGGGTGTGCCGGATCGGCACGATTCGGCACGGCGGCCGGTCCGGTCGCCTCCGGGGCACAGGATTAGCGCCGCCGCGGACGCGGTCCAGCCTCCGTCGTCGGGACAGGTACCGTTTATAAATTGTTTCGCGTAGGATCCGGCCAGGGGGCAGCTCCACGACGAGTAACAAGGGTACGGGAGCGCAGATGCGGCAAGGCAGGGACCGTTGGCCGGCGCCAGGACGCCGGAGGTTGATGCATGGCGGGACCGCCAAGGCGTTGACCGGGATCATGATGGTGGCGGCAGGCAGTGCCGCGCTGGGGTCGGCGACGCCGGCCGCGGCCTTCGAGATCTTCGGATTCCGCTTCTTCGAGGACGATCCGGAGCCGCTATCGCCGGACGCGCAACCCTATGCGGTGGACGTGACCGTGGCGGTGGAGGACGAGGATCTGGCCGAACGGCTGCGGACCTCGTCGCTGCTCTACGCCGAGCGGGACCAGGACCCGCCGCCCTCGACGGCCTCCTTCCTGTCGCGCGTTCGGGCCGAGTACGGCCGCATCGTCGCCGGCCTCTACGCGGAAGGGTATTACGGCGGCACGGTGGAGATCACCGTGGACGGCCGCGATCCGGAGACCATCGACCCGGACGCCGGCCTGCCCAATCCGGCGCCGGTCGCCATCCGCATCGACCCCGGCCCGCGCTTCGCCTTCGGGCGGGTGGCGTTGGACGGGCGCGCGCCGCCGACCACCGACCCGAAGGACCAGCCGGAGCAGACGCCCGAATCGCTCGGCCTGATCCCGGGCGCTCTCGCGCGCTCGGGCATCGTGCTCTCCTCCGAATCGGCCCTCGTGGACGCCTGGCGCGAGCAGGGCTACCCGAAGGCGCGCATCGCCAACCGCGACGCCATCGCCGACCACCCGATGAACACGCTGGACGTCCGCATCGCGGTGGAGAGCGGTCCGCGCGCGGTCTACGGGCCGGTGGGCGTGACCGGCACGGCCCGCATGGATCCGGCCTTCGTCGCCTACATGACCAACCTCAAGGAAGGCGAGGAGTACGACCCGGACGACATCGAGAAGGCGCAGAAGCAGCTTCGCCGGCTCGGCGTCTTCTCCTCGGCGCGGATCGTGGAGGGCGACACCGTGGGTCCGGACGGCCGGCTGCCGCTGACCGCCAACGTGGCCGAGCGGCCGCTGCGGGTGATCGGCGGCGGCGCGAGCTATTCGACCGTGGACGGCGCCGGCCTGGAAGCCTACTGGGAGCACCGCAACCTGTTCGGCCAGGCGGAGAAGTTCCGCCTGGACGGGCGCGTCGGCGGCATCGCGTCGGCCGACCCGGAGGACTTCTCCTATCAGGCCGCCGCCACCTTCCTGAAGCCCGGCGTGCTGACGCCGCTGACCGACCTGACGGCGGAGCTCTTGGCCAAGCGCGAGCCGCTAGACGCCTACACGGAGACGAGCGTCCGGGCGCGCGTCGGCCTGGCGCACGAGTTCTTCGAGGGGCTGACCGGTACGATCGCGGCGAACGTCGAGGTGGCTGAGATCGAGGACGAGCTCGACACCCGCCAGTTCGTGCTGGCGAGCCTGCCGGGCACGCTGACCTATGACGGGCGCGACGACGAGTTCAACCCGACCACCGGCTTTCGGGCGACCCTCGGGCTGGAGCCCTTCTACGAGTTCAACTACGGCAATCCGGGCCTTGTGGCGGACCTGGAAGGCTCCGCCTACCTGTCGGTGACCGGCGACGACACGTTGGTGATCGCCGCCCGCGCGGCCGTCGGCAGCGTGATCGGGCCGCCGCGGGACGAGATCCCAGCGAGCCGCTTGTTCTTCGTCGGCGGCGGCGGGTCGGTGCGCGGCTACGAGTACCGGTCCGTCGGGCCGGAGGTGAACGGCGAGACCGTCGGCGGCCGCTCCTATGTGGAGGCGTCGCTGGAGGTGCGGGCGAAAGTGACCGAGTCGATCGGCATCGTGCCCTTCGTGGACGTGGGCAGTGCCTTCGCATCGGCGCTGCCGGACTTTTCCGAGGACCTGAAGGTCGGCGCCGGCATCGGCGTGCGCTACGACACCGGCATCGGGCCGATCCGGGTGGACGCGGCGGTGCCGCTGAACCCGGACGACGACGACCCGGCGTTCGCCGTCTACATCGGCCTCGGCCAATCCTTCTGAGCGTGGGAGCGCTTTCATGACCATCCTCAGCCGCCTCGGCACGCTCGCCATCCTGCTGGTCGCCGCCCTCGTGGGCGCCGTCTTCCTCACCACCGCCGGCGCCCAGGAGGACGCCGAGGCGGAGAAGAGCCGCTTCGTGCGCTTCGTGGAGGACCAGATCTCCACGCCGGACCGGCGCATCTCCATCGGGCCGATCGACGGGGTGCTCTCCTCCGACGCGCGCATCGCCTACATCGCGGTCTCCGACCCGCAAGGCGAGTGGCTGCGGATCGAGAACGTGCACCTGGTGTGGAGTCGGCTGGCGCTGCTGCGCGGGCGTCTCGACATCGACCTCCTTGAGGCGGACCGGATCGTGCTCAGCCGCACGCCGGCCGCCGACGAGACGCCGGATCCGGCTGCAGGCGCCGGCTTCCAGGTGCCGACACTGCCGGTGGAGGTGGTGATCGACCGGCTGGCGGTGCCGCAGGTGGAACTCGGCGCGCCGGTGCTCGGCGAGGCGACGACCCTCTCGGTGGACGGCGCCATCGCGCTGGAAGGCGGCGCGCTCGACACCAACCTCGCCATCGTGCGGCAGGACGGGCCGGGCGGGCGCTTCGCGCTGGACGCCGCCTACGCCAACGAGAGCACCGTGCTCGAGCTCGACTTCAGCCTGGACGAGCCGGCCGGCGGGGTGGTGGCGACCCTCCTTGCCATTCCGGAGCGCCCGGCGCTCGCCTTCCGCATCGCCGGCTCCGGTCCGCTCGACGCGTTTTCGGCCGACATCACGCTCGCGGCGAACGGCGAGCAGTTGATCGCCGGCCGCACCACGCTTGCCGGCGTCGAGGGCGGCACGCGGCTCGTCACCGACATCCAGGGCCAGCTCGCCCCGCTGGTGCCGGCGGCCTACCAGGACTATGTGCGCGGCGCCTCCACGCTCGCCATCGATGCGGTGCGGGCGGAGACGGGCGCGGTGGAGCTTTCGCGCCTCGATCTTGCGTCGGGCGTCCTCAGCTTCGCGGCGAACGGCGCGCTCGCGCCCGACGGCTTTCCGACGCGCCTCGCCGTCACCGGGCGGGTGGGCGAGGAGAACGGCGAGACGGTGATCATCCCCGGCGCGGCCGGGCAGATCGCCAACGGCCGCTTCGACGTCTCCTTCGGCGGAACCGACGAGGCCTGGTCGGCCGTGTTCGACGTGGCGGGCTTCCGCAGCGGCGGCTTCACGGCCGGGCAGGCCCTGGTGGAGGCGCGCGGCACGGCCCGCAACCTGCAGGATCCGGCAGCCCGGTCGCTGACCTTCGACGTGACCGGCGGCCTTCGGGAGATCACCGCGGAGGACCCGGCGATCGCCCGGGCGGTGGGCGAGGCGGTCGACATCGCCGCGCGAGGGTCCTGGGCGGCCGGTGAAGTCGTCACGCTGGAGACGGCGCGCGTCGCCAACCCGAACGCGACCGCCACGGTGACCGGCACGGCCGACGCGGACAGCTTCGACGGCCGCTACACCCTGGAGGCGGCGGACCTTTCGGCCTTTTCCGGGGTCGCCGGCCAGGATCTCGCGGGCGGCACAACCCTTGCGGCGACCGGCTCCATCGCGCTCGTCGGCGGCGGCTTCGACCTCCAACTCGACGGCACAGGCCGGGACCTTGCGGTCGGCATACCGGCGGCGGACGCGCTGCTGGCCGGTGAGACGGTGGTGGGCGGCGGCGTGGTGCGCGACACGGCCGGCCTTCGCTTCGACAACCTCCGCGTCGCCAACCGGCAGGCGGAGATCCACCTCGACGGCGCCTACGACTATGCCGCCGCCGACCTGCACCTGACCGCCCGTGTGGCCAACCTCGGCCTCGTGGCCGAGGGCGTGACCGGGCCGGCGGCGCTCGACGCCCGGCTGACCGGCTCCGGCCTCGCGCCCGACTTGCAGGCGGTGGTGTTCGCCGACGCGCTCGACCTTGCCGGCACGCCGCTGACCGACGCCGAGGCGCGCTTCGAGGGCACGCTCGAGGGCGCGCTCCTCAACGGCGACCTGACGGTGGTCGGCCGTCTCGCCGACGTGGCGATCGACGTCACCGCCGGGATCGCCAGCCTGCAGGACGGCACCCGCCGGCTTCAGGACCTGGTGGCGACGGCCGGCGAGACCCGCGCGACCGGCACGGTGACCCTGCAGCCGGACGGCCTTGCCACCGGCGAGGTGTCCGTGGTGTCGCCGGACGTGTCGGTCATCGCGCCGCTCGCGCTTCTCGACGCCTCCGGCGCGGTGGACGCCGCCGTGACGCTCACGGCGGACACCGGCGAGCAGAACGCCGTTGTCCGATCGACCGCCCGTGAGTTGATCGTGGAGACGGTGCGGATCGGATCCGCCACCGTGGACGCGACGCTGGAGGATCTTCTGGACCGACCGGTGGTGGCCGGGCGCGCCGAGGCGTCCGCCATCCGCGTCGCGGGCGTGACCATCGAAACGGTGACCGCCACGGCGAGCCGGGCAGCCGACGGCGAGGCCTTCACGGTGGACGCCGCCGCCCGGCTGAACGGCGGCCGGGTCACCGTGGCCGGCACCGTGGGCGAGGCGCTGCAGTTGCGGGCCGAGCTCGCGTCCCTGCCCGTGTCGCTCGCCAACGCCTTTGCGCCCGACCTCGAGGCCGAAGGCGCTCTCTCCGGCACGGCGGACGTGACCGGGACGTTCGCGGCGCCGGTGGTGGCCTTCCGGGCAACCGGCTCCGGCCTCAGCGCCGCGCCGCTCCGCTCCGCCGGCGTGCCGCCGCTGACGCTTGCGGCCGACGGTCGTTTCGCCGACCAGACCGTGACGTTCGACGCGACGGTGGGCGGCGGCGGCGGCATCGACCTGACGGCGACCGGGACCGTGCCGCTCCAGGGCGCCGGCCTCAGCATCACGGCCAACGGCACCGCGCCGCTCGGCCTTGCCAACACGCTGCTCGCCGAGCGCGGGACGCGGGTGACCGGGACGGCACGGATCGACGTCGCCGTCACGGGCAGCGTGGCGGCGCCGGCGATCGCCGGCACGGTGACGGTGGACGACGCCAGCCTCATCGATCCGGAGACGCAGAACCGGCTCACCGGCCTCGACGCCACCGTGCGCTTCACCGGCGAGGAGGCCGTGATCGAGCGCCTTTCGGCGGCGACGCCGCGGGGCGGCGCGATCACCGGGACCGGCCGCATCGGCCTTGGCGGCGATCAGCCGGTGGACATCGCCCTGACCCTCGCCAACGCGCACTATTCGGTCGGCGACCTCGTCTCCGGCGAGGCGAGCGGGACCGTGTCGCTAACGGGCGCGCTCGGCGGGGCGGCGACCCTCGGCGGGCGCATCGTGCTCAACCGGACGGAGGTGACGGTGCCGGAGACCCTGCCGGGCTCGGCGACACTCCTCGACGTGCGGCACCGACTGCCGCCGCCGAACGTGCGCCGCACCCTGGAGCGGGCGCGGTTGACGACCGAGACGCGCCGGGCGGGCGCTCAGGCGACCGGCGGTGGCGGCATCCGGCTGGATCTCACGGTGGACGCGCCGGCCCGCATCTTCGTGCGCGGCCGCGGTCTCGACGCGGAGCTCGGCGGCAGCGTGCGGCTGACCGGGCCGGTCAACGCCATCGAACCGGTGGGCAGCTTCACCATGCGGCGCGGGCGGCTGGACGTGATCGGCCAGCGCATCACCTTCGACCGGGGCGAGATCACGCTCGTGGGCGACCTCGATCCGCTGATCGACTTCTCAGCCACCACGCGGACCAACCAGATCAGCGTGACGGCCTCGGTGACGGGCCAGGTGTCGGATCCGCAGATCTTGCTCTCCTCCAGCCCGGAGCTGCCGCAGGACGAAATCCTCGCCCAGTTCCTGTTCGGCCGGTCGCTGGACGAGCTGTCCCCCTTCCAGATCGCCCGGCTCGCGGCGGCTGTGGCCCAGCTCTCCGGCGGCGGGTCCGGACCGGATCTCCTCGGCCAGTTGCGCGCCTCAACCGGTCTCGACGACCTCGACGTGGTGACGGACGAATCGGGCAACGCGGCCGTCCAGGCCGGCCGCTACATCGGCGAGAACATCTACGTGGGGGTGACCGCCGGTGCCGGCGGCCAGACACGCCTGTCGGTGAACCTCGACATCACTGACGAGGTGAAGGCGCGGGCCGAGGTGGGCGCCGATGCCGGGTCGCGGGTCGGCGTCTACTACGAGAAGGAGTACTGACGCCAAGGCGACCGCTCGTTTGCGGCCCGGCAAGTCAGGTGACTCGCGCTTCGGTTGCGGCGTTCTCGGCATCTTTTACGGCAGAGTTGCCGGTGCCGATGGACCATGCAGGGTCTTTTGCATTAAATGGAGCGTGCTGAATTATTTATGCGTGCGAGTGCCGGCCGGCGCATGCGGCTGGATGGGGGTTGGGTGATGGCACGGTATGGAAGCGGACCGATCCTGGGGCCTCTGGTGGCCGGCCTGACCGTGACGGTCGGCGGCATTGCGGCGGTCGCCGTCCTGCTGGACGTCCCGGTGACCGCCGAGACCGGCCCGGCGGACGGGCTCGCGCGCCCGCAGCCAACCCTTCAGGCGATGATCGACCCTGGCGCCGTGGCGACCCCGAATACCGCGACCGATGCGTCCGAAGCGGATGCCGCGTCCGCCGTGGAAGCCAAGCCGGTGAAGCTGCGGCCCGCCGGCCCGCTCGCGAGCGACCGCCCGGTGCGCCAGATCATGCCGCTCGGCAGCGGGGCCGACCATGGCGTGGTGGTGGCCGACCCGCGGGTTCCGCGTCCGCCGTCGGCCGATACGCCCCCTCCCCCGCCGCCGAGCGCGCCCGCCGTCGTGGAGGCCCAAACGCCCGCGATCGCCGCTGCGTCGTCTTCCGCTGCCGAACAGACCGACGCCGGACAGGCCCCCGACGAATTGGCGGCCGTGGCGACCGACGACAGTCCCGTGCCGCGGCCCCGGCCGCCTGAGGCCGAGCCGGTCGAGGTGGCGACCGCGGAACCGCCGCCGGCCGAGACGGATGCCGCCGAGGCGACCGACGACGCGGCGCCGCGGATCGAGGACTTGATCGAGGCCGCCCACGCGGTTGCCGCCGAGGCTCCGAAGCCGGCGGCCGACCTTGCCCCGGCGGACGTCGCGCTTGCCGGTGCGTCCATCAGCACGCTGGCGACGAGCCTCTCCGCGCCGACCGCGGACAGCGGATCGACGCTTGCGGCGGCATCGCCGCAGCCGCTCGTGCCACCGCGCCCCGTTGAGGAGGCGCCGGCGCCTGTTCCGGCAGCGGCAGCGCCGCCAGCGGCGGCTCCCGCCGAATCGCCTGCCGCGCCCGTGGAGGTCGCCGCCGTGGCGCCGCCCGAACCGGCCGCCGCGCCGGTGCCGCCGCCCCCCACGCAGGCCGAGCTCGCGCCGCCGGTGCCGGTGGAGAACGGCCAGACCTTCGCCCGCGTCGTGGTCCGCGACGCCCGTACACTGTTCGCCACGACGAACACGGGGGCCGTCACCTACAGCCTTCAATACGTGAAAGCGCCCGAGTTCTCCGAGACCTGCAAGTCCGGCGACACCGTCTGGCGCTGCGGCGCGTTCGCCCGCGCGGCGCTCTCGTCGCGAATCGGGCAGACGGAGGTGACCTGCGGCAAGGCCGGCGGGTCGTCCATCACCCCCGGCCGGATTTCGGCCGTGTGCGTTTCCGGCGGCGTCGACATGGCGCTCTGGCTGGTGAACGAGGGCCTGGCCGTCCCGGCGGACGGCGCGCCGGAGGCCTACCGCGATGCCGCCGCGAACGCCCGCAAGGCGGGCCGCGGCCTCTGGGGCGACACGGCCCCGGC
Organism: Mongoliimonas terrestris; assembly: GCF_001927285.1. Taxonomy (GTDB): domain Bacteria; phylum Pseudomonadota; class Alphaproteobacteria; order Rhizobiales; family Pleomorphomonadaceae; genus Chthonobacter; species Chthonobacter terrestris. The sequence continues at coordinate 263,387 of NZ_MSIG01000003.1, read as the reverse complement.
CGGTGCCGCCACGGTAAAGGGCATCTCCACCGCCGCCGCCTTCCAGGTGCCGGCCGAGTAGCGGCCGGGATCCTTTTCCCGTGGCGATGACCCGCGCCCCGCCAGCGCCTCGCTTCGGGCGGGCGCGTATCTCCGTGCGCGTGAGTCCCGGCTAGCTGAAGACCGAATCCTCGTCGCAAACGAAAAAGGCCCGGCTTGCGCCGGGCCTTCTCGTCGGTCAGACCGGAAGGGTCTTACCAGGTGCGGGACAGCTGGATGATGGCGGTGACGTCTTCGTCGTCGCCGTCTTCGTCGCTGTCGCTGTAGGACACTTCGCCGGTGAGGACGAGGCCGGAGACGACGGTGTAGTCGACGCCGATGTTCGCGCCGATATCGTCTTCAGAGTCGTCTTCGATGTCGTAGCGGATACCGGCATAGATGGTGGCCGCGTCGGAGACCGCGAAGGACGCAGCGGCGCCGAGGATGAAGGCCTCGACCGCGCCGGTGTCGACGTAGGCGGCGCTCAGGCGAGCGTCGAAGCCGTCGGCGATGGTCAGGTCGCCGGTCAGCTTTGCGCCGAAGGCGTCGTCGGTGTCCTGCGGAGCGTAGAAGACCGAGAGGTCGACGCTGCCCCAGGGCTGGCCGGCGATGCCGATGGCGGCCTGGATCTCCAGGTCCTCTTCATCGTCGGCGGTCACGCGCAGGTCTTCGTCGGTCTGAGTGAGGAGCGAGGCACCGGCGTAGAAGCCGCCGCCCAGATCGTCGGCGAGCACCGTGATCTGGATGGTGTCGTCGAAGCCGCCCTGGGCGAAGTCGTTGATACCATACAGGATGTCGGCGTTGTAGAGATCGCCGGCGAGGCCGACGGTCAGGTAGCCGAGCTGGATGAAGGCGTTTTCCACGTTGGTGGTGCGGCCGTCACCGGCGCCCAGGCGGAAGAACGACCGCAGCTGGCCGTACTCGGTCATGGTGCGGGCGTCGAAGTCGACACGGCCGTCAGCGCGGAACTGGACGGTCTCGTCTTCGAAGTCAGCCGTGACGCGGAAGCGCACGCGGCCGGAGATGTCCAGGCAGGTCTCGGTGCCCGGGATGTAGAAGAAGCCCTTGCCGAAGGTGTCGCACACCTTCACGTAGTCGACGGCCGCAGGAACCGGTTCACCCGGCAGGTCCGCGGCCTGAGCGCCCGAAACGGCCATCAGGCCAGCGGCGGTGCCCAGTAGAATAGCCCTAAGCGTCATCGTCGAAGTCTCCAGTTTTCGGCAGCCGTCTCGAGCATCACCAAGTTTTTGAGCGACTCGATCGGACAAGATCTGCGCCGCACGTTCCGAACGGCCTTTATTCGCGTCGGTCACCTGATCTCAAGAACTGATGCCGTGCGATCGACAAGGGCATATTCTGTCGGACAACCAAATCTATCAATGAAAACGAATGTAAAGGAATGTAAAGCGACTTATCTTGTTGCTGCAATACAACACAGGCGCCGGGCGGGTCGGAATCGTTAAAAGCTTTTTACTTTTAAGACGATGCACGAGGAGACGAAAAACGCCGGCGAGACGGTTGGACGTCTGCCGGCGCGCGCGTCCGCCCGGCGAGGACGGACGGCTAGACCTGTGGGGACGATGTGGGGCGGACTCAGCCGGCGAGCGCGGCCGAACTGTCGGCGGCGGCGGGCACGGCCGGCAGGGCGGCCGGGGGCAGAACGCCGAAGCTCTGGCCGATCTGGGCGTAGAGATCCTGCAGCTTCGGCCGGTTGAGCCGGTAGCGAATGATTCGGCCCTCGCGGCGGGATTTCACCAGCCCCTGCTTCTTCAGAACGGCGAGCTGCTGGGAGACGTTCGGTTGGCTCACGCCGGTCGCGTCGCAGATCTCCGTGACGCTGAGATCCTGGTCCGCCAGAAGCTCGATGATGAAGATCCGCTTGTCCGCAGTGAAGGCCTTCAGGGCCGTGCTGAGAAAGCGGGACCGGCGCTCCATGCGGCGCAGATCCGTCTTGTTCAGGCTCTTGGCGGCGCAGACCGACATCGCTTTCAAATCCTCGCGGGTCACGGGCGGCCGCAGCGGCCACGGTCATTGCGGGTCAGGGGCGGCACCCGACGGCTTTGGAGCCCTTGCGCGGTCGCAAGTCGCTCAGGGCCTTTCAAGAGGTTCGGTGCCGGTCAGCCGGCGGCTTCCACATGGTCGACGAGCCCCGCCGCCTCCGCCTCGGCCACCAGCCGCACCCCGCCGAGACGGGACGAGTCGATGCGCACCGCCAGTCCGGCATCGCGCAGCTTGCGGCGAATGTTGGAGATGTGGACGTCGATCCGCCGGTCGTACTTGTCGTAGGGCTTGCGGAACACGTACTCGGAGATCTCGTCCTTGCCGACGGCCTGTCCCGGGCGATCGGAGAGGAGCACCAGGATGCGCGTCTCGGCTTCCGTCAGGCGGACGCCCCGGTCGGCCGACATGTGGATCTGCCGCCGAGCCGGATCGAACACCGTGTCGGCGATCCGAACCGGCCGGCTGCCGCTGCGGGCCCGCTCCAGGAAGTAGGCGCACTGGAGGCAGAGATGGTGGTAGTCCACCGGGCGGACGAAGACGACCGCCGCGCCCTTCCGATAGAGGTCGTCGACCGCCTCCGGATCGGCCTCCGCCAGAACCACGATGGTGCGCCGGACCGCCGCGCAGCGATTGAACGCCTGGTAGCCGCCACAGCCCCCATCGGACTTCAGCCCGCCGAGCACGATGAGGTCGGCATCGAGGGCGCTGTCGGGGACAGGTGCGACCAGCGGATTGATCAGCGACACCGTGATGCCGCGTGCCGCCAGCATGTCGGAGAGAATTCGGTAGTCGCCGTCCTCCGACAGGATCAGCACGTCCGGGGTGTCACGGGTCGCGGTGTTCAGCACGGTGTGCGTCAATCTCGCTCGTTCGGGACGGTCGGCACGGGGACGACAGACGGATCCGGAGCGAGTCCAACGCCGCCCCCACGACGTTTTAGATCACGAAAAAATTATATGTACGGCGCGAGATGTATGTCAAACCTTACGATGTAAAGAGGCGTGAAGACAGCACCGCAGGACAGTTTTTCCATAAGGGAAACCCACAGGTTTTCCAGGCACATAAGCGAGTATGTGGCCGCCGGAATTGTGGGCCGGACCGTTGCGGCCCCACAGCGGCGATCTCACGCGAACGTGAGACAATCCGGCAAGAGGATGTCATCTTCGGCGTGGGTGTCGGCGGTGCGGCGAAACACCGGTCCGGAGCGCTCGGAACAGGTTCGCGCGCCCTGCCGTTGACCCGCCGACCGGGGGGACAAACCCTTCAGTCCACGAATCGAATCGACAAGAACGACAGGGAGAGACGGACCATGGCCGACCTTCACTACCATGTGGTGGAACACATGGGCGGCTGGGCCTATCGGCTCGGCGACAGCTTCTCGGAGACCTTCGACACGCGCGACGACGCCTTCCAGGCAGCCAAGGCGGCAGCGGCGCACCAGCACGCGCCCGGCGACGACACCGCGATTCTCTACCAGGATGCCGATGGCCGCTGGAAGCGCGAATGGGCGCGCGGCGATGATCGGCCGGACCCGGACGTGGTCCTGGACTAAGACGGACCGAGGCGGCCGGACGCGGGCGGAACGGCTGCGGCGGACCGCCCGTTTCCCGGGGGGCGAGATCGAACGAGGAGGCCCGCTGATGTCCGACACCCCCACCCCGCCCTCTGCCGGAGACGAGGCCACGCCCGGCACGCCCGGCACCGGCGAGAACGTCTGCCCGGACTGTCGCGGCAGCGGCCGTCTGAATGAGGCCCCCTGCCCGACCTGCGACGGAACGGGCGTCGTCACGGAAGGCATCGGCGGCGGCTGACGCCGCCGCCCGGTCAGCCCCGGCCCGTGGAGGTACAGCCGACGCGATGCTCGCGATCCGCCGGACACGCGGGCGCGCGTCGCGGCTCGGTGAGCCGCACCAAAGTCATAAGTCCTGCATGGCGACGCGCCGGGACCGCCTCTCGCCGCCTTGAAGGGTGAAGCTTCCGTGTCGGCAAACCATAGCCGTCCGGCCCAAAGGCAGGACATGCCGGAGCAAGACAACGTCCGGAAAACGGGCCCTGAGACTTTCAGAACCGGAACGAGAAAAAGCGGGGGAAAATGGTGCTGCCAGAGAGGATTGAACTCTCGACCTCTCCCTTACCAAGGGAGTGCTCTACCACTGAGCTACGGCAGCGCCGGACGCGACGGCCTTCAAGCCGGTCGTCGTTTGCGGGTGCACCTCTGCCATAGTTCGACAGGGCGTGCAAGCCCTCCTTGGCCGGTTTCGACGCACCCCCTTCGAGGTGCAGTGTGGCGTCGCTGCACCGCACGGGCGGCGTTCGGCCGGGGAACGGGGGTTTTGGCCTTGCGGGTCCGCCCGAACGGCGCCAATGGTGGCGCGAACGATCGGGTGACAGTCGGATGACGGATGGCTCTTCGCACGCCGGTTCCGAGCGCGACCGCCGGTTGGCGGAGGCGCTGAGGGCTAATCTGCGCCGTCGGAAGGCCCAGGCGAAGAGCCGGCGCGCCGGTGATGCGGATGGCCGGGCCGGGCTCGCCGCACCTGAAACCGGGTGGTCGGCGGATCGTCCGGCCTCCGACGCCGAAAAACCAGCGACGCCGGTGGACGCGCCCGCCTTGCAAGCGCCAGAATCAGCGGATGATTCGGGGGACCGAAACGGGGATTGAGCGGCCCGAACGCGGGTCAGGCGGTCGGGACAGGCGGCCGAGGGCGCCACGGATGTCGCGGGCTCCCGACGATGCCGCCGCCGAGGGCCGCCTCTGACGATTTTAGCCGGCCGTGGCCGGCAGACGGGGATACGCATGGACAAGATCAGGATCGTCGGCGGCAACGCGCTCACCGGCACCATTCCCATCTCGGGCGCCAAGAACGCGGCGCTGCCGCTGATGATCGCCAGTCTCCTGACCGACGAGACCCTGACGCTGGAGAACGTGCCGCGGCTGGCGGACGTGAACCTGCTCACCCGCATCCTGGTGAACCACGGCGTCGACTATGCCCTCAACGGCAAGCGCGCCGGCGAGGACGCGCTCACCGGCCAGACCGTCAGCCTGACGGCCCGGTCGATCACCGACACCACGGCGCCCTACGACCTCGTCTCCAAGATGCGGGCGAGCTTCTGGGTGATCGGTCCGCTGCTCGCCCGCATGCACGGCTGCCGAGTTTCCCTGCCGGGCGGCTGCGCCATCGGCACCCGGCCGGTGGACCTCTTCCTGATGGGCCTTGCCGACCTCGGCGCCGACATCGAGGTGGACGCCGGCTACGTGGTGGCCAAGGCGCCGAACGGCCTCAAGGGCGGCCGCGTGGTGTTCCCGAAGGTGTCCGTCGGCGCCACCCACACGCTGATGATGGCCGCCACCCTCGCCCGCGGCGAGACGGTGCTGGAGAACGCCGCCCGCGAGCCGGAGGTCGTGGACCTTGCCCGCTGCCTGACCGCCATGGGCGCCCGGATCGAGGGCGCCGGCACCTCCACCATCCGCATCGACGGCGTCGACCGCCTGCGCGGCGCCCGCCACCGGGTGGTGTCGGACCGCATCGAGGCGGGCACCTACGCCATGGCGGTGGCGATGACGGGGGGCGACGTGCTCCTGGAGGGCGCCGAGGCGGACCTTCTCGCCGGCCCGCTCGACACGCTCCGCCAGGTGGGCGCTGAGATCAGCCAGACCAACCGCGGCATCCGGGTGAAGCGCAACGGCCACGGCATCCACGCCGCCGACGTGGAGACGCAGCCGTTCCCGGGCTTTCCGACCGACCTGCAGGCGCAGTTCATGGCGCTGATGACCCGCGCCAAGGGCACGTCGCGGATCACCGAGACCATCTTCGAGAACCGCTTCATGCACGTGCAGGAGCTCGCCCGCTTCGGTGCCCGCATCCACCTGGACGGCCAGGTTGCGACGGTGGAGGGCGTGGAGCGGCTGACCGGCGCGCCGGTGATGGCGACGGACCTTCGCGCGTCCGTGTCGCTCGTCATCGCGGGATTGGCGGCGGAAGGCGAGACCATCGTCAACCGCGTCTACCACCTCGACCGCGGCTTCGAGCGGCTGGAGGAGAAGATCGGCCGGTGCGGCGCGGTGGTGGAGCGCATCAGCGGCTGAGCGGGCCGCACGCTCTTCGGCCGGCGGTCGCGCACCGCCGGAACCCAAGATGTTCCAACCGGTTGCGCCAGCGGCACCCGCACCTTATCTGCGGGCAGTCGCTCAATGACGCTCCTGCCGGAGGACCCTTGCCGTGTCCGAGTTCCTGAAGCTTGCCGCCCTCGACGAAGAGGACCTGAAGGTCGTGTCCGCCCACGTGCAGGACGCGGTGCTGCGGATCGGTGACGTGGACTACCGGCCGAAGGAGAAGCGCGTCCTCGTGCAGTTGAACCGCTTCGTCTGGGAGAAGCTGGACGAGACGGCGAAGACCTTCGAGCGGCGGCGCGCCTGCCTGCACTTTGCCCGCGTCGAGGCCGTGAAGGCGACGCGCATCCGCCAGGACGCCAAGGACGCGGTGCTGGAACTCCTCACCATCCGCTTCGAGCCGGGCGAGACGCCCGCCGGTCACGTCCACCTGGAGTTCGCCGGCGGCGGCTGCATCCGCCTCGACGTGGAGTGCATCGAGATGAGCCTCACCGACCTCGGCGCCGCCTGGGCCACCGCCAGCGTGCCGGCGCACCAGCTGGACTGAGCGTCCGCTCCACCGGCGGGGCGGGTCAGTGCCCCGCGCCGATCGGCCCGCGGAAGATGAAGGCGGCGCCGGCGGCAATGAGGGCGAAGCCGATGGCGTGGTTCCAGGTGAAGCTCTCCTTCAGGTAGATGACCGAGAAGGCCACGAAGACCGTCAGGGTGATGACCTCCTGGATGGTCTTCAACTCCGCCGCCGAATAGACCCCGTAGCCGATGCGATTGGCCGGCACGGCGAGGCAATACTCCACGAACGCGATCCCCCACGAGGCGAGCACCACGAGCCAGAGCGGCTTGTCAGTGAATTTCAGGTGCCCGTACCAGGCGAGCGTCATGAAGACGTTGGACGCCACGAGGAGGAGGATGGGCAGGATCTGCGGGGACAGGAGAGCGGGCATGGAATCGGGTGTCCGGTGATGAGGGCCGGCTGGTTGTAGCGGGGGCATGGCGGAAAGGGGATGGGGGAGGAAGCCTCGTCACGTCATTCGTGGATGCGTTCGCGGGTCCGGTGGCAGGTGTGTCCGGCTTCAAGATTCGCGCCTCCCCTTCCTCCGGGGCGTCACCCCCGGCGAAAGCCGGGGCCCAGCGACGATGGGATCGTCTCGGCGGCGCGGGGGCGGATGGGACGGTTGGATCCCGGCGTTCGCCGGGATGACGGTTGGCGGATGAGGGGATGGGCCGTCTTTCGTGGCCGCCGCGCCCCGCCCGCATGCCACGCCCCGGCTTTCCCCAAGGCGTCACCCCGGCGGAAGCCGGGGCCCAGCCGACGATGGGATCGTCTCGGAGGCGCGGGGGTGGACGGGACGGTTGGATCCCGGCGTGCGTCGGGATGACGGTTGGCGGGGCGGAGGAGTTTGGAGGCGGAGGCGTCCACTCCCCAATCCCTGTGCTCAGCGGTCGATGACGAGGTCGCTGGTCGGCTTGGAGCAGCAGGGGAGGATCATGCCGGCGTCGATTTCGCGCTGGCGGATGCCGCCCTTGTGGGACATCTCCACCGTGCCGGAGACGAGCTTCGACTTGCAGGTGCCGCAAAGCCCGGCCGTGCAGGAGGCCGGCAGGCGGATGCCGGCCTCGCGGGCGGTGGCGAGCACGAACTGGTCGGCGCGCACCGTCACGGTCTGGCCGATCTTCTGGAAGGTCACCTGATAGGACGGCACCGTCGCGGGCGTCGCCTCGGCGGCGATCACCGCCTCGGCCACGGCCGGCTGCTCGGCCGACAGGGTGGCGAAGTCGAAGCTCTCCTGGTGCCAGGCCGCCTCCGGCAGGCCGAGACCGGCGAGCACGCCCCGCGCCGCCTTCATGAACGGATCCGGCCCGCAGCAATAGACCTGCCGGGTCGCGGCGTCCGGCACCACAAGGCGGAGGTAGTCGGCGGAGAGGCGGCCGAGCGGACCGGCCCAGCCCGGCTCACCGTCGGCGCGCTCGGGCAGGTGAACCACCCGGAAGCCCGGCAGGCGGGCGGCGATCAGGTCGAGTTCGGTCCGGAAGATGATGTCCTTGGGCGTACGCGCGGCGTGGAGGAAGACCACGTCCACCGGCCGGCCGAGGTCCGCGAAGGCCCGGCTCATGGCCATCAGGGGCGTGATGCCGGAGCCGCCGGAGAGGAACAGATACCTCTCCGCCGGAGCCGCCTCGGCGCAGGTGAATTCGCCCATGGGGCCGACGGCGCGCACGATCATGCCCGGCTTCAGCGTGTCGTGCAGATGGTTCGACACCGGGCCACCGGGCACCCGCTTGACGGTGATCGACACCGTGTGCGGGCGGAGCGGCGAGGAGGCGAGCGTGTAGCAGCGGTTCACCGTCTCGCCGCCGATCTCCACGTCGAAGGTCAGGAACTGGCCGGGCTTGTAGGCGAAGCGGCGCGGCTCCGGCGCGGCGAAGACAAAGGTCTTGACGTCGTGCGTCTCGTCGATCGCGGCGACGCAGACGAGGCGGTCGTCGACCTCCGCGTCCCAGACGGGAAGGTCGGCGGCAAGGTGCGGGACGAGGTCGACGGGGGTTGCCATGCGGGGGGGCGGACTCGGGGGCGGGAGAAGAGGATGGGAGGCGGACTTGGGCATCGGCCGGCGCGGCCAAGCCCTCTCCCCCTTGGGAAGGAAGAGGGCCAGCCGGCCGATCGATGGCGCCGGCGGTCGGACGGCGGACCGGGAGGGCGCTCGCCGCTGCCTCAGCCCAGGTAAGCGGAGAGGCGGCCGGTGTACCAGGCGGCGAACTTCTCCACCAAGCCTTCCGTGAAGGGCGAATAGGGGCCGGGCTCGTAGGCGGGGCTGCGGACGCCGGAATGCTGGATGCCGACGAGGTCGCCGTCCTGCGCGTTGGTGGCGATCCACACCTCGGTGAGGCGCTGAAGGTCGTAGTCGACGCCCTCCACCGCGTCCTTGTGGACCAGCCACTTGGTGCGGAGCAGCGTGCGGTCCGGCGACAGCGGGATCACCGAGAAGGTGACGATGTGGTCGGCCATGAAATGGTGCCAGCTGTTCGGCTGGGTCCAGAAGGAGAGGCCGCCCATCTTCGGGTTGGTGAGCGTGCCGAGCAGCTTCTTCGAGGCCGCTTTGGTGTCCATGGTCTGGCTCTCGCCGGCCCGGTCGATGGGCAGGCGCTCGGTGCGGAAGCCCGTCACGCGGTCGGCCAGGTGCTCGATCTCCTTCGACGGGAAGCCGGAGCCCTCCCATTCGCCGTGGAGGTCGGTGACCATGCAGGCGTAGCGGTCCGCCTCCTTGGCCTTGGCGGCGTCCATGGAGTCCGGCGCGAAGCCGAAGCCGTATTCGAACAACGGCACGGTCAATTCCGGATGATTGCCCGCGCAGTGATAGCACTCGCGGTTGTTCTCCATGGTGATCTTCCAGTTGCCTTCCTCGATGAGGTCGGTCTGGTGGGCCACCTTGGTGTCGCGGATGGCATGCGGGGCGAGATAGGGGCCCATGGCGGCGGCCATCTCGTCGATGTCGGTCGGCGGGTTGTCGGCGAGGCAGATGAAGAGCAGTCCCTCCACCGACTTCACGTGCACGGGCTTCAGGCCGTGGCAGGCGGTGTCGAAGTCCGGGCCCATGTGCTCGGCGTGGAGGAGCGGGCCGTCCAGGTCGTAGGTCCAGGCGTGGTACTTGCAGACGAGCTTGCCGACCGTGGTCTTCGAGTCGTGCACCAGCCGGGCGCCCCGGTGGCGGCAGACGTTGTGGAAGGCGCGGATCACGCCGTCGTCGCCGCGCACGATGAGGATGGAGGCGCGGTCGATGTCGACCACCATGACGTCGCCCTCGAAGGGCACGTCGGGCTCGACGCCCACGTAGATCCAGTGCCGGAAGAAGATCGCCTCGATGTCGAGGTCGAAGATTTCGGCGCTGGTGTAGAAGGGCGCCTCCAGGCTGTAGCCGGGGCGGCGGCGGGCGAGGAGGGCGCGCGGGGATTCGGGGCTGCGGTCGAGCATCAGACGGGTCTCCCGCCGGGGCCTCGCAACGGAGGGGCCGGCGCATCCAAGGCATTTGCGCACGACGGCCGGACGGCGACTTGTCGGAATGCGACATGGCTGTCGCGTTCCTTCCGACATGCCGCGCCGGCCAAGGGCTATTCGAACAGGCGTGTGCCCGCCATCTCCATGCCGAACCGGCCTGCGGCGACCGCGATGGCGGTCTCGTCCTCGCCGGCCATGGGCGGCTTGCCCTTCAGCCGGATGTCGGACGGGGTCACGCCGTGCAGCGCCTTGAAGTGGCGCGAGAAGTGGGCGCAGTCGGAGAACCCGGCTTCGAGCGCGATATCGGTGACGGAGCGCTCGGTGTTGTCCAGGAGCCAGCGGGCGTACTTCAGCCGGAGCGACCGGTAGAAGGCCGCCGGCCGCATGCCGAGCACCGCCTGGAACAGCCGCTCCAGCTGGCGGGTGGAGAGCTGCAGCCGCGTGGCGATGTCGGCGATCAGCAGCGGATCGGCCAGATGCTGCTCCATCAGGAGCAACGCGCGGCGCACGCGCTCGTCCGCGATGGTGTCGGCGAGCGGCGGGTGCGGCTGGGCGGCGGTGCCCGGGCGAGCCTGCTCCAGCACCATGATCTGGCGGCTCTTCTGGGCGACGGCGCGGCCGAGCGAGCGCTCCACCACGTAGGAGGCGAGATCCGCCACGGATCCGCCGCCGGGGCAGGTGATGCGGTCGCCGTCCACCACGAACAGCCGGTCCGCGACCGGGTGGTGGTGCGGGAACTCGTTGAGGAAGTCCTGGTAGTGGTACCAGTTCACGCAGATCCGCCGCCCGGTCATCAGCCCGGCGCGGGCGAGGATGAAGGATCCGGTGCAGAGGCCCACCAGCGTGACGCCGGCCCGCGCGGCCTGGCGCAGGTAGTCCATGGTGGCGTCGTCCACCTGCTTGCCGGCGTGCAGGATGCCGCCGACGACGCAGATGTAGTCGAACCGCTTCGGATCGATGAAGCCGGACGTGCGCGATACCGAGACACCGCACGAGGCGCGCACCGGGTCGGGCCGGGAGCCCATGATGGTCCACTGGCAGTTGATCGGCCGCGACAGGTCGCCCTCGTCGGCGGCAAGCCGAAGCTGGTCCACGAAGAGCGAGAAGGCCGAGAGCGTGAAGTTCTCCGCCAGGATGAAACCGACACTCAACCGCGGCCGTCCCGGCGGCACGGCGGGTCCGGTGGGCATGCGCTGACGTCCATCGCGCATCTGCATGAAAACCTCCCGATCCGGCCCGGCGAAGGTCGCGCACCCCCGTGTTTTGTTGTTCGCGCGCATCCTGCGGCCGACACCGCTTCACTGATGATACCGACAGTTCACTCCCAAGATAGTCTTTTTATGGGCGCGGTTCGTCTATCCGGCAAAGAAACCCTGAAGACGTCAGCAGTCCCTTATTCGAACTCGCGGCGGGCCTCGTTCAGGAAGCCGACGACCCACTCGGCAAAGGTGCGCCAGCATTCCAGCCGGAAGCTTTCCGGGCCGGTGCGCCACAGCACCACCTCCACCTTGCCGAGAATAGTGCGGCTGACCGTGCCGACAGGGAAGGCGGAAAGAGACAAGTCGCGCGGGCAGCCGTGGTTGAGCACATAGGCGGCGCGCGGTCCGGAGACCGTCAGCGCCACGTTGCGATGGCTGACGTCCACGATGGCGTGCGGCACGCCCGCGAGCGCCTGCTCCAGGGTCGGGGCGAGCGTGGCGGCCTCCGCCTCGGGAGCGATCACCAGCCACTCGTCCGGACCGAGCCAGAAGGCGGCGCGGCCGCCGCCCTCGGCGGACTGGCAGACGCCGGTGGGCAGAGGGAAGCCGAGCGCGGCGGCGGCGGCCTCGGCGACCCCCGGCCGGCCGCGGACGGCAAGGCGGGTGGCCGGCGGCAGCGGCTCCAGGGCGCAGGCCGCCGCGGCCTTGGAGGCCAGCGGCAGGCCGTCGAAGACGGAGCGGCGGAGCGCCGGCTCCTTCAGGGCGATGTCAGCCATTGAGCCGCGCTCCTTCCTGGTCGTAGAAGACGGGCGCCACCACCTTGGCGGCGATCACCCGGTCCGGCATCGGGATGTAGATCGTCTCGCCCATGCGCGCCCGGCCGCCCTTCACCATGGCGAGGGCGATGGAGCGGTCGAGGGTGGGGCTCTCGTAGGCCGAGGTCACATGGCCGATCATGCGGGCCGGCACCTCGAACACCGGGTCCGCGACGATCTGGGCGCCCTCCTCCAGCACGGTCGCCGGATCCTCGGTGAGGAGGCCGACCAGCTGCTTGCGGTCCGCCGCCCCCATGGCGGGCCGGGCCAGGGCGCGCTTTCCGACGAAGTCGGGCTTAGCCTTGCCGATCGCCCAGCCGAGGCCGACGTCGTCCGGCCCGGCCGTGCCGTCTGTCTCCTGGCCGACGATGATGTAGCCCTTCTCGGCCCGGGCCACGTGCATGGCCTCGGTGCCGTAGGGGGTGATGCCGTAGGCCTGCCCGGCCTCGTACACCGCCTGCCACACGGCGGCGCCATGGTCGGCCGGCACGTTGATCTCGTAGCCGAGCTCGCCCGTGAAGGAGACCCGGAAGAGCCGCGCCGGCACGCCGCAGACCCGGCATTCCACCACGCTCATGTGCGGCAAGGCGGCGTCGGAGAGGTCGACGCCCTCCACGAGCGCCGCGATCACGTCGCGCGCCTTCGGCCCCTGCACGGCGGTCACGGCCCACTGCTCTGTGATCGAGGTCAGCCACACCGCAAGGTGCGGGAACTCGGTCTGGAGGTAGTCCTCCATGTGGTTGAGGACGCGCGGAGCGCCGCCGGTGGTGGTCGTCACGTGGAAGCGGTCGGCGGCGAGCCGGCCGATCACGCCGTCGTCCATTACGAAGCCGTCCTCACGCAGCATCACGCCGTAGCGGCAGCGGCCGACGCCGAGCTTCGCCCAGGCGTTGGTGTAGAGCATTTCCATGAAGGCGGCCGCGTCCGGCCCGACCACCTCGATCTTGCCGAGGGTGGAGGCATCGAACATGCCGACCGAGGACCGCATGGCCTTCACCTCGCGGCGGACGGCGGCGTGCTGGTCCTCGCCGGGGCGCGGATACCACCAGGCGCGCTTCCACTGGCCGACATTCTCGAACGGCGCACCCTTCTCCACCGCGAAGCTGTGGCTCGGGGTCTTGCGCACCGGATCGAACAGGTCGCCCCGCGAGGCGCCGGCGAACGAGCCGAAGGTGACGGGCGTGTAGGGCGCCCGGAAGGTGGTGAGGCCGATCTGCGGGATCGGCGCCTTGATCGCCTCGGATACGATGCCGAGGGCGTTCATGTTGGACGTCTTGCCCTGGTCGGTCGCCATGCCGGTGGTGGTGTAGCGCTTCACGTGCTCGATGGAGCGCAGGCCCTCGCGGGTGGCGAGCTTCAGGTCCTTGGCGGTGACGTCGTTCTGGAAGTCCACGAAGGCCTTCACGGCCGACGGGTTGCGGCTGTGCGGCACGGCGCCGAGATGGCCGCCGGTCACCGGGTGGGTGCCGTCGACCGGGAAGGCGCGGCTCGCCGGGGCGCGGACGCGAGTGGCGCGCGCGGCGCTCTCGCCGGCCGCGTAGCCGTCGGCGAGAACGGCGGCAAGGTCGAACACGCCGTTGCAGCCGCCGGCGGAGCGCTCCTTCTCCACCGAGACGGACGGTACGTAGGCCTGAAGGCCCTCGTCGAAGCGCAGCTTGCCGCGCGACTGGGAGAAGAGATGCACGGTCGGCGTCCAGCCGCCCGACATCAGGAGCGCGTCGCAGGCGACCGGTTCCGGCGCGTGGGCGCCGCCCCGGCCGTCGAGTCGGGAGAGATGGGCGACGCGAACCCGCAGGCGGCCGCGGGTTCCAGTGACGGCGGTGCCGGCCTCCACCCGGATGCCGGCGGCGCGCACTGCGTCCACCAGCGGGCCGATCGGCATCGGCCGGAGGTCCGCCACGACGGCGACGTCGATGCCGTGCGCCTTCAGGTCCAGCGCCGTGCGGTAGGCGCTGTCGCAGGCGGTGGCGATCACCACGCGCTTGCCGACCGAGGCGGCCCAGCGGTTGGCGTAGGCGCGGGCGGCGTCGGCGAGGAGAATGCCCGGCCGGTCGTTCTCCGGGAAGACGAGCGGGCGCTCGATGGCGCCGGTGGCGAGCACCACCTCGCCGGCGCGCACCTGCCAGAGCCGCTCGCGCGGCAGCTTCGGGTCCGGGTTGGCGTAGTGATCGGTAACGCGTTCCAGGAGACCCAGCATGTTGTGCGGATAGTAGCCGAAGGCGGTGGTGCGGGTGAGCACCTGGACGCCCTTGGCCTCCAGCGCCGCCAGCGTCTCGGCCACCCAGGCCGCGGCGGGGCGGCCCTCGATGGTGGCGGTCACGTCGTGGAGGAGGGATCCGCCGACCTCCGGCTGCTCGTCGGCGAGCATCACCCGCCGGCCGCTCTCGGCGGCGGCAAGGGCGGCCGCGAGGCCGGCCGGTCCGGCGCCGACCACGAGCACGTCCACGTGGGCGTAGACCTGGGTGTAGCGGTCCGCGTCCGGCGCGGTCGGCGCCTTGCCGAGGCCCGCCATGGACCGGATCTTCGGCTCGTAGACCGTCTTCCAGAAGGACTTCGGCCACATGAAGGTCTTGTAGTAGAAGCCCGCCGGCAGAAAGCGGGAGAAAAGGTCGTTCACCGCGCCCGCGTCGAAGCGCAGCGACGGCCAGCGATTCTGGCTCTCCGCCACCAGGCCGTCGTGGAGTTCGACGACGGGCGCGCGGAGGTTGGGGGTGTAGCGGTCCTGGCTCGCGCCGACGCCGACGAGGGCGTTCGGCTCGTCCGGCCCGGCGGTGAGGAAGCCGCGCGGCCGGTGGTACTTGAACGAGCGGCCCATCAGGTGGACGCCGCCGGCGATCAGCGCCGAGGCGAGGGTGTCGCCTTCAAAGCCGGTGTAGGCGGCGCCGTCGAAGGTGAAGCGGAGCGGCTTCGACCGGTCGATCCGGCCGCCGGTGGCGAGGCGGAAGGGCGCGCTCATCGGACGGCTTCCTTCTTGAGGGCGTCGAGGTCCGGCCGGGGCTCGCCGGCCTTGTAGGTGGTCACGAAAAAGTCCGACACGGTGTCGCGCACCGCGTTGAAGAAGCGCCCGCAGCCGTGCACGTGGCGCCAGCGCTCCACGGTGAGACCCTTCGGGTTGGTGCGCATGTAGAGCCGGTCGGCGACCGTCTGGTCGTCGAGCGCCTCCGTGGCGGCCGGCCGGGCCACGTGCCCCTCGCCGCCATAGCGGAATTCGAGCTCCGGGCGGTCGCCGCAGATGGGACAGCGGATGATCAGCATGGGCGGGCTCCGGGGGATGGGGCAGTGGCGTGAGAACGGGCGAAGGTGGCGGTGGCACCCCTCACCCCAACCCTCTCCCACAAGGGGAGAGGGGGCGCCGGAACGGCCGGCAACGCGAGACGGTCAGCGGCTCGCAAGCCGTTGGCCGCCCCCTCTCCCCTTGTGGGAGAGGGTTGGGGAGAGGGGGGAACCGCCGCGTTGAATGTCACCATCCCCTCCCCCTCAATGCGCCACCGCCGCCGCGGCCGCCTCGTCGATGAGGGTGCCGTCGCGGAAGCGGTCGAGGGTGAACGGGGCGTTGATGCGGTGGGGCTCGCCGGTGGCGATGGTGTGGGCGAACACGTTGCCGGAGCCGGGGGTCGCCTTGAAGCCGCCGGTGCCCCAGCCGCAGTTGACGAAGAGGCCGGGCACCGCCGTCTTCGACAGGATGGGCGAGCGGTCCGGCGTCACGTCGACGATGCCGCCCCAGTTGCGCAGCATGCGCATGCGCCGGAACATGGGGAAGAGCTCGCAGATGGCGTCGAGCGTGTGCTCGGTGATGTGGAGCGCGCCGCGCTGGGAATAGCTGGTGTAGGCGTCGGTGCCGGCGCCGATGACGAGCTCGCCCTTGTCGGACTGGGAGATGTAGGCGTGGATGGTGTTGGACATCACCACGCAGGTGAAGGTGGGCTTCACCGGCTCCGACACCAACGCCTGCAGCGGATAGGATTCCAGCGGCATGCGCACGTCGGCCATGGACATGACCACGGACGTGTGGCCGGCGGCGACCACGCCGACCTTGCGGGTCTTCACCGTGCCCTTGGTGGTCTCCACCGCCTCGATGGCGCCGGTGGCGTCGCGGCGGATGGCGGTGACCTCGCAGTTCTGGATGATGTCGACGCCCATGGCGTCGGCCGCCCGGGCATAGCCCCAGGCGACGGCGTCGTGGCGCGCGGTTCCGCCGCGCCGCTGCAGGGCGCCGCCCATGATCGGATAGCGGATGTTGTCGGAAATGTTCAGCTCGGGGCAGAAGGCCTTGCAGGCCTCCGGGTCCAGCCATTCGTTGTCGACGCCGTTCAGCCGGTTGGCGTGGATGTGGCGCTTGGCGGATTGCACGTCGTGCACCGTGTGGGCGAGCATCATCACGCCGCGCGCCGAGTACATGACGTTGTAGTTGAGCGCCTGGGAGAGGTCGTCCCAGAGCTTCACCGCGTGGTCGTAGAGGGCGGCGCTCTCGTCGAAGAGATAGTTGGAACGGATGATGGTGGTGTTGCGGCCGGTGTTGCCGCCACCGATCCAGCCCTTCTCCAGCACCGCCACGTTGGTGATGCCGTGCTCCTTGGCCAGATAATAGGCCGTGGCGAGCCCGTGCCCGCCGCCGCCGATGATCACCACGTCGTAGGCCGGCTTCAGCGCCGGCTGGCGCCAGAGAGGCTCCCAGCTCTGGTGACCGCCGAAGGCTCTGCGCAGGAGCTGGAGGGCCGAATAGGTCTGCATGGCGGGACCACCGTCGCTGTCGGATACGTGCGGTGGATCATTCGCCCGAAAGCCGGGAAACCGAAAGCAGGGAGACGGCGGCAGGGTTGAACGTTTGCGACAGGGATGTCGGGTCGGTGCGGCCGACGCCGCTGCCGGCGCGTCCGCGCCATCCGGGCGCCGCCTGAAACGGCCCTATTCGGCGTCCCTCCAAGCCTCGCCGGTCCCCGCCGGAACGCAGGCGCCGAGGAGGTCCTCCAGCCGCTGCAGCACCGCCGCGCGCTCGTCGCCGGTCAGCGGGTTGGTTTCGAACAGGTCGGCGGTCTTCATGCCCTCCACCGCCAGGAAGGCGATCAGCGAGAGGCACGGGTCGCCGGCGGTCCGGAACCGGTCCGCCAGCGCGCGGTTGCGGGCGCGGAGCGGATCGAGAAGGTCCGGGTTCTCGGCGATGGCGGCGAGGAAGCCGGACGGCGGCCGGGCCTTGCAGGTGAGATCGGCGGCGGCCGCGGCCACGAAGGCGCAGGCTGCCCGGTTCGGCGCATCGCCGAGGGCGGCCTCCGCGTCGGCGCGGCGGATGTCCAGTTCGATGATGTGGCTGGCGACAAGGGCCTTCAGGAGATCGGTCTTGGTGGGGAAATTGTAGAGCAGACCGCCCTTGGAGATGCCGGCGCGCTCCGCGACCGCCTCCAGCGACAGGTGGGACGCACCGACTTCGCCGATGAGATCCACCGCCGCCGCCACGATGCGATCGCGCGAGGACGGCCGCCCGCGGCCCTTCGCCGGTGCCGGGGCCGTGGCGACATCCTCCGCGGTCGTCGCCGCGCCGGCCGAAGCCCGCGCACGCGCCTTGCCGCGCGTCCGGGTGTCGCCGCCCGCCAGGGAGTCGACGGAACCGGCCGCCTGAGCGTCAGCGGAAAGGTCCACCACAGCGTCAGCGGGAGCGCCCGCTTGAGCGTCAGCGGAACCGGTGACGGCGCCCGCACGTTTCTGTTCACCGCGAATTGAAGCCAACAGGGTTTCCTAAACTGATTTTGCTTATGCAATCTGCAGGAACGCAGATTGACAGAACCGTCCGGACGGTACAGTTATTACCCCACAAGCGCAAGCCCCGGCCGGACCTCCCCCAAGGTCCCGTCCGGCGGCGGCGCGCTTCCATTGTCGTCCTCGGGGTTTGTCGTCCCGAAGGATTCCTCCGGCCGCGCGCCGTCACGGGCGCGTACGGGACATACGCATGATCAAACGTTTCATCATCGCCATCGTGCTGCTCGCCATCGTCAGCGGCGGCATCGTCGGCTTCAATATGTTTCGCGCCCAGATGATCGGCGACTTCTTCGCCAATATGCCGCAGCAGACCATCACGGTTTCGACCATGACGGTGGAGCCGGTCCGCTGGGAGCCGGGCATCGAGGCCGTCGGCACGGTCGTCGCCCGCAACGGCGTCGACGTGGCCAGCCAGACGAGCGGCGTCGTGGACGAGATCCTCTTCGGCGCCAACGATCGGGTGGAAGCCGGCCAGGTGCTGGTGCGCATCCAGTCGGACGTGGAACAGGCCGAGCTGATCGCCGCCCGCGCCGCCGTGAACCGCGACCAGCAGAGCCTGGACCGGGCGCGCGCGCTCGCCAACCGGGGCGTCAACTCGACCGCCACGCTCGAAGAGGCGCAGGCCCAGCTCGACACCTCCCGCTCCACGCTGGAGCGGCTTCAGGCCGTCCTCAACCAGAAGGACATCAAGGCGCCGTTCGCCGGCACCATGGGCATCCCGCGCATCGACATCGGCGAGTACATCTCCGCCGGCTCGGTGATCGCGACCCTCCAGGACCTCGACACCATGAAGGTGGACTTCACGGTGCCGGAGCAGCAGCTGCCGTCCATCTCCATCGGCCAGCCGGCGGTGTTCGGCCTCACCCAGGCCAACCTCAACTATGCCGGCGAGATCACCGGCATCGACCCGAAGATCGACCCGGCGTCGCGGCTCGTCTCCGTGCAGGCGCAGGTGGACAATTCCGACGGGCGGCTGCGGCCGGGCCAGTTCATCAACGTGCGCGTCCAGCTGCCGGCCGAAGACAACGTCATCGCCCTGCCCCAGTCGGCGGTGGTGATCTCGCTCTACGGCTCCTACGTCTACGTGGTGCGCGAGGAGGCCCCGAAGCCGGCGGCCGAGGCGAGCGGTGCGGCTGGCGCGGCTGATGCCGGTGCGACCGGCGCCGCGAATGCCAACGAGGCGGCCGGTGAGGCCAAGCCCGTCGCCCGCCAGGTGTTCGTCACCACCGGCCGGCGCAACGGCGGCCAGATCGAGGTGACCAGCGGCGTGGAGCCGGGCCTCCAGGTAATCACCGCCGGCCAGAACCGCCTTTCGAGCGGCAGCCCGGTGGTCGTCGACAACACCATCGACCCGTCCAAGCCCGGCCAGACCCAGGTGACGGCGCCCGGCGCGGAGCCGGCGGCGACCGATCCGGCCGCGACCGGCACCGAAGCCTCGGCCGCCGGCACGGCCGGCCCGGGCAGCGGCGCGCCCGGCACCGCCAACGGGGCGGCCTCCGGCACGCCCGGTTCGGAGGGCACCGGCGGCGCTTCGGCCGCCGGGACTGCCACCGGCCAGACCGGTACGGGCAGCACGTCCGCCGCCGGCAGCGGGAGCTAAGCGCCATGAACTTCTCGGAAATCTTCATCCGTCGGCCGGTGCTGTCGATCGTCCTCAGCCTGTTGATCCTGCTTGTCGGGATCCAGGGCATCCTCAACATGTCCATCCGGCAGTATCCGGAGGTGGAAGAGACGGTGATCACCGTCACCACCATCTATCCGGGCGCCTCGCCGGACCTCATGCAGGGCTTCATCACGACGCCGGTCGCCAAGTCGGTGTCGTCGGCGGAAGGCGTCGACTACGTCACGTCGTCGAGCCGGCAGGGCCAGTCCACCGTGTCGGTGCACATGCGCCTCAACACCAATCCGGACGCCGCCCTCACGGAAGTCACCGCGAAGGTTCAGCAGGTGCGCGGCACCTTGCCGACCGAGGCGGAGGATCCGGTGATCGTCAAGGGCACCGGGCAGCAGTTCGCGCTCATGTACCTGGCCATCCAGTCGGAGAACATGAACGCCCGCGAGATCACCGAATTCATCAACCGGGTGATCCAGCCGCGCCTTTCCACGGTGGAGGGCGTCGCCGACGCCCAGATCCTCGGCGGCCAGGAGTTCGCCATGCGGGTCTGGATCGACCCGGTGCGGCTCGCCTCCCGCGAGGTGACGGCCAACGAGGTGCTGGCCGCCATCCAGGCGTCCAACTTCCTGTCGGCCCCCGGCAAGACCAAGAACGAGTACGTCGCCTACCAGATCGAGACCGAGACGACGCTGCAGTCGCCGGAGGCGTTCGGCGCCCTGCCGATCCGCTCCAACGGCGACGAGGTGGTGCGCCTGCGCGATGTCGCCACGGTGGAGCTCGGCGCCGAGAATTCGGAAGTCTACGTCCGCTTCAACGGCCTGCAGGGCGTCTTCATCGGCGTCTTCCCAACCCCGTCGGCAAATCCGCTCGACACCGCCGCCGCGGTGGCGGCCGAACTGCCGGCGATCCAGGAGACGCTGCCGCAGGGCACCAACATCTCGCTCGTCTACGACAGCACCGAAGCCATCTCGGCCTCGATCGAGGAGGTGTTCAAGACCATCGCCGAGGCGGTGCTCATCGTCATCGGCGTGATCCTGCTCTTCCTCGGGTCGTTCCGCTCGGTGGTGATCCCCATCGTCACCATCCCGCTGTCGCTGATCGGCGTCTGCTTCCTCCTCTACGGCCTCGACTATTCGCTGAACACGCTGACGCTGCTCGCCATGGTGCTGGCCATCGGCCTTGTGGTGGATGACGCCATCGTGGTGGTGGAGAACATCCACCGGCACATCGAGGAGGGCATGAAGCCCCTCTCCGCCGCCATCACCGGCATGCGGGAGATCTTCGGCCCGGTGGTCGCCATGACCATCACGCTGGCGGCGGTCTACGCGCCGATCGGCTTCACCCAGGGCCTCACCGGCTCGCTCTTCCGCGAGTTCGCCTTCACGCTCGCCGGCGCGGTGATCATCTCCGGCTTCGTGGCGGTGACCCTCTCGCCGATGATGTCGGCGCGGCTCCTGAAGCACGGCAACGCCTCCTGGTTCCAGCGCACGGTGGACCGCACCTTCGACCGGCTCGCCAACTGGTACGGCCGCCGGCTGGACGGCTCCCTCCTCTACCGGCCGGTGACTCTCCTGGTGGTCGCCGTCCTTCTCGGCACGTCGGTCTTCCTCTTCCTCAACACGTCGTCCGAACTGGCGCCGGAGGAGGATTCGGGGGCCGTGTTCAGCCTCGTGACCGGGCCGCAGTACGCGACCGCCGAGTACACCGCCATGTACGCCCGGCAGATCGACGATCTCGCCAAGAACGTGCCCGAGCTGGAGGCCCGCTTCCAGATCGTCGGCGGCGACAGCGCCAACTCCGGCTTCGCCGGCTTCGTGATGAAGCCGTGGGGCGAGCGCGAGCGCAGCCAGCAGGAGATCCAGCAGGAGCTCCAGGGCATCGTCAACACGTCGGCCGGCCTGCAGGCCTTCGTGTTCGCCCTGCCGTCCCTGCCGGGCTCCGGCGGCGGCCTGCCGGTGCAGGTGGTGCTGCAGTCGACCAACGAGGCCGAGCGCGTCTACGAACTCGCCGAGGAGATCAAGAACCGGGCGACGGAGAGCGGCCTCTTCATCGTGGTGCAGAACTCCCTGTCGTTCGAGACACCCACCGTGCGCCTCGTGATCGACCGGGACCGCGCCGCCGCCCTCGGCGTCACGGTGTCGGAGATCGGCTCCACGCTGAACATCCTGGTCGGCGAGGGGTCCGTGTCGAAGTTCGACCGGGACGCGAGGGCCTACGACATCATCCCGCAGGTGCCGCAGCAGTATCGGCTCAACCCGGAAAGCCTCGGCGACTTCTTCGTCCGCAGCCAGTCGGGTTCCATGGTGCCGCTGTCGGCGGTGGTGCGCATCTCCACGGAGGCGTCGGCGCCGGCGATCGAGCAGTTCAACCAGCTGAACTCCTCGACCCTGTCGGCCCTGCCGCGGCCGGGCGTCACCACCGGTGCGGCGCTCCAGGAGATCCAGCGGATCGCCACGGAGGTGATGCCGGACGGCTACTTCCTGGAGTACGCCGGCCAGTCGCGCCTGGAGGTGGAGGCGGGCAACACCCTGCTCGTCGCCTTCGGCCTTGCGGTGCTGATCATCTACCTGGTGCTCGCCGCCCAGTTCGAGAGCTTCCGCGACCCCTTCATCATCCTGATGTCGGTGCCGCTGTCGGTGTTCGGCGCCATGGTGCCGCTCAACCTCGGGCTCGGGACGCTGAACATCTACACCCAGGTGGGTCTCATCACCCTTGTCGGGCTGATCACCAAGCACGGCATCCTGATGGTGGAGTTCGCCAACCAGCTCCGCGAGGAACGCGGCTACACCCGCCGCGAAGCCATCGTGGAATCGGCCCGGGTGCGCCTGCGGCCCATCCTGATGACCACCGCCGCCATGGTGCTCGGCGTCGTCCCGCTGATCCTCGCCGACGGTGCCGGTGCTGCCGCCCGCTACTCCATCGGCCTCGTCATCGCCACCGGCATGTCGGTCGGAACGCTGTTCACCCTCTTCGTGGTGCCGATGTTCTACACCTACATCTCCGAGAGCGACGAGCGCCATGCCGCCAAGGAGGCCCGCAAGGCCGCCGCGGAGGGCCGCGTGGACGACGGCCACGCCCCCGAGGGCCACGGCACCCACGGCCAGCCCATGCCGGCCGAGTGACCGCCGGCAGGACCTGATCGACATCAGACGCAAGCGGCGCGGGAGAAATCCCGCGCCGTATCCGTTGCGCGGGTCTCACGGCTTGCTGGAAAGCGATCAGGAATTTAGATCTATGAACGTATTCGGCATTCGATCCGGCAGCGAGCCCGCGGCCCGGCGAAAGCGCCGCGAGGATGGACATGTCGAGGATCTACGTCATCGGTAACTGCCAGGCGGGTGTCCTTGCCGACGTGGTCCGCATCATGCGTCCGGAGGCGACGGTGGAGGCGATCGCCGGGTCGAAGAGTTTCAACCTGCTCGCCGAGATCGCCCGTCCCGGGCCGGACGACATGTTCTTCCTCCAAGGCAGGAAGTCGAACTACGAACGCTTCCTGATGGACAACCTCGACGGGTTCGCCGCCTTCCCCAACAAGGTACGCTACCCGAAGCTCTTCTTCACGGCCTTCCACCCGGACTTCGTCTTCGCCAACGCGGGCGAGGTGCGCGTCGCCTCCGCCATCGGCGGCATCACGTCGGCCATCGCCCTGTTCGCCTGGCAGAACGGCTTCACGGTCGACCAGACGGTGAAGCTGTTCCGGGGCGAGACCTACGACGCCCTCGGCTATTTCGACCACTGGGACCCGTCCGCGGAGCACCTTCTGGCGTCCGCCGCGACGCTCGGCCTTTCGCTGGAGGACGAGATCCGCCAGTGGCGCGCGACCGGCTGCTTCCTGCACTGCCCGAACCATCCCAAGCCCATCGTCATGGCCGGCATGGCGCGCCAGATGTTCAAAACGCTCGGCTGGACGCCGGCCGTCGCCTATCCGGAGTATGTCGCCCAGGATCACCTGGTGAAGAACCTGGTCTGGCCGCTCTATCCGGAGATCGGTGAGCGGTTCGGCCTGCCGGGCCACATGATCTTCAAGATGCCGGACGGCAAGGTGACGAAGGAGAACCGGGGCCTCCTGCCCCTGGATACCTTCATCGAGAAGAGCTTCGCCCTGATGGAGCCGCTGCACGACCGGGCGATCCAGTGCGACCGGTTGGGCGATCCGCGCCTTCGCGTTCTCCTGAAGATGCGCGACGGCGGCGGCAAGCCTCCGGCTGGCGACAACCCCTACCGGGGCATCAAGGACCACCAACGCTGGAAGACGGCCGTCGCCAATCCGCCGGCGGATGCGGTCGATCCGGTCGTGCGGACCGGCTTCACGCTCGGTCGTGACACCCGGGTGGCGACGGCGGGCAGTTGCTTCGCCCAGCACATCGCCCGGGCCCTCAAGGGCAGCGGCTACAGCTATTTCAACGCCGAGCGCAGCGACGGCCTCGCCGAGGCGGAGGCGCTCGCGCGCAATTTCGGCATCTTCTCGGCGCGCTACGGCAACATCTACACCGCCCGGCAGCTCGTGCAGCTGTTCGACCGCTCGGAAGGCACCTTCGTGCCCGCCGAGCCGGCTTGGCTGCGCCGCGACGGCCGTTATGTGGATCCCTTCCGCCCGCAGGTGGAGCCGGACGGCTTTGCCACCGAGGCGGACGTCGCGGCCGCGCGCGACCGGCATCTGGCGATCGTCCGCCGCCTCTGGCGGGAGCTGGAGGTGTTCGTGTTCACGCTGGGTCTCACCGAGGCCTGGTGCTCGACGGTGGACGGGGCGGTGTTTCCCCTGGCGCCCGGCGTCGCCGGCGGCGCGTTCGATCCGGCTGTCCATGCCTTCCACAACTTCACCGCCGCGGAAGTGGAGGCGGACCTGCTGGTCTTCGTGGCGAAGCTGTGGACGGTCAATCCGGCGGCGAGGATCATCCTCACCGTGTCACCGGTGCCGCTGATCGCCACCTACGAGGACCGGCACGCCCTCACTTCCACGACCTACAGCAAGGCCGTGCTGCGGGTCGCCGCCGATGCGGTGGCCGCGCGGGAGCCGGGCGTCGATTATTTTCCGTCCTACGAGATCGTGACCGGCGCCCACGCGCGCGGCGCCTATTTCGAGAGCGACCTGCGCTCGGTCACCGACGCGGGCGTCGACCACGTGATGCGGACCTTCCTGCGGCACTACGGGGAAGCACCGGACCTCTCGGGCATCCGGCGCGAACAGGCGCAGAACCAGGACATCGTGTGCGACGAGGAGATGATCGAGCAGTCGCTCTTCGCACGCTGAAGGCCGAGTGGTCGCTCGACCGCCAGTGGGCGTCGGTTCGTCAGAGCGCGGCGAAGTCCGCCTTGGCGAGAGCGGCTTCGGTGAGGCGGGCACCAAGGGGGCGGACGCTGCCGGCGCCGGTGCCGCAGGCGATCGAATGGCCGGCGGTGACCTCCGCGGTCTCGGCCGCGCCGAGCGTCACGTCGACGATGTCGGTGACCCCGGGACGGGCCTCGCCGATCACCATCATGACCGCACAGAGCCCCGCCGACGCGAAGGCGACGTCCGCCACCCCGTCCGGCAGGACGGCGGCCGGGATCGGCTGGGCGGCCGGCGGCAGGAAGGACGTGCCGCCGATGGACGCGATGCCGGCGGCGGTCGAAAAGACGAAAATTCCGGCAGCCGCAAGGGCCGCCACACGCGGTGCGACGATCATGGCTCAGGTTCCGGGGGTTGGCACCCGGCTCCGCTCAAAGGCGTTGAAAACGAACGGCGATGGAAACGGCTGGACGTAAGAACAGGCTACGAAGAATGTCTTGCTCGATGCTTATCATCATCTCACAAACATGCGGCTTTGCCAGCCACCAAAAGGATGACTGGTTAACTTGGCGGTTCAAGTAAATGACAGATGAGCGCGGATCCGACCGTGCTGTCTCGGTGGATGCGACGGGATGGCGCGCACACCGAAAGGTAAAGCGAGCGCCCTGCCCCGGGACAGGCGGGTGAACGCACCGCCAACGCCGAAGGGTGGCTGCATTCCTGGCCGACCGAAGGCCGTCCACGGCGAGAGCAGCGCCAGCCAGACAGCGCGCGACAGCTGCCCACGCTCCCGAAGGAACGCCGTACAGCCTAGATGCGCACCGTGGCGTCGGCTTCGTCGGTCGGCTGCGAGGTGAAGCCGCGGGCGCCGCCGATGGGTTCGGCGTCGCGAGGGATCTCGACCGGGCTCGACACGTAGGCGGTGATGAGTTCGGCCACGGAGCGGAGCGCGTGCATGTGCGTGCGCTCCCAGCCGTGCGAGGCGTCGACCCCGAAGGTGATCAGCGCCGTGCGGACGTCCGCGCCCGCCTCCACCGCCGAGGCACTGTCGGAGCGGTAGTAGCGGAACACGTCCGTCTGGTGGCGGATGTCCTCCTCCACGCAGAGCCGGATCAGCTTGCGGGTCAGGTGGTAGTCGAACGGGCCGGTCTGGTCGGCGACCGCCACCGTGACGCCGAACTCCTCGGAGGACTGGCCGGGTGCCACCGTGCCGTTGTCGATCGCCACCAGCGAGGCGATGTCGTGGGTGAGCACCGACGAGCCGCCGACGCCCACCTCCTCGGAAATGGAGAAGAGGAAGAAGGTATCGACCGCCGGGGCCACCCCGCCGGTCTTCAGGGCCAGCATGGCGGCCAACATCGCCGCTACACCGGCCTTGTCGTCCAGATGTCGCGACGCGATGTAGCCGTTCGGCACGAACTCCGGCTGCGGGTCGATGGCCACGAAGTCGCCGACCGCGATGCCGAGCCGCTTCAGGTCGCCCGGGCCGCGGCAGAGCGCGTCCACCCGCAGTTCCACGTGCGACCAGCCGACCGGCGCCGTGTCCACCGCTTCGTTGAAGGTGTGGCCCGACGCCTTCAGCGGCAGGATGGTGCCCCGGTAGCTGCCCTTGTCGGTGAAGAGCGTGGTGCGGGCGCCTTCGGCGAACCGGGCCGACCAGTGGCCGATCGGAACCAGCTCCAGCCGCCCGTTCTCCTTCAGCTGCTTCACCTGCGCGCCGAGCGTGTCCACGTGGCCGATTACGGCGCGCGCGCCCCGATGGGTCTCGCCCTTCAGGGTCGCCCGGATGGCGCCCCGGCGGGTGACCTCCACCGGATAGCCGAGGGTCTCGATCTCGGCGGAAACCCAGCGGACCACCTGGTCGGTGTAGCCGCTGGGGCTCGGGATGGCGAGGAGGTCGGCGAGGCGGTCGCGGAGGTAACCGGTGTCGATGGCGAGGCGCGGCATTGGAGGGTGGTCGTCCAGGCGAGGGAAACGGGGCGGCGTATCAGCCGTTGCGGGCACGCTGCTGCACATTGCGCACCGGCGCCGGCACGGTCTGCGGGAAGAGAAGGTCGACGAAGCGCTCCGCCGTCGGCTGCGGCTCGTGGTTGGCCAGCCCCGGCCGCTCGTTCGCCTCCACGAAGGCATAGAAGGGCTTGTCCGGCGCCTCCACCAGGAAGTCGATGCCGGCGACCGGGATCGGGATCGCCCGCGCGGCCTTCACCGCCGCCTCCACCAGCACCGGGTGCACGATGTCGGTGACGTCGTGGATGGTGCCGCCGGTGTGGAGGTTCGCGGTCCGGCGGACCACCACCTCGCGGCCCTCCGGCAGGACGTCGTCGAGGCCGAAGCCGGCCTTCTCCACGCAGCGCCCGGTCTCGCCGTCGAGCGGGATGTGCGATTCGCCCCCGGTGGCTGCCGCGCGGCGGCGGCTCTGCGCCTCGATCAGCGCCCGCACGGTCGACTTGCCGTCGCCGATCACGCGGGGCGGGCGGCGAAGGGCGGCGGCCACCACCTTGTAGTCGATCACCACCAGGCGAAGATCCTCGCCGGTCACGCATTCCTCGATGAGCACCCGGTCGCAGACGGTGCGGGCGACCCGCACCGCCTCCTCCAGCTGGTCCGGCGTCTCCACGCCGACCGCGATGCCGCGGCCCTGCTCGCCGCGGGCGGGCTTGACCACCACGCTGCCGACCCGGTCGAGGAAGGCGGCACGCTCGGCCGGGTCGTCGGTTTCGGTCTGGGCGGGCACATGAAGCCCGGCCCGCTCCATCACCCGGCGGGTGACGGCCTTGTCGTCGCAGATCGACATGGCGACCGCCGAGGTGAGCTCCGACAGGCTCTCGCGGCAGTGGATCGACCGGCCGCCGTAGTGCAGGCGGAAGAAGCCGCCTTCGGCGTCGGTCACCTCCACGGCGATGCCGCGCCGGCGCGCCTCGTCGATGATGATGCGCGCGTAGGGGTTCAGCGCCGCGTCCGGCATCGGCCCCACATAGAGGCGCTCGTTGAAGGAGTTGCGACGCTTCAGGGTGTAGAGGGGCACCCGGCGGAAGCCGATCTTCTCGTAGAGGGCGATCGCCTCGGCGTTGTTGTGCAGCACCGAGAGATCCATGTAGGCGGCGCCCAGCGCCTTGAACCGGCCGGCGAGATGATGGACGAGCGCGGCGCCAATGCCAGGCACCGTCGCCTGCGGATCCACCGCCAGGCACCAGAGCGACGACCCCGTCTCCCGGTCTCCGAACGCCTGCACGTGGTCGACGCCCATCACGGTCCCGACCACCGCCCCGGAGGCGGCATCCTCGGCGAGAAGCACGCGGACGACCCGGCTCTCCTTGGTGCGCTCGAACCAGTCGGGCGGGATCTGCACCATGCCGCGGGCGGCGTAGATCCGGTTCACCTCGATGGCGTCCTCCCGGTTGGCCACCGGCCGGATGGCGAAGCCGCGGACCGACTTGCGGCTGCCCCGGTAGGTGGGCAGGTCCAGCCGGAAGGTGTGGGACGGATCCAGGAACAGCTCCTGCGGGGCCGCGGCGAGCGCCACGTGGGGGTCGCGGATGTAGAAGGCGATGTCGCGCCGGTCCGGACCCTCCTCCTCCATAGCGGCGGCAAGCACGGCGGGATCGTCGAAGGTCTGGCCGAACAGGAGCCGGCCCCAGCCGCAATCCACCACCGCGTTGTGGCCGGTCTCGCCGCCGCCCTCTCCCTCGCCGATCGGCGGCAGGAAGGACTGGGCGCGCAACCGCCGGAAGCGGTGGGCGACGGCTCCGCGTCCGCGGGAAACGAGGCTGGTCATCGTCTTGGGTCTCCAGGTCGGTCGTCGGCGGCGGCGTGGGATCGCCAGGGCTCAGCCGGCAAGCTGCGTCTGCAGCCAGAGTTCCAGGGTGGCGACCTGCCAGAGGGAGGAGCCGCCGAGCGGCGTGATGGCGCTTTTCGGGTCGGCGAGGAGGGCGTCCACCGCGCCTTTGCGGAAGAGGCCCCGCTCGCGCGCCGCGCGGGAGTGGAGCGCGTCGCGGACCATCTCCAGCACCGGGCCTTCGATGTATTTCAGCGCCGGCACGGGGAAATAGCCCTTCGGCCGGTCGATGACCTCGCGCGGGATGACCTTGCGGCCGACCGCCTTCAGCACCTTCTTGCCGCCGTCGCCGAGCTTGGCCGAACCCGGGATGCGGGCCGCGAGTTCCACGAGCTCGTGGTCGAGGAAGGGCACGCGGGCCTCCAGCGACGACGCCATGGTCATGTTGTCGACCCGCTTCACCGGGTCGTCGACCAGCATGACCGTGCTGTCGATGTGGAGCGCCTTGTCCACCGGATCAGGGCTGTCCACAGCCGCCATGTGACGAGCGACGAAGGCGGCGGCCTCCGGGTCGGCGAGCATGCCCGGTTCGAGCAGGGCCTCCAGATCCGCGCGGCTCCGGTCGCCGAACACGCCCATGTAGTCGGACGCGACGGCGTTGGAGCCTGCGAGCTTCGGATACCAGTGGTAGCCGGCGAACACCTCGTCCGCCCCCTGCCCGCTCTGCACCACGGTCACGTGCCGGGCGACCTCGCGGGAGAGGAGGAAGAAGCCCACGTTGTCGTAGGAGACCATCGGCTCCGACATGGCGCGGAACACGTCCGGCAGCGCGCCGAGGAGGTCGGACGAGGGCACGAAGATCTTGGTGTGGTCGGTGCCGTAGTGGCGGGCGATGAGGTCCGACCACTTGAACTCGTCGCCCTCGAAATCGTCCACGGTCTCGAAGCCGACGGAGAAGGTCTTCAGGCCCTGCTGGCCCGCTTCGGCGAGGAGGCCGACGATCAGGCTGGAATCGAGCCCGCCGGAGAGGAGCACGCCGACCGGCACATCCGCCACCATGCGCCGGTCCACCGCCTTGCGGAGGGCGGCGAGCACCAGCTCCTCCCACTCCGCTTGCGGACGGCGCACGTCCGCTTCGGTGCGGGCGAAGGAGAGCCGCCAGTAGGTGTGGTCCTCCACCCGGCCGTCGCGCTCGTAGACGCGGACCGTCGCCGGCGGCAGCTTCCGCACGCCCTTCAGCATGGTGTAGGGCGGCGGCACCACCGCATGGAAGGTCATGTAGAACTCGAGCGCCACCGGATCGATGTTCGTGTCCACCTCGCCGGCGGCCACCAGGGCGGGCAGCGTGGAGGCGAAGCGCAGGCGGCCCGGCGTCTCGGCGAGATAGAGCGGCTTGATGCCGAACCGGTCGCGGACGAGCGCGACGCGCCCGGTCTCGCGCTCGTGGATGGCGAAGGCGAACATGCCGTGGAAATGCTTCGGCGCGTCGATGCCCCAGGCTGCCCAGGCCTTCAGGATCACCTCCGTGTCGCCGCCGGTCACGAACCGGTGGCCGAGGCCTTCCAGTTCGGCGCGCAGCTCACGATAGTTGTAGATGCAGCCGTTGAACGCGATGGTGAGGCCGAGTTCGGCGTCCTGCATCGGCTGGGCCGAGCGCTCGCTGAGGTCGATGATGGAGAGCCGCCGATGGCCGAAGGCGACGCGCCCGTGGGCGATGACGCCGGTCCCGTCGGGGCCGCGCTCTACCATGCACGCACCCATGCGCGCGAGAGCCGCGACATCGGCGTCGCGACCGTCGAAGGTCACCTCTCCGGACAATCCACACATTGCGCTTCGCCGTCTCCATGGTTCGGGAACACATGGGACGGAATGCCCGGGCGGCGTGATGGTTCCCACAAAGCTGAAGCTTGATCCGCCGTGAAACGGGCGTTCGCGGCGCCGTCAGGCGGCGTTCGTCTCGCCGGGCTTCACCTGCCAGATGTTCTGGCGGTTGCGGATCTCGCGCGGGGCGGGGCCGAAATAGGTGGGCGTCTTCACGAAGTCGCGCGGCGACAGGATGACGCTCTGGATCCGCTGGTAGAGCGACTTGGCCGAGATCGGCTTGCAGAGAAGCTCGTGGATGCCGAGCCG
This sequence comes from Mongoliimonas terrestris, assembly GCF_001927285.1. Lineage (GTDB taxonomy): Bacteria > Pseudomonadota > Alphaproteobacteria > Rhizobiales > Pleomorphomonadaceae > Chthonobacter > Chthonobacter terrestris. The sequence goes on along the minus strand of NZ_MSIG01000003.1, from coordinate 232,712 downwards.
GCGCGCTTCGATGATGCGGCTGCGCTCGGTGTGGCCGGTCACCATGATGATGGGGATGTAGGCGAACGGGTTCGACGGCGAGCGGATCATGCGCACCATGTCGGCGCCGTCCAGGATGGGCATCACCCAGTCGAGGATGAGGATGTCCGGATTGGCCCGGTCCATGGCCTCCAGGCCCGACGCCCCGTCTTCCGCCTCCACGATGCGGCGCGCGCCGAACCCCTGCAGCATGGTGCGCAGGATGGTTCGCATGTAGGCGCTATCTTCCACGACCAGGAAGGTCAGGGACGACAGATCGAGTTGCACGGGCAACGCTCCTTGACTGGCCTTGAACCCTGCCATCCAATCGTGAACATCGGGTTAGGTCGAAGCGTCCTGCGGCTGCGGCGGATTGCGTCGATGCGCCGAACCGTGACGGATATGACGAGGCTGCTAACCGTTTGGTCATAGGTGGCAGTTGACAGTCGGCTCCTGCGGCCCGTAGACGCGGTTTGGTTGACGCCGATCAAGGCGGGCGTATGTAAAGTCTGGTTCTCTGCGGTTTCCGGCGTGCCAATGGGTCTCGCGCGTCGGCGTTCAAAACGACTTTCGACAGCGGACCGGGGCCTGTATAAGTACGGGCGCGACCGGGGGGTACGGATCGGATCATGGATTACACCACATTCTTCCAAGACGCGGTGCGGGCCCTCAAGGACGAGAAGCGCTACCGCGTCTTCGCCGACCTGGAGCGCATTGCCGGCCGCTTTCCCCACGCCCACTGGCACCACGGCGACGAGACCCGCGACATCGTCGTGTGGTGCTCCAACGATTATCTGGGCATGGGTCAGCACCCGACCGTGATCGGCGCCATGACCGAGACGGCCGCCCGCATGGGCGCCGGCGCCGGCGGCACCCGCAACATCTCCGGCACCAACCACCCGCTGGTGCAGTTGGAAGCCGAGCTTGCCGACCTGCACGGCAAAGAGGCGGCGCTCGTCTTCACCTCCGGCTACGTCTCCAACGAGGCGGCCATCTCCACCATCGCCCGCCTGCTGCCGGACTGCCTGATCCTCTCCGACCAGCTCAACCACGCCTCCATGATCCACGGCGTGCGCTCCTCCGGCGCCGCCAAGCAGGTCTGGCGCCACAACGACCTCGGCCACCTGGAGGATCTCCTCAAGGCAGCGGGTCATGAGCGCGCCAAGCTGATCGTGTTCGAGAGCGTCTATTCGATGGACGGCGACGTGGCGCCGATCGAGCGCATCGCCGACCTCGCCGACAAGTACAACGCCTACACCTATATCGACGAGGTGCACGCGGTCGGCATGTACGGCCCGCGCGGCGCCGGCATCTGCGAGCGCGACGGCGTGATGGACCGCATCGACGTCATCGAGGGCACCCTCGCCAAGGCCTACGGCACCATGGGCGGTTACATCGCCGGTACCTCGGCTCTCGTCGACGCGGTGCGCTCCTACGCGCCCGGCTTCATCTTCACCACCGCCCTGCCGCCCGGCCTCTGCGCCGCCGCCGCCGCCTCCATTCGCCATCTGAAGGCGAGCCAGGCCGAGCGCGAGGCGCACCAGCGCCAGGCCGGCCGCACCAAGGCCGTTCTCGCCGCCGCCGGCCTGCCGGTGATGCCGAGCGAGACCCACATCGTGCCGGTGCTCGTCGGCAATCCGGACCTCTGCAAGCAGGCGTCCGACATCCTTCTGGAAAAGCACGGCATCTACATCCAGCCGATCAACTATCCGACGGTGCCGCGCGGCACCGAGCGGCTGCGCATCACGCCGACGCCCTACCACCACGACGGCCTCGTCGACCATCTGGCCGAAGCCCTGGTGGACGTGTGGCAGACCCTCGGCCTGCCCCTCAACACCCCGCAGACCGTGGCCGACGAGGACGACGGCGTGGTAATCCGCCGCCAGATCTTCCGCGCGGCGGGCGGCTGAGCGCGTCACACGCGTGACCGAGGAAAAGGCGCCCACTGTGGCGCCTTTTTTCGTTGGGACGGTTCATGTAATAACGCCGCGAAGCCTGCGTCGGGCACCGTGAATGACCCGGATTATGTCGACGCCCTTTTGCGTCGGAACATAGTAGATCAGGTATTCGCCAACGGGATGGTACCGCACGCGTCGCCCGAGCCGCGGCTGTTCAGGGCCAATTCGTGGATGAGCCGCGATTATCTGGAAGCACGTGTTGATCTTGTCGACAAATTGGGTCGCAGCGATTGGATCATCGGCTGCGATCCAGTCCCAGATCGCGTCGAGATCGCGGTTCGCACTTCGGCGGACCCTGACGCTGCTGGTCATTCCGCAGCGGATCGACCTTCAAGACGTGCGTGAGCACGTTTCAAAAAAGCCTCCTGATCCCATTCCCCATCATCTTCGCTCGCCTCGCCCTCGGCGATTAGGCGACGAAGTTCGGTCAAGTCCGGATCGGCGTCAGCTAGAGCCCCGAGAGCGGCAGCGACGACCGCTTCCACGGTGGGATGCTGGCCGCTCTCGACAAAATGGCGCGCAATGTCCTCCGAGAGATCATCAAGGGTTACGGTGCGGGCCATCGGCGGCTCCCGTCCAGGTTGGCATTCTCAATGCTAGCGCGGCAGCGGCGCGGCAACAAGGCGACTGCACCAAATGGACACCGGGAAAGTGACGAGCACGCTGGTCGACGCGGCCAGTCCCCTCCTCCTCCCTCACAGATCGTCGTCCTGGATCGCCCGCCAGGCGGCGCCGTCCAGGTCCTCGTACTGGTTGGTGCGCAACGACCAGAGGAAGCCCACGAGGCCGAGGAGGCCGAGGGTGAGGGCGATGGGGACGAGGTAGAGGAGGATGCTCATCGACGGGATCCTTCGGTGAGGGCCGGCGCCGGGCACGCAGCCGGGGCGGCGGGGCGGATCTCCGGCGGCTTGGCGATGCGGCGGAGGCGGAGGGCGTTCAGCGTCACGATCAGCGACGAGCCCGACATGGCGAGCGCGGCGACGAGCGGCGTCACGTGGCCGGCGACGGCGATCGGCACCGCGAACGCGTTGTAGACGACCGCGATCCAGAGGTTCTGCGCCATCAGCGCCCGCGCCGCCCGCGCCACCTCCAGGGCGACCCGGACCGGCGCCAGCCGCTCGCCGAGGAAGACCGCGTCGGCGGCCGCCTGGGCGAGATGGGCGCCGCTCACCGGCGAGAGGGACACATGGGCGGCGGCGAGCGACGGCGCGTCGTTGAGGCCGTCGCCCACCATCAGCACCGTGCGGCCCTCCGCCTTCAGCGCCTCCAGGCGGGCGATCTTCGCCGCCGGGGTCACCTCGGCCAGATAGCGCTCCACGTGGAGCACGCGGGCGACCTCCGCCACAGCCTCCGACCGGTCGCCGGAGAGGATCTCCACGGCGCAGCCGAGCTTGCGGAGTGCCGCAACCGTCAGCACCGCGTCGGCGCGCAGCGTCTGGGCGAGGGCGAACACCACCGGCTCGGCGGTGCCCTCCCGATAGGCGATGAAGGACGCGGTGGGGTTGAGGCTGCGGGCCATCAGGCGGCGGGCCTGGGAGACGGCGCAGAAATCCAGGCTGCCGAGCCGCACGGCGCGCCCGTCGACCTCCGCCTCCACACCCTCGCCCGGGTGCTCGACGACCCGCTCGGCGGGCTTCACCGCGCCGCCGGCCTTGGCGAGCGCACGGGCGAGCGGATGGCGGCTCGCCAGCGCCACGGTGGCGGCCCGGCGGAACACGTCCTTGTCCACCACGTCGGGTCCGACGAGGGTGGGTTCCGGCGTCGTCAGCGTGCCGGTCTTGTCGAACACCACCGTGTCCACCGAGGCGAGCCGCTCGATGGCGTCGCCGGCGTTGAGGAGCACGCCGTTGCGGAAGAGGCGCCCGGCCGCCACCACCTGCACTGCCGGAATGGCGAGCGCGAGGGCGCACGGGCAGGTGATGATGAGCACCGCGATGGCGATCACGAGGCTGTCGTTCCACGGCAGGCCGGCGAGCATCCAGCCGACAAAGGTGAGCGCCGCGGCCGAATGGACGACGGGCGCGTAGAGCCGGGCCGCCCGGTCCGCCAGCCGCAGCCGGGCCGACTTGGCGCTCTCCGCCTCCCCGATCAGCCGCTCGATCTCGGCCACCAGCGTGCCTTCGGCGGCGGCGGTGACGTCCACCACCAGGCTGCCGAAGCCGTTCACCGTGCCGGCGTGCACCATGTCGCCGGGCGTCACCTTGGCGGGCAACGTCTCGCCGGTGACGAGGCTGGTGTCGATCTCCGAGGCACCGGTCTCCACCCGGCCGTCCACCGGCACCTTCTCGCCGGGGCGCACCAGCACCCGGTCGCCCGGGCGGATGCGCGACAGCGGCAGTTCCACGAGGCTGCCGTCCGGCTCGATCCGCACGGCGCTGTCGGCCTTGAGGACGGCGAGCGTCTCCGCCTCGATGGCGGTGCGCCGGCGCATGGCCTCGTCCAGATAGCGGCCGAGCAGCAGGAAGAAGAGCAGCATCAGCGCCGAATCGAAGAAGGCTTCGGTTTGGTGGGTGAGCGTGTTGACGATGGAGAGCGCCATGGCGAGCGTCACCCCGATGGCGATCGGCACGTCCATGTTCACCGCGCGCCGGCGGATCGCCTGGAAGGCGCTGCCGTAGAAGGGCGCGCCCGCGTAGGCGACGCACGGGATGGCGATCAGCGCCGACATGAAATGGAAGAAGTCGCGCGTCTCCGGCGTGATGTCGGTGACGTTGCCCGACCAGACGGAGACCGACATCAGCATCACGTTCATGGCGCCGAAGCCGGCGACGCCGAGGCAGCGCAGGAGCCGCCGGCTCTCGTCGGACGGGCGCGCCAGGCCGGCCGGGTCGAACGGCCGCGCCGGATAGTGGATCGCCTCCATGCGGGCCAGGATGGCGTCCGGGTTCGCCGCGGACGGGTCGTAGATCACCGCCACGCGCCGGTTGGCGAGGTTGACGCGCGCGCCGTGGACGCCCGGCATCCGGATCAGCCCGCGCTCGATGTCGCCCATGCAGGCCGCGCAGGTGATGCCCTCCACGGCGAGCGTCAGCCGGCGCCGGCCGTCCGGCTCGGCGGTGGTGAAGGCCTCCCAGTCGCGGCGCGGGGCGGCGACCGTGGCGGCGGCAGCGAGGACGGGCGGGGTGGCGAGCGTCGACATCGACCTTCGGGCCTTCTCAAGCAGGGTTCGGGACCAGGGCTCGGCGAGGGTGGCATGAAGGCCCCGGACGGTGCCCGGGGCCGATGATGCGGGCCGGCGGTCGCGCCGTCGGCGGTATGCGCTGGATCAGGGCGCCAGGAAGACGGGGTTGCGGCTGCGGAACAGGCGCTCGCCGTCGCGGCTTGCCTCCAGCACCAGGAGCCAGCGGCCGGACCCGACCTCCGGAACCGTGGCCGCGTAGGACCCGCCGGCGACTTCGGCGAGGGCGATCTGCCGGTCGTGGTTGGAGGCGGTCGGGTGCTGCATCTCGGCGGTGACCGTGAGGCCGCGCTCCGGCCGGCCGTCGGCGCCGAGGAACGTGGCGGTCACGGCCGCGCCGCCGTCGGCCGCCAGAGCCTTCACGTCCACCGACCAGTGCCGGGCGGTCTGCGCCCGGGCGGCGTCCACCTCGGCGGCATACTGCTGGCCGGCCTTGTACGAACTCGCGACCTCCAACCCGGGGAAGGAGGTGAGCGCATAGTAGATCAGGACCGCGTTGGCCGCGAAGATGACGGCGAAGAAGCCCACCATCCAGGCCAGCATGCGGGCGCCGGTGAAAGGTCGATCGGCGGAGACGGTGCGAGCGGACATGAGAAGGGTCTTTCCAGGCGAAGGGAACGGGACGGGGCCGGTCGGCGCGCCCCTTTCCAAGGAGCGCGCCGACCGCCGTTTCGTCAGGGCAGCTTGAAGAAGTCGCGCGCGGTGGCGGTGGCGCCGCTGGCGATGTCGACGATGCGGAAGGTCACCGTGGTGGAGTCCTCCGTCACGCTGCCGGACGGCACCGCCAGGTGCACCCGCACCTCGCGGGTGGTGTCCGGCGGTACGGAGACGAGCGGCGCGCCGTTGACCCGCTCCTCAACGCCCACCGCGTCGATCACCGACCCGTTCGGCAGGCCTTCCACCGCCAAGGTGAAGGAGCGCGGCTCCGTCCGCTTGTTGAAGAGGCGCACCGTGTAGCCGTTGCGCACGCCGCCGTCGGAGAGGCGCACCGCGATCGGGTTGCGGTCGTGCAGCACGTTCACGTCCTCGAACGACCGGGTGGCGAGACCGTAGAGCATCACCGCGCCGACCAGCGCCATCACGGCCACGTAGAGCACCGTGCGCGGCCGAACGATGCGGTAGATCGGCGGCTTGCCGGCTTCGCGCCGGGCGGTGTTCATGTCGGTGTCGTAGCCGATGAGGCCCGGCTCGCGGCCGACCTTCTCCATCATGGTGTCGCAGGCGTCGATGCAGAGGCCGCACTGGATGCAGCCGAGCTGGCTGCCGTCGCGGATGTCGACGCCGGTCGGGCAGGCGTGCACGCAGGCGAAGCAGTCGATGCAGTCGCCCGCCTTCTCGCCGGCGGTCCGCATCTTCTCCGCGTGCTTCACGGAGGTGCGCGGCTCGCCCCGGTCGGCCCGGTAGGTGACGTTGAGCGCCCATTCGTCCGTCAGCGCCGCCTGGATGCGCGGCCAGGGGCACATGTAGAGGCAGACCTGCTCGCGCATGTGGCCGGCGAGCGTGTAGGTGGTGAAGGTCAGGATGCCGATCCAAACGTAGACGGCCAGCGGCGCGGTGCCGATCATCATCTGCCAGACGAGCGTCGGCGCGTCGGCGAAGTAGAGCACCCAGGCGCCGCCGGTCCACCAGGCGATGAAGAGCCAGCCGGCGTGCTTTGCGGTGCGGCGGACGGCCTTGTCGACGCTCCACGGCGCCTTGTCGAGGAGGATGCGGTCGCGCCGGTCGCCTTCTGTGACCCGCTCCACCCAGAGGAAGAGGTCCGTCCACACCGTCTGCGGGCAGAGGTAGCCGCACCAGACGCGTCCGGCGACGGCGTTCATCAGGAAGAGCGTGACGGCCGCCAGCACCAGGAGCCCGGTGATGTAGTAGACCTCCTGCGGCCAGATCTCGATGAAGAAGAAATAGGCGCGGCGGCCTTCAAGGTCGATCAGAACGGCCTGATCGGGCGCGTTCGGTCCGCGGTCCCAGCGCACGAACGGCAGAAAATAGTAGATGCCGAGCGTGATGAAGAGCACCGCCCACTTGATCGTGCGCAGGCGCCCGTGCACCGCCGCCGGATAGATCTTCTTCGCCGACGCATAGAGGACGTCGCCCGAAGCTTCGGCCTCCTTGTTGTGGACCGTCATGTCACCAGCACTCCTCGTCGCGGACCGAGGCATTTCCGTCCACCCCGGCCCGCAGGATGGCACTTTGACCGGTCTCGGCGGACGCGGCATTGATTCTGGTCAAGGGCCGGGCGGTGCGGTCCGGCTTTCCAGGACGAGCGCGATGGCGGCGACGACGAAGAGCACGCCGGCAATACGCGCGGACCAGGTGATGAGTCCTGGCCGGGTGGCCATCGCCGACCCGGCTCTCGCGGCACCGATCGCGACTGCGCCGTAGACGCCGACCTGGACGACGGCCGTGAGCAGGCCGAGCACGATCGCCTGACGCCAGATCGGTCCGAACGCGGGCTGGAGAAACTGCGGATAGACGGAAAACACGAAGAGATAGGCCTTCGGGTTCAAGAGGCAGGTCGTCAGGCCCTGGACGAAGACCACGCTTGGCCGGCGAAGTGCGACCCGGCCGACCGGTCCGAGGGTGATGGTGCTGCGGACGAGGGAGATGCCGATCCAGGCCATGTAGGCGGCGCCCGCGTAGAGCACGATCGGCAGGAGCGCCGGCATCCAGCGGGCGAGCACGCCGACGCCCATCGCGCCGAAAGCGGTATGCACGGCGCCCCCGGCCGTGATCCCTCCGGTGGCGGCGAAGCCCAGACGACGTCCGCCGGTGATCGCATTCGCCATAACGAATACCATGTCCATGCCGGGGATCACGATGATCCCGAGCAACAGCACGAAGAAGAGGGCAAGCGTGTCGGTGTAGGTCATTGGGGTCTCCGCACCCTCCGGATCGCCGGTCCGACCGGACCGACGCGAGGCGTTCAGCAGATCATCCCGTGCAGCTGACAGAAGAAGTCAGCAGTCTGCAGCGCCACGCTCGACCGTCCCGACCCGCTCTGTCATCCTCCCGGTCCAAGTATCCTGAGGAGGGATCCGATGACCGACACGCTCGTGCTCTACACCAACCCCATGTCGCGCGGCCGGATCGCCCGCTGGATGCTGGAGGAGACCGGGGTGGACTACCGGACGGAGATCGTGCCCTTCGGTCCGCCCATGAAGACGGACGCCTACCGGGCCACCAACCCGCTCGGCAAGGTGCCGGCGATCGTGCACGGCGACGCCGTGGTGACCGAGTGCGCGGCCATCTGCGCCTATCTGGCGGACGCCTTTCCGGACGCCGGCCTCGCGCCGGCGCCGTCGGCCCGCGCGGACTACTACCGCTGGCTCTTCTTCGCGGCGGGCCCCTTGGAGCAGGCCATCGTCAACCGCGCCCTCGGCGTCGAGGTGCCGCCGGAAAGGCGCGGCATGGTGGGATACGGCAGCTTCGCCACCATGATGGACACGCTGGAGATGGCCGTGACCCGCCACGCCTTCGTGGCGGGCGACCGGTTCAGCGCCGCCGACGTCTACGTGGGCTCGCACATCCTCTGGGGCCTCGGCTTCGGCAGCATCGAAGCGCGCCCGGCGTTCGAGGCCTACGGGGCGCGCATGAAGGAGCGGCCGGCACACCAGAGGGCCACCGCCCTCGACGACGCGGCGACGACCGCCGCCGCACCGCCGTCCTGAGCGGATCGACCGGCGCCGCCATGGCGTATCTGCCCACGGAAGGACCGACGGCGGAGCAGTCCTGCGCCGACGTCGGTGGGAACAAGGCTTGCAGGCAGCCCATCAAGCCGTATGATTCCGGCATCGCCTGGAGGGTGCATGTCCCGATCGGCTTCCTATGACGATGATGTCTTTCTCTGGAGCGCGGAACAGGCGCGTCTGATCCGCGCGCTCAAGGCGGGCCGGCGCGACCTTCCCAATGCTCTCGACCTGGACAACATCGCCGAGGAGATCGAATCCGTGGGTCGATCCGACCTGCATACGGTCCAGAGCCTCCTCGTCCAGATCTTCGCCCACCTGATCAAACTTGCCGATCGCGGCCTCGGCCATGGATCCGCCGAACACTGGTCCGCCGAGATCCTGGCCTTGCAGCGTCAGATCCATCGGCGCTGCACACCCGGGATGCGGCAGCACATCGATCTTCAGGCCCTTTGGCAGGACGCCAGAGAGGACGCGGCCCAGCTTGCGGACCTTGCCGGTGCGCCCGAGCCCGCGTCAGGCGAGACCTGTCCCTTCTCGCTCGACGACATGCGGGATACGGCGTTCTCGATCCGCGCCGCCGTGGACCGGATCCGGCCGCCGGCCTGAGCGGATCGTCAGCTTTCACCCTCAAGCGGGATCCGGCCGAACCGAAGCAGGTTGCCGTGCGGGTCGTGGATGGTGAATTCCTTCATGTCCCACGGCCGGACGGTGAAGGCGCTCAACCGCGGCACGCCGCGGGCGGCGAACTCCGCGTGGAGCGTGTCCACCGCGCCGCCGCGGATGTAGACGGCGGTCCGCTCGCAGAGCGACCGGTCGTCGGTCTTCCAGAAGTGGAGCTCGATGGGATCGCGGCGGACGATCAGATAGGCGTCGTCCGCGTAAACCGTCTGGTCGAACCCGAGTTTGCCGCCGTAGAAGGCGTGCGTCTCGGCAAGATCGAGGGACGGCAGGATCGGGAGGACTTCGGGATCGGGCCTGGTCGTCACGCGATGGTCTCCGCCTCGCCGAACGATGAGACCGCCGGCGGGCGAACTATGGAAAGAAAGGCGGCGGGGCACAACCCCGCCGCCTTCCCAATGCTTCAGGTCCCGTCCGTGGTCAGGCGCCGCCGCCGAGGGCGTGCACGTAGACGGCGAGCGACTTGATGGTGACCGGGTCGAGACGCCCCGCCCAGGCCGGCATCACGCCGCGCCGGGCATTGGTGATAGTCTCCACCACCGTCGCCTCGTCCGAGCCGTAGAGCCAGATGGCGTCGGCAAGGTTGGGCGCGCCCATTTCCTGCATGCCCTCGCCCTTCTCGCCGTGGCAACTGGCGCAGTTCTCCACGAAGAGCGTCTCGCCGGCGGCAAGATCCGCCCCTTCGGGCGCCGGCAGGCCGGAGAGCGACAGCACATAGGCGGCGACCGTCTTGATCTGGTCGCGTTCCAAGAGCCCGTCCCGCCCGAAGGCCGGCATGTCGGAGATGCGCGTCTCCTCATGGGTGGATCGGATGCCGACCCGCAGCGTCTCGTGGATGGTGTCGAGCGAACCGCCCCACAGCCAGTCGTCGTCCTGCAGGTTCGGGTAGCCCTTGGCACCGGTCGCGCCCGAGCCGTGGCACGGGGCGCAGTTGTCGCCGAAGGCCGCCTTGCCGTTCGCCATGGCGAACTCCAGGAGCTTCGGGTCGTTCTGGATCGTCTCCAGCGGCGCGTCCAGGAGACCCTGGCCGGCGGCGATCCGGGTCGCGGCACCCTCGGCGACGGCGTTGAGCGCCGCTTCCCGCTGGGAGTAGCCGAGCAGGCCGGTGGTGTAGCCGGTCAGCGTCGGCCACGCCGGATAGAGCAGGAAGTAGCCGAACGACCAGACGATGCAGATGTAGAAGAGATAGAGCCACCACTTCGGCAGCGGATTGTTCAGTTCCTTGATGCCGTCCCACTCGTGACCGGTGGTGGTCACGCCGGAGACGTGATCGACGTCGTGCTGAGCCATGGCTCAATCCTCCCGGAGCGGGATGTGCGCGGCCTGGTCGAAGGTGGCTTTGGCCCGGGGCCGCAGCGCGTAGACGAGGACGGCGAGGAAGAGAAGAAAGAAGTAGACGAGCCCGCCCTGTTGGGCGACGGCGGCGATGGTTTCGTAGGACATCCTCGTCTCCCCTCAGCGCAGGTTGGCTTTGTTGTCGTAGACGGTGAAGTCCACGAACGTGCCGAGGTGCTGGAGATAGGCGACCAGCGCGTCCATCTCGGTGACCTTCGAGGGATCGCCGTCGAAGTCGCGCACCACGGACTTCGGATAGCGCTCCAGGAAGGCGTCCACGTCGCCGTCCGGGTCGAGCTGCGCATGGAGGTCCAGGCGCGCGTTGACCACGTGCTCTTCCGTGTAGGGCACGCCCTCCATGCTGAGCACCTTCAGGTCGTCCGCGATGCGATCGGCCTTCAGTTCGGTCATCAGGAAGGGGTAGCCCGGCATGATGGAGGCCGGCACCACCTGGCGCGGGTCCACCAGATGGGCCACGTGCCATTCGTCGGAATACTTGCCGCCGACGCGGGCAAGATCCGGACCCGTGCGCTTGGAGCCCCACTGGAAGGGCCGGTCGTACTGGCTCTCCGCGGCGAGGGAGAAGTGGCCGTAGCGCTCGATCTCGTCGCGCATGGGCCGCACCATCTGGCTGTGGCAGAGGTAGCAGCCCTCGCGGACGTATATGTTGCGGCCGGCCAGTTCCAGCGGGGTGTAGGGCCTGACGCCCTCCACCGTCTCGATGGTGCTCTTCAGGTAGAAGAGCGGGACGATCTCCACGAGGCCGCCGATGGCGACCACCACGAGGACGCCCACGGTGAGAAGAATGGAGTTCTTCTCGAAGACTGCGTGCTTGTCGAACAGGGACATGGGTCTTGCCTCCGTCACTCGGCCGGAGCCAGCGACACCCGGCCACCGGCGGCTTCTTCAGCCTCGCCGAAGCGGATGGTCATGTAGATGTTGTAGGCCATGATCAGCCCGCCCAAGAGGAAGAGCACGCCGCCGAGAGCCCGGATGAGGTAGTAGGGATGCATCGCCTCCACGGTCTCGATGAACGAGTACTGGAGGAAGCCGAGCTCGGTGTAGGCGCGCCACATCAGGCCCTGCATGATGCCCGCCACCCACATCGCCGAGATGTAGAGGACGATGCCGAGGGTCGACACCCAGAAGTGCCAGTCGACGAGCTTCAGCGAGTAGAGCTGCTTGCGGTTCCAGAGCCACGGCACGAGGCAGTAGATGGCGCCGAAGGAGATGTAGGCGACCCAGCCGAGCGCGCCGGAATGCACGTGGCCGATGGTCCAGTCGGTGTAGTGGCTGAGGCTGTTGACCGCCTTCACGGACATCAGCGGGCCTTCGAAGGTGGACATGCCGTAGAAGGCGATGGACACCACCATCATGCGCAGGACCGGGTCGGTTCTGAGCTTGTCCCAGGCGCCCGAGAGCGTCATCAGGCCGTTGATCATGCCGCCCCAGGAGGGCATCCACAGCATGATCGAGAAGGTCATGCCGAGGGTGGAGGCCCATTCCGGCAGTGCCGTGTAGTGCAGATGGTGCGGACCTGCCCAGATGTAGAGGAAGATCAGCGCCCAGAAGTGCACGATCGACAGGCGGTAGGAGTAGACCGGCCGGTTCGCCTGCTTCGGCACGAAGTAGTACATGATGGCGAGGAAACCGGCGGTCAGGAAGAAGCCGACCGCGTTGTGGCCGTACCACCACTGCACCATGGCGTCCTGGACGCCCGCCCAGACGATGTACGACTTGATGCCGTAGATCGACACCGGAATGGTGGCGTTGTTGACGACATGCAGCATGGCGATGGTGACGATGAAGGCGAGGTAGAACCAGTTCGCCACGTAGATGTGCGGCTCCTTGCGCTTCCAGAGCGTCGCCAGGAAGGCCAGGAGATAGACCACCCAGACGATGGTCAGCCACAGGTCCGCATACCACTCCGGCTCGGCGTATTCCTTGCCCTGGGTGGCGCCGAACAGGTAGCCCGTGCCGGCGATCACGATGAAGGCGTTGTAGCCGAGGATGATGAACCAGGGCGTGATCTTGCCCGGCATGCGCGCCCGGCAGGTGCGCTGCACCACGTAGAAGGACGTGGCGAGGAGCACGTTGCCGCCGAAGGCGAAGATCACCGCGGAGGTGTGCAGCGGCCGCAGCCGGCCGAACGTGGTCCACGGCAGGTCGAGGTTCAGCGCCGGATAGGCCAGCTGGGTGGCGATGATGACGCCGACCAGGAAGCCCGCAATGCCCCAGAAGAGCGCCGCGATCGTGCCGAACTTCACCGGGCCGAAGTTGTAGTTCGGCTTGCCGTCGATCTCCTGCGGGGCCAGTGCGCCCTTGTCGTCCAGGTAGCTCTTGACGATGAAGAACACACCGGCGGCCGAGAACACGGCGCCGAGAAAGGCGTGAAAGCCCATCACAGGGTCCACCGCCTTGCCGGCGATCAGCAGGCAGACGAAGGATAGAAGCCCCAGGAAGACGGCATATCCGCCTTCCTCGAGCGACATGAGAGGCGTGGACCTCTGCGCTGTCATGATTGTCGCCCCTTTTATCTTAAGGTCGAAACGAACGATCCCACCGGGCGGAAGACCCGGTTGTTCGACGGTGACCCTAGGCAGGCGCGGATCGGCAGGCCTTGACTCAAATCAACGGCCGCGGCGGCGTTGGTTTGAAGCCCTCGTTTTTCAAGGGTTTGAGGGCGCGCCTTCGCATTCCTACAGACCCGGTCGGTCGGGCGTGTGGGCTTGCCGTGCGTGGAGGATGCGGAGGACGCGGAGGGTTCAGACGCTGCGGGCGCTGCGCTGGTCCCAGTCGGCGCCGAGCACGAAGCGGGCGAACAGCGGCACCACCACCGTCATGGCGACGAAGCGGGCGAGATGGTGGGCCGCCACGAAGGCCGGGTCGACGCCGAGCACGAAGGCGAGGATCACCATCGCCTCCAGCCCGCCCGGCGCGAAGGCGATCAGCACCTGGCCGAGGCCGAGGCCGGCGAGTTCGGCGACGAGGATCGCGCCGGCGAGCGAAGCGGCGAACGCCACCGCGAAGGAACCGACGCCGATGGCGATGGTGCTGATCACGAGGCGAAGCGACGTGCCGGCGAAGCGAAGGCCGAGGAAGGCGCCGAGCGCCACGAAAGCCGGCAATTGAACGGCCGCCGGCAGTTGCCCCTCCACAAGCCCGATCCCGTGCAGGAGGCTGCTCGCCACGAAGGCGCCGATGAGAACGCCGGCGGGGATGCGGGCAAGCACCGCGAGCGCCGAGCCGACGACCCCTCCGACCGCGAGGAGGACAAGCGACATGAGGTCATCCGTCACCGCCCCGTCGAGCGGCGCGCCGGTCGGCGCCTCGAACGAGGTGACCAGCACCGGCAGCACGGCCACCAGCATGAAGAGCCGCATGGACTGGGAGAGCGCCACCTTGCGCATGTCCGCGTTGCTCACCTCGGCGGTGGCGAGCGTCATGGTGAGCGCGCCCGGGATGGCGGCGAAATAGGCGGTCGCCGGATCCCAGCCCGCCACTTTCCTCAGGAAGCCGTAGCTGGCGAGCGTCACCGCCGCGACCGTGCCGGCGAGCCCGATCAGGCTGATCGGCCAGGCGCTCATCTGGTCGAGGATGTCGGGTGTGACGCCGGCGCCCATGGAGACGCCGAGGATCATGTAGACGAGGTCGCGGAGCCGGTTCGGCACCGTGGCGTCCAACCCGGCGAGCGCGGCGGCGCCGGTGAACACCATGGCGCCGGAAAGCCAGGCGGCCGGCAGGCCGAGCGCCGCGAAGACCGCCCCGCCAAGCGCTCCGAGGACGAACAGGAGGGCGAGCGCGCCCGGCGACTTGGGATCGATCCGCGACAGCGGTGCCCTCCCGCCGTTGGCCTTGGCGTGCAACGGGGTCCGGTCCGACGTCTCGTCAGGCGGCGTCATCGGCGGCCACCCGGGCCGGCGGCGGAAACGTGCGGGCGGTTGGATACTTCGGCCGGCGGTCGCCGCGTGCGTCGAGGACGACGGATTTGACCTTCATCAAAGCGGACCGTCTGGAAACCGACGATCCTCCGCTTCATGAACGCACCTGTCATCACGTCCGTCTCGCTCTCAGAGCTCGCGCGCCGCACCGTGCCACGGTACACCTCGTATCCGACGGCACCCCACTTCTCAACGCAAGTGGACGCGGAAATCCATGCCGCATGGCTGATGCGCGCCGGGAGCCGGGACGATGCCGTGTCACTTTATGTGCACGTGCCCTTCTGCCGGTCGATCTGCCACTATTGCGGCTGCACCACCAAGGCCTCCCGCAAGGACGCGCCGATCCGCGCCTACGCGGAGACGCTGCGCCGGGAGATCGCGCTCGTGGCCGAGTTCACCGGCCCGGTGGCGGTGTCGCATATCCACTGGGGCGGCGGGACGCCGAACCTCCTGCCGGCCGACTGCTTCGAGGACGTGGTGGAGGATATCCACCGCCATTTCCGGGTGCGCGACGACGTGGAGCACGCCATCGAGCTCGACCCCCGCCATGTCAGCCGCGAAGGCGCCCGCCGCCTGATGGCCGCCGGCGTCACCCGCGCCAGCCTCGGCGTCCAGGATCTCGACCCCGGCGTGCAGGCCGCAATCGGCCGGCTGCAGCCGCTGGAGGTGGTGGAAGCCGCCTATGTGGCGCTTCGCACCGCCGGCATCCACGACATCAACTTCGACCTGATGTACGGCCTGCCCGGCCAAACCCTGGAGACCATCCGGGCCACCGCCATGAACGCCGCCGGTCTCGCCCCGAGCCGCATCGCGCTCTTCGGCTATGCGCACGTGCCCTGGTTCAAGGCCAATCAGGCGCTGATCGACGAGGCGCTGCTGCCGAACACGGAGGCGCGCATCGACCTTGCCCGGGTGGCGCGGGAGACCATCGACGCCTTCGGCTACGAGGCGATCGGCATCGACCATTTCGCCCGGCCGGACGACCCGCTGACCCTTGCCCGCGACGCCGGCACGCTCCGCCGCAACTTCCAGGGCTACACCACCGATGCGGCCGAGACCCTGATCGGGTTCGGCGCCTCCTCCATCGGCCGGACTCCGGAGGGCTATGCCCAGAACGCGCCCGACACCGCTTCCTGGACCCGGGCCATCGAGGCCGGGCATCTGGCCACCGTGCGCGGCCGGGCCTTCGCGGGCGACGACCTGATGCGCGGCCGGGTGATCGAGGCGCTGCTCTCCCTCTTCCAGGTGGACCTTGCGGCGATTGCCGCCGGGTTCGGCGCCGAGCCGACCGCGTTCACCGCCGACCTTCAGACGCTGCGGCCGCTCGCCGATGCGGGCTGGGTCACGATCGACGGCTGGACCGTTCGCATCGACCGCCAGCCGACCGAGATCGCCCGCGTGGTGGCGAGCGCCTTCGACGCCTACCTCGGCCACGGCGGCCGCCATTCGGTGGCGGTCTGACCGCGGACCGTCCAGGCCCGCGCAGCCGTGTCGATCCACGGCTGTCAGCCATGGTGGTTCCAGAAAACAAAATGCGCTCCAACCCGGACTTGAGACCCACGGGCGGAGCGCAAGGCGGCCTCTCCGAGGAGGCGGCGGACCACGTGGGAGGAGGAGCGTGGTCCGGGGAAGGGAGACGCCGAAGCCCTTGGCGGGGATCCGGCCGGGCGGAAAACTCAGTGCATCCCGGTCAGTTTGCAGACGCGGCAGACGCTCGCCATATGGATGTGGTCGTTCCTCTCGATGGAGATGATGCCGCGCCGCTTCATGTCGGAGAGCACCCGGCTCACGGTCTCGATGGTGAGGCCCAGATAGTCGGCGATCTCCTGGCGGGTCATGCGCAGCACCACGGTCTGGTCGTCATGACCGACCGCCGGGCCGACGCAGCCGACCACGCCGCGCTTCGGCACGAAGCGCATCAGGAAGCTCGCGACTCGCTCCTGGGCGGACTTGCGGCCGAGGAGGACGGTGTGGGAGTGCAGCGATTCGATCCGCGTCATCAGGCAGCGGTTGACGTGGGTCTGCAGGGCGCCCGAGCCCTCGATGTCGCGGCGGTCGAGCACGCGAACCTCGGCGGCGGTGAGGGTCTCGGCGGAACAGTCGTGCAGGCCCGTCATGGAGAGGCCGAACAGGTCGCCCGCGCTGACGATGTCCACCACCTGGCGGCGACCGTCGTTGATCAGCCGGTAGAGCATCACCTGGCCGGACACCACCTCGTAGATGTGGTTGGCGGCGTCGTCTTCGTGGAACAGGATCTCGTGCGCGCCCAGCGTCTCCAACCGGGCGCGGGAGGATGCCAGGAACTCGGTCCAGGCGGTATCGGGCGGAAGAGGCCGCCGGCGCGTTCCGGCGTAACGGCCGGTGCCCAGCTGGCGCGGTGTATCCGCGACCTCGACGGCCGCGGCAGTCATCTTCGGATCCAGATACATTATCCCTCCTCGGAGCCATGGAAGCGGCCCGCTCGTGGAGCCGAACCGACCGACCCGCCCCGTCCGTCCACGGGATTTGCGGTTCCGCGTCGCCCGGCCGATCGGCCAGGGGGGACGCCGAGGCGGCTTCAAGGTCCGTCCGACCTGGCGCCGCGTCTTGAGGTTCTGCTCTGGGAAGGACGTTAACCGGTAGCTGGAGAACCGGAAATTCGGACCCGTACGTAAGACGGTTTGCGTAAGCACTTGCCCTCGGATGACCGTCAACCTCGTTGTAAGTATTTACTGAATCGAGATTGTGGTTAGCCGCGCACGCGCACGGGACGACCTGTCGCCAAAGCCCATGGCAGCAGGTGCGCCGTGCCGACGGTTCATTCGCACCTCAACCGGCGATCGCCTCGAACCAGTCGGCCGCAGGAGGCTTGCGGAGCACCGGCACCGGGTTCAGGCCGCGCATCTCCCGTTCGATCACCCGGGAGGACTTGCCCGAGATGGCGACGAGGCGCGGCGGGTCGGCCCTGTCGCCGAGGTGGCGGAGCAGGGCAGCACCGCTCATGCCGGGCAGGCCGAGGTCGATCACCACCGTGTCGTCGCCGTTCGGCGGGCCCGCCTTCAGGAAGGCCTCCGCCGATCCGTAGGCGCGGACGTCGAACCCCGCCGCGGCGAGCAGCCCTTTGAGGGCATCCGCCACCGAGGGATCGTCTTCTACGATGAAGTAAGTCACGACGCGCTCCGAACCGCGGCCGTCCGAGGGAGGAGGCCACGCTCCTGCAAGATGCGCCTTTACGAGCCGCGCCGTTATCCGTTTTCGCCCGTATTAGCAGTCAGCACGATCCGCACCAGGTCGGCTGCGTTGCGCGCGCCGAGTTTTTCCATGATGCGGGCGCGGTGGACCTCGATCGTCCGCGGAGAAATGCCGAGCCGCCGACCGGCTTCCTTGTTGGAGGCGCCGGCAGTGATCTCCTTCAGCACGTCCTGCTCGCGGGGCGTCAAGAGATCCGATCCGGGAAACTGCGGATGCGCTTCGGTCTTGCCGGCGCGGGCGGCGGCGGCCGCGATCGCGTCCCGCACCCGGGTCACCACCGTGTCGGCATCGAACGGCTTCTCGATAAAGTCGATGGCGCCGAGCTTGATGGCGCTCACCGCCATCGGGATGTCGCCCTGGCCGGAGATCACGAACACGGGCGCCGGAAAGGTGCCGACGTCGAGGGCCTTCAGAACGTCGAGGCCCGAGCGACCCGGCATGTGCACATCAAGGAGCACGCAGGCCGGTTTCTCGCCCCGCACGGCTTCCAGAAAGTCGTCCCCGTTCTCGAAGGAGCGCGCTTGGAAGCCCTCGAGATCGAACACGACGGTCAGCGCATCCCGGATCGACGCATCGTCGTCCACGATGTAGATGGTGTCCGTCGTCGTCGCATCATCCATGATCAACCGTCCCCTGGGTTCGTCGCCTGGTCGTGCCGATCGCCGGTCGGCAGGCTGAGGGTGAAGATCGCACCCCGGCCGTCGCCCCCCGGCACTACGCTGAGGTCCCCGCCGTGGTTCTGCGCGATGGACCTTGAGATGGCGAGCCCAAGGCCCATGCCGGTCTTCTTGGTGGTCGAGAAGGTGCGGAAGAGCGTCGCCGCGGTTTCGGCCGAGATGCCGGCGCCGCTGTCCTCCACCTCTACCACCGCCGCGCGGTCGGTGTCCTTCACCCGAACCTCGACCCACTTGTCGGCGCTGTCCTTGGCCACCTCCACGGCGTTCCGCAGGAGGTTGAGCACGATCTGCTGGATCTGGATCGGGTCGGCCTCCACCTCCACCGCCCCGGCGGGAACCACCCGGCGGATGGTCACGGTGGACCCCTGCGCCACGAAGGCGGTGAGGTCGATCGCCTCCTCCACCACGTCCACGAGGTCGATGCGGCTGCGTTCCGGATCGCGCTTCTCCACCATCTGGCGCATCCGCTGGATGATGCCGCCGGCCCGCTCGGCCTCGTTCAGCGCCTTTTCCATGATGGTGCGGATCTGCTCCGGCCGCAGCGGCTTGCCGCTGTCGACCCGTGTCTGGCGCATCACCGCCTGGAGATAGAGCATCAGCGCCGTCAGCGGCTGGTTGAGCTCGTGCGCCATGGCGGCGCCCATCTCGTCCATGGCGGAGAGGCGCGTCATGTGCATGATCTGCGCCTGCAGCTGCGACAGGCGTTGCTCGGTCTGCTTGCGCGGCCGGAGGTCGCGCAGGATGCCGATGAACTGACGGCCCTCGGTGGTGGGCGCCTCGCCGACGGAAAGCTCCACCGGGAAGATGGTGCCGTCGGAATGCATGCCGGCCACCTCGCGGCCGATGCCGATGATCTTGCGCTCGCCGGTTTTGCGATAGTGGCTGATGTAGCGATCGTGCTCCACTGCATAGCTCGGCGGCATGATCATCTTGACGTTCTGGCCGATCACCTCGGCGGCCGTGTGGCCGAACATCTGCTCGCAGCTCTTGTTGAACGCCAGGATGGTGCCGCGTTCGTCGATCACCACGATCCCGTCCGCCGCCGTGTCGAGCACGCTGGCGAACCGGGCCTCGGATACGGGCGCGCGCTCGGGCTGCGGGTCGATGTCGGACGAAGGCGCGCCGGTGTGCATGAGGCGGGGCGTGGTCCCTGGCGGTTGGCTCGACACGTCGGTAAGCGGCGCCGGCATCATAGCATTTGTTTCGAGCCGTCCAACCAATGCTTCAGGCGGTCGGCCGCCAATCGCAGGCGTTCCTCGCCGCGGGCAACGCAGATCCGCATGTAGCCCGCGCCAGCGCCGCCGAAGGCCGTGCCCGGCGCGATGCCGACGTTCGCCTCGTCGACGAGGCGAAGGCCGAGACGGCGGGTGTCAGGCTCGCCGTCGATGGCGAAGAACAGGTAGAAGGCCCCGTCGGGCCGGGCGAAGCGCACCCGCCCGGTGGACGCGAGCGTGTCGGCCACCAGGTTGACGCCGCGCCGCGCCCGCTCCACCTGGTGGGCGACGAAGCTTTCCCCCTGGCCGAGCGCCGCGATTCCGGCGCGCTGCATGAAGACGGCGGTTCCGGACGAGGAATACTGGATCAGGTTCACGAAGGTGCCGACCAGCGTCGGGGGAAGCTCCAGCCAGCCGATGCGCCATCCGGTCATCGCCCAGTTCTTGGAGAAGGTGTTCACGAACACCACCCGGTCGGTCTCGTCGATGATCTCGTGGAAGGACGGCGCCATCGGGCCGTCGGCGCCATAGTAGAAGCGGCCGTAGATCTCGTCGGCGACGATCCAGAAGCCGTGCTTGCGGGAGAGGTCGAGCAGCGCCTTCAGCGTCGCCCGGTCGGCGGTCCAGCCGGTCGGGTTGGACGGCGAGTTGACGAAGAGGAGCTTCGTGCGCGGCGTCACCGCCGCCTCCAGCCGGTCGAGGTCCAGCACCCAGCCGTCGTTGCCGAGGCTCATCGGCACCTCCACCGGGGTGGCGCCGCGCACCCGCGTGGCCCCGTCGAAGTTCGGCCAGGCCGGGGTCGGGATCAGCACCTCGTCGCCCGGGCCGGTGAAGGCCGCGACGGCGAGCTGGATCGCATGCATGCCGCCGTTCGTCACCACGAATCGATCCGGCGAGAAGGGCTTGCCGAAGAGCCCGCCATACATCCGGTCGTGATAGGCGGCGAGCGCCTGGCGCAGGTCGTCGATGCCGGTCTGCTTGGTGTAGAAAGTTTCGCCCGCGGCGAGCGAACGGGTGGCGGCGTCCGCCACGAAGGGCGGCGTCGGTAGGTCGCCCTCGCCGGCCCAGAGCGGCACGATGCCGGGCTTGTCGAACCCGTGGACCATCACCTCCACGATGCCGCTTGGCGGCGCCGCCAGCGCCTCCTTGGAGAGAGCGGCTTCGAAACGCGGGGAAAGGGTCGTCAAGGGGCGTCTCCCGTTGTGTGCATCGCCCCTTGTGATAGCCGGGCGCGGCGCAAAGGCATAGCCCCGCGCCACCCCCGCACTTCGTCAGTTCAGCGTCGCGCCAGAAGGTCGCGGATCTCCGTCAAGAGCGCCACGTCCGGCGGCGTCGGCGTCGCCTCGGGGGCGGCCGCCTGCTTGCGCTTCAGCCGGTTCATGCCCTTCACCACCATGAAGAGCACGAAGGCGATGATCAGGAAGTTGATCGTCAAGGTGATGAAATTGCCGTAGGCGACCGTCGCGCCGGCCTTGCGGGCGGCGTCCAGGTTGTTCTCCACCGGGGCGCCGGCGAGCTGCACGTAGAGATTGGTGAAATCGATGCCGCCGGTGATCACGCCGATGACCGGCATCAGCAGGTCCGCCACGATCGAGTTCACGAGGCCGCCGAAGGCCCCGCCGATGATGACGCCGATGGCGAGGTCCACCATGTTGCCCCGAAGGGCGAATTCACGAAATTCGTTGAGCATGTCCCATGCCTTGCAGGAGACGGCCTGGCCCCGTGCCGCGCCGTACGGCGGGAAGACTGCCCGGCATAACTCCAAACGCAAGCATATGATTAACGCGATGTATAAGCGAAACGATGGGAGGTCGCAGGGGCTCGGCCGCCTCGGCCGTCCTCATCCGTCTTCTCGCGCATGGACAAGCGACGGCCGCCTGTGCGTTGATCCGTCCCATAAGAACAAGCCGGCCGGGTGACGCCCGCGCCCAGCCGGTGGGAGGAACGAGGGCACCATGCTGCAGAGCTCGGTGATCATCACGGTCGCGCTCGCCTACATCGGGCTACTGTTCCTGGTGGCGAGCCTCGGCGACCGGCGTCAGCGCCGCCTGAAGGCGGGCCGCGGCCGGCCGACCATCTATGCCCTGTCGCTCGGCGTCTACTGTACGTCCTGGACCTTCTTCGGCTCGGTCGGCCTCGCCTCCACCAGCGGCTTCGACTTCGTGACCATCTACATCGGTCCGATCGCGGTGTTCGCCCTCGGCTATCCGCTGCTCCGGCGGGTCGTGCAACTGGCCAAGGCCGAGCGCATCACCTCGATCGCCGACTTCCTCGGTGCCCGCTACGGCAAGAGCCAGGCGGTGGCCGCCACCGTGGCCCTCATCGCCATGGTGGCGACCATTCCCTACATCGCGCTGCAGCTGAAAGCCGTGTCGAGTTCGGTGTCGGCGCTCATCAGCATGGACCGGACCGCCCCGCTGGAGGCCATTCCGGTGGTGGGCGACCTTTCGCTCCTCACCGCGCTCTTCATGGCGGCCTTCGCCATCCTGTTCGGCACCCGCCACATCGACGCCACCGAGCACCAGGAAGGCCTGATGCTGGCGGTGGCGCTGGAATCGGCCGTCAAGCTCGTCTGCATGGTGCTCGTCGGTCTTTACGTCACCTACGGCCTCCACGACGGCCCGGCGGACCTCTGGGCGACGGCCGAAGCCTTTGGCGTCTCCGCCCCCTTCCGCACCGAGATGAACGGCGGCAGCCTCGTCGCGCAGACGCTCCTGTCGCTCTTCGCCATCCTCCTCCTGCCGCGCATGTTCCACGTGGCCGTGGTGGAGAACAACGCCGCCTCCGAGCTGCGCCGCTCGGTGTGGATGTTTCCGCTCTACCTGATCGTCATCAACCTCTTCGTGGTGCCGATCGCCCTCGCGGGCCTCATCGCCTTCGGCCCCTCCGTCAGCGGCGACCTCTTCGTGCTCGCCCTGCCGATGCACGCGGGCAACGGCTTCATGACGCTCGCCGCCTTCATCGGCGGCCTGTCGGCGGCGACCGCCATGGTGATCGTCGCCTGCGTGGCGCTCTCCATCATGATCTCCAACGACCTCGTCATCCCCTTCCTGCTCCGCCAGCGCCCGGACGAGGCGCTCACCCGCGCCGACATGGGGCGCGTGCTTCTCCTGGTGCGGCGGGTCGCCATCCTGGTGGTGATGCTCGGCGGCTACGCCTACTTCCGGATCGCCGGCAATTCGGCGGCGCTCGCCACCATCGGCTTCCTGTCCTTCGCCGCCATCGCCCAGCTGGCGCCGGCCTTCCTGCTCGGCCTGATCTGGCGGCGGGCCACGGCGCGCGGCGCCATCGCCGGCATGGCGGCGGGCTTCGGCCTCTGGGTCTACACCCTCCTCGTCCCGGCCCTCGCCGACGCCGGCCTCGTCGACACCACGCTCCTTGAAAGCGGCCTCTTCGGCATGACGATGCTGCGGCCGGAATCGCTCTTCAACATCACCTTCGAGCCCTTCACCCACGGGGTGTTCTGGAGCCTGACGGTGAACGCCATCACTACGGTGTTCGTCTCCCTCACCCGAGAGCCGACGCCGATCGAGCGCGTGCAGGCCGCGATCTTCGTGCCGAGCGCCTTCTCGCCCGCCCCGTCCTACCGGCTCTGGCGCACCGCCGTCACCGTGGACGACCTGCGCACCACCGTCGCCCGCTACATCGGCGAGGAGCGGTCGCAGCGCTCGTTCAGTCGCTACGCGCGCGAGAACATGACCACCCTGGAGCCGTTGAAGCCGGCCGGCATCGACCTCGTCCGCTTCGCCGAGCAGCTGCTCGCGAGCGCCATCGGCGCCGCGTCCGCCCGGCTGGTGCTGACGCTTCTCCTGAAGCGGCGCGATCCCTCCACCAAGGCGGCCATGAAGCTTCTCGACGATGCGTCCGAGGCGATCCAGTATTCCCGCGACCTGATGCAGACCGCCCTCGACCAGGTGGCCCAGGGCATCGGCGTGTTCGACAAGGACCTGCGGCTGATCTGCTGGAACCGGCGCTTCCGCGACCTTCTCGACCTGCCGGCCGAGTTCGGCCAGGTCGGCACCGCCCTCGTGGAGATCCTGCGCTACAACGCCGAGCGCGGCCTGTTCGGCCCCGGCCTGCCCCAGGCCATCGTGGACGACCGGCTCGACCGCTTCGTGCGCCGCCTCGCCACCGTGCAGGAGACCCTGCAGCCGTCCGGCACCGTCCTGGAGGTGCGCTCCTCGCCCATGCCGGACGGCGGCATCGTGCTCACCGCCACCGACATCACCGAACGGGTGGAGGGCGAGCGCGCCCTTGCCCGCGCCAACGAGAGCCTGGAGCGGCGGGTGCGCGAGCGCACCGAGGCGCTGACCGCCGCCAACGAGGCCCTCGCCCTCGCAAAATCCGCCGCCGACGAGGCCAATCTCGGCAAGACGCGCTTCCTCGCCGCCGCCAGCCACGACATCCTGCAGCCGCTGAACGCCGCCCGCCTCTACACCACCACCCTGGTGGAGCGCGCCGCGCCGCTGCCGCTTTCAAGCCTTGCCAGCAACATCGACGCCTCGCTGGAGAGCGTGGAGGAGATCCTCGGCGCCGTCCTCGACATCTCGCGCCTGGACACCGGCGCCCTCAAGCCGGAGATCACCCTGTTCCGGATCGACGAGATCCTGAAGCCGCTCGCCCGCGAGTTCGAGCCGCTCGCCCGCGACAAGGGCCTCGACCTTCGCGTGGTGGCGTCGAGCGCCACGGTCCGCTCCGACCGGCGACTGCTGCGCCGCGTTCTGCAGAACCTCATCTCCAATGCCATCAAGTATACCGAGCACGGCCGGGTGCTGGTCGGCTGCCGGCGCCGCGACGGGCGGCTCGTCGTCACCGTCCGGGACACCGGCATCGGCATTCCGCTCTCCCAGCAGCAGGTCATCTTCGAGGAGTTCCACCGGCTCGACGCCGGCGCCCGGGTGGCGCGCGGCCTCGGGCTCGGCCTCTCCATCGTGGAGCGCATCGCCCGGGTGCTCGGCCACGAGGTGACGGTCACCTCCGCCGCCGGCGCCGGCGCGTGCTTCACC
Source organism: Mongoliimonas terrestris (assembly GCF_001927285.1). Taxonomy (GTDB): domain Bacteria; phylum Pseudomonadota; class Alphaproteobacteria; order Rhizobiales; family Pleomorphomonadaceae; genus Chthonobacter; species Chthonobacter terrestris. The sequence continues at coordinate 207,787 of NZ_MSIG01000003.1, read as the reverse complement.
GTGGACCTGCCCCAGGCGCCCGCCGTGCCGCTCGCAGCTCCGCGCGATGAGCAGATCCGTCCGCCGCCGACCGACCTCGCCGGCCTCCACGTGGTCTGCATCGACAACGAGCCGCGCATCCTCGACGGCATGCGCGCGCTCCTGGAGGGCTGGGGCTGCCGGGTCACCTGTGCGCCCGGCCCCAAGGAGGCGGCGCTGGCCCTCAAGGACGAGAAGGAGCCGCCGGGTCTCTTCCTGGTGGACTACCATTTGGACGAGGGCACCGGCGTCGAGGCGGTCGTGCGGCTGCGCTGGCGCTTCGGCGAGACCATCCCGGCCGCCCTCATCACCGCCAACCGCTCCCCAGGCCTCAAGACCGAGGCCGCCGGCAAGGACATCGCCGTTCTCTTCAAACCCGTCAAACCCGCCGCCCTCCGCGCCCTCCTCGCCCAACACCAGGCCATGCGCGCCGCCGCGGAATGACGGGCGGGACGGGGACGGGGGAAGGTATGGCGGGGAGATGCGGCCGTGCGGGCGGCGAGAAACGCGACGCGCACAAGATGCCAGTGCCAAAGGTGAGCCGTCATCCCGGCGAAAGCCGGGATCCAGCCGACGGCGGGACCATCGCGCCGACGCAGCCCATGGCGCAGACGGTTGGATCCCGGCGTCCGCCGGGATGACGGCTGCGGGTGGATAGGGGCTGGTGGATAGGAACCGCGCCCCATTCCCCCACCCTCCTCCGTCGTCATGGTCCGCGAAGGCGGACCACCCACGCATTGAGGGCGTCAGGAAAGCGTGGCTGGTCCGCTTTCGCGGACCATGACGAGGAAGGGGGGTAGAGGTGCGCGAAAACGGGCAAAGGCAGGACAGGGCTTGCCACCAACCCGGCCCACCAAGCCCCCTCCCTCAGCCCCCTTCACCCCGTCGGGCTCAGCGCCTGCCACTGCCCCGTCTCGATGCGCGAGGCGGTGATCACCGCCTGGGTGCGGCTTTCCACCCCGAGCTTCTGTAGGATGGCCGACACGTGGGCCTTCACGGTCGCTTCCGACACCGAGAGCTCGTAGGCGATCTGCTTGTTGAGGAGGCCTTCCGACAGCATCATCAGCACTCGCACCTGCTGCGGTGTGAGGGACGCGAGGCGCGCCGTAACGTCGGAGTTCTCGTCGCGGCTGCCGACGTCCACGTCCGGCGGCGTCCAGACGCCGCCCTCGATCACCCGCGCGATGGCGCCGCGGATGGTCTCGATGGCGAGCGACTTCGGGATGAAGCCCGAGGCGCCGATCTCCATGCAGCGGCGGATGGCGACCGGATCCTCGTTGGCCGAGACCACGATCACCGGCACCGACGGGAACTGGGCCCTGAGGAAGAGGAGCCCGGAGAAGCCCCGGACGCCCGGCATGTTGAGGTCGAGGAGGACCAGGTCCACATCCTCGTCCTCGGCCAGCGCCGCCGACATCTCGTCGACCGACCCGGTTTCCAGGATGACGACCCCGTCGAACATCCCTTCGAGCGCCTGCCTCAAGGCGCCGCGGAACAGCGGGTGGTCGTCGGCGATCAGGAATCGATAGCGAGCGTGCTCCATTGGATCCATCCCCCCTCGGAAATGACGGGAGCCTTCTCGCACCAAGGGCGGCGACACGGCCCGCGGATCCTTCAGGAGACGCACGGTGGGCGGCAGCCGATCACGGTGACCTGTGCTCTTCCGTTCTCGTGAAACCTTACCGACACCGACAGGGGCACATCAAGCACCACCATCCGTATGTCCTATGAACATATAGATGATATCTTGCTTGTCACCCATACGGAGCTTTACGGCCTCGTCCGCCAATCGGGTCAGGTTCGACCCGGTGATTCATACTCCTGTTTCAGCTCCTCAACGAGCCCGAAGAAACGCCGCATCGCTTCGCCGGAAAAGTCCAGGAAGCGGTCGAGTTCCTTCTCCTCGTCGGGGCCGAACCAAGGCTCCGCCTTCGGGGCGACGCCGGCGGAGCGCTCCAGCTCCGCAACGCGGGCCTCCAGCCGGCGCCTGTCCGCCTGCAGCCGCTCGATCTCCTCCTCGTAGGCGGTCCGGTCGTCCGGCACCAGCGTGCAGGTCCAGCGGTCGTTGCGGTCGCCGCAGAGCGAGACCTGGCCGGTACGCCGGTCGATCTTCAGGTGGTCGCCCGTGGCCGGCACGAAGGCGAAGCCGTCCTCCTCGCCGACGGTGGTGGACGGGGTGGTGGCAGTCCCTTCCAGGGTGCCGCCAGTCCGGGGCGGCGGGGCCGGCGCGTCGAACCGCTCCGCCGGAGCCTGCTGGGCGCCGGCGACGGGAATGGCGATGGCCGCTGCGAGACCGGCGAAGAGACCGGCGGCCAGGATCAGGGGGCGGGCGGGCATGGGACGCCTCCATGGAGTTGAATGCGCACTGTCGCACATCATAACGGCGATCGGGTGGCGGACCATAGGCCCACCGCCGTCACGGCCGCCCGGATCGCACGGACAAGGGCGCCGGCTTGCCGCCGACGCCCTCCCCGAACCCGCATGCCGCTGACGGTCAGGCGGCCGCCTTTTCGCCCCGTTCCGGCGCGAAGCGGCCGTAGAAGGTCTCGCCGCGTTCGGCCATGTCGCGCAGAAGCGCAGGCGCGGCGAAGCGCGGGCCGTGCTTCTCGGCAAGATCGTCCACCAGGGCGACGAAGGCCTTGGCGCCCATGCCGTCGATCCACGACAGCGTGCCGCCGGTGAAGGGCGCGAAGCCGAAGCCGAGGATGGAGCCGACGTCCGCCTCGCGCACGTCCGTCACCACACCCTCCTCCACACAGCGCGCCGCCTCCAGCGCCTGCACGGCAAGCAGCCGGTGCTTCAATTCGGCCACGTCGAACGCCTCGGCGGGCTTGGCCGGGCCGACGATCTCCGAAATCCCCTTCCAGAGGGTCTTCTTGCCGCCCTCCGGGTAATCGTAGAAGCCCATGCCGTTCTTGCGGCCGAGCCGGCCGCGTTCCACAACCATGCCGTGAAGCAGCCTATCCTGCGCCGGGTGGACGGCGGCCTCGCCGAGGTCCTTTTTGGCCGCCTGGACGATCTTCCAGGCCAGGTCCACCGCCACCTCGTCGTTGAGCGACAGGGGGCCGACCGGCATGCCGGCAAGGCGCGCCACCGTCTCCACCATGGCCGGGGGCACGCCCTCGGTCAGCATCAGGTGGCTTTCCAGCATGTAGTTGGTCACGCACCGGTTGGCGTAGAAGCCGCGCGAGTCGTTGACGACGATCGGCGTCTTCTTGATCGCTTTCACGAAGTCGAGGGCGAGCGCCACAGCCTTGTCGCCGGTGTTGCGGCCGCGGATCACCTCCACCAGCATCATCTTGTCGACCGGCGAGAAGAAGTGGATGCCGACGAAGTCCTCCGCGCGGTGCCAGGACGGGGCGAGCGAGGAGATCGGCAAGGTGGAGGTGTTGGAGGCGAACACCGTTCCTTCGGGCAGCACCGCCTTCACACGCGCCATCGCTTCGGTCTTCACCGCCCGGTCCTCGAACACGGCCTCGACCACCAGATCGCAGCCGGCGAGCGCCGCATAGTCGGCCGTGGCGGTGATGCGGGCAAGGAGCGCGTCCTTCTCCGCCGCCGTCGCCCGGCCCTTCTTCACCCGGTCGGAGATCAGCTTGTCGGAATGGGCGCGGCCCTTGTCGGCGCTCTCCTGGTCGCGGTCCACCAGCACCACGTCGAGGCCGGCGGCGGCGGAGACGTAGGCGATACCCGCCCCCATGAAGCCGGCGCCGATGACGCCGACGCGCGTGAGCGTCGACTTCGGCACAGCGGCCGGCCGGCGGGCGCCCTTGTTCAGCTCCTGCATGGAGACGAACAGGGAGCGGATCATGGCCGCCGCCTCCTTGGTGGTCAGAACGTGGGCGAAGTGCCGGGCCTCCACGCGGAGCGCGAGATCCATCGGCAGTTGCAGGCCCTCGAAGCAGACGGTCAGGATGGCGCGCGCGGCCGGGTAGTTGTCGTGGGTCTCGCGTCGATAGATGGCGTTCGCCGCCGGCCAGAACTGGAAGCCCTGGGGCGAATAGGGCTTGGCGGCCTTGAAGCCGTCCTTGTCCCACGGCTTCTTCGGGTCGAGCCCGTCGCGGATCATCGTCTTGGCGGCCTCCAGAAGGCCCTCCGCCGGCACCACCTTGTCGACCAGCTTCATGGCGAGCGCCTTCTTCGGGCTCAGCGTCTGGCCCTGCAGCAGCATGGTGAGGCCCGCCTGCGGGTCGGTCATGCGCATCACCCGCTGGGTGCCGCCGGCACCGGGGAAGATGCCCACCTTCACCTCCGGCAGCGCCAGCTTCACGCTCTCCGCGTCCGCCACCACGCGGGCGTGGCAGGCGAGCGCCAGCTCGAACGCGCCGCCCATGCAGGTGCCGTTGACGGCCGCCACCCACGGCTTGCCGCCGGTCTCCAGCCGCCGATAAAGGCGCGACATCAGCGATGCCTTGTCGAGAAGCTCGGCCGCCGCGCCCTCCGGATCGCGGGCGCGCATGCCATGGAAGGCGGCGAGCAGCCCCTCCAGCATCTTGAGGTCCGCCCCGCCGGAAAAACTGCCGGCCTTGCCGGAGGTCACCACCGCGCCCTTGACCGCGTCGTCCGAAATCACGCGGTCGATGATCCGTCCAAGCTCGTCCATCACCGCCATGGTGAAGACGTTCATGGACTTCTCCGGGCTGTCCCAGGTGACCGTCAGGATGCCGTCGCCGTCGAGATCGGTGGTGAAGTGGATGTCGCTCATGCTCGTCGTCTCCTCCCTGTGGCGCGGGAGCCGAAGGGCTCGACCGGCCGGAATTCCGGTTATCTCAGGTGCGCGAACGGGCGCCGCCCTTCCTCGTCATGGTCCGCGCAGGCGGACCACCCACGCATCGTAAGCGCGGTGCCAATGCCTGGGTGGTCCGGCTGAACCGGACCATGACGAGCGCGGCGCAACACCCCCGTCATCGCCCACTTCCAGCGCACAACCCGCGCGTCTGCCCTCACACCCGCTCGATGATCGTCGCCGTGCCCATACCCGCCCCGATGCAGAGCGTGACGAGCGCGGTGTTGAGGTCGCGCCGCTCCAGTTCGTCCAGCACCGTGCCGAGGATCATGGCGCCGGTCGCGCCAAGCGGATGGCCGAGCGCGATGGCGCCGCCGGCGACGTTCACCTTGCCGTGGTCGAGGTCGAACGCCTGCAGGTAGCGCAGCACCACCGCGGCGAAGGCCTCGTTCACCTCGAAGAGGTCGATGTCGGCGACCGTCATACCGGCGCGCTTCAGCACCTTCTCGGTCACGTCCACCGGGCCGGTGAGCATCAGCGCCGGGTCGGAGCCGATGTTGGCGAAGGCACGGATGCGGGCCCGCGGCTTCAGCCCCGCCGCCGATCCGGCCGCCTCGGAGCCGATCAGCACCGCCGCCGCCCCGTCCACGATGCCCGAGGAATTACCCGCGTGGTGCACGTGCTCCACCCGCTCCACGTCCGGATGGGCCTGCACGGCCACCGCGTCGAAGCCGCCCATCTCGCCCATGATGGCGAACGAGGGCTTCAGCGCGCCGAGGCTCTGCATGTCCGTGCCGGGTCGCATGTGCTCGTCGCGGGCAAGGATGGTGAGGCCGTTGACGTCCTTTACCGGTACCACCGAGCGGGCGAAGGCGCCCGCCTCCCAGCTCGCCGCCGCCCGGCGCTGGCTCTCCACCGCGTAGGCGTCCACGTCGTCGCGGGAGAAGCCGTACTTGGTGGCGATCAGGTCGGCCGAAACGCCCTGCGGCATGAAGTAGGCGGGCAGCGCCACCGCCGGATCCACCGGCCAGGCGCCGCCGGCCGAGCCGATGCCGACCCGGCTCATGGATTCCACGCCGCCGGCCACCACCATGTCGTGCTGGCCGGCCATGATCTGGCCGGCGCCGAAGTTCACCGCGTCGAGCCCGGAGGCGCAGAAGCGGTTGATCTGGATGCCCGGCACGTGGTCGCCATAGTCGGCGGCGAACACCGCCGCGCGGGCGACGTCGCCGCCCGCCTCGCCGACCGGATCGACGCAGCCGAGCACCACGTCGTCGACGTGGCGCGTGTCCAGCCCGTTCCGATCACGCAGGGCCTCCAGCGCCGCCGCGGCAAGCCGGACCGTCGACACCTCGTGCAGCGATCCGTCCACCTTGCCCCGCCCCCGGGGCGTGCGGACATGATCGTAGATGAAAGCCTCGGCCATGGTCGTCCTCCACTGCGCCGCGCTGGTGGCGGCATCGTCTTGTTTCTCTGCGTCGGGCGGGGGCGCGAGAGCGCTCTTCGCGGTCGGCGACGGAGCCGACACCCCTCTCTCCCACTCTCTCCCTCAAGGGGAGAGAGGGCTCGTCGGTGGTTCAGGCCGGAACTGGCGGGCCGATGTATCCTCACCCTCTCCCCGTACTCCACGCAAACCCTCTCCCCTTGAGGGAGAGGGTAGGGTGAGGGGTGGAACCTCCGCCGCTGGCCGCCCGTCGTCTCAACATCCCCTCAGAACGCCTCCGCCGGCAGCGCCATCACGGCCTCGCTGCCCGCCTGGATGCGGGCGAGGTGCGCCCCTGTCTCCGGCATCACGCGCTCCATGAAGAAGCGCGCGGTCACCCGCTTGGCCTCCAGGAAGGCCGGGTCGCCGTCGCCGGCCGCCAGCTTGGCCTTCGCCGCCGCGGCCATGCGCAGCCACATGGCACCCATCACCACGAGGCCCATCAGGTGCATGTAGTCGGTGGAGCCGGCGCCGGCGTTGTCTGGGTTCTTCAGGCCGTTCATCATGAACCACATGGTGGCCTTCTGCAGGTCGTCCATGCCGGCCTTGAGGCCCTTGGCGAGCGGCGCGAGATCCGGATCCGGCCCATGCGCGGCCACGAGTTCGGCGCAGTCCTTGAAGAAGGCCGTGATCGCCCGGCCGCCGTCCTTCGGCAGCTTGCGGCCGACGAGGTCGAGGGCCTGGATGCCGTTGGCGCCCTCGTAGATCATGGCGATCCGGGCGTCGCGGACGAACTGCTCCATGCCCCACTCGGCCACGTAGCCGTGGCCGCCGAACATCTGCTGGGCCATCACGGCACACTCGAAGCCCTTGTCGGTGAGCACGCCCTTCACCACCGGCGTCATCAGGCCGAGATAGTCGTCCGCCGCCTGCCGCTCCGCCGGGTCGGCCGAGCGGTGGGCGAGGTCGGACATCAGCGCCGTGTGGAGCATCAGCGCCCGGCCGGCCTCGTTGATCGCCCGGATGGTCAGCAGCGTGCGGCGCACGTCCGGATGCACGATGATCGGGTCCGCCGCCCGCTCCGGCGCCTTCGGGCCGGTGAGGGAGCGGCCCTGGATGCGGTCCTTGGCGTAGGCGGCGGCATTCTGGTAGGCCACCTCGCCCTGGCTGAGGCCCTGCACGCCGACGCCGAGGCGCGCCTCGTTCATCATCGTGAACATGGCCTTCAGGCCCTTGTGTTCCTCGCCCACCAGCCAGCCGGTCGCCCCGTCGTAGTTCATCACGCAGGTAGCGTTGCCGTGGATGCCCATCTTCTCCTCCAGCGACCCGCAGGATACGGCGTTCGCCGCGCCGGGCTCGCCGGCCGCGTCCGGGATGCGCTTCGGCACCACGAAGAGCGAGATGCCCTTCACGCCCTCCGGCGCGCCCTCGATGCGGGCGAGCACCAGGTGGACGATGTTGTCGGTGAGGTCGTGTTCGCCGGCGGAGATGAAGATCTTGGTGCCGGTGATGGCGTAGCTGCCGTCGCCGTTCGGCACCGCCTTGGTGCGCAGGAGACCGAGGTCCGTGCCGCAGTGCGGCTCGGTGAGGTTCATGGTGCCGGTCCAGGTGCCGGCGATCATCTTCGGCAGATAGACCGCCTTCTGCTCGTCGGTGCCGTGCAGCGTGATGGCCGCGATGGCGCCTTGGGTCAGGCCCGGGTACATGCCGAACGCCATGTTGGCGGACGACACATACTCGCTCACCGCGGCCGCCAGCGTGTACGGCAGGCCCTGGCCGCCGAAAGCCGGGTCCGCCGCCAGCCCCGTCCAGCCCGCGCCCGCATAGGTCTCGTAGGCGGCCTTGAAGCCCTTCGGCGTCGACACCCGGCCGTCGTCGTGGCGCACGCAGCCGTCCCGGTCACCCACTCGGTTCAACGGCTGCAGCACCTCGGCGGCGAACTTGCCCGCCTCGGTCAAGATGGCTTCCACCACGTCCGGGGAGGCGTCGGCGAAGCCAGGCAGGTTGGCGTGCCGTTCCATCCCGAACACGTCGTTGAGAAGGAACAGCGTGTCTTCCACCGGGGCGCGGTAGCTCGGCATGGTGCGGGTCTCCCTGGCATCGTCATGGCCGGGGCGGCGCTCGTCCCGCCCCGTTCGTTGGCATGAGGACCACTAGACCTTACGTTTGCGTAAAGGTCAACTCCCTTCGACGTGATCGGGCCCGCCGTACACCCGTCACCGCTGGCCGGCCGCCTCCTTCTCCTTCAGAAGCCCGGACACCACCGAGGTTGTCCGCCGCAGCTCGGTCAGCGCCTGCTCGATGTCCTTCTTCTGCTGCTCCAGCACGGCGATCTGCTCGTTGAAGCGGCCGAGCGCCACGCGCAACTGCGTCACCTGCCCGTCGCGGAGGTCGTAAAGGTCGAGCATGTCCTTGATCTCGGTCAGCGAGAAGCCGACCCGCTTGCCCATCAGGACGAGTTTCAGCCGCGCCCGGTCGCGCCGCGAATAGAGCCGGTTCAGCCCGTCGCGCTTGGGGTTGAGGAGGTTCTTGTCCTCGTAGAAGCGCAGCGTGCGGAGCGTCACACCGAACTCGCGGGCAAGATCGCCGATGGTGAACATGCCGGACTTGGACGCGTCGCCGTCGTCCGAATCGAAGTCGTCCACGTCGATGTCCGAGGACTGGGCATAGGCGGCGGATTGGTCGATCGCCATGAGGTCTGGTCCTGTCTCTGCTATTCTGTGCGCGGGCGATCCCCGCGGGAGTTCATATGCGCGGGCAAAGCCCGCGAGAGAGGGTTCCTGTGCGCGGAAGGCATGGCCCTACGCCGCCACCTTCCGTCAACGTCAGGTGCAAGATGACATCGCCTTGCCGCCGCGGCAACTCTCCCCGGGGCGGAAACGCGACGCGATAGTCGCCGCAACCCCGCCCGCCCGGCTTGTTTCGGGTGCGCGCGCGATCCCCGACACCCCGCATGAAACCGTCCCGTGACGTCGCGCCCGCCCTGGCCCGGCTGCCACAAGGCGTTCGAAAAAGACAGAATTTCAGCACATGTATGAAGTGCGCGACCCGGATTCCGACGCTCCGTTAACCGGCTGTTTACCGTATCCGCAGAGATTCGAATGCATCAGCCACGGAAGGTGAGACTCTGTTCACGTCCCTCTTCCGGAGGCGGAGGTGCCGCGGCTCTGCTCGCTGGCGGCGCTCCGACGGATGGGAGAGGCAGGCATGACATCGCGATCCGCTTCGCGCCAGGCACACGCATTCGGTGGCGGGCGGGACGACGACACGCTGCCGGGGCTCTCGGCCGGTCCGGAACGGGTCGACTTCGGCGCGGGCGAGCGGACGACTGGTGCCGTGGAGGTGGGCCGTGGCGAACGGGGCGACGAGCAGATCGGCCGTATCCTTCAATCTCTCGACAAGCTGGGGGCCCGCATCAAGGCCATGTCGGCCGAACCGGCGGATGCCGTCCGCAGCCATGATCCCGGTGGCGAGGTGGTGTCCATGAGCGAACCCCAGAGCGCCCCGCGCGGCCCGGTCCCCGAGCGGCGCCAGCGCGTCAATCCTTCGCTGGAGCTGCAGCGCGCCGTGGAGCAGATCGTGCGCAAGCGCGACGCCATCGACCGCGCCGCCGCGCCCGCCCGTCCCGAACCGGCCCCGCGCGCCCGTCTGCCGGACCCCGGCCCTGCCGCCGCCACCCTGCCGCCCGTGGCCGCCCATCCAGCCGATTCAGCCGCCCTCGACGGCATGCGCGAGGAGATCCGCGCCCTTCGCGCCGCCATGGCGGACCTTGCTCCCGCGGCCCCGCTCGCCCGGCTGGAAGGGCTCTACGACAGCATCGTCGCCAAGCTCGACGGCATGCAGGACCTGATCGGCGATCCGCGCGTGCTCACCCACATGATCGACAGCCTCGCGGAGGTGCGCCGCACCCTTGCCGACGCCCCGAAGGCCGGCGACGTGCGCGCCCTCGCCACCGAGGTCGAAGCCCTTGCCGCCAAGCTGGAAGGCCTCTCCGGCACCGGCACCGGTACCGGCCGCGAGGCCCTTGAGGAACTGGAATACCACCTCGCCCAGCTCGCCACCGCCGTCGTCGACCTCGACGTGCGCGGCGCCGTCAACCAGGTTGAGGATCGTCTCGCCGACGTGCTCGGCCGAATCGCCGCTGTGGAGGGCCGGCTGCCGGACGGCGGCACGCTCGAAGAACTCGCCCGCGGCCTCGACCGCCAAGGCACCGCCCTCGCCCAAGTCCAGCAGAAGGTGGAGCAGATCCCCCGCGTCGCCTTCGCGGTGGAGCGCCAGTCGGCGGCCTTCGACGAGATGGCCGGCACGCTCGCCATCCTGCCGCGGCTTTCCGACGAGGTGTCCGACATCCGCCAGGCGGTGGCCGACGGAGCCGCCCGCACCGGCGAGGGCACGGCCGCCGTCCTGGAGCGCTTCGACGCTCTCAACCGCCGCCTCGACGAAGCCGGCCCCGTTCTCGACCCGGAGGTCGTTGCCGGTATCGGCCAGCGGCTCGACGATCTCGCCGGCCATCTCGCCCGCCTCGACGGCCCTGCCGACACCGCCGCGCTTGCCCAGATCGAGGGTCGACTCGGCGAGCTCGCCGACACGATCGACCGGCGCCTCGCCGCCCTCTCCGGCGACCTCGACGCTCGCCTCGCCCACCAGTTCACCGCCGCCGTCGAGCGCATCGAAGCGGAGGTCTCCCGCAACGCCGACGGCGACCGCCTCGCCGGAATCGAGACGGCCATCGGCCGGCTGGCCGACAGCCTCGGCGCGGGTCCGATCGCCGACGTGGAAAGCCTCGTCGACGAAATCGCGCGCCTTCGCGCCGAGCTGACCGACCTGCCGGCGGTGTCGATGGTCGGCGTGGAGGCGGAGATCCGCACCCTCGCCAACCGCGTCGATGCGCTCGCCCGCCCGTCCGCCGACGCCCGCGCCTTCGAGCGTCTGGAGACCCGCCTCGCCGACATGATGGCGCGGCTCGACGACCGCCCGAACGGTCTCGACGGGATGGCCGACGCCCTCGGCCGCATCGAGGCCGCTCTCGGCCGTACCGCCGAGGCAGCCCCGGCTGGACGCTCGGCCGGCGAGCTTGACGCCGTCCGCCAGACCGCCGACGCCCTCGACCAGTTGAAGACCGACCTCGGCGGCTTCCTCGGCGAGTTGCAGGCCGCCGGCCGCCGCGACCGCGACCTTCTCGCCTCCATGAACGAGACGCTGGAGCGCCTCGTTGCCGCCAGCCGCCAGCCCGCGCCAGTCGTGATGCCGACCGCCGCCGTGACGCCGGTGGCGGCCCACACGGTCGCACCGATCTCCGTCTCGCCGGCCGCTCCCGCCCCGTCCGCCCCCGTCTTCGCACCGCGTGCGGCCGACGAACCGAACGCGGACCCCGCCGTCTATCCGCTCGGGGAGGACGACCTCCAGCCGACCCCCGGCGTGGCCAATCCGGACAGCTTCGAGAGCACCCTCGGCCTTGTCCGCCGCGCCGCGCCGGAGCAGCGCCCGATCGCCGTCGACATGGACTCGCCCCTCGACCGAATGCCGCCGCCGGCCGAATCCCGCGCGTCGTCGCGCCTCGACGCGGCGCCGGAGCCGCAGAGCTGGGACGAGATCGAGCGCACGCTCGCCGAAACCCTCGGCCGCCGCGGTGGCCGTCGCACCGTCGACCGGCCCCACGAGCCGATCGCCGTCGAGGCCGTGCTCCCCGACGAGGCGGAACCCGCGGAGCCGCTGGCCGACGCGGACCGTCCGCTGGAGCCCGGCTCGGGCAAGCCGTCGGCGCCGCCGCGCGCCGCCGCGCCCGCCGCCGACGAGGCCGCCCGGCCGAAGGCCGAGCCGTCGAAGGCCGATTTCATCGCCGCCGCCCGCCGCGCCGCCCAGGCGGCGACGCCGCCCCGCCCCGAACCGGCGGGCCCCCGTCCGGTTGCCGGCATGCCCGAGACGGGCGAACGCGCCGGCGGTCTCGTCGGCGTCCTCAAGACGCATCGGCGCAAGCTGCTGATCGCCGCCGCCGGCCTCGTCGCGGTGGTGATCGCGGCGCGCCTCGTGGTCGGCTTCCTCTCCGATGCGCCGGAGGTGGCGCCGGTCGACGTGTCCGCGCCGCTCGACGACGTCGGCACCGGCGATCCGATGGTCGATCTCTCCACCGCCGCCAAGGCCGAGCTCGCCGAGCTTGCCGCGGGCGCGGGCGAGACGCTTCCGACGCCCGAAGGCACGCCGCCCGCCGTCGCGCCCATTCCGCCGGCCGCCATGCCGGATTCGGTTGCCGTGCAGCCGGCCCCGCTCGGCCCGGCCGGCAGCTTCGACCGCACCGCGTCGACGGAGCCGTCCGCTTCTGCCACCGATCCGGCGCCCGCAGCCGAAACCGCCGCCATCGACCCGCCGCCGGCCGCCGACGAGATCGTCGACGTGGAGGCGGCCGCGACGCCGTCGCCGGTCGCCGCCGTGCCCCTGCCGCCGGAGGCCGTCGGCTCGCTGGCGCTCCGCCAGGCGGCCGCCGGGGGCAATCCGGTGGCCCAGTTCGAGGTGGGCGCCCGCTACACGGACGGCCGCGGCGTCGCCCAGGATCTTGCCGAGGCCGCAGTCTGGTACGAGCGCGCCGCCGCCTCCGGTCTGGCGCCGGCCCAGTACCGGCTCGGCAGCCTCTATGAGAAGGGCCAGGGCGTCGCCCGCGACGTCAAGACGGCGGAACGCTGGTACCGCAGCGCCGCCGAGGCGGGCAACGCCAAGGCCATGCACAACCTCGCCGTCCTCAACGCCGAGGGCAGCCTCGGCGCGCCCGACTACACCGCCGCCGCCCGCTGGTTCGAGGCCGCCGCCGATCTCGGCGTGCGCGACAGCCAGTACAACCTCGGCATCCTCTATGCCCGCGGCCTCGGCGTCGCCCGCGACCTCACCGCCTCCTACAAGTGGTTCGCCATCGCGGCGACCGCCGGCGACGTGGACGCCGCCAAGAAGCGCGACGACGTCGCCCAGGTGCTCGACAAGGACAGTCTCGCCCGCTCGCGGCTGGCGGTTGAGACCTGGTCGGCCCGTACGCCCGACCCGCAAGCCAACGAGATCCGGATCGAGGACAGCACCTGGAGCCAGGTGCCGGAAAACACCGCCTCCGTCACCACGGCGGATCCGATCGCCACCGCCCAGCGCCTCCTCGCCGCCCGCGGCTACAACGTCGGCCCCGCCGACGGCAAGCTCGGCCAGCGCACCCGCGACGCGGTGACGGCCTTCCAGGCCTCCAAGGGCTTGCCGGCCACCGGCGTCATCGACACCACGCTTCTCCGCGCCCTCGCCGAGCAGGAGATCTGATGCGACCGGTCGGGCGGATCCGCCCGGCCGGCCACGCCCACTCCCCCGTCGCCGCGCGACGGAAAGCCAGCCACGGCGTGAAAAGCGGACCCGTGATTGCCGCAATCTATGGCTAGGTCGGGACGGCCGCGCTTCCAACCGCGCCGGACGACCGGGCGTTTTGCCCGGATGCAACACTTGATCCATCGTTTTCGGGCATGGTGACGGCTCTTCCGGTCGGCACCCCTGCCAGGCATCGCGCGCGAGTCCGCCTTCGTGGAACTCTATCTGCCCATCGCCGAACTCCCGATGAACGTCTTCATGCTGGTCGGCATGGGGGCGGCGGTGGGCTTCCTGTCCGGCATGTTCGGCGTCGGCGGCGGATTTCTTCTCACGCCGCTCCTCATCTTCTCCGGCATTCCGCCGGCGGTGGCGGTCGCCACCGTGTCGAGCCAGATCGTCGCCTCGTCCACGTCCGGCGCCCTGTCCTATTTCCGCCGCAAGGCGGTGGACGTGAAGCTCGGCAGCTATCTCCTGGTGTCCGGCGTCTTCGGCTCGTATCTCGGCGTCATGGCCTTCACGCGCCTGCGCGAACTCGGCCAGCTCGACCTTGTCATCGCGCTCTCCTACGTCACCCTCCTCAGCACCATCGGCGCCCTGATGCTCACCGAGGCGCTCCGCGCCATCGCGGCCCAGCGCTCCGGCAAGCCGCTGCCGGTCAAGCGCCCGTCTACCCAAGGGTGGATGCAGCGGCTGCCGCTGAAGGTGCGCTTCTCCCGGTCCAAGCTGGTGGTCTCGGCCATCCCGGTCGCCTGCCTCGGCCTGATCATCGGCTTCCTCGGCGCCCTCCTCGGCATCGGCGGCGGCTTCATCATGGTGCCGGCGCTCATCTACCTTTTGAAGGTGCCGACCGCCATCGTGATCGGCACCACCTTGATGCAGACCCTCGGGTCCATGGCCTTCGCCACCATCGCCCAGGCCTCCACCAACCAGACCGTGGACGTGGTGCTCGGCCTCTGCCTGATGATCGGCGGCGTGATCGGCGCCCAATTCGGCGCGGAGGTCGGCCAGAAGCTGCGCGGCGAGACCCTCCGGGCGCTGCTCGGCCTCCTCGTCCTCTCCGTCGGTCTGCGCTTCGCCGTCGATCTGGTGCTGACGCCGGACGACCTCTACTCCCTCTCCTTCCCGACCGGAGAGCAGCTGTGAGGTGCGGGGTCGCGGCCCTCGCGGGCCCGTTCGCCCTTCTCCTCCTGCTCGCGGCGGCCCTCGTGTCCACCGGCCCGGCCGCGCGCGCCTACGAGCTCGTCACCGCCCTCTCCAACGACCGGGTGTCGATCACCTCCAACTTCACCGGCGCCAACGTGGTCGTGTTCGGCACCATCGAGCGCGACTCCCAGTCGGTGTCCCGCCCGTCCGGGTTCGACGTGGTGGTGACGCTTGCGGGTCCGCTCACCTCCATGGTCACCCGGCGCAAGGACCGCACCTTCGGTGTCTGGATCAACGCGGAATCTCAGCGCATGCGGCTGGTGCCCTCCTTCATGGCGATCCGCTCCGACCATGCGCTTGAGGAGATCGCCCAGGACAGCCTCAGGGCGCGCCTGGGGCTCGGGCTCGACATGCTGCCCATCAACGCCCAGACGTCGCTGTCGCCGCCCGCCCGCAATCCGTTCGAGTCCGCCTTCGTGCGACTGATGGAGGAGAGCGGCCTCTACAGCCAGATCGACGGGAGCGTGGAATTCCTCAGCGCCCAGCTGTTCCGCGCCACCATCGCGCTGCCGGCCAACGTGCCGGTCGGCGTCTACACGGCGCGGGTCTATCTCTTCAGCGACGGCGCGCTCCTCCACAGCACCGAGGACGAACTCGTCATCGGCAAGGTGGGCTTCGAGCAGTACATGACCACCTACGCGCACCGCCACGGCCTGCTCTACGGCATCGGCACGGTGCTGATCGCCTGCCTTACCGGCTGGCTTGCCGGCATCCTGTTCCGCCGCGACTGATTGGTCGTGCGCCGCGGAAATCAGTCCGGCAACAGGCTTGCGCCGCGCACCGGATAGACGCGCTCCTCGCCGATCATCCAGGCGATCAGCCGCGACCGTTCGAACAACCCCAGATAAGCCCGGTCGAGCACGTTGAGCCCGCCCGTGTAGGCGCCGAATGCCGGCAGGATGCAGCGCTCCCCGTCGGTGGCGAAGGCGCGCCGCCGAAGCGACCGGCCGCGCACGCCCACCCGGGCGCACGGATGCAGATGGCCCGCCACCTCGCCGGGCTCGCCGCCGACGGACGGCTCGTGACGGAACACCACCGGCCCGATCGCCACCAGGTCGCAGGCGCTGCCGCCGAGCAGCTTCGGCGGCTCCGGGTCGTGGTTGCCCGTCACCCACAGCCAGTCGGCCGACCGGGTCAGCGCGCGGATCCGCTCCCCATCGCCCGCCATCAGCCGGCCTTCCGCCGTCCGGTCGTGGAAGCTGTCGCCAAGGGCGATCACCCGGCGGGGCGCCAGCCGCCGCACCACCGCCTCCAGCGCCGTCACGGTCGCGCGGGTGTCGTAGGGCGGCAGGAAGTGGCCGCGGGTCGCCGCGGACGAGCCCTTCTCCAGGTGGAGGTCGGCCACCACCAGCGTCTCCTCCGCCGGCCAGAACAGAGCCCCGGACGCGTCGAGGCGCACGGCCGCGCCGGCGAGGCGCACGAGGCCGTCACGGGTCAGCACGGGCAGGTCCTCGGCCAGGAGGGCGGTCAACGATGAAGTCTCTCCGGCTGTTAGGCGTGGCCTCGAACCGAGGTCCGCAAAGGGCGCCAGCCGCCTTTGAATCAGGTTCCCGCCGATTCGGGAATCCCGTAGCCGGTCACAATCGGTCGCAGTTTTCGCGTATAAGTTGCTGCACTTTAGCAAGTTGCGTTAGCTTCGTGTTCTCATTTGTATGCGAGGTTCGTTAAATGACAAATTTTGTGCGGGACGCTCTCATGGCTCTTGGTCGGCTAAAGGCGGCAGTCAATGACCGTACTGGCGGAATCGCGCCGTTTTTCGCCCTCCTGCTCGTCCCGCTCCTCGGCAGCCTCGGCGCGGCGATCGACTATGGCGCCGCGGTCGGCGTCCGCGACCGGATGCAGGAGGCGTTGGACATCGCCGTCCTGGAAGGCGCCCGCGTGGCGAAGGGTGGCGCCGGCACGGACACCGTCCGCGGCAAGGCCGAGACATCCTTCGACCAGAACATCGTGGGCGTGGGGCTCACCGACATCACCCGCTCGTTCACACCCAGCAGCGGCCTCGTCGCCGGCGTGGCGACCGCCACCCAGGACACCAGCTTCATCGGAATCCTCGGCATCGAGACCATCGACATCCAGGTCACCGCCCAG
This sequence comes from Mongoliimonas terrestris, assembly GCF_001927285.1. Lineage (GTDB taxonomy): Bacteria > Pseudomonadota > Alphaproteobacteria > Rhizobiales > Pleomorphomonadaceae > Chthonobacter > Chthonobacter terrestris. The sequence continues at coordinate 191,000 of NZ_MSIG01000003.1, read as the reverse complement.
GCCGCCTACTCCGGCAGCGGCCCCTGCATCTACATCATGGCGGCCACCGCCTCCCAGGCGCTCCTCATGAACGGCGGCGCCCACGTGACCGCCAAGGGCTGCGAGGTGCACGTCCACTCCACCGGCAATCCGGCCGCAATGTTCAACTCCAACACCACCCTCGACACCGCCAAGACCTGCATCAAGAGCACCAAGATCACCAAGAACGGCGGCACGCAGACCAATCTCAGCACCGGCTGCGCCGCCGCCGCCAACCCCTACGCGGGAACGATCCCGGCCCCCAGTTCAGCCACCTGCACCTACAACGGCACCAACTACAACGGCGGCACCATCACGCTCTGGCCCGGCGTCTACTGCGGCGGCATCAACTTCAACGGCACCAGCGACATCACCCTGCAGCCCGGCACCTACGTCATCAAGAACGGCGACTGGAACGTCAACGGCGGCAAGATGCGCGGCGACGGCGTCACCATCTATTATGCCGGCACGGCGAAGATCCAGTTCAACAGCGGCATGGACATCGACCTGAAGGCGCCGACCTCCGGCACCTACAAGGACATCCTGTTCGCCGAGAACGAGGCGAACAGCCTGTCGTCCCTGGTGTTCAACTCCTCCATCCGCGAGCGCTTCCAGGGCATCATGCACCTGCCGCGGCGAAACGTGACCTTCAACGCCAAGTCCGACGTGCAGGGCGAGAAGTTCGTGCTCGTGGTCAACACGCTCATCCTCAACACGGTCACCTGGTCGCTCTCGCCGATGAGCGGCGGCGGTGGCGGCGACGGGGTCTATCTCGCCCACTGACGGCCCGACCCGGCAGGCGCGGCTTCGCACCGGCCCGCTCAGCCCATCGCCTCGGCGATCAGATCGTCGGCCGCCTCGCGCAGCAGCGCCTCCTCGCCCTCGCCGCCCGCCACGCGCTCGCGGCCGATCTCCAGCATCACCGGCACGGCGAGCGGCGAGATCACGTCGAGCCGCTTGTGGACGATCTGGCCCTTGATGCGGGCGAGCATCTGGGAAAGCCGCGCGATGTCGAGGAGGCCCCCCGCCGCGTCCGCCCAGGTCGCCCGCATCAGGATGTGGTCGGGCTCGTGGGCGCGCAGCACGTCGTAGATGAGGTCGGTGGAGACCGTCACCTGCCGGCCCGACTTCTCCTCCCCCGGATGCTTCTTCTCCACGAGGCCGGAAATGAGCGCGCAGGCCCGGAACGTGCGCTTCAACAGGTAGCTGTCGGCCATCCAGGCGTCGAGGTCGTCGCCCAGCATGTCCTCGTCGAACAGCGCCCGCACGCTTGGCCGGCCCAGGGCGAACAGGTGGCCGAGGTCCTCCAGGCCCCACACGGCCACGCAATAATCCGTCGCCACGAAGCCGAGCGGCTTGGCGCCCATCCGGTCGAGGCGGCGGGTGAGCAGCATGCCCAGGGTCTGGTGGGCGAGCCGCCCCTCGAACGGATAGGCCACCATGTAGTGCCGGTTCGACCGCGGGAAGGTCTCCACCAGGAGTTCCTCCCGCTTCGGGATCACCGACTTCAACTGCTGGATCGCCAGCCATTCGGCCACCTGGGTCGGCAGCGTCTTCCAGGCCTCCGGGTCGCCCAGCATCCGCCGCACCCCGTCGGCCAGGAAAGTGGAGAGCGGGAACTTGCCGCCCGCATAGACCGGGATCTTCGCCTCGTTGGTCTTCGAGCGCGAGACGATCACCTCGTTCTCGCGGATGCCCTCGTAGCGCAGCACCTCCCCGGCGAAGAGGAAGGTGTCGCCGGGGCTCATGGTCTCGCAGAAATACTCCTCGATCTCGCCGAGCACCCGCCCGCCCATCACCGGGCCGGTGCCGCGCGCCTTGCCGCCGAGCCGCACCTTCAGAAGCGGCGCCTCGATGATGGTGCCAACGTTGAGCCGGTACTGCTGGGCGTGGCGCGGGTGGGTCAGACGCCACGTGCCGTCCGCCGTCTGGCGGATCTTGGCATAACGCTCGTAGGCCCGGAGCGCGTAGCCGCCGGTCGCCACGAAATCCACCACCCGGTCGAACGTCTCCCGGTCGAGGTCGCGGTAAGGGTAGGCCGAGACGACCTCCAAGTGGAAGTCCTCCGCCCGGAACGGCCCCGCCACCGCCCGGCCGAGCACGTGCTGGGCGAGCACGTCGAGCGCCCCCGGCCGGATCGGCGGCGTGTCCTGGGCGCCGAGATAGTTGGCGTCGAGCGCCGCCTTGCACTCCATCACCTCGAACCGGTTGGCCGGCACCAGCACGGCCCGCGATGGCTCGTCCATTCGGTGGTTGGCGCGGCCGATCCGCTGGGCGAGCCGGCTCGCCCCCTTGGGCGCCCCCACGTGGACCACGAGATCCACGTCGCCCCAGTCGATGCCGAGGTCGAGCGTGGAGGTGCACACCACCGCCCGCAGGCTCCCCGCCGCCATGGCGGCCTCCACCTTGCGCCGGCGCGAGGCGTCGAGCGAGCCGTGGTGGAGGGCGATCGGCAGGGCGTCGTCGTTGTGGGTCCAGAGTTCGGCGAACAGCATCTCCGCCTGGGAGCGGGTGTTGACGAAGATGAGCGTCATCGTGTGGGCGGCGATCTCGCGCATCACCTCGCCGATGGCGTAGCGCGCCGAATGCCCGGCCCAGGGCACCCGCTCGTCCGTTTCCAGGATGCGGATCTCCGGCCGCGCCCCGCCCGCCACCGTGACGAGATCGGCAAGCACCGTCGGCGCCCCCGGCGCCTGCGGCACCAGCCAGGCGCGGAGGTCATCCGGCTCCGCCACAGTCGCCGACAGGCCCACCGTGCGGATCGCCGGCGCGATGGCCCGGAGCCGGGCGAGGCCGAGCGACAGGAGGTCGCCGCGCTTGGAGGTGACGAGCGCGTGCAATTCGTCGAACACCACCGTCTTCAGGTCCTCGAAGAAGGTCTCGTGGTCGTTGCCGGCGATCAGCAACGCCAGCTGCTCCGGCGTCGTTAGCAGGATGTCCGGCGGCGCCAGCTTCTGGCGCTGGCGCTTGTGGGAGGGCGTGTCGCCGGTCCGCGTCTCCACCGTGATCGGCAGCCCCATTTCGGCGACCGGCCGCTCCAGGTTGCGCTCGATGTCGACCGCGAGCGCCTTTAGCGGCGAGATGTAGAGCGTGTGGATGCCGCGCCGCCGGGTTCCCGGCTTGTGCCGGCCGCGCGCGGCGATCTCCACCAGCGACGGCAGGAAGCCCGCGAGCGTCTTGCCGGCGCCGGTCGGCGCGATCAGGAGGGTCGAGCGCCCGGCGCGCGCATGGTCGAGCAGCGCCAGCTGGTGCGGCCGGGGGCTCCAGCCGCGGGCGGCGAACCAGTCGAGAAACCGGGGCGGCAAGGGATCGGAAACGGACATCGGCCCGGACCATAGGCCGTCGACGCCCGCCGCTCCAGCCTTCATCGCGCGCGCGCTCAACCCGAACGCCCCTCCCCCACCTCAGCCGGCGACGGCCCCGACCCCATCACCGGTGACGATCACCTTCTCCGCCGCCAGCCCCGGCGCCGCGACCATCCCGCGCCGTCCGAGCACCACCAGAAACCCCTCCATCGGCGCGCCCCGGTCCTCGCGCAGCGTCTCGCGGCGAAAGGCCAGCACGGCGAACCCCGTCGCCTCCGCAAGCCCTCGCAGGTAGGTCTCCCCGTGGGCATAGCGCAGGCTTTCCCGCAGCACCACGTCGCCCGTGTCGGCGGCCTCCACCGAGAAGGCGAACAGGCCGTCCGGCGAGAGCCGGCCGGCAACCGCCGAAAACACCGCCTCAAGCGTGCCCACGTAGACGAACACGTCCGCCGCCGTGACGAGGTCAAGCGGCGTTGTTTCCGCGCCGAGATGCGCCGTCACGTCGCCGACCGCCAGACCGTCGTACAGCGCCTTCTCCGCCGCCTTCGCCACCATCTCCGGCGAGAGGTCGACGCCGGAAAGGTGCGCCGTCCGGGCGCGCAGCACCGCGCCCATGAGGCCGGTGCCGCAGCCGAGGTCGAGTGCCCGTCCGAACGCGGGCGCCCCTTCCCCCGCCGGCCGCACCTCGGCGATGAGCGCGCCCAGGCGCCACGGCACCTGGTACTTCAGCGTCTCCACGAGCGCCGCCTCGAACCGGTCCGCGTAGTCGTCGAAGAGGCCGCGCACATAGGCCTCCGGCGGCGTCTCCGGCACCGGCGCCCGGCCGAGCGCGGCCAGGCGCAGCGCCGCGCCGAAGAGATCGTCAGGATCCGCCGCGAGCGCCGCCGTGAGCGCCTCGGCCGCGCCCGCGCCGTCGCCCTTGGCCGTCCGCGCGTCGGCAAGGCCGATCAGCGCCGGCAGCCAACCGGGCGCGCGCTCCAGGGTCTGTTCGTAAAGGTCCGCCGCGGCGCCGTGATCCCCCTCGGCGGCATAGGCGCGGGCATAGGCATAGCGACGGTCGGCCAGAAGGTCGCCGGAGGAGAGCGCTTGGGGTGACAAGGAGGACTCGGAAAACGGAAGCCGATGACGGCGAGCGTGATGCGCCGGCCGACGCTGAACTTCAAGCGGAATCGGCACGAGGTCCGATCCGCGCCACCGCCGGCGCCGCGCGCCTCGACCCCGGCGACGGGTGCGCACCCGCGCCGCATGCCTGATCGCCGCCGCCGGCCGTCTAGCGACGGCGCTTTCCGATCCCGACCGGCAATCGCCGGCGCCGCGCCGCTCAGGCTTGGCGGCGGTAGCGCACCCGCGCCGAATGCTCGATCGCCGCCACGGCGAGCTTCGGCAGCTCGAACCGGTCCTCCAGCATCTGCAGGAACACGAGTTCCTCCTGCCGCACGAGCAGGTCCACCGCCGCCACCTCCACCGCGAGCGCATAGGCGGTCTCGCGAAGGCGTGGCGGGATGGCTTCCGCAACAAGGTCGAGGATCTCGTCCAGCCCGCCCTCGTGGCCGAGATTGCCGACGCAGAGCTCCACCGTACGGGCGAGCGGCCCCTCGTAGGCCTGGAACACCGGCAGGGTCGTCACCAGCCCCCCCAGCTTCTCCATCTCGGCCTCGGTCATGGCATGATCCGCCGCCGAGGTGGTCACCATCACCCAGATCAGCGCGTCCTCGGTGCTCAGCTTGGCGGCCATGGCCGGTCCCGTCCCTTCATTGCAATCGTCGCCCATGTGGGACGGATCGAGGCGAAGCGCAAGCGGGGCGATAGGATTTCGGGTGGCGGCCCTGATGCCCTCCCCCTCCGCCGTTGACGCCGCCCGCCCCCCTTCCTACTGTCGCGCGCCCGCGAAACCCGCGGCTGACCCGAACCCCAAGGCCTTGTTTTCCGATGACCACCTCCGCCGATCCCGTCACCCTTTCCGATCCCGCGCTCCTCGCCGCGGCCGGCCGCTCCAAGGCCTGGCCGTTCGAGGAGGCGAAGAAGATCGTGGCGCGGCTGGAGAAACGCGGCCATCCGGAAAAGGGCGTCATCTTCGAGACCGGCTACGGCCCGTCGGGCCTGCCGCACATCGGCACCTTCGGCGAGGTGGCGCGCACCACCATGGTGCGCCACGCCTTCCGCGTGCTCACCGAGGACCGCATCCCGACGCGACTGCTCTGCTTCTCCGACGACATGGACGGCATGCGCAAGGTGCCGGACAACGTGCCCAACGCGGCGATGCTGCGCGCCCACCTCGGTAAGCCGCTCACCCGCGTGCCCAACCCCTACGACACCGAATGGCCGAGCTTCGGCGACAACAACAACGCCAAGCTGCGCTCCTTCCTGGACACCTTCGGCTTCGACTACGAGTTCATGTCGGCCACCGAGGAGTACGCCAAGGGCACGCTCGACGAGAAGTTGCTCGTCATGCTGGAGCGCTACGACGCCGTGATGGCCATCATGCTGCCGACGCTGCGCGACGAGCGGCGGCGCACCTATTCGCCCTTCCTGCCCGTACACCCGAAGACAGGCGTCGTCATGCAGGTGCCCATCGAGGAGCGCAACGTCGGCCGCGGCACCATCGTGTGGACCGACCCGGACACCGGCGAGCGGTTCGAGACGCCGGTCACCGGCGGCCACGCCAAGGCGCAGTGGAAGCCCGACTGGGCGCTCCGCTGGGCGGCGCTCGGCGTCGATTACGAGATGAGCGGCAAGGATCACATCGACAACGTCAAGACGTCGTCGAAGATCTGCGAAGTGCTCGGCGGCACGCCGCCCGACGGCTTCAACTACGAGCTCTTCCTCGACGAGAACGGCGAGAAGATCTCCAAGTCCAAGGGCAACGGCCTGACCATCGACGAATGGCTCGCCTACGCGTCGCCGGAAAGCCTGGCGCTCTACATGTTCCAGAAGCCGAAGACCGCCAAGCGGCTGTTCTTCGACGTCATCCCGCGCGCGGTCGACGAGTATTTCGCCTTCCTGGACAAGTACCCGGTCCAGGACCCGGACACGAAGCTGCAGAACCCGGTCTGGCACATCCACGCCGGCGCGCCGCCGTCGGAAGGCACGCCGGTCGGCTTCTCCATGCTGTTGAACCTGGTCTCGGCCAGCCACGCCCACACCAAGGCGGCGCTCTGGGGCTACATCTCCCGCCACAGCCCGGGCCTGACGCCGGAGACCAACCCCAAGCTCGACGAGCTCGCCGGCTACGCCATCCGCTACTACGAGGACCGGGTGAAGCCGTCGAAGGTGTTCCGCACCCCCGACGACACCGAGCGCAAGGCCCTCGCCGCCCTGCGCGACGCGCTTTCGGCCCTGCCGAAGGACGCGCCGGCCGAGACCATCCAGGACGCCGTGCTGTCGGTCGCCCGCACGTTCGAGCGCTACCAGGATGCCTCCAAGAAGAGCCCGGACGGTGGCCCCGGCGTCAGCCTCGACTGGTTCGCGGCCCTCTACCAGATCCTGCTCGGCCAGGAGAAGGGCCCCCGCTTCGGCTCCTTCGTCGCCCTCTACGGCCTCGACGAGACCGCCGCCATGATCGACGCGGCGCTGGAGGGGCGGCTGACGGTTTGATCGGAATAGGCGTCCCGGCACTCGCCGGGACGCCGCCCTGACCAGCGCGCGAGCCGGCCTCGCGGGGGGATCGCGCGCTGCCCCTTGGCGCCCGCTAAGCTCGTCCCCCACCCCGCTCGTCATGGTCCGCGCAGGCGGACCACCCACGCATTCCCACCCCCACCAGACCGACCATGCCTGGCTGGTCCGCCTGCGCGGACCATGACGAGCGTGGGCGCATGGCCTGGCGAACGCGTTGCGCGACCGGCGTCCTCTCAGACCGTCATCCCGGCGAACGCCGGGATCCAACCGACAGCGCCCCAATCGCAACGGCGAGGATGACTCCGCCGTCGGCTGGGCCCCGGCTTTCGCCAAGGTGACGGTTGGGGGTAATCGCCAATCCCTTTCGGATCGCGGGTCGAGCTCCACCGACCCCCGCCTTTGTCCCCTCACCCCCTACCCCGCGATCACCCCCAGCGGCGCGCTGCCGAAACGCCCGCGCTTCTTCTCGCGGGCCGTCGCCTGCAGGGGGGCGAGGTCGATGAGGCTTCCGTCCGGGTCGGCCCAGCCGTTCTCCACCAGCCAGGTGGCGAGGTCGCGACTGCCGACCATGCAGCGCGCGACCGGCGCGCGCGGGTCGGTGGCGTCCACCGTGGTGCAGCCGACCGATCGGCCGCCGATCAGGCGCGCGAGCTCCGCACGGGCCTTGGCGCCGCAGCGCCAGATCTGGCCATCGGCGTCCGTGCAGGTGGCGTCGAAACCCGGCACCGTGATGCCGGCGATGGCCACCACCAGGGCGTCGGAGCCCTTCACCGCGCGGAAATGGCCGGCGTCCAGCACCACCACGCGGGCGTAGCGGTCCGCCGGCTGGTCGGTGGCCTTGGCGGTCACGCGCGGTGCCGGCTTCACCCGCATCAGCGGTCCGGTCACGGCCGGCCCCGGCGTCACGCCCACCGGCGTCACGTCGCGCACGGCCGCCAGCGTCTCGGCGACGACCACCGGCGCGTCCCCGTCCGCGGCCACGCCGTCGCCGGCCTCCGCCGGGCGGAGTTCGCCGTTGGCGCTGGCGTCGGCCACGAAGCCGGGCAGCGAATCAAGATCGGGCGGCGCCAGCGTCAGCCACACGAGGCCGAGCATCAGCGCGGTCACCGCCGGCCCGCCGAGTAGCGGCAGGGTCCAGGTCTTCAGAAAAGAGCGCTTCGGCTTCCGACGCATCACTGGCTGACCCACAGGATGCGCAACAGGGAAGCGACGGCCGAACGTTCCACGATCCGTTCCTCTGCGTGGCCCGGCACCTCCAGGTGCAGGGCGGTTTCCGTCACGGACGCCACCTCCCCGACGAGGTCGGCGCCATCCGTCATGCGAACGAGCACCCGGTCACCCGGCATCGGCCCGTCCACCCGCACGACGATCAGCTGGTCGCGGCTCCGATAGAGCGGTCCGGCTGCCGCCGCCGGCACCGGGACAACGTGCGGCATGGCGTCCGGATCCACCGAAAGAGCCGGCGCCGCGGCGGCCGCCCCTCGGATAGTTAACGTTCCATCCCCCGCGTGGCCGTCCGCCGATCCGGCTCCGCCGTCGTCGGCGAACCCCATCGGCGGCGTCTTTGCGGCGGCGCTCGCCGGTCCCGATCGACTCTCCACCGCGATCGCCATGGCGCTGAACTCCTGCAGCGGCGTGTTGGTGGCCTCCAGCACCTTGGCGAGCGATTCGGTGGACGGCCAGCGTTGTCGGCCGTCCACGGCGGTGCGCTTGGATCGGTTGAACGTGGTCGGATCGAGGCCGGCGCGGCGCGCAAGGCCTGACGGCGTCAGTCCGTTCCGGGCTGCCAACCAGTCGATCAGTCCCCAGATCTGGGTATGCGTGAGCATCGTCCATCCATTCCAGCATGCCCCCGGGCCGCAACTCATTGATCCCCCGCGACTCATAGTTTGGAGAACATATCATTGCGAATCTCTGCTGTCGGTCACGATCCGTCGAGCCGGCGCGCCGGCCGGGCGCGCGCAAAGACCAAGACTGTGCACCCTGCCGCCCCGGCGCGGCGGCGGCGGCGCTTGTGCTTGGCCGCCCGCGCCGCTACTCGTCTTAATCGTCGCGCCTTGCGTCGGGCGCTTCGGGCCGTGCGGGCGCCGACCCGACGAGACACCACCCACCGGACAGGGACCATCCGTTGCACGCCCTCATATACAAGATCGCCCCGCGCCCGCTCTTTGCGGCGGCCGAACGCGACGGCCGCTTCACGGGCGCGCCGGTCGATCTCGCCGACGGCTACATCCACTTCTCCACCGCCGAGCAGGTGGCCGAGACCGCCGCCCGCCACTTCGCCGGCCAGACCGACCTGGTGCTCGTCGCCGTCCGCACCGCCGGCCTCGGCGCGGCGCTCGTCTACGAGCCGTCCCGCGGCGGCGCGCTCTTCCCGCATCTCTACGGCCCGCTCGACCTTGCCCACGTGGCCTGGGTAAAGCCGCTCCCGCTTGAAGGCGGCGTCCACCGCTTCCCGCCCCTGGAGGAGGGTCCGTGAGCGTTCCGGCCTTCCTCGGCGGCCTCGGCGCGGCTGCGCTCCGCCGCCTCGACCCGGAAACGGCCCACGGCCTCGCCATCCGGGCGCTCGCCCGCGGCCTCGTCCCTCCGGTGACGCACGAGCCCGATCCGAAGCTGGCGGTGCCCTTCTTCGACATGGTGCTGCCGACGCCGATCGGCATGGCGGCCGGTTTCGACAAGAACGCCGAGGTGCCGGACGCGCTCCTGTCCCTCGGCTTCGGCTTCGTGGAGGTCGGCACCATCACGCCGCGCGCCCAGGCCGGCAATCCGCGCCCGCGCATCTTCCGCCTGCCGGAGGACGGCGCGGTGATCAACCGGCTCGGTTTCAACAACGAGGGCCACGGCCCTCCGCTCCGCCGGCTCGCCGGGCGGGTGGGCCGGCCGGGCGTCGTCGGCGTCAACGTCGGCGCCAACAAGGACAGCGACGACCGGGCCGCCGACTATGTGGCCGGCATCGCGGCCTTCGCCGACTGCGCCGCCTATTTCACCATCAACGTGTCGTCGCCCAACACGCCGGGCCTGCGCGACCTGCAGGCCCGCGACGCGCTCGACGACCTGCTCGCCCGCGTTCTGGAGGCTCGCGACACCCTCGCGGACTCCGGCCGGCGCCGGGTTCCGGTGCTCCTGAAGATCGCGCCCGACCTCACCGAGTCGGGGCTCGACGACGTGGCGACGGTGTCGCTCGGGCGCGCCGTGGACGGGCTGGTGATCTCCAACACCACCCTTTCCCGCGCGGGCCTCGCCAGCCCGATCGCGCACGAGACCGGCGGCCTCTCCGGCCGGCCGCTGTTCCGGCGGTCCACCGCGGTGCTCGCCAAGATGCGCCAGCGGGTCGGGCCGGCGCTCCCCATCCTCGGCGTCGGCGGTGTGGCCACCGCCGCGGAGGCCGCCGAGAAGATGGCCGCCGGGGCGACCGCCGTGCAGCTCTACACCGCCTTCATCTACGGCGGATCCGGCCTGCCGGCGGCGATCGCCCGCGACCTTGCGCGCTTCGTGGAGCGTTCGGGCCACGCCTCCGTCACCGCCCTCACCGGCACCCGCACCGCCGAATGGGCCGCCCGCCCGCTCGACTGACGACAGCCGGACGCACGCTCGATTCGAACGCAAAACGCCGGCCCCGAGGGGCCGGCGTTTTACATCGTACGGTCGGTGGCCGATCGCCTGCGCGATCGATCGGACGCCATCAGGGCGTCGGCGCCGGGGCGTCCGGGGGCGTCTCGCCCGGAATCTCGGCGGCGGGCGCCTCGGAGGCGGCCGGCAGCGGCACCGGGTTGTCGGAAAGGCTCTGCAGATAGGCGATCAGGTCCGCCCGGTCCTCGGGCTTGCGCAGGCCGGCGTAGCCCATCTTGGTGCCGGGCACCACTTCCTTCGGGTTGGCGAGGAACGCGTCCAGCTGCTCGAAGTCCCACACGTGCGTGTTGCCGTATTCCACCATGGCGCCCGAATAGCTGTAGCCCTCGTGGGTGCCGGGCTTGCGGTTCACCGTCTCCCAAAGGTTCGGGCCGGTCTTGTTCGGGCCGCCCTTCTCGAAGTCGTGGCAGGAGGCGCAGCCTCTGGAGACCTTCAAGCCGTTCTCCACGGTCGCCGAGGCGAGGCGGACGGCGATCGGCTCCACGGCCGCGACTTCCGCTTCGCCGCCGGCGGCTTCGCCCTCGGCGACCGCCACGTCGAAGCCCGGCGTTTCCGGCGCTTCGCTGCTGTAGATCACGTCGGCGAGCAGGCCCGTGCCCATCGCAAACACCATCGAACCGAGGATGGCGGCGGCTACCTTGTTGAATTCGAGGGACATTCGTCAGCTCCGAAGGGGTGACTTCCGGGGCGTTCCCGGTCGATGCGGACCGGTCGCCCGGACCGCGCCGCCTTGGCTGCCGCACACAAAGGAGGGGTGCGCGCGGACGCCGGGCGTCGCGGTCAAAATCGGCCGGAAACTACAAACTTTCCCGACGTCCTGTCCATACGTATAACGCAGGCTCGGTTGATACTTTCAGTCGACGCCTCCCGCCCTGCGACCCCTCCCGGAATCCCGATCCGATGCCCGCCGCCACCGCCGCCCCGACCCCGTCCAACGCCCTCGTGCTCGTTCCGGCCCGCATGGGATCCACCCGCCTGCCCGGTAAGCCGCTGGCGGACATCGCCGGCGCGCCCATGATCGTCCACGTCTGGCGGCGCGCGGTGGAGGCTGGCATCGGCGATGTGGTGGTCGCCTGCGACGACGAGGCGGTCGCCCGCGTGGTCACCGACGCCGGGGGGCGCGCGGTCATGACGCGCCCCGACCACCCGAGCGGGTCCGACCGCATCTTCGAGGCCATCGGCCATGTGGACCCGGACGGCGCCCACGACGTGATCGTCAACGTCCAGGGCGACCTGCCGACCATCGCGCCCGGCGCCATCCGGGCCTGCTTCGCCCCGCTCGAAGATCCGGCGGTGGACGTCGCCACCCTCGCGGCCCTCATCGAGGCGGCGGACGAGCGGGTGAACCCGAACGTCGTCAAGGTGGTGGGCACCATGCTCGCCCCGGATCGCCTGCGCGCCCTCTACTTCACCCGCGCCACCGCGCCCTGGGGCGACGGCCCGCTCTACCACCACATCGGCCTCTACGCCTACCGCCGGTCGGCGCTTCAGCGCTTCGTCACCCTGCCGCCCTCGCCGCTGGAGGTGCGCGAGCGGCTGGAACAGCTCCGCCTTCTGGAGGCCGGCATGCGTATCGACGTGGCGCTCGTCGACGACGTGCCGCTCGGCGTCGACACGCCGGAGGACCTCCACCGCGCCGCCCGCCTCCTCGCCGCCCGCTGAGCCCGGCGGGGGCCGCCATCAACGTCGGGTTTCCAGCCGCGCGGAACCGGACTAGAAGCACCCAGATCCACACACCGGCCGCCGCGCGGCCGGCACCATTCGCATGAAGGACGTTTCACCCGTGTCCGAGCCGAAGTCCTTGACCATCGCCTTCCAGGGCGAACGTGGCGCCAACTCCCATATCGCGTGCCTGGACGTCTATCCGCAGTCCACGCCGCTCCCCTGCGCCACTTTCGAGGACTGCTTCTCGGCCATGCAGTCGGGCGCCGCCGACCTTGCCATGATCCCGATCGAGAACTCCCTCGCCGGGCGGGTGGCGGACATCCACCACCTGCTACCGTCATCGGGGCTCCACATCGTCGGCGAATACTTCCTCCCCATCCGCTTCCAGCTGATGGCCCCGCGCGGCGCCAGCCTCGACACCATCCGCACGGTGGAGAGCCACGTGCACGCCCTCGGCCAGTGCCGGCGCATTATTCGCGAGCGCAAGCTCGTCGCCCGGGTGGCGGGCGACACCGCCGGCGCCGCGCGCCTCGTCGCCGAGGCGGGCGACCTCAGCCGCGCGGCCCTCGCGCCCCGCTTCGCCGCCGAGATCTACGGCCTCGACATCCTCGCCGAGGACGTGGAGGACGCCGCCCACAACACCACCCGCTTCGTCATCCTGTCGCGCGAGCCCGCCGTGACCCGGCCGGACAACGGGCCGGTGATCACCACCTTCGTGTTCCGGGTGCGCAACATCGCGGCGGCGCTCTACAAGGCGCTCGGGGGCTTCGCCACCAACGGCGTCAACATGACGAAGCTGGAGAGCTACCAGCTGGAGGGCCAGTTCTACGCCTCCCAGTTCTACGCGGACGTGGAAGGACACCCGGAGCAAACCGGCCTGCGCTTCGCGCTGGAGGAGCTCGCCTTCTTCAGCCACGAGGTGCGCATCCTCGGCGCCTACCCGGCCCACCCCTTCCGCGAGAAGATCCGCGAGCCGGACGCCGACAAGGGCCTCCGGCCGGCCGAATAGCCGGTCCGGCCGGCCGAGTAGGCCGCTTAGCCTTCCAGCCAGTCCTCGACCAACAGCCGGGCGATCGCCGTCCGCGGCGGGGTGAATAGCCCGTCCTTGTGGGTGCCGGCCACCATGGCGGCTACCTCCTCGCGGTCGAACCAGCGGCAATCTTCCAGCTCGTCCGTGTCCATGGTGATGGCGGTGGTCTCCGCCGCCGCCTCGCAGCCGATCATCAGCGACGAGGGAAACGGCCAGGGCTGGGACGACCGGTAGGTCACCCGGCCGACGCGCACGCCGGATTCTTCGAAGGTTTCCCGGCGCACCGCGTCCTCGATGGTCTCGCCCGGCTCCAGGAAGCCGGCGAGGCAGGAATAGCTGCCCGGCTTGAATCGCGGCTGCCGGCCGAGCAGGCAGCGCGACCCGTCGGTCACCAGCATGATCACCACCGGGTCGGTGCGCGGGAAATGCTGGGCGCCGCAGTGGGCGCAGTCGCGCCGGTAGCCGGCCGCCGACGGCACCGTCGCCCGGCCGCAGTTGGCGCAGAAGCCGTGCCGCTCGTGCCACACCAGCAGCGACCGGGCCTGGGCGACGGCGCCGAAGAGATCGGCCGTCACCAGCCCCTCCAGGGCCAGACTGCGGAGGTCCGTCAGCGTCAGCCCGTCCTCCGGATCCGCCGGCAGCGTGGCGGCGAAGCGCGGCGCGCCGTCCGGCATCCAGCCGAGGAGCACGCCCTCGTGCAGGTCCGCCCCCAGCCGCTTGGCACGGAGGAGATCGAACAGCGCCGGCTCCGCCGTCGTCGGGTCGAGCACGATGCGCTCGCCGACGAAGAGGAAGCTGCCGGCCCGCACGTCCGCGAGCGCCTCCGCCAGCACCGCCGGATCGCCCCGCTTCTCCGACCGCCGCTCGATCGGATTGACCGCGAACGCGTTCCGGCTGGACCGGTCCCCCGCCCCCCCGGGCCGGCTGCTCGTCTCGTCAGTCCTGGAAGTCGTCGTCATCGTGCCCGCCTCGCCATCGCGAACCACTCCCGTCCCGTCTCGGCTTCAAAGATCCACCGGCTTCAACCCGTCGCCGAGCCGCGCCGCCAGCCGCTCCGCGATATCTCGCGCCGAACTGTCCGAGTAGGGCCGCGCCGGCACCTTTCCCCATACGGGGCCGGGCCATGCCGGATCGGTCTCGAACCGCGCGATCACGTGCACGTGCAGCTGCCGCACCATGTTGCCGAGGGCCGCCACGTTGAGCTTCACCGGGCTCACCGCCGCCTTCAGCGCCTCCGACACCGCCGTCACCTCGTCGAGAAGGGCGATCCGGTCGTCGCGGGACAGGTCGATCAGTTCCACGAGCCCGGCGCGGCGCGGCACCAGCACGAGCCACGGATAGTTGGCGTCGTCCATCAGGAGGAGCCGCGACAGGCCGAGGTCTCCGAGCACCCGCGTGTCCGCCGCAAGGCGAGGGTCGAGCGCGAAGTCAGGCGTCGTGGCGGCGGCCGGGTCCATGGGCGGGCTCCTCAGGCAATGGGCGCGATCGGCGCCGGATCTTCAGTCTAGGCTGGAAAGGTTCGGGCGGAGAGCGGTTTCAGGCGCCACGACAGGGTGATCCCCCGGGCGCCCAGGAAGACCAGCAACGCCAGCCACAGGCCGTGGTTTCCAAGCACCGGGATCGCGACGGCAAGCACCAGAAGATAGACCACCACGGAGGCGAGCATCATGTTGCGCATCTCCCGCGACCAGGTGGCGCCGATGTAGACCCCGTCCATCTGGAAGGCCAGCACGCCGGCGAGCGGCGTCAGTGCCGCCCACGGAAGGAAGGCCCGGGCGGCCTCGCGCACGTCGGGCGCGGTGGTCATGATGTCGATGAAGACGCCGCCGAAGGCCATCAGCAGGCCCGCGGCGACGGCGGCGAACACGAAGCCCCAGGCGATCGTCAGGCGCACCGCCGCCACGAACACATCCCGCCGTCGCGCGCCGACGGCCCGCCCGGCCAGCTGCTCCGCCGCGTTGGCGAGACCGTCGAGGAAGTAGCCGCCGATCAGGAAGAAGTTCATCAGGAGAGCGTTCGCCGCCAGCGTCACGTCGCCGAAGCCGGCGCTGGTGCGGGTGAAGAGCGCGAAGGCGAAGAGGAGCGCGAAGGAGCGCACCATGATGTCGCCGTTGACGGCGATCATGGCGCCGAACCCGGCCCGCCGGAACACGTCCGGCACCGCCGCGGCAAGCCCCTTGCGGCCGATCGCCAGGCACACCGCCACGCCGACCACGCAGGCGACCACCTCCCCGGCGAGCGTCCCGTAGGCGACGCCCTCCACCCCCCAGCCGAGCCCGAGGCCTAGCCAGATCGAGCCGGCGATGTTGATGCCGTTGAGGAGCGTCTGGAGTGCGAGCCCGAGCCCCGCCCGCCCGAGCCCCAGCACCCACCCGAGGATGGCGTAGTTGGCGAGCGCGAACGGCGCCGACAAGATGCGGATGCCGTAGTAGGTCGACGCCGCCTCGGCGACCGCCGCGCTCGGCTCCAGGAAGGCGAGCGCCCCGGCAAGGACCGGCACCGACAGGATGACGAGCGCCACGCCGAGCCCCACCGCCAGAACGAGGGCGCGGAGAAGCACCAGCGCCTGCGCGGGCTTGTCGTCGGCCCCGAGCGCCTGGGCGGTGAGACCCGTGGTGCCGGAGCGCAGGAAGTTGAAGGTGGAGAAGATCACGTCGAAGACGATCGCCCCGACCGCGATGCCGCCGAGGAGCGCCGCCTCGCCGAGCTGTCCCACCACCGCCGTATCCACCGCCCCGACGATCGGCGTCGTCATGAAGGCGAGGGTCATCGGCACCGCGATCCGGAACACGGTGAGGCTGTCGACGCGAAACGCGGGGGCGGTCATGGGGCGATGGGCATCCTGAAGAAAGCGCCTGGAGCCCTACCCCGCCACAGCCGCCCCTGTCCATCGGAAGCTGGCGATTCATGGCGACCGCCGGCCGCGCTCCCTTGCCAACCCCGCCGCCCGTGCCATCTTCTGCCGTCCATGCTGCCGATCGTCCACCACCCCGCCTATCAGGCCGACATCCCGGCCGACCACCGCTTCCCCATGGGCAAGTTCCGCCGGCTGGCCGAGGTGCTGATGGAGGAGCGCCTCGTCGCGCCCGGCGGCTTTCACGTGCCGGAGCCCGCCCCGGCCGCCTGGCTCGCGCTCGCCCATGAGGCGCCCTACGTGGAGGCCGTGCTCGGCGGCATGGTGGCGCCGGCCGTCGCTCGCGAGATCGGCTTTCCGATGACGGAGAGCGTCGCCCTTCGCGCCCGCTGCGCCACCGCGGGCACGGTGCTCGCCGCCCGGCTGGCGCTCGCCCATGGCCTTGCCCTCAACACCGCCGGCGGCAGCCATCACGCCCGGCGCGCGCACGGGGCCGGCTTCTGCGTCTTCAACGACGTGGCGGTGGCCGCCCGGGTGCTCCTCGCCGAAGGACAGGCGGCGCGGGTGCTGGTGATCGACCTCGACGTCCACCAGGGCGACGGCACCGCCGACATCTTCGCCGGCGACGACCGGGTGGTGACCTTCTCGGCCCACGCGGAGAAGAACTATCCCGTCCGCAAGGTGCCATCCACCGTCGACGTGGCTCTCCCGGACGGCCTAGGCGACAGCGGTTATCTCGCCATGCTGGACGACCACCTGGACACGCTGATCGACCGTGCCGCGCCGGACCTCGTCTTCTACAACGCCGGCGTCGATCCGCACGCCGACGACCGGCTCGGCCGCCTCGCCCTCACCGACCGCGGGCTGGAGGCCCGCGACGCCCGGGTGATCGAGGCGGTGCGCGGCCGCGGCCTTCCGCTCGCCGGCGTCATCGGCGGCGGCTACGACACGGACGTGGACCGGCTCGCCCGCCGGCACGCCACCCTGCACCGGGTGGCGGCCCGTTTCGCCTGACGGTTTTCCAACCGGCAGGAAGCTCAGCCGCGGCCGGCGCGGAGCAGCCGGCTGATCAGGAAGATGGGCACCACGATGACGGCGCCGAGCAGAAGGTAGTGCAGCGCCTTCTCGATGGTCTCGAACCCGGTCGCCCACACGTCCTGCACGAAGCGGATCGCGCTGTTGACGAGGTCGAGCGGTTCAAGGCCGATCGCCGCCATCACCACGCCCACCAGGAAGGAGAGGAAGATCAGGCGGACGAGGACGCGGAGCGGGCTGTCGCCGAGAAAACGGGAAAGGGTGGTCATGAAGGCTCCAATAGGGCCGGACCGTCCTTGGGGCGGACGACCGGCAGGCGAGCGAAAGGTGGGGTGCCGCGCGCCGGCCGCAAGCGCCCGCCGGCGAGCCGGGCGGACCGCGGCCCGTTCCCCGTCGCGGTCAGTTCAGCACGCGGGCGATGTCCGGCAGGTCGAGCGAGAACGTCGGCACGGTCACGTCGAACAGTTCGCCTGCGTCCGTGACCATGCGGTAGGTGCCCTCCATGATGCCGCTCGGCGTCGGCAGCGGGCACCCGCTGGTGTAGGCGTAGTCGGCGCCCGGCGGGATGATCGGCTGCTCGCCCACCACCCCCTGGCCGGCCACCTCCCGGCGCGTGCCGTGGGCGTCGGTGATCAGCCACCGCCGCGACAGCAGTTGCACGGTGGTGCGGGACCGGTTTTCGATCTCCACCCGGTAGGACCACACCCAGCGCAATTCGTCCGGATTGGACTCATGGGGCAGGTAGTCCGGATGCACGGTCACGACGATGCCGCGGGTCTCCGCACGGAACATGGCTACATCTCCGCTCGTCCGTCCTCGTCGCCACATAGTCCATCGCAACGCATCCGGCAACAAGGGTGTGAGGCGGCTCATCGCCCAACCGTGATCGGCCCGGCGTTCCGCGGTTCGGCGGCTTCGGCTATGAAGAGCCCTGCCCGCCTTCCCCGACCCACCGGCTCCCGCCCGCGCCATGCTCGACGCCGCCCTCCGCCGCCTGATCGACCCGCCGCTCGACCGGGCCGGCCGCTGGCTTTCCGCGCGCGGCATCGGGGCGGACGCGATCACGCTCGCCGGCTTCGCGCTCGGCGTCGCGGCGGCGGCGGCCATCGCCGTCGGATACCCGCTCGTCGCCGTCCTTCTGATCGCCCTCAACCGGATCGCCGACGGGCTCGACGGCGCCGTCGCCCGCGCCACCGCCAGGACCGATCGCGGCGGCTATCTCGACATCACCCTCGATTTTACCGTCTACGCCCTGGTGCCGCTCGCCTTCGCGGTCGCCGACCCGGCCCGAAACGCGCTCGCCGCCGCCGCTCTCCTTGCCGCCTTCTACGTCAACGGCGCCGCTTTCCTCGCCTTCGCCGCGATGGCGGAAAAGCGCGGGCTCTCCACCCGCGCCCAGGGCGAGAAGTCGCTCTACTATCTGGCGGGTCTTGCCGAAGGGGCGGAGACCATCGCGGTCTTCGCCCTCATGTGCCTCTGGCCAGCCGGCTTTCCGCTGCTCGCCACGGCCTTCGCCGCGCTGACGGCGGCCAGCGCCGCCGCCCGCATCGTCGTCGGCGCCCGCACGCTGCGCTGACCCGTCGGCGCGCTATTCCGCCGCCGCCCGCGCCGCGGACGCATCGAGCGCCGCCGTCAGGTCGGCGATCAGGTCGTCCACGTGCTCCAGCCCGACCGACAGGCGCAAAAGCCCGGCGTTGATGCCGAGCTCCTGGCGCGCGTCCTCGCTGAGGCGCTGGTGGGTGGTGGTCGACGGGTGGGTGATCAGGCTCTTAGCGTCGCCGAGGTTGTTGGAGATCTTCACGATCCGAAGCGCGTTAGCGGTCCGGAAGGCCGCCGGCTTGCCGCCCTTCACTTCGAACGCCACCAGGGTGGAGCCGCGCTGCATCTGGCGGGCGATGATGTCCGCCTGCGGATGATCCGGATCGCCCGGATAGATCACCTTCGCTACCGCCGGATGCGCCTTCAGCGCCCGGGCGATCGCTTCCGCCGTGGCGGTCTGCCGCTCCACCCGCACCGACAGGGTCTCCAGTCCCTTCAGAAGCACCCAGGCGTTGAACGGGCTGATCGACGGGCCGGTCTGGCGAATGAAGACCTGCAGGTGCTTGTCCAGGAAGTCCTTGGAACAAAGCACCACGCCGCCGAGGCAGCGGCCCTGGCCGTCGATGTGCTTGGTCGCCGAATAGACCACCACGTCCGCCCCGAGCGTCAGCGGCTTCTGCCAGATCGGCGTGGCGAACACGTTGTCGACCACCAGCCGCGCGCCGGCCGCGTGGGCGATCGCCGCCACCGCCTCGATGTCCACCACTTCCAGCGTCGGGTTGGTCGGGCTCTCCAGGAAGAACACCTTCGTCTCCGGCCGCGCCGCCGCCTTCCAGGCGTCGAGGTCGCGGCCGTCCACCAGCGTGCAGGCGATGCCGAAGCGCGGGCAGAGGTCCTCCACCACGTAGCGGCAGGAGCCGAACAACGCCTTGGCGGCCACCACATGGTCGCCGGCGGACAGTTGGCAGAGCATGGCCGCCGTCACCGCCGCCATGCCGGTCGCCGTGGCGCGCGCCACCTCGGCGCCCTCCATAAGCGCCATGCGCTCCTCGAACATGGTCACGGTCGGGTTGGAGAAGCGCGAATATTGGTAGCCCGGCTCCAGGTTCAGGAAGCGCGCCTCGGCCTGCTCGGCGCTGTCATAGACATAGCCCTGGGTGAGGAAGAGCGCCTCGGACGTCTCGCCGAAGGGCGAGCGGAGCGTGCCGCCGTGGACGAGGGCGGTGTCGGGGTGCCAGCGTTGGTTGGAGTCGGCGGTCATCGGTCGTCCCTAGCGTGTAGGCGTCGTCATCGGGTGGGATCGAAATACAAAAAAACCCCGGCGGGCCAGATGAAGGCCGAGCCGGGGTCGCAATGACGTCCGTCCCGGCCTTTTAGCATCCTTGTTTAACGTGGCGGCAAGCCGGCCGGCTCAAAAAACCACGGGTATCTGGCATCGATAGTCCGGAAAAGCGTAGCCGTCAACCCAACCGCCGCGGCGTTTCCAAGGGCCGGGCCGGACCCGCCGGGCCCTCGTGTCGCTTTTTTTGACCCCCGTCGTGAAGGCCTCAAAGCGGCGGATCTCCGCGGTTGCCGGATGCCCCCACACGGCAGCGCCAAGGCCCCTCGGCCGGATTTCGCTGGCAACGGCCTTGTTCTTACGGGCAAACCAGCCCATATTGGCGTCATCGATTTGGCCAGACGATCGGCCTGTTCGCCCTATCGGGGCGACCGTTCTGAACGACCCTCCAAAATCGGCATCCACGTGCGGGCCGCGTCAAACCGGTCTCGTGCATTCTATTGAACGTTCTATCCGAAAGGGATCGTCATGAACGTCGGTACTGTCAAGTGGTTCAACGCGACCAAGGGCTTCGGTTTCATCCAGCCGGACAACGGCGGCCCGGACGTGTTCGTCCACATCTCCGCCGTCGAGCGCTCGGGCCTCACCGGCCTCGGCGAAGGCCAGCGCGTCAGCTTCGAAGTCGTCAAGGACCGTCGCACCGGCAAGTCCGCTGCTGACAACCTGAAGGCCGCCTGAACGGCGCCTGATGACTTTTTGCGGCGCCAAGGCGTCGCAGCGACACCCCGCGGCGGCGATGCCGCCGTGGGGCAATAAGAAAGACCAAGGAAAATAATGAAGTTCGAATATATGCCCGCGTCCGTCCGAGAGACGACGGAGGGCCCGCGGTTCCGGATCGGCCGTCTCACGGTCACCGAACAGAGCGGCAAGCGGGACGTGACGTCCCTGATCGACGCCAGCTACGACTATGCATCGCCGCGGGAACTCCGCTGGCATCTGGCCGATCGCTTTCGTCTCCCCGCCAAGCACGTCCTCCTCCAGGCGGCCTGACCGCCCGCCGGCCCGTCCCGACCTGTCTCCGACAGTGTCCCTGACAGGCCGGCCCCACCGTCCCGGCCGCCTCCCTCGCAGCCCCCGGTCTCACCGGCGGCGCGCGCGGAGGGCGGCCTTCGTTTCTTGTCCGCTGGCGCCGGATCGCCTCCACCGCTCGGCCGACACCCGCCTTCCCTCCCCCCACTATTTCTCGAAGGTGCCGTTGCGGCACCCCCCAACGGCGGCTTGAGCCCCTCGGGCGGATCAGGCACGCTTGACGGCGTGGGCGTCGTCGGGCCGGGCAAAGCCGGATCCGACGTCGGGGGGGCGCGACGGGCAGGAGCCGACCGCCGATGATGGACTGGACCTACACCCGGGGCGAGCGCATCGCCGACGCGGTGGTGCACGCGATCGGCCTCGGGCTCGCCACCATCGGGGCCGCCCTCCTTCTCGCGCACACGACGACAACCGGCGGCGTATCGGACACGGTGGTCGCCGGCATCTACATCACCGGCCTCATCGCCGCGCTCAGCGCGTCCTTCCTCTACAACCACTGGCCGGTGTCGCCGCTGAAGTGGATCTTCCGGCGCTTCGACCACTCGGCCATCTTCCTGCTGATCGCCGCCACCTACACGCCCTTCCTGGCGCAGTTGCCCTATGGACCCGTGTCGGTGTCGCTGGCGGTCGGCGTCTGGGGCGCGGCGCTCGCCGGCATCGCCCTCAAGGTCGGCCTGCCCGGCCGTTACGACCGGCTGACCATCCTTCTCTATCTCGCCACCGGCTGGAGCGGCATCCTGGCCCTTCCATCGCTGGCCGAAGCCCTGCCGGAGCTCACCTTGGCTCTCATCATCGCCGGTGGCGTCGTCTACTCGGCCGGCGTGATCTTCCACGTGTGGGAGAGCCTGAAATTCCAGAACGCCATCTGGCATGGCTTCGTGGTCACCGGCGCCGGCATCCACTACTGGGCGGTGTTCCACTGCCTGGTGGTCGAACGCACCGCCTGAGGCATACCGAACCGGGTTCCCCTGAAACGACGGAAGGGCGCCGACCGCAACTCCGGTCGGCGCCCTTTCGGCATGTCGGCCCGCAGGGAACGAGCGGGACGAACGGGCTCCTGGAAGCCACCCTCACGGGCGGCGTCAGCGGCTCAGAGGCGGCTGATGCTCTCCACGTAGCGGTCGCGGGTGGAGTTGGCCGGATCCCAGGACGGCGTCACGGCGAGGACGCCGCTGTCGTTGGTGGAGATCGCCGAGCCGGCGTTCGAGACGGCATTCGCACGGGCCTCGACTTCGCGGTCACGGCTGGAGTTGGCCGGATCCCAGGACGGGGTGACGGCGAGGACACCGCTGTCGTTGGTGGAGATCGCCGAGCCGCTCGTCGGGGCGGAATTGGCGAGGCTCTCAACGTAATTGTCGCGGGTGGAGTTCGCCGGATCCCACGGAGCCGCGAAGGCAGCCGAAGAAACCGTAAGAGCACCGATCAGGGTGGCAGCGAAAAAGCTCTTGGTCATGATTGATCTCCATTTGAAATCGCACGAACATCCGAAAACCATGGAGCGTTGTGCGGTGGTTCGACTTGGCTTTTCTTGTCCGGATGCGATTGTTCCGCGTCCGATGAGCCAGAGATAGATCTTGTTTTCTGAATGCAAAAGGTGCCTGTCGCTGAACTATCCGTGACGGTTTTCGTGAACGCTCACAAACGGTTCGCCCCGTCTTCACGGCGCCGCGACCGCCTCCGTGAGCGGCCTGAAGCCCCGTCCGGCAAGCGGTCATCTGCGCCAATGGCTTGGCTTCAGCGCACGCTTCACGGGCCGGACCGCGGCGGGACGGCCCACCGCTCTCCGCCGTCGGTTGCGTGATCGATGGGCCGCAGCCTTTCACGCGTGTGTGACACGCCTTGGCCCTTGGCGCGGCCCGAACGGGTTTGCCGGATCACCCCTCCGGCAGGAGCGCCAGCAAGGTCTGAAGCGTGTCCGCCTCGGCCGGCCGCTTGTCCCAGCGCAAGCGCGCCACCCGGGGAAAGCGCATGGCGACGCCGGACTTGTGCCGGGTCGAGCGGTTCAGCCCCTCGAACGCAACCTCGATGACGAGGCCCGTCTCCGCCGTGTGCGTCACCTCCCGCACCGGCCCGAACCGGTTGACCGTGTTGGTGCGCACGAACTTGTCGATGGTCTTCAGTTCCTCGTCGGTAAAGCCGAAGTAGGCCTTGCCCACCGGCACCAGTTCGCGCCCGTCCGCCGCCTCGCGCCAGACCCCGAAGGTGTAGTCCGAATAGAAGGACGAGCGCTTGCCGTGGCCGCGCTGGGCATACATCAGCACCGCGTCCACGTTGAAGGGGTCTCGCTTCCACTTGAACCACTCGCCCTTCGGCCGGCCGGGCACGTAAGGGGCGAGCGCGCGCTTGATCATCACCCCTTCCACCGCGTCCGCGTCACCGCCCGCCCCGTGCGTCGCCGGGTCGGCCCGGGCGGCCGCAAGCTCGTCCCAGCTGGCGAACGGGATCATGGGCGAGAGATCGATCAGCGGGTCGCCGAGCCGGGCGACGAACGCCTCCAGCCGGGCGCGTCGTTCATCGAACGGCAACGCCCGCAGGTCCTCGCCGCCCTCCGCCAGAAGGTCGTAGGCCCGGATCGCCGCCGGCATGTCGGCGAGAAGCTTCGGCGTAACGGTCTTCCGGTTCAGCCGCTGCTGCAGCGTGGCGAACGGCTGCACCCGCCCGTCGATCACCACCAGGAGTTCGCCGTCGATCGCCCCGTCGAACGCCAGCCGCTCCAGAAGGTCTGGAAATGTCTGGGAGATGTCGTCGCCGGAGCGCGAGAAGAGCCGTGCCACCGGCCGCCCGTCCTCGCCAAGGCCGGCCGCCGCCTGCACGCGGATGCCGTCCCACTTCCATTCGGCCCGGAACAGCGCCGGGTCGTTTCCCTCCACGTCGCGCTCCTCCAGGGCGTGCGCCAGCATGGGAGGCCGGAACGGCGCCGGGTCCACCGACGACGGCCGCGCGCCGCGCCCCTCGATCCAGGCGAACAGATCGCCGTAGGGCGGCTCCAGCCCGTGCCAGACCTCCTCTACCTCGTCCGGTTCGCGCCCGCCGAGCCGGGCGAGCGCCGTCTTGGCGAGCCGGGCGGAGACGCCGATCCGGAGCGCCCCGGTGATCAGCTTCAGGAGCGCGAACCGCCCTGCCTCGTCCAGCCGGTCGAGCCAGCCGGCGATCAGGCGCGGGATCTCCAGCCGCGACGCCGCGCGCAGCGTCTCCACCACCTCGGCGATCCCCGGCGGCGGCAGATTGGACCGCGCGCCCGGCCCCGGCCCCGGCCACATCAGCGCCACCGTCTCGGAGAGATCGCCTACGTAGTCGTAGGAGAGCGCGAACAGCACCGGGTCGGTCCGCTCGGCGATCAGCGCGCGGACGAGGTTCGGCTTGGCGTGCGGAAAGTCCAGCCCGCCCGTCAGCGCCGCCAGCGCGTACCCCCGATCCGGATCCGGCGCCTCCGCCAGATAGGCCCGGACAAGCGCGATCTTGGCATTGCGGCGGGGCTCGTAGGCGAGCCGGTCGACAAGGGCGGCGAAGCGGTTCATGACACCGCAACGTAGCGCCGGCTAGGCTGGTTGCCGAGGGGGTGCGCGCCCGCACCGGCCGATCCTCCACCGTGCATGCCGTCCACCCGTTTCGCCGAAGGTCGTCCGATGTCCGTGCCCACCGTTCGCCCTGCCGTGCCTGCCGACCAGCCCGCCCTGGAGGCCATGCTTCGCGAGATCTACGCCTACTTCGGCTCGCTGGAGGACGACGCCTTGCCGGAACCGGCGCTGATCGCCGCGTCGGCGCAAGACATGTCCGCGATGACGGCCGTCTCGTTCGGACCGAACCGCTTCTGCGACTGTCTGATCGCGACCGACGACACCGGTCCGGTCGGCTACCTCGCCCACCATCGGGGCCTCTTCGAAGGCCGCGGCGCCCTCTTCGTCGCCGGCCTCTTCGTCCGACGCGCCGTGCGCGGCGCCGGCATCGGCTCCGCCTTGATGGCCGAAGCCGAGGCGATCGCCCGCAGCTCTGGCGCTACCGCGCTGGTGTGGACCGTCTGGCACCGCAACGCCGCCGCGATCGGCTTCTACCATCGCCTCGGCGCGCGCCTCTACGTGGACGACCTCGTCATGTGGAAGACGGTCGACAAGACACCCCAATCCTCCACCACCCCAGGCTGAGCCCAGCCGCCCCGCGCTCACTCCGTCTCGCCGAGTTCCCGCTTCATGGCCTCGAGGGCAGCACTCCAGACGTCATTGTCGGCTCCGACGAACACGGCTTCGCCTTGACCCATTGCCATAACTCACAGCCCTTCCGACTCCGTCGCCGCGCCTTCCCCTTCCTCCTCGTCCCCATAGCCGATCAGGTTCAGCGGCCGGCCGCGGATGCCGTTCTCGCCGCACCAGTGCACCAGCGCGTCCTCCTGGCCGTGGGTCACCCACACCTCCTCGGCCTCGGTGTCGAGAATGGTTTCGCAGAGGTCGTCCCAGTCGGAGTGGTCGGAGATGATCAGCGGCAGCTCCGCCCCCCGCTGCCGGGCGCGCGCCCGCACCCGCATCCAGCCGGACGCGAAGGCCGTCACCGGGTCGGCGAAGCGGCGGGCCCAGAGGTCCTTGGTGGCGGACGGCGGGCAGAGCACGATCCGGCCTTCCAGGTCCTTCTTCGCCCGTCCGGCGACGCCCTCCAGCGGCCCGAGGTCGATGCCCTGCTCGCCGTAGAAGCGGCAGAGCCGGTCGAGCCCGCCGTGGATCAGGATGGGCGCATCATACCCCGCCGCGCGGATCTCGGCGATCACGCGCTGCGCCTTGCCGAGCGCGTAGGCCCCGACCAGGTGCGTGCGCTCTGGGAACAGCCGGTGGCTGTCGAGCAGCTTTACCACCTCGCCGGCCGCCGCCGGGTGGCGGAACACCGGCAGCGCGAAGGTCGCCTCGGTGATGAAGGCGTGGCAGCGCACCGGCTCGAACGCCGTCGCCGTTGGATCCGCCTGGCGCTTGTAGTCGCCCGAGACCACCAGCCGGAACCCCTTCCACTCGATCAGGATCTGCGCAGAGCCGAGCACGTGCCCGGCCGGATAGACAGTCACGTCCACCGCCCCCACCCGCACCGTCTCGCCGTAATCGATCGGCTGGCGCGCCTCTGTGAAGCCCTCGCCGTAGCGCACCGCCATGATGGCCAGCGTCTCCGGCGTTGCCAGCACCGCCCGGTGGCCGGCACGCGCATGGTCCGAATGGCCGTGGGTGATCACCGCCCGCGCCACCGGTCGCACGGGGTCGACGTGAAAGCCGCCCGGCGGGCAGTAGAGGCCGGCGGCGTCGAGGGTGAGGAGATCTTCGGCGCGCATGAGGGTGAACGTAGGGCGGACGCGACGTTGCCGGTAGGGCAGATCGGTCGCGGCCCGTGACGAAGACGCCTGGATTGTCTATGACCACACCAAAGACCGGCCTCCCGGCGATCGGGACGGCCGAACGGTCCGCCTTGGTGGACCCAGACGATCGGGCGGACGCCATGACGAGACCTGATACCGGCACCGAGCCGGCCCTTCGCAGCCACACCGGTCTCGTCACGGCCGGCCGCAGCGCCACGGGCATCCTGCCGGCCCACCGCATCGACGACCTGATCGGCCGCCAGTCGATCCAGTCCTCCCACCCCTACGACGCCGACCAGGTGCAGCCGGCGAGCCTCGACCTGCGGCTCGGCCCGGTCGCCCATCGGCTGCGGGCGAGCTTCCTGCCCGGCCCGCACGCGCGCGTCACCGACAAGCTCGACCGCCTGAAGCTCCACACCATCGACCTCACCGACGGCGCGGTGCTGGAGACCGGCTGCGTCTACCTGGTGCCCGTCCTGGAACGGCTCGCCCTGCCGCACGACGTGGCCGCCTCGGCCAACCCGAAGAGCTCCACCGGCCGGCTCGACGTGTTCACCCGCGTCATCACCGACCACGGCGCCGCCTTCGACACCATCGCGCCCGGATACCGCGGCCCGCTCTTCGTAGAGATTTCCCCGCGCACCTTCCCGGTGCTCGTCCGCCTCGGCTCGCGCCTTACCCAGGTCCGCTTCCGCTGCGGCGATGCGCGCCTTTCCGACGAGGACCTCGCCGTCCTCCACGCCGAGACGCCCCTCGTCGACACCGACCCCGCCGTCTTCGAGAACGGCCTCACCCTCTCCATCGACCTGATGCGCGAGGGTCCCGGCTCCCTCGTCGGCTACCGGGCCAAGCGCCATTCCGCCGTCATCGACATGGACGCCAAGGCGGCCCATGACGTGCTCGACTTCTGGGAGCCCATCCGCCAGCGCGGCGAGCCCTCGCTCGTACTCGACCCGGACGAGTTCTACATCCTCGTCTCCCGCGAGGCCGTGCACGTGCCGCCCATGACCGCCGCCGAGATGGTGGCGATCGACCCGCTGGTGGGCGAGTTCCGCGTCCACTATGCCGGCTTCTTCGACCCCGGCTTCGGCCACGCGCCGGCCGGCGGCGGCGGGGCGCGCGCGGTCCTGGAAGTGCGCAGCCACGAGGTGCCCTTCATCCTCGACCATGGCCAGACCATCGGCCGCCTCGTCTACGAGCGCATGCTGGAGCCGCCCCAGACCCTCTACGGCCAGGGCATCGGCTCCCACTACCAGGCCCAGGGCCTCAAGCTCTCCAAGCACTTCCGCTGAAAGCACCGCCGCCGACCCCGTGTGCCCGCGCCGATCCGGCTTGACAGCCGACCCCCGGTCTTGCGATGGATGACGCGTCGCGGGTGTAGTTCAATGGTAGAACGGCAGCTTCCCAAGCTGCATACGAGGGTTCGATTCCCTTCACCCGCTCCACCCGCCTCGCCACCCCCGAACGCCTGCCCCGCCCGGTCACGCCTTCTCGACGGGCCGCGACCGATGCGTCGTCTTCGCCCAATAGTGCGGCTTGAAGATCAGCTCGAACAGCGCCTTCCAGGCGGCGATCGACACCAGCATCCACTGCACCGGCAGGGCGAAAGTCCACGGTAGGAGGTCCGGCCGGCCGATCGCCCGCACGGCACGCCGGGCAATCACGAAGGCCGCCCCGTAGCCGACCAGGATGGCGAAGCCCGCAAGGCCGAGGAGCACGGCGCCGATCGCGCCGCCGAGGTCCGGCACCGGCTTCACGCCGGCAAGATGCAGCCCGTAGGCCACCATGCCGAGCGGATGCACCAGCGGCGCCATCACCTGAGTGAAGGCCGTCGCGTGGAAAAGCGCCGCCGCCTTGAAGCCGCATTCGCGGACAAGGTCGCCGGGCCGGCGGCTGTGCACCAGCCAGGTGATCATCCAGCCCTTCAGCCAGCGCGTGCGTTGGGGCAGCCAGTCGGCGAACCGGTCCGGCGACTCCTCCCGCGTGTGGGACGCCAGCACGTCGCTCCGGAAGCCGAACCGCTGCAGCCGGATGCCGAGATCCGCGTCCTCGGTGACGTTGTAGGGATCCCACCCCCGGCAGACGAGCAGCGCCTTCCGCTTGATGTGGTTGGAGGTGCCGCCGAGCGGCAGCGGCGCCCCCTGGCGGGCGAGCCAGGGCAGCATGCCGGAGAAGAGGGCCGCGTAGTCGATGGCGAACAGCTTCTGGATCAGCCGGTCGTCGCCGTCGATCCGCAGTTCCCCCTGCACGCAGGCGACGGACGGCCCGCCACCCACCAGGTGCGCCGCCGCCTTCAGCAACTGGTCGGGCGCCGGCCGGTCCTCCGCGTCGAACACCGCGACGAGATCGCCGCGCGCGAAGGCAAGCCCGTAGGCGAGCGCCCGCGGCTTGGTGCGCGGCCGTCCCGGCGGCACCACCAGAATGTCCACATGCGGTGCCGTGAAGCCGGCCTCCGCGGCCGCCCGGGTCTCCGCGTCGTCCGCCTCCAGCAGCACCAGCACCTCCAGCCGGTCGCGCGGATAGGCGAGCCGGTCGAGCGCCGCCGCTAGGGTCGGCACCATGCCGGCCTCCCGGTAGAGGCACACCATCACCGTGTAGAAGGGCAATGCCGCCGGCGGCAACGGCGGAGCGGCCTCCGGCGCCGCCACCGGCCGCATGTTGACGGCCACCATCAGCCGCAGACCCGCCGTCACGTGGAAGACCAGCGCCGAGGTCACGAAGATCGCCCAGGGCAGGACACTCGGCCCGCTCACAAGACCATAGGCGAGCGCCAAGATCCCGATGGAGAGCGCGGTCCGAAACGCTATGGATGGCGCGGTGCTCGCGGAGAGCTGCGGCTCCTCCCGGGCGAGAATCCCGCGCACCCGCGCTTCCGTTCGAACGGCCACCGCCGCGCGAAGCGCCGTCCGCAGCCGGCGCGGCGTCGTCACCGCCAGTGCATCCGGCCAGCCGTTCCGGCCCTCGCCACCCGCCAGATCGTCCAGATGCCGCGCCAGTTGGGTCGGCGGCGGCGCCAGCACGGTCAGCACCGCGCCGTCCGGCAGGCGAAGCCGCGCGGCGCCGACCCGCGCCGCGGCGTGGGCGGTCAGCCCGTCGCGGGAGACCGGTTCGGCGCTCGCCGGAAGGAGGATGAAGCGCGCGCCCACCTCTGCGCACGCCGCCGCATAGGCGAGGTCGTCCGATCGCGGCACGGAGTCGGGCCCGTCCGTGCCGACCCTTGCCCCGTTCGCGCACCCACCGGCCGGCGGCACCATCCCGCGGTCCGCCCCGCCCGCGCCGACGCCATTCAATTCGGGCCCGCTTTGCTCTACCGTCGTCATGACCCTCGTACACCGGTGGTCGGACACGCATGGAGAGGCGTTCGCCGCCGTCGGCGGACGGCGGGCGTGGATGAGCCGAAAGGCCATCAGGATGAGAGGAGCGCACCGGATATGCAGCGGCGCCGACGCCCGTTTTATCGATCATTGATTTTTTTATCAATGATTTTTTCTATTTTGGCGAGCAATGCGGTTGCGGAAGGCCACGCCGTTGACGCTCTGCCGCGCTTCCTCGCCGAGGCGCCGGCCGCCGACGTCGCCAAGCCGCCGGCGATCCGCTTCGTCACCACGGACGACTTCCCGCCCTTCAACTTCCTCGACGGCTCCGGCCGGCTCGGCGGCTACAACGTGGAACTCGCCCGTGCGCTCTGCGCGCGCCTCGCCGTGCCCTGCACCGTCCAGGTCCGGCCCTTTCCGCTCCTGGTCGACGCGCTTCTGACCAATGCCGCCGACGCCGTGATCGCCGGCCTCAAGGACACCGGCGATCTCCGCACCTACGTCATCCATTCGGAAAGCTACCTGCGGCTGCCCGCGCGCTTCGTCATGCGCCGCGACGCGGTGCGCCCGGCCACGCCGGAGGGCCTCCGCGGTGCCACCGTCGCCGTGCGGGCCGGCACGCGAACCCGGGATTTCCTGGCGGACTTCTTCATCAACACCCGCCTGCGCGAGACCGCCTCCGACGCCGAGGCGCTCGACCTTTTGGCTGCCGGCACGGTGGACGCCGTGTTCGCCAGCGGCCTCGGCGCCTCCTTCTGGCTCGCCGGCCCGGAATCGCGCCAGTGCTGCCGCTTCGCGGACGGCGCCTTCACCGAACCCGCCTACATGGGCAAGGGCCTCACCATCGCGGTCGCCAAGGAGAACATCGGCCTCAAACGCCTGATCGACTCCACCCTCCGCAGCCTGGAAGCCGACGGCACCCTCGCCGACCTCCACCTGAAGTTTTTTCCTGTGGGGCTTTACTGAGCGGGCGCCGACCCATGGTCAGGTCGGTTCAAAAAAACGCGTAGGTGGTCCGCCTCCGCGGACCATGACGGCGGAACGTGAGGTGTATGGGCCGCGTGTTCGGAAGCGCAGGCGCTCCAACCCCTCCATCGTCATGGTCCGCGAAGGCGGACCACCCACGCTTTCCACCCTCAACCCGACCGCCCCGTCCCCTCAAAGCCCCCGCAGCACCCCCACCGCCGCGTCCACCGCCGCCTCCAGCGCCCCGCCGTTGTCGATCGACACCACGTCCGGCCCGGTCACGCCCGCATCGCCGCGGGCGAGGCGGGCTTCGATCTCCGCGTCGCTCTCGCGTCCCCGGGCCTTCAGCCGGGCGGCCAGCACGGCCGGCGGGGCGGTGATCTCCAGCACCCGAAAACGGGGGAAGCGGGCGCGGGCGGCGGGAAGGACCGCGCGGGAGAGGTTGGCGATCACCACGGCGCCGTCGTCCGCCATCCGGCCGTAGGCGGCCGGGATGCCATAGCCGAGGCCGTGGGCCTGCCAGGAGAGCACGTAGGCGCCGCCGGCCGCGGCGGCGGCAAAGCCCGCCGGGTCCAGGCAGTCGTGGTCCTCGCCGCCGTTCGGGTCGCGCGTGACCACCCGGCGCACGAACACGAAGCGGGCCTCGTCCGTCAGCCGGTCGCGCACCCGGCCCATCACCGTGTCCTTGCCGGCGCCGGAGGGACCGACGACGGCCACGAAGGCGCCGGGCCGCCGGTCGGTGGTCATGACACCCGCCGCCCCTCGCGCCAGACGGAGCGCACCAGCGGCACCTCGTGGTCGAGGTTCACCTGCACGAGGTCGGCCCGCCGGCCCGCCTCGATCACGCCCCGGTCGGTGAGGCCGGCGGCCTCGGCCGGGTTGCGGGTGATGGTGGCGATCGCCTCCGGCACGCCGACTCCCGGCACGTCGTCCGCCACCATGAAGGCGGCGTGGAGGAGCGAGAAGGGCACGTAGTCCGACGACAGGATGTCGAGAAGGCCGTGCTCCATCAGCGTGCGGGCGGCGATGTTGCCCGAGTGGGAGCCGCCGCGCACCACGTTCGGCGCGCCCATGAGAATCTTGAGGCCCCCGTCGCGGGCGGCCCTGGCGGCCTCCATGGTGGTCGGGAACTCGGCGATGGTCACCCCGTGGGCGAGGCTCTCGGCCACGTGGGCGGCGGTGGCGTCGTCGTGGCTGGCGAGCACGATGCCGGCGGCGCGGCAGCGCTCGGCGATCTCCATCCGATGCGGGTCGGAGAACTGCGCCGCCTGCCCGACGCGCCGGTCGATCATGGCGAGGAAGGCCTCGTCCGACATGCCGGTCTTGCCCTGGTAGTAGATCCGGTAGTGGTCGAGCGAGGTGAACTGGCGCTGGCCGGGCGTGTGGTCCATCAACGAGGCGAGCTTCACCCGGCTGTCCGTCTCGAACAGGCGAAACACCTCCAGGGTGTCCGGCGCCGCCACTTCGCAGCGCAGGTGGATGAAGTGGTCGGCCCGGAGCCGGTCGCCCGCGACGCCGGCCTCGATGGCGTCGGCGAGCCGGCGCATGTCCTCGCCGGTGAGTTCCGCGTCATAGTCCATGCCGACCCGAAGGGCGTCGAACACGGTGGTGATGCCGGAGGCCGCCACCTGGGCGTCGTGCGCCTGCACGGAGGCGAGAGGGTTCCAGCGCACCTTGGGGCGCGGCGCGTAGTGGTTCTCCAGGTGATCGGTGTGGAGTTCCACGATGCCGGGGATCAGCCAGTCGCCCTCGAGGTCGGCGCCGCCGGCGGCGCGCCCTTCGGCGACTTCGGAGATCCGCCCGTCGCGGATGACGACGGTGCCGTCGATCACGCGGTCGGCGAGAACGACGCGGGCGTTGGTGAAGACGGTTTCGGCGGCCATCGGACGGTCTTTCAGGGACGGATCGGGAGGAAGAGAGCGAAACGAGACGTGGGGATCAGCCGCCCTCGAACAGGCGGAAGCGCTCCACAGTGAAGGGCCCGCCGCCCGGCGGCTCCACGAAGAGCGCCAGCCGGTCGAACAGAATGGGCGCGTCGAGGAGCGGGGCGAACATCGCTTCGGCACCGGCCAGGAGCGCGTCACCCTCCGGCCCGTGCACCCGCTGGGAGAGGGTCATGTGGAAGCGGAAGGTGTCGAAGACGTACGGATAGCCCCAGGCCATCAGGTGCGCCTCCTGGCGCGGCGTCAGCCCGGCCTTCCGGCGCTTCTCCACCTCGGCCACAGTCTGCGGGCGGCGGAACGGCTCGAAGGCGGTGACGCAGTCGTCGGCGAGTGCCTGCAGGGCCTCCGACGGCCCGTCCGGTACAATGGCGATGAAGCCCTCGATCCGGCGGACGGCAAGCCGCGCCTCAAACGGCGCGCGGGCGGCCGCGAAGGCGTCGAAGGCGGCCGTGAGGTCGGCCTCGCGGGTGCCGGGCTTCAGCGCGAACGGCGGCTTCAAGGTGGCGTGGAAGCCGTAGCGGCGCGGATCGGTGGTCAGAAGCCGCTGCGTCTCCGGGTCGATCCCCGCCACCGGGGGCTGCTCCAGCGCCGCCCCCGCGACCGCGTCGCGGCCAAGCCAGCGCGCCCCCGCCTTGGCGAGCGGCGTCTCCGGCGCGGGCGCGAAATAGACGGCGTAGCGCATGTATCTCCCCTGGTCCCTTTCGGCGTCGGACCGGCCCCTGGTTATCCGCTTCGCCCGCCGGCCGGAAGGGCCGTTCGCGTCGAAGGGCCGTGCCGGCACCGTCTCCTAGGCTGCCGTCGTGTCGCCACCGTGACGGTCGGCGCCAGCTGGATCGTACCGGTCGCAGAAGCCCGCCACGTCCGTGCCCCGGAAGTCGGCGAGCCGCTCAAGCACCGTCTCCACCGGCCAGTCCCACCAGGCGATCCGCGCCATCCGCGCCGCGATCGCCCGGGAGAACCGCTCGCGGATCGGCTTGGCCGGCACGCCGCCCACCACCGTGTAGGGCGCCACGTCACGGCTCACCACCGCGCCGGCGGCGAGCACCGCCCCGTCGCCCACGGTCACGCCCGGCAACACCGTCACCGCGTGGCCGATCCAGACGTCGTGGCCGATGGTCACCCGCGCCGCCCGCCGGTCGGCGAAGAAGCCGTGGTCGCGCGTCAGCGTGGTGTCGTAATACTCCGGCGTATAGGTCAGGCGATGCTGCGTCGGCCGGTCCATCGGGTGGTTGGGCGCGCCGATCCGCACCCGGTCGGCGATGGCGCAATACTTGCCGATGGTGGCATCCGCCACGTCGCAGAGCTCGCCGAGATAGCTCATGTCGCCGACGGTGGCGTAGGAGACACTGGAGCTCGCAAGGATCTCGCAGCGCGCGCCGATCACCGCCTCGCGCAGGCGCACGCTCGGGTGGACGAAGGTTTCCGCCAGCTTGGCCGTCGATGTCATGGGGCGTCTCCCTCAGGCCTTCGCGGCCTTGTTTCTCAGGTCGCCGCGGCCTTCTTTTTCAGGCCGCCGCGCGGAAGGCCATCACGTCCACCACTCGGTCCGCCACCGCGGCCCGCACCTCCTCGTCGTGGAAGATGCCGAGCATGGCCACACCCTGTTTCTTCTTCTCGCGGATGAGGTCCACCACCACCGCCCGGTTGGCGGCGTCAAGGGAGGCGGTCGGCTCGTCGAGGAGGAGCACCGGATGATCCGTCACGAAGCCGCGGGCAAC
Organism: Mongoliimonas terrestris; assembly: GCF_001927285.1. Classification (GTDB taxonomy): domain Bacteria; phylum Pseudomonadota; class Alphaproteobacteria; order Rhizobiales; family Pleomorphomonadaceae; genus Chthonobacter; species Chthonobacter terrestris. Next base: position 156,674 of record NZ_MSIG01000003.1, on the reverse strand, counting down.
GTTCACCCGCTGCTGCTCGCCGCCGGAGAAGGTGGCCGGCGGCAGCGTGTAGAGCCGCTCCGGCACGTTCAGCCGGGCGAGCAGCTCGCGGGCCCGCGACCGCGCCAGCGCCCGGTCGATGCCCCTCGCCACCAGCGGCTCGGCCACCACGTCGAGAGCCGAGACGCGCGGCACGACGCGGAGGAACTGGCTCACATAGCCGATGGTGGTCTGACGCAGCCGCACGATGCGGCGCGGGTCGGCGCTCGCCACGTCGACGAGGCGCTCCCCGTCGCGCACCAGGATCTGGCCGCCGTCGGCGCCGTAATTGCCGTAGACCATCTTCAGGATCGAGCTCTTGCCCGCCCCCGAAGGTCCGCCGAGGACGACGCATTCGCCCGCGTCGACGGAGAAGTCGACGCCCTGCACGACGGGCAGCTGCACGCCGCCCTGAAGGTGCATCACGAAGGACTTGGAGAGACCGGAGACGACGATGCGCGTGGCCATGGTTCTGTCCTCAGACCTGCAGGATGGAGGAGACGAGGAGCTGGGTGTAGGGCTCGCGCGGATCGTCCAGCACCCGGTCGGTCAGACCGTGCTCGATCACCGTGCCGTCCTTCATCACCAGCATGCGGTCCGACAGCAGCCGGGCGACGGCAAGGTCGTGGGTCACCACCACGGCGGCGAGGCCGAGGTCGGCAACGAGCTGGCGCAAAAGATCGAGGAGACGCGCTTGAACCGACACGTCGAGGCCGCCGGTCGGCTCGTCCATGAAGACGAGGCGCGGCCGCGTGACCAGGTTGCGGGCGATCTGCAGCCGCTGGCGCATACCGCCGGAGAAGGACCGCGGCTCGTCGTCGATCCGGTCGGCGGCGATCTCCACCCGGGCGAGCCAGTCGAGCGCCGTCGCCCGGATGGTGCCGTAGTGCCGGTCGCCGATGGCCATCAGCCGCTCGCCCACGTTGGCGCCGGCCGAGACGGTCATGCGCAGCCCTTCGGCCGGGTTCTGGTGCACGAAGCCCCAGTCGGTGCGGGCGAGCAGCCGCCGCTCCGCCTCGGTGAGGCCGAAGAGGCTCCTGAGCCGGCCGTCCCGCATGCGGAACTCCACCGAGCCGGCGGTCGGCGTCAGCCGGCCGGCGAGGCAGTTGAGGAGCGTGGTCTTGCCCGACCCGCTCTCGCCCACCACGGCCACCACCTCGCCCGGATAGACGTCGAGGCTCACGTCCCGGCAGCCGAGCCGGGCGCCGTAGTAGTGCGACAGGCGCGACACCTTGAGGAGCGGGCGCTCCGTCTCGGCGTCCGGCAGCATGGCGACGGCGGACATCAAAGAGCCTCCCCGGACAGCGCGCCCCGGTGCCCGGCGGCGCGGCGCTCCTCGCAATGGTCGGTGTCGGAGCAGACGAACATGCGCCCGCCCCGGTCGTCGAGAATCACCTCGTCCAGGTAGACGCCCTCGGCGGCGCAGAGCGCGCAGGGCTGGCTGAAGCTCTGGATGCGGAAGGGATGGTCCTCGAAGTCGAGGCTGACCACGTCCGTGTGCGGCGGCACCGCGTAGATGCGCTTCTCGCGGCCCGCGCCGAAGAGCTGCAGCGCCTTGGAGCGGTGCATTTTCGGGTTGTCGAACTTCGGCGTCGGCGACGGATCCATGATGTAGCGCCCCTCCACCTTCACCGGGTAGGCGAAGGTGGTGGCGATATGGCCGTGCCGGGCAATGTCCTCGTAGAGCTTCACGTGCATGAGGCCATACTCCTCCAGCCCGTGCAGCTTGCGCGTCTCGGTCTCGCGCGGTTCCAGGTAGCGCAGCGGCTCCGGGATCGGCACCTGGTAGACCAGGATCTGGTGCGCCTCCAGGGTCCGCTCCGGGATGCGGTGGCGGGTCTGGATCACCGTCGCCTCGCCGGTCCGGGTGGTGGTGGCGACGCCCGCGGTCTTCTGGAAGAAGCCGCGGATCGCCACCGCGTTGGTGGTGTCGTCCGCCCCCTGGTCGATCACCTTCAGCACATCATCCGGCCCGATCACCGCCGCCGTCACCTGCACGCCACCGGTGCCCCAGCCGTAGGGCATGGGCATCTCGCGGGAGGCGAACGGCACCTGATAGCCCGGAATGGCAATCCCTTTCAGGATCGCCCGGCGGATCATCCGCTTGGTCTGCTCGTCGAGGTAGGCGAAGGAGTAGGTCGGCAGGGTGGCGTCGTCGTCGAGGACGGCGCCGAGCGCCCCCTCGCGCGGAGGTTCCCCCCCACTCCCACTCTCCCCCTCGAGGGGGGAGAGGGCTCCGTCGAGGTCGGCCGTCTCGGACCCGCCCTCTCCCAACCCGCCAACCGGCCCTCTCCCCCCTTGAGGGGGAGAGTTGGAGAGGGGGGTGAACCCCGCCGCCGGGTCACTCACAACCACCCGGGGCAGCCCCGCCTCGTTGACGTCCACATCCATCATTCCGCGGCCTCCTGCAGGGCGGCGATCTCCGCGCGCATGCGGCGGATCAGGTCCAGTTCGGCCTGGAAGTCCACGTAGTGGGGCAGCTTCAGGTGCTCCACGAACCCGGTGGACTGCACGTTGTCCGCGTGAGAGAGCACGAACTCCTCGTCCTGGGCAGGCGCCACCCGGTCCTCGCCGAGTTCGCCCGCCCGGAGCGCCCGGTCGACCAGCGACATGGCCATGGCCTTGCGCTCCTGGTGGCCGAACACGAGGCCGTAGCCGCGGGTGAAGGCGGGCGGCACCTTGGCGGAGCCCTTGAACTGGGTCACCATCTGGCACTCGGTCACCGTGATGCGGCCGATCGCGACGGAAAAGCCGAGTTCCGGCACGTCGATCTCCACCTCCACCTCGCCGAGCCGGATCTCGCCGACGAACGGGTGGGTGCGGCCGTAGCCGCGCTGGGTGGAGTATCCGAGCGCCAGGAGAAAGCCCTCGTCGCCGCGGGCGAGCGCCTGCAGGCGAAGGTCCCGGTCGGCCGGAAAGCTCAGCGGCTCCCGCGTCAGGTCGCCCACCGGCACGTCCGCCTCTGCCGGATCGGGCTCGATCAGCCCCTCGTCGTTGAGAAGATCCGTCACCCGCGGCATGGCGCCGGTCGTCTCGTCGCGCCGCGCCGGGTCCGGCAGGTCCGGATCGCCGGCGAGCAGCGGATCGAGCAGGCGGTGGGTGTAGTCGAAGGTCGGCCCCAGACACTGGCCGCCCGGCAGGTCCTTAAAGGTGGCCGAGATGCGCCGACGCACCCGCATGGTCGCCGTCTCCACCGGATGGGAGAAGCCGAAGCGCGGCAGCGTGGTGCGGTAGGCGCGAAGGAGGAAGATGGCCTCGATCAGGTCGCCGCGCGCCTGCTTGACGGCGAGAGCGGCAAGGTCCCGGTCGTAGAGCGATCCCTCGGCCATCACCCGGTCGACCGCGAGCGACAGCTGCTCGGCGATCTGCGCCAGCGTGAGCGAGGGCACCTGACGGTCGCCCCGGCGCGTGTGGGCGAGCAGGCGATGGGCGGCGGCGATCGCCTGTTCGCCTCCCTTGACGGCAACATACATGGCGTCACTCCGTGGGGGCGAGGCGGGTGGAGCGGGGCAGGCCGGCCACAAGGCCGCCCGCGACGAAGACCACGTCCACCCCGCGCGGGAAGAGCGCCCGGTTGGCGGCCCACTGGTCTTGGAAGCCGGCCCGCTCGGGTAGCGCGCGGAAGCGGCGGGGCGCCTCGAAGCCCGGGCCGGTCAGAAGCGGCGCGCTGGGGTCCGTGTCGAACCGGTCGACGGCGATCACCAGCGTGGTGGAGCGATCCGGATACTCAGCCGTGCCTTGGGCGAAGGCGGCGAGCGGCGGCAGCCGCAGCGGATCCACCACCAGGGCGAAGGCCGCGTCCATCGGCTCCGCCGCCACCGGCGCCCCGGTGTGGAAGGCGAGCCAGGCGCGCACCGGCTGAGAGGCGGCGAGCGCCGGGTCGAGCCAGACCGGCGTGTCCGGGTCGAGGAGGGTCAGCGCCACCGCGCCGAGGCCGGGCGGCAGCGGCGCCGGCGGCGCGGCCTCCACCGGCAGCGGCAGCGGGCGCGCCGGTTCGGCGAGCGCTGCCATCAGCACGCGGAACACCGCCTGGGTCTGGAACACCGGGCGGGCGAATCCGCCTTCCAGGGCTTCCGCCGTGACAGCCGCCATCAGTCGTCTCCCCGCACAAGGGTGAAGAAGTCCACCCGCGTCGCCGCGGTTTCGGCCTCCACGGCCGCGTCGTCCTCGGCCAGGCGCCGGCGCGCCGGGGCGATCACGGCGGCCTCCACCAGCGGGCGGGTGTCCGGCCGCTGCCAGAGCGCGTCGAACACCGCCACCAGACGCGCCTGCACCCGGTCGCGGCCGAGCACGTGGCCGGTGCCAATGGTGCCGTCGCCGAGCTTCACCGTGCAGCGGGTCACAGTGGTCTCGCCGAGGTTGAACGGCCGTCCGCCGCCGCCCATGCGGCCGCGCACCATGACGAGGCCGGTCTCCGGCGCGCGCATCTCGTAGACGTCCGGCTTGTCGGCAAGCCCGGTCCAGGCGTCGGCAAGCTGGGCGCGGCTCATGCGGGCGAGCACCGCCAGCGCGGCGCGCCGCGCGTCCGTCTCGCCCGGTGGATCCATGGCCATGCTCATGCGGCAGCCTCCGTTCCTGTCGCGTCCCGTCCCGGACGCGCGTCGATTGGTCTATACATCTATACCACTCGACATACACCTTGGATACCCCGTCCCGGTGACATCCGAATGACGGGGTCCGACTCACCCGAGAAAGGGTGGATGGTCCGGCTGAACACTGAACCGGACCATGACGAGGGCGCGCGCCGACGGCGAAGTCTGGACAGCCAACCTCAATCCAGGTCGTCACCCCGGCGAAAGCCGGGGCCCAACCGTCATCTGCTCCAGCCGCGACGGTCCAACTCTCCCGCCGTCGGCTGGATTTCGGCTTTCGCCGGGATGACGGCGAGGCCCGCTCTCGCGCGCATCCAGGACGATCCCGACCGCTCCCGACCCTCCCGCCCGCCGTCAGGGCCGGTTCCGCCGGACCATCCACGCATTTGCGACCCCTCACCCCGCGCATCGCCACGCCACCATCACCGCCCGGCCCGCGGGTGATTATGACAAATTGCTATGCAAGAGTGACGGCCACACTTTCGAATCGAACCATGGGGACACGACGGCGCGATGACGGACGGAATGGAGCGCGGCGGGGGTATTGCGCTCTGGCGGCAGATCGCGGAGCTGATCCGCAGCGAGATCGCGGCTGGCACCCACGGACCTGGCGAACGGCTGCCGCCGGAGGCGGACCTTGCCGCCCGGTTCGGCGTCAACCGGCACACGCTCCGGCGCGCCATGGCGGTGCTCGCCGAGGAGAACGTGGTGCGCATCGACCAAGGCCGCGGCACCTTCGTCCAGTCCGGCCGCCTAAGCTACCCGATCCGCCGCCGCACCCGCTTCTCCGAGATCGTCTCAGCCCAGGCGCGCGAGCCATCCGGCCGTATGATCGGCCACCGGCTGGAGCCCGCCGACGAGCGGGTCGCCGAGCGGCTGAAGGTGCCGGCCGGCACGCCGCTCCACCGGGTGGAGACCCTGTCGGTCGCCGACGGCGTGCCCATCTCGCTTGCCGATCACTGGATCCCGGCGGACCGCTTCCCCCGTCTCGTGGAGGTCTACGCGGAGACCGGCTCCTTCACCAAGGTGCTGGCCGCCCACGGCGTCACCGACTACACCCGCCGGTCCACCCGCGTCTCGGCCCGCGTCGCCGAGCCGGCGGAGGCTCAGCGGCTCGGCCTTGCGGCCGGGGCGGCGGTGCTCGTCACCGAGAACATCGACGTGGACGCCGCCGGCCTGCCGGTGCAGACCTCCGTCACGCTCTTCGCCGGCGACCGCATCGAACTGGTGATCGACCAGGCCGGTGATCAAGGCACGGAGCAGGGTGCGGACTTGGCCACCGAGCCCGAACCGCCTCCTGCCGCCGACCCCGCCTAGGCATCGCCGGATCCCGGGTCATGCATCCGGCCGAACCGGCTTGAGCCGACCCCGCGCATGGGGCAAGGTCGCGCCTTCCCGTCAAGGACCGGTCGCGGTCGAGACATCCAAGGAGCGTGGCGTATGACGATCGTGGTGGCGACCGCGGGCTGGTCCCCGACCGAGTGGATCGACGGCCTCCATGCCATCGATCCGGCGCGCGACGTGGTCGCGCCCGAGGCGATGACCGATCCGGCGGCGGTGGACTACGCCCTCGTCTGGAAGCCCGAGCCCGGCTATCTGGCCGGCCTGCCGAACCTCAAGGTGATCTTCTCCCTCGGCGCCGGCGTCGACCATCTGACCTCCGACCCGGCCCTGCCGGACCTGCCGGTGGTGCGCATCGTCGACCCGGACCTCACCCGCCGCATGACCGAGTGGGTGGTGCTGCAGGTGCTGCTCCACCACCGCCAGCAGCGCGCCTACGACGCCCAGCAGCAGGCGAAGACCTGGAAGTCGCTGCGCCAATGGTCGGCGGCGGAGGTGCGCGTCGGCATCATGGGCCTCGGCGTGCTCGGCCTCGACGCCGCCCGCGCGCTCGCGTCCTTCGGCTTCCCGCTCGCCGCCTGGAGCCGCTCGCCGAAGACCGAGCCCGGCATCGACTGCTATTCCGGCGAGGCGGGCTTGGCTCCCTTCCTCGCCCGCACCGACATCCTGGTGGTGCTCCTGCCCCTTACCGACGACACCCGCGGCATCCTCGACGCCCGCCTCGTCGACGGGCTCGCCAAGGACGGCCCGCTCGGCGGCCCGGTGATCGTCAACGCCGGCCGCGGCGGCCTGCAGGTGGAGGACGACCTCGTCGCCGCCCTCAACGACGGCCGCCTCGCTGGCGCCAGCCTCGACGTGTTCGTCACCGAGCCGCTGCCGGCGACGAGCCCGCTCTGGCACGCCCCCAACCTCACCCTCACCCCGCACGTGGCCGCCGAAAGCGACCCGCGCGCGCTCTGCCGCTACGTGCTCGGCCAGATCCAGGCATTCGAGCGCGGCGAGCCCTTGCAGAACCTCGTCGACCGCACCCGCGGCTACTGACACCAAGCCCGAAACAGCAACGGGCGCGCCCCTCGGTCGAGGGACGCGCCCGCCTTGTCCGGCCGGTGGGGGGCGACTCAGCCGAACAGCTTGGAAGCCCCGTTCGGCGTCAGCCGAACAGCTTGGCAGCCCCGTTCGGCGTCAGCCGAACAGCTTGGCAGCAATGTCGGCGACAAACTTGCCCTGGAAGCGGGCGCCGTCGAGCTCGTTCGCGCTCGGCTGACGCGAGCCGTCGCCGCCGGCGAGCGTGCTGGCGCCGTAGGGCGAACCGCCGGTGATCTCGTCCATCCGCATCTGCCCGGCGAACGCGTAGGGAAGGCCGGCGATCAGCATGCCGTGGTGCAGGAGCACCGTGTGCATGGAGGTCAGCGTGGTCTCCTGGCCGCCGTGCTGGGTGGCCGTGGAGGTGAAGGCCGCGCCCACCTTGCCTACCAGCTTGCCCTGCGCCCAGAGCGCGCCGGTCTGGTCGAGGAAATTCTTCATCTGGGCGGCCATGTTGCCGTAGCGGGTCGGCGAGCCGATGATGATAGCGTCGTAGTGTTCGAGCTCGTTCGGGGTGGCGATCGGGGCCACCTGCTCGGTCTTGTAGTGGGCGGCGGCGGCGACGTCCGGCGGCGCCAGCTCGGGCACGCGCTTCACGTCCACGGTGGCGCCGGTCGAACGGGCGCCTTCGGCCACCGCGTTCGCCATCTGCTCCACATGCCCCCAGGTCGAATAATAGAGTACCAGAACCTTGGCCATCGGAAGTCCCATCCTCGGTCGTCGCGGGTGGAGGCGCCGGTTCGGCGGCCTCGTCAGCCCCACATATGCACTTCTCCGAACGCCTCCGGGCGCCCCTGAACAGACTGTTGCCGAAACCCTGAACAGTGGCGGCGGAACGCGGCCGCATCCGCGTTTCCGGGTGAACCGGCTCGCGCCCGCACGGGTTCCCCGCCGCTATCGGTAAGGGTCCCCGAAAGCGATGGCACGACGCGCGCGCGGCCGATTGGACCCCCTTGCGGCGGCTTGTCTGAAACGGCCGGATCTGCCATCGTTCGCTTCAATGTAATCGGTTACTTCAGCCGTTACCCCCCTGCCGGGGCATCGGCGCGAGAGCCGCAAGTCAAGGGCGCCGCCAGACGGACGCCCACCGGGAGGAGGCGCGATGACCATGAAGACCATCAAGGGGCCGGCGATTTTTCTCGCCCAGTTTGCCGGCGACAAGCCGCCGTTCAATTCGCTCGACGCCATCTGCGGCTGGGCCGCCGGTCTCGGCTTCAAGGGCGTGCAGATCCCCTCGTGGGACGCCCGCCTGTTCGACCTCAAGAAGGCGTCCGAATCGAAGACCTATTGCGACGAGATCGCCGGCGTGGTCGCCCGCCACGGCATGGTCATCACGGAGCTTTCCACTCACCTGCAGGGCCAGCTCGTCGCCGTCCACCCGGCCTATGACGCCGCCTTCGACGGCTTCGCGGCGCCGGAGGTGCGCGGCAACCCGGCCGCCCGCCAGGCCTGGGCGGTGGACCAGGTGAAGCGCGCCGCCGTCGCCTCACGCCACCTCGGCCTCAACGCCCATGCCACCTTCTCCGGCGCGCTCGCCTGGCCCTATGTCTACCCCTGGCCGCAGCGCCCCGCCGGCCTGGTGGAGACCGCCTTCGACGAACTCGCCGCCCGCTGGCGGCCCATCCTCGACGTCTTCGAGGAGAACGGCGTCGACGTCGCTTACGAGATCCACCCGGGCGAGGACCTCCACGACGGCGCCACCTTCGAGATGTTCCTGGAGCGCGTCGGCAACCACCCGCGCGCCAACATGCTCTACGACCCGTCGCACTATGTGCTGCAGGCGCTCGACTATGTGGCGAACATCGACATCTACCACGCGCGCATCAAGGCCTTCCACGTGAAGGACGCTGAGCTCAACCCCACCGGCCGCATCGGCGTCTACGGCGGCTACCAGAGCTGGGCCGACCGGGCCGGTCGCTTCCGCTCGCCGGGCGACGGGCAGGTGGACTTCGGCGCCATCTTCTCCAAGCTCACCCGCTACGGCTTCGAGGGCTGGGCGGTGCTGGAATGGGAGTGCGCCCTGAAGCACCCGGAGGACGGCGCCCGCGAGGGGGCGGACTTCATCAAGCGCCACATCATCCGCGTCACCGAGCACGCCTTCGACGACTTCGCCGGCGCCGGCACGGACGAGGCCGCCAACCGTCGCATGCTCGGGCTCTGAGCGCCCAGACCCGCCTGCCAAGGAGCATACCCATGAGCACCGACCAGAGCCCGTCCGATACGGGTCCCATCCGCCTCGGCATGGTAGGCGGCGGCCAGGGTGCCTTCATCGGCGCCGTCCACCGCATCGCCGCCCGCCTCGACGGGGACTTCCAGCTCGTCGCCGGCGCGCTGTCGTCCGATCCGGAGCGCGCGCGCCTCTCCGCCCTCGACCTCGGCCTCTCGCCGGAGCGGGCCTACACGTCTTACGAGGGCATGGCGCGGGTGGAGAGCCGGCTGAAGGACGGCATCGAGGCCGTCGCCATAGTGACACCCAACCACATGCACTTCCCGGCCGCCAAGACCTTCCTGGAGGCCGGCATCCACGTCATCTGCGACAAGCCGCTGACCGCCACCATGGACAACGCGGTGGCCCTGGTCGACGTGGCGAAGGCGTCCGGCAAGCTCTTCATCCTCACCCACAACTACACCGGCTATCCGATGGTGCGGCAGGCCCGCGCCATGGTGGCCGAGGGCCTGATCGGCCGCGTGCGCGTGATCCAGGCGGAATACGCCCAAGGCTGGCTCGCCACCAAGGTGGAGGACGAGGGCTCCAAGCAGGCTGCCTGGCGGGTGGACCCGGCGAAGTCCGGCGCCGGCGGCTGCATCGGCGACATCGGCACCCACGCCTACAACCTCGCCGCCTTCGTCACCGGCCTGGAGCTGGAAGCCGTCGCCGCCGACCTCACCACCTTCGTGGAGGGCCGCCGGCTCGACGACAACGTGGCCATCCTCACCCGCTGGTCCGATGGTGCCCGCGGCATGCTGTGGGCGAGCCAGGTGGCCGTCGGCAACGAGAACGCCCTCAGTCTGCGGGTCTACGGCGACAAGGGCGGGCTTGAGTGGCGCCAGGAAGACCCGAACCAGCTCTGGTACACGCCGCTCGGCGCGGAGAAGCGCCTCATCACCCGCGGCGGCGCCGGCGCCGGCCCGGCCGCCGCCCGCGTCACCCGCACGCCCTTCGGTCACCCGGAAGGCTATCTGGAAGGCTTCGCCAACATCTACCAGGAAGCCGCCCGCGCCATCCGCGCCGCCCGCACCGGCGCCGCCCCAGGCGAGGAGGTGATCTACCCCACCGTCGAGGACGGCCTCAAAGGCATGCGCTTCATCGACGCCTCCGTCCGCTCCTCCGCCGCCGGCGGCGCCTGGACGGCAGTGGAGCGGTAAGACGCGGGACCGACGAAGGGTTGGCCGGTCCGGCCTTCGCGGACCATGACGATCGAAGCGGGGGCGGAGAAGCGAAGGCCTGTCCAGCGACTTCGGCGTCGCGGAAGACAGGCCTTGTCCGCTCCAAGCGGATCGCGAAATTGTTGGAGGCGCCCCTCCCCTCAGTACGGCGCTTCCACGTCCCCCATCGCCACGTAGACGCTCTTCACCTGCGTGTAGGCGTCGAGCGCGGCGCGGCCGTTTTCGCGGCCGAGGCCGGATTGCTTCATGCCGCCGAAGGGCATTTCGACGGGGGTGAGGTTGTAGGTGTTGATCCAAGTGGTGCCGGCCTTCAGGGCGGCGATCACCCGGTGGGCGCGGGTGAGGTCGGCGGTGAAGACGCCGGCGGCGAGGCCGAAGGGGGTGTCGTTGGCGCGGGCGATCACCTCGTCCTCGGTGTCGAAGTCGAGGACGGCCATCACCGGGCCGAAGATCTCCTCGCGGGCGATGCGCATGGTGTCGGTCACGTCGGCGAAGACGGTGGGCTCCACCCAGGCGCCGGCCTCGAAACCCTGCAGCTTCGGCACGCCGCCGCCGACTAGGAGGCGCGCGCCCTCGGCTTTGCCGATCTCCAGGTAGGAGAGGACCTTCTCCCGGTGGACGTGGCTGACGAGCGGGCCGAGGTGGGTCTCCTCGTCGAGCGGGTCGCCGAGGCGGATGGCCTTGGTGCGGGCGACGAGGCGGTCGAGGAAGCGGTCCTTCAGGCCCTTCTGGACGAAGACGCGGGTGCCGTTGGAGCAGATCTGCCCGGTGGAATAGAAGTTGGCCAGCATGGCGGCCGAGACCGCGTTCTCCAGATGGGCGTCGTCGAAGACGACCAGCGGTGACTTGCCGCCGAGCTCCAGCGTTACGTGCTTCAGCGTCTCGGCGGCGTCGGCCATCACCTTGCGGCCGGTATCGCTCTCGCCCGTGAGCGACACCTTGGCGATGCCCGGGTGGCGGACGAGCAGGCGGCCTGTGTCGCCATAGCCCTGGACCACGTTGTAGACGCCGTCCGGCAGGCCCGCCTCCTTCAGGATCTCGGCAAGCTTCAGCGCCGAAAGCGGCGTCGTTTCGGCCGGCTTGAAGATGACCGCGTTGCCGGCTGCGAGCGCCGGGGCGGCCTTCCAGCAGGCGATCTGGATCGGGTAGTTCCACGCCCCGATGGCGGCGACGACGCCGAGCGGCTCACGCCGCGTGTAGACGAAGGCCGTTCCGAGGTCGACCGTGGTGCCTTCCACCGACGCGGCGAGGCCGCCGAAATACTCCAGGCAGTCGGCGCCCGAGGCGGCGTCGGCGACGAGGGTTTCCTGCAGGGCCTTGCCGGTGTCGAGGGTCTCCAGGACGGAGAGTTCGCGATTGCGCGCGCGGAGGATGTCGGCGGCCCGGCGCAGGATCCGGCCCCGCTCGCGCCCGGGCAGACGCGCCCATGCGGCCTGCGCGCGCGTGGCCGCGGCAACGGCGGCGTCGACGGTTGCGGCCGTGGCGGCGGTGAGGCGGGCGATCGGCTCGCCGGTGGCGGGGTAGCGGGAGACGATCTCGGCGCCGGCGGGATCGTCCACGTAGGCGCCGTCGATGAAGTGGGAGGCGGGGGGCTGGGCGCGCATTCGGGCGGTCCTTGGGGGGGTATGGGTGTGGGTGGTGCGAGCGGGGTGGTGGGGTGGAGGTTCTCCCCTCTCCCACAAGGGGAGAGGAGACGGCGGGCGTTGGCGGTTCACCCCTCTCCCCAACCCTCTCCCTCAAGGGGAGAGGGGGTGCGTCGAGGATGGGGAGACGGGGGCGCCTGATCCTCTGTCGGGCCCCCTCCACCCTGGTGGGGGAGGGTTGGGGAGAGGGGGGAGTCACGGGCACAACGGCCGATGCTCCTCCTCAGAACTTGCGGGCGCGACGGTGGAAAGCGACACCGTCCCCTCTACTTCCTCAGGATCCCGCGCAGGATGTCCTCGTCGTCGATGGTGCCGACGAGGGTGCCGGCGTCTTCCACCAGAAGGGCCTGGCCGGTGGTGAGGCGGGCGGCCATGACGGCCTTGATGGGGAGGGTGGCGGGGGCGATCGCCGGGCGGCCGGCGAAGATGCGGTCGTCGGGCAGGCGCGGGGTGTCGGCGGGGGCGATGAGGCCAGCGGCGGGGCGCATCACGTCGGCGGCGCGGAGCACGTTCAAGGGGTTCATGTGGGCGACGAACTCGGCCACGTAGGGCGTGGCGGGCTTCAGCATGATCTCCTGCGGCGTGCCCACCTGGATGACCCGGCCGCCCGCCATGATGACGATGCGGTTGCCGAGCTTCATGGCCTCGTCGAGGTCGTGGCTGACGAAGAGGATGGTGCGCTTCAGGTTGCGCTGGAACTCCAGGAGTTCGTCCTGCAGCTTGTCGCGGATCAGGGGGTCGAGGGCGGAGAAGGGTTCGTCCATCAGGAGGATGGGCGCTTCCGTCGCGAAGGCGCGGGCGAGGCCGACGCGCTGCTGCATGCCCCCGGAAAGTTCGCGCACCTGCTTGTCGGCCCAGTTGGTGAGATGGACGAGGTCGAGCTGGGCCTTCACGCGCTTCTCGGTGACGGCCTTGTCGACGCCGGCAAGCTCCAGGCCGAGGGCGACGTTCTCCGCTACCGTGCGCCAGGGCAGGAGGCCGAACTGCTGGAACACCATGGCGACGCGGCTGCGGCGCACACGGCGGAGCGTGGCGGCGTCGCAGGTGGAGACGTCCACCCGGCCGTCGCCGTCGGCGACCTCCACGCTGCCGCGCGAGACCGTGTTGAGACCGTTCACCGCCCGGATGAGGGTGGACTTGCCGGAGCCGGACAGCCCCATGAGGACGACGATCTCGCCCTCGGAGACGTCGAACGAGGCGTTCATGACGCCGACGATCTGGCCGGTCTCCCGGTTGATGTCGGCGACCGGGCGGCCGGCGTCGATCAGCGGGAAGGCCTTGGCCGGCTCGGACCCGAAGACGATGTCGACGGCCTTGAAGGAGACGGCGGTGGTCATCGGCCGGCCCCCTTGGCGCCGCCGGCGCGCTGGTCGGCCCGGCAGAGCCGGTCGAGCACGATGGCGATCAGCACGATGGCGAGCCCCGCGGTGAAGCCCATGGCGATGTTGACCGAGTTGAGCGCCCGAAGGACCGGCACGCCGAGGCCGTCGGCGCCGACAAGGGCGGCGATCACCACCATGGAGAGGGAGAGCATGATGGTCTGGGTGAGACCGGCGAGAATCTGCGGCAGGGCGTAGGGGATCTCCACCTTGACGAGCCGCTGCCAGGGGGTGGCGCCGAAGCTGTCGGCGGCCTCCACGAGGGCCGTCGGCGTGGAGGCGACGCCGAGCTGGGTGAGGCGGATCGGCGCCGGCAGGGCGAAGATCACCGTGGCGATGAGGCCCGGCACCATGCCGAGGCCGAACAGGATGAGCGCCGGGATGAGATAGACGAAGGTCGGGATGGTCTGCATCAGGTCGAGCACCGGCCGGAGCGCGGAGGCGAGCCAGGGCCGGCGGGCGGAGGCGATGCCGATGGGCACGCCGATGGCCATGCAGACGAAGGCGGAGGCGAGCACCAGGGCGAGCGTCTCGGTCGTCTCGTCCCAGTAGCCCTGGTTGCCGATGAAGAGGAGCGAGCCGACCGTAAAGGCCGCGAGCGGGAGCGAGCGGTGGAGCGCGTGGGCGAGCGCGCCGGCAAAGGCGATCACCAGGAAGGGCGTGAAGGAGGCGGCGGCGTCCTCCACGGCCTCCGGCCAGGCGGCGACCGCGCCGGCGCCCGGCACGAGGCCGACGATCATCTGGGCGACGAGGAGCGCGACGGCGGCGACGGCGAGCCGGGCCGCGACCGGCGGTCGGCTGCGGGCGAGGACGAGGGCCAGGACGGCGACGAGGATGGCGAGGGCGACCAACGGGCCGGACACCTGGAGGACGGCCAGGATGGCGTCGATCACCGCCTCCAGGCCGACCGCGATGGTGTCGAAGAGGCCGCTGGCGTTCGTGGTGAGCCAGTCGACGAGGGCCTTCGCCCAGGGGCCGACGGGGATCTTGATGGCGCTGAGATACTCCATCGGCGGATGGTTCTCCCGGGGAGGATCAGGGTCGGCGGGACCGGCGGAAGGCGGGCGGGCGGGAGCGAGCGGCAGGCGGGATCGGCACGCTCGATCCGGCTTCGGAAGGCGACCGTCCGGCCATGAGGGACCATCCGCGGCGGCCGCGGATGGTCCGGACCGGGGGCGGCGCGGACGGGGTCCGCGCCGGGGCGGGTCAGCCGCCGATCTCGGCCTTCACGGCCGCGAGGGCGTCGCCGCCGTCGAGCGTGGTGACGCCGGCGAGCCAGGGCTCCACGGCGGCGGGGTTCTTGGCGAGCCAGGCCTTGGCGGCCGCGTTCGGCTCGGCGCCCTCGTCCAGGATGGCGCCCATGATCTCGTTCTCCATCTCCAGCGAGAAGACGAGCTGCGAGACGAACTTGCCGACGTTCGGGCACTCGGCCACAAAGCCCTTGCGCACGTTGGTGTAGATGGTGGCGCCGCCGTAGTCCGGGCCGAAGCTGTCGTCGCCGCCGGCCAGATAGGCGATCGGGAAGTTGGCGTTCATCGGATGCGGCGCCCAGCCGAGGAAGACGATGGGCTCCTCCGCCTTCACGGCGCGGGCCACCTGGGCGAGCATGCCCTGCTCGGAGCTCTCCACCAGTTCGAAGCCGTCGAGGCCGTGCTTCTTCTCCTCCAGGAGGCCGAGGATCAGGCGGTTGCCGTCGTTGCCGGGCTCGATGCCGTAGATCTTGCCGTCGAGCTGGTCCTTGAACTTCACGATGTCGTCGAAGGTCTTCAGGCCGGCGTCGAAGGCGTACTGCGGCACGGCGAGGGTGTACTTGGCGCCGGTCAGGTTGGCGCCGAGCACCTCCACGGTGCCCTTCTCCACGTAGGGGGCGCGGTCGGCCTCCATGGAGGGCTGCCAGTTGCCGAGGAAGACGTCGATGTCCTTGTTCTCCAGCGACGCGTAGGTGACCGGCACGGAGAGCACCTTGACCTCCGGCGTGTAGCCCATCGCGTCCAGAACCACCGAGGCGACGGCGGTGGTGGCGGTGATGTCGGTCCAGCCGACGTCGGAGAAGCGCACGGTGTGGCAGGCTTCCGGATCGGCGGCGAGCGCGGGCGCCGCGCCGAGGAGGAGCGCCAAAGCGGCGACGGCGGATTTGGTTTTGTACATGTGTGACTCCCTGTTCCCACGTCGATGGCGGACGCCCGTCCCAGCAGAGACGCGCCCTTTGCGGCCCCCTCGAAGACCAAAGCCACCCGCCCTTATGGCTGGGCGGTGCGGTGGTGCGCGCTGGGCGGAAGGGGCGAAAAGGGTCGTCGCGACCGCTCCGCCCGCCCCGCCCAAGCGCCATTCGGTTCTCTTCGTGACGTCATCCAAACACCGTACGTGGCTCTACGCAAGTTTTTGTTGATTGATGGCTCAATCAAAAATACGCTTTCCCCACACCGACCCGCCCGGTGTCGGAAACGGCGGTCTGCGGCGGCGGATGGGTGCAAACGGCGGCGGCGGCGCGATACCCCTCCCGTCGTCCGCGCCAGGCAAGGACAGCATGCGATGCCCAAGATCGGGATGGAGCCGGTGCGCCGGCGGGCGCTCATCACGGCTGCGATCGAGGCCATCCACGACCGTGGCATGGCGGGGCTGACCATGGGCGACATCGCCAAGCGGGCGGGCGTCTCCTCGGCGCTGGCGCACCACTATTTCGGCTCCAAGGACCACCTCTTGATCGCCACCATGCGCCATCTGCTCGACGAGCTCGGCGAGGAGTTCCGCCGAAGGCTCGCCGAGGCGAACACCCCGGAGGCGCGCATCGACGCCATCATCGAGGGCAATTTCGCGCCCTGCCAGTTCCAGCCGACGGTGATCTCCGCCTGGCTCGCCTTCTACATGCAGGCCCAGCACGACGCGGAGGCCATGCGGCTCTTGAAGGTCTACCTCAGGCGGCTGGAGTCCAACCTCGTCGCCGGCCTCGGCGCCATGCTGCCGCCGGCGGTCGCCCGCGACACGGCGCGCGGGGCGGCCGCCATGATCGACGGGCTGTGGCTGCGCGCGGCGCTAAAGGCCACCGACGTTCCGGCGGAGGAGGCGATCCGCCTCGTCCGTGACTATGTCTCCTCCACGGTGAAGCGCCATGCTTGAAGCGGATTTCGTGATCGTCGGCTCCGGATCGGCGGGGAGCGCCCTTGCGGCGCGCCTGTCGGAGGACGGCAAGGCCAGCGTGCTGGTGCTGGAATTCGGCGGCACCGACGCCGGCCCCTTCATCCAGATGCCGGCCGCCCTTTCCTATCCGATGAACATGCCGATCTACGACTGGGGCTTCCAGGCCGAGCCGGAGCCGGCGCTCGGCGGGCGGGCGCTGGCGACGCCGCGCGGCAAGGTGATCGGCGGGTCCTCGTCGATCAACGGCATGGTCTATGTGCGCGGCCACGCCCGCGACTTCGACACCTGGGAGGCGATGGGCGCGCGGGGCTGGGGCTTTGCCGACGTGCTGCCCTACTTCCAGCGGATGGAGACCGCCCACGGCGGCGACGAGGGCTGGCGCGGCACCAAGGGCCCCGTGCACGTGACGCGCGGCACCCGCCGGAATCCGCTCTACAAGGCCTTCGTGGACGCTGGCGTGGAGATCGGCTTCGCCCCGACCGACGACTACAACGGCTTCCGCCAGGAGGGCTTCGGCCCGATGGAGATGACCGTCTGGAAGGGCAAGCGCTGGTCGGCGGCGGACGCCTACCTGAAGCCGGCGCTGAAGCGGGAGAACGTGGCGCTGAGCACCCGTACCTTCGCCCGTCGCATCCTGTTCGAAGGCAAGCGCGCGGTCGGCGTGGAGGTGGAGCGCGGCGGCCGGATCGAGGTGGTGCGCGCCCGCCGCGAGGTGATCCTGGCGGCGTCCTCGATCAACTCGCCGAAGCTGCTCCTCCTTTCCGGCATCGGCCCGGCGGAGGAATTGAAGCGGCACGGCATCGCGGTGCTGGCCGATCGGCAGGGCGTGGGCAGGAACCTGCAGGACCACCTGGAGTGCTACATCCAGCAGGAGGCG
Organism: Mongoliimonas terrestris; assembly: GCF_001927285.1. GTDB lineage: Bacteria > Pseudomonadota > Alphaproteobacteria > Rhizobiales > Pleomorphomonadaceae > Chthonobacter > Chthonobacter terrestris. The sequence continues at coordinate 139,216 of NZ_MSIG01000003.1, read as the reverse complement.
ACCCAGCCGATCACCCTCAACGGGCACCTGAACCTCTTCGCCAAGGGGCGGATCGGCCTGGAATGGCTGCTCACCCGCAAGGGCCTCGGCGCGACCAACCACTTCGAGGCCTGCGCCTTCGTGCGCTCCAAGGCCGGCGTCGATTATCCGGACATCCAGTTCCACTTCCTGCCGGCGGCCATCCGCTACGACGGCAAGGCCCCGTCGGCCGGCCACGGCTTCCAGGTGCACGTGGGGCCGATGCGGTCGACGTCGCGCGGGGCGGTGACGCTGAAGAGCCACGACCCGCGCCAGAAGCCGGTGATCCGCTTCAACTACATGTCGACGGACGAGGACTGGGCGGACTTCCGGACCGCCATCCGGATGGCCCGCGAGGTGTTCGCCGCCAAGGCCTTCGCGCCCTACCGGGGCCGCGAGATCGCGCCGGGCGACGCCGCCCAGTCGGACGAGGCGATCGACGACTTCGTGCGTGAGCACGTGGAGAGCGCCTACCACCCGTGCGGCACCTGCCGCATGGGCGCCCCGGACGACCCGGGCGCGGTGGTGGACCCGACCGGGAGGGTGATCGGCGTGGAGGGCCTCCGGGTCGCCGACAGCTCCATCTTCCCGCAGATCACCAACGGCAACCTCAACGCGCCCTCCATGATGGCCGGCGAGAAGATCGCCGACCACGTGCTCGGCCGCGCGCCCCTGCCCCGCGCCAACCACGAACCATGGATCCACCCGCGCTGGCAGACCGAGCAGCGCTGAAGCCGGAAAAGCCGGACCAAGCTTGAGCTGTTGCGGCTTGACGGGGCCGCGCCGAACGATCACCGCTGATGCGCCGCCCCGGCAGACGGGCGGGCGACGCGGTCCCGGTCTACCGGGGCGGCGCCGACGGTGACGGGAGGCGGGCGCACAATGGCGGAGGTGGAAGCGGGCCGGTGGGCCGAACTGGCGTCGCCGCGCCACCTGTCGGCGACGGTGACGCTCTGCCTTGGCGTGGTGCTGTTCGCCTTCAACGAATTCATCGTCACCACCGCCATGCCGTCGGCCGTGGCGGAGGTCGGCGGGGTGGAACTGATCTCCTGGTCGCTCACCGTTCACCTGGTGCTCTCCATCGTGGGCGGCGCCGCTGCGGCGGTGGTGAAGATCCGCTTCGGCGCCCGGTCGGCGCTGGTCGGCGGCGCCCTCGTCTTCCTGGCCGGCTCGGTGGGCGTGGCGGCGGCGGGCGACATGCCGACTATCCTCCTCGGCCGCGCCGTGCAGGGCTTCGGCGACGGGCTGATCGCGGCGCTCTGCTACACCCTGATCCCGGACCTTTTTCCATCCCGGCTGATGCCGAAGGTGTTCGGCGCCGAGGCGCTGATGTGGGCGCTGGCGGCCTTCGGCGGTCCGGTGCTCGCCGGCCTTCTCACCGAGTGGATCTCCTGGCGGGCGGCGTTTCTCGCCAACGTGCCGATGGCGGTCGTCTTCATCCTGCTGGTGCTCTCCGTGGTGCCGCGGACGACCGGGGACGCGGGCGTGCGTGCGGTGCCGCTAGTGCGGCTGATCGGGATCGGCTGCGGCATCATGCTGGTGTCGGTGGCGGCGATCGTTGCCGGGGCGTTGCCGGCCGCCGCGCTCGTGGCGGCGGCGCTCGCCCTCCTCGCCCTGATGGTGCGCCGCGACCGGACGAGCGCGGTGCCGCTCTTTCCCGCCGACGCCTTCACGGCGCGCCCGCCGGTCGGACCGGGGCTCTGGGTGGTGCTCCTGATGCCGGTGGCCCAGGCCTTTGTGGCGGTCTACCTGGTGATCAGCCTGCAGGCGGTGTGGGGCTACGGCCCGCTCGCCGCCGGCCTCTTCGGCGGCGCCATGGCGCTCTCCTGGAGCGCGGTCGCCCTCGTCGTGGCGACGGTTTCGGCGGGCACCTGGCAGCGGACGGCGATCCGGCTCGGCCCGGTGGTCCAGACCGCGGGCCTTGCCCTGGTGGCGACGGGCTTCGCGACCGACCAGCCGCTTGCCGTGTTCGCCGGCCAGATGGCGGCGGGCGCCGGTTTCGGCGTGAGTTGGGCCTTCCTCAGCCAGACCGTGATGGACGGGGCCGGCGACAAGGACCGGGCGCGGGCCTCCGCCCTCCTGCCGACCCTCCATTCGGCCGGCTACGCCCTCGGCGGCGCCATGGCGGGCCTCACCGCCAACTCGCTCGGCTACGCGGGTGCCACGACGCCGGAGGCCGTGCGGGCGATCTGCCAGGTGCTGTTCGCCACCGCGCTCGTCTTCTCCGCCGCATCCATCCCGATGGCCTGGCGTGTGGCCGGCAGCCGGGCGCCGGACTGACAGGCGGCGCGCCGGTGACACCAGGCTCTTTACGGCCCGACCGGCCGACGTCCGTCCGGGCTTGCCTGCGCTCGTAACGTCCCGACAGGTCAGGACTTTACGAGCTTGGTATCAGAGACCGCTGATGCCCGTGACCAGGGTGCGAATGGCGAGCCCGCTGACGTAATCGAGGGCGACGAGGCCGATGGAGAAGCCGACCGGGCCGGCGATGGCGATGCGGGTGACCATGTACTGGTAGCGGAGCACCACGCCGAGGGCGAAAAGGCCGAAGAAGGACGTGGCTTCCGGCCCGATCAGGCCGAGCACGTGAAGAAGGCTCGGGATGGTGATGGGCACCACGGCGACGAGGCTCGACCAGTTGAGCGCCACCACCAGCGGCACGTAGCGCCGGGTGAGGCCGAGCGGCCGGGCGAGGAGCGCGAGCACGATCGGGTAGTCGACCCAGTCGAGCGCGACAGCCGCCAGCCGGGATAGAACGAACGGGCCGGCCGGGAAGGTCTCGTCCGACATAGGCGTCTGGCTGAGGATGAACAGCCGTTCCGAGGCGATCAGGATGCCGACGGCCGGCAACAGGAGCAGGATGACGGCAAAGGAGCGCCAGAAGCCGTCGAACGTGACGTCGAGTTGCCGAAGCCCCGCCGGATCGCCGCGGAACAGCGCCCAGGCGGCGGAGGTGGAGCGGGCGATCTCGTCGGAGGACAGCATGGGGGTCAGCGGACCTCGAAATACCGGTTGAGGAAAACGCGGTAGATGCGGGCGAGTGCATGGAGGTCGGCTGTCGCCACACGCTCGTCGACCTGGTGCATGGTCTGGCCGACAAGACCGAACTCCACCACCGGGCAATGGTTCTTGATGAAGCGCGCGTCCGAGGTGCCGCCGCCGGTGGAGAGCGCCGGCCGCCGCCCGGTGACCGCCTCCACGGCGTCCGACAGGCCGTCGATCAGGTCGGGCGAATGGGTGAGGAAGACGTCCGACACGGTGGTCTCGAAGGCGATTTCGAAGGCCGGCGGCGGCGCGTCCGGCGCGCGGAGCAGCGTTCCGGCGGCGGCGGCCTGGGCGCGGCGGGTGATTTCGGCCTTGAGGGTGTCGGCGGTCCACAGGTCGTTGTGGCGCACGTTGAAGGCGACGCGGACGGACGCCGGAATGACGTTGAAGGCCGGGTTGCCGGTCTCCACCGCCACGACCTCCAGGTTGGACGGCTGGAAGCGCTCCGTGCCGGCGTCGAGCGGCGGATCCATCAGGGCGGCGAGGAAGGCCGGCAGGGCGCGGAGCGGGTTGTCGGCAAGGTGCGGATAGGCCACGTGGCCCTGGGTGCCGCGGATGGTGAGGACGCCGGAGAGCGAGCCGCGCCGGCCGACCTTGATGGCGTCGCCGAGCCGCTCCGGGTTGGTGGGCTCGCCGACGATGCAAGCGGAGAAGCGCTCGCCGCGGGCGGCCGCCCAGTCGAGGAGCTTCACCGTGCCGTTGACCGCGGGACCCTCCTCGTCGCCGGTGATGAGGAAGGAGAGGCGGCCGCCGAAGCCCGGACCGCGCTCGGCGACGAAGTCGAGGGCGGCGGCGGCGAAGGCCGCGATGCCGCCCTTCATGTCGACCGCGCCGCGCCCGTAGAGGACGCCGTCCGCCACGGTGCCGGCGAACGGGTCGTGGGTCCAGCGGGCGGTGTCGCCGGGCGGCACCACGTCGGTGTGGCCGGCGAACACCAGATGCCGGTTGCCGGTGCCGACGGCGGCGAAGAGGTTCTCCACGTCGGGCGTGCCGGGGGCGGTGAAGACCGGGCGCTCCACGGCAAAGCCCGCCGGGGCGAGCAGCCGCTCCAGGGTGGCGAGCGCGCCGCCTTCCTGCGGCGTGACGGACGGGCAGCGGAGGAGGTCGCGCGCGATGGCGACCGGGTCGGCGGGGGGCGTGACGGTCATGGTGTCCCGGTGTAGCGCCGGGATGGAGCAAGGGTCAATCCAGGAGACCCGGAAGTCCGGCCGGCGGAGGCGACCGGTGAGGGCCGCCGCTGCCGGCGCGCGTCCGGGATCAGTCGCGCAGGAGTTCGTTGATGGAGGTCTTGGAGCGGGTCTGCTCGTCCACGCGCTTGACGATGACGGCGCAGTAGAGGCCCGGGCCGGCGGCGCCGTTCGGCAGCGGCTTGCCGGGCAGCGTGCCGGAGACCACCACCGAATAGGGCGGCACGCGGCCGACGAAGACCTCGCCGGTGGCCCGGTCGATGATCTTCGTCGAAGCACCGATGTAGACGCCCATGGAGAGCACCGAGCCGCGGCCGACCACCACGCCCTCGACCACCTCGGAACGGGCGCCGATGAAGCAGTCGTCCTCGATGATGGTCGGGCCGGCCTGCATGGGCTCCAAGACGCCGCCGATGCCGACGCCGCCGGAGAGGTGCACGTTCTTGCCGATCTGGGCGCACGAGCCGACCGTCACCCAGGTGTCCACCATGGTGCCGCTGTCCACATGGGCGCCGAGGTTCACGAAAGACGGCATCAGGATGACGTTCGGCGCGATGTAGGCGGAGCGGCGCACCACGGCGCCCGGCACGGCGCGAAAGCCCGCGGCCTCGAAGGCGGCGGCGTCCATGCCGTCGAACTTCGACGGCACCTTGTCCCACCAGGAGGCGCCGCCGGGCGCACCGGAGATCAGCCCCATGGGGGTGAGCCGGAAGGAGAGGAGCACGGCCTTCTTCAGGAACTGGTTGACCACCCAGTCGTCGCCGACCTTCTCGGCGACCCGCGCCTTGCCGCTGTCGAGGAGCGCCAGCGCGGTCTCCACCGCCCCGCGGACGGGGCCTTTCGTCTCCACGCCGATCGACGCCCGGTCCTCCCAGGCGGCCTCCAGGGTGGCGGCGAGATCGGCATATGTGCTGGCGGCGCTGGTCATGGCGGGGTCCCCGAAGTGCCCTGAAGGAATGCGGGCCGGACCGTAGTGAAAAGCGCGCGCGGATGCAACGCGGCGGGTTGGTCGGAGGGTGGATGGGGGTGGGGCGCCAGGAAGCTGGTCGCGAGATCCTCCGTCATCGTCATGGTCCGCGCAGGCGGACCACCCACGCATAAGGGGGAATGCGGGGGCGCTGATCGAGAAATCGCGTGCTACGGCCAAAGCGTGGGTGGTCCGCCTTCGCGGACCATGACGATCGCGCATGAGGGCAGCCGATCGTGCCCGCGGGCAACCGCGCGGCGAGCCGCTCCCTTCGCTCACGCCCGTCATCCCGGCGCACGCCGGGATCCAACCGACTGCCGCATCATCCGTCCGGTCGCAGGTCCACCGCTGTCGGCTGGATCCCGACTTTCGTCGGGATGACGGTGGAGGGTGCAGACAATGGCGCGGGCTGGGGCGAGCGGCGACGGACGTGCGCGCGCCCTCCCCTCACGCCTCCAGAGCGCCGACGACGGCGGTGACGAAGCCGGGGAGGTTGTCGGTGACGAATTCCACGTGGGGCTCGTCGTCGCCCTCCAGCTCCCAGGCCTCGCGGAACACCTCGCGGGTGCCCTGCGGGACGACGAGGACGGTGCGCATGCCGAGGGCATGCGGGACCTTCAGGTTGCGCGACAGGTCCTCGAACATGGCGGCGCGGGCGGGGGAGACGCCGGTTGCCTGGATGAAGAGGTCGTAGGCCTCCCGGTTGGGCTTCGGCAGGAGGCCGGCGGAGACGATGTCGAAGATGTCGTCGAAGTGGGCGGCGACGCCGAGGCGGGCGGCGGTCTTCTCCGCGTGGGCGCGCGAGCCGTTGGTGAAAATGAACTTCTTGCCGGGCAGCCGGGTGAGCGCGGCTTCGAGCGCCGGGTCCGGCGTCAGCACCGAGTGGTCGATGTCGTGCACGTAGTCGAGGAAGTCGTCCGGCGCGATGCCGCGTTCCTGCATCAGGCCGCGCAACGTCGTGCCGTAGCGCCGGTAGTAGTCCTTCTGGACCGTGTTGGCGGCCTCCGGCGAGATGTCGAGGAGCTTCGCCACGAAGTCGCGGATCCGGACGTCTACCTGGGCGAACAGGTTGCTGTGGGCCGGATAGAGCGTGTTGTCGAGGTCGAACACCCAGGCTTCGACGCCCTTGAAGGTGCGCAGGTCGTGCAGATGGACGTGGCGGCCCTCCGGGGTCGGCGGGCGGGCGGCGGGCGCGGCGTCTGACACGGGGAGCGGTTCCTCAATCTCCTGCGGGAGAGGAGTATATAGGCACGACCGTGAACAAAGGAACCGCGTGCCCGCCGACGGCGGGGATTTCCATCCCGGCCGGCGGAACGGCGCGCCCCGGCGGACGGGGCGGCGCGTCGGGTCCGGCGGCTTCGCTCAGCGGGTGATGAGCGTGCCGGCGCCGGTCCAGGTGAAGATCTCCAGGAGCACCGAGTGGGCCGTCTTGCCGTTGACGATCACCACCCCTTCGACGCCGCGGGCGAGCGCGTCGATGCAGGTCTCCACCTTTGGGATCATGCCGCCGGAGATGGTGCCGTCGGCGATCAGGGCGCGGGCGTCGGCGACCGATAGCTCCTTGATCAGCCGGCCGCTCTTGTCGAGAACGCCGGGCACGTCGGTGAGGAAAAGGAGCCGGGTGGCGCCGAGCGCGCCCGCGATGGCGCCGGCGAAGGTGTCGGCGTTGACGTTGTAGGTCTCGCCGTCCTCGCCCTGGCTGACCGGGGCGATCACCGGGATCAGTTCGTCCTGCACCACCATGTGGAGCACGGCCGGGTTGACGGTCTTCGGCTCGCCGACGAAGCCGAGGTCGAGGATCTTCTCGATGTTGCTGTCCGGGTCGCGCATGGTGCGGGTCGCCTTCTCGGCGATCACCATGTTGCCGTCCTTGCCGCAGAGGCCGATGGCATGGCCGCCCTCCGCGTTGATGGCCGCCACGATGCCCTTGTTGATGGAGCCGGCGAGGACCATCTCGACGATCTCCACCGTGGCCTTGTCGGTGACGCGAAGGCCGGCCTGGAACTCGGACTTGATGCCGAGCTTCTGCAGCATGGCGCCGATCTGCGGCCCGCCGCCGTGCACCACGATGGGCTTCATGCCCGACTGCTTCAGAAGCACGATGTCGCGGGCGAAGGCGCGCGACAGGGCCTCGTCGCCCATGGCGTGGCCGCCGTACTTCACCACGATGGTCTTGTCGTCGTAGCGCTGCATGAAGGGCAGCGCCTCGGAGATGATGCGGGCGCGGGAGACCATGGCCTCCTCGCTGAGCGCGGCATCGGGGGCCTCCGCGCTGAGCGCGGGATCGGGCTCGCCGGTCGTGGTCATGGGTCGGACGCCTTCGGGCATGGGGATGCGGGGTCGGCGGCCCGTATAGCGGATAAGCGGCCCCGCCTCAATGCAGGAGACGGGGCGAGCCTTCCAAGGGCTCAGCGGTCCGTGCCCGCCCTGCCCTCAGTCGAGCACGGCCTCGCCAGCCGCCTGGCGCTTCAGATACTCCTGGTCGATCTCCGGCAGCGGCTCGTGGTGGATGGCCGCCTCGAAAGCGCGCAGGCGCTTGTAGACGGAGAGAAGCTCCACGATCGTCGTCCAGGAGGTGACCAGATACTGGAAAGATGAGCGGACCTGACCGAAGGCGCGGATGATCTGCTGCATGGTGCCGAGCGTGATCACCCCCGCCACGATGGTGGGGCCGAGAAGCACGAAGGCGATGATCGCGTCGGTCTGCAGGTAGGCGTAGCGGGCGACGTTGAAGTAGAGATAGTGGAAGTAGAGCCGGTAGTAGTTGCGCCGCACGGCGCCGAACAGCTCCTGGATGGTGGGTGGGCGGGCGCGGTCGGCGTTGTCCTCGCCGTAGACGAGTTCCTTGCGATAGGCCGCCTCGGTGCGCTGGTTCTTGAACTCCAGGCCCGGCAGCTTGATGCCGACGACGGCGAGGAAGAAGGTGCCGAACAGCGACCAGAGGATCGCCGCCCAGACGAGCGGCTGCGGCACCGGGCCGATCAGCGGCAGTTCGGTGATGCTGGCCGAGAGGGTCATCAGGAGCGGCAGGAAGGCGATCAGCGTCATCACGCTGTCGAGGAGGTTGACGCCGAGCCCCTCCATAGTGAGGGAGAAGCGCATGGTGTCCTCCTGCACGCGCTGGGACGCGCCCTCCACGTGCCGGAGCCTCGACCAGTGGCTCATGTAGTAGTCGTTCATCGCCGTGCGCCAGCGGAAGATCCAGTGGCTGACGAAGAAGGCCGTCAGCACCGCGACCGTGATGGCGATGAGGGCGATCTCCAGGAAGGTGGAGACGCCGAGGTAGAACTCCGTGATCGTCACCGGCCGCGCCTTCGTGAGCGCCGCCTGGACGAGGTCGTAGAAGACGCCGAACCAGTTGTTGATGGCGACGCTCACCTGCACCTGGAAATAGGTGACGAACATTATGAGCGCGGAGCCGAGCACCGACCAGCGCCACCACGGATGCGGCGCATAGATCCGCCACGCCCCGGCGAAGATCAGAACGGCGACAGTGTAGTAGATGTAGAACCAGAGAAAGCCGTCCGACACGAACACCCAGACGCCAAGGGCGCCGGCGTCGAAATCTGGCGGATCGGCGAGGCCGATCAGCGCGCCGAGGTCGTCGCCGACCGTGTACCAGACCAGCATGGCCACGAAGGTCCAGGCCAGGAGCGAGAGGAAGAAGACCCGCGGCTGCGGAAAGAAGGACACGAACACGGGATGCGCGACTCCTGGTCAGCCGGACGCCGGATCCGCACGATCACCCGCCGCGCGCGGCGGGGTCGGGACGGTGGGAAAGGGATGGGCATGCGCGCCTCCGCGGCGGGGAAACCGCGCGGACAGCAGCGGCACCGTGCATGAGGGGGTCAGGCCGGTCAAGCGGGGGCGCGGGGTGGGAATCGGGAGTTCGGCTGTTGGGGAGGGCGGGGAGGATCCGGCCGGTCACGGTGCCATGCCCTGTGTGCCATCCACCGCCATCGTCTTGGTCCGCGTCAGGCGGACCAGCCACGCATCCCGGCGGTTGGTGGTGGGGAGAAAGCGTGGGTGGTCCGGCTGAACGGACCGTGACGAGGGACGCATGCGCTGCCCGACTTGGTGGAGGTCGTCACCCCGGCGAACGCCGGGGCCCAACCGTCCGCACCCTCACCCGCACCGGTTCCATCGCCCCCGCCGTCGGCTGGATCCCGGCGTCCGCCGGGATGACGGTCGCGCGCCGGAACCGCAACACCGCCTGCGCCCCCGAGGCCTATCCTACCCTCCTCCCCACTCTCCTCCATCGTCATGGTCCGCTTCTGGCGGACCAGCCACGCATTCCGTCGGTTGGTGGTGGGGAAAAAGCGGGGGTGGTCCGGCTGAACCGGACCATGACGAGGGAGGAGGCGGGGGGACCGGAAGGCGCCGGCCCATCCGACGGGACCGCCCCGTTCCCCCCTCCCCTCACCAGGCGGCGACGGCGCCGTCGCTGCGGGGGTCGGTGGCGCCTTCCAGGGTGCCGTCGGGATGGCGGACAAGGGCGCCGGCGTGGCCCATGGCGGAGGTGAAGGCGGGCAGGAGGTCGAGGTCGTGGCCGGCGGCGCGGAGAGCGTCGACGAGGGCCGGGTCGAAGCGGTCTTCCAGGACGAGGTTGGCCATGTCGTCGCCCCAGGTCTTGCCAAGCCGCCAGCGCGGCGCGGTGACGGCCTGCTGCAGGCCCATGCCGAAGCGGGCGTAGCGGGTGAAGACAGCCGCCTGGGTCTGCGGCTGGCCCTCGCCGCCCATGGTGCCGAAGACCATGTGGCGGCCGTCGTCGAACACCGCCATGGCCGGGTTGAGAGTGTGGAAGGGCTGGCGGCCGGGCGCGAGGCCGCGCGGACCGTCGCCGGCCAGCGAAAAGGCCGAGCCGCGGTTCTGCCAGATGATGCCGGTCTCCGGCAGCACGCAGCCGGAGCCGAACTCGTAGTAGATGGACTGGATGAAGGAGACCGAGCGACCCTCGCCGTCGATGACGCCCATCCAGACCGTATCGCCCTTCGCCGCCCCTTCCGGCCAGGGGGCGGCCTTCTCGCGGTTGATGCGCATGCCCCGCATGGCGAGCGCGCCGTCGGTGAGGAAGGCCTCCGGGTCAACGGTCATGACGCTCGGGCAGCCGATGTGGCTGTCGCGGACGAGGAAGGCCTGCTTGGTGGCCTCGATCAGACCGTGGATGTGGTCGAACCCCTCCCCTTCGGTGACGCCGAGCCGGTCGAACAGGGCGAGGATCATCAAGGAGGAGAGGCCCTGGGTGGGCGGGCGCTGGTTGTAGAGCCGGGCGCCCGTGATGGCGACGGTCAGCGGCTCCTGGCGGATCGCCTGATGGCGGGCGAGGTCGCTGGCCGTGATGGGCGAGCCGACGGCCTCCAGGTCCGCCGCGATGGCGCGGGCGAGCGGCCCCCGGTAGAAGCCGTCGAGACCGTCGCGGGCGAGCCGGCGCAGGGTCTCGGCCATGGCGGGCTGCTTCAGGACGGCGCCTTCGGCGGGCACGGCGCCGTCCGGCAGGTAGACGGCCGCGTAGCCGGGCTGGCCCTCCAGTTCCCCGCGCTTTTCGGCGGTGAGCTGGCTATGGGTGTCGGTGACGAGGATGCCGGTCTCCGCGTACCAGGCGGCAGGCTCCAGCAGCGCTTCCAGCGGCAGCGGGTCCTGCCAGTGGGCGGTGGCGGCGAGCGCCTCCATCCAGCCGGAGACGGTGCCGGCGATCGTGTTGGCGGCGAGCGGGCCGCGGGCCGGGATCGCCGAGAGACCGCGCGACCGGTAGAGCTCCGGCGTCACCGCCTCGCCGGCCCGGCCGGCGGCGTCGATGGAGATCGGGGCGTGGCCGGGCTCGGCGATCAGCCAGAAGCCGTCGCCGCCGATGTGGGTCATGTGCGGGTAGACGACGGCGAGCGTCGCCGCCACCGCGACGGCCGCCTCCACGGCGGTGCCGCCGGCCTTCAGGACGTCGAGCCCGGCCTGTGAGGCGAGGTGATGCGGCGCGGTGACCATGCCGCGGCGGGAACGGGGCGTCTGCAACATGGGGCGTGGTCTCCGGGGGATCAGCCGAGCGAGGAGGCCAGCATGCGCAGGCCGGTGAGGAAGAGGAAGACCGCGAAGGCGAGCCGGAGCCGGCCGGTCGGCAGCGCGTGGGCGGCGCGGGCGCCGTAGGGGGCGAGCGCCATCGACGTCGGCAGGATGAGCGCGAGGCCGAGAAGGTTCACGTAGCCGAACGAGAAGGGCGGCAGGTCCTCCGCGCCGAGGCCGCCGACCACGAAGCCGATGGTGCCCGGCACGCCGATGAGGAAGCCGATCGCCGCCGCGGTGCCGACCGCCCGGTGGATCGGGTAGTTGAAGAGCGTGAGGGTCGGCACCGACAAGGTGCCGCCGCCGATGCCCATCATGGCCGACACCATGCCGATGCCGGCGGCGATGACCTGTTCCACGACGCCGCGCGGCGGGTGGTCGGACACGCGCCAGTGCGGCTTGGAGAAGCCCATGTGGAAGGACACGATGAGCGCCACCGTGCCGAACACGGCGGTGAGCGCCAGGCCCTTGACCGAGGCGGCGAGCAGGGTGCCGGCGACGACGCCGAGGATGATGGCGACTGCCCAGCGCTTCAGCATGGGCACGTCCACCGCGCCCTTGCGCCAATGCGCCCGCATGGACATGGCCGACGTGGCGATGATGGTGGAGAGCGAGGTGCCGACCGCCACGTGCATCTTCACGTCCTCGTCCACCCCGAGGAGGGTGAAGACGTAGAAGAGAACCGGCACGATGACGATGCCGCCGCCGACGCCGAGGAGGCCGGCGACGAAGCCCGCAAGGGCGCCGGTGACGAGGAGGGAGGCGGCGAGGAGGACGATCTCGGTGAGATCGATCGAGGCGAGGACACTCTGCATAGGGCGTCCGTTACCCGGTTTCGTCCGACTTGGGAAGGCGGACGGACCTTCCGGCAGGAGCCGGACGCAGAGGGCGTCGACCGGTCGCGGCCGGGCGCCGGCGTTGGGTCAGGCGAGGATCGCCGCGATGGCGGCGCGCAGGTCGTCGAGGCCGGCGCCCTTCTCGCTCGACGTGGCGATCACCTCCGGATAGGCGGCCGGGCGCTTGCGGATGGCCTCGATGGTGGCGGCCAGCACCGTCGCGGTGCCGCCGGGCTTCAGCTTGTCGGTCTTGGTCAGCACCACCTGGTAGGACACGGCCGCCTTGTCGAGGAGGGTCATCACCTCCTCGTCGTTCTTCTTCACGCCGTGGCGGGCGTCGATGAGGACGTAGACCCGGCGGAGATTCGGGCGGCCGCGCAGATACGCGCGGATAAGGTCGTTCCAGACGTCCACCTTGTCCTTGGGGGCCTCCGCGTAGCCGTAGCCCGGCATGTCCACGAGGGCGAGACCGGCGTCGCGCTCGGGCACGAAGAGGTTGAGCTCCTGGGTGCGGCCGGGCGTGTTGGACGTGCGGGCGAGGCCGCTCTGACCGGTGAGGGCGTTGATGAGGCTCGACTTGCCGACGTTGGAGCGGCCCGCGAAGGCGACCTCCAGGCCGCCGGTGGCGAACGGCAGGTCGGCCACCGTCGCCATGCCGCGCACGAAGCGCCAGGGCCGCGCGAACAGGAGGCGGATCGCCTCCTGCCGGTCGGCGTCGACGGGGCTCGCGGGGGGCGGCCCCTCGGCGTCGGCGGGAGCGTTCACCGGGCTCACCCGCTCGCCGGCTTCTTGCGGGAGAAGGTGGTCTTGATGTTGTCCCAGAGTTCGATTTTCACGCCCTGGCGATGCATGATGTAGGACTGCTGCGCCACCGAGAGGGTGTTGTTCCAGGCCCAGTAGATCACGAGGCCGGCCGGGAAGGACGCCAGCATGAAGGTGAAGATGAGCGGCATCCAGGTGAACACCGCCGCCTGCGCCGGATCCGGCGGGGTCGGGTTCAGCTTCATCTGCACGAACATGGTGATGCCCATGATGATGGGCCACACGCCGACCATCAGGAACAGCGGCGGATCCCACGGGATGAGGCCGAACAGGTTGAACAGCGAGGTCGGATCCGGAGCGCTCAGGTCGTTGATCCAGCCGAAGAAGGGCGCGTGCCGCATCTCGATGGTGACGAACAGCACCTTGTAGAGCGCGAAGAACACCGGGATCTGCACCAGGATGGGAAGACAGCCGGCCAGCGGGTTGATCTTCTCCCGCTTGTACAGCTCCATCATGGCCTGCTGCTGCTTCATCTTGTCGTCTTTGAAGCGATCGCGAAGCTCCAGCATCTCCGGCTGGATCTTCTTCATGTTGCTCATCGAGACGTAGGACTTGTTCGCGAGCGGGAAGAAGATGCCCTTGATCAGCACGGTGACGAGCAGGATGGCGACGCCGAAGTTGCCGACCAGCATGAAGAGGGTGTCGATGAGGTAGAACATGGGCTTGGTCAGGAAGTAGAACCAGCCCCAGTCGATCATCAGGTCGAAGTTGCGGATGCCGAGGTCCGACGCGTAGGCGTCGATGCGCTTGGTCTCCTTGGCGCCGGCGAAGAGGCGCACGTCGGTGGTGGCGGTGGCGCCCGGCGCGACGGTGAGCGGATCGCGCAGGTAGTCGGCCTGGTAGGCGTCCGCCGGGCCGGCGCGGGTATGGAGGAAGCGCGGCTGGAAGCTGCCCTCGCCGGCCGGGATGAGGGCGGTCGCCCAGTATTTGTCAGTGATGCCGAGCCAGCCGTCGGCGACCGGCGGCGGCTTGATGGCGCCGTCCTCGGCGAGCTCCGAATAGTCGACCTCGCGCAGGCCCTCCTCGCCGAAGACGCCGATGAGGCCCTCGTGGAGGATGTAGTTGCCGGCGACGCTCGGCGCGCCGTGGCGCATGACAAAGCCGTAGGGGTAGACGGTGGCGGCGGCGGAGCCGGCGTTCACCACCTCGTCCTTCACCTCGAACATGGAGTGGGTGTCGACCGAGATGGTGCGCCGGAAGGTGATGCCCTGGCCGTTGTCGAAGGTGAGGACGAGCGGCGTCTCGGGCGTCAGCGTGGCGCCGGCAGGCGCGGTCCAGACCGTTTCGGCGCCCGGCACCACGGTGGCGTCACCGGCCGGGGCGACGAAGCCGAACTCGGCGAAATAGGCGTCCGGCGCACCGGCGGGCGACAGGAGCGTGACGTTCGGCGACTCGCGGTCGACGCTGACCCGGTAGCCCTTGAGGCTGAGGTCGTCGATCCGGCCGCCCTTCAGGCTGACGCTGCCGAAGATTTCCGGGGTGTCGAGCGGCACGCGCGGGGCGGCGGCGAGCGCCTCGGCGCGGCTGGCGAAGGCGGCCGGACCGGTGGTCGCCACGGTTCCGGCCGCCGGGGTGCCGCCCGCCGCCGGCGCGCCGTCCGCCGTCGGCGCCACGCCCTGGGCGGCGCCCTGGGTGGCGGCCTCGTTGGCGAGGCGGGCCTGTTCGGCGATCCGGGCCTGCTCCAGCTGCGGGCCGGCGACGAAATACTGCCAGCCGATCAGCACGAGGGCCGACAGGACCACGGCCAGGATCATGTTGCGAGTGTCACCCATGGTGCGGTCTCTTCTGTTCGCGGCGCGAACGATGCTCGTCGGACCCGTCGCGCGGCCGGGACGCACTTCTGATGGCGCCGACCACATCGGCGACCAGTTCATCGAACGGCTGGTCGAGCGCGGCGCGGCGGCCGACCAGCACATAATCGGTCCCCGACCGCGCCGCCAGAGCCCCGTGCAGGCGCACGGCCTCCTTCAGGCGGCGGCGGATCCGGTTTCGCACCACGGCGTTGCCGATCTTCTTGGTGACGGTGAAGCCGAACCGGGCCGGCTGAGCCGCCCCGGACGGCAAGGCGCCCGCCCCGGCCCGGGGCTTCTCCGCCTCGACGGCGACGGCCGCCGGCTCAACGGAGAGCATGCTGCGCGCCGGGGCCGCGGGACCGCCGTTCGGGCGGTCGGTCGCGCGCGGATCCGACGCCCGGCCGTCCGGCGCGGACCCATCGGAGGCGCGCGCGTCGACCGGCGGGCGCTGCGGGGCGCTCTGCAGCAAAAAGCCGCGCCGGGGCGTGCGAGCACCCCGGGCGACCTCCAGATACTCTTTGCGCTTCGTCAACCTCAGCATGGTCTCGGTCGGCCGCCGGGCAGGCCTGCCCGCCGGCATCGGCCGGACCAGGCCGCCGCCCTTCGCCGGATCAGGCCGACAGGCGCTTGCGGCCGCGGGCGCGGCGACGGGCGATCACCTTGCGACCGCCGGTCGTCTCCATGCGGGCGCGGAAGCCGTGACGACGCTTGCGCACGAGCTTGGAGGGTTGGTAAGTCCGCTTCATGGCTGCTATCCGCCGGGAGGCGGTCCTTCCTGTCTGGTGGCGCGTCCATGCGGGCGCCCCGATGACGGGGGCAGCCGCGCCGGTCGCGCTCCTCGGTTGTCCGATGAACCCACGGGGTCCGATAACGCGGTGGTCGGTTGAACGTGGGTCGGTCCACGCGACCACGCGAGGCGAGCCCCGCGGGGGCGCCGACGCCGTACCCGATCGTTGCGGGCTTATACGGGAGGCGGTTCGGCCCGTCAACGGCGGCACGATCGGCGTGTCAGGCACGGTCGCACCCGGTCGGCGCCCGCTGAAGCGGCCGGGGCCGTCGCCGGGCCGGCCGCCCGCACGGCCGCTTCAAGTCGCCGTGACAGGGAACGCGAGGTGCTTGCCCGCACCGCGCCCGGCCGGCAAGGTCGATCCCATGACCAATCCATCCAGACGCGAAACGTCATGCTGATGACAGTGGGCTCCCCGCCCAGCTCCGGGCCCGGCCGAGGGCCGCAGAGTCGGCCGAGCGCCGGCGACGGCCTGCGCGACGGCGTCGGTTCGCCGGCTGGCGCGCGGCCGGCACCTCGGCGCAAGGCGGCGGCGATCGCCCGGCGCCTCGCCCCGCTGGCGATCCTGGCGGCGGTGGCCTTTGTCGGCTGGCGCATGGGCGCTCTCCACCATTTCACCGTGGAGGGTTTCCTGGAACGCCGGGAGGCGCTGGCCGCGGCCGTGGTCGACGACTATTGGCAGGCGCTCGGCGGCTTCGTCCTTCTTTATGTGGTCGTGGTGGCTCTGTCGGTGCCGGGCGCCCTCATTCTCACGCTCAGCGCCGGCTTCCTGTTCGGGCCCGTGGTCGGCGGCGCCGCGGCCGTGGCGGGCGCGACCGTCGGATCGACCCTTCTCTTCCTGATCGCCCGGACCGCCGTCGGCGACCTGATCCGTCTGCGGCTCGGCGGCCGGCTGGCCCCCTTCGCGGAGGGCTTTCGGCGCGACGCGTTCAACTATCTCCTGTTCCTCCGCCTCGCTCCGGTGGCACCCTTCTGGCTGGTCAACCTGGTGCCGGCCTTCCTCGGGGTGTCGCTCCGCACCTTCGTCGCCGCCACCGCCATCGGCATCGTGCCGGCCACCTTCGCCTTCGCGACGGTCGGCTCCGGGCTCGACAAGGTGCTGGCCGCCCAGGCGGAGGCCAAGGCGGACTGTCTGGCCGCCGGCACCTGCAAGCTGGATCTCGACGTGTCCGCCCTCGTCACCCCGCATCTCCTCGCCGCCCTGGCGGCGCTGGCGGTGATCGCCCTCGTTCCCATCGCGGTGCGGCGCTTCCGCAGGCAGGAGCCCTGATGAGCACGGTCGCCCTTTCTCAAGGTGCCGGCTCCGTCGCGATCGACGCGGCGGCGGTGCTTGAACCGGACCTCTGCGTCATCGGTGCCGGCTCGGCGGGCCTCAGCCTCACGGCCGCGGCGCGGGCGCTCGACCTTTCTGTGGTGCTGGTGGAGCGCCACCGGATGGGCGGCGACTGCCTCAACACGGGCTGCGTGCCCTCCAAGGCGCTGATCGCCGCCGCCCGGCACGCCCACGCCATCCGCACCGCCGCCGCCTTCGGGGTGACGGCGGGCGCGCCGGAGGTGGACGCCGCGGCGGTGCGCGCGCACGTGCGGTCGGTGATCGACGGCATCGCGCCGCACGATTCGGTCGCGCGCTTTGAACGGCTCGGCGCCACGGTGATCAGCGCCGAGGCCCGCTTCACCGGACCGGACACGCTGGTGGCCGGCGGACGGACGGTGAAGGCGAAGCGCTTCGTGGTCGCCACCGGGTCGCGGCCGCAGCTGCCGCCGGTGCCCGGCCTCGACCAGGTGCCGGTGCTGACCAACGAGAGCGTGTTCGACCTCGACGCCCTCCCCCGCCGGCTGGTGGTGATCGGCGGCGGGCCGATCGGCCTGGAGCTCGCCCAGGCCTTCCGCCGGCTCGGCGCGGCGGTGACGGTGCTGACCCGCGGCGAGATCCTCTCTCGCGACGACCGGGAGGCGGTGGCCGTGGTGCGGGCGCGGCTTCTCGCCGAGGGCGTGGACATCGTGGAACACGCCGTCGTGGACCGGGTGGCCACTGTTCCGGACGGCGCCACGGTGACCGTGACCGTCGGCGGCGCGACGCGGCAGGTGGCGGCGAGCCACATCCTGGTGGCGGCCGGCCGGGCGCCGGTGACGGACGGGCTCGGCCTTGAAGACGCGGGTGTCGAGACGACGCCCAAGGGCATCACGGTGACGCCGGCGCTGCGGACCACCAACTGGCGCATCTATGCGATCGGCGACGTGGCGGGCTCTTTCCAGTTCACCCACTGGGCGAGCCACCAGGCCGGCCAGGTGCTGCGCACCATCCTGACCCGCCTGCCCCAGAAGGAGGCGACCGGATCGGTGATCTGGGCCACCTACACGGACCCGGAGATCGCCCACGTGGGGCTTTCCGAAGCCGAGGCGCGGCGGCGCCACCGGACCGTGCGGGTGCTGCGCGCGCCCTATCTGGAGAACGACCGGGCCCGGACCGACCGGGACACGGAGGGGTTCGTCAAGATCATCACCGGGGCCGGCGGCCGCATTCTGGGCGCCGAACTGGTGGGTCCGGGCGCCGGGGAGACCGCGTCCCTCTTCGCGCTCGCCCTTGCCGGGCGGTTGAAGGTCTCCCATCTCGCCGGAATGATCGCGCCCTATCCGACGCTTGCGGAGGTGGCGAAACGAGCGGCTGTGACATCCTACGCGGATACGGCTAAACATCCGTTTGTGCGCCGCGTGATCCGGCTGCTCCGGGCCACCCTTTGAGCGCCCGGGGATGACGGGGGAGCGGCGAAGGCCGGGAGCGACGGGAATGAGCGAGGGCGCCGACACCACACAAGCCGCTCTGGCCGCGGGCGCCGCGGATCCGGCGCGCGCGGCCGACGGTGCGCCGGCGCTGACGAAGAAACCCCGCGGGCGGTTCGGCCTCTCCTCCAAGCTCCTGATCCTCACCGTGCTTTTCGTCATGCTGGGCGAGGTGCTGATCTACGTTCCGTCGATCGCCAATTTCCACAAGACCGAGATCGAGGACCGGCTGAAGACCGCCACCATCGCCGCCCGGGCGCTGACCACCACGGGGGCCGGCGATCTGCCGGCGGACCTGCAGTCGGGGCTTCTGCGCGATCTCGACGCCTACGCGCTCGCCGTGCGGGTCGGCGGCATGAAGCGGCTGCTCGCCATGTCGTCCATGCCGCCGCCGGTCGCCCGCGAGATCGACGTGGCCGCGCTCACCCCGTGGGACGCGATCCGGGAGGGCTTCGAGACCCTGCTCGTCGGCCACAACCGGACGATCCGGGCGCTCGGCCCCTATCAGGGCGACGGCGAAATCGAGGTGGTGTTCGCCGAGACCGGGCTGAAGAAGGCGATGCTCGCCTATTCGCGCAACATCCTCATCCTGTCGCTGGTGATCTCGGGCGTCTCCGCCATCCTGGTCTACGTGAGCCTGCGCCGGCTGTTCGTGCGGCCGATGCAGCGGCTCGGCGGCGCCGTCGCCCGCTGGGCGGCGGACCCGGAGGACCCCTCGCGCATCATCGTGCCGTCGGGCCGGCGCGACGAGATCGGCGAGGCGGAGGTGGAGCTTGCCGCCATGCAGCGCCACCTGCAGGACGTGCTGAAGCAGCAGCGGCGGCTCGCCGAGCTTGGCCTCGCGGTGTCCAAGATCAACCACGACCTGCGCAATCTGCTCGCCAGCGCGCAGCTGATGTCCGACCGGCTCGTCAGCCTGCCGGACCCGACGGTGCAGCGCTTCGCGCCGAAGCTGCTCGCCTCGCTGGACCGGGCGATCAGCTACTGTCAGGCGGTGCTCGCCTACGGCAAGGCCCAGGAGGCGCCGCCGGCCCGCCGGCTGATCGCGCTGCAGCGGCTGACCGCCGACGTCGGCGACGTCACGGGCGTCGCCAGCCACGCCACCATCGAGTGGGTGAACCACGTGGCGCCCGACCTGGAGGTGGACGCGGACCCGGATCAGCTGTTCCGCGTGCTCCTCAACCTCGTGCGCAACGCCGCCCAGGCGCTGGAGCAGAGCGGCGACGAGGCCCTTGTCAAGCGCCTGTCGGTCGCCGCCGAGCGCACCGGCGCGGTGGTGCGCATCACCGTGCGGGACACCGGCCCGGGCGTGCCCGCGCGGGTGCGCGAGACGCTGTTCAAGCCGTTCCAGAGCTCCACCCGCCGCGGCGGCACGGGGCTTGGCCTTGCCATCGCGGCCGAACTGGTTCGTGCCCACGGCGGCCACATCGCGCTCGCCGACGAGGCGCCGGGCGCGGTGTTCGAGATCGAGATCCCGGATCGCCCGGTGCCCCTCGGCGAGGTCCGCCGCTCCCGCGCGTCCTGAGGACGGGACGTTCGCCTTTCCGCGAAAATCGCGGCGCGGCCCGCCTGAGTTCTCGGCCCACCGTCTTGTTTCCGCTTACGTTTTTGCTTCGCCGCCAGCTCCTGCCCCGAGCACCGGAGGGTCATCAAAAAGCGCTTGCAATCCCCCCTACGACCGTCTAAACGTTCGGCCTCGCCGGGCAACACCCCGGCCCGCCCCACCGGCCTTCAGGCCGACGGCATCGGCAGGCGCCCGTAGCTCAGCTGGATAGAGCACCAGACTACGAATCTGGGGGTCAGAGGTTCGAATCCTTTCGGGCGCGCCATCTCTTTCAAGACAGGGCAACGACAACCCGGCCGGTCGCTGGTCCTTTGGTCTGATGTGCGCAATGGAGCGGCGTCACCAGCAACCGTTCTCCTGAACCGGACCGCACTCGGGCCGTCAGGAGGGGCGGTGCGGACCCTATGTCCCCATACGCTGTTCACGAAAGCCGCCGGTCGTCAGGCGAAAGGCTGGATCGCCGCCTACATGCTGACGTCCAGCCTCGCCGGTCGCATCCGTTGTGGTGTGAACCTGCGTTTGCGAGCGCGTGCCGGCGCATCTTCGTGACCAGCCGGGTCGCGTCCATCTGTCCGGCTGATGACCCGTCGAGCCATGATGTTGGCTGGCCGACCGCCTGCTGGCTTCTGACCGCCATCCCACCCGATTTCGCTTGAGCCGGACCCTGCGTCATAACCTATCCAGGGCCGTGACCGTGCTGGAGGGCTCATGCGGCAGAAGGATCCGGACCAGGAGACATGGCTGACCGCCGCGCAATGCGCGCGCCGGATCGGGCTGACTGTCCGCGCGTTGCGGGTCTACGAGAAGGCCGGTCTCGTGCGCCCTCGTCGGACGGGAAAGAACTGGCGGCTCTATGGGGCCGACGAGATCGCGCGTCTGAACGAGATCCTGACGCTGAAGCGGCTCGGGCTCAGCCTGAACCAGATCGCACGGCTGCTGGCCGGTCAGGCCACGGACCTGGATCGCATGCTTGCCATGCAGAACGCGACCATCCGGGAACAGCTCGGTCGCGTCCGGCGCAGCCTCACGGTCGTCGAAGCCCTGAGGGCGAAGCTCGCCGCAGGCGACCTGCTTTCCCTCGAGGACCTGCTGAAACTTACGGAGGACACGAACATGACCGACACCTCGTCCGACACCATCGCATGGCGCCGCTACGAACAGGCACGGCCGCGCACCGTGCGGGCGATCGATCCGGCTCTCTACGGCGACTATGGCGGGTTCTATCGTCTCGACATGCTCGCCTACGTCTTCACCGCGAGAGACGGTCGCCTGTTTTCGCGGCTGACCGGTCAGCCGGAGCTCGAGGTCTTTCCCGAAGACGTGGACCGCTTCTTCTACAAGGCGGTGCAGGCGCAGATCACCTTTACCCGCAACGACGACGGTGCCGTCTGCGGGCTGGTCCTCCACCAGAACGGCCACGAACAGGTCGCACCGCGCGTCGAGGAGAGCGTCGCGACGACTCTGGAAGCCACACTTGCCGAACGGGTCCGGGACCAGCGCCCGGCGGACCACGGCAAGGCCCTGCTGACGGACGTCATCGACCAGCACCAGCGCGGCGAGATCGACGGCGACCGTATGGTGCCACTCCTGGCCAGCGCGGCCCGCGAGCAGGCCGCCGTCATCCAGGCGGAACTGGAGCGCCTCGGGCCGCTTCGGGATCTGTCCTTCAAGGGCGTCAGCGCGGACGGCTGGGACGTCTACGACGTCAGCTTCGAGAACGGGAGCCAGGAGTGGAGCTTCGCGCTGGCCGCGGATGGCCGTCTCGGCGGCCTGCTGGTCCGGCCGTCGCTCTGACCGACGCGATCACCCATGCCCGGCGGGGCAGCCCACCCGAAGTTCACCGTCTTGAGCGGCCGGTGCCGCCGACGGGGTGGCGAAGGTCCGCCGAAACAGGGGCGACAGGGGCGGCGCGCGAGCGGCTTTGCCTACTTTCGCGGCGAAAATGACAAGGGCTGCGGCTCCTCATCGCTCAGCCACTCCGGCGCAGAGGCGAAGCCGGGTACACCACGCCGGTGCTGCGTCAGCTGGCCCATGAGGCGCCCGTTGCACCGGACATCAAGGGCGCGCGTCCTGCCTTTTGCGCGCAGAGCCGCAGACCGGGACGGCCGACCGGACGGATCTGCCGTCACGATCGGACTTCCCTCTTGGCGTCAGTCGAGGGCGACGACCGCCTCGACCTCGAAGAGCATCGGGTCGATCGCCAGTTTCGGCACTGAGATCAGCGTTTGCGCAGGCAGCGTCGGGGCGAACATCTGGACCACGGTTTCCGTGAGCACGCCCAGCTTCGACATGTCATGGTCGACGACGAACACGGTCAGCTTGACGACCTGATCCGGCCGGGCGCCGAGGGCTTCGAGGGCGAGCCCGAGATTGGCGTAGGCCTGCTTCACTTGAGTGGCGAAGTCGGGGGACAGCTCGCCCGTGCCGTCAAAGCCGCCCTGCCCGGACACGAATGCGATCCTCTTGCCTGCCGGAATGATGACGGCCGTGCTGTAACCCTTGGGGGTCGGATCACCGAGGCTCGGCGGGTTGACGATAGCGAGGTCATTGGCATGCGCGCCTGTTAAAAGTCCCATGAACAGCACTCCTCCGATCAGCAGATGTTGAAAGCTCGATGACATGATGTCGGTCTCCGACGATTGAGCCGAAGGAGCCTTAGGATCGAACGGTGCCAGAACCTGTCACCGTTTCTGCTATGGTTCCGCCGTGACCATCCGAACCCGCCACGATGCGATCATCCGCATCCTCAGACGCACCACGGTCGCGACCGTCGACACGCTGGCGGTCGAGGTCGGCGTGTCGCGCCGAACCGTTCTGCGGGACATCGGCGCCTTGCGCGATCAGGGCTTCGTCATTCTTTCCGAATGCGGGCCGGGAGGCGGCCTTCAGCTCGAGCCGCGCTCGGTGCAGACCGCTTCGCAGCTCTCCGTCGTCGAGGTGTTCGCCCTCTTGATCAGCGTGGCGACGATGCGCGACGCCCGGACCTTTCCGTTTTCCGATCTGGCCGACACCGGCCTCGCCAAGATCGAGCGCGCCCTGCCGCCGGAAAAGGTCCGCGATCTCCGTGCTCTCCTCGATTGCCTCCACGTCGGACGCTTGTCGCCCTTGCAGGACATCTCGGGCGTGGGTCCGGTCGATCCTGCCTTGCTCCCCGCCTTCGAGCTGGCGTTTCTCCAGCGGCGGCGGCTGCGCTTCGACTACGACGATGCGAAAGGCGTTCGAACCGAGCGCGAGGTCGAACCGCAGGCGATGCTGATCCTCCCGCCGCTCTGGTATCTCGTCGCGTGGGATCCGAGACGGACAGATTTCCGGCATTTCCGGATGGATCGGATCAGCGTGCCCTCGGTCGTGGAGGGCTCGACCTTCCGCAGAAGGCGGGTGCCGTTCGAAGACGACGTGTGCCCCTTTCGGGATCTGAAGGGATGATCCCACGGCGGCCGGTTTGGCCGTCTTCCGGTGTCCACGCGTTAGAGGTCACGCACCCGTGCGCCCACAAACCAAGCCGATGCCCGCAATGGGGCGCGCGCCGGTCAACCATGCCGGCCGTTCTCATTTGATCGGTACGATCCGCGCGACGGTCAGGCGGCGACGACCCGGTTTCGTCCGGCGGCCTTGGCCGCATAGAGGCGCTGGTCGGCGAGGGCGAGCGCCTTGTCGAACGGATCCGACGTCGGCCAAGGCGCGATGCCGAAGCTGATGGTGACGGCAAGGCCCGGCGCCACCGTCGACCAGTCCCATGCCTCGACCGCCCTGCGGACGGCTTCGAGCCGACGCGTGCCGATGCGTGCGTTGAACAGGATCACGAACTCTTCGCCGCCCCAGCGGACGGCGAGATCGCCGTTGCGAACCGATCGGGCCAGAATGCCCCCGACGACGGCCAGCACCTTGTCGCCGATTTGGTGCGAGAAGCGGTCGTTGACCGACTTGAAGTGGTCCACGTCGCCGATCGCGATCGCGTAGGTCTGAAGGCGCGGGTCGGCCCGCAGCGTCGCGATGCGATGCTCCAGCAGGCGCCGGTTGCCGAGCCCGGTCAGCGGATCCTCGTAGGCCGAGCGGGCAAGCTGTTCCCTTTCCGCGGCGAGCGAGGCGTTGGTGCGGGCGAGATGATCCGCCCGGTCCTCCGTTTCGCGCGCGCGTTCGGCGACCTCGTCGACCCGGGACGCCCGCTCTGCCATCTCGAACACGAGAGCGGTCTGGCGATCCCTGTGCCGGCGATCCTCCACGATGGACGTGCGGTAGGCGGCCGCTGCCCCCGCGTGATCGCCGGCGGCCGTGAGCACGTCACCCATGGCATGGTACCAGCCCGAAACCAGGGCGGTCGCGCTTGCCGGAAGCGTTTCCGGTTCGCACTTGGCCAGCAGCGCGCGCGCGAACGCGACGTCGCCGCGCGTCGCTTCGATGACCGCCCAGGCGAAGACGCTCTCCAACGACCAGGACAAGGCGGTGACGTCCTTGTTCGCCAGCGCAAGGACGCTGGATTTCAAGGCTGGATCCGGCTCACCGAGGAGGGCGAGACAGTGCCCGCGGGCGATCGTGAGATCGTTGCGGAGGAGGGGTACGTCGTCGATGACAACGGCGGCTTCGGCAATCCGCTGCAGCACTTGGTCCAGGTCTTCGACGCTGCACGTCCCGCTGTCCGACGTGTCTGTCGATGCGGCGGTCAGAATCGCGTTCGCATAGTAGATTCGCACGAATGCGATGCGAAACGGCGATTGCGCTTCAGGGTCGAGGCTGTCCAGGATCACGATCGCCCGCCGGTAGTCCTCGATCGTGGCGGCATATCTGCCGAGCGTGAAATGGATCTCCCCCACTTTCGTCGCCAAGATGTAGTGCGCATCCGCGGACAGCTCCAGCGGCAGGCTCTTCATCTGGCGAATCAAACCGACGGCGCGGTCGGCGCGATTGAGCGACGCATAGGCGAGGGCCAGCATGCCGATCAGCCGGATCGAGGCCGCGGGGTTGGTGGCGCGCGGGAGCCAGTCCAGGCCCTCCTCGCACCGGGTCACGAGGGTCGGCCAGTCATTGCTACAAGCGTGGCCGCGCGCTAAGGTTGCATAGAAGTCGATCACCAGATCGGCTTTGTCCGCCTTCCTTGCCAGCATAACCCCCAGTTCCGATAACCGGATGGATTCGGGGACGTTGTCGAGGTCCTCTTCCGCAGACGCCTGATCCAGCAGCGACCGAAGGCACAGAGCGGGCCGACCGTCGCTCGAGGCGTCGAGCCGGTCCATGACAGCGACCGATGGCGGGACAGTCGTGTCGGTTTCCATGGCGGGTGTCATGCCGGCTCTCTCAGCAGACCTTGTCTATATCATCGAGTCGGCAGCGGCTCCACGGTTATGTCTGTCAAATCTACCAGCCACTCGTTGACGCTGGATGAACCGAGAGGCTCGATCCTGAATGGCGCCCTTCGTCGTTGCCGCCGGAGCCGCTGCAGCGGCAGACGGCCCGACGCGCTACCTTCGGAATGGGACGATGGTGCCGCTTCAGTGCGCGGCGGCACCGCTGCGGCGGAGACCGGAGAGGCCGAGATGGCCGAGGCCGGTGAGAATCAGCCAGAGCGTCAGACCGAGAAAGCCCGCGATGGTGAAGAGCGAGAAGATGTCCCCGTCCGCGCCGAGGGCGAGCGCCAGCCCCTCGGTGGTGCCGATGGCGATGGTGATCGCCGTCGCAAAACCGATGCCGCCGGTGACGACGCGCCGCTGGCGCCACTGGATCGTTGCGAGCGTCAGCGCGAAGAACACCAGCAGCCACTGGCCGAGATGCTCGCCGACCGCCACGCCGCCATAGGCGTTGAGAATGTCGAAGGTGCCTTCGGCCGCCGATCGGGCGGCCGCATCGCCGGTCGCATGGGCGCGGGCAAGCCCGGGGATCACGAACACCCAGCGCCACAGGCCCATCGCCTGCGCCACGCCGGACGCCGCGCCGGTGATCGCCGCGGCGAGGGCGAGCCGTTCGGAGGCGGCGCGGTTCGCCGGGGCCAGCGAAAGTCCGATCGTCAGGGGCACGAGCAGGAGCGCCGCCCAGGCGAAGGCGTGCCAGGTCAGGATCAGTTCCGCGCCGCCGTCGGCAAAGCGGGCGAGCGCCTCGGCGGCCGGGCGGCGCAGGATGTCCGGGTAGTCGTAGATCGTGGCGAGATGGGCGTAGGGCAGGTTGAAGCCGATGGCCATGGCGATGGCCGAGAGGCCAAGGCCGGTGGAGCGGGTGGTCATGGAACGGGCTTTCACGGGAGGGGAGCGAGGGAAGCTTTCGGCTGGATCAGGCGCGGGGCGAAGGCGGCAAGCCGGCGGCCCGGTATGTCTCCTGTTGGTGACTTATTACGTCACCGACGAGTGACACGTCAAGTCACCGATCGGAGACTTTTGCGGACCCGCGTTGCGCCGAGCTCTTGCCTGGCCTATCACCTGCCGGTGACACCGTCGGAGGCTGGCCATGATCCGCAAGAACGCGCCCGAACCGGCGGCCACCGCTACGGCGGGAGAATCCCTCAAGCCGCGCACGCGGGACCGGAGCGCGACCGAGGCGCGGATCCTGGACGCGGCGCAGGCGATCCTGACGGAGACCGGCCCGGCCGGCTTCGGGGTCAACGCGGTGGCGCGGGCCGCCGGCACCGACAAGCAGCTGATCTATCGCTATTTCGGTGGGCTCGACGGCCTCCTGGAGGCGCTCGGCGACCGCATCGCCGTCTGGTGGCAGCAGGTGATGCGCGACGAGGCGCCCGGCCCGCCGCCGGCGGACTACGCGGCGCTGATCGAGCGCATGACCCTTCGCCTGCTCCATATCCTGCGGACCGAGCCCCTCGCTCTCCAGAGCGCCCTTTGGGAACTCACCGACACCTCCGGCCTCGTCCGCGCGTTGTCGGCCTCCCGGTCGCGCGCGCTCGGGGCCTGGATGGAGACGACGCGGGGCGATCTGAAGCCGCCCGAGGGGGTCGACGCTCCGGCCGTCAACGCGATGATCATCGCCGCACTGAGCTATCTCGTCCTGGCGAGCCGGACATCGGACACGGTGATCGGCCTGCCCACCGACCACCCCGAAACCTGGCGGCGGATCGAGGACGCCGTGACAAAGCTGGTCCGCACCGCCTACGGGAGCGGCTGACCGATGGTTTGTCAGCGCCGAGCCGAAGGACCGGACGCGCCCCGACGCTCGGATGCCGACAGCAAGCGGCCCGACGGGCGCACGGCCGTCGGGATACGGATCCGCGCGCACGTGGCATAAACCATCGTGTGCCAGGATGGGCGTTCAGCAGATTGGAGATCCGGAACGGAGGCGCCGCCCATGACAGACACCGCGTCCACACCAGACATCGCGTCCACACCGCGCGCCACCCTTGGCTGGCTCGGCTTTGCCGTCGGCGCCGCCGCGCTGGTGCTCACGCTGGTGATCGTCTGGGCTGGGCCGTTCGCCCCGCAGCGGAGCCCCGGTGTCGGCATCGGGGAGCTGGCCGCCGATATCGCCCGATCAGCCGCCCGCTCCGTGGCGGGGCAGCCGCAACCGGAGCCGGTGGTGCCCTCGCGGGACATCGACGATCACCTTCACGTGGCGGCTGGCGTCCTTGCGGGCTTTGCGATCGTGCTCGGGGTCGCGGCCTTCGTCCGCCATGAACGGAAGCGCGCCGCCCTGTCGGGGATCGCGCTCGGCGGACTGGCGATCGGCGTCCAACTCTTCACCTACGCGGTCATGCTGATTGTCGTCGGGCTGGTGATCGCGGCAGTCATCTACGCCATGCGCGACGTTTTCGGCGACGTTTTCGGCGGCCTCTTCGGCCCATGACGACGGTTCACCGGCAGGCGACGGACCGTCGACCGTGACCGGCTGCGCTCCGCCGGCGTGACCGTCCTGCCACAGAAGGCGACGGTTCTTGGCTGCCCGCCTGCCAAACAGGGATCCCGCGGGCGCGGGTTCGCGCGGCGGCTTTCGCGCGCACCGCGGCCGGTGACTTGCCAATCCGGCCATGGGACGGCAAGGTTGGCGCGGATCGGGAGGGCTGGTGCGCTCTGTCCCGACGGTGCGCCGGGCTCGTTGCAATGCATGGGAATGATCTGAATATGGCTATGGACGGTGAGATCGCCAACGCTGGCGAGATGGGCTTCGCGGGTCTGCCGGGGCATCGGCCCCAGGGGCTCAACCGCCGATCCTTCCTGATCGGATCCGCCGTCGGTGTGGGCGTGCTCGGGCTCGCCGGGTGCGCATCCAGCGACGCCCTCAGCCGCCGGGAAGCGGCCTTGCTCTACGGGCCGGTGCCCGACGACAAGTTTCCCATCCCGGCCATGGACATCAGCAAGGTCGACCCGAAGTATTTCCGCAAGACGGTTCGCTACGAGTCCAACGAAGCTCCGGGCACGATCATCGTCGATCCGGCCAACTACTATGTCTATCGGATCGAGGGCGGCGGGATGGCCACCCGGTACGGTGCCAACGTGGGCCGTCAGGGATTCCTGTGGAGCGGGAACGCCTATGTGGGCCGCAAGGCGGAATGGCCCACCTGGACCCCGCCGCGGGAGATGATCCAGCGCGAGCCGCGGGCGGCCAAGTACGCCGGCGGCATGCCGGGTGGCCCGGACAACCCGCTCGGCGCGCGCACGCTCTACCTCTACCAGGACGGCGTCTACACGCTCTACACCATCTACGGGTCGCGCTATCCCGAAACGATCGGCACCAACCTGACGAGCGGCTGCACCGGCCTCCTCACCCAGGATATGATCCACCTCTACGATCGCACGGCCGTCGACACCAAGGTGATCGTGCTGCCGTCGTAGGCGAGACCCCAGCCGACCACCCCGGTGAGGCTGGGCGGTCGGTGTTCGAAAGGCGCGGCGAAGGGGGCGGGACGGACCCACCCCCTTCGGGCTCGTGCGGGCGCTCAGGCGCGGATGAAGTCCAGAAGGTCCGGGTTGATCACGTCCGGATGGGTGGCGAAGAGCCCATGGGACAGGCCGGGATAGGTCTTCAGCGTGCCGTTCCGCAGCAAGGTGATCGCCTTGTGGGCCGAATTGGCGATCGGGACGATCTGGTCGTCTTCGCCGTGGATCACCAGGACCGGGATGGTCAGGGCCTTCAGGTCCTCGGTGAAGTCGGTTTCCGAGAAGGCCTTGATGCAGTCGTAGTGGGCCTTGGCGCCGCCCGCCATGCCCTGGCGCCACCAGTTGTCGATCAGACCCTGGCTGACGGTCGCGTCGTCCCGGTTGAAGCCGTAGAAGGGCCCGGTCGGGATGTCGCGGAAGAACTGCGCCCGGTTAGCGACGAGCGCCGCGCGGAACCCGTCGAACACGGTCAGCGGGATGCCGTCCGGGTTGGCGGCCGACTGCACCATCACCGGCGGCACGGCCCCGATGAGGACGGCCTTGGCGATGCGGCCGGCCTCGGCCCGGGCGGCGTAGCGGGCGACTTCACCGCCGCCGGTGGAGTGTCCGATGTGGACCGCGTTCCTGAGATCGAGCGCGCGGGCGAGTTCCACCACGTCGGCGGCGTAGGTGTCCATCTCGTTGCCGGTATCGGTCTGGTCGGACCGGCCGTGCCCGCGCCGGTCGTGGGCGATGACGCGATACCCCTTCTCCAGGAAGTAGAGCATCTGGTTGTCCCAGTCGTCGCCCGACAGCGGCCAGCCGTGGTGGAAGACGAT
Organism: Mongoliimonas terrestris; assembly: GCF_001927285.1. GTDB lineage: Bacteria > Pseudomonadota > Alphaproteobacteria > Rhizobiales > Pleomorphomonadaceae > Chthonobacter > Chthonobacter terrestris. Next base: position 109,737 of record NZ_MSIG01000003.1, on the reverse strand, counting down.
GGGCTGGGCGTCCCGGGGGCCCCAATCCTTGTAGAACAGAGTGGTGCCGTCCTCGGTCTTGATCGTAGCCATGGTGAGGGTTCCTTGGAGTTGAACGCGTGACTTGGGGTTCGGCAGCATCAGGGCGGAGGCGAAGGCCGCCGTCGTGATCGGCATCCGTCCGGCCGGGGTCGACGGTCTCGATGGGCCCCGGCGTTTCGGTATGGACACGCTACGCGCCTTGCCGCAGGAAGGGACGTGGCGGAAACGCAAATATACGAGGCAAAACGGACACTGATGCGACAGGCTGACCTGGTGGCCGAAATCGGCCTGCTGATCTACCCGGACTGCCAGCTGGCGGCGATCCACGGGCTGACCGACCTCTTCCGCATCGCCGGCGAGTGGGCCGGTGAGGTGCCCCGCGCCATGCGCGTGTCGCACTGGCAGGCGACGGACGAAGGCGTCGGCTGCGTCTTCGACAGCCATCCGGGTGCGGACCACCGCCTGACCTATGTGATCGCCCCGCCCAGCATCGTCATGCCGGAGAAGATGGCACCGGCGCCGGTGGCCGCCACGTGGCTGCGCGCCCAGCATTCCGCGGGCGCCACCCTCTGTTCGGTGTGCGCGGGGGCCTTCGTCCTGGCGGAGACCGGGCTGATCGACGGTCGCCGCGCCACCACGCACTGGGCCTTCGCGCGGCAGCTGGCGGAGCGCTTCCCGAAGGTGAACCTCGACGAGAGCCACCTGGTGCTGGACGAGGGCGACATCATGACGGCCGGGGGCATCCTGGCCTGGGCGGACCTCGGCCTGACGCTGGTGGGCCGCCACCTCGGCCCGGCGACCATGCTGGCCACCGCGCGCTTCCTTCTTGTCGACCCGCCGCGCAAGGACCAGCGCCCGTTCGCCCAGTTCGTGCCGCGGTTCCACCATGGCGACGAGGCGATCCGGCATAGCCAGCATGTCATCCATGCGCATGCGGCGACGCTGCAGAGGGTGGCCGGCCTTGCGGACGCCGCCGGGATGACCGAGCGCACCTTCCTCAGGCGCTTCAGCGCCGCCACCGGGTTTACCCCGGTGGAGTATCTGCAGCAGGTTCGCATATCCAAGGCGCGCGAGGCGCTGGAGCGGACGCTGACGCCGGTGGACCGGATCGCCTGGGACGTGGGCTATTCCGATGCGGCCGCCTTCCGCAAGGTGTTCCAGAAGCTGACCGGCCTGCCGCCGGCCGCCTACCGCCAGCAGTTCGGCGTCGCGGTGGACGGATCGTAAAGCGCTTTCCGGCCGGCCGGACCCGGCCGGTCCGCAGGCAACCGGTTCGCGCCGAAAGCCTTCACGCCCGTCCGGCTGCGGTCTTTCCTTCGAAACACATCCCCCGCCGCCGCGACACACGGGCGGAACAGTCTCAGCCGAAAAGTCCCTCCGTCGGCACCGGACCTGACCGGGCCGACCGCCGCCGCCCCCTCGGGCGCCGCCGCGTCACCAGTGAGGGACCTGCCATGAAGACCGTTCGCACCGTCATCAAGTACATCCGTCGCCAGATCGCCGCCAATCACCTGGCGGAGATGGACGACCGCCTGCTCAAGGACATCGGCATCAGCCGTGGCGAGATCGAACGGGCGGTGCGGAGCGGCCGCTGAGCGACCAGCGGCATGCGTCCGCAGCTCCGCCCCTTTCGCCCGAGGCCTGTCGCTTCCCCCTCGAAGCGGCAGGCCTTTTCGCGACATCCCTCGCGCCCCGCCCCGATCGCCGGTACTGTCCATTGGCATCCGTTCGGGAAAGTCGGCGCATGGAACAATCGATCATCTCGACCATGGAACGGGACGCCATCCTTGCCGCCGTGCTCCGGGCCTCGCTCGACTGCGTGATCGTGATCGACGAGCATGGGCATATTCTTGAATTCAACGATGCCGCCGAGGACGTCTTCGGCTGGCCGCGCGACCAGGTCATCGGTCGGCAGATGGGCGACCTCATCGTGCCGCCGCGCCTGCGCGAGGCGCACCGCGCCGGGATGGCGCGCTACCTGCACGAAGGCAATTCAAGGCTCCTGGGGCGCCGCATCGAGATCTTCGCCCAGCGCGCCGACGGCACGGAGTTTCCCGTCGAGCTCGCGATCACGGAGACCCGGGTGTCGGGCCGCCGCCTGTTCGCCGCCAGCATGCGCGATCTGACGGAGCGACGGGCCGCGGAGGCGGCGTTGCGCAACTCCGAGCAGCGGCTCGCCGGCTTCATGGAAAACGCGCCCATCGGCATGTATCTGAAGGACGGCGAAGGCCGCTTCGTGATGGCCAATCCGGAGATGGCCCATGTGTTCGGGCGCCCCGTCGACGACCTGATCGGGCGCCGCTCCGAGGAGATGCTCGGGCCGGAGGAAGGCGCCATGATCCGCGCCAACGACGACCTCGTCCGCAGCACGCGGCGGGCGCTGTCGATCGAGGAGCACCTTCCCGGCCTCGATCGCTATGCCTGGACCCTGGTGGTCCGCTTTCCCATCGAGATCGCGCCCGGCGAACCGGTCTACATCGGCGGCTTCGACATCGACATCACGTCGATCAAGCGCGCCGAGGCGGCGGTGGCGGAGGCGCGCGCGGCGGTCCACCAGAACGAGAAGCTGACGGCGCTCGGCCTTCTTCTCGCCGGCGTCGCCCACGAGCTCAACAACCCGCTCGCCATCCTGGTCGGGCAGTCGACCCTCCTGTCCGAGGACGTGGAGGGGACGCCGCTCGCCGACCGGGCGGCCAAGATCGGCCGGGCCGCGGAGCGCTGCGCCCGGATTGTCAAGACCTTCCTGTCGATCGCCCGGCAGAAGCCGCCGTCGCGGACCGTGGTGGACCTGCAGCAGACGGTCACCCAAGTGGTGGAGCTGCTCGGCTACGCGCTTCGCACCGCCGAGATCGAGGTCGTGGTCAACGGTGCCCGGTCGCCGGCTCTGGTGGACGGCGACCCGGACCAGTTGCACCAGGTGCTGGTGAACCTCCTCGTCAACGCCCAGCAGGCCCTCGCCACCCAGCCGCAGCCCCGCCGGATCGAGATCGGCTTCGACCGCCGGGACGGCATGGTGCTCGTGACCATCGCGGACAACGGGCCGGGCATTCCCCCGGAGGTGCGGGCCCGCATCTTCGAGCCCTTCTTCACCACCAAGGCGGCCGGCCAGGGCACCGGGATCGGGCTCTCCTACAGCTTCGGCACCATCGCGGCCCACGGCGGGAAGCTGGAGCTCCTGCCCGGATCGGACGGCGCCGTGTTCCGGATCGCCCTGCCGGCGGCGTCCGGCGATCGCGCCGTCCGAGCTCCGGACGCGGCCAAGGCGCCGGCGCCGCACCTCGGCGGACACCGCGTGCTGGTTGTCGACGACGAAGCGGATGTGGCCGGCACCATCGTGGGCATCCTCGGGCGGCTCTCCGCCGACGTCCATCACGTGCGGTCGGCAGAGGCGGCGTTCGAGGCCCTGAAGGCGCGCGCGTTCGACGCTGTGGTGTGCGGCTTGCGCCTGCCCGGAATGGACGGCGCGACCTTCCTGGAGACCCTCAAGGCGCATCATCCGGCGATGGCCGACCGCATCGGCTTCATCACCGGCGACACCCTCGGGCCGATGACCCTCGCCTTCCTGGCGAGCAGCGGCCGGCCGGTGCTGACCAAGCCGTTCTCGCGCGAACAGCTGGCCGACGTGGTCGGCCGGCTGGTCGCCGCCGGCACCTGAGGCCGCAAGACCGGGCTCGGGCCGGGATCAAAGGGCGCCGCGACGCCGCGGCGGGACATTTGCGAAACAAACGCCGGTGAGGCTCGTGCGAACGTCGCCCGAGCGGGCACGCCGCCCCAGACCTAGTGGTCACCCCGTGTCAGCCGACGGTCTCGTCGCCCGGCGGCGCCGGACGGGCGGTCGGCAGGAAGGGATCGAACCGGTAGCCATGGCCGCGTATGGTGCTGATCCGTTCGGTGTTGAGCTTGCGCCGCAGCCGCGACACCCGGTTGTCGATCGCCCTGTCGAACACGTCCTCCTCATCGCCCGGGGCGGTGTCGATGAGGAATTGGCGGGTCAGGACCACGCCGGGATGGTCCGCCAGCACCCGCAGGAGCGCGGTCTCGCCCGGTTTCAGCCGATCGATGGCCTTGCCGTCGCGGAGCACGAACTGGTTGGTGAGGTCGACGGTGACCGTCTCCAGGAGCACGAGGCGCCGGCTGGCGCCCTTGTAGCGGGCGAGCAGGCCGGACGCGCGCGCGCCGATCTCGCGGAGCGTGGTCGGTTTCGTCAGGTAGTCGTCGGCGCCCACCTCGAGCGCAACGATCCGCTCGGTCGCGTCGTCAAGCCCGGAGATCACCAGGATCGGAAACGTCTTCTCGGTCGCGATGCGTGCGAGGACGGAGTTGCCGTGCTCGCCCGGCAGGTTCAGGTCGAGGATGACGAGATCCGGCGGGCCGAGATCGCGCGCGAGATCGTCGAAGGCCCGGGCGGACGCGGCCGCGTGGACGTCGTAGCCGAACGCCGACAGATACTCGACGTAGGTATCGGCCAGATCCTTCTCGTCTTCGACAACGAACACGATCGCACGGGCTGGCATATGGTCAACCATGACGAATTGCGGGCGCAAAGGCCTGTCGGCAATGTCGCAAGGAGGAGTGCGCCATGTCAACGATCCCGTCCCCCGAGGACGCCGAGGGGATGCCGGTCCAGACGATCGGCATCGCGGACGACGAGGACGACCTGCGCGAGACGGTCGCCGAATATCTGACCCGCCGCGGCTTCCGGGTCGTGCAGGCTGCTGACGCGGCCGGGTTTCGCGAGCTCTGCGCACAGGAGCACCTGGACCTTGCCATCCTGGACATCCGCATGCCGCACGAGGACGGGCTGTCGCTCGCCCGGTGGCTGCGGGAGCGCTCCGCGATCGGCATCATCTTCGCAACCGCCGCCGACGAGCCGATCGACCGAGTCGTCGGGCTGGAGATCGGCGCCGACGACTACCTGACCAAGCCCTACGAGATGCGCGAACTGCTCGCCCGGGTGCGGTGCATCCTGCGGCGCACGGCCAGCGCCGCGCCGGTGGCGGCCGAGCGCGCGGCAAAACCGGTGGAGGTCATCGCCTTCCAGGGCTTCCAGGCGGACCTGTCGGCGCGCCGCCTGGTCGATCCGTCGGGGCGAACGGTGGATCTCACCGCGGGCGAGTTCGACCTTCTCGCCGTTCTGGCGCAGCGGCCGCGACGCACGCTCTCGCGCGAGCAGATCTCCACGCTCCTCGATCTCGGCGGGATCGAGGTGGGGCGCGGCATCGACATCCGGATCGCGCGCCTGCGCAAGAAGATCGAGGACCGGCCGGATGCCCCGCGCCTGCTGCGCACCGTGCACGGTCAGGGCTATGTGTTCACGCCGGAGGGCTAGATCATTTTCTCTTGGGCGCTCCGCGTCGCCCGTCGAAACACGCCGCGACAAAGGCCGGAAACGTGGCGGCCTGAGGATCGCTCCTGGGAATGAACGACACCAGGGAGAGATATCATGTCGCCGGACCAGATCGAACGGGTTCAATCGAGCTTCGAGGGTCTGAAGCCCTTCGCGCCGCAGGTGGCGCGGGTCTTCTACGCGCATCTGTTCGCCGCCGCGCCCCAGTTACGGTCGATGTTCCACGGCGACATGGACGAACAGGGCCGCAAGCTGATGGCCGTGCTGTCGCTGGCGGTGGCGGGTCTCGATGATCTGCCGTCCCTCCTGCCGGCCGTGCGGGCCCTCGGGGCGCGGCACGTCGGCTACGGGGTGAGGCCGGATCACTACGGCATCGTCGGCACGGCCCTGTTGCGGACGCTGGAGGATGGCCTTGGCGACGCCTTCACGCCCGACATGCGGCAGGCCTGGGCCCTCGCCTACGCGACTCTTGCCGGCGCCATGGTCCAGGAGAGCCACGCCGCGGTCGCCTGAGCGGCCGGCGTCGACGCGGTGGCTGACCCGGGAAAGCTCCTCCTTTTGGTCCGGACACACGCCTTCCGGGGCGGCGATCGACGTCAGCCGTCCTTGGCGTCGGCGGCGGCGTGCATGGCGCGGGCGAGGTCCTCTTCGCCCTTCGCTTCAAGCGCCGCTGCGGCGCCGCGGATGTCGCGCACCTCCTTGTTCTGGCTGAGCTTCGCCTTGCCGACCAGGCGCGTGATGTCGATCTCCAGCGCCACGATGGCCTTCACCATGGCATCCAGATAGTCGCGCGGCGCGTCGCCCATCTTCCAGGGCACGGGCTGACCGGCTTCGTGGCGGTGGGTGAGCCGCGCCACGTTCCGCCGGACCAGACGCTCATCGTCCTGGACCGTCACGGTGCCGTGCGCATGGGCGACGATGTAGTTCCAGGTCGGCACCTGCCGGTGAGCCTCGTGCTTGCTCGGATACCAGGTCGGCGACACGTAGGCCTCGACGGACCGGAACACCACCAGGACCTCGTCGCCGGTTGCGATCTCCTGCCAGACCGGGTTGTTGCGCGCCACGTGGCAGCGAAGCGTGCCGTGCGGACCCGCCGTCCGGTCGAGATCGAACGGGATGTGGTTGGCATCGAGCCCGCCGGTCCCGTGGGTGACGAGGATGCCGAGCGGGTGGCGTTCGATCAGGGCGTGGAGAACGTCCTGGCTGGGTTCTTCGAAATGCGCGGGAACGTACACGGGAGGGCCTCTCCGGCGGGAAAGCGACGGCGTTGGAAGAGACTAGCGCAGCCCCGCCGGCCGCGACACGAGGCCCGGGCCGGATCGGCAATCGGCCGCACCCTGCATCGAACGAAAAAGGAACTTGCGACCCTGACGGGGCGACCACGGGCGGACGGGGACGTCAGGTCGCGGCGCTGCCGCGCTTCTCCGCCGCCGCCTCGCGACCGGTTGCCGCCACCCCGGCCATGTCGACCTCGTCGGCCACCAGCGAGAAGCTGATGTTGGTGGCGAGCCGGATGGCCTGGACCCGGTTGGCGGTCTGCGTCTTGGAGAGGATGGACTTGACCTGCGTGTTCACGGTCTCCACCGAGGTGGAGCGGCGGTCGGAGATCTCGTTGTTGGTGAGGCCCTCGGCCATCATCTGGAACACGCCGGATTCCGCGGCCGTCAGGGCGAACTGGCGCGCCATCAGGGCGGTGTCGATGCTAAAGGCCTGGCTGGTGTCGAGGCTGTAGACGATGTGGCCCTTCAGCTTCGGCTCGCCGAGATCCTCCGCCATGCGCAGCGGCGTGATCTCCAGGCAGAGGGCGTGCTCGCGGCCCTCCAGGCTGCAGAGGATGGCCTCCTTGCGCGGGCGGGCGCCGAACCGGCCGTGGCCGGACAGCGTCTCGGTCAGGTCCGCGGCCCTGCGGGCGCTCGCCTCCGGCACCACGACGAGCTTGCCGCGCGGCGAGCGCCGGTAGACGCCGTAGGTCTCGATCTGGCGCTCGAACTCGGTGTTGGCGAGGACGATCTCGCCGTGGGCGTTGACGATGCAGATGCCGACCCGGAGCCGGTCCAGCGAATGGAGGATCGCGGTCTGGCGTGCCGCCAGCACCGCCATCGGCCGCGCCACGTCGAGCGCCTTGGCGATGTGGGGCAGCACCCGGGCGATCCGCTCGCGCACCTCCGGCGTGCTCGGGTCCGTGTCGGGCGCGAACTGGAGGGCAAAGCGGTCGCGGGTGACGTGGTCCTTGTTGAGGAGCCCGCCCATCCGGTAGCGGATGCCGTAGCGCAGCATCTCCGCCACGTTGGCGCGGGCAAGAAGCGCCGCCTCGGACGGCGCCAGCACGCTGTCGTCGATGAGATCGATGCCGTCCGACTGGCGCGAGCAGCGGGCGAACTCGTCCTGGTCGGCGAGCTCCTGGGCCATGTGCCGGGCGAGATAGCCGTCCACCAGCGCCCGGTCGTAGCGGTCGGAGAAGTAGGGCGCGCGGATGCGGCGGCGGCCGTCCTCCTCCAACAGCTCGAACAGAAAGGCGCCCCGGGCGCCCACATGCGCGGCCACGGCCGTCAGAACGGTCGGCCACCGGTCGGGGTTGACAGCCGTTTCGTAGATGCTGCCGATCAGATGGTCGAGCTGCTGTTGGATATGCATCACCGCATGCCATTTGGGTCCGGCAAGACTATTCGACCTCATAAGAAAGGTGAAGCCCGATCCCCCATGATGGTGATGAGACCGTAGCCGCCCGACCTCTATCGATGAGGCAGTCGAGACGAACCCCTGGCGGGCGTCGAACGACGAGGAAGCACCGCCCCTTCCCTTCGGACAGGGTCGCGTTCTGCTTCCGCTTCACTGGGAGGTTGTGATGAACTCCTTCGACATGACGGACGAGCCGGCCCCGGACTTCACCGGGCGGTACCTGATGGTGGGAACGCCGCACGACGCCAAGGGCACGCTCTCGGCGCTGGCCGACCGGGCCGGGCTGAAGCTGGCGAGCTCGCTGGACTTCGGCGACCAGGGCATAGACGCGGACGCGCTCGGGAGCGGCGACGGCATCTATCTGAACGAGATCGGCGTCACCATCCTGAACGCCGTGGACGCGGAGCAGTTGTCCCGGGTGGCGGCGTCCGACGACGGCGGCGGGGCGATGCTGGAGCCGGAGCGCGTGGTGCACGCCCTGCCGGACTTCGGGGCCTATCTCCGCGGCTACCGCGACGCGGTGAACAACGTCACCGACATCTACGAAGGCATGGCCGGCGAGGCCGCCGAGGGGGAGCCGTCGCCCCTGGAGGCGCTCGCCACCGGCAGCACCTGGGGCCTTCAGAAGACCCGCACCGTGGCGCGCTTTCCCTACATGCAGGTGTCGACCGGCGCCGGCATCCGGGTCGCGGTGCTCGACACCGGCTTCGACCTCGCCCACCCGGACTTCGCCGGCCGGACGGTGGTCGCCCGCAGCTTCATCGCCAACGAGGCGGTGCAGGACCTCAACGGCCACGGCACCCACTGCATCGGCACCGCCTGCGGGCCGAAGGAACCGTCGGATCCGGGGGTCGACCGCTACGGCGTGGCGTTCGCCGCCGACATCTATGTGGGCAAGGTGCTGAGCAACGCCGGCAGCGGCAGTGACGGCGGCATCCTCGCCGGCATCAACTGGGCGATCGCCAACCGTTGCCAGGTGATCAGCATGTCGCTCGGCGCCCGGGCGCTCGGGGCCGGCTTCTCGGCGGTCTACGAGAACGCCGCGGTGGCGGCCCTCAACGCCGGCTGCCTGATCATCGCGGCGGCCGGCAACGACCACGGCGCGCCGGTGAGCCATCCGGCCAACTGCCCGTCCATCATGGCGGTGGGCGCGGTGGACGATCGCCTGGTGAAGGCGCCCTTCTCCAACGTCACCCACTTTCCACCCCAGGGCCGGGTGGACATCGTGGGGCCGGGCGTCGCCGTGTTCTCGTCGCTGCCCGTGGGTCGCGGCCGCTACGGCAGCCTGTCGGGCACCTCGATGGCGACGCCGCACGTGGCCGGCATCGCGGCGCTCTACGCCCAGAACAACCCGCAGATGCGCGGCGCGGCGCTCTGGCAGCGGCTGATCTCCACTGCCCGGCCGCTCAGCGACGAGGCCGCCACCCACGTGGGCGCGGGTCTCGTGCAGGCGCCGGTGGTGAACATCGGCGGACTGCCGCGACCCTTCCCCCGGCCGATCCCGCGGCCCTTCCCGCTGCCGATCCGCCGCCCGACGGAGACCGCGTCCGGCAAGGGCCGGCGGAAGACCGAGGCCTGAGACCCGGCCGAAGCGTCAACGCGCCATCCGCCCGGCCGCTCCAGTGGCCGGGCGCACCCGATCCTGGAGACCTTTCGATGCCCGACAGCATGCCCCCTTCAGCCCGCCGTTTCCTCTGCATCGTCGAGCCCGGGGCCGACCTCGGCGCCGTCGCCGGCCGGATCGCCGCCCAGGGCCTCGTGGTGGAGGAGACGCTCGACCTTCTCGGCACCCTGGTGGTGTCCGGCGACGGCGCCGACCGCCGCCTTCGCGCCATGCCGGAGGTGCTGAGCGTGGAGGAGGAGCGCACCGCCTTCACGCAAGGCGGGGGCCGGTAGCCCGCCGATCGGCCCACGGACGATCGTCCGACCGACTCAGGGTCCGACCGGGGCCGCCGGCGCTGCGGGCGCCGGGTTGTTGTCGACCGGGGCCGTCGGAGCAGCTTCCGGAACCGCCGGGACCGCGGTCGCCCCGGTGATCTCGGCGTGGAGCGACGGATCCGCCGCGGCGATCGCGTCGACGAGGTCGGCGATGCGGACCGCGAAGTTGCCCGGCCCGCGCGCCGGGTCGACGCCCTGGTGGTGCAGGCCGACGAGGCGGCCGGCGGCGTCGAACACCGGGCCGCCCGAACTGCCGCGTTCGGTGGTGCAGAGGTGGCTGAATTCGCTCGTCCGCGAAGGATCCGACCAGCCGGGCACGGCCGCCGCCGCGACCGAGCAGGCGCGGGTGACCGACTTCGCCTCGCAGGCCGGATGGTGGAACACCTGGAGCTCGGCGCCCGAGGCCGGCTCGCCGGGCGCGCCGAGCGACAGCGGCCGCAGCGGCGGCGTCAGCGCCGGGCCGTCGGAGAGGCGGGCGAGACGCAGGACGGCGGCGTCGAGATGCTTGTCCACGTAGGCGACCGTCTGGCAGCCGTACTCGCGGCCGACCGGGTCCCCGTCATAGGAGAGGTCCACGATGCCGCTGCGGCAGGCGCGGGGCTTCGGGCCCGTGGTCCAGTAGGCGCCGTCCGGCATGCCGGCGGCCGCGCCGCAGTGCCAGTTTGTGAGGAAGAGATCCCGTGTCAGGCGCACGCCGCTGCAGCACCAGTTCACCGTCCGCTGGCCGTCCGGCGTCGGGCCGGACCCGATGAAGAGGCCGAGGTGGTCGGCGAGATCGTGGAGCCGGCGCAGCCGATCGGTGGGCGGCTGCAGGGCGGAGAGACGCTCCACCTGGCTGTTCGGCATCGCCGAATAAAAGGTCCTCTGGGCCCGGTCCGGCATGTAGAGCGCCTCCGGCACCTCCGCGACGGCGGTCGGCGAGGCGGTCTCGAACTGCACGCGCGGCGCGGCCGAGGGCAGCCGCACGGTCCAGCAGCCGTTCACGTCCTCGCAGGCCGTCTCGCGCTCATCGAACGTGGAGAGAACCTGGCCGCCGGTCGCCCGGATCACCACGGTCCAGGGCGCGCGGTCCGGGTTGGTGACCTTCAACCTCAGACGGTAATAGCGCGGCGCGTCGAGGGACGGCTTGGTGATCGAGACCGCCTTCCGCGTGGCGTCCAAGCGGGTGTCGAGCGGCTTGAAGTTGACGCCGAACTCCGTGCCGCCGCCAAGGTCGTCCGCCGGGTCGGCCGACGCCGGCGAGGCGGCGGACAGGAGGGCGGCGAGGACGAGGCCGGCGCCGCGGCCCGCGCCGGATGGGCGATGGCGCCTCGTCATTCGCAGAGCTCGAGGGCGTCGCATGCGGCAATCTCCTGGCGTCCGGCGCTGTCCTGACTGAGGAAGAGGTCCTCCAGCCGGTTGGCCGCGACGGCACATTGGGCGCCGGAGGCCTCCGTCACGGCGGCGAGCCGCGCGTCCGGCGTCTTCGGCCAGCGTGGCGGCTCCCGGTGCACGATCCGGCGGCTGAGGAAGGACGTGCTGCCGCCGACCGGATCGCTCACGGACTGGCGCACCAGCGCGCCGTCGACCGCCGTCAGCCGCTGGGTTCCGGGCAGTTCGATGAAGCCGCCGCCGCCCGAATCCCCCGCCTCGGCGCTGACGCCGCCGGTGCACCAGCCGTCGAAGGCGACCGGGCGAACGTCAGTTTCGGCGAGCTTCAGCCAGTCCTTGCGCGGGTCCAGCATGGAGACGGCCGGGTCGACCACGCCGCCCACCACGGTGCGGACGATCTCCGCGTCGTGGGTCGGCCGGGAGGCCAGGATGATGCGCGCCTTCAGGTTTTCCGGCTGGTCCAGGTAGGTGGCGGGGTGGCAGGCGGCCATGCGCGCCGCGAGCCCCGCCACGAAGGCCGCCGCCGAGGAGGTGCCGCCGACCGTGGAGGCGATCTCGGTCTCCGACACGTAGGTCGGCACCGACACGCCGCCCGGCGCCAGCACGCTGACGAAGATGTTGCCCGGCTTGCCGCGGTTGGAGTTGGGCCAGAGCCGCGCCTCGGGCGAGGCGCAGTTCGCGCAGGCGCCCACCACCAGCACGTTGTCGTCGTCGCCGAGGTTCTGCGGGGCGAGCGGCCGCTCCCAGTCGATCTCCAGGCCTTCCACCGGTTCGCCCTCTTCGTCGTCCACCTGCTGGCCGGCCGCCGCCACCAGCAGGAAGGTGCGCGTCAGCACCTCGCGCACGAGGGGATCGAGCAGGCGGGCGTCGTCGTCCGCGAGCGCGGTGTCGAAGGCGCGGGCGCCCGCGTTCCACCGCCAGTAGAGCTTGGCCGCCCGCAGCTCCCGCGGCGACAGGTCGACCTTCGGAAAGGGGATCAGGGGCTTGAACTCGCTGGCGATCAGGAACACCCGCGGGATGCGGATCTCGGACACCTGATCCGTCGCCTCGATGAAGGACTTGATCTCCCGGTTGCTGGTCCCCGGCTGGAACACGAAGGAGCGGATCCGGGCCTCCGGCGCGAGACCCGCGAAGCCGTAGTCGTTGGGGCGGGCCGCCACGATGCTGGCGAGGAGCGTGCCGTGGTCCGTGTCGATTTGGAACGGTCGCGGGGTGCAGGCGGCCGCCGGCGCCGGCGCGCTCTCGGCCGGATCGTCTGAGAAGGACGCCAGGAGGTCCGGGTGGACCTTGATCTGCTGGTCCATGATGGCGACCTCCGGCCGCACGGCGCCGCTGCCGGTGCAGCCGGCCACGTGATCGGTCGCATAGAGGCTGCCGAGCATGTCGGCGTAGAGGCCTTCCGGTCGCGGCGCCGGCCCGGCCCCGCCGCCGCACCAGTGCTTGAAGTGGATGTCCGCCGGATAGGCGTTGTAGCGCCGGGGCTCCTCGCCCGGCGTGGTCGGCTCCACCGAGATGAAGAGGTTCGGGCCGTTGAGTTCGAGACCGAGGTAGCTGGCCGCAAGGCTGGCGTCCTCGTCCGCCACGTCGAACGTCCAGGTGTAGCGCTTCAGAGTGAGCGCATCGATCTGCGGCGCGCCCTCGGCGACCCCGCTCTTGGCCAGCACGTCGGATTCCACCCCGAGGATGCTCGGCGACCAGCCGAGGCTGCGGGTGCGCTGCTCGATCTGCTTGGCCTCGTCCGGCCGGCTCTGGTTGTAGAGGCGGACGATGGCGGATTCGGCCGTCCTGACGTCCGGCAGGTAGATACCGCCCGTGCTGGTGACCCGGTCCGGGTCGATCTCCCGGCCCTTCCGGCGGCTGTAACCGGCGACCGCCTCGAGGAGGTCGCGGGTGCAGAAGACGGACGGCACGGACAGTTCGCTCGCCAGCACGCCGCAGAGCCCGACGGTCTCCGCCGGCAGGTGGAACCTCGCCGGCAGGAGGTCCGACTCCGGGCCGAAGGCGGCGATGACCTTCGCCATCTCCTGCCCGACGAGGCCACCCTCGAACTCGATCGTTACCGTGGCGGCGGGCCGGGCGGCCGGCGCCGCCTCCACCGGCTTGCCGACCGGCAGCGGCGGGCGCGACTCGGCCGCCGTCGACGGGGCGGCCGCGAGGGCTGCGAGGGCCAGGGCGGCGAATGCGACGCGCACACGGGCGAGCAGGCGGACGATCCGGACGGCGGGCGGAATGGCGCGGTCAGGCTGTCGCATCGGGCCCTCCCTCACGGCGTCACGCCGGACCCGTAGTGGATCCGGTGGCCTTCGCGGTCGGCGTCCGAGAAAGCGAGGTCCCGGCTGCCGCCGCCGCCGCAGAAATAGTGCATCACCGACTTCGGATCGTAGGGCGTCAGCGCCTGCCAGGTGCCGTCCTCGCCGGCGCAGCCGATCACCGCGTCGATGTGCTCGTGCCGGTAGCCGAGCACATGGCCGAGCTCGTGCCGGAGGACGCCCCGCCCGGTGAGCGCGCCGGTCAGCTGGAAGTAGCGCGGGAAGATGCGCAGGATCCGCTCCTCGCGCGTGTCGGTCGGAAAGAAGGCCGAGGCGATGATGGGGACCTCGGCGCGCTCGTGGACGACGATGAAGCGAAGCGCGTCCGCGGCGCTGAGGCTCATCACCTCCGACCAGAGGCCGATGCCGTCGTGTTCCGGACGGTGCTCGAAGGCGATGCCGCAGGGCGGGCAGAGAGCGGCCCAGTCGGCGGCGGCCGCCGCCATGTCGGCGACGACGGCCGCGTAGGTCGCCTCGTCCGGGAAGGAGGCGCGCAGCACCGCGTAGCGAAGGGTGCGCTCCGGCGGCGGCCAGCGGGACGGCAGGCCGTCGACCACGTCCGCCTTGAGCTCCAGGTCCGGCGGCGCGCCCGGGTCGGCGTCCGCCCGGCGGAGGTCGTGGAAGCGCTGCAGGCGCCAGGTGTCCACGTCGTCCGCGTCGGCGAGCAGATCGCCTTCCAGGACGAAGAGGTCGCGCGGCGGTCCGAAGGCGGTGCTGAACACCGGCAATCGGGCGCGGAACGCATCGCCGGCGCTGGCGCTGAAGGTGTCGGCGACCGCCGCCTCGACCACCGACCGGAAGGCCGTGACCGGATCCTGAGACGCTTCGCCGGACGTGGCCATCCCCGCGTCAGCGGGCGAAGGACCGTCCGCCGTCGTGGTCGTCACCGGCGTCAAATCCGTCGCGAGCGCCGGAAGCGGGACGGCGAGCGCGGCGAGGAGGAGGGCCTGGACCGCGTGGCGCAGGACGCTGCGCGCGACGACGTTCGCCGGACACCGGACCGCGGGACGGGCGAGGGCGTGGTCGAGGTCCGGCCTCCTCTCTTCACCATGGATCAGCATGCTGGATCGCCTCCCACGACGACACGCGTTCTCCGGCACCCCAGCCCCCGCCCGCACCGGGCGAGGGTCCGGCGGCATCGGTCAGAGCGTCTTCAGATACTCCACGAGGTCCATCCGCTCGACGTCGGTCAGGGCGCCGTTTCCGTAGTCGTGGCCGGCGTTGGAGTTGCCCGGAATGGGCTCGCCGGTCGCCGCGTCCCGCACCCGGAACACGAAGCTGCCGCCGGGGGCTTCCGCATCGGACCGGTAGCCGACCTTGACCGGGTCGAAGGCGATCGAGCCGACGGTGAACACCTCCGGCCGCAGCGGTCCCTCGGGGGCCGGGGCGGGTGCGCCGGTCGGGGCGCGGTTGCGCACGCCGGCGGGCAGCAGGAGGTCGTAGAGCGTCGGCACGGAGCCATTGTGGAGGTAGGGCGCGGTGGCCCAGATCCCGTTGAGCGGCCGCGCCTTGTAGGCCAGGATGGCGTGCTCGGTGGTCAGGCACTGCTCCGCCTGCCGCTTCTTGGCGACGTCCGTGACGCCCGGCAGGTAGTCCACCGCGTCCGGCAGCGCGAAGGCGACGCTCGACCGGCCGCGGCCGCCCGGGAAGACGTCGTCGAACAGGGTGCCGACCAGTTCGTCCACGTTGCCGACCACGCTTCCCACCACCGCGTTCACCAGCATGTCGCGGGTGAAGGCCGTCTCGGGAATGCGCTCGCCCTGGAAGGCGAACACCTTCTGGCCTTCGAAATTGCCCGCCTTGGAGCGGTGCAGGAAAGTGTTGCAGGCCAGGAAGACGTCGGTGTCCACCTTGTCGAGCGGCGTCATCTGCTCCTTCGCCGGGCTGGTGAGATCGTCGAAGGCGAGCGGCTTGTGGCAGCTCTCGCAGCCGAAGCGGGTGAAGAGGTCGCGGCCGCGCGCGGCGCGCTCCCAGTCGATCGGCGGCAGCAGGTCCTCCGGCCAGCGGGGGGACTTCAGTCCAGCGAGCCGGCGCTCCAGGTGGATCAGGTTGGCGACCCGCACGCTCGACGGATAGCCGCGGTAGGCCTTGCCGCGGTCGGTCTCGATGTGGGCGAACACGCCGATCACCTCCGAGGCGTTGCGCACCAGCGAGCCGATGTCGGTGACGTTGCCGAAGAGATCAATCTGAAGGATGTTGTTGGCGATGCCGTTCCACTGGATCTTCGCCTGCTGCGACGTGTTCCAGATGTGCGGATAGCTCGCCGGCGCATCGGCCAGGATGTCGGTCGGCTGCTCGACGCCGAGAACGGTGAGGCTCACCTTGTTGAGGATGTGGCCCTGGGCGTCCAGGCGGCCATGGCCGTAGCGCACCGGCGCGGCGTTCTTGGCCGCGAGGCGCTTCTGCCAGACGATCTGCTCGGTCAGTTGCGCCTCCAGGGCCGCACGGCTCTCCACCGTCAGGCCGGACTTCAGCACGGACCGGGCGAACCGGTCGAACCGGGCGCGGTCGTCCACGGTGGCGACGAGCGCTGCGAGGAGATCCTCCTCCAGTGCCTGGAAGTCGGCGAGGGTCGGCGCGCCGTCGACCCGGAGCCGCTTGTCGCCATAGGCGATCTCGGCGGTGTGGCAGGCCGAGCAGTTCATGCCGACCCAGGGCTTGCGCATGGTGAGCGCGTCGCACGTCGCCGGGAAGGTGTCGCACATGAGATCGGCGGCGCGGGTCTTGTCGAGATCCACCACGAAGCCGACCGGCAGGCCGTCCGGGTTGGCGTCGGTCGCCGGTCGCGGCAGATAGCCAAGCCGCCGCACGTTCGCCTCCGACAGGAAGGGTTCGGCCGGCGCCGCACCGGCGTCCGCCCGCTCCAGCGCCAGCATCCAGCCGAGCGGCAGAAGCCGGGAGCCTTGCGTCTCCCCATACCAGAACGTGCGGTCGGCGTCGGTCCAGCCTTGGTCGAGCCGGCAGACGGATCCGGAGCAGATCGCCCCGGCACTCTCGGCCGCGGCCGAACCAATCAGTAGAATGCTAAGTAAAACAGATCCGATCAAAGACATGGATGATCGAACGATCCGGGCGTCCGGCATTTCCGCCTCCTCCCCTGCAGTCCAAGACCCTGGACCTTGGCCGGAGGATGCGGCCGACATCCATCCCTGTCCATCCCCAATCCTGGGGATGCGCTGGCGTGACATGGAAAGCGGTTGACGAAATCCGCGACCGATCAGATCCGGACGGCGCGCCTTATCGGTCGTGACGCCGAAAACCCGTTTTGCGACAAGCCGTTCACAACCAGAGGGTCAATCTTCGAGACCTGAGTAAAGGCTTAATGGGCAGGGCCGATCCGTCTTGAGGGGCGTCCCACCGTGCGGCGCGCCTCGCCTCACGTGTAGGCCTTCTGCGCCCGGCGGATCGCCACCTGCGCCTCCGACACCCGCACCGCGTCGGCGAGGGTGACCACGCCGGAGGCCTCCAGGAGGTCGAAGAGGGCGAGAAGCACGAGCGCGGTGGCCCGGCTGTCGCCGATCGCCGTGTGGCGCTCCTCATCCGGGATGGTGATGTCGAAACGGGTGGCGAGGGCGTCGAGCGTCAGGCTCTCGGTCGGCCCGAACAGGGCCGCGGCAAGGAGCACCGTGTCGAGCACCGGCGGCTCGAAGGCAAGGCCGAGGCGGGCCGCATGGCGGTTGAGGAAACTCATGTCGAAGGCGGCGTTGTGGGCGCAGAGCACCGCCTCGCCCGTGAAGGCGTGGAAGCGCGGCAGCACCCGGTCGATCGGATCGGCGCCGCGCACCCGGTCGTCGGTGATGCCGTGGACCCACGTGGAGGCGGGCGGAATGGACCGCTTCGGGTCCACGTAGCTGTCGAACACCTCGCCGCGCACCACCCGGCCATTGACGATGCGAACGCCGGCGATCTGCACGATCTCGTCGCCGCCGGACGGCTCCAGCCCCGTCGTCTCCGTGTCGAACACCACGATGGTGAGCGCCTTCAACGGCGTGTCGGCCCGGCGGGGGCTGCCCTCCGGCGCGGAGAGGTCGAAATCATAGACGAGCGGGCGCTCCGGCAGCCGGGCCGCCCGGTCGTCGTGCGCCGGGGCGAGCGCCAGCGGCAGGCGAAGGACGGCGCTGCCCTCCGGGGCGGCGAGGCACCAGAGGTCCGTCTTGTGGCGGCTGAGCACGTCCCGGCCGGTGATCGGCCCGAGCCCGTCGTCGAGCCGCTCGTCGAGCCAGACGGCCAGCACGTCGAGCGGCACCGGATCGCCGGTCCAGGCGAGGTCTACGTGGGCGTGGTGCTCGCCGCGCCGGGTGGCGAGGGTGAAGCGCTCCGTGCGGGCGAACACCGCGATGCGGTTCAACATCCGGTCGAGGAGGTCCACCACCGAGGCGCTGTCGCAGCGCAACCAGAGACTGAGCCCGTCGAGGGTCACGGCGAGGTCGCGCTGCTCGGAGCGCCGGTCGCGGACGAGCGCCAGCAGGGTGGGCGACAGCACGTGGGTCATCGGCCAGGCGCCGGCGAGAAGGTCGTTCGCCGCCGCGTCCAGCTGGTCGAGGCGGGTCGCAAGCGCACCCGCCTCCGTCGGGAAGAGGGCGGCGAAGCGGTCCGCGTCCGGCGTGCCGGGCGGCAGGCGGGCGGCCAGCACCTCGCCGGCGAGCACGAGCGCCGCCACGCGCGAGCGGATGTCCTCAGTCACCTCCTGCAGCAGGCGGTCGCGCCAGACCCCGGCGGACAGCTCGTTGGTGATGTCGGCGACCGTCAGGATGTAGCCGGTCGGCGCCTTGCCGTCGCCGTCGAGGGTCAGCACCATGCGGCAGCGGAGCTGCCGGTTGCGTTCCAGCGTGTGGGTGACCACGAGGGCTGTGAGCCCCTCCGGGTGGTCGTGGTGGCGCCCGGCCTCGAACCGGTTGAGGAGCCGGCCGAGGGCATGGCGGATCGGCTGGGCCGCCACCAGGGCGAGGAGACTGCGGTCGATGCCGAGGTCGCCGGCCACCTGCATAAGCTGCAGCGCCTGCCGGTTGTAGAGGCGGATGCGGTGCTGGAGGGTGCAGATGACGAGCCCCTCTTCCAGATCCCGCAGCACGCTTTCCAGCCGTCCCCGCTGGCGGGCCGCGTCGGAGACGGCGGCGGCCACCGCCGCGTCCGTGCGGGCCCGCTGGGCGGCGATGGCCGCCACCGCCTCCCGGGCCGCGGGCGCGAGGACGCCGAGGTAGCGGCCGACCTTGGCATCCGGCGCGCCGCGGGCACCCGCGTGGACGGCCGCACGGATCTCCGTGGAGAGCACGCCGATCGGCCGCACCACGTTCTCGTCGAACTTCAGCCAGACCCAGGTGGTGAGAAGCAGGATCGGGAAGGCCGCGACGCCGAAGGCGAGCACCAGGTCGGCGACCGCCTCCGGCGGAGCGTGGCGGGCCGCCACCACGCCGGCGGCGGCAAGCGCCGCGACCGCGCCGGCCGCGATCAGGGCGAAGAAGAGGAAGACGCGGAGCCGGAGGCCCCACCGTTCGCCGGGATCAGCCATGATGGACCTCCCCGTCCGGCCGGGCGCTATTCGCCCCGCAGAGCCGCCGGACCCGGTCGAGGAGGTCCGCGCCGGCGAAGGGCTTGGTGAGGATGGCGGCGGCCCCGAGCGCGCCGGCCTTCTCCACCTCCACCGGAGCCGCCCGGCCGACGAGCAGGATCACCGGCAGATGCCGCGTCGCCGGGTCGGCGCGAAGCGCCTCCAGGAGCGGAAAGCCGCCGCCGTCGGCGAGCCGCGTGTCGACCACCGCGACGGCGGCCCCCACCGCGGCGGCAAGCGCCTCGGCGCGCGAGCCGGCCGGGCGGACGACGAAGCCGGCGTCGGCGAGGAGGGCCGTGAGGGCCGCGTCGAGCGGGGCCTCGGCGGCCAGGAGGACGGCCGGTGCCGTCCGGTCCGATGCGGACGTGAGGCTGGGTGCGGACATGCGCTCCGGCTCCCGTGGCGGTCGCGGATCGGAGGGCGGCGGGTCCGGGCGACCGGGCGGCCCCCGCTGCCGTGCCGGTGTCCCACCGGCGGGGTGACGGCGTCGGGACGGCTAGCCGGTCGGCGCCGGCAGGGGCGCGCAGGCGGCGGCGAGCATGGGGTCGTCGGCCGGCAGGGCCTCCCAGTCCACCCCTTGCGGCGTGCCGTCCGCGGCGAAGCGGACGCCCTCGTGCGCGTCGGCCCGGCGGTTGCCGGCGCAATCGAAGAACTGGGGCGCCTTCAGGGTCGGCTGGAAGCGCGTGACGAGCAGGAGATCGACGAGCACCAGATCCGGCACGTCCGGATTGCGCCGGGCGGACGCGCGGTCGATCACCTGGAAGCGCTCGTGGACGGGCAGCACGTAGGTCCAGGGGCGGAGGGGGCTGGTGGCGCTGAACCGGCCGACGACCACGTGGGTCGGCGGCAGGTCGCCCGCCGTGCGGCTGAACCAGGTGGCGTCGTTGTAGACCTGGAAGGCGATCATGGAGGCGCCGATCGCGGTCGGGAAGATCCACTTCGGCAAGGTGAGCTTGAACGTCTTCGTCACGGCGTAGAGCATCAGCCCCACGGTGATGCCGATGAGCAGCGTCCCGAGCGTGTTGAAGAGCGTGAAGGGCATCGCGTTCCGTTTCCCCCTGCCCGCCGGAGGGCGGGCGTGTATTTTTTGCGCCGGTCCGGCGATCCTGTGCGCCCGCCCGGCGGGCGGATGCTGTCCTTTAGCCGCTCAGGAGAGCCCGCGCACCTGGGCAAGCGACGACTGCAGCGCCTTCACCACCGCGAAGGCATCCCGCAGGTGCCCCCGTTCCAGCGCCGACAGCCGGGCCGGCGCCACATAGTTGTCCGGCTTGCCGCCGGCCCGGATCTGCACCGACTGGTGCTCGATGCGGATGTCGGAGATGAGGTCGAAGGCGTCGATCAGGTCGTCCGCCGCGGTGGTGCTGAGCGAGCCGGCCGCCTTGGCGGCGGCGAGCCGCTCGCGGGTGTTGACCACTTCCAGGCCCGCGTCGAGCGCATAGATGCGGGCGAGATCGACGATCGGCACGATGCCGGAGTGCTTCAGGTCGATGGTGTCCTTGTGGTCGCCGCTTCGGATGAGGGCGAGCCCGCGGAAGAGGCCGAGCGGCGGCGTGTGCTTCAGCGAGTTGGCGATCATGTGGGCGCGGAAGATGGAGTTGGCGCGCGCAAGGTCGAGGGTCTGGCGCTGCAGGCCGGCGAACAGCGACGCGGTGCCGTGGATGGGCCGCAGATCGAACATCACCGAGGCGAGCATCTGCGCCATCGGGTCCGGCCGGGCGATCCAGCGGGCGAAGTAGCCGCGCCAGACCGACACCGGCTGCCGCCACTGCGGGTTCGTCGCCATCATGTCGCCCGGACAGTAGACATAGCCGGCCGCGTGGAGCCCGTCGGAGACGAAGCGCGCGAAGGCCTCGAACCAGGCGCCGTGGGCGGCCGGGTCGTAGCTGTCGTCGAGGATGAGGCAGTTGTCCTGGTCGGAGGCGCCGGTCTGCTCGCGCCGGCCCTGCGACCCGCAGGCGAGCCAGAGATAGGGCACCGGCGCGGGCCCGAGCGCGGCCTCGGCGAGGCCGATCAGCCGGCGGGTAAGCGCGTCCGTCACGCTCGTCACCACGGCGGCCACGTGGTGGGCGTCGACCCCGGCGCCGACGAACTGGGCGATCAGCCGCGGCACCCGGGCGGCGATCGCCGGCAGCGCCTCCTTGGTCCGCGCGCGGGCGATGTCGCCGATCACGTGGACGGCGCTCTCCGACTGGCGGCGGACGAGGTCCGTGCGGGTGATGATCCCGACCGGCCGGCCCGCCACGGTCACCGGCAGGTGGCCGATGCGCCGCTCGCTCATGGCCACCATGGCGTCGTGGAGGACGGCGTTGGGCGGGAAGGTCATCGGGTCGGCCGTCATCACGGCGCCGACCGGCGTCTCCGGCGAAAGGCCCGGCGCCACCACCCGGTGGGCGAGGTCGCCGGTGGTCAGGAGCCCGGCGAGAGCCGGCCCGTCGGTGACGAGCACGCAGGAGATGGAGCGCGCGCCCATGGCGGCGGCAGCCTCGCGCACGGTCGCCTCGCGCGGGATGGTGACCGGATCGGGCGTCATCACGGAGCCGAGGAGGGCGGTGAAGAGCGTCCCGGCGGGCGCCGGACCGGCGTCGGCCGGCCGTCGGCGGAGGGGGCCGCGGCCGCGCTGGAACACCTCCCGGTAGGCCGGCTCGGCGGCGACGAGCTGCAGGAAGGGCGCGGCGTCGAGGACGAGGGCCGTCACCGGGGCGGTCGCCACCGCATGGCCGACCGCGGCCGTCTCGTCGAGGATGGAATCGGCGCCAAGGATGCCGCCGACGGCGATGTCCTGCAGCCGCTCGCCCGACGGCGCGGTGACCACCACGGCGCCCGCGACGATCACCAGCACGCGGGCGACCGCGTCGCCGTCCGTCTGCAGCGTGGCGCCGGCCGCGTAACGGGCCGGGGTCATGGCGTCGACGAGGTCGGCCAGAAGACCGGCCGGAAGGAGATCGAGCGGGTGGTGCCGCGCCAGGATGGCGATCGGGTCGCCGCCGGTCGGCTCGGCCGCTGCGGCTGTGGTGGCGGTCGGGTCCATGTCTGCCCCCCCGGAAAGCGGCCCGGCGGCGCGTTTTCGGGCGCCGCGGGACACGAAAAAGGGGCGGGCCTCCGTGCCGGAAACCCGCCCCTCCGTTTGATCAGAGCGTCAGGCGGGGCTCAGTGCCCCGTGGCCGCGCCGGCGCCGCGCGGAATGCGCACCGATTCCACCAGGTCCTGGATGTGCTTCGGCGGGGCTTCGGTCGCGTTGGAGACGACATAGGCCACGGCGAAGTTCACGATCGCGCCCACAGTGCCGAAGGAGGCCGGCGAGATGCCGAACAGCCAGTTGGCGGCGTCGTTCGGCAGGAGGTTGGTGCCCGGCAGGAAGAACATGCCGAGGTAGGTGAACACGTAGCCGACCGTGATGATCAGGCCCGCCAGCATGCCGGCGATGGCACCGGTGCTGTTCACGCGCTTGGAGAAGATGCCCATCATCAGCACCGGGAAGATGGACGCCGCCGCGAGACCGAAGGCGAGCGCCACCGTCTGGGCCGCGAACCCTGGCGGGTTGAGGCCGAGGTAGGTGGCGAGCGCGATCGCTCCCGCCATGGAGATGCGGGCCGCCAGGAGCTCCCCGCTTTCCGAGATGCGCGGGTTGATCACGCTCTTGATCAGGTCGTGGCTGATCGCCGACGCGATGGCGAGCAGGAGACCGGCCGCCGTGGAGAGCGCCGCCGCAAGACCGCCCGCCGCCACGAGAGCGACGACCCAGCCCGGCAGGTTGGCGATTTCCGGGTTAGCCAGCACCAGGATGTCGTTGTTCACGGTCAGCTCGTTGCCGGCCCAGCCGTAGGTCTGGGCGGTTTCGTTGAAGGCCGCGTTCTTGTCGTTGTAGTACTGGATGCGGCCGTCACCGTTCTTGTCCTCGAAGGTGA
Organism: Mongoliimonas terrestris; assembly: GCF_001927285.1. GTDB lineage: Bacteria > Pseudomonadota > Alphaproteobacteria > Rhizobiales > Pleomorphomonadaceae > Chthonobacter > Chthonobacter terrestris. Next base: position 86,619 of record NZ_MSIG01000003.1, on the reverse strand, counting down.
TGAGACCGGTCTGCTCCCAGTTCTTGATCCACTGCGGGCGCTCTTCGTAGGGAAGCGCGCTTTCCACGGTCGAGATCGGGCCGCGGTAGATGGTGTCGATCACGTTGAGGCGGGCCATGGCGCCGACCGCCGGAGCGACCAGGTAGAGCAGCGCGATGAAGACCAGCGCCCAGCCGGCCGACCAGCGGGCGTCCGAGACCTTCGGCACCGTGAAGAAGCGGATGATGACGTGCGGCAGGCCCGCGGTGCCGATCATCAGCGACATGGTGAAGAGGGTCATGTTGAGCAGCGAGCCGCTCTGGGACGTGTAGGCGGAGAAGCCGAGGTCGGTCACCAGCTGGTCGAGCTGCATCAGCAGCGGCTGGCCCGAGGCGGTGTGCTCGGAGAAGAGGCCGAGCGGAGGCACCGGGTTGCCGGTGAGGTTCAGCGAGATGAAGATCGCCGGGATGGTGTAGGCGGTGATGAGCACCACATACTGGGCCACCTGGGTGTAGGTGATGCCCTTCATGCCGCCGAGCACCGCGTAGAAGAACACCACGCCCGAGCCGATGAAGAGGCCGGTTGTGGCGTCCGTCTCCAGGAAGCGGGCGAACGTCACGCCGACGCCCGTCATCTGGCCGATGACGTAGGTCACCGAGATGACGATCAGGCAGACCACAGCCACCACGCGCGCGGTCTGCGAGTAGAACCGGTCGCCGATGAATTCCGGCACCGTGAACTTCCCGAACTTGCGCAGGTAGGGGGCGAGCAGCATGGCGAGCAACACGTAGCCGCCGGTCCAGCCCATCAGGTAGGTGGAGTTGTTGTAGCCGACGGTGGCGATGAGGCCGGCCATCGAAATGAAGGACGCGGCCGACATCCAGTCGGCGGCGGTGGCCATGCCGTTCATGACCGGCGGCACGCCGCCGCCCGCCACGTAGAATTCACCCGTCGATCCGGCCCGGGCGTAGATCGCGATGCCGAAGTACAGCGCGAAGGACAGGCCGACGACGATGTAGTTGAGAATTGTTTGATCCATGATGCACTCCCCCCTCAATCATTTCTCGTCGACGTTGTACTGACGATCGAGCGCGTTCATCCGCCAGGCGTAGAAGAAGATCAGCACCAGGAAGACCAGGATCGAGCCTTGCTGGGCGAACCAGAAGCCGAGGTCGGTGCCGCCGATCTTGATGCCGGAGACCAGCGGGCGCAGCAGGATGCCGAACCCGAAGGACGCGAGCGCCCAGATGACGAGGCAGAGTTTCACGAGATTGAGATTGGCCTGCCAGTAGGCGACGCCCTCCGCCGCCGTGTGGACATTCGCCCGTGTCGTTTCCGATGACATGGTGTCTCCTCCGGTTATTCACCGGCGGCTCCCTCCCGAAGCCGCCGCGTACCGTCGTCGAAGACCGGAAACGGCCTGATCGCGCGGCTCCTCAACCGCACGACGACGCGCCCCCTCCGGCCCCTTCCGACCCCGTTCGCCTGCCTTTGCTTGAGCCTTGGCATGCGCGACGGGCATGATACGGATCGCCGGACGTTACTGTCGGACGCGGTTTATAGACACCTAGACGATGCAGTTAGAACGAAAGTCTAAGACCCCTGTGGATGGCCGAAATCCGCCGGCTGCCGGGCGAGCGGCCGGGCCGGGCGGGGTCCGCAGGATGCCGTACCCTCAGCGCGGCAGCGCGTAGGCGATCACGCTGTCGCCGGCCTTGGTGCCGAGCGAGCCGTGCCCGCCGGCGACCACCAGGAGATATTGGCGGCCATCGGCGCCGAGGTAGCTCATCGGCGTCGCCTGGCCGCCGGCCGGCAGCCGCGCCTGCCAGATCTCGTCGCCGGTCGTCACATCGTAGCCGCGCACGTAGTCGTCGAGCGTGCCGCTGAGGAAGGCGACGCCGCCGGCGGTGATCACCGGGCCGCCGAGGTCCGGCACGCCGAGCGGCAGCGGGATCGGCACCGGGGTGAGGTCGCGGGTGGTGCCGTTCTTGTGCCGGTAGAGGATCTCGCCGGTGGTGAGGTCGGCGGCGGCCACATAGCCCCAGGGCGGCGCCTGGCAGGGGATGCCGAGCGGCGACAGGAAAGGCCCGAGTTCCACCGCGTATGGCGCGCCGAGGTTCTCGTTGAGGGCCGGCAGCGCGCCCTGCGGCGGCGATCCGTCCTGGACGATGAGGGAGGTGTCGCCGCTGCGCGGCACCAGCTTCGAGGTGAAGGCCAGATAGGCGGGCGTGCCGAACACGATCTGCCGCAGCGGGTCCACCGCGACGCCGCCCCAGTTGAAGACGCCGAAGTTGCCGGGGTAGACGAGCGAGCCTTCCAGCGACGGCGGCGTGTAGCGCCCTTCGTAGCGCAGCTGCTTCAGCCGGATGCGGCAGGCCAGCTGGTCGAACGGGGTGGCGCCCCACATGTCGGCGCCGGTGAGCGGCGGCGGGTCGAAGGAGAGCGCCGACACCGGCTGGGTCGGTGCCGTGAAGTCGCCCTCCACGGCACCCTGCGGCGCCGGCACCTCCGTCACCGGCAGCACCGGCTCGCCCGTCCGCCGGTCGAGCACGAAGAGATCGCCCTGCTTGGTCGGCTGGACGAGCGCCGGCACGGTCTCGCCGCCGATGGTGAGGTCGATGAGGCTCGGCTGGGACGGCACGTCATAGTCCCAGAGGTCGTGGTGCACGGTCTGGTAGACCCAGCGCGGCGCGCCGGTGACCAGGTCGAGCGCCACCACGGACGAGCTGAACCGCTCCACCGCTTCGCTCCGGTTGCCGCCGAACTGGTCCGGCGGCTCGTTGCCGAGCGGCACGTAGACGAGCCCGAGCGCCTCGTCGACGCTGGAGATGGACCAGCTGTTGGGCGAGTTCGGCGTGTAGGTCTCGCCCGGCGCCAGCGGCGCGGTCGCCTCCGGGCGGCCGCTGTCGAAGTTCCAGAGGAGCGCGCCGGTGTTCACGTCATAGGCCCGGATCACGCCGGACGGCTCGGCGGTGGACACGTTGTCGAGCACCGTGCCGCCAACGATGATCCGGTCGGCCGTCACCACCACCGGCGAGGTGGAGTAGTAGCCGCCGGGCTTAAGGAAAGGCATGTTCATCCAGAGGTTGATCTGCCCCCGGTTGGCGAAGTCGAGGCAGACGCCCCCGGTCTCCGGGTCGAGGGCGATCAGCCGGCCGTCGGCGGTCGGCATGAAGAGCCTGGCGCCGCACCGGTCCACCGTCCGCTCGGCGTTTTCGGCGCGCGGCAGGCCGAGGGTCTCGGTGAGGTCCTCCGCCGTCCCGGCCGGCACCGGCCCGCCGGCGGCGGGGGCCGCGACGGCGCCGGTGGCGGGTGCCGGACCCGCCGCCCCATTGTCCGCCGCGGGTGCCGCGGCGGTTGCCGGCGGCGGACCGCCGACCGGCCCGGGGTGGTAGGAGAGCCCCCGGCAAGTGAGGTGCTGGAGGGCGAGTTCGCCGCGGATCTCCGGGTCGAAGCGCCAGATTTCCGCGCCGGTGTCGGCGTCGAGCGCGATCACCGCCTGGTGCGGGGTGCAAAGGAAGAGCCGGTCGCCGATCTTCAGCGGGGTGACCTGGAAGGTGGTCTCGGTGGGATCGCCGGGGCCGCGGATGTCGCCGGTGTTGTACTCCCAGACCTTCTCCAGATCGCCCACGTTGGCGGGGGTGATCTGGTCGAGCGGCGACCAGCGCTGGCCGAAGCCGGTGCGCCCGTAGGCGTGCCATTCGCCGGGCGGAATGGTAGCGGCGTCGGTTGCCGGCGCGGGACCGCGCGGGGCCGGCGCGACGCCGGTCACCTGGTGCGGATCGGCAAGCAGCGAGACGGCGGCCGTGCCGAAGGACACCACCAGGGCGAGCGTCAGCGCCAGACCGGGTCCGCGAACGGCGGACGGCGGTCGCGGGTCGCCGATGCGTCCGGACGCCTCGGATCGTCGCACCAGCCCGCGGCGCACCGCCGGCAGCAGCATGAGAAGGCCGAGGATCACCACCAGGTCGCCTCGCGGCGCCAGTTGCCACCAGTCGAGCCCCACCTCGGTGACGGCCCAGCCGAGGGTGCCGAGCAGAACCACCGCGTGGACGACCAGCGCCGCCGGGTTGCGGCGCGATAGGAGCACCGCGACCACGAGGAGGCCGGCGCCGGCAAGGGCGTAGTACCAGGAGCCGCCGAGAGCGATCAGCCAAAGGCCGCCGCCGAGAAGCCCCAGGCCGCTGAGGCCGGTGAAGGCGGCGAGGATGAGCGGCCCGCGGTCGCGCCGTGTGTCTGCCATGGTTCCATCCCCGGCTCGGCTGAAAGGGCGCGCGGGCGACGGCTTCGGGCCGCCGCATCTCCGCGCGTCGGCGGCCGTTGCTGACGGCCGCCCTCGGGTTTGGAACGGGGACACGGGCCAACGGTTCCCGGTGTGAAGCGCAGGCGCTCCGGCCCGTTTCAACGACGGGTGGCCGGTCGTGATCCCGACCGGGCTCAGGTCACCGGCCGGAGAGCGAGACCGAGCCGCCCCATCACGTGCCGCATGATGGGCGCCGCCTCCGGGCGCGGCCCGTCGCCGGCGGGGCCGGAGAGCTTCTTCACCTGCAGGATGCCGGCTAGTCCGTGGAGGCAGGACCAGACGAAGAGCGCGTCGCCGGTGGGGTCGGCCGGACCGGCGTTGACCGGGCGGAGCGCCATGGTGGCGATCCGGTCGCGCAGGAGGTCGAAGGCGTACTGCGCCTTTTCCATCATGGCCGGGTGACGGCCGGGATCGGGCAGCGGCGTGCCGAACATCAGCCGGTATTGGAGCGGATGGCCGAGGGCGTAGTCCATGTAGGCGCGGCCCATGGCCTCCAGGTCGTCGAACGGATCGGCGACGGCCGGCCGCGCCTCCAGGTGGCGGGCGAAATCCTCGTAGGCGCGCGCGATGACCTCGGCGAGGATGTGGTCCCGGCTCTCGAAATGCTTGTAGGGCGCCTGGTGCGAGACGCCGAGCCGGCGCGACACCTCGCGCAGGCTGAGCTTCTCCACCCCCTCGTCGGCGATGATGACGAGCGCCTCGCGGACGCAGGCCTCCTTCAGGTCAGGCGGTCTCTTGTCTGTGTTGGCCATCGGCTCCGGCAGTCATGCCCTTCATGATATGCCCCATGATGGTGGAGCGGAGTGGGCGCGGCAACATGCCGATCCCCCAGCCGAGCAGCCGCGACAGCGGCCCCGGACGTGTGAACCGGCGGCGGCCGAGCGCCTTGAGCGTTTCCCGCGCCACCGTCCGGGCGTCGTCCGTCGCCCCCATGGCCATCCGCGCCCGGTCGGCGAAGCCGGTGCGCACCGGGCCGGGCGCCACCGCCAGAACCGCGATGCCTGAGCGGGCGAGATCGGGCGCCAGGCCCTCCGCCAGCGTCTGGACGAACGCCTTGGTGGCCGCGTAGGTGGCCGAATAGGGCACGCCCTGGAAGGCCACGATGGAAGAAAAGAGCACCAGCCCGCCCTGCCCGCGCGCCGCCATCCGGCCGCCGAACAGGTGACAGACGTCGAGCACCGCCCGGCAGTTGACCGCCAGCATGTCGGCGTCCGACGCGGGATCGGCGTCGAGAAAGCGCCCGGCGCTGCCGTAGCCGGCGGCGGCCACCACCAGGCCGACGTCGAGGCTCTCGGTCGCCGCCGCCAGCGTCCAGAGCGCGTCCGGCGCGGCGAGGTCGAGGGCGAGCACCCGCACGTCCACACCCTGGGTCGCCCGGATCTCGGCCGCAAGCGCGTCGAGCACGGCCTGCCGGCGGGCGACGACCACGAGGTTCTGGCCGCGCGCGGCGAGATCGAGCGCGATCGCCCGACCGATGCCGTCGCTGGCGCCGGTCACCACCGCGTAGGCGCCGAAGCGGGTCGTCCATCCGGGATCCGTCGTCATGCACCAGCCTCCGGCCGTGCCCCGGTCCGCTTCGGCGGAAGGAGCCAGTTGACAGCGTCAACCAAACCATGAAGAGTTGACGCTGTCAACCGTCCCCTGGGCAGCCGGCCGCCGTCGCGGCCCATGGCCGGCGGGTCCGGCAGGAGGGCATCGGATGGTCTACGTTTCGGTCACGGGATTGCGGCTGCGCTCGATCTGGGTCTGGCCGCGGTTCGCCTGGCACGCGGTGCGGTCCATGCGGCAGGCGCAGGCCGCCAAGGGCAACCTCTTCGCCGACGCGCGGCGGATCGACGGCGTCCACCACACGCTCACGGTCTGGACGTCGCGCGACGCCATGCGGGCCTATCTGGTGGCGGGCGCCCACCTTGAGGCGATGAAGGCCTTCGGGGACATCGGCGAGGGCACCACCGCCGGCTATACGGCCGACGGTGTGCCGACCTGGGGGGCGGCACTCGCCGTGCTGGAGGCCGACGGACGGCCGGCCGGCCGCAGCCCCCGCGGTCCGCAGGCGGAGCGCGCGGACACGGCGCCTCCGGATCAGGGTCCGCGTCCGGGAGCCGCCGGCGCCCGCTGAGCGCGCGGCGGCCCGAGGGCGTCGACAGACGATCAGGCGATGAAATCCTCGTCGTCCCCGAGCGCCCGGTCCTCCGCCTGCTGGCGGACCGCCTCCTCCAGGTCGCTGAGGCCGTCCTCGGTCTCGTCGTAGCCGGACGTCTCGTCGATGGCCGTGGTTTCGCTTGCCGGATGGGCGCTGACGTCCATCTGGAGCGCATCGTCGTCCATCAATGTGCCCGGAACCCGGTCGGCCGGGTCGAGCCCGCTGTCGGCCGCCTCGGCGCGCACCAGCGCCTCGTCGGACGGATCGAGTTCGGTCTCATTGGCATAGGGGCTGTCTTCGCCCGGGTTCAGGGTCTGGCGTCCGGCCATGGTGGCGTCCTCGTGTCGGCGCGCCGGCCGGAACGGCCGGACGCTGGGGTCGACAGGGACAACGGCCGGACGGGGCGGAGGTTGCGCGGCCGGCATCGTGCCGGCCATTCCGCCCGGCCTCGCCGCGCGGGGATCAATCCGCCCCCGTCTCCAGGCGCCAGCGCTCCACGGCCTCCAGGAAGATCGCGCCGTAGCGGCGCAGCTTCTCCGCGCCGACGCCGCTGACGGCCGCCATGTCGTCGAGGCTTCGCGGCTTGGCCGCCACCATGGCCCAGAGCGCCGCGTCGCCGAACACGATGTAAGACGGCACCTGCTGCTCGCGGGCGAGCGCGGTGCGACAGGCGCGCAGCCGGTCGAACAGGTCCTGGTCGGGCGAGGCCACCGTCTCCGGCCGCAGGTCGGCGCCCTTGCCGCGGCGGCGGGGCGTCGGCGCGGCGGCCTTGCGCAGCGTCACCGCCGCCTCGCCCTTGAGGAGCGCGCGCGCCGGCTCCAGCACCACCAGCGCCCCGAAGGCGTCGTGGTTGACGCCGACGAAGCCGGCCGACACCAGCTGGCGCAGCACCGACTGCCAGGCCTTGGCGTCGAGCTCGGCGCCGACCCCGAAGGTCTTGATCTCGTCATGGCGGAGTTGCGCCACCTTGTCGGTCCGCTTGCCCCGGAGCACGTCGATCACGTGGCCGGCGCCGAACCGCTGGCCGGTGCGCAGAATGGCCGAGAGCAGCTTCTGCGCCGCCTCGGTGCCATCCCACTGGGCGACGGGGGTGAGGCAGGTGTCGCAGTTCATGCACGGCGCCGGATAGGTCTCGCCGAAATGGCGCAGGATGGCCTGGCGGCGGCAGTCGCAGGTCTCGCAGACGGCGATCAGCGCGTCGAGCTTGCCGCGCTCGATCCGCTTCACCGCGTCGGGCGCGTTGCCCTCGTCGATCATGCGCCGGCGGGTCACCACGTCGCCCATGCCGAACACCATGAAGGCGTCCGAGGGCAGGCCGTCGCGGCCGGCGCGACCGGTCTCCTGGTAGTAGGCCTCGATGCTCGACGGCAGGTCCAGGTGCGCCACATAGCGGACGTCCGGCTTGTCGATGCCCATGCCGAAGGCCACCGTGGCGACGAGGCAGAGCCCCTCCTCCTTCAGGAAGGCATCCTGGTTGGCGGCCCGGACCGACCGGTCGAGGCCCGCGTGATAGGGCAGCGCCCGGATGCCCTTGCCGGAGAGCCATTCCGCGGTCTCTTCCACGGACTTCCGCGACAGCCGGTAGACGATGCCGCTGGCGCCCCGGTGGTTGGCCAGGAAGTCGAGGAGCTGGCGGCGCGGCTCGTCCCGCTCGGCGATGGTGTAGCGGATGTTCGGCCGGTCGAAGGAGGAGAGGAAGATCCGCGCGCCCTCGAGCCTCAGCGAGCGGACGATGTCCTCCTGGGTGCGCGGGTCGGCCGTCGCCGTGAGGGCGATCCGCGGCACGAGAGGGAAGCGCTCGGCGAGGAGGCCGAGCCCGGCATACTCGGGGCGGAAGTCGTGGCCCCACTGGCTGACGCAGTGCGCCTCGTCGATGGCGAAGAGCGCGATCGGCCCGCCGTCGAGGAAGTCGAGGAAGTTCGGGTTGAGGAGCCGCTCCGGCGTCACGTAGAGAAGATCGAGCCGGCCGGCGCGGGCCTCGTCGCGCACGGTGCGGGCCTCCTCCGGGTCGAGCGCGGAGTGGAGCGCGGCCGCCTTGACGCCGGCCTGGCGCAGGCCCGCCACCTGGTCGTGCATCAGCGCCACCAGCGGCGACACCACGATGCCGACGCCCTCCCGGGCGATCGCCGGGATCTGGAAGCAGAGCGACTTGCCCTTGCCGGTCGGGAAGAGCACCAGCGCGTCGCCGCCCGCCGTCACATGGGCGACCACGTCCTCCTGCTGCGGCCGGAAGGACGCAAAGCCGAACACCGCCTTCAGGACGTCCCGCGGATCCCGCGTCCCCGTCGCCGCGGCGGCAGGCAGGCGAACGGCATCGGCAGCGGTCATGAGCGGGCCTTCGGCTATCGGGAGACGGCCGATTGGTAGGGCGCCCGGCACGGCGATGCAAGCACGAGCGCGGGCGAGCGGAAAATCGGAGGCATCGGCCGATACCGCGATTGCCGAGGAAGGAAAGCGTGGGTGGTCCGCCTGCGCGGACCATGACGGTGGCGCAGGAACCAATGGCCGTCATGGTCCGCGCAGGCGGACCACCCACGCATACCCTAACGCCCCCAACCCCTCAGATCCCCGGATCCTCGTCCCCGCCGTCGTCGCTGTAGCGCTGTTCCTGCCACGGGTCGCCGCGGTTGTGGTAGCCGCGGACCTCCCAGAATCCCGGGTGGTCGTCGCCGACGAACTGGATGCGGCTGACCCACTTGGCGCTCTTCCAGAGGTAGAGGTGCGGGATGATCAGCCGCACCGGGCCACCGTGGGCGGTCGTCAGCGGCTTGCCGTCGAACGTGTGGGCGAGGAGCGCGTCGGCGGCGGCGAAGTCCTTCAGGGTGACGTTGGTCGTGTAGCCGTCGTAGGAGTGCAGGATCACGTGGCGCGCATCCGCGGTCGGCCGGACCGCGTCGAGCAGGTCGGTGGTGAGCACGCCGTCGAAGCGGTTGTCGTAGCGCGACCAGGTGGTGACGCAGTGGATGTCGGTGACGACGGTCGACTGCGGCAGCGCCTTGAAGGTCTCGAATGTCCAGTGGCCGCGCGTCTCCACGGCGCCGTCCGCGTCGAGCATCCAGCGGTGGAGCGGCACCTCCGGTTGCAGCCCGAGGTCGAGCACCGGCCAGTCGCGCACCAGGTGCTGGCCGGGCGGCAGGCGCTCGCTCTCCGGCCGCGCCGGGCGGCCGGTGATGAACTTCCGCTCCTCCGCCCAGCGCTGCTTGGTGGTGGTGAGCTTGGTGTCGGGCGGCAGGCCGCCGGCCGGATCGTCCGATGCCGACATCGCGCGGATCTCCTCCTCTGGCGGCCGTCCTTGCCGATGGACGGGCCGGCCCCTTCGTCGAAAAAACAGTCCGCCGCCGCGCGCCGGCCGTCAAGCGCAGCGGCCCCGCCGGCGCGCTCAGGCGGCCGACCGCTCCAGGCCGAGGCCCGCCGCCACGCCGGCGAGGATCTCGTAGGAGGCAAGACGGGCGCCGTGGTCGTGGATGGCGGAAGCCACCATCACCTCGTCGGCGCCGGTCTCGTCGAGGAAGGCCTGGAGCCCGCGCCGCACGGTCTCGGGTCCGCCCACGATCGCGTAGCGCAGCATGCCGGACGCGTGGGCCTTCTCGCGCGGCGTCCAGTAGGCCTCGATGTCGTCGATGGGTGGCTGCAGCCGGCCCCGCGTGCCGCGGATGAGGTTGGTGAAGCTCTGCTGGGCGGAGGTGAACAGCCGGCGCGCCTGCGCGTCGGTCGGCGCCGCCACCACGTTCACGCCCGCCATGGCGTGCGGCCGCTCGGCCTGGTCGGACGGCCGGAAGCCGGACCGGTAGACCCGGAGCGCCTGGAGCAGCGCCTCCGGGGCGAAGTGGGAGGCGAAGGCGTAGGGCAACCCCAGCAGCGCCGCGAGCTGCGCGCCGAACAGGCTGGAGCCGAGGATCCAGAGCGGCACCTTGGTGCCGGCGCCCGGCACGGCGATCAACGCCTGGTCGGGCTGCGGGTCGGCGAGGAGCGCCTTCAACTCCATCACGTCCTCCGGGAAGCGGTCGGCCGACGCCGGATCGCGGCGGAGCGCCCGGAGGGTCCGCTGGTCGGTGCCGGGCGCGCGGCCGAGCCCGAGGTCGATGCGGCCGGGGAAGAGCTCGGCGAGCGTGCCGAACTGCTCGGCGACGACGAGAGGGGCGTGATTCGGCAGCATGATGCCGCCCGCCCCCACTCGGATGGTGGAGGTGCCCGCCGCCACGTGGCCGATGACGACTGCGGTGGCGGCGCTGGCGATCCCCACCATGCCGTGGTGCTCGGCCAGCCAGAACCGCCGATAGCCCCAGGCTTCCGCATGGCGGGCGAGGTCGCGGCTGTTGCGGAGGGCGTCGGCCGGCGTGGCGCCTTCCGGCACGGGGGCGAGGTCGAGGACGGAAAGGGCGGCCATGGGCAAGCGTCCGGTCTGTTGGGAAACGATGGTCCGTTGAGGTCGGTGCCGGCGCCCCTGCACGCAAGGGTCGACACGCCCTTGTGACCGCGACCGCAGGGTCGGGCGAGGACGATCTCTGATGCCGCGATGCTGCGCCCGTCCGCCCTTTGTGGTCAACCCGTCGATCGCGGGCACTACGGCAGGTCCGCATCCGCAGACGGTTCGGCACGCGCGCATCGGCGCCCTTGCGCGGCGCGGCGGGATGGTGAAACAAACGACCGTTCGCCGCCTTGGGGGCCGCGACGGCGCGGGAGGTCACGGGTGGCGCGGACGAGCGGGTCCAACGGGGAGCGGACGGCGGCCCAGATCCGGGAGGCCGGCGTGCGGCTGATCCACCGGCACGGCTTCGAGGCCATGAGCCTGCGCCAGCTCGCCGCCGAGGTCGGCCTGCAGCCGGGCTCGCTCTACAACCATTTCGAGAACAAGCAGGCGCTCCTCTTCGAGATCGTCCGCACCCACATGGAGGAATTGCTCGCCCGCCTTGGCGAAGCGCTCGCCGGGCGCACCGATCCGGTGGAGCGGCTCAAGGCCTTCGCGGCCTTTCACCTCGCCTACCACATGACGCGGCAGCGGCTCGTCTACATCGCCAATAGCGAACTCCGCAGCCTGGAGCCGGACAACCGTGCCGCCGTCGTGGCGCTCCGCGGCCGCTACGAGGACACGGTGGTGGCCATCCTCGCCGACGGTGTCGCGGCCGGCGTCTTCCGCATCGCCGACGTGCGCGTCGCCGCCTACGCCATCATCGCCATGCTGACCGGCGTCTGCGACTGGTACCGCCCGGACGGCCGGCTCGGCCAGGACGAGATCACCCGGCTCTACGTGGACCTCGCCCTGAAGGGCGTCTCCGGCTGAGGGGCGGCGATTCCGTCCGGCCGGAAAGCGGACTAGGATCCGGCCCTCACGCACGAACCGCCGCCGCTCCGACCGGCGGCATGCTGACCCGGAGACCCCGCATGATCGACTTCACCGGCAAGGTGGCCCTCGTCACCGGCACCACCGGCATCGGCCGCGCCGCCGCGCTCCGCCTTGCCGGCCTCGGCGCCAAGGTCCTCGCCGTCGGCATCGACCGGGACGGCAACGGCGCCCTGGCGGCGGACGGCGCGCGGCACGGCCTCGTCGTCCGCCCGGCGGACGTGGCGGATCCGGACCAGGTGTCGGCCGCCGTCGCCGAGGCGGTGGACCGGTTCGGCGGTCTCGACGTGATCGTCAACGCCGCCGCCGTCCACCCCTATGGCGACGCGGTGACGACGTCGCCGGAAACCTTCGCCCGCTGCCTTGCGGTGAACGTCGGCTCCATCCACCTCACCGCCCACTTCGGCGTGCCGCACATGCGCCGGCGCGGCGGCGGCGCGATCGTGAACCTCTCCAGCGTGCAGGGACACGCCTGCCAGCCGGACGTCGCCGCGTATGTGGCGTCCAAGGGCGCCATCCACGCGCTCACCCGCGCCATGGCGCTCGATTTCGCGGCGGACCGCATCCGCGTGGTGTCGGTCAGCCCCGGCTCGGTGCGCACGCCCATCCTGGCGCTCGCCGCCCGCACCTTCGACGGCGAGGCCGCCGACGTGGACGCGGTGTTCGCCCGCTTCGGCGCTGCCCATCCGATCGGCCGCATCGGCGAGCCGGAGGAGATCGCCGACCTCATCGCCTACCTCGCCTCCGACCGGGCCGGCTTCATCACCGGGTCGGACCACGTGATCGACGGCGGCCTGACCGCCGGCATCGGCGTGCGGTAGCCGGCTCCGGCCGCGTGCCGTCGGCGCGCGCCTTCACCGGTTTTCCCTTGCGCTCCCCCGTGTCGAGGAGGACCATCCGTCGTGCACCCGCCCGGCGGGCGACGATCCCGCCGTCCGTCCGGACGAGACGCAGAGAACAAAATGCGTACGGGAGAAAGCACCATGGGAGACGACGGCGGAAGAGGTCCTGGCCCCCACGGCGAAGCCGAAACGCTTCGCGCAGGGGGCATTCGGCCCCGCGACGGGGCCCGTTCGATCGCACTGGTCGGTCCGTTCGGCAGCGGCAAGACCACCCTTCTGGAAGCCATTCTGGCCCGCACCGGCGCGCTCACGCGCCAGGGCAGCGTGACGGCCGGAACCACGGTCGGCGACGCCGCGCCGGAGGCGCGCGCCCACGGCATGAGCGTGGAGCTCAACGTGGCCGAGACCCGCTTCATGGGCGACGACTACGTCTTTCTCGACTGCCCCGGCTCGGCCGAATTCCTCGCCGAGGCGGACGCGGTGCTGCCGGCCGTCGACTGCGCGGTGGTGGTCTGCGAGGCGGATCCGCGCCGGCTCGCCTCGGTCCAGCTCATCCTGAAGCGGCTCGCCGACGCGCGCGTCCCCTATCTCCTCTTCCTCAACAAGATCGACCGCGGCGACGTCGGTGTGCGCGACACCCTCGCCATGCTGCAGCCGGCCTCGCCGGTGCCGCTGGTGCTCCGCCAGATCCCGCTCCGCGACAACGGCCGGCCGGTCGGCTTCATCGATCTGGCGCTGGAGCGCGCCTTCGTGTGGCGCGAGCACGCCCCGAGCGAGATGATCCCGCTCACGGACGACGCCCGGGCGGCGGAGGTCGGCGCCCGCTTCGCCATGCTGGAGCGGCTCGCCGACTATGACGACGACCTGATGGAAAGCCTGATCGCCGACCTGGAGCCACCGCGCGACCGGGTGTTCGAGGACCTGCGCGCCGAACTCGCGGCCGGCCTGATCTCGCCCGTCTTCATCGGCTCGGCGGAGCGCGGCAACGGCATCCTCCGCCTGATGAAGGCGCTCCGCCACGAGGCGCCCGGCCTGGCCGTGCTGACCGCGCGCACCGGCGTCGCCCCCGGCGCCGAGCCGCTGGTGCGGGTGGTGAAGACACTGCACGGCGGCCACGGCGGCAAGCTCTCGCTCGTCCGCGTGCTCGCCGGCACCATCGAGGACGGCACCGTGCTGACCGGACCGGACGGCGTGTCCGACCGGGTGTCCGGCATCTACCGGCTCACCGGCCGGGACGCCGTCAAGCGCGAGGCCGCCGGCCCCGGCGACACGGTGGCGCTCGGCAAGCTGGAGCACGCCCGCACCGGCGACCTGCTCACCGGCGGCCGCGTCCTCGTGGCGGCGCCCGCCCTCGCCCGTCCGGCGCCCGTGATGGCACTCGCCGTCCGGGCCTTGGAACGGCGCGACGAGGTGAAGCTCTCCGCGGCGCTCGCCCGCGCCGCCGAGGAGGATCCGGGCCTTGCCGTGGAGACCGACCCGGACCTCGGCGAGACGCTGCTCCACGGCCAGGGCGAGATGCACCTGCGCGTGGCGCTCGAACGGCTACAGAGCCGCTACGGGCTGAACGTCGCCAGCCAGCCGCCCTCGGTCGCCTACCGGGAGACGATCCGCGGCGCCGTCACCCAGCCCGGCCGGCACAAGAAGCAGTCGGGCGGCCACGGCCAGTTCGGCGACGTGGTGCTGGAGATCGCGCCCCTGCCGCGCGGCAGCGGCAACCGCTTCGCCGAGCGCATCACCGGCGGCGCGGTGCCGCGCCAGTACATCCCGGGCGTCGAGACCGGCGTCATGGACAGCCTGAAGCGCGGGCCGCTCGGCTTTCCGGTGGTGGACGTCGCCGTGACCCTCACGGACGGCAGCTATCACACGGTGGACAGTTCCGACCAGGCCTTCCAGGCGGCCGCCCGCATCGCCATGCGGGACGGGCTCGCCGCCTGCCGGCCGGTGCTGCTGGAGCCGATCGAACGTGTGGAGATCCATTGCCCATCCGAGGCGACGGCGCGGGTGAACGCCATCGTGGCGTCGCGCCGGGGCCAGATCCTCGGCTTCGACGCCCGCGCCGGCTGGCCCGGCTGGGACGTGGTGGAGGCCTTGATGCCGGCGTCGGAGACCGGCGACCTCATCGTCGACCTCCGCTCCGCCACCCAGGGCGTCGCCGGATTCGCCCGACGGTTCGACCACCTGAAGGAGCTGGACGGCCGGGCGGCGGAGACCATCGTCAGCCGCCGTGGCGGCTCCCGGGCGGCCTGAGGCGTCCCGATCCCCCCGGCTGCCGTGCGGCCGGGGGATCGGCAGACCAAGCCGCAACGCGCGCGAAGGTCGAACGAGCCCGACCTTCGCGCGCCCGGTGTCAGACCGCCGCGTCGGTCCGCCGCGTGAGGCGGGAGGCCACCAGCCAGCAGGCCATGGCCCAGACCGCCCCGGCGCACCAGCCGGCCGCCACGTCGGTCGGATAGTGCACCCCGAGATAGACCCGGCTGACGCCGATCAGGAGCGTCAGCGTCACCGCCACGGCGAGGATGTAGCCGCGCACGGCGAGCACTGGTTGGGTGCGGGCGAGCAGCGCCCCGAGCGTCAGGTAGGTGGCGGCCGACAGCATGGCGTGGCCGCTCGGAAAGCTGAGGCTGTGCACGTTGACGAGATGATCGACGAGGTCCGGCCGCGGGCGGGCGAAGACGTTCTTCAGGAGGCTGCTGAGGATCTGCCCGCCCGCGACCGAGGCGAGCACCAGGGCCGCCGCCGCGTAGCTGCGGGCGATCAGGAGATAGCCGACCACCGCCACGGTGACGAGAAAGAGCGCGGTGGCGCTGCCGAGGCTGGTGATGTCGGCGAACATCACCTCCAGCCACCAGGGTCCGATCGCCTGCCCGGGATCGTCCGGCACCCGCAGCGCCATCAGCACCGCCTCGTCGAAACTCCGCGTCTCTCCTTCCACCACCTCCTCGGCAAGGGCGATGAATCCGTAGACGCCGCCGGAAAGAAGGATGAGGGCGGCCAGGAGCTTGAATTCCGGAAGCTTCCAGGCGGGCAGCCAGGCGAGGCGGCGGCGAAGGGCGGTTTCGGGCATGGGCGGTTCGGTCTCCTTGGTCGGCCCGAAGTGGCGTCTCGCCAGACGACGGTCAACCCCACCGTTAAGTTCCGATCGGAAAGGATCGCCGGCCGACACGCGGGCCGCGTCTTGACCCTCACAAGAAACGAACGTACGTTCGTTAAACGGGAGGAGCTCATGGCGGTGATCGAGGATCAGGTGGACCGGCGCGGCGACGCCTTTCGGGCGAACCGGGAGGCGGTGGCCGAGAAGGTGGCGGACCTCAAGGCCCGGGTCGCCAGGGCGGCGGAAGGTGGCGGGCCGGCCGCCCAGGCCCGGCATGCGGCGCGCGGCAAGCTGCCGCCGCGCGAGCGGGTGCGCCTCCTTCTCGACCGGGGCACGCCCTTCCTGGAGCTCAGCCAGCTCGCCGCCAACGGCCTCTACGACGACCAGGTGCCGGCGGCGGGCCTCGTCACCGGGATCGGCCGCGTCATGGGCCGGGAATGCATGGTGGTCGCCAACGACGCCACCGTGAAGGGCGGCACCTACTATCCGATGACCGTGAAGAAGCACCTGAGGGCCCAGGAGATCGCCGCCAAGGCGCACCTGCCCTGCATCTATCTGGTGGACAGCGGCGGCGCAAACCTTCCGAACCAGGACGAGGTCTTCCCCGACCGCGACCATTTCGGCCGCATCTTCTACAATCAGGCGACCCTCTCGGCGCGCGGCATCCCGCAGGTTGCCGTGGTGATGGGCTCGTGCACCGCCGGTGGCGCCTACGTGCCGGCGATGGCCGACCAGTCCATCATGGTCCGCAACCAGGCGACCATCTTCCTCGGCGGCCCGCCCCTGGTGAAGGCCGCGACCGGCGAGGTGGTGACGGCGGAGGAGCTCGGCGGCGCCGACCTCCACACCCGCACGTCCGGCGTCGCCGACCTCCTCGCCGAGGACGACGCCCACGCGCTCGGCCTCGCCCGCCGGGTGATCGCCGGCCTCAACCGGGTGAAGCCCGCCGGACCGGCCGTCCGCGCCCCGCGCCCGCCCGCCCTCGACCCGGACGACCTCTACGGCCTCGTGCCGGCCGACCCGAAGAAGCCGCTCGACATCCGCCAGGTGATCGGCCGCATCGTCGACGGCTCTGACTTCGACGCCTTCAAGCCGCTCTACGGCCCGACGCTCGTCTGCGGCTTCGCCCACATCTGGGGCTATCCGGTCGGCATCGTGGCCAACGACGGCATCCTCTTCTCCGAGAGTGCCCAGAAGGGCGCCCATTTCGTCGAACTCTGCGCCCAGCGCGGCATCCCGCTCCTCTTCCTGCAGAACATCACCGGCTTCATGGTCGGGCGGAAGTACGAGGCAGGCGGCATCGCCAAGGACGGCGCCAAGATGGTGACGGCGGTCGCCTGCGCGGCCGTGCCGAAGATCACCGTCATCGTCGGCAACTCGTTCGGCGCCGGCAACTACGGCATGTGCGGGCGCGCCTTCGATCCGGACTTTCTCTTCCTGTGGCCGAACGCCCGCATCTCGGTGATGGGCGGCGATCAGGCGGCCAACGTGCTCGCCCAGGTGAAGCGCGAGCAGGTGGAGGCGCGCGGCGGCGTCTTCTCCGCCGCCGAGGAGGAGGCCCTGAAGGCGCCGATCCGGGCGAAGTTCGACACCGAGGGCCACGCCTACCACGCCACCGCCCGGATCTGGGACGACGGGGTGATCGACCCGGCCGACACGCGCCTCGTCGTCGCCCTGTCGCTCTCCGCCGCCCTCAACGCACCGCCGAGGGAGACGCGCTTCGGCGTGTTCCGCATGTGAACGTCCGGACCGAAACCCACGGCCCCGTCGGCCGCCTCGTGATCGACCGGCCGGCGGTGGCGAACGCCTTCGACGGGCCGACCGTCGCAGCCCTCCACGCCGGCCTCGACACCCTCCTCGCCGACCCGGCCGTGCGGGTGATCGTCCTTTCCAGCACCGGCCGCGTCTTCTCCGCCGGGGCGGATCTTGCCTGGATGCGCCGCATGGCGGAGGCCGGTCCGGAAGAGAACCACGCCGACGCCGCGGCGCTGGCAGCCCTGCTCGCCGCCGTGGACCGGTCGCCGAAACCGGTGGTCGCCCGGATCCAGGGCGCCTCCATGGCGGGCGCCACCGGCCTCGTCGCCGCGTCCGACGTGGCGATCGCGTCGGACGCCGCCGTCTTCGCCGTCACCGAGGTGCGGCTCGGCCTCATCCCGGCGGTGATCGCGCCCTATCTCGTCCGCGCCATGGGCGTGCGCCAGGTGCGCCGGCTGGCGCTCACCGCCGAGCGCTTCGACGCGGCGACGGCCGCCGCCGTCGGCCTCGTCCACGCGGCCGTTCCGGCAGATGCGCTCGACGCCCGCGTCGAGGCCGTTGTGGCCGACCTCCTGAAGGCGAGCCCCGCCGCCCTTGCCGCCGCCAAGGCCCTCTTCCGCGCGGTCGAGACCCTTCCGGACGACGCGCTCGTCGCCGAAACCGCCCGGCGGATCGCCGAGCGGCGCGCGAGCGCGGACGCCCGCGAGGGCCTTGCCGCCTTCCTCGCCAAGCGCACGCCCGACTGGAGCCTCTGACCCATGCGGCCGATCCGCACCCTCCTTGTGGCCAACCGGGGCGAGATCGCCGTCCGCGTGATGGCGACCGCCCGGCGGATGGGCATCCGCACCGTCGCGGTCTTCTCCGACGCGGACGCGGACGCGCTCCATGTGCGGAGCGCCGACGTCGCCGTCCGCCTCGGCCCGGCCCCCGCGCGGGAGAGCTATCTGGCCGCCGACCGCATCCTCGACGCCGCGCGCCGCACCGGCGCCGACGCCGTCCATCCCGGCTACGGCTTCCTCTCCGAGAACGCCGCCTTCGCCGAGGCGGTGGAGGCGGCCGGCCTCGTCTTCGTCGGCCCGCCGGCCGCCGCCATCCGGGCGATGGGATCGAAGAGCGCCGCCAAGGCCCTGATGGCGAAGGCCGGCGTGCCGCTGGTGCCCGGCTATCACGGCGACGACCAGGACCCGCGCCGGCTTGCCGAGGCGGCCGGCGCGATCGGCTACCCGGTCCTCATCAAGGCCTCGGCCGGCGGCGGCGGCAAGGGCATGAAGTTGGTGACGGCGCCCGCCGCCTTCCCCGACGCGCTCGCCTCCGCCCGGCGCGAGGCGGCGGCCGCCTTCGGCGACGACCGGGTGCTGGTGGAGCGCTATCTCACCTGCCCGCGCCACATCGAGGTGCAGGTGTTCGCCGACGCCCACGGCAACACGGTGCATCTCTTCGAGCGCGACTGCTCCGTGCAGCGCCGGCACCAGAAGGTGATCGAGGAGGCGCCCGCGCCCGGCGTCTCGCCAGCCCGCCGGGCCGAGATGGGCGCGGCGGCCGTCGCGGCGGCCCGCGCCGTCGGCTACCGGGGTGCCGGCACGGTGGAGTTCATCGCCGAGGGCGACGGCTTCTACTTCATGGAGATGAACACCCGCCTCCAGGTGGAGCACCCGGTCACCGAGGCGATCACCGGCCTGGACCTCGTCGAGTGGCAGATCCGGGTCGCCCGCGGCGAACCGCTGCCGCTCGCCCAGTCGGCGCTCGCCATCCGCGGCCACGCGGTGGAGGCCCGGCTCTACGCGGAGGATCCGGCCAAGGGCTTCCTGCCGCAGACCGGCCGGCTCGACGCCCTCGCCTTCCCGCCCGGCGTGCGGGTGGACACGGGCGTTGAACCCGGCGACACGGTCTCGCACCACTACGACCCGATGATCGCCAAGCTGATCGCCCACGGGCCGACCCGCGCCGACGCCCTCTCGGCGCTTGCCGGCGCGCTCGACGCCACCCGCGTCGTCGGCCTTGCCACCAACCGGGCGCTCCTCGCCCGCATCCTCCGCCACCCGGTCTTCGAGGCCGCCACCCACGACACCGGCTTCATCGAGCGGGAGGCCGACACCCTCCTCGCCCCCGACGCTCCGGCCAGCGCGGACGAGGCGGCGCTCGCCGCCCTCGCGCTCCTTGCCGCCGAATCCACCGCACGGCCCACCGACGCCGCCGACCCGTGGTCGCCGTTCGCGACCGCCGGCGCCTTCACGCCCAACCTGCCGGCGGTGGAGACCGTGACGCTGGAGGCCGGCGGCACCAGGCGCCACGTCCGGGTCGAGACCGCCGGCGGCCGGCGCGTGGTCTCCGTCGACGGCGATCCGCCGCGGGCGGCCGCCGCCACGCTGAAAGGCCCCCGCCTGGGGGCCCGCCTCGGCGATCTCCGCCTCACCGCGGATGTCGAGATCCGGGACGGCGCCGTGCATCTCGCCGCCGGATCGCGCCACCTGTCCTTCCAGGTGATCGACCCGTACGCCGGGCCGCACGCCGGCGCCGAAGCCGACCATCGGCTCGTCGCCCCCATGCCGGGCGCGGTGATCGCCGTCGCGGTGGCGGCGGGCGACCGGGTGGAGAAGGGCACGGCGCTCGTCGTCGTGGAGGCCATGAAGATGGAGCACGTGGTCCGCGCGCCGCACGCCGGGATCGTCGCCCGGGTCACCGTGGCGGTCGGCGACGCCGTCGCCGAAGGCACCGAGCTCGTCGTGCTGGACGACGCCCCATGACCGCGCCCGCCGTCACCGTCGTGGAGGTCGGCCCGCGCGACGGGCTGCAGAACGAGCCCGCCCCGGTCACCGTCGACGACCGCGTCCGCCTCGTGGAGGACCTTGCCGCCGCCGGCCTTGCCCGCATCGAGGTCGGCAGCTTCGTGTCGCCCCGCTGGGTGCCGCAGATGGCCGGCACCGCCGACGTGCTCACCCGCGTACCGCCTCGCCCCGGCCTCACGCGCGCCGTCCTGGTGCCGAACGAGACGGGCCTTGCCGCCGCGCTCCAGGCCGGGGCCGACGAGATCGCCGTGTTCGCCGCCGCGTCGGAAACCTTCTCGCGGAAGAACACCAACGGCTCGATCGCCGAGGTGCTCGCCCGCTTCGAGCCGGTCGCGGCCGGTGCGAGGGCGGCCGGCGTGCCCCTTCGCGGCTACGTCTCCTGCGTCCTCGGCTGCCCCTACGAGGGCGCCGTGCCGGTCGCCGCCGTCGTCCACGTGGCGGAGCGGCTGGTGGCCCTCGGCTGCCGGGAGGTCTCGCTCGGCGACACCATCGGCGTCGGCACGCCGGGCGCGGCGCGCGCCATGACGGCCGCCGTCGTCGCCGCCATCGGCGCTTCCCGCGTCGCGCTCCACTTCCACGACACCTATGGGCAGGCGCTCGCCAACGTCTACGCCTGCCTGGACCTCGGCATCACCGTCGTCGACAGCGCCGTCGCCGGCCTCGGCGGCTGCCCCTATGCCAAGGGCGCCAGCGGCAACCTCGCCACCGAGGATCTCGTCACCATGCTGGAAGGTCTCGGCCTTGAGACCGGCGTCGACCTCGACGCGGTGATCCGCGCCGGCGACCGCATCAGCCAGATCCTCGGCCGGCCGACCGGGTCGAAGACCGCGCGGGCGCGCCTCGGCCGCTAACGCGACCGCTGAGGCCGCGCTACTCCGCCGCCACCCGCACCGGCGCGTCCGACCGCGTGAGCCGGCCGACAAGCTCCGCGTGGCGACGCTCCGCCCGGTCCGCGTTCGCCCGCTTCACCGGGCCGAAGCCACGCACCGACTGGGGCAGCGCGGCGAGATCCACCGCCGCGTCCAGCGTCTCGGGCGTGAGCCGGCTCTCGATCAGGGCGAGGTCCGCCTCGAAGGCGGCGATCATCGCCCGCTCGTGGCGCCGCTCCGCCGTCCAGCCGAACGGGTCGAGCGCGGTGCTGCGGAGCACCCGGCCCTTCGCGAGCAGGCGGAACACCGGCAGCATCCACGGCCCGAACGTCATCTTCCGCGGCCGGCCCGTCGCCGGATCCGTCCGGGCGAGAAGCGGCGGCGAAAGATGGAAGCGGATCCGGCTCGCCGGCCCGCGCTCGAACGTGTGGTCGAGCGATTTGAGGAAGGCCCCGTCGGCGAAGAGCCGGGCCACCTCGTACTCGTCCTTGTAGGCCATCAGCTTGAAGAGGCTCTTGGCCGCCTCGCGGGAGAGCCGCTCGCCGCCCGTCCGCGCCCCCTCCACCTGACGCAGCGCCGCGATGCGGCGCCGGTAGCGGTCCGCCCAGGCGGCGTTCTGGTAGGCGGCGAGGAAGGCGGCGCGGGCCTCGACCAGGTCATCCAGCGTCTCCGCCTCGCGCGGATCGGTCTCCTCCGCCACCGGCAGCGGCAGGGCGGACGGGTCGTGGGCGATCAGCCGGCCCCAGCGGAAGGCGGCCACGTTGGCGGCCACCGCCTCGCCGTTCATGGCGATCGCCTGCTCGATGGACCCGGGCGACACCGGCAGGAGGCCCATCTGGGCCGCGACGCCCAGCATCAGCACGTTCGCCTCGATGGATGTGCCGAGGAGGCTGGTGGCGACGGCGGTGGCGTCGAGGAAGCGGGTCGTCCGCGCCGTGCCCTCGATCGCGTCCCGGATCCGCCCGATCGGCAGCGCGTGATCCGGGTTGCGGGTGAAGTCGCCCGGCATCACCTCGTGGGTGTTGACGAGGAAGTGGGTGCGGCCCGCGTCGGCCGCCGCCAGGATCTTCCGCGATCCGGCCACCACGATGTCGAAGCCGAGCACCAGGTCGGCGGCGCCGGCCGACACCCGGATCGCCTTGATGGCGTCCGGCGTGCGGGCGAAGCGCAGGTGGCTCACCACAGCGCCGCCCTTCTGGGCAAGGCCCGCCATGTCGATGATGCCGACGCCCTTGCCCTCGATGTGGGCGGCCATGCCGAGCACCGCGCCCGCCGTCACGATGCCGGTGCCGCCGATGCCGGTCATCACCACGTTCCAGGTGCCCGCCGGGTCCACCACCGCCGGCGCCGGCAGCGCCGCCACGAGGGCGTCGAGGTCGCTGCCGGCGCCGCTGCCGGCGTGCTTGCGCGGCTCGGCGTTCTCCACCGTCACGAAGGACGGGCAGAAGCCCTTGAGGCAGGAATAGTCCTTGTTGCAGCTCGACTGGTCGATCTGCCGCTTGCGGCCGAAGGCGGTCTCCCTCGGCTGGATCGACACGCAGTTTGACTGGGTGCCGCAGTCGCCGCAGCCCTCGCAGACCCGTTCGTTGATGAAGACGCGGACCTTCGGGTCCGGATAGGTGCCGCGCTTGCGCCGGCGCCGCTTCTCGGCCGCGCAGGTCTGGTCGTAGAGAAGGATGGTGACGCCGTCGATCTCCGCAAGCTCGCCCTGCACCGCCATCAGGTCGTCGCGCGGCCGGATCTCCGTGTGCGCCGGCCAGCGGATGCCGGCCGGATACTTGGCCGGGTCGTCCGCCACCACCACCAGCCGCCTCACCCCGAGCGCCGCCACCTGGCGGGCGAGCGCGTCGGCGGTGAGGTTGCCCTCGTGGGCCTGGCCGCCCGTCATCGCCACCGCGTCGTTGTAGAGGATCTTGAAGGTGATCGTGGTGCCAGCCGCCACCGCGGCCCTGACCGCCTGCACGCCCGAATGGTTGAAGGTGCCGTCGCCGAGGTTCTGGAACACGTGCCGGCGCCTGGAGAAGAGGCTCTCGCCGATCCAGCTCGCCCCTTCGCCGCCCATGGCGGTGATGCCCTCCGTGCCACGCTCCATCCACTGAACCATGTAGTGGCAGCCGATGCCGGCGATGCCGCGCGCGCCCTCCGGCACCACCGTGGAGGTGTTGTGCGGACAGCCGGAGCAGAAGTGCGGCACCCGTTGGCCGATGTCCGGCGTCGCCCCGGCCCGCGCCTCCACGGCCTTCAATCGATTGAGCCGCGCGGCGATCCGCTCGGTCGGGCGCAGCCGCTGCAGCCGTTCGCCGAGCGCGATGGCGATGGCGTTCGGGTCGAGCGCGCCCTTGACCGGGAAGAGCCATTCGCCCGCCTCGTCCTTCTTGCCGATGCAGACCGGCATGGCGGGCAGGCCGAACAGCTCCTCGCGGAACTGCACCTCGATCAGCGAGCGCTTCTCCTCCACCACCATCACCAGATGGAGCCCCTCGGCGAAGCGGGCGAGCTCCGCGCGCGACAGCGGCCACGGGCACGCGACCTTCAGTATGCGGATGCCGAGCGCGTCGGCGCCTTCAAGGTCGAGCCCCAGTTCCTCCAGCGCCTGCAGGGTGTCCAGATAGGACTTGCCCACGGTCAGGATGCCGAGCACCGGGTCGCGCCCGCCGGTGGTCACCGTGCGGTTGAGGCCGTTCGCCTTCACGAAGGCCAGGATCGCATCCCGCTTCAGGTCGTGCACCCGCGCCTCCTGGGCGAGCGGCGTGTCGCCGAGGCGGATGTTGAGCCCGCCGGGCGGCAGCGCGAAGTCGTCCGGTGTGCGGATGGCGAGCCCGGCGAACGACCCGTCGATGGAGCCGGTGGACTCGATGTTGTCCTTCACGCCCTTCATGGCCACCCAGGTGCCGGTGTAGCGGCTCATGGCCCAGCCGTAGAGGCCGTATTCGATCAGCTCGTGCACCCCGGCCGGGTGCAGGATGGGGATCATCAGGTCGACGAAGTGGAACTCCGACTGGTGCGCCGTCGACGAGCTCTCCGCGTTGTGGTCGTCGCCCATCAGGGCGAGCACGCCGCCGTGGCGCGACGTGCCGGCGAAGTTGGCGTGGCGGAACACGTCGCCGCACCGGTCGACGCCCGGCCCCTTGCCGTACCAGAGGCCGAATACCCCGTCGAAGCGGCCCTCGCCCCGGAGCTCCGCCTGCTGGGTGCCCCAGACCGCCGTGGCGGCCAGTTCCTCGTTGATGCCGAGGGAGAAGACGATGTCGTTCTCCGCCAGATGCGTCTTCGCCCGGCGGAACTGGCCGTCGATGCCGCCGAGCGGCGAGCCCGGATAGCCGGTGACGAAACCCGCGGTGTTGAGGCCGCGGCGCCGGTCCATCTCCTTCTGGGCGAGGCAGAGGCGCACGATCGCCTGGGCGCCGGAGACGAACACCCGGTCCTCGGAAAGGTCGTACTTGTCGTCGAGGGAAGGCCGCCTCGGCCCGGATCCGTCAGCCATGGGGTTTCCTCCGGTAAACCCGCCCCGGCGTCTCGGTGGCCGTTCTTGCCGCGGCCGGCCGTGGGCGGTCTCGATCGATCTCGATCAGGCACGGTCGGCCCCCGCAATCGGGGCGCCGTCAGGCCGTGCGGGCGAACAGCTCCCGTCCGATCAACATGCGGCGGATCTCGCTCGTTCCGGCGCCGATCTCGTAGAGCTTGGCGTCGCGCAGCAGCCGCCCGGTCGCGTAGTCGTTGATGTAGCCGTTGCCGCCGAGAAGCTGGATGGCGTCGAGCGCCATCTTCGTTCCCGCCTCGGCGGCGTAGAGGATGGCGCCGGCCGCGTCCTCGCGGGTGACGGCGCCCCGGTCGCAGGCCCTCGCCACGCTGTACACATAGGCGCGCGCCGCGTTCAGCGACACGTACATGTCGGCGAGCTTGGCCTGCACGAGCTGGAAGGTGCCGATCGGCGCGCCGAACTGCCGCCGCTCGTGCACATAGGGCAGCACCACGTCGAGCGCCGCCTGCATCAGGCCGAGCGGCCCGCCGGCGAGCACCGCCCGCTCGTAGTCGAGCCCGGACATCAGCACCTTGACGCCGCCGTTCACCGGCCCGAGCACGTTCTCCTCCGGCACGGCGCAGCCGTCGAACACCAGTTCGCCGGTCTCCGAGCCGCGCATGCCAAGCTTGTCGAGCTTCTGGGCGACCGAGAAGCCCGCCATGCCGCGTTCCACCAGGAAGGCCGTGATGCCCTTCGGCCCGGCCGCCGGATCGGTCTTGGCATAGACCACCAGCACGTCGGCGGACGGGCCGTTGGTGATCCACATCTTGGTGCCGTGGAGCACATATTCATCGCCGCGCTTCTCGGCCTTCAGCGCCATCGCCACCACGTCGGAGCCGGCCCCCGCCTCCGACATGGCGAGCGCGCCGAGGTGCTGGCCGCCGATCAGCTTCGGCAGGAAGCGGCGCTTCTGCGCGTCCGTCCCCCAGCGGCGGATCTGGTTGACGCAGAGGTTGGAATGGGCGCCGTAGGAGAGGCCGACCGAGCCGGACGCCCGCGACACCTCCTCCATCGCCACCACGTGCTCCAGATAGCCGAGCCCGGCGCCGCCCCACTCCTCCTCCACGGTGATGCCGTGCAGCCCGAGCGCCCCCATGGCGGGCCAGATTTCCCGCGGGAAGCGGTCCTCCCGGTCGATGTCCGCGGCGAGCGGCGCGATCGTGTCGGCCGCGAAGGCGCGCACGCTGTCGCGCAGCATGTCGGCGGTCTCGCCGAGGCCGAAGTCGAGCCCGGTCTGAAGGGCCATCAGCGTCCTCCCGAAGGTCGCCGGCGGCGCCTCTTCCGGGTGCCGTCCGTTCCAACGAGTGTCCAGCCGATTCCGCTCGGAATCAATCGATCGTTCGTTTTTATTTCAGGGTCATTCCCGACCGAAAATGTCGCCGGACGACCGTTTCACGATCCATAACGTACCAGATGGAAGAAGATGGGCGCGGCGAAGACCACGCTGTCCAGCCGGTCCAGCATGCCGCCGTGCCCCTCGATCATCCGACCCCAGTCCTTGACGCCCCGGTCGCGCTTGATGGCCGACATGACGAGCCCGCCGAAGAAGCCCATCAGCGTGATGACGAGCGCCATGAAGGCCGCCTCCAGGGGCGAGAAGGGCGTGATCCACCAGAGGCCCGCACCGATGGCGACCGCGCTCGCCACGCCGCCCACCAGCCCCTCCCAGGTCTTCGACGGCGACAGGCTCGGCGCCACCTTGCGCCGGCCGAGGAGCTTGCCCCACACGTACTGCAGCACGTCGCTGATCTGCACGACGATCACCAGGAAGGCGATCAGCAGGAGTTCGCGCCCGTCGAAGCCGGCGATCTCCAGGGTGAGGAGCGCCGGCACGTGGCTGAGGCAGAAGACGCAGATCATCAGCCCCCACTGGATCTCCGCCACCCGTTCCATGAAGTCGCGGGTGTCGCCGCGCACCGCCACCACGATGGGCAGGAGCAGGAAGACCCAGACCGGCACGAAGATGGAGTAGAGCCCGTACCACTCGATCCAGATCAGGTAGTACTGCACCGGCAGCACCACGAAGAAGCTGAGGCTGAGCGCCAGATGGTCGGTTCGCCGGGTGTCCGTGAGGGTCAGGAACTCCCGGAGCGCCGCGAAGGACGCGAAGGCGAAGAGCAGGATCACCCCTGCCTTGCCGGCAAGGAAGGCGAGCCCGATCGCCGCCACCATCACCCACCAGGCCTTGATGCGGGCGTTGAGGTTCTCGATCGCCGGGTTGGGCGTGTCGCCGGCCCGCCAGGCGAGCACCGCCCCGATGAGCGAGGCGACCACGAGCACGGCGCCGATGCCGGCAAAGAGGGTGAGCGTCGGATCATCCGTCATGGGGTGTTGGCCGGCCGGGTCGGAGAGAGGGTCGGGCGCGCGGCGCGGGCCGCCGTCGCCGGCGGGGCGAGTGCCAGCAGCGCCGCCTCGGCCCGGGCGAGGAAGGCCGCCTTGGTCTCGCCCGGCTCCAGCCGGAGCGGCGCGCCGAAGGTCACCGTGCAGAGAAGCGGCACGGGGAGGAACGCGCCCTTCGGCATCACCCGGTTGAGGTTCTCGATCCACACCGGCACCAGGTCCGCATCCGGGCGCTGGGCCGCCACATGGAAGAGCCCCGCCTTGAAGGGCAGGAGCGGCGCCTCGGTCATGTTGCGCGTGCCCTCCGGAAAGAGGATGAGCGACGACCCGTCGTCGACGGCGGCGGTCATCCGCCCGACCGGATCGGCGCTGCGGGCGGCGCGGCCGCGCTCGATCAGCACCGCGTCGAACACGTCGCGGCCGAGGAAGCGGCGCACGCGGTCCTTCTG
Organism: Mongoliimonas terrestris; assembly: GCF_001927285.1. GTDB lineage: Bacteria > Pseudomonadota > Alphaproteobacteria > Rhizobiales > Pleomorphomonadaceae > Chthonobacter > Chthonobacter terrestris. The sequence goes on along the minus strand of NZ_MSIG01000003.1, from coordinate 59,198 downwards.
CCAGTAGTCCGCGCCGGCCACCGGCCGGGTGCGGCGGCGAAGGGCCGGCGGCAGCACGGTCCAGATCAGCACGAAGTCGCCGTGGCTGGCGTGGTTGGCGAAGTAGACCCGCGGGCCCGGCGCCGGCAGCACGCCGACCCAGTTGGGCCGGACGCCGGTGACCACGCGGGCGAAGGCCGTGACCGCCACGGCCGCCACCTTGGCGACGAGCCGGCGCGTCATCGGCCGCCCCCCTCGGCAAGGCCCGCCCGCACCCGCCGCACGACGGTGGCGACGAGGCCGAGGGCGATCAGCGGCATCAGGAGGCCCGCCCAGTCGGCGAGCGGCAGACCGAGGCCGATCCAGAGGGCGAGCGCCCCGAACATGAGCGCCCGGTCGCTCTTGCCCACCGGCCCGTCGTAGCGCCGCGACGCGCCGACCGTCTGGCCGAGCACGCCGGCCACCTCGGTGATCACGGCCAGCACCGCGACCGCCGCCACCCACGCCCCGTCGAACACCGCGACGGTGGCGAAGGGCAGGACCAGCGCGGCGTCGGAAATGACGTCGCCGAGTTCGTTGAGATAGGCGCCGAGCCGGCTCTTCTGCCCGAACTCGCGCGCCAGCATGCCGTCGATGGCGTTGAGCGCCATCCTCAGAAACAGCCACACCGGCAACGCCAGAAAGGCGGCCGGGGCTGGCTGGACGAGGGTGACGGCCAACCCCACGGCGACGGAACCGGCCGCCGCTAGGAGGGTGATCTGGTTGGCCGTCACCCCGCCGGACGCAAGACGCCCCACGATCGGACGCAAGAGATCCTGGAACCGAGGCTTCAAGGCGTAGAGCGTCATGAAGGAAGAAATCCTTTGCGGGCCGGGCAGCGGCCCAGAACGATGCAAGAAGAATTATGTCTCGGCAGAACCATGCCTTGGAAAAAAGAAGGATGCGTTGAAAAGGCGATCGTCATCAAAGACCCGCGAGGCCGCCGCGCGGCGGTCTCGCCTGGCGGTGACCGCCGGTCAGCCGCCCGAAAGCGCGACCAGCGCGGAAGCGTCGTCGCCGATGCGCGTCTCCACCGTGACGAAGCGCACGTCGGCGACCGGGCGGCCGTCCGCCGCGGTCAGGCAGACGCCCGGGCGGTAGGGCCAGGGCGCCGTGCGGCACACCGACCGCTCCACCGGCCGGTCGCCGCGCGGGCTGACGCCGACGACGGGCGCCGGGTCGGGAGTTGCCGGCGAGACCGGCATCATGCCGCCGACGAGGGTGCCGATGGCGACGATGGAGACCGCAATGGCCAGTTGGCGAAACAAGGAGCGCATGGCTGAAATCCGTTGCCTGAAGAAAGGATGCGTCCTTCTAGGCGCGCCAGGTTTCAGCTGTTTGCCGAATGGGGGACTGTTCTGTTTCAATTGTTTCAATGAAAGGGGACAAAGCCGCGGACACTTGATAGCATGCGCGCCGCATCGAACAGGATTGGCGGCATGAGGGCCGAGACGCCGGCAAGGGCTGATGACGGGGCGGCGGCGCGCGCGGCCGGCGACGCCGCGTCCGTGCACGTGCTCGTGGTGGACGACGACCCGGACGTGCGCGACCTCGTCCGCGACTATCTCCTCCGCCACGGGTTCGCCGTCACCACCGCCGACGGCGCCCTCGCCATGCGGGCCGTGCTCGCCGTCCGCCCGGTGCACGTGGTGATCCTCGACCTGAAGATGCCCGGCGAGGACGGCCTCAGCATCGCCCGGTCGCTGCGCCAGTCCGGTCCGATCGGCATCATCATGCTGACCGCCAGCGCCGAGACCGTCGACCGGGTGGTGGGCCTGGAGCTCGGCGCCGACGACTACATGGCCAAGCCCTTCGACCCGCGCGAGCTGCTCGCGCGGCTGCGCAGCCTCGTCCGGCGGCTCGCGGTCGCCGACGGCGGGGCGCCGCAGGCCCGGCACGGCCAGGAGGTGCGGTTCGGCCGCCTCGTCCTCAACCTGGAGGCCCAGCGGCTCTACACCCTCGCCGGTGAGGAGGTGCCGCTGACCGCCATGGAGTTCGACCTCCTGAAGGCGTTCGCCGAGCGGCCGAACCGGGTGCTCAGCCGCGACCTTCTCCTCACCATCGCGCACAACCGCGACGCGGAGGCGTTCGACCGCTCCATCGACATCCGCATCATGCGCCTGCGCCGCAAGATCGAGGACGACCCGGAGAAGCCGCGGGTGATCCGCACCGTGCGCGGCGCCGGCTACCTGTTCGATCCGGCCGCCGCGGGGGCCGCATGAACACCAGCGCGGGCCTGCCGCCCCCCGCCCGTCCCGGCCCGGCCGGCGAGGGCGGCGACGACACGCTCGCCGCCGGCATCGCCGACGTGGTGCGGCTCCTGCGCTCCAGCCGGTCTTGGACCGCCCGCATGGACGAGGTGCTTGCCGGGCTCGGGCGGCGGCTGAAGGTCAGCCGGGTGTATCTCTTCCAGATCCACGAGCTGCCCGGCGCCGGCCTCGGCCAGACCTGCCGGTTCGACTGGGCGGCGCCCGGCCTCGCCCCGCTCTCCAGCGACCCGCGCAACGTGGACGAGGCCGTGTCGGTCGACCCGGTGTTCGCCGACTGGACGGCCCGGCGCCGGCGCGGCGAGACCATCATGGGCCACACCCGCGACCTCACCGGATATCTGCGCGCCGATTTCGAGCATCAGCGCATCCTCTCCTTCCTCTCCATCCCCATCATGGTCAACGGCGCCTGGTGGGGCCACATCGGTTTCGACGACTGCGAGCGCGAGCGCGTCTGGACCGCCGGCGAACGCTCCGTCCTCGACAGCGTCGCCTACCTGATCGGCAGCGCCATCGAGCTCTCCGGCTCCAGCCTGGTGATGAGCGAGGCGAGCCGGCTCGCAATGCTGAAGGCCGCGCTCGACGCCATTGTGGTGATCGACGAGGAGAGCTGCGTCCTGGAGTTCAACCCGGCCGCCGAGGCCCTGTTCGGCCACCGGCGGGAAGACATCCTCGGCACCTCGCTCGCCGACGCCATCGTGCCGCCGGAGATGCGCGACGCCCACGCGACCGGCTTCCGCCGCTACCTCGCCGGCGGGTCGTCGCGCATCCTCGGCCGGCGGGTGGAGATGGAGGCGATGACCCGCACGGGCACGCGCATTCCCATCGAGCTCACCGTCACGGAGATCCGGCCCGACCAGCGGCGTCTGTTCGTCGCCTTCGTGCGCGACCTCACCGAGCGCAAGGCCGCCGAGGCGGAGGTCGCCCGCCAGCGCAACGCCCTCCACCAGAGCGAGAAGATGTCGGCGCTCGGCTCGCTTCTCGCCGGCATCGCCCACGAGCTCAACAACCCGCTCTCGGTGGTGGTGGGCCGCGCCATCATGCTGGAGGAGGACTGCGCCGACGACCGCCAGCGCGACCAGATCCGCCGCCTGCGCGAAGCGGCGGAGCGCTGCGGGCGCATCGCCCAGACCTTCCTGAAGATGGCCCGCCACAACCCGGTGGCGCGCCGGCCGGTGGATCTTGCCGAGCCCATCCGCAACGCCCTCGACATGGTGGCCTACGCCGCCCGCTCCAGCGGCGTCGCCGTGGCGACCGAGATAGCGCCCGACCTGCCGGCCGTCGACGCGGATCCGGACCAGCTCGTCCAGGTCCTCGTCAACCTCGCCATCAACGCCATCCAGGCCATGGGCGCCGGCGACGGCGAGCGGCGCCTGACGGTCCGCGCCCTCCGCGGGCCCGCCCCCGGCGAGGTCGGGGTCCTGGTGCTCGACACCGGCCCCGGCATCCCGGACGCCGTCATGCCGCGCATCTTCGAACCCTTCTTCACCACCAAGGCGGTCGGCAACGGCACGGGCGTCGGCCTTGCGGTCAGCCACGCCATGATCGCCGCCCACGGCGGCAGCCTGACCGCCGGGAACCGGCCGGAGGGCGGCGCCTGGTTCCGTGTCGCCCTGCCGGAAGCCGCGGCCGGAGACGCGCCGGCCCCGGAGACGGCGGCTCCGCCGCCGCGTCCCGCCGAAGCGCCCGAAACCACGCAAGGGGGCCGCCACGTCCTCGTGGTGGACGACGAGCCGGAGGTGGCGGACCTTTTGCGCGACATCCTGGAGCGGGCCGGCCACCGGGTGGTGGTCGCCGACAACGGCGCGACCGGCCTTGCCCGCGCGGCCGAAGCCGCCTTCGACGCGGTGTTCTGCGACCTGCGCATGCCCGTGATGGACGGCCGCCGCTTCCGCGCGGCGCTCGCGGCAAGCCAGCCGGCGCTGGCCGCCCGGGTGGTCTTCGTCACCGGCGATCACCTCGGCGACCACGGCGACCTCCAGGATTCGCCGATGATCGAGAAGCCCTTCCGGGCCGCGGACGTGCTCGCCGCGCTCCGCTGACGCGGCCGCGGCCTTGCCCGCACCGGCCCCGCTGCGACCGGGCGCCGGCGTCTCGCCTGACGCCGCTCCACCACGCCACCGCGGGCCGGGCCGACCACGCCATCGGCGATTCCCTGTTTTCAACCCATTCTACATGCAATATTCACACACTGTGGAGTTCGTCGGGGGAGCAGAGGTGTGAAGCAGCTGGACCGTCTTCTCAGCGGCGTGAAAGGCCTGGATGAGATCCTGCACGGCGGGCTGGTCGCCGGTGCCTCCTACATCATCCAGGGTCGGCCCGGGTCGGGCAAGACGATCCTGGCCAACCAGATCGCCTTCCACCATGCCCGCCAGGGCGGCCGCGTCCTCGTCGCCACCTTGCTGTCGGAAAGCCACGAGCGGCTCCTGCAGTTCATGTCCACCCTCTCCTTCTTCGAGGGCGAGCGGGTCGGCGCCGAGATCAGCTACGTCAGCGCCTTCGACACCCTGGAGGAGGAAGGCCTCGACGGCGTCGTCACCCTGATCCGCCGCGAGATCACACGTCACGCGGCGACGGTCCTGATCGTCGACGGCCTTCTGACGGCGCGGTCGCGGGCGGAGAACCAGATCGACACCAAGCGCTTCATCGCCGAACTCCAGGGCCACGCCGCCTTCGCCGGCTGCACTGTGCTTTTCCTCACCAGCGCCCGGATCGACGACAGCAGCCCGGAGCACACCATGGTGGACGGCGTCGTGGAACTCGCCGAGCACATGGTCGGCGTCCGGTCCATGCGCCGCCTGCAGCTGAAGAAGACGCGCGGCACTGGTGCCATCGGCGGATACCACGACTTCGAGATCACCGACGACGGCCTCGTCGTGCACCCGCGGCTTGAGACCATCCTGGCCGATCCGACGCTGGAGGACCGACCGAGGCGCGACCGGATCTCGTCCGGCGTCCCCGACCTCGACCGGGTGATGGGCGGCGGCCTCGCCCTGTCGTCGTCCTCCTTGCTGATCGGCCCGTCCGGCAGCGGCAAGACGTCGCTCTCGCTCGCCTTCGCGGCCGAGGCGAGCCGCCAGGAACCGAGCTGCTTCCTCGGCTTTTTCGAGAATGCCTCCCGCCTGGAGATGAAGGGCGCCGCGCTCGGCCTCGACATCGAGGGGCTACGCGGCGCCGGCGTGCTCCACATGGAGTGGGTGTCGCCCGGCGAGAAGCTGATCGACGCCATCGCGGCCCGCCTGCTGCAGACGATCCGCCGCAACGGCATCCGCCGGCTGGTCATCGACAGCATCGGCGGGCTCGCCCGCCGGTGTCCCGACGAGGACCGCATGACGGGCTTTTTCGCCGCCCTCTTTCAGGAGTTGCGGGCGCTCGACGTCACCACGCTCGCCGTGTGGGAGACCGCCGACATGGTGGGCACGCCGTCGCGGGCGCCGGCCCCGTCCATTGCCAGCATCATGGATAACTTGTTACTGATGCGCTTCCAGGAGAGAGGCGCTGAACTGAAAAGGGTTTTGTCAGTTCTAAAGGTCAGGGACAGCAGCTACGACGCGACGGCTCAAGAGTTCGTCATATCCGACACCGGCATGCATCTCACGCCAGCGTTCGGGTTCGGGCAGGTCCAGACCACCGACCTGCCGAGGGTCTGACCTCGTCATCGTTCAGGCAGGATCCGACATATGACGACAATCCTGGTGGCCGACGACGAGTTCCTGATAGCCGACGTGCTTGCCTTCGCGCTCGAGGACGAAGGCTACACGGTCCTGACCGCCAGCAATGGCCGCAAGGCTCTCGAGGCACTGGACGCCCAGCCGGTCGACCTCGTCATCACCGATTTCATGATGCCGGTGATGAACGGGCTGGAGCTCGCCACCGCCATCCGTGCCCGGCACAACGGGCCCATGCCGATCATCCTGATGAGCGGCGCGCAGGCGGAGATCGCCCGCGGACGCGCCGATCTCTTCACCGCCGTGTTCGACAAGCCCTTCCTGATCGATCTGGTCGTGGCCAAGGTCAAGGCGCTGATCGGTCCGCCCGCGCCGCACTGATCCCGCTTCGCCGCTCGCCCGACCGGGCCAGGACACGCACCGCACGCCCGACCGCTCCCCTCCCGCCGAACGCGGCCGGACGTTTACCTGCGCCCAACACATTTCTCATACTTTAAATGCTGCGCTCACAAGCTGGCGGCTGCATGCGTTCGATCGGCACCAAGACATCGATCCTGATCTCGCTCGTCCTCATGGCGAGCCTGATCGTCGTCATCGGTGCCGCCGCGTGGTTCACCGCCGAGACCACCCGTCGCCTCACCGACCGGGAGATGTTCACGAGTGCCGAGCACAACGCCGAGAAGGTGCGCGCCCTGATCGGCCGCGCCCGGATGGTGGCGCGCGGTCTTGCCGCCGTCGCGGAGGCGCAGATCACGACCGGGCGGCCGGATCGCTGGCAGCTCATGGAGAACCTGCGCATCGCGCTGGAGGGTGAGCGCGGCCTCTTCGGCACCTGGATGGTGTTCGCGCCGGACGCCCTCGACGGGCGGGATTTCCTTTATCGCGGCCGACCGGGCCACGATCGGAACGGCCTCATCAACTACTACTACATCCGCCGCGACGGCGCGGCCCGTCTCAACCTCTACGACCCGACCACCGACCAGGCGGACCAGTTGGCGCGCGACTGGTTCCGGGTGCCGGCCGAATCGGGCCGGGAATCCGTCATCGAGCCCTACCTGGAGACCTTCGACGGCGCCCAGGGCGATTTCACCGTCATGATGACCTCCGCCGCCGTGCCGATCGCCGGGCCGGATGGCCGGGTGATCGGCGTCGCCGGTGCCGACCTCACGCTGAAAGAGGTGCAGCGGCTGGTCGGCCCCCTCCACGGCGCCGGCGGCGGCTGGACGGCCGTGGTGTCCGCGGGCGGCCGGGTGGTCGCCCATGTGGATCCCGACCACGTGGGCAAGCCGGCCGCTGAGGCGGGCTTCTCGCCGACGCTGCTCGCCGCCGTGGCCGAGGGCCGGGTCCACCACGAGACGGCCATGGGCGCCGACGGCCCGGAGATCCGCATCGCCACGCCGGTTACCTTCGGCGGCGAGGGCCTCGCCTGGAGCGTGGTCACCACCGTGCCCGAGGCGATCCTCGACGAGAACAGCCGCGCCCTCTGGCGCGGTCTCGCCATGCTCGGCGTCATCCTGCTGGTCGGCGCCGGCACGGTCGGCCTGATCGCCGGCCAGGCGGTGGCGGCGCCGATCCGGCAGATGACCACCGTCATGGAGGAGATCGTCGGCGGCAACCTCGACGCGCCGGTGCCCAGCATCGACCGCGCCGACGAGATCGGCGGCATGGCGCGGGCGCTCACCACCTTCCGCGACCAGGCCCGGGAGCGCGCGCGCCTGGAAGCCACCATGGTGGACCTGAAGACCCACAACCAGGCGGTGGAAGCGCTCAACGCGGAGTTCCAGCGGCAGAACGAGCGCTTCGACGCGGCGCTCCGCAACATGTCGCAAGGGCTCCTGATGCTGGACGCCTCGCTCACCGTCACCGTCTGCAACGCCCAGCTCTGCAAGCTCTACGGTATGTCCGAACGTGTGGTGCGGCCGGGCGTCACCATGCGCACGCTCCTGGAGCACTACGCCGACGTGGTCGGCTACACCCCGGCGGAGCGCGCCCGGCACATCGCCGGCAGCCTCGCCCGGTTCGCCAGCCGCAAACCGTCGGTCGTCCACCAGACCAAGCCGGACGGGCGGATCATCTCGGTCAGCTACCAGCCCATGGCCGACGGCGGCTGGGTCAACACCTACGAGGACGTCACCGAGCGGCGGAAGGCCGAGGAGCGCGTCGCCTATCTGGCCCGCCACGACACCCTCACGGGGCTGCCCAACCGGTCCCTCTGCCGCGAGCGGGTGGAGGAGGCGCTCGAGGCGCTGACCATGACGAGAAGCAGCTTCGCCGTCCTCTACCTCGACCTCGACCGCTTCAAGCCCATCAACGACACCCTCGGCCACCACGCCGGCGACGCGGTCCTCTGCGGCGTGGCGGAGCGGCTCCTGAAGCTGATCGGCCCGGGCGACATGGTGGCGCGCCTCGGCGGCGACGAGTTCGCCATCCTCAGCGAGACCGCCAGCACGCCGGAGCTTGCCGCAGACCTCGCCCGCCGGGTGATCACCGCGGTGGGCGAGCCCTTCCTGATCGGCGCCTACCAGGCCGGCGTGGAGACGAGCGTCGGCATCGCCCTCGCGCCCGCCGACGGCGAGGACGCGGACGTGCTCTTCAAGGCCGCCGACCTCGCGCTCTACCGGGCCAAGGCCGACGGCCGCGGCGTCCATCGCTTCTTCGAGCCGTCCATGGGCGCCGCCATCCGCCGCCGCCGGCTCCTGGAGGCGGAACTCTCCGCGGCCATCGGCACCAGCCAGCTGGAGCTGCACTACCAGCCCATCATCGACCTCTCCACCGGCCGCACCACCGCCTACGAGGCGCTTCTGCGCTGGGTCCACCCGCGCCAGGGCGCCATCTCGCCCGCCGAGTTCATCCCGGTCGCCGAGGAGAGCGGGCTCATCTACACCCTCGGCACCTGGGTGCTGGAGCAGGCCTGCCGCGACGCCGCCGGCTGGCCGGACGACATCCTGGTCGCCGTCAACCTCTCGCCCGCCCAGTTCCTCGGCGGCGACATCACCGCCTCCGTGCGCGCCGCCCTCGACCTTGCCGGCCTGCCGCCGGAACGGCTGGAGCTGGAGATCACCGAAAGCGTGCTCCTGCGCGACAGCGAGACCACCACCCGCGTGCTGGAGGACTTCGACGCTCTCGGCATCTCGATCGCCATGGACGACTTCGGCACCGGCTATTCCAGCCTCGGCTATCTGCGCCGCTTCCCGTTCGACGTGATCAAGATCGACCAGTCCTTCGTCCGCGACCTCGCCACCAGCGCCGACTGCCGCGCCATCGTGACGGCCATCGTCGGGCTCGGCTTCAGCCTCGGCATCGACACCACCGCGGAGGGCGTGGAGACCGAGGAACAGCTCATCCTCCTCAAGGCGCTCGGCTGCACCAAGGCCCAGGGCTATGCCATCGGCCGGCCGCGCCCGCTCTCCGCCATCGCCTTCGATCAGCCCGCCATCGCCGCCCGCACCGGCTGAGCAAGCCTGATCGCCGTCTCCCAGGAAGTCTAAAACATGTCCGCATCATTCATTCCATTCGACGACGCCCTCATGTTCGAAGCGGCGCCGCTCTCCCTCTGGCTGGAGGACTACAGCGGCGTCCGCGCGCAGCTGGAGGCCTGGCGCGCCGCTGGCGTCGCGGATCTGAAGACCTTCCTCGCCGAGGATCCGGCCCGCGCCGCGGCCTGCTCGGCCCGCATCCGGGTCCTGAAGGTCAACGCCCGCACGCTGGCGCTCTTCGAGGCGGAGACCGCGGGCCAGTTGATCGACAATCTCGACCGCGTCTTCCGCAACGACATGTTCGACACCTTCGCGGACGAGCTGGTGCAGCTCTACGAGGGCGGCCGCACCTTCGTCAGCACCTCGGTGAACTATGGCCTGCGCGGCCGGCGCATCGACATCCGCCTCAACGGCACCATCCTGCCCGGCCACGAGGACAGCTGGGATCGGGTGCTGGTGGCCATCGAGGACGTCACTGAGCGGGAGGTCGCCCGCCGGGCCCTGGAGGCGAGCCGCACCCACGCGCGCGGCCTCTTCGAGCATTCGCCGGTGTCGCTCTGGGTGGAGGACTTCAGCCGCATCAAGGCGCTCCTCGACCAGGTGCGGGCCAAGGGCATCGTCGACTTCCGCGTCTTCACCGACGTGCACCCGGAGTTCGTGGAGCGCTGCATGAGCGAGATCCGCGTTCTCGACGTCAACGCCCAGACCCTCGCGCTCTTCGCCGCCCCGGACAAGGCCACCCTCCTCGCCCGCCTCGGCGAGGTGTTTCGCGACGGCATGCGGGCGCCCTTCCGCGAGCAGCTGAACGACCTGTGGAACGGCAAGCTCTTCCAGCACCGGGAGGTGCTCAACTACAGCCTCAACGGCGAGGAGGTCCACGTCCTCTTGCAGTTCTCCGTGCTGCCCGGCCACGAGCACGACTGGAGCCGCGTCCAGGTGGCGCTGACCGACATCACGGCGCGCAAGCGCGCGGAGGCCTACCTGGAATTCCTCGGCAAGCACGACGAGCTCACCAAGCTCTACAACCGTTCCTTCTACGGCGACGAGCTCAACCGCATCGAGCGGAAGGCGAGCCTGCCGGCGACCGTGGTGGTGGCCGACCTCAACGGCCTGAAGGCCGCCAACGACCAGTGGGGCCACGGGGTCGGCGACGGCCTTCTGCGTCGGGTCGGCGAGGTGCTGAACCAGGCCGTGGTGGCGCCGGCCACCGCCGCCCGCATCGGCGGCGACGAGTTCGCCATCCTGATGCCCAACACGCCGGACGCCGGCGGCGCCGCCATGATGGAGCGGATCGAGGCCCTGGTGGAGGTCAACAACACCTTCTACCCGGGCATGCCGCTCAGCCTCTCCATGGGCGCCGCCACCAGCCGGCCGGGCGAGCGCCTCGAGGCCGTCGTCAAGCGCGCCGACCTTGCCATGTACGACGCCAAGCGGGCCTACTATCGGCACGCCGACACCGACCGCCGCATCGCCCGATCCGGCTGACCGGACCCTGTCCGGCTGACCCGGTCAGCGGAGGGTGTCGAGTTCCGGCAGGAGGACCACGCTCTCCTGCTCGTTCGGGTCGGTGCGGGCGATCACCGCCACGCAGGGCACCGTCTCCGACGGATTGTAGGGCAGGTGCGGCATGTCAGCGGGGATGTAGAGGAAGTCGCCCGCCACCGCCTCCAGGTGCTCGGTCAGCCCCTCGCCGTACCACATGCCGGACTCGCCGCTCAGGATGTGGATGGCGGTCTCGTGCGCCTCGTGCTTGTGCGCCTTCGCCCGCGCCTTTGGCGGGATGGTGACGATCTGCATGTGGATGCCGCGGGCGCCCACCGTCTCGGCGGAGATCGCCGGGGTGTAGGTCAGCGCCTGCTTGCCGACGAAGGCCGCGCCGGCGCGGACCACCCGGCAGGTTGGATTGGGAACGAGGTCGGTGCTCATGGGCGGATCTCCTGGAGCGCTGCCCGGCCGGACGGACTCGTCCGGTCGGCACGACATCGCTCCGCATTCGAAAGGTCGGAGCCCCCATCGGCGGGCTCCGACACGCCAAGTCTAGAGCGCTTTCCGACCCGGCGGAATCGTCAGGTCGACAAGAAATCGCTCCAGAGTGATGCGCTCGCGCGCCGTCAGGACGGCCAGCCGAGCATCCGGCGCAGTTCCGCGGCGAGCGCCCGCACCTCCTCGGCCGCCTTGCCGGCGGAGACGTCCTCGGTGACCGTCGATCCCGCCCCCATGGAGGCCGGGAAAGCCACGCGGTTGCCGAGCCGGCTCGCCGCCAGCGGCGCGTTCAGCGCCTCGATCGCCTCCACCACCGCGGCGGTCGCCGTCGCCCGCGGCGGCACCCGGTTGATCACCAGCACGGCCGGCGGGCCGCCGCGTTCGATCATCTCCAGGGTGGCGCCGGTCGCCCAGAGGTCCACCGCCGTCGGCTGCACCGGCACCGCCACGAGATCCGCGGACTCGATGGCGTGGCGGGCCTCGATGTCGGACTTCGGCGGCGTGTCGACGACGACGAGATCGTGGTCGCGGGCAAGGCTGCGCGCCTCCCGCTTGGCGCCCCAGCCGCTGGCGGTGCGGAAGGTGAGGCCCGTTCCGCCTTCTCCCATCCGGGCCTCGCGGCGCTCGAACCACTGGCCGAGGCTGCCCTGCGGGTCCACGTCGAGAAGCGCCACCGTCAGCCCCTCGCCGAGCGCCATCGCCAAGTGGGCCGCCACCGTGGTCTTGCCGGAGCCGCCCTTCTGCTGGGCCACCGCGATGATCTTTCCCGCCATGCGTCCACCCTCTTCCTTCCGCGAACGCCTGCACCGGCCCACGCCGGCCGATGAAGGCGGCCGGGGCCGGCGGGCGCCGCGGCACCCCCCGATCCATGGGTTGCACCAAACCGGACGTGCAGTAAACGCAGTCCTTCGCATAGGAGGCAGCGCACCCGGCTTCAATCGCGAGAGAACCGTCCCGGTTTGCAAGGTCCGCAACCCTCGCTTAACCATCGCGCCACGCCAACTGCAACCGGCCCGACCCCCAAGACGTAGACCTCGCGTCAAGGGGGAGGAACCGCACCGGGAGCACCGACATGGGCCACGCGATCCAGAAGACCGACCTGTTGCCCGAACTGCTCATCGTGAGCCAGAACGCCCGCCTTCGGGCGGATCTCTTCGCGCTCAGCGGTCAGTCGGGTCTGAAGCTCGTCTCCCTTCCCGGCGCCACCGCCTGCCTCGATCACATGGAGCAGGCCGGCAGCCGGGTGGCCGGCGCGCTGATCGCCCTGGAGCCGGACTGCGAGCCCTGTCCGAAGCTTGTCTGGAAGATCAACTCGAACTGGCCGTGGGTGCGCCTCCTCACGGTCTGCCCGGCCGACATGCTCGACCTCCTGCCGATCGAGTCCTGGCGCGTTCCGGCCCCGGCCCGCCCGCTCGACGTGCTCAACGCCCTTGCGGCCGCCCTGGACGACGTCACCCGCCCCGGCCGCACCCGCCGCACCCCCGCCCGCCGCCTCGACCGCACCCGCCTGGAAACCCGCCTGACGCCGGATTGACGCCGGACTGCCGGGGTGCGGCCCGAGTCGGCGCTCGCAGCGTCCCAAACGTGGCACATTGCATCGACAGCCAGTCCGTTCCATTCTGGGCGAGACCAACGGAGGCTGTCATGGCGGCAGGCGATGCGTATGCAGAGAATAAAATTCTGAATTCGCTTTCTGTCCTTGTCGAAGGGCAGAAGAAGACGCTCCAATACGTGAGCATGGCCATTGACAAATTCTCGGTAATCGAGACCGAGATGACGAAGACCAGTAGGCGCCTCATTTCGGTGGAGGAACGTCTCGCTCACCTGCAGACGGAGACCCGGTCGGGCGCATCCACCATCGCGCTTCGCCTGGATGGTGTGGCGTCACGCCTCGAGGAGATCGAGCGAACCCTCGACAGCCAACACGACGCCATCGTGGTCGCGAACCGGGACCTCGTGGATCAGTACAATCAGATCCTGACGGCGCTCCAGACCTCGATGGATGCGGCCAACAATGGCTCGGACCTTGCCGACCGTGTCGCGGACTTGGAACGGCGCCTCGGTCTTTGAGCGCGCCGGGTGTGAGCGGCCCAATCCGATTCTTCGGCCCTCACCCCCTGAGCGCCGCCTCCAGCCGCCCCCAGGCGGCGGCGTCCCCCGGCAGGCCGAAGCGCAGCCACGTGGGCGCGTAGTCGAACGGCCGGGTGAGGATGCCCGCGCGCGCCAGCCGGTCGAACCAGACGTCCGCGCCCTCCGGCGCCTCGGCCAGCCGGAACAGCGGCGTCCCGCCGAGCGGCGTCAGGCCTGCCGCCGCCAGCAGCCCGTCGAGCCGCGCCGCGTCGGCGACGAGCCGGGCCATGGCGCCGGCCAGCCAGTCCCCGTCGCGAAGCGCCGCCCGGCCGATCGTGAGCGCCGGCCCCGGCACCGCCCAGGGGCCGAGCGCCTGCCGGATCGCCGCCGCCGTCGGCGCGTCCGCCACCGCAAAGCCGAGCCGGACGCCGGCGAGCCCGTAGGTCTTGCCGAACGAGCGCAGCACCACCATCCCCCGCGCCGCCGGATCGTCGAGGCGCGGCACCACGCTGACGCCGGCAAGCCCGTCCGCGAAGGCCTCGTCCACCACCAGCCGGCCGCCATGCCGGGCGAGCGAAGTGCTCAGCATTAGCAGCCGGTCCGGCGCGACCACGCGGCCGTCCGGATTGTTCGGGTTGACCACCACCGCCACGTCCGCGTCCGCGAGGGCGTCCACCGTCGTCACGGTCGCCACCGCCGCGCCGGCCGCCGACCAGGCGGCCGCGTGCTCCCCGTAGGTCGGGCCGAGCACCGCCACCCGCCGCGCCGGCATCAGGCGCGGCAGGAGCTGGATCAGGGCCTGGGTGCCCGGCGCCGCCGCCACCATCGCGCCGTCCGCCGCCCCGTAGGCGAAGGCCGCCGCCGCCATCAGATCGGCGAGCGCGGCGCCCGACGGCAGGCGCGTCCAGGTCTCCGCCGGCAGCGGCCCCACCGGATAGGGCACCGGGTTGATGCCGGTGGACAGATCGATCCATGGCCGCGGCGCCTCCGGGTGGAGCGCCATGGCGCTTTCCAGATTGCCGCCGTGGGTGCGGATGTGCGACCTCAGTGCCGCCGCCTCGCTCCCCTCCTGCCGGTGCTCCATGGACCTTCTCCCGCCGCCGCTCCTCCTGGTGCTCGCCCTCGCGGTGGAGGCCCTGGTCGGCTATCCGAAGGCCGTCTACCGCTGGATCCGGCACCCGGTCGTGTGGATCGGCGCCCTCATCGCATGGCTGGACCGGACGCTCAACCGCCCGGCCTGGAGTTTCACGGCCCGCCGGGCCGCCGGCGTCCTCGCTCTCCTCGTCCTCCTCGCCGTCGCCGGCGCGACCGCGTTCGCCCTTGAGACCGCCGCCGGAGCCCTCGGCCCGGTCGCCGCCCTCGTCCTTCTCCCGCTCCTCGCCTCCACGCTCCTCGCCCAGCGCAGCCTGCACGAGCACGTGGCCGCCGTCCGCGACGGCCTTGGCAAGGGCGGCCTGGAGGGCGGCCGGGCGGCGGTCTCCATGATCGTCGGGCGCGATCCGGCGAGCCTCGACACGGCCGGCGTCAGCCGCGCCGCCATCGAGAGCCTTGCGGAAAACCTCTCCGACGGCGTCACCGCCCCGGCCGTCTGGATCGGCGTCCTCGGGCTGCCGGGCGGCGTCCTCTACAAGGCCGTCAACACGGCCGATTCCATGATCGGCCACCGCTCGGAGCGGCACCACGCCTTCGGCTGGGCGGCAGCCCGGCTCGACGACCTCGTCAACCTGCCCGCCTCGCGCCTTGCCGCCGCGCTCACCATCCTGGCCGCTGCCACGCTCCCCGGCGCCTCCCCGGCCGCCGCCGCCCGGGCGGTCTGGCGCGACGCCGGCCGGCATACCTCGCCGAACGCCGGCTGGCCGGAGGCGGCGTTCGCCGGCGCCCTTGGCCTCCGCCTCGCCGGCCCGCGCACCTACGCGTCCGGCCGGGTGGAAGCCGCCTTCATGGGCGACGGCCGCGCCGAGGCGACGGCGGACGACATCGACCGGGCGCTCCGCCTCTACCGCCGGGTGCTCGCCCTCCAGGCGCTTGCTGCCGCGTTCGCCGCCCTCGCCGTCACCCTTGCCTGACCGTCCCGACAGCCCGCCAGCCCGACCTTCGGTTTCCACCCGCCCATGCATCGGCCACGACCGATCGTTCCGGGCACCCCCGCGTGGCACGGTGACGGTCGGCGCATGCTCCCGTTATGCCGCCGATGCATGGCAGGCCCGCACTCCTCATGATTGGCCTTGGTTCGGACATGCATTCCCGGTTTCTTCATCTTCGCCGATCATGATCGGCCCTCCTCCTGATCCGGCCCGCCATCCCATGAGTCCTCCGCCTCCGGCCGCCGCCCTGGCCGATATCGCCCTCGCCGATCGTCCGGCGGGCGCGCCTGCGCTCACCGTCGCTCTCCCGGTCTCCGTCCCGGCGGCCGTCAAGGACGGCACCCTCCTCGGCATCGCCTGCATCCTCGGCTCCACCCTCTTCTTCTCCAGCGCCGACATCGCCGCCAAGGCGCTCACCGACACCGTGCATCCGGTCCAGGTCGCCTGGATGCGCTACGTCATCTTCCTCGTGGTGCTCTTTCCGGTGATCCTGCTCTGGCGCGGTCCCGGCGCCTTCGTGCCGCGCCGGCCGATGCTGCAGATCGGCCGCGGCCTCTGCGTCTCCGTGTCGGCCGCCTTCTTCATCATGGGCCTGCAATACCTGCCGGTCGCCGACAACACCGCCATCAACTACCTGTCGCCGCTCTTCATCACGGCGCTCTCCATCCCGCTCCTCGGCGAGAAGGTCGGGCCGCGCCGCTGGGCCGCCGCCTTCGTGGGCTTCCTCGGGGTGCTGCTGGTCGCCCGCCCGGGCTCGGAGAGCTTCCAGATCGGCGCGCTCTTTCCCATGGCGGCCGCCTTCATCTGGGGCTTCGGGGCGATCTTCACCCGCATGCTGGCCGACGAGGCGCCGGAGACCACCCTGGTTTGGACCGGCATGGTGGGCTTCATCTCCATGACGGTCGTGGTGCCGATCTGGTGGACGCCCTTCGACAGCCACGAGCTCGGCCTCGGCATCCTCAACGGCCTCGGCTCCGTGGTCGGCCACGTCTTCGTGGTGCTGGCCTTCCGCCACGCGAGCGCCTCGCTGCTCGCTCCGTTCAGCTACGCCCAGCTCGTCACCGCCACGGTGCTGGCCTACATGGCGTTCGGCGACATCCCCGGGTTCTACACCGTGCTCGGCGGCCTCCTCATCGTCGGCTCCGGCCTCTACACCGCCCACCGGGAGCGCGTCCGCCGCAGCGAGGCCGCCACCGCCCGCAGGGCGGCCTGATCGAACCGCAGCCGCCCGCGCGGCGGTCTGACCGAACCGGCGCCGGCCATCCGCGGCCGGCTCACCACTCGATGCCGGCCTGCGCCTTCACGCCCGCCTGGAAGTGGTGCTTGACGAGCGTCATCTCCGTCACGAGGTCGGCGATCTCGACGAGCGCCGGCTTGGCGTTCCGGCCGGTCACCACCACGTGGAGGTCCGCCCGCCTGCCTTTCAGCGCGGCCACCACCCGGTCGAGGTCCAGGTGCTCGTAGCGGAGCGCGATGTTGAGCTCGTCGAGCACGACGAGGCGGATCGCCGGGTCGGCCATCAGTGCCTCCGCCGCCGCGAAGGCCCGCTCGGCCGCCGCCACGTCGCGGGCTCGGTCCTGGGTCTCCCAGGTGAAGCCCTCGCCGAGCGTGTGCCAGCGCACGTCGCCGAGCGCCTCCAGCACGCGACGCTCGCCCGTCTCCCAGGCCCCCTTGCCGAACTGGACGACGCCCACCGGCCAGCCGTGCCCGAGCGCCCGCACCGCAAGGCCGAAGGCCGCCGTGGACTTGCCCTTGCCGGAGCCGGTGTGGACCATCAGAAGGCCCTTCTCGGTCACCGTCTTGGAGGCGACCTCGGCGTCCTGCACGGCCTTCCGCGCCGCCATCTTGCGCCGGTGGCGCTCGGCCGCCTCCGGATCCGGCGCGGTCCCGGATTTCGGCGCGTGATCCGGCGCGGCCTTGGTGTTGTCGGTCATCGGGGCATCCTCCTTGCCCGCCCACATGCCACGAAAGCACCCGGCACCGGAAGCCGGGCCGCCTAGAGCATTGTCCGACCAAGTTGAAAGACTTGGTCGATGAGACAATGCTCCAGGATATTGTATCTGGAGCGATTTCTGATCGACCTGATGAGTCCATCAGGTCGGAAAGCGCTCTAGACAAGCGCCACGCCGAAAGTGTCACGGCCGGCGCCGTTGACATCCCCGCCGTTCGCCGCCAAACATCGCCGCTGTGCCGGTCCTTCGCCCACGAAGGTGAAAAGGGAATGCGGCCTTTCGCGATTCGTCCGGATCGCGGAGGGGCCATCCGCAGCTGCCCCCGCAACTGTGAACGGGAAGTCGGGTGCCATCAGCCACTGGTCATCGGGGACCGGGAAGGCGGCATCCGGCGTCGATCCGTGAGCCAGGAGACCTGCCGGCACCCGACAGGGAACCCTCGCGCCGCCGGTGGGGCGGCTAGGAGTTTTGGACATGGTCAAGGCCTTCTCGCCGGTGTCGCCGGCCGCTACCCTCGCTCCCGCCCGCGCCGACGTGCTTAAGGCCGTCGCGGTCGCCTTCTCGGTGGGTGCCGCCCTCGTCTTCTTCACGGGCTTTGCCGGCGCCGACGTGCTGCACAACGCAGCGCACGACTGGCGCCACGCCATGTCCTTCCCCTGCCACTGACGCACGACCCCTCACGGTCATGCTGAAGCGCGTGTTCACGGTCGGCCTTCTGGCCGGCCTGACGGCTGGGCTTGCGACGGCGGCCCTGCAGCACGTCACCACCGTTCCCCTCATCCTGGAAGCCGAGCGCTACGAGGCGAGCCTCCCCGCCGGCCCGGCCCTCGCCGACGCCGGGATCCTGACCGCCGTCGCCACGCACGGTCCCGAGACCGCCGCGCCGGGCCACACCCATGCGGCGGGCGAAGGCCACGCGGCGGGCGAAGGCCACAGCCACGACGCCGCCGCCTGGTCGCCGGCCGACGGCCTGGAGCGCACGCTCTCCACCTCCGTCGCCACGGTCGTGTCCGGCATCGGCTTCTCGCTCCTGCTCCTTGCCGTTCTGCTGCTCGCCGGCGAGCGCGTCACGCCGCGGATCGCCCTTGCCTACGCGGTCGGCGGCTTCGCGGCCACCGGGCTCGCCACCGGCCTCGGCCTTGCCCCGGAACTGCCCGGCAGCTTCGCGGCCCCGCTGCAGGACCGCCAGCTCTGGTGGATCGGCACCGCCGTCGCCACGGCGGCCGGCCTCTATCTGGTGGTGAAGGCGCCGCACCGGCTGGCGCTTCCGGCGGGCGTCGTGCTCCTCGCCCTGCCGCATCTGATCGGCGCGCCCCATCCGGACGGCTACGGCAGCACCGTGCCGGCGGAGATCGCCGCCCATTTCGCCGCCACCTCGCTGGTGGTGCACGGGGTGTTCTGGGCAATCGTCGGCCTTGCGGTCGGGGCGTTCTGGCAGCGCGGCGAGTCCCGCGCGGCCGGCTGAGCAAAGGCCGCGCCATGCCCCCCGCCCCGCCCGACGCCATCAACCCCGCCGGGACGTCCGACGATGCCCCGGCCGTCCGCACCACGATCCACGTCTGCGTCACCTGCCGCCTCGCCGACGACGCGCCGGACGGCCCGCGCGGCGGTGCCCGGCTCGCCGAGGCGCTTGCCGCCGCCGCCGGCCCGGGCGTGGTCATCAACCCGGTCGAATGCCTCAGCGTCTGCAAGCGGCCGGTCACCGTCGGCTTCTCAGCCGCCGGCCGCTGGACCTATGTCTACGGCGAGTTCCAGCCGGACCACGCCGACCTCATCCTCGGCGCGGCCGCCCAATACGCCGCCGCGCCCGCGGGCCTCATCCCGTGGCGCGAGCGCCCGGACGCGCTGAAGCGCGGCGTCGTCGCCCGCATCCCCCCTCTCACCGATCCCGAGGCCGCCTGATGTCCCTCGCCTCCCCGCCCCCCGCCGGCAAGGTGCCCGTGACCATCGTCACCGGCTTCCTCGGCGCCGGCAAGACGACCCTGATCCGCCACGTGCTGGAGGCCGCCAAGGGCCGCCGGCTCGCCCTCATCGTCAACGAGTTCGGCGATGTGGGCGTCGACGGCCAGATCCTGAAGGCCTGCGGTATCGAGAGCTGCCCGGAGGACGCCATCGTGGAACTCGCCAACGGCTGCCTCTGCTGCACCGTGGCGGACGACTTCGTGCCGGCCATCGAGGCCCTGCTCGCCCACCCGCGCCGGCCCGAGCACATCATCGTGGAAACGAGCGGCCTCGCCTTGCCGAAGCCCCTCGTCAAGGCCTTCGACTGGCCGGACGTGCGGGCGAAGCTCACCGTCGACGGGGTGATCGCGGTCGTAGACGCCGCCGCCGTCGCCGAGGGCCGCTTCGCCGACGACCCGGAGGCCGTGCTCGCCCAGCGCGAGGCGGACGCCGCCGTCGACCACGACAACCCGCTGGAGGAGGTTTACGAGGACCAGCTCCTCTGCGCCGACTTGATCGTGCTCAACAAGACCGACCTCCTCGACGCCGGGGCCCTGGCGCGTCTGACGGGCGAGATCGCCGGCACGGTGCCGCGGGCCGTCAAGATGGTGGCGACCGCCGAGGGCCGCATCGACCCGGCCGTCCTCCTCGGCCTCACCGCCGCGGCGGAGGACGACCTCGCCAACCGTCCGTCGCACCACGACGCGGAGCCCGACCACGACCACGACGACTTCGACAGCTTCGTCGTCGAGGTCGCCCCGACCACCGACCCGGCCGCCCTCGTCGCCCGCCTCGCCGACGTCGCCGCCACCTTCGACGTCTTACGCATCAAGGGCTTCGTGGAAGTCACCGGCAAGCCCATGCGCCTCCTCGTCCAAGGCGTCGGCCCCCGCTTCCGCCACCACTTCGACCAACCCTGGCCCGCCGGCGCGCGCCGCGGCGCCCTGGTGGTGATCGGCGAGAAGGGCATGGACCGAGCCGCGATCGAAAAGGCGATCGCGGCGTGAGAGGGTAAGATTGGGGGCGCGAGGGTGGGAATGGCGTGAGGTCGGGCGCGCACCATCGGCCCACACACCACGTCATCCCGGCGAAAGCCGGGATCCAGCCGACGCCAAACCCAGCCGCGACCGTGCGGTCCAGGCCACCGGGGCGGCGCCGGATGGGACGGTTGGATCCCGGCTTTCGCCGGGATGACGGTTCAGGGCAAGGCGAATCTTAGGCTGGCGGCCGTTTGGACCAGGGCGCTCGAGGACAGGGCACCCCCACCGTCATGGTCCGCGAAGGCGGACCACCCACGCTTTTCCGCCGGGCCGCCGCGCAGGAGTATGCGTGGGTGGTCCGGCTGAACCGGACCATGACGATGGAGGAGGATGGATCGGGAGACGGAGCGAGGATCACGGGCCGCGAACCGACAGGACTGACGCCACGGGGCAACGTCACTCCCCACCGTCATGGTCCGCGAAGGCGGACCACCCACGCTTACCCCCCGCCGCCGCCCGACGGCAGGACCGCCCCCCACGACCTCCGCCGTCCGGACCCTCCGGCCGGCCCGCACCCAAGGACCCGACGCCGATGCACATCCTGGCCGAACAGATCCGCTCGCTGGACGAGACCGTCCAGGCGGTGGACCTCGGCCAGACGCCGGCCGAGGTGGTGATCCTCTCCTTCTCCGACAGCGACCTCGGCCTCGCCGCCGCCACCCACGCGGCCCTCGGGGCCGAAGCGCCCACGCTCCGGCTCGCCTCCCTCGCCGCCCTCCGCCATCCCTATTCGGTCGATCGCTACGTCGACACCGTCGCCCGACACGCCCGGATCGTCATCGTCCGCTGCCTCGGCGGGGCCGACTACTGGCGATACGGCCTCGACGAACTCGCCGTCGCGGCCCGCGCGCACGGCGTCGACCTCGCGGCCCTGCCGGGCGACGGCCGGCCAGACGCCCGCCTCGACGAGGCCTCCACCTTGCCGGCGGACACCCTCCGCCGGCTTGCCGCCTGGTTCGACGGCGGCGGCCCGGCCAACATGCGCGCCCTCTTCGGCTGGCTCTCCACCCGCCTCGGCCGCCCGGCGCCCCACCCGGACCCGGCGCCGATGGCCGCGCTCGGCTGCTGGCCGGAGGCCTGCGGTTGCGGCGGCACATGCCGCGCCTTCCCGACTGTCGAGACGCCGCCCCCCGATCGCCTCTCCACGGATGGTCCCGTCGCCCTCGTCCTCTTCTACCGCTCCCACCTCGCCGCCGGCGACGCCGCACCGGTCGCCGCCGTCTCGCAGGCCCTTGCGGCGCGCGGCCTCCTGCCCGTGCCGCTCTTCGTCAGCTCGCTGAAGGACCCGGCCGTGGTCGCCCCGCTCGGTGCCGTCCTCGACCGGCTGGCGCCCGCCGTCATCCTCAACGCCACGGCCTTCTCGGCGACCCTCGGCGACGGCGGCTCCGTGCTCGACCGGGCCGGCGTGCCGGTGATCCAGACGCCCGTCGCCGCCACCTTCCGGGAGGCGTGGGAGGGCAGCGCCCGCGGGCTCTCGGCCGCGGATCTCGCCATGAACGTGGTGCTGCCGGAGGTGGACGGCCGCATCGACGGGCCCGCCCTCTCGTTCAAGGCGGACAGCGGCCGGTCGGAGGCGCTGCAGTTCACCCGTGTCGTCCACCGGCCGGAGCCGGACGGCGTCGCCCGCGCGGCGGATCTCGCCGCCGCCTGGGTGCGCCTCGCCCGCACGCCGCGCGCGGAGCGGCGGATCGCGCTCGTGCTCTCCGACTATCCGGTGAAGGGCGGCCGCGCCGGCTACGCGGTCGGCCTCGACGGCCCGGCGAGCCTTGCCGCCATCGCCGACGACCTCCGCGCCGCCGGCTACGCGGTCGACGCCCTGCCGCCGCCGGACAAACTCATCCGCGATCTGGAGCGCGCCGCCCACGCGGTCGCCCTGCCGCTCGGCCTATACCGCACCCTCTTCGCCGCCCTGCCGGAGCCCTTCCGCGCCAGCGTCGCCGCCGCCTGGGGCGACCCGGCCGACGACCCGGACCTTGCCGACGGCGCCTTCCGCTTCAAGGCCCTCGTCGCCGGCCGGCTCGCCGTCGCGGTGCAGCCGGACCGGGGCCGCCGCGCCGCCCGCGAGGCGGACTACCACGACGCCGCCCTGCCGCCGCGCCACGCCTACGTGGCCTTCCACCTCTGGCTCCGCCACGGGTTCGGCCTCGACGCGCTCGTCCATCTCGGCACCCACGGCACCCTGGAATGGCTGCCCGGCAAGGCGGTCGCCCTCACGCCCGCCTGCGGCCCGGCCGCGCTCCTGCCGGCGACGCCAGTCGTCTATCCCTTCATCGTCAACAACCCCGGTGAGGCCGCCCAGGCGAAGCGGCGCATCGGCGCCGTCACCGTCGGCCACCTCACCCCACCGCTCACCCGCGCCGGCACCCACGGGGCGACCGCCGAGATCGAGGCGCTGCTCGACGAGTTCGCCGCCGCCCAGAGCCTCGACCCGCGCCGGGCCAAGCGGCTCGCCCAGGTGATCCTGGAGAAGGCCGCCGCAACGGGCCTTGCCGCCGAGACCGGCCTCTCGCCGGACCTCGACGAAGCGGCGGCCCTCGCCCGCCTCGACGCCTTCGTGTGCGACCTCAAGGACCTGCGCATCGGCGACGGCCTCCACGTGTTCGGCCGCACGCCGGATCCGGCCTCCGTCGCCGCCACCGCCGAGGCGATCGGCGCCGACCCGGACCGTCTCGCCGCGCTCCTCCATCGCTCCGCCGTCGCCGAACGGGCGGGTCTCATCAAAGCCCTCGACGGCGGCTTCGTGCCGCCCGGCCCCGCCGGCGCCCCCACCGCCGGCCGTCTCGACGTGCTGCCGACCGGGCGCAACCTCTTCTCGGTCGATCCGCGCAGCGTGCCCACCCGCGTCGCCCACGAGATCGGCGCCCGCACCGCCGAGACGGTGATCGCCCGCTACCTGTCGGACCACGGCGACTGGCCGCGCCGGATCGTGCTCGACCTCTGGGGCAGCGCCACCATGCGCACCGGCGGCGACGATCTCGCCCAGGCCTTCGCGCTTATCGGCGTCCGGCCGGTGTGGGACGCCGCCTCCGCCCGGGTGTCCGGCTTCGAGATCCTCGCCCCCGCCCGCCTGGGTCGCCCGCGCGTGGACGTGACGCTCCGCATCTCCGGCCTGTTCCGGGATGTGTTCCCCACGCAGATCGCCCTCTTCGACGAGGCCGCCCGTGCCGTCGCGGCCCTCGACGAGGACGCGGAGACCAACCCGCTCCTGGAGCGCCAGGACCCGCGCATCTTCGGCGCCGCACCCGGCGCCTACGGCGTCGGCCTCTCGGCCCGCATCGCCGCCGACGACTGGACCGACCGGGCCGACCTCGGCGAGACCTATCTGGCCGCCACCGCCCACGCCTACGGCGGCGGCACCGCCGATGCTGCACCCTCGGATGCCTTCCGCAATCATGTGGCAAGCGCCGACGCCTATGTGCACGTGGCCGACCTGCAGGGCCGCGACGTGCTCGACGGCGACGCCTTCGCGGACCACGAGGGCGGCTTTGCCGCCGCCGCCCACGCGCTTAACGCCGCGCCCGCCCTCTACCACGTGGACGCCACCACGCCCGACACGCGGGTGCGCACGGTCGGCGAGGAGATCGCCCGCGTCGTGCGGGCGCGCGCCACCAACCCGCGCTGGATCGCCGGCCAGATGCGCCACGGCCACCGGGGCGCGGCCGAGATCGCCGAGACGGTCGGCAACCTGGTGGCCTTCTCGGCGACGGCGGACACGGTCGCGGCCCACCAGTTCGAGATGGTGTTCGACGCCACCCTCGGCGACGACCTCGTGCGCGCCTTCCTGATCGACGCCAACCCCCAGGCGGCCGCCGCCTGCGCCCGCGCCTTCGATCGGGCGCTTCGGCGCGGCCTCTGGGTCACCCGGCGCAACTCCGTCGCCGGCCGCATCGCCGAGACCCTGGAGGCCGCCCCGTGAGCGCCCCGATCGCAGCTTCGGCACCTACCCCCGTCCCGCCCATCGTGAAGGGCTGGTGCCCCGGCGCGCTCCGCCCCATGGCGACCGGCGACGGCCTCCTCGTCCGCCTCCGCGTTTCCGGCGGCGCCCTCTCCGCCGACCGGCTTCACGCCGTAGCGACCCTCGCCCGCGCCCACGGCAACGGTCTCGTGGACCTCTCCCAGCGCGCCAACCTGCAGCTTCGCGGCGTCACCGAAGCGACTCTCCCGGCGCTCCTCGATGCCCTCGACCGCCTCGGCCTGCTCGACCCGAACCCGGACGCGGAGGCGGTCCGCAACGTCATCGCACCGCCGCTCGCCGGCCTCGCGCCCGCCCCGGTGGACGGCACCCGGCTGGTCCGGGCGCTGGAGGCCGCCCTCGTCGCCCGCGCCGCCCTCCACGCCCTCCCCGACAAGGTCGGCTTCCTCGTCGACGACGGCGGCCCCGTCTCGCTCGTCGATGTCGCCACCGACATCCGCCTCGACGCCCGGCCGGACGGCACCGTCCGCATTGCCCTCGGCGGCACCGCCGCGACCGCCGAAACCGCCGCCGTCGTCCCCGCGTCCGACGCCGTCGAGACCGCCCTCGCCTGCGCCCACGCCTTCCTCATGCTGCGCCACCGCTGCACTCCGCCTGCACGCCGCATGCATGACTTGGTGCGGCAACTCGGCATGTCCGCAGTCGAATCCGCCGCACGCGCGTTCCGCCCCACCCCGTCCGGCTTCGCCGCCCCCTCTACGGAAGCTCCCACCCATCCTTCCCCTCAGGGGAAGGTGGACCGTCGCGAAGCGGCGGGCCGGAAGGGGTTGTCTTCCCCACTAAAGGACCACCATCGCGAAGCGATGGGCCGAAGGGATTCGTCTCCGTCTGCCGCCAGCGAACCGCCGATCAGTGCCGCCCCCGCCCCCCTCTCCGGCCCCGCCCTCCTCGGCGCCCATCCCTTCTTCCTTGGCGTGGGCGCCCCGTTCGGCCGGCTGACCGCCGACCAGCTCGACATCCTCGCGGCCAACGCCCCCGCCGGCGTCCGCCTCACCCCCTACCGCCTCGTCCTCCTCCCCGGCGCCGAACCGTCCGCCCTCGCAACTCTCGCCGCCGCCGGCCTCATCGTCTCCCCGGACGACGCGCGTCTCGCCGTCGCCGCCTGCCCGGGCGCCCCCGCCTGCCCGTCCGGACAGGCCGACACCCGCGCTCTCGCCGAAGCCCTCGCCCCGCTCGCCCGCCGCGTCGCGGCCGCCGGCGTCACGCTCCACGTCTCCGGCTGTCCGAAGGGCTGCGCCCGGCCGGCGCCGACGGCGGTGGTTCTGGTCGGGCGCGACGGGCGCTATGATGGGCTCCACGACGGACGGGCCGACTCAGCCCCCGCCGCCGCCGGCCTCGACCCCGCCGGTGCGGCGGATTTCCTTTCCCGCGCGATCCAGGCCCGCGCGATCCAGACTGACAAGGAGGGCCGGTCATGACGGCCTCACGCTCCGACGACCAGCCGGCCGATCCGACGGCCACTCCCGCCCCTGGGGCGGCTGCCCCCGCCACCGATCCGTCCGCCTACCGCCCGCGCGGCCGGGCCGACTACATCAAGGACGGCGCCGAGATCTACCGGCATTCCTTCGCCATCATCCGACGCGAGGCGGACCTTGCCCGCTTCGCGCCCGACGAGGAGAAGGTGGCCGTCCGCATCATCCACGCCTCCGGCATGGTGGAGGCCGCCGCCGACATCGCCTTCGGCCCCGGCGCCGTCGCGGCCGCCACCGCCGCCCTCAAGGCCGGCGCCCCCATTCTCTGCGACGCCAAGATGGTGGCGAACGGAGTCACCCGCGCCCGGCTTCCGGCCGACAACGCCGTCCTCTGCACGCTCGACGATCCCCGCACGCCGGGCCTTGCGGCCGACCTCGGCATCACCCGCTCGGCCGCCGCCATGGAGCTCTGGCGCCCGCACCTTGCCGGCGCCGTGGTGGCCATCGGCAACGCCCCCACCAGCCTCTTCCGCCTCCTGGAGATGTTCGACGAGGGCGCGCCGCTGCCCGCCGCCGTCGTCGGCATGCCGGTCGGCTTCGTCGGGGCGGCCGAGTCGAAAGACGCCTTGATGGCGGACGGCCGCGTCCCTTACCTCGTGGTCCGGGGACGCAAGGGCGGCAGCGCCATGACGGCCGCCACCATCAATGCGCTTGCGAGCGAACGCGAATGAACATCCTCGATCCCACGGCCCCGGCGCACCCGGAGACGCCCGTCACCGTCGGCACCCTGCACGGCGTCGGCCTCGGGCCGGGCGATCCGGAGCTTCTCACCGTCAAGGCGGTGCGGCTGATCCAGGCCTCGCCGGTGCTCGCCTATTTCGCCAAGAAGGGCCGGCGCGGCAACGCCCGCGCCATCGTGGACCCGTGGATCGCCCCCGGCACGGAGGAACTGCCGCTCCTCTATCCGGTGACCACGGAGGTGCATTTCGCCGACGAAGGCTATGTGCGCGAGCTCTCCGGCTTCTACGCGGAAAGCGCCGAGCGCATCGCGCTCGAACTCTCCGCCGGCCGCGACGTGGCGCTGATCGCCGAGGGCGATCCGCTCTTCTATGGCAGCTTCATGCATCTCTTCATCCGCCTGAAGGACCGCTTCCGCGTCTCCATCACGGCGGGCGTCACCGGCATGGCGGGCTGCTGGACCGCCGCCGGCCTGCCCATCACCTGGGGCGACGACATCCTCACCGTGCTGCCCGGCACGCTCCCGGCCGACGCCCTCACGGCGCGCCTGAAAGCCACGGATGCCGCGGTCGTCATGAAGCTCGGCACCAACTTCCCGAAGGTCCGCGCCGCCATCGCGGCCGCCGGCCTTCTCGATCGCGCCGTCTATGTGGAGCGCGGCACCATGGCGGGCGAGAAGGTGATGCCCCTCGCCGAGAAGACCGACGACGCCGCCCCCTACTTCTCGCTCATCCTCGTGCCCGGCGAGGGCCGGCGGCCGTGAGCGGGCGCGTCCTCGTCGTCGGCCTCGGCCCCGGCCCCGACCGCTGGCGGACGCCCGAGGTGAGCGAGGCGCTGGCGATCGCCACCGACCTCGTCGGCTACGGCCCCTATCTGGATCGCTGCCCGGAGCGGCCCGGCCAGGCGCGCCACGGCAGCGACAACCGGGTGGAGCTCGACCGCGCCCGCCTCGCCCTCGATCTCGCCCGCGCCGGCCGCACGGTGGCCGTCGTCTCGGGCGGCGATCCGGGCGTCTTCGCCATGGCGGCGGCCGTGATGGAGGCGCTCGACGCCGACCCGTCCGCCCGCGCGCTCGACGTCACCGTCCTGCCCGGCATCTCGGCCATGCAGGCGGCTGCCGCCCGGCTCGGCGCGCCGCTCGGCCACGACTTCTGCGCCATCTCGCTCTCCGACAACCTGAAGCCCTGGCCCCTCGTCGTCCGCCGCCTCACGGCCGCCGCCGAGGGCGACTTCGTGATCGCCCTCTACAACCCCGCCTCCAAGGCCCGACCCACCCGCATCTTCGAGGCCTTCGACCTGATGCGGACGCTGAAGGCCGGCGCGACGCCCGTCGCCTTCGCCCGCGCAGTCGGCCGGCCCGACGAGCGGCTGATCGTCACCACGCTCGCCGAGGCCGACCCGTCGGTGGTCGACATGGCCACCTGCGTCCTCATCGGCTCGTCGGAAAGCCGCTTCATCCCGCGCCCGGACGGCGCCCGGCCCTGGCTCTACACGCCCCGGTCGGCGCCCGTGTCCGGATCCGGCGTCCCGTCCGGAGACCCCGCCCCGTCGGGAGACACGGCCCCTTCGGGAGACACGGCCCCATCCGGAGACACAGGATGATCGGCCGCCGCCGCCTCGGCCTCGGCTCTATCCCGCGCCCGCTCGGCCGCCCGCGCCACGCCGGTCGTGTCGATGAAGCGCATCGCCGCCGCCGGGTCGCGGACGGTCGGCACGTCGGGCCGCGCCGGCTGGCGCACGATCACCACCGGCAGGCCGAGGGCGCGCGCGGCGGCGAGCTTGCCGCTGGTCGCCTTGCCGCCGGAATTCTTCGTCACCAGGACCTGGATCCTCTCCGACCGCATCAGCGCCTCCTCGGCGCCCGCGTCGAACGGCGGCCGGTCCAGGATCACGTGGGCGTTCGGCAAGCCGAGCTCGTCCGGCGGATCGATGGAGCGGATCAGGTAATGGTGCTGCGGCGCCGCCTCGAACGCCTTCAGACCCAGCCGCCCCACCGTCAGGAGCACGCGGCGAGGCTTCGCCCCGATCGCCGTGGCGGCGGCGTCCAGGCTCTCCACTTCCACCCAGCGGTCGCCCGGAACCGGCGTCCAGGCCGCGCGGGTCAGCGCCACCAGCGGCACGCCGGTGCGCGCGGCGGCTTCCGCGGCGTGGCGCGACATCTGCTCGGCGAACGGATGGGTGGCGTCCACCACCACGTCCACCCCGTGCTCGGTCAGATAGCCCACGAGCCCGTCCACGCCGCCGAAGCCGCCGACCCGCGTCGCCACCGGCTGCCGCTTCAGCTCCGCCGTCCGGCCCGCATAGGAGAGCACCGCGTCGAGGTCGCGCCGCCGCGCCAACAGGGCCGCGAGGGCGGTCGCCTCGCTCGTTCCGCCCAACACCAAAATCCGCATACGCATTCTCCGGAGGCGAGCCAGTGACTGAGGACGAGATGCAGGACCTGACTGAGGACCTGACGCCCGCCTCCCTGCCCCGCTGGCTCACGCTGGTGGGCCTTGGCGAGGACGGCCTCGACGGGCTCACTCCTGCCGCACGCACGGCGCTCATGCAAGCCGAACTCGTGGTCGGCGGCGCCCGCCACCTCGCCCTCGTCGGCCCCCTCCTCCTTGAGACCCGCGCCGAAACCCTCCCCTGGCCCGTCCCCCTCCACGACGCCATCCCGGCGATCGTCGCCCGCCGGGGCCGGCCGGTGGTGGTGCTCGCCACCGGCGATCCCTTCTTCCACGGCATCGGCTCGGTGCTCGCCGCCCACGTGGAGCCCGCCGAGACGGCGGCCTTCCCGGCCCCGTCCGCCTATGCGCTCGCCGCCGCCCGGCTCGGCTGGGCGGGGCAGGACGTGGTCCGCGTCTCCCTGCACGGCCGGGCGCTCGCCCGCATCCGCCCGCACCTCCACCCCGGCGCCCGCATCCTCGCCCTTTCGTGGGACGGCGCGACGCCGGAACGGCTCGCCCGCCTTCTCGCCGCGGAGGGGTTCGGCGCCAGCCGGCTCACGGTCCTGGAACGCCTCGGCGGCCCGCGCGAGCGCATCGCCGCCACCACCGCCGCCGCCTTCGCGCTGCCGGAGGCCGACCCGCTCAACACCGTCGCCCTCGACGTGGTCGCCGCCCCCGGCGCGCGGGCGCTGCCCTTCACCCCCGGCCTGCCGGACGACTGGTTCGAGAGCGACGGCCAGATCACCAAGCGCGAGGTGCGCGCCGTCACCCTGTCGGCGCTCCGCCCCACCCGCGGCCAGACCCTCTGGGACGTGGGCGCAGGATCCGGCTCCGTCGGCATCGAGTGGATGCTGGCCGATCCCAGCTGCCGCGCCGTCGCCGTGGAGCCGCGCGCCGACCGGGCCGCCCGCATCGCCCGCAACGCCGAGGCCCTCGGCGTGCCGGACCTTGCCCTCGTCACCGGCGAGGCCCCCGCCGCGCTCCAGGGCCTGCCGCGGCCGGACGCCGTCTTCATCGGCGGCGGCGCCGGCGATCCGGGCGTCATCGATGCCTGCCTGAACGCCCTCAGCCCCGGCGGGCGCCTCGTCGTCAACGCCGTCACGCTGGAGACCCAGGCCCTCCTCGTCGACCGGCACGCCCGTCACGGCGGCGACCTCGTCCAGCTCTCCGTCGCCCGCGCCGACCGGATCGGCGGCGCCGCCGGCGCCTTCCGCGGCCTTCGCCCCGCCATGGCGGTGCTGCAATGGGTCCTCGAGATCCCGCAACCCGCGATCCCGCCCGCCGAAGCCACCGCCACCGACGCCGCCGGCTCCACTTCCACCCACGCCGCGCCCCCGCCCCGGGAGCCCCGCCCGTGACCGCCGACGCGCCCCCGCCCCCCGGCGCCCCACCATCCGGCCCCGCCCGCGCCCTGCCGCCCGCGCTTCTCGCCGTCGGCATCGGCTGCCGCTCGGGCGTGACGGCCAACGCGGTGGCGCGCCTCGTGGAGGACGCGCTCGCCCGGGTGCCCGGACCGCTTCTCACGAGCCCGCTTCTCGGCCTCTTCACCGTCGCCGGCAAGGAACAGGAGCCGGCCCTGTCGGAGGCCGCCGCCCGGCTCGGCCTCGCCCTCGTCTACCTGCCGCGCGACACCCTGAAGGCCTTCGCCGCCGCCACCGAAACGCGCTCGGAGCGCGTCGTCGCCCTCTTCGGCGTGCCGTCCGTCGCCGAGGCCGCCGCGCTCGCGGGCGCGGGGGCCGGCGGCACGCTCGTCCTGCCGCGCATTTCGGCGGAGGGCGTCACCTGCGCCGTCGCCGCCACCGGCTTCAGCCTCGGGACCATCCTGTCATGACCGTGCACTTCATCGGCGCCGGACCGGGCGCCGCCGATCTCATCACCCTCCGGGGCCGCGACCGGATCGCCGCCGCGCCCGTCTGCCTCTATGCCGGCTCGCTGGTGCCGCAGGCGCTGCTCGCCCACTGCCCGCCCGGCGCCCGCATCGTCGACACCGCCCCGCTCTCGCTCGACGCCATCGAGGCGGAATTCGTGGCCGCCCACGCGGCCGGCCACGACGTGGCGCGCCTCCATTCGGGCGACCTTTCCGTGTGGAGCGCCATGGGCGAGCAGATCCGCCGCCTGGAGCGCCACGGCATCCCCTACACGGTGACGCCCGGCGTGCCGTCCTTCTCGGCGGCCGCCGCCGTCCTTCGCCGCGAGCTGACCGTGCCGGAGCTCGCCCAGTCGGTCGTGCTCACCCGCACCACCGGCCGCGCCTCCTCCATGCCCCCGCGCGAGACCCTGCCGGCCTTCGCCGCCACCGGCGCCACCCTCGCCATCCACCTTTCCATCCACGTGATCGACACCGTCGTCGCCGACCTCCTCCCCCACTACGGCCCCACCTGCCCCACCGCCGTCGTCTTCCGCGCCACCTGGCCCGACGAACGCGTGATCACGGGAACGCTCGCCGCCATCGCCGGGGCCGTGAAGGCGGAGAAGCTGGAACGCACGGCCCTCATCCTCGTCGGCCCCGCGCTGGACCCGCTTGAGGCCAAGGAGAGTTCGCTCTACGCGGAGGGGTACGACCGGCGGTTCCGGCCCAGCGGCGGGGTGTGAACCGCAATCGGTCGGCGCTCGGCGAAAGCTGCTAACCGCTTGATCTGAAAACGGTTCAACAGTTTGGCCCAAAAATGGGCCGTGCTGTTGAAACGGGGCGTCGACCAGCGCACACGCCGTTGCCAGGGGTGAAGGTAAAGGGCAATCGCTTGATGGCGCTCGGTCAGGGGCTTTTTGCCGGAGGATGCCCCATCCTCGCCGTCATGGTCCGCGAAGGCGGACCACCCACGACTTTGTCATGACCCCAACCGACCCGATAACGATCGGATTCGCACATCAAGTACGAAAAAGCGTGGGTGGTCCGCCTTCGCGGACCATGACGGCGAACGGAGCGAACGGACCTGGACAGTTCCGCTTCGTCTCAAGCGATCGCCTTGGGTGAAGGTACAGGCGTATTGACGCTGTGGATACGCCTAGGCGCATTTCCCCCATGACCCGATCCCGCACGCCCACCGCGGACCGACGCGCCCCGCAGCAGCGGACCCCGGCCAAAGCCGCTTCCGAGCGTCCCGGCACGCCGGTCGGGCGTGAGCCGTCCGTGGACACCAAGAGCAGCATCAATCTCCGGATCGAGGCCGGCACGCGGGCTCTCATCGACGAAGCGGCGTCGGCCCTCGGCAAGACGCGGACGGACTTCATGGTCGAAAGCGCCCGCGAGAAGGCGATCGACGTGCGTCTCGATCAGCGGCTGTTCGTGCTCGACGACGACCGCTTCGATGCTTTCGCCGCGGCGCTGGAAAACCCGCCCGCGCCCGGCCCGAAGCTGACGGCGCTCCTTCGCCGCGTGCCGGCATGGCGGACCAGAGTATTCTCCGATCAAGTTGCATGACTTGATCGATGAGAGAATGCTCCAGCCATGGAATTGGAGCGATTTCTTATCGACCTGACGATTTCGTTAGGTCGATAAGAAATCGCTCTAGACGCCGCATCCGAGCCTTCAGACCCCGACCTCTCGGCGCCCGTCCCCATCGCGGCGCGCCATGACCTCTCCCGGTTCGACTGCGGCGAGCCCGTCCTGAACGACTGGCTCCGCCACCGGGCGCTCAAGAACGAGGGCCGCTTTTCGCGCACCTTCGTCGTCTGCCGGGGCGACCGGGTGGTGGCCACTGTGTGCATCTCGGCCGGCGCGGTGGAGCGCGCGGCTGCCCCTGGCCGCCTGCGCCGGAACGCGCCGGACGTCATCCCGGTCGCGATCATCGGCCGCCTCGCCGTCGACCTCACCCACGCCGGCCAAAGCCTCGGCGCCGACCTCCTCGCCGACGCCCTCCACCGCATCGCCCGCGCCGCCCAAAGCATCGGCATCGCCGCCATCTTCATCCACGCCAAGACCGACGCCGCCAAACGCTTCTACCTGCGCTGCGCCGAGTTCATGGCAGGACCGATCGACGACCGGATGCTGTTCCTGCCGGTGGAGGCGGTGAGCCGAGCTAGCGGAAAGGAGTGGTAGTGAATGCGCGTTCAGGCAAAGCGCTCACCCTTATCCTTCCCCTCAGGGGAAGGTGGCCCGAAGGGCCGGAAGGGGTTGTATTCGTTCTTCTTTCCGCCCGCTCGTATCGCCTGCCCGGACGAAAGAAGCACACGGCCCCCCGGAAAAACACAACCCCTCCCCCGGCCCCCGGCCGGACCCTCCCCTGAGGGGAGGGATCGGAGGCGCTTCCCGCCGAAACACCGACGGGATGAAGCGCAAGCCGCCGACGTCGTGGCGATCGTCGCATGATACCTGACCCCGTGATCCACTGACCGTCTACCTGTCGACTCGGGTGAACCTGTTATAACATCCAAGGATGTTAGCCACCGGAGAGTGTTCCGAATGGAATCGGCGGGTCATGAGTTTGGCGGTGTGTCCACGGACCTCAAGCTCTCGTTGGTCCAGGCTTACCTGAAGAGCTTCACGGTCGCGCTCCGACAGAAGTTCAGCCAGCTCTGGTACATCGACGCCTTCGCTGGAACTGGTGAGAGAACGGTCCGGCTGAGCGCGGAGCCCGCGACGCTCTTTGATGAGGCAAGTCCGGAGCGCGTGGTGCAGCGCCGAGGCTCAGCGCAGATAGCAATCGACACGCAACCACAGTTCGATCGACTGATCTTTATGGAGCGGAAACCCGAGCACTATGACGCTTTGGTTCGCCTAGCAGCAGGGTACCCGGACCGGCAAATCGACGTACTTCAAGGTAACGCGAACGACGAGATCCGCCGCCTTCTTCGAAGTCGAAATTGGAAGGGCACTCGCGCAGTTATGTTCCTTGACCCCTACGGCATGAGCGTGGAGTGGTCGACGCTAGAGGAAATCCGGGCTTCGGAGGCCATCGACGTCTGGTACCTAGTGACGTTGGCGGGACTGTTCCGGCAAGCGACCTTGAAGGAGAGCGGGCTGGACGCCGGCAAGGAGGCGGCGATCACGAGGATGTTGGGGACAGACGAGTGGCGCACGGATTGGTACCAGCCGTCAGCGAACGCTGACCTGTTCGGTCACGCAGACGGCCAAAGAACGGCGAGCGTCCTCGACATCGAGGCCTATGTCGGGAAGCGCTTGGCGGCATTGTTCCCGAAGGTGCTGCCGCCGCTCACACTCCGCAACGACCGAGGAGCGCCGATGTTCTCGCTCTTTTTCGCGATCTCGAACCCGGAACCGAAGGCTATTGGACTGGCGACGAGGATCGCGAATCACATCCTAAGGTCGGGCAAGGCGTCCCACGTGCGTCCGCGGTAGGTCCGCCCGGTCGCTTTTTTGTTCCGGCCACCCCACTGCTTGAAGAAGAACGCGGTGCCGGAGCTGTCGCAGAGCTCCTTGATCTCGCCCACCCAAGCCTCGTCCATCGGACGCGCCCGAGGGCCGGACTCGCCGCCGACGATGGCCCAGTTGATCCCCCTCAGCTCGGCTGTGGCGACGGAGCCGATCAGCGGCTCGAAAGAGACAAAGCGGACGGTAGCCGGCACACGGCGAAGGGCATCAAGTCTGGAAAGCACGGAGCTGTCCTCAACGCTCGTACCGAGCCAGACATTCGGGAGAACGGCGAACACTTCGGAAGTCAAGGCGTCCGCCATCCTGTCGGGGCGCTTGGTGAGGATCTGGTAAGTGTGCCGGGGCGTCTCGGCCATAATGTCCCAAATCCGCCTCACGAACTCGACGGGGACGCTTTCCTGGAACAGGTCAGACATAGAGTTGACGAAGACTTTACGGGGCTTGGACCAGCCAAGCGGAACAGCCAGTGAAACTTCGTCGAGCGTGACACGCCCGGTCCAGACATGCCGGTTACCGCTCTTGCGGGTCAGTCCGCGGTATTTTTCCACGCCCATTGCTTCGAGACGGGCAGCCATCCGCATTGCATAACAGTTCGTGCAGCCGGCCGACATGACGGCGCACCCGGCGATCGGGTTCCAAGTTGCGTCCGTCCACTCAATAGACGTTTCGGCCATGTCGTGCTCCCCTGAAGCACAGTTGGATTATATGGTTAAGAGATCCCGAACAAGGATGTTCCTTTTTTGTTCCGATTCTCTGTTTTAGCCAGACGCGGCCCTCATCCCCCCCCCTCACCTTCTCCCCACCACCCCACCCCCTCGATCAAACACCACCACCTCCACCCGCTCCGCTCCGCCCCCCACCGCCCCCACGGCCGTCCGCCACGCCCACTCCGCCACCACGTCCGCCACCTTCACCCCCCGCTTCTCCGCCTCCACCAGCACCTCGTTCGCCGCGTTCGCCCCCGGCACCCAGCCGGCGAACGCCTCCTCCCCCCCGGCCTCGCGCACCCGGTCGGCGAGCCAGGCCATGTCCACGGGGCCGGCGCGGGAGTGGAGGTCGATCATGCCTTGGCCGAGCTTCACCATCTTGGCGAAGCCGCCCGCGATGGTGACGGTCGGCACCGGGTGGCGGCGGATGTATTTCAGCATGCCGCCGACGAAGTCGCCCATCTCGATCAGCGCCGTCTCCGGCAGGTCCAGGAGGCGCTGCACCGCCGCCTCGGAGGTGGTGCCGGTGGCGCCCGCGATGTGGGTGAGGCCGGCGGCGCGGGCCACGTCGATGCCCCGGTGGATGGAGTGGATCCAGGCGGCGCAGCTGAACGGGATCACGATGCCGGTGGTGCCGAGCACCGAGAGCCCGCCGACGATGCCGAGCCGGCCGTTCAGCGTGCTCAAGGCGATGATCTCGCCGCCCGGGATGGATATGGTCACGGTCGCGTCCGCCGGCCCGCCCACCTCGCCACGCGCTTCGGCGAGGGCGAGGCGGATCATCTCGCGCGGCACCGGATTGATGGCGGGCTCGCCGGGCGGGATGGGCAGGCCCGGCTTCGTCACCGTGCCGACGCCCGGCCCGGCCCGGAAGCGGATCCCGGCGCCCGCAGGCGCCGGCCCGACCGTCACCCAGAGCATCGCCCCGTGGGTGGCGTCCGGGTCGTCGCCCGCGTCCTTGATCACCCCGGCGGAGGCGCCCTCCGCATGGTGCTCCGTGCGGGCGAGCGCGAAGGCGGGCGTCTGGCCGCCCGGCAGCGTCACCGTCACCGGGTCGGGGAAGTCGCCCGTCACCCAGCCGACGAAGGCCGCCTTGGCGGCGGCGGTCGCGCAGGTGCCGGTGGTCCAGCCGCGGCGAAGGGTCCTCGGATCGGGCATCTCGTCCATGGGACGAGTGATAGCGCAGCCGCGCCGGATCGTCATGCGGCCGGTTGGCCGGAGACCAAGCTTGCAAGTCCCGACCTGGCGGGATTTGCAGGCGCAGGCAAGCCCGAACGGGCGCCGGCCGGTCAGGCCGTAACGAGCGTGGAGTCCGGACGCGTCCGGACTCCACGCGCCGCATGCAAGATCCGGCTGCCGCTTGCCAGCAGCCCCGCCGCCCGCCATGGTCGCCCCCGATCCCGCATCCCAGACCCTCAAAGCGCAGAAGCCCCGTCCGCCGCCGATGACCGCGCCCCGCCTCGCCCCCGGCCTGATGATCGCCGCGCCGAAGTCCGGCTCGGGCAAGACCACCGTCACGCTCGGCCTGCAGCGGGCGCTCGCCCGGCGCGGCCTCGTCGTGCGGGGCCTCAAATCCGGGCCGGACTATATCGACCCCGCCTTCCACGCCGCCGCCACCGGCGCGCCCTCGTCCAACCTCGACACCTTCGCCATGCCGCCGGCCCTCGTCTCGGCGCTCGCCGCCGAGGCCGCCACGGGGGCGGACCTCGTCGTCGCGGAGGGCTCCATGGGCCTCTTCGACGGGGTCGGCGACACGCCCGGCCGCACCGGCGCCAGCGCCGACGCGGCGGTCGCCCTCGGCTGGCCGGTGGTGCTGGTCATCGACGTCTCCGGCCAGGCCCAGTCGGCGGCCGCCGTCGCCCTCGGCTGCGCGCGCTACGACGACCGGCTGACGGTCGCCGGCGTCATCCTCAACAAGGTGGCGAGCGAGCGCCACCGCCGCCTCGTGGAGGCCGGCATGGCGCGGATCGGCATGCCGGTGTTCGGCGCCCTCTCCAAGGCGACCGGCCTCATCCTGCCGGAGCGCCACCTCGGCCTCGTCCAGGCCGGCGAGACCGCCGACCTCGCCGCCCGGCTCGACGCCCTCGCCGAGGCGGTCGCCGCCGCGGTGGACCTCGACGCCCTGGTGGCCGCCGCCCGCCCCACCCGCGCCGTTTCGCCGGCCGCGCCGCTGGTGCCCTTGCCGCCGCCGGGCGGGCGCATCGCGATCGCCCGCGACGACGCCTTCAGCTTCGTCTATCCGCACGTGGAGGCCGGCTGGCGGGCGGCGGGCGCCTCGCTCCACCCCTTCTCGCCGCTCGCCGACGAGGCGCCCGACGAGACCGCCGACGCGCTCTGGCTCCCCGGCGGCTATCCGGAGCTCCACGCCGGCCGCCTCGCCGCCGCGTCCCGCTTCCTCGACGGCGTCCGCCGCTTCGCCGAAACCCGGCCGGTGCACGGCGAGTGCGGCGGCTACATGGTGCTCGGCGAGACGCTGGAGGACGAGGCCGGCACGACCCACCCCATGCTCGGCCTCCTGCCCGTCGCCACCAGCTACGCCCGCCGCAAGCTCCACCTCGGCTACCGGGTTGCAACCCTTACCGCCGACACCCCCCTCGGCCCCGCCGGCAGCGTCCTCACCGGCCACGAATTCCACTACGCCAGCGTCACCAGCCCGGCCCCCACGCCAGGAGAGGCCTTCGCCACCGTCACCGACGCCCACGGCAGCCCCCCCACCCCCACCGGCCACCGCCAAGCCCACACCACCGGCACCTTCTTCCACGCCATCGCCAGGGGGTGAGGTGAGGGGCGGCGGGTGCGCGGGACGGCGCGTGTGAGGAACGGCCGGTCGCGGATCTGGGGCAGCCGGTTGCCAGATGCGAGGCAGCCGGTTGCGGGATGCGAGGCAGCCGGTTGCCGGATGCGAGGCACACGGTCGCGGGATGCGGGGCAGCCGGATGCGAGGCAGCCGGTCGCCGGACGGTCGCCCCACCGATCACCCCCACCACGATCGTCATGGTCCGGTTCAGCCGGACCACCCACGCTTTTCCCAACTCCAACCGACGGAATGCGTGGCTGGTCCGCCTGAAGCGGACCATGACGAGGAAGGGGCGTGAACGAGGCGGCGCCAGCGCCTCCGTCCCTACCAATTCTCCGCCCGTTGTCCCGCCCACGTCACCCCTTCCCCGTCATCCCGGCGAACGCCGGGATCCAACCGTCGGTGGCATCAACCGCGCCGGTGCGATATTCGCGACGTCGGCTGGATCCCGACGTCCGTCGGGATGACGGCGGCGCACCGGTTCGGCTGGCGCGCCCCTTCGGGCACCTCCTATCCGGCAACATCCCCCACCCCGTCACCCCCCTCCCCTTCGCCCCAATCCCCCCATCACGTTCGCCAGATCCACCGCGTTCCGCGCGCCCATCTTCTCCAGCACGCGCGCCCGGTGCACCTCCACCGTCCGCATGGTCACGCCGAGGGCGTCGGCGATCTGCTTGTTGAGGCGGCCGTCGAGCATCAGGTCCATCACCTCGCGCTCGCGCTGGGTGAGGCTGGCGATCCGCCCTTCCACCGCGCTCCGCGAGCGGTCGGCGGCGCGCGCCGCAAGGGCCTCGGCCACGGCCTTGATCACCGTGTCGACGAGCACGTTGTCGTTGAAGGGCTTCTCCACGAAGTCGAAGGCGCCCTTCTTCAGGGCCTCCACGGCGATCGGCACGTCCGCATGGCCGGTGAGGAAGACCACCGGGGCGCTGCTGCCGGCCGCCCGCAGGCGGTCGAAGGTGGCAAGGCCGCCGAGGCCGTCCATGCGCACGTCGAGCACAACGCAGGCCGCCGCCTCGGGCCCGTCGCCGGCCAGGAAGGCCTCGCCGCTCTCCCAGCCCACGGTGGCGATCCCGCGCGAGCGGAACAGGAAGGCGAGGCTGTCGCGGATCGCCGGATCGTCGTCCACCACGTGGACCACCGCGTCGGCCTGGAGCGGCCCGCCTTCCCCCTCGCGTGCCTCCCCGCTCACTGGCCCGCCCCCGCCGCCGCCGGAACCGGCACCGCGGCGGCGGCGCCCGCCGGCCCGGCCCCGCCCGCATCAACCGCCGCCGGCAGCGTCACGGTGAAAACCGTCCCGCCGCCCGGCCGCGGCGCGTGGGCAAGCCGGCCCTTGTGCAGCTCCACGATCGACCGGCAGATGTTGAGCCCCATCCCCATGCCCTCCGGCTTGGTGGAGACGAAGGCGTCGAACAGCCGCCCGGCCACCGCTCCGTCGATGCCGCAGCCCCGGTCCGCCACCGTGATCGCCACCTCGGCGCCCTGGCGCCGGGCCGTCACCGTCAGCACCCGGTCGGAGAGGCCCGCCATCGCCTCGGCGCCGTTGCGCACGAGGTTGAGGAGCACCTGTTCCAGGAGGATGCGGTCGGCGGTCACCGGCGGCAGGTCCGGCCCCACGTCCACCTCCAGCCGCACCCCGGCGGCGGCGAGGTCGTTGGCCGAGAAGGCGACGCTGTCCTCCACCACGTCGGCCACCAGCACGGCGCCGAACCTCGGCTCGCGCTTGCGCACGAAATCCTGGATGCGGCGGATGATCCGCCCCGCCCGGTCTGCCTGCACGGAGAGCTTCTCCAGCGCGCCGGCCACCTCCGCCGTCTCGAAGCGGCCGCTCCGCAGCATGTTGAGCGAGCCGGCCGCGTAGGACGCGATGGCGGCGAGCGGCTGGTTCAGCTCGTGGGCGAGCGTGGAGGCCATCTCGCCGAGGGTGATCAGGCGGCCGGTGCGCTGCAGGCTCTCCGCCTGCCGGCGGGCGAGATCGGCCGCGGCCTTGGTGTCCGTCACATCGATGATGGAGCCCATCCAGCCGCGCGTCACCCCGTCGGCGTCGATAAGCGGGGCCTCGTAGAGGAGCGCGTCGACGATCCGCCCGTCGGCGCGGCGGAACCGCGTCTCCCAGCTCTTGGCCTTCTTCTCGCCCTTGATCTGGGCGTCGTGGCGGGCGCGCGTCTCCTCGATCTCGTCGGGCAGCCAATAGGGCATGGGCGGCGCGGCGCCGATCAGCTCCGCCTCGGCAAAGCCCACCATGCGGCAGAAGGCCGGGTTCACGTAGATGATCCGCCCGTCGAGGTCGCGCGCCCGCATGCCGATGGTCAGGCTGTCCTCCATGGCGCGGCGGAAGGCCGTCTCGTCGCGAAGCTGGCTCTCCACCCGGCGGCGGCGCGCCACGTGCCGCTGCAGGGCCACGAGCGAGACCACCGCGAAGGCGGCGAGCGCCACGATGGCGGCCGTCAGGAGCGTCGGCCCGCCCGTCCCCGTCGGCCGGTAGGGCGCGATGGCCAGCGCCGTGCCGCGGATCGGCGGGTCGAACGCGATCTGGTGGACGAGCGTGGCATGCAGCGGCTCCACCCGGGCCTTCTCGGCGAGCACGGCGCCGCCGCTGTCGACGAGGCGCACCGCGTACTTCTCGCCGATCCACCAGGGCACGTGGCGGGTCATCAGGGCGGTCAGCGAAACCGTCGCCACCAGGGCGCCCGGCCCGTCCGGCCCCGGCACCGCGGCCGCCAGATCCACCACCAGCGTGCCGTCCGCCATCCGGCGCATGTCGCCATAGACCGGCCGGGCGGAGAAGCGGGCGAGCGCCTTCGCCCGGGCGATCGCCGGCGGCACCGCGTCCGCGGCAAGCGCCGGCAGGGCGAAGCGCGGCGTGCCGTCCGCCCCCATGAGGGCGATGGCAATCACCTCCGGGTTGTTCACGACGAAGAGCCGCGCCCGGTCGCTGAGCGCCGCCGCGTCCACCGCCGGGCTGCCGGCGTCGAGGGCGAGGCGGGCGATGGTGTCCTCGTCTGTGGAAAGCTGGAAGCGCAGCGTCTGCTCCACCCAGAGCGCGTCGCTGATCAAGGTGGTGCGCGCGGTCTCCCGCTCGTCCGCGGCCGTCACCATCAGGAGGAGGCCGACGAGCGCCACCAGGAGCACGATGGCGGCCACCGGCATGGCGGAAAGCGCCACGTCCGTCCAACGGCGTCCGCCGCCGGGGCCGGTCTCCTCGCGTGCGCTCACGCCGATCCCTCCTCCCGTCGGCGCCAGGGTGTTGACCGCCTGGTTCGCCGGTTTCGGATATCCACAATAGCGGATGGCCGGGGCCGGGAGCTAGAGGTTCACCATGGCCCGGAGAGGAGAGAGCTCCAGGGCTTCAAC
Source organism: Mongoliimonas terrestris (assembly GCF_001927285.1). Taxonomy (GTDB): domain Bacteria; phylum Pseudomonadota; class Alphaproteobacteria; order Rhizobiales; family Pleomorphomonadaceae; genus Chthonobacter; species Chthonobacter terrestris. The sequence goes on along the minus strand of NZ_MSIG01000003.1, from coordinate 17,954 downwards.
GGGAGGAGATCCGCCATGACCGTCACCCGCCGCGCCGCCGCGCGCCTCGCCGGCGCCTGCACCCTCGCGCTCGCCCTCGGCCTTTCGGCCGGCCTTGCCGCCGCCGAGGAGATCGTCATCAAGTTCAGCCACGTGGTGTCGCCGGACACGCCGAAGGGCAAGGGCGCCGAGAAGTTCAAGGCGCTCGCCGAGACCTACACCGACGGCAAGGTGAAGGTGGAGGTCTACCCGAACTCCCAGCTCTACAAGGACAAGGAGGAGCTGGAGGCGCTCCAGCTCGGCGCCGTCCAGATGCTGGCGCCCTCGCTCGCCAAGTTCGGTCCGCTCGGCGTCAAGGAATTCGAGGCGTTCGACCTGCCCTTCCTGTTCCCGTCCTACGACGCGCTCCACAAGGTGACCAACGGTCCCGTCGGCAAGGAGATGCTCGCCCTCCTGGAGGCCAAGGGCATCACCGGCCTCGCCTTCTGGGACAACGGCTTCAAGATCATGTCGGCGAACGCCCCGCTCGCCACCCCGGACGACTTTCTCGGCCTGAAGATGCGCATCCAGTCCTCCAAGGTGCTGGAGGCCCAGATGAGCGCGCTCGGCGCCGTGCCCCAGGTGATGGCCTTCTCGGAGGTCTACCAGGCCCTGCAGACCGGCGTCGTCGACGGCACCGAGAACCCGCCGTCCAACATGTACACCCAGAAGATGCACGAGGTGCAGAGCAACGCCACGCTCTCCAACCACGGCTACCTCGGCTACGCGGTGATCGTGAACAAGAAGTTCTGGGACGGCCTGCCCGACGACGTCCGCGCCGGCCTCGACAAGGCCATGGCCGAGGCGACCGACTACGCCAACTCGATCGCCCGGGACGAGAACGAGAAGGCGCTACAGGCCATGAAGGACAGCGACAAGACCACCTTCGTGGAGCTCGGCCCCGACGACCGCGCCGCCTGGATGGAGGTGCTACTGCCGGTCCACGACGAGATGGCCGAACGCATCGGCGCCGATCTCATCAAGAAGATCCAGGCCGAGACCGGCGTGAACTGAGGCGCAGGAGGGGGCACGCGCACGCCCACCCTCAGCCGTTCACGCAGCCACCTGCCCGATCGGCCACCCACCCTCATTCGATCGGCTAACCACCCCCACCTGATCGGCCACCCACCCCCGCCCCGACCCTCCCCCGCAAGGGGGAGGGAGCCCGTCGGCGCGGGCCGATGGGACGCGCCCAACCCGGCCGTCGCAAAGCCACCGCCCCCTCCCCCTCCACCACGCGCCCCTTCCCCCCCTTGCGGGGGAGGGTCGGGGTGGGGGTCGCCGGCCCCACGCACCACCCCCCGCCGGCCCCCCCCCCCCCCCCCCCTCTTCACCCCCCACACCCCGAGGAGCCCACCCGCCATGCTCCGCGCCCTCGACCGCCTGGAAGAGATCCTCATCGCCTCGCTCATCGCGGTCGCGACGCTGATCATCTTCGTCGCCGTCGCCCATCGCTATTCGCTCGGCCTCATCGCCGACGTGGTGGGCTTCGCCCGCGCCAACGACATCGCCTGGCTCAGCGCCGCCAGCCGGTCCGCCTATTTCGGGCTCCGCTCGGTCAACCTCGTGTGGGCGCAGGAGCTCTGCATCATCCTGTTCGTCTGGATGGCGAAGTTCGGCGCCGCCTACGGGGTGCGCACCGGCATCCACGTAGGCATCGACGTGCTGATCAACAAAATGCCCGCGCGTCGGCGCAACGTGTTCATCCTGTTCGGCCTTCTTTCGGGCGCCCTCTTCACCGGCATCATCGGCTCGCTCGGCGCCAACTTCGTCTTCCACATGGCCCAGACGTCCGCCATCTCGCCGGACCTTGAGGTGCCCATGTGGATCGTCTACCTGGCCATCCCGCTCGGCAGCTATCTGATGTGCTTCCGCTTCCTGCAGGTGGCGCTCGCCTTCTTCCGCACCGGCGAACTGCCCCACCACGACCACGGCCACGTGGACGGCGTCGACGAAGATACGGCCGCTTCGGCCATCGTCCGCTCGCCGCTCACCCCGAAGGAGGTCTGAGCCATGAACGCCACCCTCATCTTCGGCGGCCTCATCGGCCTCATGCTCACCGGCATGCCGATCTCCATCGCGCTCGGCCTGACGGTGCTGGTCTTCCTCTTCACCATGACGGCGGTGCCGATCGACACGGTGGCGCTGAAGCTCTTCACCGGCATCGAGAAGTTCGAGATCATGGCGATCCCGTTCTTCATCCTCGCCGGCAACTTCCTCACCCACGGCGGCGTCGCCCGGCGGATGATCAACTTCGCCACCTCCATGGTCGGCCACTGGTACGGCGGCCTCGGACTTGCCGGCGTCATCGCCTGCGCGCTCTTTGCGGCCGTGTCGGGCTCCTCGCCCGCCACCGTGGTGGCGATCGGCTCCATCCTCCTGCCCGCCATGGTGCGCCAGGGCTTTCCCCCGCGCTTCGGCGCCGGCGTCATCACCACCTCCGGGGCGCTCGGCATCCTCATCCCGCCGTCCATCGTCATGGTGATGTACGCCGTCGCCACCTCGGGCATGCAGGTGACCGGACCGGACGGCGAGGTCGTGTCCTCCGCCTCCGTCGGCCAGCTCTTCATGGCCGGCGTGGTGCCGGGCCTGATGCTCGCCACCCTCCTCGGCGTCACCACCTGGTACAGGGCCTGGCGCAACGACTATCCGCGCCTGCCCCGCGCCAGCTTCGCCGAACGGTGGCAGGCCTTCCGCAAGGCGGTCTGGGGCCTTCTCCTCATCGTCATCGTCATCGGCGGCATCTACTCGGGCGTCTTCACGCCCACCGAGGCGGCGGCCATGAGCGCGGTCTACGCCTTCGTCATCGCGGTCTTCGTCTACCGCGACATGCGGCTCGCCGACGTGCCGAAGGTGCTGCTCTCCTCGGCCAACATGTCGGCCATGCTCCTCTACATCATCACCAACGCGGTGCTGTTCTCCTTCCTGATGACGCACGAGAACATCCCGCAGGCGCTCGGCGAGTGGATGGTGTCGACGGGCCTTTCCTGGTGGATGTTCCTCATCGCGGTGAACATCATCCTGCTCGCCGCCGGCAACTTCATGGAGCCGTCGTCCATCGTGCTCATCATGGCGCCGATCCTCTTTCCCGTGGCGGTGAAGCTCGGCATCGACCCGGTGCACTTCGGCATCATGATCGTGGTCAACATGGAGGTGGGCATGTGCCATCCGCCCGTCGGCCTCAACCTCTACGTGGCCTCGGGCATCACCAAGATGGGCATCACCGAACTCACCATCGCGGTCATGCCCTGGCTAATGACCATGCTGGGCTTCCTCATCCTGGTCACCTACGTGCCGGAGATCTCGCTCTTCCTGCCGCGCCTCCTCGGCATGATGTAGCCCGACGAACCGCCCCCCGCCGCCTTCGCCGCCCGCCGGATCCGTTCGGCGGGCGGCTTCGTTTCCGGCCTGCCGCGGCAGGCGGCGCCGGTCCGGCTCCCCCGCCGCGGCTTGATCCGGCCGTCCGGCCCCCGTATAGGAGATCGCCTATCGCTTGGGCAGGTTGCCCACCCCCACGGCACGATCGCTCCCGCCTCGGGCCAGCGCCTCGGCCGTCGCCCTGGATCGCAGTTCCCCGACATGACCGCCGCGCCGTCCGCACCGCCCGCCCCCGCGTCGTCGCCGGCACGCGCGCCCCTCGGCCGCGGGGCGATGCTGCTTCTCGGCGCCAGCCTGGTGCTCGTCGCCTTCAACCTTCGGCCGATCTTCCCGTCGCTCTCCGCCGTGTTGCCGGACGCCACCCGCGACCTTGGCCTCTCGGCCCTCTTCACCAGCCTCATCACCACCTTGCCGGTGCTCGCCATGGGGGTGTTCGCGCCCTTCGTGCCCTGGCTCGCCCGCCGGCTCGGCGCCGAGCGCACCGTCATGCTGGCGATGACGCTGGTCGCCGTCGGCACCGCGCTTCGCGGCCACGGCAGCGCGTCCGGCCTGATGGTCGGCTCCATCGTCACCGGCGCGGCCGTGGCGGCCGGCAACGTGCTCCTGCCGAGCCTCGTCAAGCGCGACTTCCCGGCTTCGGCGGCGCTGATGACCGGCCTCTACACCATGGCGCTCTGCGGCGGCGCCGCGCTTGCCGCCGGCGTCACCGTGCCGGTGGAGAAGGCGGCCGGCGGCTCCTGGCGCGTCGCCCTCGCGGTCTGGGCGCTGCCGGCGCTCCTCGTCGCCGCCCTCTGGGTGGTCCAGCAGCCGCGGAACGCCCCCGTCCGCGCCGCCCCGTCGGCCGTCGGGCGGCGGCGGATCTGGCGCGGGCTCCTCCGCGATCCGCTCGCCTGGCAGGTCACGCTCTTCATGGGGCTGCAGTCGGCGCTCGCCTACATCGTGTTCGGCTGGCTGGCGCCCATGCTGCGCGCCCGCGGCCTCTCCGGCGTCGACGCCGGCCTCGTCGTCTCGGTCTGCGTGCTCGCCCAGACCGTGTCCTGCCTCGCCGCGCCGGGGCTCGCCGTCCGCGGCCGCGACCAGCGGCTGATCTCCGTCGTCATCGTGGCCTTCGCGGTCGCCGGCCTCTACGGCTGCTTCTACGGGCCGCTCTGGAGCGTCTGGGGCTTCGCCATCCTCCAGGGCATGGGCCAGGGCAGCCTGATCGCCGTCGCCCTCACGGTCATCGTGCTCCGCGCGCCCGACACGCTGGTGGCGGCCGAACTCTCCAGCATGGCCCAGTCGGTCGGCTACAGCCTCGCCGCCGCGGGCCCGCTCCTTGCCGGCCTCCTCAACGGCTGGACCGGCAGCTTCACCGGCACCGCCGTGCTCGTCGGCGTGCTCGGCCTCGCCTGCGCCGCCGCCGGCCTCGGCGCCGGCCGCGCCCGCCTCGTCCGGGCCGATCCGCTCTCCTGAGCGGCCGTGCGGGTCGGCTGAAATGGTTCCGCATTTCGCGTCCCGTATGTATGCTGGTAGACACACGACCCCGAACACCCGTGTTAGACAAGTCCTCATGCATGCCGGTACTGTTATATGTCCGGGTGCAGGGGGCGAGCGATGACGCTGGTTGCGGCCAATGACGTGTTTCAACAATCCCGGTTCCGAAACGGCCTTCTGGATGCCCTGAAGCAGCCCGACGCGGAGCTTCTCGGCTCCGTCGCCGAGCGCGTTTCGCTTGCGCGCGGCCACGTGCTGTTCGAGCCCGGCGACAGCGTCACGGTCGTCCATTTTCCGTGCGGCCCCACCATCGCGGCGCTGATCGTCACCATGGAGAACGGCGACGCGGTGGAGACCGCCACCATCGGCCGGGAGGGCGCCATCGGCGGCATCGTCAGCCAGGGCCACCTGCCGGCCTTCGCCCGCGGCGTGGTGCAGGTGGCCGGTCCCGCCATCCGCATCGAGACCGCGCGCCTGCAGGACCTGAAGTCCCGCTCGGTCGCCGTCCGCAACCTGTTCGCCCGCTACGCCGACTGCCTGCTCGCCCAGATTCTCCAGTCGGTCGCCTGCAACGCGCTCCACCCCATGGAGGGCCGCTGCGCCCGCTGGCTCCTGTCGCTGCACGACCGCATCGGCGCCGACGACCTGCCCGTCACCCAGCAGACCCTCGCCGAGATGCTCGGCGTCCAGCGCACCTACCTGTCGCGGGTGCTCGGCGCCCTCTCCCGGCGCGGACTGGTGCGCGCCGGCCGCGGCACCATCCAGGTGCTGAGTCGGGAAGGCCTGGAGCGCGCCTCCTGCGAGTGCTACGCCGCCGTCCGCCTCCACTATGAGGGCGTGCTCGGCGGCATCTACCCGACCATTCCCGCCGAAGCCGAGGCGGAGGCCGGTCGTTGACCTGCCCCGTCCTCCATCACCCCGCCACCCGCGCCGCTTCGGCCGACGGGACGGGCCGGCCCATCCGTCGATCACGAAAGCCCGCACGTCCGATGATCCCCCAGTCGACCGAACAGCAGGACCCGGAGACCCGGCCCGCCGTCGAGACCCCGCCGGAGGCCCTTCTCGCCGTGGAGATGGAACGGCTGATGCGGCTTGCCGGCGCGTCCGGCGTCAGCCTCCGGTTCGACGACCGGCCCGACCTCGTGGCGGGCCGCCACCCACAACCAGACGCGGAGCCGGTCCCGGCGCCCCGCCCCGAGGGCGACGGTCCGGATCTCGCCCTCCTCATCGACACCATCCCGCACATCGCCTGGGCGGCCGATCCCAACGGCGGCATCACCTTCATGAACGCCCGCTTCCGCGACTATCTCGGCGGCGATCCGCGCGAGGGCTACGGCGCCCACTGGCAGGCCATGATCCACCCGGACGACCGGGCCGTCACCGCCGCCGCGTGGAGCGCGGCCCTCAGCGCCGGGACGGACCACTTCATCGAGCACCGGATCCGCACCCGCGACGGCAGCTACCGCTGGTTCGCCTCGCGCGGCATCCCGGTGCGCGACGCCGCCGGAACGGTCGTCGCCTGGTACGGCACCGCCACCGACATCGAGGACGAGAAGCGCACCGCCGAGGCGGTCGCCCTTCTCAGCCGCGAGCTCGTCCACCGGATCAAGAACATCTTCGCCGTCGTCTCCAGCCTGGTGCGCTTCACCTTCCGCGGCAACGCCGCGGCCCGCGACGGGGTGGAGGTGCTGCAGGAGCGGCTGGCGGCGCTCAGCCGCGCCCACGACTCGGTCCGCCCGCAGACCGCCACCAGCCGGCCGGAGGCGGAGCTCCAGGCCCTCGTCCGCGCGCTCTTGTCGCCCTACCGCGGTCCCGGCGACGACCGCCTGACCGTCTCCGGCGACGACATCGCCATCGGCCCGCGCACCGCCGCCTCGCTCGCCCTGGTGCTCCACGAGCAGGCCACCAACGCGGTGAAGTACGGCGCCCTGTCGGCGCCCGCCGGCCGCGTCGCCGTCACTGTCGCGGTCGATGCCGACAGCATCCGCCTCACCTGGACCGAGACCGGCGGCCCCGCCGTTGCCGGCCCGCCGACGCGGCGCGGCTTCGGCACCGATCTCGCCGCCCGCAGCGTCGCCGACCAGCTTTCCGGCCAAATGGTCTACGACTGGCGGCCGGAGGGCCTCGCCCTAGAAATCCACGTGCCCCGAAGCGCCACCCTCGGCTAGCGCGCCCTCTCGGCTGACGCCAACCGCAGCCGTCAGGCCGTCTCCACGTCGGCGGACGGGGCGGCGTCCGGCGATGGCGCGATCGGCAGCGGCACGGTGAGGTTGACGAGCGCCCGCACCGGCAGGTGATCGGAGGCCACCCGGGCGAGCGCGCTGTGGTGCACCACCGTTGTCTCCACCGTTCCCTGCGGCCAGCCGAGGATGCGGTCGAGGGCGAAGATCGGCCGGCGCGAGGGAAAGCTCGGCTGGCTGTGGAGCGCGGGTCCGAACAGCGGCTCCAGGGCGGCGAGCGGCGAGTCCGGCCGGCCCGGCCGCCACTCGTTGAAGTCGCCCATCAGGATGGTGGGCATCGGGTCGCCCCGGTCGATCGCCTGCACGAGCGCCGCCGTCTGCTGCCGGCGGGACTGGCGGAGCAGCCCCAGATGGGCCGCCACCACGCGCAGCTGCCCGCCCGGCAGGTCCAGCTCGGTCATCACGGCGCCGCGCGGCTCCGCGCACGGCAGCGTCAGGCGGCGGATCCGCATGGGCGTGCCGGCGCGCACGAAGATGGCGTTGCCGTGCCAGCCGTGGCTCGCCGGCCGCTCCGCCACCGGCACGAGGGCGAGGCCCGTCTCCCGTTCGATCCGCGCGATGTCCAGGAGCCCCTGGCGCAGCCCCAGCCGCCGGTCCGCCTCCTGCAGGGCGAGCACGTCCGCGTCCAGCTCACGGATCACCGCCAGGATACGCTCCGGGTCGAACTTGCCGTCCGTGCCGACGCACTTGTGGATGTTGTAGGACGCCGCCACCAGCCGGCCGGCCCGCGCCTCGCCGTCCGGGAAGAGCATCTCGGCGGCGGCTTTCGGCAGCACGCTGTCGAGGAGTTGGGCGATGCGCCGGCGGCGGCCCGGCTGCCTCAGGCTGGCGAAGACGGTTCGCAGCCTCCGGCGTCTCTCGGTCATCGGCACCCTCTCGTCGTCGGATCGGCGGCGCGGCGGCAGGTTCGGCCGCACGTGCCGTTCGCGTACCGAAGATCGGCCGCAAGGGCAACCACCGGCGCACTGGAACGCCAACGCGGACACCGGCCCGGCCGTTCACCACCCGCTTCGCCGTGAACGGCGGCGCACGAAAAAAGACCGCCCCGTTGCCGGAGCGGTCGATGCAGGCCGGGTCTTGCCGCCGGGCGAGCCGGAACGGCGAGCGGGACTGCCGTCAGTCGATGTGCGGTCTGGCCGTCGTGGCGCGGCTCGGAGGAAAGCCCGGCGCCTAGGGAGACGAGACGGAGACGACGATGGATTTGCCCCCCACCGCCAAAGCCAGAAGAGCACGAATGGGCGCGCGCCTGAAGTGCGGGCGAACCCTCTCGCCATTAAGGGGAAATGGAGTGAAACAAAAGCGAACCTGAACCGCTCGCCCCGGTGCGCTCCCGTGCGCTTTTCCGTGCGGACCGGCGGATCGGCGGCAACAGGCGGGCGAGCGTTCGGCCCGTCGCCGCCGACGCCGCCGCGAGCGCATAGGCCCAGCCGAGGGCAGCCGCCAGCCAGCCGAGCAGAAGGTCCAGGCTCCGCGTCAGCACCAGCGCCGACCGGCCTAGAAGCTTCATCACCGCCCGGGTGCCGTCGCCGAAGCGGTCGGAGAGCACCGCCGCCTTGGCAAGGTCCGTGGCGTTCGTCGCGTGGTGGAGCGCGTCGGCGACCGCCTTCGGCCCCGCCCGCCCGTGCACCCGCGCCACGTCGCGCCCGACGGCGATCAGCGGCGCCGCGCCGTCGCCCCGCGCCAGCGCCTTCAGGGCCGCCCCGTCCGTCGTGGACGCGACCCGCCGGGCGAGCGCCGGGTCCACCGCCCGGCGGGCGAGCCGGGCGAGGTCGGCGGCAAGCCCCGCCGACAAGCGCCCCGCCCGCGCGGCGGTCTTCAGCACGGTCAGCCCCGCCCGCGCCGGGGCCGCGGCCCCGAGCGACGTCCAGGTGGCGCCGGTCACCGCGAGCCCGGCAACCGAGAGGCCCACCACCAGCGTGTCCGTCTCCTCGCCGGAGAGCGCCTTCAGGCCTTCGCGCGAGAGGTCCCGCACGTCGCCGACGCCGACGAGGTCGCCCGCCACCGCGCCGGCCAGCCCCGCCATGTCGTCGATCTCGCCCGTGGCGAACCCCGTCGCGAAGGCCCCGGCGGCGGCCAGCCAGCCGCCGGCCGTCGCCGCCTGCACCCTGGCCCGGCGGGCGGTGTCGACCGGAATGCCGCGCTCGTCGGCCAGGGCCACGAAGCTCGCCGCCAGGTCGCCGTCCTCGGCCGCAAGCGCCGCGTCGATCTCGGTCGCGACGCGCGCGGCAAGCGCGCCCCCGTCCCGGTCGATCGCCTCCAGCTCAAGATCCGTAAGGCGCGCCGGGTCGTCCCGCGCCGCCAGGAAGCGGCCGGCGGCGACGGCGCCCGGAAGCACCGATCCGGCCGTGGAGAGCAGCATGGCGAAGGCGGCGACGAGCGCCACCAGCCGGCCGGCCCGCGACAGGCGGAACAGAAGAGGGCGTCGACCGGTCAATCGTTTCTGGACCTCGTCCGAAGAGCGGACGGCCCCACCGGCCGGCCATCACACGCGACCGCGTGGAGCCCGAGTGTCCGGCCCGATTGCGGCCGAGTTGCGTCGCGCTCCACGCCGGCCCGGGTGCCCTGGTCGGGCGCTTTCCCGCCCCGGATCAGAAGGTCATTTCGGGCGCGTAGAGGCAGATGGTCTTCGTCTCGTCCAGGCCGCCGACCGAGCAGCGGTGGAAATCGCCGTCGCGCGAGTGGCGCACCAGCGCGTAAGGGATGACCTCGCCCGTCCTGGCGATGCGCCAGCCGACGCGGGTCGCCTGCACCTCTTCGGCCGAGACCGGCCGACAGTCCATGCTGCTGCAGCAGACCATGTCGTAGGTCCACCCGCCGGGGGCCTGGTGGGCGACGGCGGACGGGACGAAGGCTTGAGCCGCAAGGCCGATCGCAAGACCGCAGGCAAGACGCATCATGGCGTTCTCCTTGAAGATCCCCACCGGAGCCGCCCGACCGCCGCTCGCCCATCAACTCCTTCTCAAGGCGAAGGATCCGTTTCGCCGGCCGAAATAATGAAAGCCCCGCGACGGGGATCCGTCGCGGGGCTGAAAAGGGCGTCCGATCGGCGCGTACGAGCCGGGTCGGATGTCACATCACGCCGGGCACGCCCGGCACCAGGGTGCCCGGCACCAGGCCCGGCAAGGGATCCGGCAGGTCGCTTTCCGGCTCGCTGTCGATCACCTTCTGGCGTTCCACGTCGGAGGGATCCTCCGGCATTTTTTCGGTGCCCGGATTGGTGGGCTTGGGGGTCGGCAGTTCGGTCGGCATCTGGGCACTCCCGGTTGGCCGTCACGGTCTCAAAAAGGTCAACCGACCCGGGACCGGAGGGTTCCGATCCACCCCGATCCGGAGAGGCGCTCCGCCCTGACCCTCCACCCTCCACCCTCCAAAGCGCTCTTGCCCGCCGCGGCGAAGAATGCGACATCCACGAAAGTCCAGCGGCGGCGCACCGGCCGCCCCGCCGTCTCCGGAGGTGCCGCCTTGGCCTGGCATCGCGCCCGCCCCGCCGTTTCCGCTCCCGCCGTCGCCGTCTTCCTCGCCCTTGCCCTTGCCGCCATCCCCGCCCCGCCGGCCCTTGCCCGGGACGAGACGGTGCACGAGGCGATCTGCCGGCTGATCGAGGACGCCGCGCGCACCCACGATCTGCCCGTCCGCTTCTTCACCCGGCTGATCTGGCGCGAGAGCAGCTTCCGCCGCACGGTCACCAGCCGCGCCGGTGCCCAGGGCATCGCCCAGTTCATGCCCGGCACGGCGGCGGAGCGCGGACTTGCCGACCCGTTCGACCCGGAACAGGCGATCCCGGCCTCCGCCGCGCTCCTCGACGATCTCCGCGACCGGTTCGGCAACCTCGGGCTCGCTGCCGCCGGCTACAACGCCGGGCCGCGCCGGGTGGAGCGCTGGCAGGCGGGCGAGGCCGGCCTGCCGTTCGAGACGGAGGCCTACGTGCGCTTCGTCACCGGCCACGACGCCGACGCCTTCCTTGCCGGCGATCCCATCCGCTTTCCGCCCGCCGCGCCGCTGCCGACGCCCCGCCCGGCCGCGACGGCCGCCCCCGAAACGCCCCCGGCCGACCTGCCGGCCGTCGAAATGCCGTCTCCCGACATATCGGTCGCCGAATTACCAACCGTCGAACCACCGGGCGCGGACACGCCGCCCCCCGCCGAAGCCCCCGCCGTCGCGGCATCCGCCCCCACCCCGGCCGACGTCGCCTCTCCGGCCGATGTCGCCGATGCCACGACGCCCCCCGCCCCGGCGCCCACCGTGGTCGCCACCCTCGCCGATCAGCCGTGCCTGACGGTCGTCGCGTCGATCCGCACGGAGGTGCCGTCGTCGGAGGGCCTCTACGACGGGCCGATGGCGCCCTGGGGCGTGCAGCTTGCCGGCAACTATTCCAAGACCCGCGTGCTCGCCAGCTTCGCCCGGCTGCAGTCCCGCCACGCCCGCGTCCTTGCCGACTTTCAGCCGCTGGTCATCGGCACCCGCGTCGGCGGGCGCGGCCCGCGCCGATTCTACCGGGTGCGCATCCCAATGGAGACCCGCAAGGAGGCCAACGCCCTTTGCCGCCGCCTGCGCGTTGACGGCGGCAGCTGCCTCGTCCAGCGCAACTGAGGGCAGCGACGCTGACCCGGCTAAGGCCTGCGACATGGTGTCCTCCCTCATGTGGGGCGGCCCGAAACCGCACGTTGGATGACCCCGTCCGGACTCGCGGGACGCCGCAATTCCGCCCTGTGGACAATGAATGCCGGATGCGCAGGAGCGGGTCTGGACCATTGGTAATTAATGATGTTGGGTGTACTATATTATCGTAGTGAACAGCATTTTCTGGTATGGCCATTCATAGAGTTGCGGATGGGTCGGCGGTAGGGATAACGTTCCCTCATCGCCGGTGGGGGCGGTATGGATCCGGGTCGCGCGGCGGCGCGAAAGGATGACGCATGTCCCCGCATCAACAGAACAACTGGCTGATGGCGACGGGAGCGAAGATGTCTATGCGGATCCGGGACATTGAAATCATAGTCCGCATTTCGGAGACGGGGAGCTTTTCCAAGACCGCCGACATGCTCGGCATCTCGCAGCCGGCCGTGTCGCTGGCCGTCAAGCGCGCCGAGGAGGAGATCAACGCCCGCATCTTCGACCGCTCCGGCTCCAGCGTCACCGTGACGCCGGCCGGCATGCAGATCGTCAAGTCCTTCACCAAGATGCTGGAGATCTACACAGAGGTCCAGATCACCTCGGTGGCGGCGAGCAAGATCAAGATCGGCATCTCGCCCCTCCTCAGCGGCCGCGACGTCACGCGCTTTCTGCAGACGGCGCTCTCGGAGGAGCCGGCGACCTTCGACATCGAGTTCCTGGACAGCCGCGAGATCGCCCTTCGCACCGACTTCGACATCCGCATCGTCATCCCGGCCCTGCGCCGCCGATCCTCCCTCTACATCGACTTCCCGGCCCGCTGGATCGGTACCGACAACGGCACCTTCATATACTCCAAGCAGGAGTCGGCGGTCTGGGAGCGGGCCAAGTACGTGCTGATCGAGCACGGCTTCCGGGTCGACAACGTGATCGAGGTGAACGACTGCGGCTACGCCTACCACATGGCCACCTCCGGCGCGGGCTTCACCCCGTGCGTGCTCACCCAGGAGAACGGCTTCACCGCCCACACCCTGGACCACTACCCGGTGCTGCCCAACTTCCGGCTCGACATCTTCTCGACGCCCGAGCTCGCCATGCGCCTGCGCAACTCGCTGATCGGCGGCAACCTCTAGCCAAGCGGCCGCATCCCGCGCCGGCTCACGCCACCCTCAGATAGCCCATCATGCCGGTCTCCTGGTGCTCGATCAGGTGGCAGTGGACCATCCAGTCGCCCGGATTGTCCGCGACGAACGCCACCTCCACTCGCTCCTTCGGATAGACCAGCACCGTGTCGGCGTGGTGCACCGGCAGCGGCCGGTCGTTGGAGCCGATGACCGTGAACGTGTGCCCGTGGATGTGGATCGGGTGGATGTGCCGCGTGGTGTTGACGAGCTCCACCACATAGCTGCCGCCCCGCCGCAGCACCGCCAGCGGCGGCGGCAGGCGGTTGTGGCCGTCGGCCGGCCAGGCCGCTTTGTTGATCGCCCAGAAGGTGCGGTCGGAGAGGCAGAGGTCGTCCGGCCCCGGCAGCCCCCCGACACCGCCTTCCATACCCCCGGCGGCGGCGAGCGCCGCCCCCACCGCCTGCCCGGTCGCCGTGGTGGAGAGCGCGAAGGTCAGCCGCTCGGCCGCCAACAGGTCCGGCACGGCGATCGCCGCCCGGCGGAGCGGTGCCGGCGAGAAGGCCGTCAGGCGCTTGCGTTCACCCGCCGCCGTCAGCGTGGCGAGCGTCTTCGGCGTCGCCGGCCGCCAGTCCACCACCGTCGCCACCCCGCCGTCCGCCGGCGTGCGCACCACGAGGTCGAGCCGCATGGCCGGCCCCATCACCCAGCTCGTCAGCGGAAACGGCGGCACCGCGATCCCGTCCACCGCCACCACCGCCGCCTCGGCGCCTTCCACGCCGACCGCCATGACGCGGCTTGCATCCAGATTGTAGACCCGCACCCGCACGTCCGCCCCGGCCGGCACGGTGGCGGCGGCCACATCCGCCCCGTTGGTGCTCCGCACGGTGCCGAACGAGCCCGCCGCGCTGGCGCCCCGGTCGGTGAGGAAGGGCAGGAAGCCGCCGTCCGCGCCGATCCGCCAGTCGCGCACGGCGAGCACCACCTCCCCGTCATAGGGCTCCGTCTCGTCGCCCTCCACGATCAGGAGGCCGGCAAGGCCCCGGCCGAGCTGCTCCACCGTGTTGCAGTGGGTGTGGAAGAAGAAGCTGCCCGTGTCCGGCGGCACGAAGTCGTAGGTGTGGCTCTCCCCCACCACCGTTGGCGGCTGGGTGAGGTAGGGCACCCCGTCCTCCCGGTTCGGCAGGCGGATGCCGTGCCAGTGGATGGACGTGTGCTCGCCCGCCCGCGGCAGACGGTTCTGGAGCCGCGTCACCAGCCGGTCGCCGAGGCGCATGCGCACCACCGGCAGCGGGTCGGCGTCGGAGAAGGTCCAGAGCGGCAGCGTCCGGCCGCCGAAGCAGGGCAGCGCCGTCGGCCGCTCGGCGGCGACGAGGTCGAGCGCCACGGTGGCGCGACCCTCCGGCACCGCCGCGGGGCCGAGCGTCTCGGCGAAGGCCGGGTCGCGGCCGGCGCGCGACGGAGCGACCCGGCCGGCCACGGCCATGGCCGCGAGGCCGCCCGCGCCGGCGATGAGGCGCCTGCGGGTGATCATGAGCGTCGTCCTTTCAACCTCCGGCGACCGGGCGCGGCGGATGGGCGTCCTCGGCTCGCGGCGCTGGCTGGACGAGCCCTTTCTTCAGCAGACGCGGCGCCGCGCGTCAATGTCGCAGCGTTGCGGATGCCCGGGGTCGCAGCCCTTCCGGCCGCCCGGCGTCGCCGCCCTGCGATCGCGCCGCGCCGCGCGCTCGCCTCGCCCGTTTCCGCCGCGCTCTCCCCGCCCCCAAGGCGGCGCCCGCGGCCATGCTGCGGCAAACGCCGGATCGGCATCGGCAAAGGCTCATCGTTTTTTCGTAACAATTGTCGGATGTAAGAGAGCGACGGCTGGGGCGGAGCCGAGATCTGCGTTCGTGGTATGGCAGCTTCCCGGCCCGCCCTCTTGCCTTTCGGAACCGTTCCGACGGAGAAGCATCGGCTCTTCGAAACACGGCCGCGGGGCCCGGTCCCGCGCCACCGGTCGGCCTCACATCATGGCGTGGCGATGAGCATCATTCTGGAAGTCTGTGTCAGCGATCTCTCCGGCCTCGACGCCGCGGTGGCGGGCGGCGCCGACCGGGTCGAACTGACGAGCGCGCTGGAGCTCGGCGGCCTGACGCCGAGCATCGGCTTCATGCGCCTCGCCGCCGGCGCCGGCATCCCCTTCCACGCCATCATGCGGCCGCGCTCCGGCGACTTCGTCTACACGCCCCGCTGCCTCGACATCATCCGCCACGACATCGACGCGGCCCGCGCCGCCGGGGCGGCCGGCGTGGTGATCGGCGCCAGCCGGCCGGACGGGCGGCTGGACGAGAAGGCGCTGGAACAGCTGGTGGCGGCCGCCAAGGGCCTCACCGTGGTGCTGCACCGGGCGTTCGATCTGGCGCCGGATCCGTTGGAGGCGGTGGAGATCGTCGCCGGCCTCGGCATCGACCGGGTGCTCACCTCCGGGGGCACGCTGGCGGCGCTCGACGGGGCCGAGACCATCGCGTTGGTGCGCGAGGCGGCCCGCGACCGCTTCGCCGTCATGGCGGGCGGCGGCGTCCGGGCCGACACGGTGATCGAACTGATCCGCCGCACCGGCGTCACCGAGATCCACGCCTCCTGCTCGCTGCCGTCGGCCGCCGCCGACCCGCGCGTGACGGCGCTCGGCTGGGGTCCGCCCCTGATGCGGCGCACCGACCGCGCCACCGTGGAGGCCATGCGCCACAAGCTCTGCGCCCAAGCCCTCGTCTGACCACGGCCCCGCATCCCGGACAGGTTCCGGTCGGCGCGACCCGCCCCCCGACCGAGCGCGCAAAGGCCGGACGAATCCGCCCGCCACGCACCCGCCTTCAGGTCTGCGGCGCCCCGACCGTGTCGGCCATCACAGCCCCGCGCTTGCCGATCGGCGCCGGCGCTCCCGTGGTGGTGTCGCGGGCGGTCTGGTGCTCCAGCTCGGCGTTGAGCTCGGCGCCGACCAGCACCACCACGGCCGAGAGCCACAGCCAGGTCATGAAGGCGATCACCGCCCCGAGCGAGCCGTAGGTCTCGTTGTAGGAGGCGAAATTCGTCGCGTAGAAGGAAAAGCCCACCGAGACGATCACGAAGAGCACGGTGGCGAGCACCGATCCCCAGCTGATCCAGCGCCACTTGGGCGTCGCCCGCGACGGCCCGTAGCGGTAGAGGAGCGCGATGGCGAAGCCGACGATCAGGAGCAGGATGGGCCAGCGGCCGTAGCGCAGCACCATCTCGGTCACGAGCCCGAGCCCCACCGCGTCGAGGAGCGGCGGCAGCACCACCAGGACGCCGATGCAGGCGATGAGGAAGAGCACCGCCCCGAGCGTGGCGGCGAGCGTCATCAGCGTCAGGCGCACGAAGGAGCGCGTCTCCCGCTCCTCGTAGGCCACGTTGAGCGCGTCGAACATGGCCTTCATGCCGGCGTTGGCGCTCCACAGCGCCACCGCGAGGCCGAACAGGAAACCGAAGCCGAGGGCGCCGCTGTCGTTGGACGCCAGCCGCTCCATCTGCCCGCCGATGATCTCCATGCCGGCCGCCGGCAGCACGCCGGAGAGCTGGGCGAGGTGCTGGTTGATGGTCGCGGGGTCGAACACCAGGCCGTAGAGCGAGATGAAGGCGGCGAGAAACGGGAAGATGGCCAGGAGCCCGTAGAAGGCGACGCCGGCGCCCACCGCCACCACCCGGTCGTTGTTGATCTCCGCCCAGGTGCGCCGGAGCACGTCCGACCAGCCCGCCTTCGGCAGGTCGGACGGCCGCTCCGCCCCGCGCCCCCGTCCGTCGCGAAGCGCCGTGCCGGTGTCCGCCGCGTGGTTGGATCCGGGCGGCACCGGCGGATGGTCCGTCCGGCCCGTGGAGACGCCGCTGGCCCGTCGGCGCCCGCCGGTCGCCTGCCAGGCGAGCCCGACCGCGACCGCGACCGCTACCAGGTCCATCACCCCGCGCCGCCCAGGCGGGGAAAGGCCCGCTCCGTTGCCCGCCGATCCGATCCCACCCTCAACGCCCCGATCCGTCATGCCCCGGCTCCTCGCATCCGTTCAGACCCGGACCAATGCCGGACCGCGCCGATAGGTTTCGCAAGCACCCGCCGGCAGGCGTCCCTCGGCACGCCCCTCGACGCGGCCCGTCACGCCATGGCGCGGAGCTGCTGCGTGGTGTCCGGGTCCACCGTGATGGCGTCGTCGAAGCCGGTGCCGGTCCACACCCGCGCGCGGATCATCGGCTTGCCGTCTTCGATCTGGATGCGCTGGTAGGCGTTCGGCTCGTCGCGAAGCCGCGTGGAGGTCGCCGAGGCGGTCTGCACCACGACGAGCGGCGCGTCGCCTGCGGCGCGCGGCGCGGCGCGGCGCGGATCGACCGCCGCCGGCTCCACCACCCTCAGATAGCCCCGGTGCAGATGCCCGGCGAGCGCCAGCCGCACCCCGTGGCGCTCGAACATGCGCATGGCCTCGTCGGAGCGGCCCACCACGCGGGTGTCCGGCGCATAGGGCGGCGGCAGGAAGGGGTGGTGGCCGACGACGATCTTGAACTTGTGGTCCGGCACCCGGGCGAGCCGCCGCGCCGTGCGGACGATCTGGTCCTCGCTGATGCGCCCGTGCGACCAGTCGAACTCCAGCGCCACCCGCCGGGCCGTGTTGATGCCGATGACGAAGATCTCGTCGTCCTCGAACACCGGCTCCACCTCCCGGTGGATGTAGCGCCGGTAGCGCCGCCACGGGTCGAAGAAACGCTGGAACAGGTGGTGGAAGGAGATGTCGTGGTTGCCCGGCACCGCGAACCAGGGCGCCTGAAGCCGCCCCACGAAGGCCTTGGCGTCGCAGAACTCGCGCTTCTTCGCCCGCTGGGTGAAGTCGCCGCTGATGATCACGAGGTCGGGCGCAAAGGCGTTCAGGTCGTCGACCAACGCCTCCACCACCCGGTCGTCGACCCGGCCGAAGTGGAGATCGGAAATGTGGGCGATGGTGCGCATCGACGGTCCTTGCCAACGGTCCCGCCGCCCGCCGGCGAGCCCTCCCGTCAACCCGCCCGTCACCGCCCGGGTTCCCGGCTTCCCCGGCGCAAGGGAACCGCCCGTGTCGCACGACCGACGCCGCCCCCTCCT
>NZ_MSIG01000029.1 GCF_001927285.1 Mongoliimonas terrestris | reverse complement strand
AAGGCAGCCGCACCCGCCCCGCCAGCCAAATTTCACCGTTGGCTGGATCCCGGCTTCCGCCGGGATCACGGCGTCGAGGGCCAGGCGTGGCCGCAGGCCCAGCGCGGTTTCCCCGGCATCAGACCGCGCACCCCGCCTCCACACCCTCCCCCATCGTCATGGTCCGCGCAGGCGGACCACCCACGCTTTCACCGGGCCGCTCATCGCACCCGGTCACGCACCGGAATGCGTGGCTGGTCCGGATGAACCGGACCATGACGAGGAAGGGGCGCGTCCATCGAACAGCGCGCGACCGCCTGCCCCCACCCCCCTACCCCTCCACCCCCGGAAACCCGAACCCGTGGCTCACCCGTGCCCGCCACCACGCCCCCAAATGCCCCTCGCTCACCGCCGCGCCCTCGTGCGCGTGCACGAAGCGGTCGGGCGCGATCAGGATGGCGGCGTGCTTGGCCGGGGTTGTGGAGCGCCAACGGAAGAGAAGCACGTCGCCCGGCCGCGCCGTCGCCGGGTCGATCGGCACCAGGTGGCGCGCCGCCGCGAGCGCCAGGGCCTCGCCGCCGCCGGCCTCCGCCCAGTCGGGGCTGTAGCCCGGCGGCGTCTCCGGCTCCGGGCCGATCAGCGCGCGCCACACCCCGCGCACCAGCCCCAGGCAGTCGCAGCCGACGCCCATCAGCGAGGCCTGGTGCCGATAGGGCGTGCCGATCCAGCGCCGCGCCTCCGCCACCACCGCCGCCCGCGTCACGGGCGCCACCGCACCACCCGCGTCATCCGCCGCCCCACCGCCCGCGCCACCCACCACCAGAACGGCCTCACCCTCGGCAGCCCCGGCCACCCCATTCCACTTGCTCGTCGTCATCGGCTCACCGCGCCTCCGTCGTTGTCGCCGTCCGGCCGGGCGTAGCCGAGCGCGAAGTCGTTGCCGGGCATGTGGGGAAAACCCCGGAAGTTGAGCGCGTTGGCGTAGCGGTCGCGGCAGGTGGCGAAGCGCTTGTCGCACCCCGCCGTCAGCTCCAGCGCCGTCCCGGCGGCCGGCAGCCCCGGCAGCGCCGGCCAGAGCGCCAGCCAGACGCCCGCCGCGCCCGCCCCGTGCGCCGCCACCGTCGCCGTCCGCCCGGCAAGCGGCCCGCCGGTCAGCCGCAGGGTGCCGCCGTCGAAGTGCCCCGCCGGACGGTCGTCCACGCCGGCCACCCGCAGCCGCGAAGGCCCGTCCGTCGCCGCCACCGTGGCGGCCACCCGCATGCCGGCGAGCGCCACCCCGCAGCGCGCGTCGCCGAAGGTGGCGTCGCAGGTTCGCCCGTAGAGCCGGCCGGACGGCTGGTCGAGCGCGTGGGCCGGCCCGCGCACCTCCGCCCGAAAGGCGCCGTCCCGGCGCACCACCTCGCCGATGGTGCCGGCGCGCAGCAGCATGGTTTCGGCCGGCGCCGCCCAGTTGACGAGATGCACCTCCACGCGCGCCCCGTCGAAGAGCCCGGCGGCAAGATCCTCGTCGCGGATCCGGTCGGAGGTCAGCGCCCCGCTCACCTCCTCGTCGCCGACCGCGAACCCGGCGTGCTGCGTCGCCGCCGAGCGGTCGAAGCCCGACGCGGGCTCGCACGTCACCCCCGAAACGACGAGCGGCCGGTCGTGGTCGGTGAAGCCCAGCACCGTTGCGTCCGCCCGACGCACGATCCAGGCGGTGCAGAGCGTCGTCGCGGTGCCGCCGAGATGCGCCGCAAGCCCGGCCGGCAGCGTCCTCATGGCAGCACCTCGATGAGCGGAATGTGCGGAATGTCGCCGGCGAGGAAGCCGGAGAGGTTCACCGTCAGGGCGTCCGTGTCGAAGCGCACCGGCACGTCGAACAGGAAGCCCGCCGTCACCGCCGCGCCGGCGGCCGGCGTGTCGGCGGGCGCGAAGGTCACCGTCCCGGCGGCCGCGTCCACCGTGGCGGACCGGGCGGCGCCGTTCACCGCCACCAGCACCGATCCGGCCACCGGCTTGGCGATTCGTCGGCGATAGGGCGCGAAGGCCGCGCCATAGGTTTTCGCCAGTTCGAAGGTGCGCGTCACGCCGTCGCCGGTGCCGATCGGCTGGTCGGTGCGCGCCGGGGTCGCCGACGGGGCGCACGACTTGAAGTCCGCCCGATCCCGAAACCGGAAGCCATGCAGACGCCCGCGGCGCTCCTCGAAGAAGGCGATCACCGCCGCAAGGTCGTCGAGCGAGGCGACGCCCGATCCGGCGTCGTAGCGGCGGCGGCTGTCGGCCCAGCGGGCGTTGCGCACCTCCCGGCCGGAGGCGAGCACCACGATCTCGGTGCGCCGCTCCGGCCCGCCGGCGGCGCCGAGCGCCACCGACAGCGGAAAGCTCACCTCGTGAAAGGCGGATGGGATCGCCATCAAGGTCTCCTCGGGCGTCGATCGGGAAGGGGTCCGGCAGCGGCCGGGCGAAAGGCCCGCTAGAGCGCTTTCCGACCTGACGGAATCGTCAGGTCGACAAGAAATCGCTCCAGATTCAATGACCTGGAGCATTCTCTCTTCGATCAAGTCGTGCAACTTGATCAGAGAATGCTCTAGGGGCGCGGCGCGCTCTTGATCCACCTCAAGGCGCACGGAACCGCTGACCGCTAGGGATGGGTCACATCAAGCATTAAAGGGAGGTCGACGATGCCCCATACCCCGCACGAACTCGGCGCGGAATTTCCGGACGACCACGCCGTCATGCACGCGCTGAAGGTCTCCAGCCCGCATTTCGCGCATCTGGCGGACACCTACCACGACGTCAACCGCCACATTCACCGCATCGAATCGCTGATCGAGCCGGCCAGCGACGAGACGCTGACCGAGTTGAAGCGCCAGCGCCTCGCGCTGAAGGACGAGATTGCGGCTCTCATCGCCGCCGACAAACGCGCCGTGGCTTAACCCCCCTCCTCGTTGGGCCATGTCGCTATAGCCCGCGCCGTCCCCGTCCGACGGCGCGGGCTAGCATCGCCGAGAGCTGCGCCTCGGAGCGCCGGAAGCTCTCCGCGTCCGCCGTCGTCACGTTGACGACCACCTGGACGCCGCCGCCCTCGCCCCGCACGCCGAGCCGTCCGTCCGCCCCGCGCGCCAGCGGCATCACGGCCTCCGCGCCGGCCTCGCCGGCCAGCCCCGTCCCGCCGCCGGGCAGCGGGAAATAGCCCGGCGCCGCCACCACGCCGCCGCGCGCGAACGGCGTCACCCGCCCGCCCTTCGCTGCCCCCGTCACCGCCCCCACCACCGACCCGGTCAGTGCCGACACCGCGCCGCCGAGCACGTCGCCGAGCGCCTTGTCGAGCGGCTGGAAGGCGCGCGCCAGCATCCGGTCGGAGAAGCGCTGCGCCAGCCCCTTCAGCACCCCGTCGAGCGCCTTGCCGTCCAGCACCGCCTGGCGGAGCGACCGGCTCATCGTCTCCCCGAACCTGGCCGAGGCCGCCTCCAGGTCGCCCATCAGCGCGGCCGTCTTCGCCGCCGCGTCGTTGAACCCAGCCAGCGGCCGGTCGCCGTCGTTCGCCATCCCGCCCTCCCGTCGATACCTATCCTCACGCCGCCCCGTCCGGGTAGCGCGCCATCAGTGCCGCGAGATCCGCCCGCGACGGCCCGCCGCCCCGGCCCGCCGGCCGCACGCCCCGCACCGCCGCCGCCAGATCGCGCGGCGTCATCGCCCAGAAGGCGTCCGGCGAAAGCCTCAACACGCCGAGGCCGAAGGCGAGGGCGTCGTCCCAGGGAAAGGGCGCGCCCCCTCCGCCTCCCCGCCCGCGCCGGCAACGGCGTCTCCGCCGCCCGAAACCGCCCCGCCCGCGCCGGGCCCGGCGCTTCCGGCGCCCTCGCCCGCCCCGAACGTCGCCGCCAGCAGCCGCACCACCGCGTCCGCGTAGGCCGGGGCGCCGCCGTCGATGGCCATGGCGGCCACCTCCCGGTCGGTCACCGCCTCGCCGGCGCCGCGCAGCCCGGCGGCGAGCACCACCACCGCGTCGCGCGCCTTCAGCCGGCCGTCGCCGAAGCGGCGGGCGAGGTCCAGCATGTCGTCGGCGGCGAACGCCGCCTCCAGGTCGGCGAGCGCGCCGAGCGTCAGCCTGAGCCGCCGCTCGCGCCCGCCGATCTCCACCGTGATGTCGCCCCGGTGCCGGTTGGTCATCGCCTCACCCCGCCGTGAAGGTCAGCGCGCCGGCCGATTCCAGCGCGATCTCGTAGGTCACCTCGCCGTCGTGGGTGCCGGCGTATTCCAGCGCGACCAGTTGGAACGCCCCCGCGATGGTGCCGAAGTCCGGCACCACCACCTGCCAGGTGCGCAGCAGCCCGTCGAAGAACACCTGCCGCACGGTGGCGTCCGCTGCCACGTCGCGGAACACCCCCGCCCCGGCGATGGAGGCCCGGCGCACGCCGCCGCCCTCGATCAGCTCGCGCCAGCGGCCCGGGCTGTCGGCGTCCGTCACGTCCACCATGCCGGCCGAGAGCGAGAGGCGACGGGCCCGAAGGCCCGCCACCGTCGCGAAACTGCCGGACCCGCTCTGGTCCAGCCTGAGAAGAAGATCCCGTCCACGCTGCGCCGCCATGCCGTCCTCCGCTCAAGCCGACCGTCGCCTTGGCCGGCGTCCATCCACCGCCGCCCGGCGATCCCGGTCAGGCGTCCACCATCAGGTCCAGGCTCACCCGCGCCCGCCAGGTGCGGTCGGCGGTCCCGCGCGCCACCGTGGCGGCGCGCAGGCGCTTCAGCACCAGCGTGCCGGCCGCAAGCGGGAGCGGCGCCGTCTCCAGCACGGCCGCCGCCCGGTCGATCACCGCCAGCGCCTCGGCCCGGCCGGTCTCCCCGCCCACCGCCTCCAGGGCGAGGTCCAGCCGCGCGCCGTCCCCGTCGCCGTGGCCGAAGTCGGCCACGCGCGCCTCGGCGAGCATCAGGAAGGGCGTCAGGCGGGTCTTCGGCTGGCCGCCGTGGATCCGCCCGCCGGTGAGCGCCCGCAGCGTCCCGTCGGCGGCAAGGGCGGCCAGCACGGCCGCCTCCACCGCGGCGAGGATCGCCGTCTGGCGGGTCATGCGACCAGCCGGCGCGGCCGGAACGCCTCGGTCAGCCGCGCCACCTCGTCCGGCAGGTCGGGCGTGCCGCTGTCGTCGCCGCGCCGGTCGTACCAGCGGGCGGCGAGCAGCAGCACCGCCTGGCGGAGCGGCGGCGGCACGGTGTCCTCGGTCAGGCCGTAGCCGACCACCGCGTCCACCTCCACGCCGGCCATCGACCGGCCCGGCTGCGGCACCGAATCGGCGAACTGCAGCCGCGCCGGCTCGGAGGTCGCGTCCACCTGATAGGCCGAGGCCGGCACCACCGTGGCGACCCCGGACGCCGAAAACGTGCGCACCGCGATCACGCTCTGCACCGGAAACATGGGCAACTCCAGCCGCCCGTCCGGCGGAATGGCGTCGAAGTACGCACGCCAGCTCTGGGTGATGAGATAGCGGTGGGCAAGGCGCTCCACGGTCGCCCGTGCCGCCACCGTCAGGGCCACGAGGCCGATGTCCTCGTCGGTTCCGGTCACCCGCACATGGGCCTTCAGATCGGCGAGACTCACCGGTTCGATCGCCGGCGCCGCCAGCAGACTCACGCTCATCGGTCTGTCCTTCATGTCGATGGTTGAACACTGCATGCCATGCGTCGATCGGGTCCGGCCGCGCGATCGGCCGCCGGCCCCTCCCCCGCCTTGCAAGGCGGGCGCCGGATCGGTCGGCGGGCGGGCGCGGCGGGCGGACGCCCGCCGTCAGGCCGTCCCGAAACGCAGGAGCTTGATGGCGTCGAAATCCTGCACGCCGCCGCCGACCCGCCTGGTCACGTAGAAGAGCACATACGGCTTGGCCGAATAGGGGTCGCGCAGTACCCGGGTGCCGATCCGGTCCACCACCACATAGCCGCGCCGGAAGTCGCCGAACGCCACCGGGAAGGTGTTGCTGCCGATCTCGTTCATGTCCTCGGCCTCCACCACCGGGAAGCCCATCAGGGTCGCCCGGCCGTCGGCGGTGGCGGGCGGCTGCCAGAGGTAGGTGCCCGTGCTGTCGCGGAACTTCCGGATCGCCGCCTGGGTCTTGCGGGTCATCACGAACGAGCCGTTCTGCCGGTAGCCCGCCTTCAGCGCGTAGACGAGGTCCACGAGGATGTCCGACGGGTTGGCCGCCGGCCAGCCGCCCGCCACGCCGGTCACCAGGTAGCCGATGTTTCCCCAGGTCCAGGCCGTCTCCAGCACCTTGCCCGTCGACAGGAAGCCGCGCGGCTTGTTGATGCCGTCGCCCGCCACGAAGGCATTGCCCTCCTGTTGGGCGAAGGCGATCTCCACCTCCTCGGCCAGCCACTGGTCGATGTCGACCGCGCTGTCGTCGAGCAGCGTCTGCGTCGCCGACGGCATGGCGTAGAGCTCCATGGCCGGAAAGCTCAGCTCCGCCAGCGTCGGCGAATTGGTCTGCGGCCGCGCCGCCTCCTCGCCCACCCAGCCGACCGCCGGGCCGCCGGTGCGGAACGGCTTGCGGTAGGTGCCGCTCGAGATCGTCCGCACCGCCGCGATGGAGCGGATCGGCGACACCACCGTCAGCCGCCGGCCGATCTCCGCGTCGAGGTCCGGCGCCACCGTGAAGCCGCCGTCCGGCCCGGAGCCGACCGACATGGCCTTGCCCTCCAGGGCGCGCAGGCGCGCCTCCTGGCCGGTGCGCACATAGCTGTCGAACGCCGCCCGGTACTCCAGGTCGACGACGGCGCCCCGCCCGCCCGCACCACGCATGGGCGCTCCCAGCGGCGGCCGATCCGCCTTCAGGGCCAGCCGGTCCAGCACCGCCTTCTGCCGGTCCATGGCGGCGTCGATGCGGGCCAGCTTCTCCTCCGTCAGCACGTCCTCGGACCGCCGCTCCAGGTCGCCGAGCCGGCGGTCGTTCGTCTCCTTGAAGGCCTCGAACGAGCGCAGGAACTCGCCGAAGGCCGCGTTGATGTCATCGGTGCCCTTCACCTCGGGCTCCACGCGCATGGGATCCGTCATGGGTCTCTCCTGTCCGTCGGCCGGTCGCTCCGGCCGGTCCTGAAGGGGGAAGTCGTCGCTCGCCGCCGCTGGAGCGCTCAGCCGGCGGCGAGGGTGCGGGCCGCCGCCCGAAGGCGGTTGGCCGTGTCGTCGTTGGCGCGCTGGAGCCCGGCCGGCGGGGCGATGCGGGCGTCCGGCAGCATGGGGAAGGTCACCACCGAGATTTCCCAGAGGTCCACCTCCGCCACCCGCCGCACGCTGCCCTTGGCGTCGGTGCGGGCCCGCACCGTGCGAAAGCCGATGGAAAGGCCGTCGAGAATCCCGGTCTCGATCAGCGCGAACACGTCGCGCCCCTTGGCGGTGTCGGTCAGAATCTGGCCGGTCACCGCCAGGCCCCGCTCGGTCTCGCGGATGTCCAGCCAGCGGCCGATCGGCTGCGCCGGATCGTGCTGGTAGAGAAGCTTCACCGCCGCGACGCCGCGCCGGGCCAGAGTCGCCGAAAAGGCGCCCGGCATCATCATGTCGCCGGTGAGATCGGTCACGCCGAAGAGGCTCGCATACCCCCGGAAGATGCCCCGCACGGGGTCGGACCGCGTCGCGTCCACCGCGTCCGCGCGGCTCGCCACCGCCGTCATCGGCCGTCTCCCCCGCCGGCGAGCCGCACCTTCGGCCCGCCCGTCCGGCCGGCGGCGAGCCGCCGCTCCAACCCGTCCGCGAAGGCGCGGAACACCGCCCCCGCGTCCCCCGCCTCGCCCCGCCCGGCCCGCGCCGGCCGAAGCCCCGCGAGCGCCCGAAGCGCGCCCCCCAGCGCCGCCGCTCGCGCCCCGCCGGCCGTCGGCCCGCTCGCCCGTTTCCTGGTCGCCTCACTGTCCATGCCGCCCTCCGCGCCGCGGCCCTCCGGGATGAAGCGCGCAAGCAAAACCGCCCGCGCCGCCCATCAGGCCGCCGGTTGAAATCAGGTCATCGAGGATGGGATGCCGCCCGCCCCCCACGGGTGCTGGGCCGCTTAATGCATTCGATTAAGTCTATGCAAAAGACCGTGTCGGCCGAATCCCTTGCGGCCCGGCCTTCACCCCCCGCGTGAATCCCCGCGCCGCCCCCGTCACGGCTCGTCGCGACCGCGCAGTCGTTCGTTCAGCCGCGCCACCTCCGCCACGAAGGCGTCGAACCGGCGGAGCTGAGCGAACAGCTCCCGCACGGCGAGAAGAAGCAGCGCGCTCGCCCCCGACGCCCACAGGAAGAGCGCCAGATGGGCAAGGTCGCCGCGCTCGGCGAAGACGCGCGTCACGTCCAAGACCGCGCCTCCCGCCGATCGGTCGGGTCGCCCTCGTCCCCGCTGTCCGGCCCATACCCCGCCGCCACGCGCTTCTCGTCCCGGCTGAGGAAGTCCGCCGCCGCGAGCCGGGCGAACAGCGCGTCCCGCTCCCCGGCGAGCGCCGGCACCTGGTCGAGGTCGAGCGCGAAGGCGAGCCGCCTGTCCCCCGGCCGCGCCTCCCCGCCCGCCAGGAGCCAGCGGCCGAACGCCTCCGCCACCCGGGTGGCGAGCGGGATCACCGTCTGCCGCCAGAAGGCCCGGTTGGCCTCCTGGTAGTTGGCGTAGGTCGCATCGCCCGGAATGCCGAGCAGCATGGGCGGCACGCCGAATACCAGCGCCAGTTCCCGCGCCGCCGCGTTCCGCGCCTCCAGGAAATCCATGTCCTTCGGCGTCAGCGCCATCGGCTTCCAGTCGAGCCCACCTTCCAGAAGCAGCGGCCGGCCGGCGTTGCGGGCGCCCTGGTAGCCCTCCACCAGCTCCCGCTGCAGCCGCTCGAACTGGTCGTCGGTCAGCCCCCCCGCGCCGCCGTAGACGAGCGCGCCGGAGGGCCGTGCCGCGTTGTCCAGCAGCGCCTTGTTCCAAGCCGTCGCCGCGTTGTGCACGTCGAGGCTCGCGGCGGCCGCCTCCATGGGCGCGGCCCCGTAGTGGTCGTCGAGCGGATGGAACAGCGACAGGTGCATCACCGGCGCCGGTCCGTGCTCGGCGCTTGCCGGAAGCCGCAGCGTGCGCCCGTTGACCGCGTAGTCGAAGGCCGCCGGCCAGCCGTCCGGCCCCGGCACCACGCGCATCCGGTCGGGCCGCAGCACGTGCAGTTCGCGCGGGCTGCCGTCCACCGACACCGCCTCCACATAGGCGTTGCCGGCGATCATCAGATGCCCCACCACCGCCTCCAAGAGCGCCGCCCGCCCGTCGCGCGGGTTCGGCCGCGCCAGGAGATCCAGCGCCGGGTGCCGGTCCACCTCGGCCAGCCCGTCCATCAGCACCCACGGCACGGCCGCCACGCTCTCGGCGACCATGCGCACCGCCCGGTGCACGAACGGGTTCTTGAGGAACCCCTCGCGCCCGTAGGCCCCGTAGTCGCGCGGCGTCCACACCGGCCGGCCGCCCGCCTGCAGCGCCACCAGCACCCCCGTCCGCGACGCCTTCGTCCCCGTCACGGCCGCCACGCCGGGCGCCGCCACCGGACCGGGATCCGGCCCCTCTCGATCCCGCCCATCCTCGGGCCCCGGCCCGCCCCACCGCCACCAGCGTCGTGCCATCGCGTCGTCCTCCCAGCCGGTTGTCCAAAGGCGCGCCCATAACGGCCCCCATGCCCTTGCGTCCGGGCCGGCATCTGGCATGATGGCCGCCCACAAGGGAACGAATCCGGAACCTTGAGCCATGTCCCGCGCCGAACGACTCCTCGCGCTCGTCCAGGCGCTCCGCCGCCGCCGCCGCCCCGTGTCGGGCGCGGACCTGGCCGAGGAGCTTCAGGTGTCGCTGCGCACCATCTACCGGGACGTGCAGGCCCTGGTGGCCCAGGGCGCCCCCATCGAGGGCGAGGCTGGCGTCGGCTTCGTGCTGAAGCCCGGCTTCCTCTTGCCGCCGCTCATGTTCACCGACGACGAGCTGGAGGCGCTCGTGCTCGGCGCCCAGATGGCGTCGAGCCGGGCCGACGCGCGGCTCGCCCGCGCCGCCACCGACGCCCTCGCCAAGATCGCCGCCGTGCTGCCCCGCGACCTCGCCGACCGCATGGAGGAGAACGGCCTCCTGGTCGCCATGAGCCGGCCCGAGATCGCCGACACGGTGGACCTCGCCCTGTTGCGGACCGCCATCCGCAACGAGACCAAGCTCCGCTTCACCTATGTGAACGAGCAGGGCGTGCGCACCACCCGCACCGTCTGGCCGGTGGCGCTCGCCTTCTACGACCGGGTGCGCGTGCTCACCGCCTGGTGCGAGCTGCGCGGCGCCTACCGCCACTTCCGCGCCGACCGCATCACCGAAGCCACCGACCTCACCGAGCGCTACCCCCGCCGCCGCCGCGTCCTCCTCAAGGAATGGCGCGACCTCGACACCCCCCTCCCCGAACGCCCCCGCCTGACGGCGTGAGGCGATCGTCTACCTCAACGCCGACGGCCAGTTCGACGGTATCGCCGAGCTCCTCGGCGGCTTCCAGCTCGGCCCCGAGGTGACGCTTCCCGGCGACAGGGGCGCCTTCATCCACATCCGCGACACCGAGGGCAGTCGCGTCGGCTTTCACGCGGTCCGCTGAAACGGCAACGGGGCGGCTCCGCCGTCCCGCCCATCGTGTATCCAATGGCCGCGCCCCTCACCTCACCACCTGTGGTGCACGTGCGGGGCGATCAGCCGGTCGTAGATCTCGCGCGCCGCGCCCATCGTCTCGGCCGAGAGCGGCGCCACGTCCGCCGCCTCGGCGTTCGCCCGCGCCTGGGCGGCGTTCCGCGCGCCCGGAATGACCACCGTCACCGCTTCCGCGGCGAGGATCCACTTCAGCGCGAAGGCCGCCATGGGCGTGCCCACCGGCACCAGCCGGCGCACCTCGTCCACCGCTTGCAGCCCCACCTCGAACGGCACGCCCGCGAAGGTCTCGCCCACGTCGAACGCCTCCCCGTGCCGGTTGAACGCCCGGTGGTCGTCGCGCGCGAAGGCCGTCTCGGCGGTGATCTTGCCGGAGAGGAGCCCGCTCGCCAGCGGCACCCGGGCGATCACCGCCACGTTCCGCCGCCGCGTCTCCTGAAAGAACAGATCCGCCGGCCGCTGGCGGAACAGGTTGTAGATGATCTGCACGCTGGCGACGCCCGGATACTCGATCGCCTTCAGCCCCTCCTCCACCTTCTCCACGCTCACCCCGTAGTGGCGGATCTTGCCGGCCGCCGTCAGGGCGTCGAGCGCGGCGAACACCTCCGGCCGGTAGTAGACGGCCGTCGGCGGGCAGTGGAGCTGCAGGAGATCCAGCGTCTCCACCTTCAGGTTCGTCAGCGAGCGCTCCACGAACCCGGTCAGCGCCGCGGCCGTATAGCCCTCCGCCACGTGCGGGCTCAGGCGCCGCCCAGCCTTGGTGGCCACCATCGGCCGGTCGCCGCCCCGCCGGGCGAGCACCTCCGCCACGATCGTCTCCGACCGGCCGTCGCCATAGACGTCCGCCGTGTCGACGAACGTCATGCCGGCGTCGAGCGCGGCCTCCAGCGCCGCCGTGCCCTCGGCGGCCGGCACGTCGCCCCACGAGCCGCCGATCTGCCAGGCCCCGAAGCCGACCTCCGACACGGTGAAGCCGGTGCGGCCGAACGGACGATACTGCATGATGCTTCCTTCGCTCATAGTGCGCGCGGGGACGGCCCGACCGGCCGACACCCGTTCGGGCTTGCCCGCACCCATCCGGTCCCGACAGGCCGGGACCGGGCGGGCTTGGTGAGCAACCCCGGACGACAGGCCCGCTCCATAGCCCCGCCCGCCGCCCTTCCGCAATCCGCCGCCGACGCAAACGGTTCCGCCGGCCCGCCCGTCCCTCACAGCCCCCGCACCCGCGGCGCGCCGCACGGCTGCAGCACCAGCGCGGTGATCGCCCAGACGAGCGCGTCCAGCCGGTCCGGCGAGCGCCCGCCGGAGAGCCCGTCGAGGCCGAAGTCGGCCATCTCGTCCTCCAGCTCGGGAAACATCCCCGCGTGCCGCACCCGGCCCTGCGCGTAGAGCGCCGCCACCGGTTCGGCCCGCACCCACTTGCCGCGCGTCGCGTGCACCATCTCCACCGCCACCCGGCCGTCCACCTGGGCGATCACGGCGGCCACCATGTCGCCGCCCTGGTTGGCCTCGGCCACCAGCCGGTCCGCCCCCTCCGCGTGGTAGAGCGCCACCGCCCGCCGCGCCCAGGTCTCCGGCCGGGCGCCCCGGCAGGTGGCGTCGGCGATCACCACCGCCCGCCCGTCCCCGTCGAGGCCCGCCGCCACGATCCCGCAGGCGTCCGACGTGCGGCGCGATCCGGCCGGCGGGTCCACCGCCACCACCACGCGCCGGAGCGCCGGCCGGCCGGTGAGGCGCACCGCCTCGATCTCGGCCCGCGTCCAGAGCGCGTCCGCCCGCTCCTCGATCATCTCGCCGTCCAGCTCCTGCCGGCCGAGCCGGGTGCCCGCATAGCGCCCCACCACGGCGGAAAGAAACGCCGGCGCCAGATGGGCGGCGTTGTCCGCCGTCCGCGCCCGCGTCACCGCCGTGCCCCGGTCCGCCAGCAGCCGGCGCATCAGCGGCACCGCCCGCGGCGTGGTCGTCACCACCTGGCGCGGCCGCGCACCGAGGCGCAGGCCGAACTGCAGCATGTCGAAGGTGGCGTCCGCGTGCCGCCACTTGGCGATCTCGTCGCCCCAGGCGGCGGCGAACTGCGGCCCGCGCAGGCTGTCCGGATCCTCCGCCGAAAACACCTCCGCCACCGCGCCGTTCGGCCATTCCAGCCGCCGCCGGCTCGGCAGCCACACCGGCCGGGCGTCGTCCTGGTGCACCGAGAGGAGGCCCGAAACCCCCTCCACCATCACGTCCCGCGCCGCCGCCAGCGTCTCGCCGACGAGCGCCACGCGGCCCGCCGCGCCGCCGGCCGGCCCCACGGCCCAGGCCTCACCCAGCACCATGGCGCGCACCCATTCGGCGCCCGTCCGCGTCTTCCCCGCCCCGCGCCCGCCCATCACCAGCCAGGTCGTCCAGTCCCCCGCCGGCGGCAGCTGGTCCAGGCGCGCCCAGAGCGGCCAGTCCGCCAGAAGCTCCTCGATCTGCCGCGCGCTGAAGGCCGGCAGCAGCCGCTCCACCGGCGTCCCGCTGTCGGCCGCGATCCGGGACAAGCGCCGCAATGCGATCCGCAAGCGCACGGTGGAGCGCCGCACGTCGCGCCGCCCCGTCGTCGTCCGCCCGCCCCCCGCCAGCCCCTTCCGCTCCGCCGCCGCGACCGGCCGCCGCGCCGTGGCCCGCCGCCCCGCCACCGGACGCCCCGCCGCCCCCCACCCCGTCGTCCGCCCCGTCGCGATCATACGGCCGGCCCCCGTCCGGCCCACCGCCGTCCGGCCCGCCCCCGCCACGCCCGACCGTCCGGCGCTCCCGCGCCCTCTTGCCGCCGCGCACAGCTTCGCCTGTCCCGTCCGATCGCTCACGGGCCGCCCTTTCCTGCTGTTCAAGGTCGATGATCTTGCCGAGCGTCCCGGCCAGCGCCGTCAACAGCCGCGCCTCCGCCTCGCCGGAGGCCTCGCCCGCGTCCACCCGCGCCTCCAGGTCGGCCACCATGCGGCCGGCGATCCGCATCAGGCTGTCGACCAGCCCGCGCGTCTGCGCCTCCACGCGCCGCCGCCCCGCCCGCCGCGGCACCCATCCGCGCCGCCGCGCATGCGCTTGCAGCGTCACCCGGTGCACGCCCATCCGCGCGGCGACCACCTCCACGGTCTCGCCCCCGGCCTCATAGGCCGCCCGCGCCGCCGCCCAATCGATGGTCCGCGGCGCGCCGTCGCTCATCTGGAGATGTCCCGTTCAAAGGAGCCCGAGCACCCGCGCCGCGATGTCCGCGATCACGACCGCCGCCCCCAGCCCACCGACGTAAAGAACCCACGACGCCGTCCGCGTCAGGAACTGCACGATCCCGAGCACCACGATGGTCGGCGGGATCGTCATCATGGGCGCCAGACCGGCGTCCGGCCCGAACGCCAGAAGCGCCCCATAGACCCCCAGCACCCACCCCGCCACCACCGTCGCCAACGTCCGCATCACCCAGCCCCCACCCGCCGAAGCACCGCCTTCGTCATGGTCCGCGCAGGCGGACCACCCACGCATTTCCGGCGCAAGCTCGCCCCCACCGGAATGCGAGGCTGGTCCGGATGAACCGGACCATGACGATGTGGAGCACACAACACAGGTAGCCGACCCGCCACCACCAAGCCCCCCGCCGCCCGCCTCCCCAGGTCGTCACCCGCCCCGATCGTCATGGTCCGCGCAGGCGGACCACCCACGCTTTTTCATCGGGCAGCAGCGCATGGCGGAATGCGTGGCTGGTCCGGATGAACCGGACCATGACGAGGTCGAGCACACAACACAGGTGGCGAACCCGCCACCACCAAGCTCCCGCCGCCCGCCTCCCCAGATCGTCACCCCGGCGAAAGCCGGGGCCCAACCGTCCCGTCCATCATCCGCCCCATTCCCTCGCTCCCTCCGTCGGCTGGATCCCGGCTTTCGCCGGAATGACGTCGAGTGCGATGAACCGCCGCCGCGACCTTCGGCACCCAGGAGCGCCTCCGCCACCGGACGAACGCCCCGCCACCGGGCACGCACCCCGACACCCCCACCCGCCCCGATCGTCATGGTCCGCGCAGGCGGACCACCCACGCTTTTTCGTCGGGCAGCGGCGCATGGCGGAATGCGTGGCTGGTCCGGATGAACCGGACCATGACGATGTGGTGCAAGGTGCGACTGTCCGGATGAACCGGACCATGACGATGTGGAGCACACAACACAGGTAGCCGACCCGCCACCACCAAGCCCCCCGCCGCCCGCCTCCCCAGGTCGTCACCCGCCCCGATCGTCATGGTCCGCGCAGGCGGACCACCCACGCTTTTTCATCGGGCAGCAGCGCATGGCGGAATGCGTGGCTGGTCCGGATGAACCGGACCATGACGAGGTCGAGCACACAACACAGGTGGCGAACCCGCCACCACCAAGCTCCCGCCGCCCGCCTCCCCAGATCGTCACCCCGGCGAAAGCCGGGGCCCAACCGTCCCGTCCATCATCCGCCCCATTCCCTCGCTCCCTCCGTCGGCTGGATCCCGGCTTTCGCCGGAATGACGTCGAGTGCGATGAACCGCCGCCGCGACCTTCGGCACCCAGGAGCGCCTCCGCCACCGGACGAACGCCCCGCCACCGGGCACGCACCCCGACACCCCCACCCGCCCCGATCGTCATGGTCCGCGCAGGCGGACCACCCACGCTTTTTCGTCGGGCAGCGGCGCATGCGGAATGCGTGGCTGGTCCGGATGAACCGGGCCATGACGATGTGGTGCAAGGTGCGATGGCGGCGCGGGCCCGGCAACCCGGCACGCAACCCCATCCCTGCGCATCACCCAGTGGCGAACCCGCCACCACCAAGCTCCCGCCGCCCGCCTCCCCATATCGTCACCCGCCCCGATCGTCATGGTCCGCGCAGGCGGACCACCCACGCTTTTTCGTCGGGCAGCGGCGCATGGCGGAATGCGTGGCTGGTCCGGATGAACCGGACCATGACGATGTGGTGCAAGGTGCGACTGCGGCGCGGGCCCGGCAACCCGGCACGCAACCCCATCCCTGCGCATCACCCAGTGGCGAACCCGCTACCACCAAGCTCCCGCTGCCCCTCTCCCCAGGTCGTCACCCCGGCGAAAGCCGGGGCCCAACCGTCCCTTCAGTCATCCGCAGTCCGGATGAACCGGACCATGACGAGGTCGAGCACACAACACAGGTGGCGAACCCGCCACCACCAAGCTCCCGCCGCCCGCCTCCCCAGATCGTCACCCCGGCGAAAGCCGGGGCCCAACCGTCCCGTCCATCATCCGCCCCATTCCCTCGCTCCCTCCGTCGGCTGGATCCCGGCTTTCGCCGGGATGACGTCGAGGGTGATGAACCGCCGCGCGTTCGCCGGGATGACGTCGAGGGTGATGAACCGCCGCGCATTCGCCGGAATGACGTCGAGTGCGATGAACCGCCGCCGCGACCTTCGGCACCCAGGAGCGCCTCCGCCACCGGACGGACACCCCGCCACCGGGCACGCGGGCACCCAGGAGCGCCTCCGCCACCGGACGAACGCCCCGCCACCGGGCACGCACCCCGACACCCCCACCCGCCCCGATCGTCATGGTCCGCGCAGGCGGACCACCCACGCTTTTTCGTCGGGCAGCGGCGCATGCGGAATGCGTGGCTGGTCCGGATGAACCGGGCCATGACGATGTGGTGCAAGGTGCGATGGCGGCGCGGGCCCGGCAACCCGGCACGCAACCCCATCCCTGCGCATCACCCAGTGGCGAACCCGCCACCACCAAGCTCCCGCCGCCCGCCTCCCCATATCGTCACCCGCCCCGATCGTCATGGTCCGCGCAGGCGGACCACCCACGCTTTTTCGTCGGGCAGCGGCGCATGGCGGAATGCGTGGCTGGTCCGGATGAACCGGACCATGACGATGTGGTGCAAGGTGCGACTGCGGCGCGGGCCCGGCAACCCGGCACGCAACCCCATCCCTGCGCATCACCCAGTGGCGAACCCGCTACCACCAAGCTCCCGCTGCCCCTCTCCCCAGGTCGTCACCCCGGCGAAAGCCGGGGCCCAACCGTCCCTTCAGTCATCCGCACCATTCCCTCGCTCCCTCCGTCGGCTGGATCCCGGCTTTCGCCGGGATGACGTCGAGGGTGATGAACCGCCGCGCGTTCGCCGGGATGACGTCGAGGGTGATGAACCGCCGCGCATTCGCCGGAATGACGTCGAGTGCGATGAACCGCCGCCGCGACCTTCGGCACCCAGGAGCGCCTCCGCCACCGGACGGACACCCCGCCACCGGGCACGCGCCCCGACACCCCCACCCGCCCCGATCGTCATGGTCAGCGCAGGCGGACCACCCACGCTTTTTCGTCGGGCAGCGGCGCATGCGAAATGTGTGGCTGGTCCGGATAAGCCGGACCATGACGATGGAGGCGGATGGGGGTGTTGAGGGTGCGAGCGCGGCGGTGGAGGTGCGTGCGCGGTTGCAGTGCTCGCAACGCCATCCCACCCTCCTCGACCGCGTTATGGTCCGGTTCATCCGGACCACCCACGCATTCCCCACCACACCCCTCAACACCACACCCCTCAACGAAAAAAGCGGCCCACCTCCCGGCGGCCGCTCACACTTTTCAGATCTTGCCTGAACCCTACCCAACCAGCGTTACGCTGTCAAGGACTATTTTCCTATCCCTCCCGCCGCCGGCGCTTTCGCTTGCGCGTGTCCGCGGGCACCCGCATGGGCCAGGAAACGATCCGCTCCTCCCAGCGTTCTAGGGGTACCTCGTCCTCCGGGACGGTGCGGCCGCGGACCGAGATGCCGGCCTCGTGCACCGTGTCGGGATCGCCGGAGACCAGCGGATGCCACCAGTAGAGGTCGCGGCCTTCCTCCACCAGGCGATAGGCGCAGGTCGGCGGCAGCCACGACAGGGTGCGCACCTCCTCCGGCGTCAGGCGGATGCAGTCCGGCACCGTGGCGCTGCGGTTGGGATAGTCGCGGCAGCGGCAGCTCTCCCCGTCGAGCAGCGTGCAGCCCACGTCCGTCCAGGCGATGGCGCCCGTGTCCTCGTCTTCCAGCTTGTTCAGGCAGCACCGGGCGCAGCCGTCGCAAAGGCTTTCCCACTCGGCGTTGCTCATCTCGTCGAGAGATTTCGCGATCCAGAACGGATCGGATTCATTTTTAGTCATTTGGTTAACCATCCGGCGCGCCGCGGCTTTGAACCGGCCCGTGGAACCGGATATTTTGGTATGTATGCCGAGAAGCGGTTTCCGTATCCGCCGACGAACGCTTGAGCCGTCCTGTGTCCGATTTCAAGTCGAAACACCGTCGCCCCCTTCGGCAGCGCCTCCTCGCCGTCGACGCCATGATCGACAGCGCCACCTGGTCGCTCGGCGCGCGGCTCGCCCGTGGCTGGAGCGCGGTGGTGGATCATGCCGGGCGACTGCGCGTGCGCGGTGCCCGCCGGGCGGTGGTCGAGGTCGCCTCCGAAGCCGCGACCCTCGGCGTGGCCGGCGCCGTGCTGATGCTCGCCTTCGCCGTGCCGGCCTTCCGCGCCACAGAGACGGACTGGCGCGCCCAGGGCGAATACGCGGTCACCTTCTTCGACAAGGACGGCGCGCTCATCGGCCGGCGCGGCATGTTCCTCGACGATTCGGTGCCGCTGGAGCTTCTGCCGCCGCACCTGTTGCAGGCGACCCTCGCCACCGAGGACCGGCGCTTCCACGAGCATTTCGGCATCGACGTGTTCGGCACCTTCCGCGCCCTCGTGACCAACGCCAAGGCCGGCGGCGTGGTGCAGGGCGGCTCGTCCATCACCCAGCAGCTCGCCAAGAATCTCTTCCTCACCAACGAGCGCACCATCGAGCGCAAGATCAAGGAAGCCTACCTGTCGCTCTGGCTGGAGGCGAACCTGACCAAGCAGGAGATCCTGAAGCTCTACCTCGACCGCGCCTACATGGGCGGCGGCACGCACGGGGTGGCGGCGGCGGCGGAGTTCTATTTCGGCAAGTCCGTCAAGGACCTGACCCTTGCCGAGAGCGCCATGCTGGCGGGTCTCTTCAAGGCGCCCACCAAGTACGCCCCACACGTGAACCTGCCGGCGGCGCGCGCCCGGGCCAACCAGGTGCTCACCAACATGGTGGCGGCGGGCTTTGCCACCGAAGGCCAGGTGGCCGCGGCCCGGCGCCATCCGGCCAGCGTGGTCGCCGGCACGCGCCAGCAGGCGCCCGACTGGTTCCTCGACTGGGCCTTCGAGGAGGTGAAGCGCATCGCCCCCACCGGCGACCGCACCATCATGGTGAAGACCACCCTCGATCCGGTCATCCAGAAGGCCGCCGACGAGGCGATCGAGACGAGTCTCCGCCAATACGGCCAGGACTACCGGGTCCGCCAGGGTTCCACCGTCGTCCAGGAACCGGCCGGCGCCGTCCGCGCCATGGTGGGCGGGCGCGACTATGGCGAGAGCCAGTTCAACCGCGCCGTCGGCGCGCTCCGTCAGCCCGGCTCGTCCTTCAAGCCCTTCGTCTACGCGGCCGCCTTCATGAACGGCTTCTCGGCCACCTCCGTGGTGGCCGACGCCCCGATCAGCATCGGCAACTGGAGCCCGCGCAACTATTCGCGCGGCTATGCCGGGGCGATCACCCTGAAGACCGCCCTGACGAAATCCATCAACACCGTGCCGGTCCGCCTCGCCCAGGCGATCGGCCGCGACAAGATCGTCGACCTTGCCCACAAGATGGGCATCACCACCGAGCTCAAGATCACCCGCGCCCTCCCCCTCGGGGTGGCCGAGGTGACGGCCCTCGACATGGCCGGCGGATATGCGGTGTTTGCAAACGGTGGCGTCAAGGCGACGCCCTTCGCGGTCACCGCCATCACCACCCGCGACGGCCGGGTGGTCTACGACCGGGTCCGCGACGAGCCGCCGCCGGAACAGGTGTTGTCCACCGATATCGCCCATCAGATGAATGATATCCTGGTCAACGTGGTGAATGCCGGCACCGGCGGACGGGCGAAACTCGACGGCCAGATGGCCGCCGGCAAGACCGGAACCACCCAGGCCTACCGCGACGCGTGGTTTGTAGGCTACACGGGCCACTACGTCGCCTCCGTCTGGTTCGGCAACGACGACTACACCTCCACCAACGACATGACCGGCGGCAGCCTGCCGGCGATGACCTGGAAGGCCATCATGACGACGGCCCACCAGGGCCTGCCGTTCCGCGCCATCCCGGGCGTCGCGGCGCCGGACGCGCCGGCGGCCGGCACCGCGCCCGTCGCCGAAGCGCCCGCCGAGGCCCCCGTCACCGCCGCGTCCCTGTCGCCGGACGCGCTGCGCATCGTCGGCGAGATCGGCGCCCTGATGCGCGGACGGATCGGCGCCGATCCGCTGCTGGCGCCCGGTCCGACCGCCACCACCACCCATTTCTCCACCTCGACGCCGGCCGCGGCCGGCATCCGCCCGGCCCGGCTGACGGAGGAGCGTGCCGCGGGCCTCGCGCCGATGACGCCGACCGGCGCCGTCGCGCCGCTCGCCGAGGTCCAGGCCGCGCCCGGCAGCCTCGCGCCGCGCGCCGCCGCACCGGCTGGCCTCGCGTTGGCGGCCGGCGAGGCCCTCTCCGTGCCGGCCACGCCCTGACCCGCGCGCCCGCCGAAGGCGCGCCGGCCAGTTTGCCAGCAAGTTCGCCAGCATGTCCGCCGCCAGGCTACATCAGGCGGGCTACAACCGGCTGCAAACCGTTTCAGTCGGCGACAAACCGCTACAGCTTGTGCCCCTTTGCGCCTCTCCGCGGCCAACGACGCCCATGCGCCGTCGGATCGCCTCCCGCCGTCTGCTGGTGTAGGGTCGGCCTACCGAACGCTCCCCGATTCTCCGCCTGCCGGTCCCGCATCCGCCCGTGTTCCTCGTCGTCCGTCTCCTGATCATCGCCGTCATCGGCGCCACGGCGGGGCTCGGGTCCGTCTGGCTCGCGCTGGAGAGCGGCGTGTTCGACACCGCCCCCCGGATCGGCCCCTGGCGGCTCCAGGCGGGCGGCGGCGGGCCGTCCGCAAACCCTTATGCCGTCGCGGAAAACGCCCGCGCGGGCCGGATCGGCCTCGGTCCGGCAGAGGGCATCGCCGTGGTGGCGGCGACCGATTCCGCCGGCAATCCGCTCGAGCCGATCTGCCACTACGCGGTTGAAGGCGCCATCCCGGCGGCCGAACTCTGGACCCTTTCGGTCACCGACGAGGCCGGCAACCTTCCCCGCAACCCGGCCGGCCGCACCGGTTTCACCAGCCGCGACGCCATCCGGACGGCGGACGGCAGCCTCGTCGTGATCGTCGGCCGAACCGCCCGCCCGGGCAACTTCGTGCCCACCGGCACCCTCGGCTCCGTCGTCCTCACCCTCCGCCTCTACGGCTCCGGCCTCGCCGCCCGCCTGCCCGGCCCCGACCGCCTGCCGGCGATCCGCCGGCTGGAGTGCGGCGGCGGGAGGGGCCGATGACCGGCGCCCTCGTCCGCAGCCTGATCGCCGGTCTTCTCATTGCCGGCATCGTCCACGTGGTGGCGGTGCTGATGATCCCGAAGGTGGCGCCGAACGACGCCACGGGCCGCGTCAGGTCGGTCGCAAATCTCGGAAATGTCACGCTGATTCCATCCGACGGCTCGGTCCTCACCGACCTCGACCCATACTTCCTCCACGCCGTCTGCCCGTTCGACACCGCCGGCGGGACGACCACGACCCTCACCGGCACCCTGCCGGACGAGGTCTGGACGCTGGCGGTCGTCTCCAGGGCCGGCGGCATGGTGGCGGGCTTCGAGCAGGACGCCGCGCCGGACGGCGTGGTCAGCCTCACCGTCGGCCTCGCCGACGCCGTGGAGCGCCTCCGTCTCGCCAGCGCCGCCGCCGCCTCCGGCTTCACCGTGGAGGCACCCGCCGGACCGGGCTTCATCCTCGTCCGGGTGGCCGCCGCCGACATCGAGAGCCGGCCCGCGACCCTGCGCGCCCTCGGCGGCCTCACCTGCGCGGCGACGGAGCGGCCGGCGAGCCTTGGCCCCGCCCCGCTCGCTCCCCTGCCGCCGATCAATCTGGAACCGACCGGCCAACTGCGCCCGGCCCTGCCGCTGCCGGTCCCCGCACCGCGTTGATTTCAAAGCTTTCTCGAGCCCGTCACTTCTGCAGCACGGGCTGGTCGAACGGATCCGGCCCGTCCATGATCCGCGAGCGGCGCGCCCCGTCGAGGTCCAGCCGGGCCAGTGCCGGCGCGTCCTCACACTGGGCTCCGGCCAGCAGCGCATAGGCCCGATTGGCCTCCCACACCATCGCCGAGGGCGCCTCCACCTCCAGCCGGTCGATCGCGTTCCGATAGGCGGCAAGCCGGTAGCCGAGCGCCCGCCAGACCCAGGCCATCGTCTCCGCGTTCTCGTCCACCCGGTCGAGCGCCTCCAGGGCCAGGGTCTCGTCCGGCGGCTGCAAGCGGTCCGCCGCCGCCAGCCGCTCCGCGTCGGACCGGCGGACCGTCTGGGCGATGGCGCAGAAGGGCGGCACCAGGAGCGCGTCGCCCTGGATGTCCTCGATCACCTTGTTCCAGCGTGCATTCTGAGACGCGTAGTCGGCGCCCCGCAGCCAGGTGTGGTACCGGCCGGGATCGAACCAATGGTCCAACGCCGGCAGGAAACCCACCCGCTGGCCCTCCACGATGGTCTCCAGCCACCACGCTCCCATGTGCGGCGGCCGCACGAAGGCCCAGGCGCGATTGCGCAATTCCTTCTCGTCCTCGGTGAGGTCGAACCCCGCATAGGTGCGCCAGAAGAGCGTCGTTTCCTTCACGGCGTCGACGGTACCGGGCAGCAGTTCGTCATGGACCACCGACGGACGCGCCCGGCCGAAGTCGCCGGTGGGGCGGCCGCAGGCGGCGCCGGCGAACGCCAGGGCGATGAGAGCGGCCGCGGCCCTGCCCTTCGGTCCCGTCCCCATGGCGGCCAGCGCCTCCCTCTCCGATCGGTCCCGAACCGTCATCGCATTCGGATCGATTCGGCAAGCACCGACACCGAACCGCCGCATCGGCCGGACAGGCTCCTTAACCAGGCAAAGACGACGCCGGCCGCGTCAAATCGACCGGGCTTGGCTTCCTGGAAAAGATGCAGCAAACTTAAACTCTGAATTGGAAAAGGCAGACACCCGCATGCAGAACGACGCCGTCCAACCCCGATCGGACATGAACTCGCACAGGCTGCGATCCGATCACGTCATTCTGCTCTTTCTCGTGGCCTGCAATCTCAGCCTGGTGATCGCCTATCTTCTGCCTTGGGCCATGTTCGGACGGATCTTTTTCGTCTTCGCCCTGGACCGGGAGGCCAACATCCCGGTCTGGTGGTCGTCGGCGCAACTGCTGCTCGCCGGCCTCTTCCTCGGTCTCGTGGCCCTGCGCACCCGCACGGTCGAGCCCTATTCCTGGGCGCTCGGCATCCTTGCCGGCATCCTCGTCTTCATGTCGGCGGAGGAGACCATCGGGCTGCACGAGCGCCTCGGCGCCTATGTGGCGCGCCGGCTGACGGGCGACCTGAACGCACCGGCGATCGAAACCGGCGTCTGGATCGTCGTGATCGGTGGCCCCGTCATCCTCGCCATGCTGGCCCTTCTCAACCGCCTCGGCGCCTTCCTCGGATCGGTGCCCGGCACCCGGCGCCATCTGGTCTACGGGTTCCTGGTCCTCCTGGTGGGCTCGACCGCCATGGAGGTGTTCGAACTCTTCTCCCCCATCACCACCCAGCAGGCTTTCCTCTTCCGCCATGCGCTCGAGGAGTTCCTGGAGATGACGGGCGGCAGCATTCTCCTCTGGGCGAGCCTGCTGTTCGCGCGCGAGCACTGGAGCACCCAGGCCGTCCGGACCCTCTTCTACCCCTCGTCCCTTTCGGAAAAGCGCGCCTACGATCGCATTCGTGCCTTCCAGGAGAGCGGTCAAGACCCTGACCCGGCCGCGACCCCGGTCGTCTCGCACCGCTGAAAGCAATGCGGACTCAAGGGGTTCCGTCGCTCCTGACGACAAGCATGGGCGGGGGCTTCAGGATTCCTGAAGCCGGGGCCACACGCATTCCGATTCAATGACTCACTTGCGACTCGCAATAGGGGAATCCCTCCCCAGATTCACGAGTCCCATGAGTCGCGTAACCGCTCTTCGGCGGTCGACGGAGCCTTCGTTCCCGGGCTTCATCGCTCCGCAACTTCCCACCCTGGTGGCCGAGCCGCCCGCGGGGGACGGTTGGATTCACGAGATCAAGCACGACGGCTATCGCACCGAACTGGTGATCACACCCGACGACGTGCGGGCCTACACGCGCAACGGTCATGATTGGACCGACCGCTACCCACGGATCGTCGACGCGGCCGCGGCGCTGTCCTGCGGGTCCGCGGTCATCGACGGCGAGGCGATCGTCCAGACCGAGCGCGGCGTGTCGGACTTCAAGGCGCTGCGGTCGGCTCTCGGCAGTCGGCGCGGCCGCATCGTCCTGTTCGCCTTCGACCTCTTGGAACTGGAGGGCGAGGATCTCCGGGACCGGCCCCTCGGCGAGCGGCGGGCGCTCTTGGCCGATCTCCTCGCCGGCCAGGATGCGACCTTCGGCATTCACTTCAGCCAAGCCTTCGACGGCTCCGGCGCGGATCTCTTCGCGGCGGCCGACCGGCTCGGCCTGGAAGGCGTCGTCTCCAAGCGCATCGACGGGCGCTATCGCAGCGGCCGTTCCGACCTCTGGCTGAAGGCCAAGTGCTTCGCCGTCTCCACTTTCGACCTGATCGGCGTGGAGACCACCCCGTCCGGCGGGCTCACGGCCCTCCTGGCGAACGAAGGCGAGCCCGGCGAACCGGCCCAGTTCGCCGGGCGCGCCGTGGTCTCGCTCGACGCGGCCGACGAGAGCCGTTTCAAGCGGGCCGTGGACCGGC
This sequence comes from Mongoliimonas terrestris, assembly GCF_001927285.1. GTDB lineage: Bacteria > Pseudomonadota > Alphaproteobacteria > Rhizobiales > Pleomorphomonadaceae > Chthonobacter > Chthonobacter terrestris. Next base: position 1,378 of record NZ_MSIG01000029.1, on the reverse strand, counting down.
TGGTCGCCCGCCGCCCGGTGAGCGGCCTGAAGCCGAGTACCCGCGCCCGCTGGGTGAAGCCGGGCCTCAAGGTCCGCGTGCGCTACCTTCGCGGCGAGGAGAGCCTGCGCCACGCCAGCCTGATCGGCCTGGAGGCCGAGACGCCCGGTTGAACATCCGCGCGGTGCCGGCCGGATTGGCCGCTTTTTTGTAATACAATTTTGAAGAGACAAGCCGGCAGAAGGGTTTGGCTATCCGGCGACCTCGCCGAACCAGAGGCCGAGGAGTGCCGCCAGGGCGACCAGCGTCAGAAATCCATTAGCGCCGATCAGCAGCGCCGACGGCAGCCGCCGGACATTCGGGTCCGGGTTGTCGACCTGCGGGAAGAGCTCGCGCCAGACCGCCACCACGAAGCAGAAGGCGCTGAAGAGCACCAGGAGCGATCCGGTCGCCGTCGTCATCCAGGACGGCACGACCCCCTCCAGCAGCGCCTTCGCGCCGATGCCGCTGGCGAGCGCCGCAAGGCCGGTCCGGATCCAGGCGGCGTAGGTGCGCTCGGCCGCCAGCACGGTCCGGTCGGCGGCAAGTTCCGTTCGCCTGTCCGCCGACCCCTTCATGGTTTCCGTGGCAGCCGTCATCTGCGTCGACGACCGCTCCACCGTCTCCGACGTATCGGCGAGCGTTTCGGCCGACCGATCCAGGTTGCGGACGGTGCGATCAGTGTCCGTGCCCGACATGGATGACCCCTCTCCTTCAGCCGCGACGCGCGGCGGCCCTCGGCCAACCGCTGCCGCAGGCAGGGGTTCCGCGCGCGCACGCCAAGGCGGCCGGAAGAGCGATTTCGTCAGGCCAGACGGCGCGTGTGACCCCGCTCACAGATCGAACGGCCGGGTGCCGGCATAGTCCATTCATCGGCGGACGGAACAAGCAACCCCGCCGAAACGGACCAGACAGAAACCTCAACCCACTCCAGACACAAAGGAATTGACCCATGGATCCCTGGCACCTCGCCTTCGGCACCGAAATGAACGTCGGCCAGAACAGCGCCTCCGTGAACGCCGGCAACGGCATCGGCAACCAGATCGACGGCTCGGTCGTCGCGGAAGCCAACCAGACGGTCGGCGATTTCGGCTTCGACTTCGGCTACGAGACCAACTCCGCCGACGTCTTCGCCGCCAACGGCCTCCTCAACGACGTGGACGGCGACATCGCGGCCATCGCCAACCAGACCGTCGGCGACGCCGACTTCCTCCCGATCCTCTTCTGATCGGCCCGGATCGGAGGCGGGACATCCCGCCTCCCCTCCGCCCCCCTCAAGCTGACCAGCCTCTTCTGCCTCCCCCCTGACCTGACCCGCCTCTCTCAACCCACGCCGGCCAACCCCCTCCCTCCGGCTTTT
>NZ_MSIG01000028.1 GCF_001927285.1 Mongoliimonas terrestris | reverse complement strand
TCGTTCGGCCGGGGTGTGCGGAAGGATGAGGCAGCCGTCCGGGCTGCCATTCGTCACCTTGGTCGAACAGGCAAGCGGAGGACCAGATCACCAAGTTAAAGCTGGTCAAGCGGCAGATGTACGGGCGCGGAAAGATCGACTTGTTGGAGGCTCGCCTACTCGGGACCCCATGGATTAGCGAGATTGCGTCAGACCCAGATTTGGTAGCCGTTTGACAGTTTGCCGTGCGTGTAGAGCGTCTTTCCCCGCCAGATACTCCTGGACGGCCTGCCGTTTGAACACGGTGCTATGGGTGCGGTGCCTGCTCAGGGGCTTTCATCCTTGGAAAGCCCGGTCCCCTGTCGATTAGGAAGCCGCACCCCTTCCGGCCGCAGGGGCCCACTCCAGTGCCTTCCTTCAGACTGCCGCGCTCGCTGCGCCGGCCATGGCTGTCCCCGCCGTGCTGGCAAGGCTCCAATTTGCTGGGGGACCAACCTTGCCGTAGCCCTTTCCGGGCTGCCCCCCCCCCCTCGGCAAGACACGGTGCCAAACGACGTGGTGGGCAAACTGAAATTCATCATCGGGGAGTGGATGTGCGAGCTTCAAGCCCGTTTCGAGGAGGCCCCCGGGCTCGCCATCGTAGCCGTACGGCCAGGCACCACGCATGCCGAGCTTCGCCGCCGGCTGTGCGTCCTAGAAATTTCAGTCGAACGCATCCGGGCTCCGGGATCGACTTTGGCGAGACGACGTGGACGTGGCCTGCGACGACAACGGCAAGGTGTGGCTTCGCCGCACTAGGGACAAGGGGCTAGGCATCCGCGCGCTAGCATGGTCGAAGGATCGCAGACGCCTTTCACGACCGCGTGATAGCGTTCTGTTGGTGGCCTGGCTGCTTGCCCCCCAGCAGCAGGGGCCACCCACGCCGGTCGCCGCACCACTATGCGACGGCCGGCGTGCTATTCGGATGTTGGCTCGTCTTTTAGGTCAGCGATTTTGAGGCGGCCTGATAAAAGGCTTTGCTCCAGTTCCTCGCGGGAAATTCCCAACTCGGTAGCAGACTCGTCGTAGCTTCGATTGAGCACACAGACGAACAGAAGCGCATTTCTCTGATTAGCAGGCAAAGCTTGCAATTTTGCGAGAACCGCTGTGGTGATGAGTTTGTCCTCGTGCATAAGGTAACGGTACCGAAGCGAGCGTGAATTAGCAACGAACGTCAGCTGAAGCGTTGCTATATGCTGTCGGTTGTCACCGGCCGGCGCGTGCGCCATGTCGAAGGAATGGCGGCGCAAGGCGTCTGGGTTGAGCCGGTCGGGAACATGCTCGACCAAGGCTATACGCTTCAGGCGTGGTGCAATGTCTGCCGAATCGGAGGCGCCCTTGACCTTCACCGGGTGGTAATGCGGATTGGCGGGGACCTGCTGCCCCGGCACATGCGCATGAAGTGCGCCGGCTGCCACGGTCGCGACATGAGCATTTCCATTGGTAGCCCGCGCGGGCGCTACTGACACCCGCCTCATAAAGTTCTGACCTGTCGCAGGTACGGGTAGTCTGTAAGCGACGCGATCCGTCCTGCCTCGCCCTTGAGGTCGCTCCACGCCTTTGCGCAGGCATCGACGATGGCGGACGTGTCCGGAAACACCCAGTGGGAGAGGAAGCACCCCTTTAGGTGGAGCCAGACGCGCTCGACCGGGTTGAGTTCGGGCGAGTAGGACGGCAGGTGCACGAGGCTGATACTGGCGGGTGTGGCGAGGCGGCAGGTGACGTGCCAGCCTGCCCTGTCGAGGACCAGGATGGCGTGGACGCTGGCGGGCAGGTTCGCGGAGAAGGCGTCGAGGAAGAGCGTCATCATCGCCGTATCGGCGCGCGGCAAGACGAGGGCGAAGGCGTCGTCGGTGCCGGGGCGGACTGCGCCGTAGATGTAGGCGGACTTGAAGCGCTTGTCTGTCCTGGCGGTCGGCCGGATGCCGCGCTCGAACCAGACATGGGCGTTGCGGCCTTTTTGTCCGACGCGTGCTTCATCCTGGAACCAGAGCTGGACGTCTCCGTCGGGGTGGCGACGAACGATCCGCCTCACGGCTTTGGCGAGTCCCCCTTTTCTAACGGCCTTCTGCGCCTTCGGGTCCGCCTGCGGGTGACGAGGCCGGGTCTTCTGCCAGGACAGACCGAGCCCGTGCAGCACCTGCAGCATACCGTTCTCCGAATAGGCGACGCCGAACCGCTCCTCGCAGAGCCGGCAGATGTCGACCACCCGCCAGGTCGAGACGCCGTCCCTCTCCGGGTCCGGCCCGCGCAGCACGAGTGCCTTCAACGCCGCCTGGCCACCCTCGTCGAGCAGCGGACGCCGGCCCGAGCGGGGCCGATCGGAGAGGCCGGCGATCCCCTCTGCGTTGTAGCGGATCGCGCAGCGTCTGGCGGTCCATCCCGGCCGCTTTCGCCGCCGTCTCCCGGCTCATGCCCGACAGGGCATTCGCGATCGCCAACAAGCGAGAAGCCACACGGCCGTCCGTCTCTTCCCGGGCAAACCGCCGGAGCGCCTCAACCTCGATGTCCGTCCTGATCTCGAGAGCTGCCATCGCCGTCCCCTCCTCAAGAGAGGGAGTCAGCGGTCGAGTGATTTGGTAATCCCCAGAGTCAGGAATTCATGAGCCGGGTATGAGAAAGCTTTAGTAGTGCGCGTGAGTTTGACAGTCCATGGCTCCGGTTCAGCTGGGTGGAGCTACACTAAAGGCCATTCCTCATCAGCCGACAGAAGCCCTCAAATCCTCTTTGATGAGGCCGCTTCCGCTCCGTCATCATTTAGATTGCCCGGCTAGTTACGCCCCCTCTAGATACAATGCATTGCAGCATTCTCGATTGGGCGCATTTTGCTAAGCACAAGAATTTCCGACCAGCGATCAACCCAATTCTGTACAGAAAAAGGCTCTTAACTTCACGTAAGACTTTTCTCCGCCTAAATCGGCGAACTGAAAATGCGACCTCAAGAGGCCCGAGCTTTTAACTACATCACCTACATAGAGGCCTAGGGTTGGGAATGCAGTATTTCCGGGGGAGGGCGTAATGGCCATAGACGAGACTGGCTACGAAGCAGACCAAATCAGCGACATTTCACAAATGGTGCACAATATAATAAGAATTTGCAGCAAAGCAGGCATTCTATTCGAGTTAGTAGACGACGACCTCGTCGTCCGTTTCGATAAAATTGATTGGGCATATTGGCCGCCTATGAGGCGGCGGCTTGAATGCCTCGGAGGAAAGGCGCTGGTTCGCTATTTCGAGCTTCAGCCTGGTTTCCAAGAAGCCGTAGAGCGGCGACGGCAACAAAATACGGAGGCTACCATCCAAATCAGGCAGAGCGAAGCACTCGCGCAGGTTCTCGCCAATCTCCGACGCTAGACGTATCGTCAAACACTACCCAAACTAGTGTTCTCCTGACAACTGACGGCCTAATGCACTGAGAATGGCCATCCAGTGCACTTACTAGACGATCAAAAGCATTAAATCTCTACAACATGACCTGCATCGGTTTTTGGGTATGGTGATATTTTCACCGCAGGCTTTGGTTCGGAATGCGCCGAATTCAGGTGAATACCTCGCGCAAACAGCTTTAGCCTTAGTGTACCGGGAGAAAACGGTTTAACTAAAAATATGCTCCATATATCTTCTCTGGCGACGATTGTGACGTTCCGTTCGAAGGCAGAAGCCATGAGACCCAGTACGGCTCCCGACTGTTGGCTCTGTTGCAAGTAGTCCACGAATTGTCTTTCAGCCATCGCCCATTCATGAACATCGACAAGGATTATTTGAAAGCGATTGGTAGCTAGTTGCGCAGCGGCCTCTGCAGCACTGCTTGTGGTCGCAACCGTATAGATGCCCGCCTTCTTGGCTACCTTTGCAATCACTGCTGCGAGCGCAGCCTGCCGTTCGATGACGAGCATACTCGGACTGTCAATAAACGCCGGCATCAGGTCTCCTCCTGGCTAGCGAAAGCGAGGCTCCAGATCTCCCCCGAAATGCGGTCTGCTATTTCACCAAGAGTATAGACGTCATCCACGCTGATCTGGCGGGGTTTGTGATCGATAATGCAGAGCGTCCCGAGGCGTATCCCTTCGCCGTAAACAATAGGGGCGCCAGCGTAGAACACGACATGCGGCGGGCCAATTACAAGAGGGTTAGCCGCAAATCTACGGTCGATCCGAGCATCTGGGACAACCATTACATGTTCGCTCATAATCGCATGAGTGCAGAAAGCATGTTCGCGCGGTGTACCGTTGACGTCCAATCCGCACGTCGACTTGAACCACTGCCTGTTTCGGTCAACTAGCGTGATCAAAGCGATTGGTGCGCGGAAGCTTTCGGCCGCCTCGCGGCAAAGTTCATCGAACCGAGGGTCTCGCTCTGTATCCATGATGCCGAGGCTCTGGAGAACTTCGAGACGCTTTTCTTCGTTCGGAGGTACAGGATGCGGCATGAGTAGATGCTCCTTGCCTGCAGTGGTAGCCGGCAACCGTAAACGTTTAATCAAGCCGGCGCCCGGCTGCGCAGACGGAGTCCGCTCCTTCGTATCCGAACTTTGGCTTGTAGAGATAAGGTCGGGGTAAAAATTAGGGTCGAGATCAGCGCCTGCTTAAAAGATGATGATGCATCAGCAGCTTAATGGAGGTAATTGGCGGAGAGGGAGGGATTCGAACCCCCGATGCCCTTGCGAGCATGCCGCATTTCGAGTGCGGTGCATTCGACCACTCTGCCACCTCTCCGCGGTGCTTCAGGCCCAAGGGCGTGCTGGTCAAAGGCGGTGAACACATACAGGGGAGTGGGGGGCGGTTCAAGGGGCTTCGTGAGCGGGGTCGGGGCCGGCAGCCGAAGTGAGGCGACGAAGGGGGTGAGCGCGTGCGGCAGGCGCCCGCCGGCGCGTGGAACAGCCGGAGGTAACGGCTCGCGCTTCGATGTCGGTGCCGATCGGCCGGACCTGATCGGCACTCGGATCGGCGGAAGGCGATGCATGCCTGCGGATCCATCGCGGCGCATCTTTGTGCAGCGGTGCCGTCGCCCGTGTCTTGCCTCCTCGAGCGTCCGGAGGGAGCCTTGCGGGCCGGATCATCGGACCTTGGAGAGAGAGCGTGGCCGTTTCCATCGACATCGACGCGGAGCTCGTGGAGCGGCGCATCATGGATCTCGCCCGGCACGGCGCCTGCTTCGACACGGGCGTCTGGCGCACGGTCTATTCGCCCGAATGGGTGGCGGCGAGCGACCAGTATGCCGCCTGGTGCGAAGAGGCGGGGCTCAAGGTCCGGCGCGATGCGGTCGGCAACGTCTGGGGCCGGATGGAGGGGACGGAGCCGGGCAAGTCCATCGTGTCGGGCTCCCACATCGACAGCCAGAAGCCCGGCGGGCGCTACGACGGTGCGCTCGGCGCGCTCGCCGGCCTCATCGCCATCGAGGCGCTCTTCAAGGCGTTCGGCCGGCCGAAGCGCACGCTGGAGGCGCTGTCGCTCTGCGAGGAGGAGGGCAGCCGCTTTCCCTCCACCAACTTCTGGGGATCGCGCGCCATCGTGGGCAAGATCCGCCAGGGCGACGCGGAGACCATGAAGGGCTACGAGGACGAGACCATGGCCGAGGCCATGCGGTCGGTCGGCCTCGAACCGGCGCGGATCCCGACGGCGATCCGGGACGACATCGACGCTTTCGTGGAACTCCACATCGAGCAGGGTCCGATCCTGGAGCAGGCCGGCCTGCCGGTGGCGGTGGTGGATGCGATCACCGGCATGCGCCACTACCACGTGACGCTCACCGGCGAGCAGAACCACGCCGGCGCCTTTCCGATGGACCTCCGGTTCGATCCCATGGCGGGCTTCGCCGAGATCGCCGGCGGCGTCATCGACACGGCCCACCGCATGGGCCGGCCGGCCGTCACCACGGTCGGGCGGGTCTCGTGCGATCCGAACTATCCGGCCATCGTGCCGCGCACCGTGCGCTTCACGGTGGACGCCCGGCACCCGGATCCGGCGAAACGCGCGGTCCTCTACGAGCGCCACGAGACCTTCATGCGCGAGGTGGCGGCGCGGCGGGGGCTGACGATTTCGTGGGAGATCCTCACCGACCATGCCCCTTGCCTGTCGGATCCGGATCTCATCCGCACCTTCCAGGCGGCGGCGACCGAGCAGGGCGTGCCCTTCATGACCATGTCGAGCGGCGCCGGCCACGACAGCCAGGAGATGGCGGCGATCGCCCGGATGGTGATGCTGTTCGTCCGCTCCAAGGACGGCCGTAGCCACACGCCGGAGGAATTCTCCTCCATCGAGGACATCGTCGCTGGCATTAAGGTGCTGGCCGCCGGCCTCCACGCGCTCGCCTATTAGAGCGCCGACCGCCTGACCGTGTGGTCAGGCCGTCGGGAAGCCGCTTCGGGCGCACAGACCTTCGCCCGCCGGCCGGCGGGCGATCCACGCGCGGCCCGTCTTCACCAGGACGACAGCGCCCGCAAGGTCGGCGTCTTCTTGAAGAGGTGGCCGTCCATCCGGGCGAGCAGACGGTCGAGAAGGTCCACGGCGGTGCCCACCTCCGGGCCCTTGTTCAGCATCACGCATTCGGCGCGGGCCGCCATGGCGGCGTCGGTCATCTCGCCGCGGGAGGGCACGCCGTCTTTCACGAGATCCTCCAGCACCTGGGTCGCCCAGATGGCCGGCACGGCGGCGGCCTCGCAGAGCCACAGGATCTCCTCCTGCATCTCGGCCAGGCGCTCGAAGCCGATCTCGGCGGCAAGGTCGCCGCGGGCGATCATCACGCCGAAGGGGCGGCGGCCGCTGGCCCGGGCGATCAGGGCCGGCAGGTTGCGCACCGCCTCGGGCCGCTCGATCTTGGCGACGAGGCCGAGCGGGCGGTCGGCGGCGCCGTGCCGGGCGAGCGCGGCCTCCAGGAGGTCCAGGTCCTCCGGCCGGCTCACGAAGGAATAGCCGATCATGTCGGCGCATTCGATCACCGTGGCGAGGTCGTCCTCGTCCTTGGCGGTCAGCGGCGACAGGCCGAGGGTGGTGTCGGGGAGGTTGAGGCCCTTCTCCGGCTTCAGCTTCACGCCCCCGGTCTTCACCCGGCCGACGCGAACCACGGCCTCGCCGTCCGCCAGCGCCTCCACCACGCCTTCCAGCTTGCCGTCGTCGTAGCGCAGCCGGTCGCCGACCGCGAGGCGGGTGACGAGGTCGGGCAGCGACACCACCGCCGAGAAGGGCGCCGCCGCGTCCGGCCGGGGCAGGCCTTCGGCCACGAAGCGGATGGCGTCGCCTGCCTGCAGGCGCGCCTTGCGGTCCGGCGTCGCCACCGCCTCGGTGCGGATCTTCGGGCCGGCGATGTCCATCAGCACGGTCAAGCGGCGCCCGACGAGGCCCGACGCCGTGCGCACGTGCGCCGCCATGGCCCGCCAGGCGATGCTGCCGTCGTGGGCACAATTGATGCGGGCGACGTCCATGCCCCGGCGGGCGAGATCGATGACGAAGCCCGGATCGCCCGCCGCCTCGCTCGGCAGGGTCACCATGATGCGGGTGCGCCGGCTGGACCCGGCCTCGCCGAGCAGCCGGTCCGTCGCCGCGGCCAGCCGGCGCTCGCCGGCGAAGAAGGCTTCCGTCGTGGGCACGGCCACCGGCGACGGCACGCCGGCAAGCGCCGCGGCGGCGCCGATCACCGCGTCGAGGGTCGGCAGCACCCGGCTTTCCAGTCGGCCGAGCGAGGAGAGGCCGCGGCTCATCAGCCGCCGCTGCAGCGGGCGGAGGTCGTGGCGGCGGAGCGCAAGATAGTGGGCGAGGTTGGCAAGGCTCTCCGCCCGCTCGGCGATCGCGGCGCCGCCGTCACCGGAGCCGGGTCCGAAGGCGGAGATCCGCTCGGCGGCGTCGGCGAGCAGGCCCTCGCGGAGGGCCGTCAGGTCGGCCAGGAGACGATCGGCCGGTTCCGCCGTTCCGGATGCCGTCGTGTCGGCGGGGGATGTCGGGGCGGGCTTGGCCTTGGCGGCGGTCATGGGGGCACCTGTTTCGGTCCGGTCTCGGCGGGAATGCGCCCGGCGGAGCGCTCCCCGCCGGGCAAGATCGTCTCAGGCGGCCGCGTCGGCGGCCTTCAGCGTCACGGCGCGGGCCGCGAGCGCCTTCGTGGCGTTGACGCAGGCCTCGGCCTCATACCAGTAGCGGTCCTTCAGCTCGATGTTGAAGACGACGCCTTCCGGGAAGCGGCAGGTGCGGACGAGGTCGTCCCACGGAATGTCGCCCCAGCCCACCGGCAGGTGCAGGTCGCCGTGGCCATAGGCCAGCCGCTCGCCCTCGGTGAACATCCAGATGTCGTCCTGGCGGCCGAAGCTGTCGTGAATGTGGAGGTGCCGGCCGAACGGCGCCAGGGCGGCGATCTCGTCGAGGAAGCTTTCCCGGCGGCCGTCATAGTCGAGCTTCAGATAGGCGTGGCTGAAGTCGATGGTGGCCATCACCGACGGGTGGCCGACGGCGGTCAGTTCCTCGGCGAGCCGGCGCGGGGACGTGGCGTGCACGTCGCCGTCGAAGCCGGCGAACAGGGTCTCCACGCAGAGCACCATCCCGGCCTGGCGGGCGATGTCGCCGGCCTTGGCCAGATAGGTGCGCTGACGGTCGTAGGCGGCTTCGAGGCCGGCGCCCTGCTGCATGGGGGCAAGGCCGGAATGCATCACATAGTGGACGGCGCCCACCTCGGCGGCGACCTCGATGGAGGCGGCCAGCACGTCGAAATGGCGCGGCAGCCGGTAGGGCTCGTCCATGAAGTTGATGGCGAGCGGACCGTGCACCGTGTAGCCGACACCGCGGCCCGCGCAGGCGCGCTTCAGCGCTTCCAGCTGCGGCCGGCGAATGCGGCCGCCGACCACGATGTCCATGTCGTAGGTGGGCAGTTCCACGAACTCCACGCCGAGCGCCTCGACCATGTCGAGTTCGGCGCCGAAGTCGCCGAGGTCGTTGGCGCGCTTGTGGGCCGAGATGCCGGTGCCGGCGCAACCGTTCGCGAGCATGGGTCTTTGTCCTTCCCTTGAGGAATTGCACCAAGGCCGTCCGGCCCCGACCTGTCGAGGCCCGACGAGCGCGGGCAGGTCCGGCCGGCCGCCCCGGCGGTCCGCCGTCAGGGGTGCAGATAACAGCGAGGCCATGTCGCCGATCTGACACCCGCGTGACGGTTCGTTGACGGTGTCATCATGGCGTCCGGAGGGGAGAAGCCGCCATCCGAAAAAGCGACTGGACAGAAGCCGGCAAACGTCATCAGACTGTCATCAAACTGTGTCTTGCCGGAGGAGAACCGCCGTGCCGCGCCGTTCCGCCCTTCTTGCCGCTGTCGTCGCCGTCTCGTCGCTGGCGCTGCCCGCCTTGTCGCCGCCGGCCTTGGCGGCGGAACTGACCGCCTCGGAAATCCGCGACGAGCTCGTCGGCCGCAGCCTCGGCTGGTGGGAGGAGGGCGGCTGGCATGCCGGCGGCCTCGTCCTTTCCCCGGACGGGCGCGCGGAGATCACCGTCGACACGCCGGACATCCGGGCCGACGCCGGCCGCTGGTCGCTCGACGGCAACCGGATCTGCACCGCCTGGTCGGACGTGCGGGCGGGGCTGCGCAAGTGCTACACGGTCGAGCGGGGGGACGCCGGGCGGTTCGTCACCAGCGGCGGCAACGTGTTCGAGGTGCGCGACTACGGCGTCTGATGCCGGGCGTGGCAGCGTCTCGGTCGGCGACGGGCGGGTGTCTCGGCGCCCTGTCGTGGAACTGACGTTGTTTGGTCATCGAGCGTACATTCAACGTCTATCATAGCGTCATTTCCGGTCGCTACTTCGGGACCGCCGGGGCCGCTCTTGGGCCCTGAAGCCTTCCGGAGAGCACGAATGACGCGCGTTTCCCTGCTCGCGACGGCTGCCGCCGTCGCCCTTTCCGCCGGCACGGCCTCCGCTGCCGAACGGATCAAGTTCGACTATTGGTACGGCCTGACCGGCGACCTCGGCGAGGTGATGGCCAAGCACTGCCAGATGTTCAATGAATCGCAGGACAAGTACGAGGCGGTCTGCACCGGCCAGGGCGGCTACGACAAGGCCGAGCAGAACACCATCGCGGCCTACCGTGCCAAGCAGCACCCGACCGTGGTGCAGATCTATGACGCCGGCACCGTGAACTTCATGCTGTCGGGCGCCATCTATCCGGCGAAGAAGTTCGCCGAGGACTTCGCCATCGACGTCGATTGGAGCGCCTACTTCCCCGGCATCGCCAACTACTACGCCACCTCGGCCGGCGAGATGTGGTCCTTCCCGTACAACTCCTCCACCGCCGTGTTCTACTGGAACAAGGACGAGTGGGCGAAGATCGGCAAGACCGAGGCGCCGAAGACCTGGGCCGAATTCGGCGAGGACCTGAAGGCGCTGAACGCCGCGGGCGTTTCCTGCGGCTTCGCCTTCGACTTCGACACCTGGCAGAACCTGGAGCAGTTCTCCGCCACCAACAACCTGCCGATCGCCAGCATGGACAATGGCTACGGCGGGCTCGGCGCCGAACTCGTCTTCAACACCACCGCCTTCGTCGATCACATGAACGACTACAAGGCCTGGATGGACGCCGGCTACGCCAAGATCCAGACCGCCCAGGTCGGCAAGAACCTCGTTCAGGCGTTCGCCGACAAGTCCTGCGCCTCGATGATCACCTCCATCGCCAACCATGGCACGGTGAAGAACACCCAGGTGGCGGACCTCAACTGGGGCGTCGCCATGATGCCGGTGATCGACGCTGCCGCGCGCAAGAACTCGCTCGTCGGCGGCGCTTCGCTCTGGGTGATGGAAGGCAAGTCCAAGGAAGAGTACGAGGCCGCGGCCGCCTTCCTGAAGTACGTGACCGCCTCCGACACCGGCGAGAAGTTCATGGTCTCCAACACCGGCTACATCCCGGTGACCACCAAGGGCTTCGAGCTCCTGAAGTCCGAAGGCTTCTACGCCGATCCGAAGTATGCCGGCCGCGAGATCGCCATCGCGTCGCTGACCGCCTCCGAAGTCGGCCCGCTGTCGCGCGGCATCCGCCTCGGCAACTTCACCTCGATCCGCGCCCAGCTGCGCTCGGAACTCGAGGCGGCCTTCACCGGCCAGAAGACGATGCAGGTCGCCATCGACGACGCCGTGAAGGCGGGCAACGACATCCTGCGCCGCTACGAGCAGACCTACCGCGGCGCCGCTCTGCCCTGATCCGACGCAAGGGTCCGGGCCGCCCGCCTCCGCGCGGCGACCCGGACACCACGCCTCCCGGCGGCGCCCGATCGAACCCGGGCGCCGTTCGCTTTCGACCGTGATCCGCACGGTCCGACCGCACCGTTCCGACTGCCGTCCGATCAAGCCGCAACGAGGCCGATCCCTTGGAAAAGCGCGCCACCTTCTCCAATCTCTGGCTCGCCGCCGCGCTGGTCGCGCCGCAGCTCCTTCTCGTCTTCGTCTTCTTCTACTGGCCGTCCGGCGAGGCGCTCTACTGGGCCTTCACCCTGGAGCCGCCGTTCGGCGGGTCGAACCAGTGGGTCGGCTTTCTCAACTTCAGCACGGTCTTCTCCGACGCCAAGTACTGGGCGTCGGTCCGGGTGTCGCTGATCTTCGCCCTGGTGGCGACGGTGCTGTCGCTCGCCATCGCGGTGCTGCTGGCGCTCTTCGTCGACCGGCGGCTGCCCGGCCACCAGGTCTACAAGTTCACCTACTTCCTGCCCTACGCGCTCGCGGCGCCGGCGGTCGGCCTTGCCTTCCGCTTCATCTTTGCGCCGGACGCCGGCTTCGTGTCGGCCATCAACCGCGCTTTTCCGGATCTCTGGAACCCGGCGCTCGACGGGGTCGACGCGCTGGCGCTCATCATCATGGCGCAGGCCTGGAAGATGGCGGGCTACAACTTCGTCTTCTTCCTCGCCGCCCTGCAGTCCATCCCGCGCACGCTGGTGGAGGCGGGCGCCATGGACGGGGCGAGCGTCCTTCGCCGCATGCGCGACATCCAGCTGCCGCTGATCGCCCCGACGCTCTTCTTCCTGATCGTCATCAACATCACCGACAGCTTCGTCGACAGCTTCGGGATCGTCGACATCACCACCGGCGGTGGCCCGGCCCGCGCGACCGACCTCATGGTCTACAAGATCTATTCCGACGGCTTCCAGGGGAAGGACTATTCGCTGGCCGCCGCCCAGTCGATCGTCCTCATGCTCCTCGTCGTGGCTCTCACCTTCGTGCAGTTCCGCTTCGTGGAACGGCGCATCCACTACACCTGAGGAACCGGCGCCATGATCGAACGCACACCCGTCCTCGACGCCGTCACCCATGCGGTGCTGATCAGCGGCCTGCTTCTCCTCCTGATGCCGCTCTGGATCGTCTTCGTGGCGGCGAGCCATGACTTCCAGACCGTCAACCAGGTGCCCATGCCGCTCTGGCCCGGCAACCACCTGCTCGAGAACCTCTCGCTCGCCTGGGAGCGGGGGAACTTCGACCGGGTCATGCTGAACTCGCTGATCGTCGCGGTCGGCGTCACGGTCGGCAAGATCGTGATCGCGGCCCTGTCGGCCTTCTCCATCGTCTACTTCAGCTACCGGCTGCGGATGGTGATCTTCTGGATGATCTTTATCACCTTGATGCTGCCGCTCGAAGTGCGCATCGTGCCGACCTACGCGGTGGCGGCGGACGCGCTCCGGCCCTTCCAGGCGACGCTCGACGTGCTCGGCATCCCGCTCGATCTGCCGGAGTGGAACCTCCTCAACACCTATTCGGGCCTGATCCTGCCGCTGATCGCCACGGCGACGGGCACCTTCCTCTACCGGCAGTTCTTCCTCACCGTGCCGGACGAGCTGACCGAGGCGGCCAAGATGGACGGTGCCGGCCCGATCCGCTTCTTCCTGGAGGTGTTGATGCCGCTCTCCAAGACCAACATGGCGGCGCTCGCCACCATCATGTTCGTCTGGTCGTGGAACCAGTATCTCTGGCCGCTCCTCGTCGTCACCGACCACCAGAACTTCGCCACCGCGACCATGCAGTTGCAGAAGATCGTGCCCGGCCCGGCGTTCGGCGAGCCGCCGATCTGGAACGTCGCCATGGCGGCCAATCTCATCGTGCTCGCCCCGCCGGTGCTCGTCACCATCCTGCTGCAGCGCTGGTTCGTGCGCGGCCTCATCTCCACCGACAAGTGAACGGAGCCGACCCATGGCCGAGATCGCCATCCGCAATGTCCGGAAGACCTACGGCAAGCTCCAGGTCGTGCACGGCGTCGACCTCGCCATCGGGGCGGGGGAGTTCGTCGTCATCCTGGGGCCGTCGGGCTGCGGCAAGTCCACGCTCCTGCGCATGATCGCCGGACTGGAGGCCATCACCGCCGGCGAGATCGCCATCGGCGGCGAGGTCGTGAACAAGCGCGAGCCGCGCGAGCGCGGCTGCGCCATGGTGTTCCAGAACTACGCGCTCTACCCGCACATGACGGTCGCCGAGAACATCGGCTACGCCCTCAAGGTGGCGGGCCTTGCCAAAGCCGAGCGCACCGCCCGGGTGGCGGCGGTCGCCGCCTCCATCGGCCTCACCGACTTCCTCGACCGCAAGCCCGGCCAGCTCTCCGGCGGCCAGCGCCAGCGCGTCGCCATGGGCCGGGCGATGATCCGCGAGCCCAAGGTCTTCCTCTACGACGAGCCGCTCTCCAACCTCGACGCGCGCCTGCGCGTCGCCATGCGGGTGGAGATCCGAAAGCTGCACCAGCGGCTCGGCACCACCACGCTCTTCGTCACCCACGACCAGGTGGAGGCGATGACGCTCGCCGACCGCATCGTGGTGATGAACGCCGGCAAGGTGGAGCAGGTCGGCACGCCGCAGGAGGTCTACGGCCGCCCGGAAAGCCTCTTTGTCGCCGGCTTCATCGGCACCCCGGGGCTGAACCTCCTGCCGGGCACTCTCGACCCGGCGGCGGGCGTCGTCCACCTGGAAGGCGGCCGGCGGCTCGCCTACGACCGCCAGCGCTGGGCCGGAGCGCCCGCCGGCCGGGTGCTCGCCGGTTTCCGCGCCGAAGTGGCCCGCCTGGTCCGCCCGGGGCAGGGCCTCGACGCCAGCTACGAGTTCGCCGAGGAACTGGGCGCCTCGCGCCTCCTTCACGGCAGCCTCGGCGGCACCGTGGTGGTGGTCAGCGTCGCCGACGGGCGGATGCTGCAGCCGGGCGAGACCTTCGGCATCGAGGTCGCCCCGTCCGAGGTCCACCTCTTCGACGCGGAGACCGGCCGCCGCCTCCCCGGCGAGGCACGCCCGTCGTCCCGGCAGAGCGTGCCCGTGCTCGAAGCGGTCTGAACCTCTTTCACCCGCCGGCTGCCCCGGTGCCGGTGCGCGTCACAGAACCGCCGTGGCTTCCGTTCGTTGTGGTAGAAGGCCAGCAGCGGAGGGGAGGCATGGCGGACATCACCGCCCGCACAGGAGAGCGGACCGGATCGTCCGGGACACGGCACCGCATCGGCGCCCGCATCCGGCTGGCCGCCGTCCGGCGCCGGGCCGCACCGTCGGACGATGGCAACGGCGCGGGGCACCCGACGCCCGGTCTTGCCGCCATCGTGGACAAGCAACTCGCCGCGCTGAACGCCTCGGCCGCCGCCGCGCTGGTGACGGATGGGCTGCAGGCGTTCGCCAGCCGCGTCATGCTGGCCCGCACCGCCCGGACGACCCTCGACCTGCAATACTATTCCTGGGACAAGGACATCACCTCCCGCCTCCTCACCGGCGAGGTGCTGAAGGCCGCCGACCGGGGCGTGAAGGTCCGCATCATCCTCGACGACACCAGTGTGGTCGGCCGCGAGCGGGTGTTCCGCCTGATCGACCGGCACCCGAACGTGGAGGTGCGGGTGTTCAACGCCACCACCTGGCGGGCGCACGGCCTGATCGGCTTTGGCATCGAGTTCGCGCTCGGCGGCTGGCACCTCAACCATCGCATGCACAACAAGGCCTGGATCGCCGACGGCCGGGCCGCCCTGATCGGCGGGCGCAACGTGTCGGACCACTATTTCGATGCGTCCGGCCTCTTCAACTTCAAGGACCTGGACGTGCTCCTCATCGGCGGGTCCGTGGGCCAGGCCGTAACGGTGTTCGAGGCCTTCTGGGCGAGCAAGGTGGTGCGCAGCGTCCGCAGCTTCCGCCGGCCGGAGGCGCGGATCAACGCCTGGCGCTTCCAGGCCTTCCGGGCGCGGCTCCAGAAGGTGCGCACCGATCCGGACGCCAAGCCCTACCTGGATGCGCTCAAGGCCACCTACGACGCGCCCGAGCGGATCGCCGACACGCTTTCCTTCGATCCGGTCGCGGGCGTCGAGGTGATCTGGGACCGGCCGGAGAAGGCGCTCGACCGCAACGCCTCCCGGGCCGTCGCCGACCGGCTCGACGCGGTGATCGAGGCGGCGGAGCGGGAAATCCTTCTGATCTCGCCCTATTTCGTGCCGGGCGAGGTGGGCACGGGGCTGATCGAGGCCATCCGGGCGCGGGGTGTCGCGGTGATGCTCGTCACCAACTCGCTCGCCGCCAACGACGTCACGGCCGTCCACGCCGGCTACGCGCGCTATCGGACGCGGCTCCTGGCGGCCGGCGTCGTCATCCACGAACTGAAGCGCACCCCTGGCGAGCGGCACCGCATCTTCGGCTCCAGCGGCGCCAGCCTGCATACGAAGGCCGTGGTGGTGGACCGGCGGATCGCCTTCGTGGGCTCCTTCAACCTCGACCAGCGGTCCGCCAACCTCAACACCGAGATGGGCGTGCTCATCGACGAGCCGTGTTTCGCCGCGCGCGTCGCCGCCCAGGCGACCCGGCTCGCCGACCCGCGTCGCAGCTATGCGGTCACCCTCGACGACGGCGGGCTCCACTGGAGCGCCACCGTCGACGGCGTCACGGAATCCTTCCGCCGCGAGCCGCACGCCGGCCCCATGCAGCGGCTGATCGCCCGGCTCGTCGGCTGGCTGCCCATGGAGGCCCAGCTTTGAGGGGGAAAACCCGGCCGCAGCCGGCTCAGCGTCCCTCGAACCCGGTGAGGACACCGACGGCGTTGATGCCGATCTCCTCCACCGCGTAGCCGCCCTCCATGACGAAGAGCGTCGGCAGGCCGAGCCGGGCGATGGTCTCCCCGATCACCGGATAGGCCTCGCTCGTCAGCTTGAACTTGCTGATCGGGTCCTTCTCGAAGGTATCGACGCCGAGCGACACCACCACCGCGTCGGGCGCGTAGGCGAGGAGCTTGGCGCAGCCGTCGTCGAGGGCCGCCTTCCAGGTGTCGAACGGGGTACCCCAGGGCATCGGATAGTTGAGGTTGAAGCCCTCGCCCTCGCCCGCGCCGCGCTCGTCCGCGTGGCCGAGGAAATAGGGATACTCCTCCATCGGGTCCGCGTGGAGGTTGATCACCTGCACGTCGGCCCGGTGGTAGAAGATCTCCTGGGTGCCGTTGCCGTGGTGATAGTCCACGTCCAGGATCGTCACGCGCCTGGCGCCGTTGTCGCGCAGCCACTGGGCGGCGACGGCGGCGTTGTTGATGTAGCAATAGCCGCCCATGAAGCCGCTGCCGGCGTGGTGGCCCGGCGGCCGGCAGAGCGCGAAGGCGGCACGCTCGCCGCCCGCCACCAGGGCGGCGGCGGAAAGCGCCGTGTCGTGCGACGACTTGATCGCCGCCCAGGTCCCCTCCACGAAACCGATCCCGCCGTCGAACGAATAATAGCCGAGCAGACCGTCGATGAAAGCCGGCGGCTTGTCGCCGCGAAGGCCGCGGGTCGGCCAGGTGAAGGGCAGGGCGGTGCCGCTCCGGCCCGCCGCCGTCCAGCGGTCCCACACCGTCGGCAGGAAGGCGAGGAAGTCGGGCGTGTGCACCTTGGCGGCGGTGGCGAGACCGTGCTCCGCCGGGGCCTCCACCGGGCCGAGCCCCACCGCCTTCAGACGATCGAGCACGTAGGTGGCGCGCGACGGCATCTCGAAGGCCGGCACGATGGCGCCCGCCACCAGCTCCACGTTGCCCGCATGGCCGGCGTGCTTTTCGGAAAAGACGGTTCTCATCAGGGCATTCTCGTCGTGTCGGTCATGGATGGCGGACGCCGGCCATGGAGGGCCGGCGTCCGGTCTGGCTTCTCGTCACTTCTGGAGGTCGGTCCAGATGCGGGTGTAGAGCTCCTGCGCCTCCGGCGGGCAGGTGCGCGAATAGTCGGCCGACGCCAACTGCTCCGGCGTCAGCATCACCTCCGGCGCGGTCTTCATGTCCTCCGGCATATAGGCATCGGAGCCCGCGATGCCGTTGGCGTAGCGCGAGAAGGCCGAGATCAGGGCAGCGTTCTCCGGGTCCATGATGAAGTTCTGGAAGAGCTTGGCGTTCTCCACGTTCTTGGCGTCCTTCAGCACCACCACGTTGTCCGACCAGAGCTGGAAGCCCTCCTTCGGATAGGCGTAGTGGATGGCCGGGTTCTGCAGCCGCTGGCGGAGCGCCGAGCCGTTCCAGTCGCTGGAGGCGGCGAAGTCGCCGGCCACCATCTTCTCGATGGTGCCGTACTCCATGGCGACCCAGGACGGCTTGGCGGCCATCAGCGTGTCGCGCACCTGCTTCAGGATCGTCTTGTCGGCCGTGCAGATCTCGCCGCCGTGGAACTTGATGGCCGCGTGCATCACGTCGTTCATTTCCGGAACGATGTTGATCTTGCCCTTCAGCTCCTCCGGCGGATCGAACACCACCGCCCAGGTGTCGATCGGCCCCTTGTAGACGTCGGTGTTGACGACGACGCCGACGGTGCCCCAGGCCCACGGCACGCTGTACTTGCGGCCCTTGTCGAACTCCGGATCCGCCCACTCGGGTGCGATGTTCTTGGCGTTCTCCATCTGGCCGGGATTGGTCTCCAGGAGAAGCCCCTCCTGGATCCAGATCGGCACGTAGTTCTGCGACGGCACCACGATGTCGAAGCCGTGGCCGCCCTGGCGGATCTTGGCGAGGGCGGTGTCGTTGCTGTCGTAGTCGGTCAGCGTCACCTTGACCTTGTAGGTCTCCTCGAACTTCTTGATGAGGTCCGGATTGGTGTAGTTGCCCCAGTTGAAGATGTTGAGTTCGCCCTCGGCATGGGCGAGCGCGGATGTCGCCAGAAGCGCGGCGGCGGCGAGCGAGACTGTCAGGCGCATTCTTCTTCCCCTCTCGTCAGGTGGCCCGCAGGTTCAGTCCCGCTTGCGGCTCACCAGGAAAAACACGGTCACGACCACGATCGAGAGCGCCAGGAAGACGGTCGAGATCGCGTTCATCTCCGGTGTGATCGCCCGGCGCAGCTGGCCGAGCATGTAGGTGGGCAAGGTGTCCTGCCCCCCGGACTTGACGAACTCGGTGATCACCACGTCGTCGAGCGAGATCACGAAGGCCAGCATGAACCCGGCGAGGATCCCAGGCCAGAGCAGCGGCAGGGTCACATGGCGAAAGGTGCGCAGCGGCGTCGCGTAGAGGTCCGCCGCCGCCCGCTCCAGGTTGAGGTCCATGCCCTCCAGCCGGGCGCGGATCGGCAGGTAGGCGAAGGGGATGCAGAAGGCCGTGTGGGCGGCGATCAGGTAGCCGAGCCCGGTGTAGCCGGTCGCCATCTTGATGCGCGCGAACACGATGAGAAGCGCCACGGCGGTGACGATCTCCGGCACCATCAAGGGCAGGTTGATGGCCGCGTAGGTGGTGGTCAGCCCCCGATAGGGCGGCGTGCGCGTGGTGGCGAGCGCCGCCAGCGTGGCCGCGGCGGTGGCGACCACGGCGGCCGAAACGGCGATCTGCAGCGACCGGATCGAGGCCTCGATCACCTGGGCGTTGTTCGCCGCCGCCACGAACCAGCGCAGCGACACGCCCTCCCAGCGCGAAAGGCTCGGCCCGGCGTTAAAGGCATAGACGACGAGGACGGCGATCGGCAGGTAGAGGAGGGCGAAGCAGAAGGCGGCGATCAGGGTGAAGCCGCGCTGCCTGCGCACGTCGAAGGGCCTAGCCATGACGCGCCTCCCGTCCGGCGTGGCGGACATAGACAAGGAGAGCCACCATCACCAGGGCCATCAGGGTGATGGAGAGCGCCGCCCCGAGCGGCCAGTTGCGCCCCTGACCGAACTGCAGCTCGATCAAGGTGCCGAACATCATGGTCTTGCCGCCGCCGAGCACCCGCGGCGTCACATAGGCGCCGAGCGCCGGGATGAACACCAGGATGGAGCCGGCGATCATACCGGGCCGCACCAGCGGCAGGATGATCCGGGTCAGCACCCGGAAAGGCGTGGCGTAGAGGTCGTAGCCCGCCTCCACCAGCCGGAAGTCCAGCTTGTCGAGGCTCGCATAGAGCGGCAGCACCATCAGCGGCAGGTAGACGTAGAGCATGCCGGCCATCACGGCGCCGTCGGTGAACAGCATCTGGATCGGCTGCTCGATGAGCCCCAGATTGCCGAGCACCGTGTTGATCAGGCCTTCGTTGCGGATGATCTCCAGCATGCCGAAGGTGCGGATCAGGATGTTGGTCCAGAACGGCACCGTCACGAGGAAGAGCCAGAGCTCGCGCGTCCGCTCCGGCCGGGTGGCGATGAAATAGGCGGTCGGAAAGCCGATCAGGAGGGCGAGCACGGTGGTGGCGAGCGCGAGCATGACCGAGCGGGCGAAGATGGCCATGTGGGCGTCGGCGAGCGACAGCGTGTCGTCGAAGATGTCCCGCTCCAGAAAGACGCTGGTCCAGGCGTCGGTGGAGAAGGTCCACACCACGTCGCCGTACGGCCCGGGCGTCAGGAAGGAATAGACGAACACGACGAGGAGCGGGCCGATCGCCGCGAGCGCGAGGATCACGAGCGCCGGCAGGGCGAGCAGCCGGCGGCTGCGCACCTCCCGCGCCCGGGCGGCCTCGGCCGCCGCGCTCACGGGACGGCCCCGCGGGGCTGGTCTTCCCCGAGGAGCCGCGCGGCCCGTGGCTCCACGACGACGGCCACCGCCTCGCCGACGGCGAACGCCGCCTCGCCCGCCGGCCGGTTCTGCTGGCGGACGGTGAAGTCGGTGCCGTCGGCGAGGCGAACATGGAAGTGGGTGTCGGTGCCGAAGTAGACCGCGTCCGCAAGGGTGCCGACGAGGGCGCCGGCCGGCGCGCCGGCGGCGGCGGCGAGCCGCGCGTGCTCGGGCCGGACCAGCAGCGAGGCCGGTCCGGTGGACGCGCCGTCGGGGGCCACCGCCTCCATGCGGCCGCCGGCCGCCAGCCGCACCGACGCCACGCCTCCCGCAACCGCCTCCACGGTGCCGGCGAGGATGTTGCTCTCGCCGATGAAGTCCGCCACGAACCGGTTGGCCGGCGCGTCGTAGATCTCCCGCGGCGTGCCCACCTGCAGCACCTTGCCGGCCGCCATCACGGCGATCCGGTCCGACATGGTGAGCGCCTCTTCCTGGTCGTGGGTGACGAAGATGAAGGTGATGCCGGTCTCCGCCTGCAGGCGCTTCAACTCGATCTGCATCTCCTTGCGCAGCTTGTAGTCGAGGGCGGAAAGCGGCTCGTCGAGGAGAAGCACCTTCGGGGCGGGCGCCAGCGCCCGGGCGAGCGCCACCCGCTGCTGCTGGCCGCCGGAGATCTGGTTCGTCCGCCGTCCCGCGAGCGCTTCCATGCGCACCAGCCGCAGCATGGCGGCGACCCGCGCGGCCACCTCCGCCTTCGGCCGGTCGAGCATCTTCAGCCCGAAGCCGATATTCTCCTCCACGGTCATGTGCGGGAAGAGCGCGTAGTTCTGGAACACGGTGTTGATCGGCCGGCGGAAGGGCGGCGTGTCGCTCACATCCGTCCCGTCCAGCAGGATGTGCCCGCTCGTCGGGAACTCGAAACCTGCAATCAACCGCAGCAACGTGGTCTTGCCGCAACCGGATGGACCGAGGAGCGTAAAGAATTCATTTTTCCGGATCGAGATGTGGACGCCATCGACTGCGGCCACTTTGGCGTCTCCCGATCCGAAGATCTTGGATACATTCTCGATGGCGATCGAATCCGACGCCATCATCTAGGTTTGATCCATCGGCTGGGCACCGGGTCTGGTCGCGGGCGGGCTGGAGACAATGTGATCACAAGCACGGACGGTTGACAATCGCTTTCCGGCGCTCCGCGATCCGCGCGACACAAAGCCTGGACGCCGGCCCCGGCGCGCCTATGTGACGAACGGTCAGCGCCGCCTGTCCCACCGGAGGGCCGCGGGCGAAGACCGGGAGGATGCGATGGTTCAGGCGATCTGGAACGAGACGGTGGTGGCCTCCTCGGATGCGACCGTGGTGGTGGAGGGCAACCACTATTTCCCCGCCGAGGCGGTCGACCCGCGCTTTCTGAAGCCGAGCGCCCGAACGTCCGTCTGCCCTTGGAAGGGTACGGCCTCCTACCACACCCTGGTGGTGGACGGCGCGGAGAACCCGGACGCGGCGTGGTATTATCCGGATCCGAAGCCGGCCGCCGCCGAGATCAAGGGCCGGATCGCCTTCTGGAAGGGCGTCGTGGTGCGCTGAGGGCTAGAGTATTCTCCGATCAAGTTGCACGACTTGATCGAAGAGAGAATGCTCCAGGTCCTTGAATTTTAAGCGATTTCTTGTCGACCTGACGGCTCCGTGAAGGAGGATAAGCGCTCTGGTCGCCGGACGGCCTTGGCGCTAGGCTGGTGTCCCGTCCCGCTGCCGGCGGGGCGATCCACCAGGGCCGAAGTCCATGCCGCACGCCGTCACCACCCTCGGCTTCGACGCCGACGACACGCTCTGGCAGAACGAGCACTACTACAAGCTCACCGAGGCCCGGTTCACGGACCTCCTCGCCGAACATGGCGAGGCGCCGGTGGTCTCCGGCCGCCTCCTCGAAGCGGAGCGGCGCAACCTGAAGCTCTACGGCTACGGTATCAAGGGCTTCACCCTGTCGATGATCGAGACGGCCATCGAGGTGACCGACGGCAAGGTGGCGGTGGACGTCATCGACCGCATCCTCGCCATCGGCCGCGATCTCCTCTCCCACCCGATCGACCCGCTGCCGCACGCCCGCGCGGCGCTGGAGCGGCTGAAGCCGGACCACCGGCTGGTGCTCATCACCAAGGGCGACCTGTTCGACCAGGAGCGCAAGCTCGCCCAGTCCGGCCTCGGCGACTATTTCGACGCGGTGGAGATCGTCTCCGAGAAGACGCCCGCGGTCTACGACCGGGTGTTCCGCCGCCACGGCGACGGTCCGGAGCGGGCCTTGATGGTCGGCAATTCGCTGAAGTCGGACGTGCTGCCGGCGCTCGCGGCCGGCGCCTACGGCGTCCACGTGCCGCACCCGCTCACCTGGGCGCTGGAGCATGCCGAAGCGCCTGAGGACGCGCCGCGCTTTCGCCGCGTCGACACCCTCGGCGACCTGCCTGCCCTGGTGGCGAGCCTGCGTCCGGACTGACGGACCATCCCCGTCCCGACCGCTTCGGAAGGGCCGTCAAGCACGACCCTGGATCACGATCCTCGAGCAACGCGCCAGCGATCAGGCGTCCGCCGTCTCCACGCTCCGCCGCACCGCCTGGGCGAGCGCGCGGGCGAGGTCGCCCTGGTGGAAAGGCTTCGGCAGGTGCACCGCGTCCAGCCCGTCGGCGCGGCGAAGGTCCGCGTAGCCGCTCGCCAGCACGGCGGGCAGGCCCGGATGGATCCGGCGGACGGCGTCGATCAGGTCCCGCCCGGTCATGGTCGGCATGGCGAAGTCGGTGACGAGAACGTCCGGCCGGGCGCCGGTCCTCAGCCGGTCGAGCGCCGTCGCCCCGGACTCCGCCTCGATCACCGTGTGGCCGAGATCCTCCAGCATGGCGAGGGTGCCCATCAGCACCAGAGGATCGTCGTCCACCACCAGGACGCGGAGCGGGCGGTCGATGCCGGCGGGCGGCGCCGGCTCCGAGGGGGCGAGGGGCCGCACCGCGGGCACGTCCGCCGCCGGCAGCCAGAGCTCCGCCGTGGTCCCGGCGCCGGGCGCGCTCTCGATCCGCAGCCGTCCGCCCGACTGGGCCGCCAGCCCCTGCACCATGGAGAGGCCGAGCCCGGTGCCCTTGCCGATCCCCTTCGTGGTGAAGAAGGGGTCGACGGCCCGGGCGAGCGTCGCGGCGTCCATGCCGGCGCCGGCGTCGGTCACGCTCACCACCACGAAGCCGTCGCCCGTTGCCGGGTCGCCGTCGGGCGGCGCGGCCGCGTGGCGGGCGGCGATGGTCACGGTGCCGCCGTCCGGCATGGCGTCGCGCGCGTTCACCGTCAGGTTCACGAGCGCCATCTCCAACTGGTTGGCGTCCACCATGGCGGCGGGCAGGTCCGCCGGAAGGCTCCGCTCCAGCCGGATCTCCGGGCCGAGCGATCGGACCAGGAGGTCCCCCATGTCGTGCACCAGGGCGGCGACGTCGGTCGGTTGCGGCTTCAGGTCCTGGCGGCGGGCGAAGGCCAGCATGCGCTGGGTCAGGGCCGCGCCGCGCGTCGCCGCCGCGGTGGCGCTCTCCACCATGCGCCGGGACCGCTCGTCGTCGCCGACCCGTCGGGCGAGCAGGTCCATGTTGCCGATGATGACGGCGAGGAGATTGTTGAAGTCGTGCGCCATGCCGCCGGTGAGCTGGCCGATCGACTCCAGCTTCTGCGCCTGCCGGAGATCCGCCTCCAGGCGCTTGCGTTCCGTCATGTCTCGGAGCGCGCCGAGGATGCGCGGCGCGTCAAGGCCGGCGTCGTGCTCCCGCTCGTGCACCGCCACGTCGAGGATGCGGCCGTCGGCCGTGCGGAAGAAATACTCCGCCTCCTCGCCCACGCGGTTCCCGTCGGCCGGCGCCGGTCCGGCCGGCGGCGAGGGCGTGCGGGTCCGGTAGGCGGCGGCCGAGGCCGGCTCCATGAAGTCGGTCAGCGGCCGGCCAAGGGCGGCGGCCCGGTCGAGGCCGAGAAGGGCGAGCCAGGCGTCGCTCACCTCGTCGATGCGCCCGCCCGGGCCGAGCGCGTAGAGCGGCAGCGGCGTTTCCCGGTAGAGGGCGCGAAACCGCGCCTCGCTCTGCCGAAGCGCCGCCGCTTCCCGCTCGGCGAGCATCCCGAAGCGGCGATCGAAGAGGGCCGCCACCGAGGCAAGGAGCAGGATGACGAGGGTCGCCGCCGCGACGCCGCCGGCAAGCTGGGTCTGAACGAGGGAGACCGGCCCGTCCTCCGCGCCGGTCGGGCCGGTGGGCGTGAACGTCGCCGCCGCCATGGCGGTGTAGTGCATGCCCGAGACCGCGACCCCGAGGGCGGTCGCCGCCAGGATCCGGCCCTTCGCGCGCGTGGCGCGAAACGCTGTCCAGAGCCCGACGGTGGATGCCCCGACGGCGACAAGAAGCGAGAGGACGACCAGCCGGGTGTCGTAGGACACCACCGCGTCCATGCGCATCGCCGCCATGCCGAGATAGTGCATGGTGCCGATGCCGAACCCCATCAGCAGCCCGGCGGCGGCGATGCGGACGGTCGTGCCGCCGCTGGCGACAATGAACCCGGCCCCGGTCGCCGCCACGGCAAGGAGGAGCGAGGCCAGCGTCAGCGGTCCGTCGTAGAGAACCGGGACGGTCACGTGAAAGGCCAGCATGGCGATGAAATGCATCGACCAGATGCCGCCGCCCATGGCGACGGCGGCCGCGCCTGTCCAGGCTTTGCGGGCGATGCCGTCGGACGCACGGATGCGGCCCGCCAGATCGAGCGCCGTGTAGGCGGCCGCGATGGCGATGAGCACCGACAGGATAACGAGAAACCGGTCGTGCGACCCGACGTGCATTCTGATCCGGCGCTGACAGTCACCGCAAAGGTGACCGTCTAAACGCCGGCGGCGGCGACTTGTTCCACCGTCCGCGAAAAAAACATCCTGCCGGAACCGAACCGTCCGGCAGGCGTCTCCCCGGCTCTGTCCGCCGCCCCGTCGCCGGCGCCGGACAGAAGGGGGGGCGCGCGGCCGGTCAGTCGGCGGCGCGGACGGCCTTGGCGTCCTGCGGGTGGACCAGCAGCGCGCTGTCGGCCGGCGCTTCGGCGACCTGATAGAGCGGGCCGTACCACACCGTGCGGGCACCCAGCTGGGCGGCGGCGAAGCCCTTCGGCACCGACTGGGTCGGCAGGATGCGGGCCGGGTTGATTTCGCGAAGTTCTTCCATGGTGGGCCTCGTCGGGTCAGAACGAATGACAAAGCGGCGGGGTCCGCCGAGGTCACTTCCTCGCAAGTCCCGGGCCAGACGAAACAGCGGGGCGTTAAGCATATCTCTGTTTCGCAATGAAACAGCCTGTGCCGTTATCCTTGACGGTCGGTAAACGGATCCGGTCGAATACAGGGACAGGCGGCGCGCCACTGTGCAGCGCGAGGCAAATTCTTGTGCGGTGCGGCACGTCTTCGTCTCTGCGTGCTTCGATCGGTCACGAAAAAGGCCGCGCCCCCGACAAGGAGGCGCGGCCAGGATGGTGCACACCAATCCGGCCCTGCGTGACCGGCTGGGCGACCGCGGATCGCGACATCCGTGGCCGCCGGATCGGAACCGCCGCGATCAGCGGATCACGATGCGGCCTTCCACCTTCGGGGCGACGCTGCCCGTCTTGGCGATATGGTCGATCACCTGGCTCGCCATCAGGACGGACGCGGCCTCCGGGATCAGCAGCTCGGAGCCGCGCAGCATGGCGTAGCCGTCGCCGCCCGCGGCTGCGTAGTCGTTGATGGCGAGCGTGTAGCGCTTCGTCAGGTCCAGCGTCTCGCCGGCGATGACGATGCTCTTCACCCGGCTGCCCACCGGCTCCTTCAGATCCACCTCGACCACCAGGCCGGACACCTGCGGGAAGCGGCCTGCCCCCTTCTCCACCTGGCTGAAGCCGTTCTCCATGGCGTCCCAGAGCTGCTGGCCGGTGACGCCGAGCTTCAGCGTGCGGTTGCCGAACGGCAGTTCGGACAGGATGTCGCGGCGGGTCAGCACGGTCCCGGCCGCGTATTCCTTGTCCGCCCGGATGCCGCCGCCGTTGACGATGCCGACGTCCGCCTCCACCGCCTCGCGGATGGCGTCGGCGATCAGGTTGCCGATGGCCGCCTCGGTGCCCCGCACCGTGGCGCGCCGGCTGTCGATCGGCGTCTCGGTCTTGCCGATCTCCACGTTCAATTCCGCGTCGAGCTTGTCCTCGAAGCCCTTCACCAGAGCGCCGATCTCCGGGTCCGGCGTGAGGGTGGCGCTGTCGATCACGTCGAAGTCCGGCCGCCATTCGACGGAGACCTTGCCGTCCTTCTCGGTCTTGTCCAGCGTCACCGTGGTGACCACCACGTATTCCGCCTGCGAGCTCGATTCCACCAGCGCGGCCTTGCCGTTGTAGGAGACGGTCAGGTCGTGGTCGTGGCCGGAGAGGATCAGGTCCGCCATGCCGCCGGCGAGGAGGTCGCGGTCGACGTCGACGCCCTCGTGGGCGATCGCCACCACGAAGTCGGCGCCCTGGTCGCGCAGGCTCTTCAGCTTCTCCGCCGCCACGTCGCGCGACGGCGCGAAGGTGATGGCGCCGGGGCTCGCCACCTCCACGGTGGTTTCGGTGGTGAGGCCATAGAAGCCGACCTTCACGCCGCCGACCTCGACGATCTTTTCAGGAACGGTGTCCGCCGGCTGGCCGCCGTCGGGGCCGCGCACGTTCGACGACACGATCGGGAAGGTGGCCTCGGCCATCCGCTCGGCGAAGACCGTGTCGCCGAAGTCGAACTCGTGGTTGCCCGGGGTGAAGACGTCCACCCCCATGGCGTTGAGGAGGGTGATCATGTGGGCACCCTTGTCGATGCCGGCGAGCAGCGACGGCGAGATGGCATCGCCCGCGTGGACGAAGAAGGTCGTGCCTGGCTTCGCCTTCTCGGCCTTCACGGCCGCTGCCAGACGCGCCACGCCGCCGCGGCCGTCCTTCTCTTCCATCTTGTCGAGGTCGTTGGTCTGGACGAAGCGCAAGGTGACCGTTTCGGCGAGCGCGGGATGCACGACCAACACGGTCGCGAGCGCGAGCGTCGCCGCCGCGGACCGCAGAATCAGAGGTGTGCGCATGACAGGAACTGCTCCTCTTGAAGACCTGCCCGCTCCCTTCGGGGGCGGATTGCCGTTCGGCGCCAGGAGCAAAGCACGGCAATGGCGACAGCGTCGAGACGCCGTTAGCGGCAGAAGGCCGAGGCGGCCGGGGTCCAGTTGCCGAAGCCGGACACCACCATGTTGCGGATCACCAGGCAGACGTAGCGCTTCTGGGCCGGATCGTTGTTCGGTCCGGCGTGGTAGCGGGCGACGGCCATGGTCCAGTTGCCGTGGCTCTTGCGCAGCGTCTTCAGGAAGCGGGCGGCATAGCGCACGTTCTCGCGCGGCTCCAGCATGGCCTCCAGCGAGGCGAATTCCTGCCGGTGATAGTGGTGGTTGATCTGCATGCAGCCGATGTCGATGAGCTTGCGCCCGCGCCGCAGTTCGTCGCGCACGCGCCGGATGGCGCTCGCCCGGTCCGCCGGGAAAACCGACGTGCCCTCCACGTTGAGGGCGTTGCTCTGCAGGCTGTTCTTGCGGCCGCTCTCGGTCAGCCCCACAGCGTAGAGCACGCCGAGCGGCACGCCGGTCTCCTCGGCGGCAGCGATCATCTCGCGCTCGCACACCGCGTCCGGCCGGTCGGCGCGTCCTTCGGCGGCCTCAGAGCCAGACGCCCCCATCGCCAGGAGTGCCGCCACCATCAAACGTGTCGTCGCGCTGCGCATGGTCGTTTCGTCCGCTCCCGTCCTGGCCCGGGCCGCCGGACGGCTGTCCGCCGCCGGGCTGCCCGTTGCCTGCCTGTGCCTGTCCGCCGTTCGCCGCCGGGTTGCCGTTCGCCCCGGTGGAGGACACCGGCAGGCGCGGCAGGCCGGCGTCGCTCACCACCTGGATGAGAAGCCCGTCCGCCGTGTAGCCCGCCGCCTCCAGCTTGCGCCCGAGGGCGCTCGCATCTTCGGTCAAGAGGCGCGCCGTCTCCGGCTCGTCGGCGATGATGCGCACCGCGAGGCGGTCGCCGGCGGCCCGAAGCTCCACCCGCACGGAGCCGAGCTCTTCGGGCTGCAGCTGGATCTCCAGCACGTGCAACGGCGGGGCCGTCAGGTCGACGCGCACCGGATCGGCCCCGGCGGTCGCCGTCGGCCCGCTCGGCGACGGCAGGCCCTGGAGGGCGTCGGCCACCTGCTGGCCGGCGACGGAGAGCTCCACCAGGACCGGCAGGTGGGTCTCCTGACGCAGCACCTTGGCCTGGAAGCGCTCCATTGCGTCCGGCCCGGCGGACGCCGCGAGCGTCGCCGCCACGGCAGGCCCGATCCGGCTCGCCACCCGCGACAGGCCGGCGCCGCCGTCGGTCCGCAAGCGGCCGTCGAGCGCGACACCCGATGGCGACATGCCGGGATCCGGCCGCGCGGTCGAACCCTCCGGGGCCGCGGCGCGGTCGGACCGCTCGGCCATGGCCGCAAGCGGTGCGGAAATCTCCGGCGAGGTCGGATCGGCCCGGCCGCGCGCCACGGACTGCAGCGCCTGGAGCACCGCGCCCGCGTCCGCGTCCGGCTTCGACCGGGCCGGCAGGACCGCCAGCCGCGCCGCGTCGCCGGGCCGGGGAGGCGCGAGGGTCCCGCCGGTGCGTTCGCGCGCCGACGGCGGCGCCGCCAGAAGGGCCTTCAGCCCGGCAAGGTCCGGCGCGACGAGGTCCGGCGCGGCGGCGTCCGAGGCCCATCCGTGTGGAATGGACGATCCGTCCATGGTCGCGAACGCCGTCGCCGCGGTGCCGGGTGAAGCGCCGCCGGATCGGCGCTCGCCGTCCGCGCCAATCCCCGGCAGGTGAGCGGCCGTCCGCAGGGACGCGGCCGCACCGTCGGCGCCTTGGCCTTGCCCTCGGTCGGACGGCTCGCCGGATGCCCGTGCGGTTGCCGACAGAGTGAGACCCGACAGGACCGGTGCACCTCCGAGCGCGCCCGAAAGGTCGGTCCCGGTGCCGCCCTCCGGCTCACCGGGCGGAGACTCCCCGGCGCTCGCCGGCAAGGACAGGTCCCCCGCGACCCCGGTGCCAGGCAGGCGCCGTGTCGCGCCGCCGTCGGCGGATCCCTCGCGCCCAGCGGCCTGTTCGGCGGGAGACTCGGAACCGTCCGGACCGCCGGCCGATCGGGCAAGGCGCATCCTTTCCATCACGGGACCGCCGGTCATGCGCGGCTCCCCGCGGCCGTCACGATCGGCCGTCAGCGCGTGCGGCCCGCCGGCACCGACGGCGGCGCCGGCGGCTTTGTAGCGCGTCGGCGCGCCGCCCGGCGCGCCCTCCGCCGGCGGGCGGGCGGCCAAGTCCCGATCCGCTGCCGCGGGTCTGCCGGAGCCGCCGTCCTCGGCGGCGACGTCCGCGACCGTCGCCTCGAAGGCACCGCCGTCGACGGCTGATCCGATCGGCCGGCCGCCGCTCCCCGCGCGGCCGTGAGGGGCAGGCTGGACCGGAAGCGATTGGGTGTCAGCGGCCATCGCGGGCCTCCTTCAGCGTGTCGGTTGCCGCCGTCACGGCGGCGGCCAGGCGGTCGGGCACGGCGGAATGGAACGGGTCGGCATGCTTCATGCGCGCGTGCGCCGCCGCAAGAAGCGCCGTGTCGCCGTCGTGTCCGGCGTCCTTGTGGCTGAACAGCGGCACCGAAAGCGCCAGCACCGCGGCGCGCAGGTCGTGGTCGCGCGTGGGCAGGACGTCCATGTCGACGGCCTCCAGCGATCGGCGCGCGGCGTCCATGGTGCCGCTCAGCATCAGGGCGGCGCCGTGGTAGAGAAGCGCCCGCGCCCGGCTCGGCGGATCCTCGCCGACGAGGTCCAGGGCCACGTCGCCGGCCGCGCGGGCGATGCCGATGTTGCCGGCGATCAGCGCCCGGCGCGACAGCAGCAGGTAGAGATCGCGCCGGAAGACCGGGTCGAAGCCCAAGGTGACGCCGCCGATCTCGTCGAGGTGGGATTCCACCGCGTTGGTGTCGAGCTGCAGCACGATCACGGCGGCCTGCTGCTGAAACTCGCCGAAGAAGAGCGAGCCGCCGAAGCGGCGGATGTAGAGCTGGGCGAGCACACGGAACCGGTCGTAGCGCTGCTGGCGGCCCGCGTGGATGGCGCCATGGCGGAGCGCCGCCTCCTCGATCAGCGAGCCGGGCACGCTGAGCCGTGCGGTGTCGTAGAGCGCCGCGGCATCGAGCGGCGCGCCCTCGTCGACTTCCGCCAGGGCCGACAGGGTGGCGCGGGCAAGCGCGAGCTGGCCGGCGAAGAGCGGCGGCAGGCCCGCCATCGGCACCTCTGCCAGGTCCGCGCGGGCGTCCTCGTAGCGGCCGTCGGCCGAGGCGAACAGACCGTCGAGGAGCCCCTCCGGCAGGTCGAGGGTTACGCCGGCCGCCAGAAGGGCCTTCACCGGCTCGGCCGCCCCTCCGGCCATCATGTAGGCGGCCACGGCCCGGGCGTTGCGAGCATCCTTCCAGATCTGCGGCGGCATGCCCTTGAGGGCGAGGCCGAACGCCTCCAGCGCGGCAGGCACCGTCTGATAGGCGGCGGCGTCGCCGTGGGCGGTGCGCTCCTGCATCCAGAGCACGCGGCGGATGAGTTGATAGGGCTGCGGGAAGGGGTAGGAGGGTTCCGGCTCGGTGGCCGCCTCCGCCGGGGCCGCCTCGCCGGAGAGCAGCGACCAGGTGGAGCCCGTCGCCGTCAGGTCGAGCTCCAGGGTGGGCCAGACCAGGTCGGCCGCCGTGAGGTCCGCCCCCGTCCGCGGCGCCGTCGCCGACGACCAGGGCGGCGCCTCGGCCTCGAAGGATTGCACCGCGTCCGGATCCATGGCGAGCAGCGGCACCCGGTAGGGTCCGCCGACCGCCGGCGGGCTCTCGGCAAGGGCCGGCGGAAGAACGGCGAGCAGTCCGGCAAGGACGGCGGCCGCGCGCCACCGGGCACGGTCGGGTGCGACGGCGACGGGTCGGCCGAGGCCCGTGGTCGAAAGAACGGCGGGCGTCATGGGGCGGGTGTCCGGACCAGGATCTCGATCCGCCGGTTCTCCGCCGCGCCCGGATCGTCCGGACGCTTGAGCTTGCGGTCCGCATGGCCTTCGATGTGGTCGATCCGCGCCTCCGGCACGCCGCCGCGGATCAGCATGTAGGCGGCCATGTGGGCCCGTGCCGTGGACAGGCGCCAGTTGTCGTAGGCCTTCGTCCGGTAGGGCCGGCCATCGGTGTGGCCGCGCACCACCACCATGCCTTCGGTGGTCTTCACCACGGCGGCGATGCGGTCGATCACCGCGATGAGGTCGGCGGACGGCGAGGCCGAGCCGCTGCCGAACATGGACCGTGTCTCGCGTTCCGTCAGATTGATCAAGACGCCGCCCTCCACAGCCTCCAAGGCCACCAGCGGGCCGTTGCCGTCCTTCACGTCGGCGAGCGCGATGGTGAGCTGGCGGATGTTCTCCGCGACCGACGCGGCCATGGCCTCCTGCGCGTTGCCGGCGCCCGCCGGGCCGGTCTGCGCGCCGACCGTCGCGCCAGCCTCGGCCGGCAGGCCCTTGGCGACCGCCGGATCCCGCGCCACCTCGCCCGCCACGCCATCGCCCTTCACCGCTCGGTCCGCCACCGCTTGGTCCTTCACCGCTTCGCCCGACGCCGCCTCGCGTGTTTCGGCTTCACCGGGCGCCGCTTCCTTCGCAGCCGCTGGCGCGGGAGGCGTCCCGGCAACCGGCGGCGTGTCCGGAAAGGCGGCGGCATCGGGCGTCTCGGTGCCCGTCTGCGGGTGAGGCGATTCCACCGGTCCGTCCGTCGGGCCGGTCCGCTCGGCCGACGACGGCACCTTGCCGGGCTCGCCCGGCATGGGCGCGACCACGCCGCCGCCGGGGCGCCGCTCGGCCGGCGTGTCCTGTCCGGTGCCGTTCAGAACCGGGCGCGTCCACGACATCGGGTCGAACGGGTCGCGCGCCTGGGTACCGCTCGGCCCCACCGTGAGGCCGGAGAGGAGGTTGAGGGACGGTCCCGCCGGCCGGCCGTCGTCGGCGGCCGCCTCGGCGGCTTTGGCGGCCTCGGCGACGATGGTGTCGAGCGCCGCGTAAGGGCTCTCGAACAGCTTGCCCTCCGGATAGGCGCTGTCGGCGGCCGATCCGCCGTCGCCGCCAGGTCCGGGTTCGCCGCCGCCGTCCTCCGACTTCTCCGAACCGGAGCGCGGCCCCGGATCGTTGAGGCCCCGGCTCTCCGCCAGGATGTCGGTCAACTGGATCGGATTGAAGAACTGGGCGATGCCGACCTTCACCTCCTCGTTGGTGGAGTTCACGAGCCACATGATGAGGAAGAAGGCCATCATGGCCGTCATGAAGTCCGCGTGCGCCACCTTCCAGGCGCCGGACTTGATGCCCTCATCGGCGACTTCGACGCGGCGCCGGATGATGATCTCGGCCTGCTTGTCCATCAGCGTGCTCCCGCCGCTTCGGCGAGCCGGTCGGCCCAGGCGGCGAAGCGGGTCTCGATACGGGTCGGATCCGCCTCGACCACCAGTTCCGGACCGGCTCCGGCCTCCAGCGTGGCGCGCCCGTCGAGGCCCGGGCAGGCGGCGGCGACGGCCGCGAGGAGGTCGGGCGGGCCGATGATGTGGAACGGGCGGCCGTCCGGGTCGGACAGGAGGGTCCGAACGCTGTCCTGGAATGCCGCCAGCATCAAAGCGCGCTGGCCCGCGGCCAGCACGGGCGCCAGGGCGCGGCCGGCGGCGTCGGAGAGGGTGCGCTCCAGGGCGGTGAAACCGTCGGCGATCGCACGGCCGAGCCTGGCGCCTTCGGTCTCGCTCCACTGTCGACGCGCCGCCTCAACGGCCGCGGACCGGGCTTCATCCGCCGCGGCGGCGGCAAGGGCGGCCGCGGCGGCGGCGCGGGCGCGCTCCTCGCCGACGGCGGCGGCGACCGCCGCCTCCACGAGCGGCATTGGATCCGGGTGGGCTTCCGGTCGCGCCGGCCCCTCCGCCGCGCCCAGCGGCCGGATCGAGGTCAGTTCATCAATCAGCATTCGCCGCATAGCCCGGTCCCCACTGGTAGAGCCACTGCTTCAGGACGATCATCGCCTGCTCCTCGTCGGCCAGCATGGCCGCCTCCAGCCGGTGGATCTTGTCGCGGTTCGGCGCCGAGGCGAGATCCTCCAGGAGGGAGAGGGTGTCCTCCGGCACCGCGAGGGCCGCGGAGCCGTCGGCATGTCCGCCCTCGCCGGCCGCCGCAAGGGCGGTTCCGGACGCGGTCGCCGTCGCGGCCGGCTGCGGCCGCGGCATCAGGGTCGCCACGGCGGGGCGCAGACCGAACCAGATCAGGAGAACGCTGACGATCAGGATGGACAACGCCTTGATCACGTCGGCGAGGTGCCGGTTGACCAGTTCGGCGATGCTGATCGGCTCCACCGGCGTCAGCTGCTGGTCGATCGGCAGGAAGTCCACCGCCGTCACGGTGATCTGGTCGCCGCGCGCCGGGTCGAGGCCGGCGGCCGTGGTGGCGAGCCGCTGCAACTCGGCCAGCTGGTCCTCCACCGGCGCGCCGTTCTCCGCGGCGGCGACCGCCTCCAGGCGGGACCGGTTGACCACCAGGGCGACCGACAGCTTGAGCAGCGAATAGCCCTCGCTGGTGGTCTGGGTGGTGCGCGAGGCGATCTCGTAGTTGACCAGTTCCTCGCGCCGCTGCGTCTCCTGGTTCGACTGGTCGGCGTTGCCGCCGCCGCCCGCGGCCGGGGCCGGAATGTTCGTCGCCACCGAGGTCGGTTGGCCGGCGGTGGCGTTCTGCGCGGTCTCGTTCTCCCGCACCGTGCGCACGGACCGCTCCACCCGGGTCTCCGGGTCGAACGACACCTCCTCGGTGCGCCGCTTGTCCATGTTGAGGACGGGGGTGACGCTCAGCTGGAAGTTGTCGATGCCGAGCTGCGGCGTGAGCGTCCGGCGGAGGTTCTCCGTCAGCCGGTCGGCCACGGTGCGCTCCAGGTCGGCCATCTGGCTGTTGCCGGTGCCGAGCGCGTCGGCGCCGGTGGCGATCGTCCGGCCGGTGGTGTCGAGCACGGTCACCCGGTCCGGCGTCAGGCCCGGCACCGCGGCCGATACCAGCAGACGGATCGCCCGCGTGGCCTCCGTGGTGTCCAGGCCGGCGCCGCGGATCACCACCGAGGCGGACGGCATCTGCCGGTCGGTGCGGAAGGTGCCGCGCTCCGGCAGCACCAGGTGGACGCGGGCGGCCTTGACGCCGTTGAGGGTCTGGATGGTGCGGGCGAGTTCGCCTTCGAGGGCCCGGCCGCGGGTCAGCTCCTGCATGAAGGAGGTGAGGCCGAGCCCGTCGACCCGGTCGAACAGCTCGTAGCCCGCGGTGCCGCCCTGGGGTAGGCCGCGCTCGGCGAGGAACATGCGCGCGCGGGCGGTGGAGCCGGTGTTGACCATCACGGTCGCCCCGTCCGCGCTCACGTCGAACGGGATGCCGGCATCCTGGAGTGCGGCGCCGATGCGGCTGACGTCCTCGTTGGCAAGGCCGGAGTAGAGCACCGCCTGCTGCGGACGGCTGAGATAGTAGGCGCTGCCGCCGACCGCCGCGAGCGTGGCGAGGACGATGAGCGAGAGCGCGGCGAGGCGCCGGACCCCGAGACCGACGAGATTGGACCAGATGCGTTCGGCTTGGGCCATGCCAGACATGGGCGACCGTCTCCACAAGATGCGTCGCCGACACCGTGCCGGGCGAAGCTTGTGTGGAGCCGCCGATGCCGCGCGTGTCCCCGACGGGACGACGACAGCGTGACGCCGCGCCCGGGAAGGGGCGCGGCGTCGGTTCGGGTGGCGGGCCGCCGGATCAGCGGAACAGCGACAGGAT
>NZ_MSIG01000027.1 GCF_001927285.1 Mongoliimonas terrestris | reverse complement strand
CCCCCTGGGCCGCCCGTTTCGGTCGGTCCGCTTGGTTGGTGCGGATCGACGACGGACTTCCCCGGAGATCCGCCGAATAGAACGGGGGAGGCCTATTATGCCGCAAGTCCAAATGCGGGAAACATCATGATCGCATTACTGCGAGTCGCTCTATTGCTTATTCTTATGTGTTAAATTGCCATAGTGTTGCGCTAGGACAGCGGTGCTCAATTCGAGGAGGAGCGCTCATGCTGTCCCGCCGTGCTTTCTGCTGTGCCCTGCCGACCGCCAGCTTCGTGGCGATCGCAATCCCGTCCGTTGCTTCGGCGGCGACCACCGCCACCGACGTGTCCGACGCCTGCGCGGCGTTCACGTCGGATCTTCAGAAGACGGTGACGCCGGAGTCGGCCATCGACCTTCTGAAGGAAGGTCATGCCCGGTTCGCGGCCGGCGCGCCGACCAAGTGCAACATGGCCGACCTCGTGCACGCCACCGAAGGCGGCCAGGCGCCGTTCGCCTGCGTGATCGGCTGCATCGACAGCCGCGTCCCGGTCGAACTCGTGTTCGATCAGCAGATCGGCGACATCTTCACCGCCCGTGTCGCCGGTCCGGTGATCAACGGCGACATCCTCGGCTCCATGGAATTCGCCACCAAGGTGGCGGGCGCCAAGGCCATCGTGGTGCTCGGCCATTCCTCCTGCGGCGCCGTGAAGGGCGCGGTGGACGACGTGAAGCTCGGCAACTTGACGGGCCTTCTCGACCAGATCCAGCCGGCCGTCGCCGCCACCCCGCTCACTGGCGAGAAGTCGTCCAAGAACGCGCCCTACGTGGACGCGGTCGCGTCGACCAACGTGATGAACAGCGTCGCCGCGCTGACCGAGCGCAGCCCGATCCTGAAGGAACTGGTGGACACCGGCGCGCTGAAGATCGTCGGCGCCATGCACGACGTGCACACCGGGGCCGTCACCTTCCTCTGAGGACGGACGACCGCAGCGGCCCCGGCGACGCCCCAATTGAGGGTGCGGCCGGGGCTCGTCGGTCAGAATGCAGGGTCCTTTTCGCCCGGACGGTCGCGCATCGGGGCGGGTCGATCACGCCGCGTGGCGACGATCGTGGCGCCCTTCGCCGATCTCCTCGACGATCTTCTTCACGAAGGCGTCGATGTCGTCCGGCTTGCGGCTCGTGACGATGCCCTCGTCGGCGACGACCGGCTCGTCGACCCAGTGGCCGCCCGCGTTGATCACGTCGGTCCTGATGGAATGGTAGGAGGTGATCCTGCGGCCCTTCACGGCGCCGGCCTCGACCAGGACCCAAGGCCCGTGACAGATGGCGGCGACGGTCTTGCCGCTGTCGACGAACGCGCGGACGAGGGCCACGACCGTCTGGTCCACCCGCAACACGTCCGGGTTGATCTGCCCGCCCGGAATCACCAGCGCGTCGTAGTCGTCCACGGAGACCGAGGCGACCGGCTTGTCGACAGGCACGGTGTCGCCCCAGTCCTTCTCGTTCCACCCGCGGATCTTGCCCGGCTCGCGCGTCGTCTCCGGCGCGGCGACGTGAACGGTAGCCCCGAGGCCCTTGAGCTGGGTGAGCGGGCCGATGAGCTCGGACTGCTCGAAGCCGTCGGTGGCCACGATCAGGATCTTGGCGTCTTTGATGGCGGTCATGAGGGATAAGTCCTCGGCTTGTTGAAAGCCCCCGTCCAATGAACGCGCCGCCGCCGGGATTGTTGTCGGTGTTCACCAACTGTTGAGGGATGGGAACCGCATCCGCCGGTCAGGCCACGATGGTTAGCGGTGGGGAAATCGCGTCGCCGTCCGCGGTCTGCCGGATTTGTTCATCCAAGTCGAAGGGGCGGATCGGTCGGGCAGGCGTTCGTCAACTTCCAGGGTCGGGGCGTCGCTAGTACGCTTCGCCCCGATTCAAAGCGCCAGCATTTCGGCGATCTCCGCGGCCGCGACGCCAGGGGCGAGGGTGCCTTCGGCGACGCGGGATTCGCGGTCCTCGATGGCCGCGCGGATGACGGGGTCGCGGACCAGACGTTCGTGGAAGCGCTCGTTGATCATCTGCCGCATCCAGTGAACCTGCTGCGCCCGCCGCTTGGCCTGGAAGGCGCCGGACGCCTCGGTGACCGAGCGATGGCGCGCCACCTCGGACCAGAGCTTGTCCAGCCCCTCGTTGGCGAGCCCGGAGATGGTGAGGACCGGCGGCGTCCAATCGGGCGAGGCGGGGGCGAGGATGTGCAGCGCCGCCCGGTACTCGGAGGCGGCGGTCCGCGCCCGGATCGCGGCGTCGCCCTCCGCCTTGTTGACGGCGATCAGGTCGGCAAGCTCGATGATGCCCTTCTTGATGCCCTGCAGCTCGTCGCCGGCGCCGGGCAGCATGAGGACCAGGAAGACGTCCACCATGTCGGCGACGGCGGTCTCCGACTGGCCGACGCCCACCGTCTCCACCAGGATGACGTCGAAGCCGGCGGCCTCGCAGAGCAGCATGGTCTCGCGCGTCTTCGCCGCCACGCCGCCGAGGGTGCCGGCGGACGGGGAGGGGCGGACGTAGGCGTTGCGGTCGACGGCGAGGCGCGCCATGCGGGTCTTGTCGCCGAGGATGGAACCGCCCGTGCGGGTCGACGACGGGTCGACGGCGAGCACCGCCACCTTGTGGCCGGCGGCGGTCAGGTTCGTGCCGAGCTGGTCGATGGTGGTGGACTTGCCGACACCCGGCACGCCGGTGATGCCGACCCGGAACGCTTTGCCGGTGTGCGGCAGGAGCGCCTGCAGGAGGGCGCGGGCCGCCGGCTGGTGCGACGGCTTGCGGCTCTCCACCAGGGTGATGGCGCGGGCCAGTACGGCACGCTCGCCGGCGAGCACGCCTTCGACCAGCTTGTCCACGTCGATCAAGGCCGGCGTCGTCGCGTTCATCAGGATCCTTCCGGCTCGGGCGGCGTCCAGATCATGCGCTGCAAGGTGGCGGTGGAGATCGCCTCGACTGCCGTCTGGGCGATCCCCGTTGTGGCGAACACCAGGCTGACGTTGGGCGCCGCCCGGGACGGACAGATGGGCATGCCGCTCCAGTTGCCGGCGCCGATGCGGCAGCTGCCGGCCGCCACCTGGGCTTCGCCGATCGTCATGCCGACATGCTCGCCGCCGGGCCCGCGAAGCCGTGTGGAGACCGCGTGAACGGCACCGATCCGCCCACCGGATCCGGGCAGCACCTGGACCATCTGCAGCCCGTCCCGGAAGAGCGCGATGGCTGACAGGGTCTCGGTTTCGGTGGCCATGGTGATCGGGGAGGCATCGAAACCCGGAAGGGCCGCCTCGATGGCGGTTTCCGAGTAGGCGGTGCCCACCGGCAGCCCCGGCAGGCCGTCTGCCGTCAACACCAGCGCGTCCGCCGTGCCGGTGGTCACGTCGTCCATCACCATGTCGAGGCCGGGCGAACAGGCGCCGGCCGCCACGACCAGGGCGAGGCAGGCGAGCGGGCGGAGGGGACGGCTGATACCCATGGCGAGACGGTTACCACGCTGCTTGGTCTAAGAGAACGCGACATCCGGACCATGGGACGGCCGACATGGGTCCGCCCCGCGCCGACGGCCGTGCGGCTAACGGGCGAGCGCGTCCAGGATCCTGACCCAGGAGCGGATGCCCTTGTGATAGCTGGTGAGGTCGTACTTCTCGTTCGGAGAATGGATCCGGTCATCGTCGAGGCCGAACCCGACCATCAGGCTGTCCATGCCGAGGAGGCTCTTGAAGAGCCCGACCACAGGGATCGAGCCGCCGCCGCCGATGATGGCGGTCGGCTTGCCCCATTCGGCCTCCAGCGCCGCGGCCCCCTTGGCGAGAGCCGGGTTGTCGAACGACAGGCGAAGGGCGGGGCTGCCGCCATGCCCGTGGAAGTCCGCCCGGGCGCCCGGCGGCAGGGCGGCCTCCACATAGGCCCGGAAGGCGGCGCGGATCGCCGCCGGGTTCTGGTCGCCCACGAGGCGGAAGGACACCTTGGCGGAGGCCTTCGCCGGCAGCACGGTCTTGAAGCCGTCGCCGGTGTAGCCGCCGGTGATGCCGTTGACCTCGGCGGTCGGGCGCGCCCAGATCTTCTCCAGCACGGTCCGATCGGTCTCGCCCGCGGGTGCCGAAAGGCCGACGGAGGCCAGGAAGGCGGCGCCGTCGAAGCCTAGGCTCTCCCAGTTGCGGCGGATGTCGTCGGGGATTTCCGGCACGCCGTCGTAGAAGCCCGACAGGGTGACGCGCCCCTTGTCGTCGTGCAGACCGGCGAGGATGCGGGCGAGCACGTGGATGGGATTGAGCGCCGGGCCGCCGAACATGCCCGAATGGAGATCCTGGTCGGCGCCGTGGACGGTCAGTTCCTCGGCGACGAGGCCGCGGAGCGTGGTGGTGATGGCCGGCGTCTGCCGGTCCCACATGCCGGTGTCGCAGACAAGCGCGACATCGTGGGAAAGCTCCGCCCGGTTGGCTTCCAGGAAGGGGACGAGGGACGGCGAACCGCTCTCCTCCTCGCCCTCGCTCAGAATGGTCACGTTGACCGGCAGGCCGCCGGTCTCCGCGATCAGCGCACGGGCGGCCTCCACGAAGGTGAGGAGCTGGCCCTTGTCGTCGGCGGCACCGCGCCCGACGATCCGCTTTGTCCCGTGCGGCCCGTCGGCGAGGCGTGGCTCGAACGGCGGCGTCTCCCAAAGGTTCAGCGGGTCCACCGGCTGGACGTCGTAGTGGGCGTAGAAGAGCACGTGCGGCTTGTCCGGGCCGGCCTTGGTCCAGTGGGCGACCACCATGGGATGGCCGGTGGTCGGCCGCACGGACGCGTCGAAGCCGATCTCCGTCAGCGTGTCGGCAAGCCAGCCGGCCGCGCGGGCGCAGGCATCCGCGTAGGCCGGATCGGTGGAGATGGACGGAATGCGCATGAAGGCGAACAGGCGGTCCAGGCTGGCATCGAAAGTGTCGTCCACCCGGGACAGGACGGAAGGGATCGCCATGACGTTTCCTTGAGGTCGAGACTGGAGAGGGCCGCAACGGGACCGCTCGCCCGCGCCGACAGGACACAAGATCTAGACGATCTCCGACCGTTTGTAAGCCGTTGTCGGCGGGCGAAGCGACCGCTTCCGCCCGGTCCGCGATCGGCTCAGCGCTTCAGCATGCCGCCGAGCACGCCGCGAAGAATCGCCTTGCCGAGCTGGTTTCCCACCTGCGTGCTGACCGACCGCACGACGGACTTGAGCGCCGCCTCCACGATGGTCTGGCGGCCGGAGGTGGAGGCGCGCTCGGCCCGCTCCTCCTCGCGCTCGCGCCGGCGGCGCTCGGCCGCCGATTCGTACTCGTCGAGCCGGGGCGGACGGCCGTCGTTGACACGCCGGTCCGGTTCGGGCGCCCGCTCGGCCTCGCGGCTCGATGGTCCCCAGCCGAAGTCGGGCAGCTGGAAGCCGGTCGAGGTCTTGCGGATGCCTCCGGCGGGCCGGTCCTGCACTCGCTCCAGCGGCACGCCTTCGGCGCGCGCCCGCAGGATCTCGAAGGCGGACTCCCGGTCGGTCACCTCGTCGTAGACGCCCCGCAACGGGCTGGCGCTGATGATCTGGCCTCGCTCTTCGTCGGTCAGCGGCCCGAGCCGGGACGAGGGCGGCCGGATCAGGGTCCGCTCCACCATGGAGGGCACGCCCTTCTTCTCCAGCATGGAGACGAGAGCCTCGCCGACGGCGAGCTGCGTGATGACCTCGAAGGTGTCGAACGCGGGGTTCGGCCGGAAGGTGTCGGCGGCCACCCGCACCGCCTTCTGCTCGCGCGGCGTATAGGCCCGAAGCGCGTGCTGGACGCGGTTGCCGAGCTGGGCCAGCACGCTTTCCGGCACGTCCAGCGGGTTCTGCGTGACGAAATAGATGCCGACGCCCTTGGAGCGGATCAGCTTCACCACCTGCTCGACCTTGTCGACGAGCGCCTTCGGCGCCTCGTCGAACAAAAGGTGGGCCTCGTCGAAGAAGAAGACGAGCTTCGGCTTGTCGAGGTCGCCCACTTCCGGCAGTTCCTCGAAGAGCTCGGACAGCAGCCACAGGAGGAAGGTGGCGTAGAGCCGCGGCGTCTGCATCAACTTGTCGGCGGCGAGCACGTTGACCGCGCCGCGCCCATCGCCGGTGACGCGCATCAGGTCGGCGATGTCGAGCGCGGGCTCGCCGAAGAAGTGGTCGCCGCCCTGGGTTTCCAGCACCAGCAACTGGCGCTGGATGGCGCCGATCGACGGCTTGGCCACGTTGCCGTAGCGCGCCGACACGGCGTCCGTGTTGTCGTGGAGATAGGCGAGGATGGCCCGCAGATCCTTGAGGTCGAGGAGGAGCAGCCCCTCGTCGTCGGCGATCTTGAAGGCGATGTTGAGCACGCCCTCCTGGGTGTCGTTGAGCTGCAGCAGGCGGGCGAGGAGCAGCGGTCCCATCTCCGACACGGTGGCGCGGATCGGATGGCCCTTCTCACCGAAGAGGTCCCAGAAGATGACCGGCGCCGGCGCCAGCACATACTCGTCGATGAAGCCGATGTCCTGCGCGCGCTCGACGAGGAAATCCTTCTCTTCGCCCACAGCGCCGATGCCGGAGAGGTCGCCCTTCACGTCGGCGCAGAACACCGGTACCCCCGCGTCGGAGAGGCCCTGGGCCAGCACCTGGAGGGTCACGGTCTTGCCCGTGCCGGTGGCGCCGGTGACGATGCCGTGGCGGTTGGCCAGTTTCAGCGTCAGGTACTCGGGCTTGGTGCTCGACCCGACATAGACCTTGCCATCCTCAAGCATGAAGTCCTCCTCGCGCGACTCGGCCGCCATTGTTAACAGATGATTGATATATGTCTCAACGACAGCGAACCCGCCCGGTGGGCTCCGTCATGGATGCCGCTGCGGCACGGGTTGATGCGCCCCGCGCCGGGTGCAAAAGTCCGCCGCCGGCCGGGCCTGGCCGCTTCGCGCCACCGACAGGGAGACACGCATGCACGACCTCATCAGCCGGATCACCACGGACGTCGGGATCTCGCCGGAGCTCGCCGACACGGCAGTCCGGATCATCCTCAACTTCTTGAACAGCGAGGGGCCGAGCGACAAGGTGCAGGCGCTCGCGACGCAGCTCGGTCTGACCGATTACCTGGGCGATGGCGCTACAAGCGGCGGAGGCGGCCTGATGGGGGCGATCGGCGGCCTGTTCGGCGGCGGTGGCGCCATGGCGGCCTTCAGCGCGCTTTCCAATGCCGGTCTGGACATGACCCAGATCCAGGGCGTGACGCGCAGCTTCGTC
The DNA here is from genome assembly GCF_001927285.1 of Mongoliimonas terrestris. Lineage (GTDB taxonomy): Bacteria > Pseudomonadota > Alphaproteobacteria > Rhizobiales > Pleomorphomonadaceae > Chthonobacter > Chthonobacter terrestris. The sequence continues at coordinate 31,932 of NZ_MSIG01000027.1, read as the reverse complement.
GACTATGCCAAGGAGAATGCCGGGGCGGAGACGGTGGACGACATCGTCATGGCGATACCCGGGTTGTCGCAGTTCGTCTGACGATCCAGCGCCGGCGCGGGGCGTGCCTACAGGCGATCAGTCATGATCCCTGATCGGTGCGATCCCGACCGGTGCGGTCGATGGTCGGCCGGAGCGGTGGTGCCGGGGCGGCGCCCGCCTGCGCCGTTTCCAGTCTGAAGCCGCGCCGCCCCCCCGTTGGCGCGACCTCGTGTTCGGACCGCTCGATCGCGGTCAGTCTTCCAGTGTGATCTGCCCGTAACGGAGGGCCTCGACCACGGTCTGGGTCTTGTTGGACGCATCGAGCTTCTCGCCGGCGTTCTGCAGGTGCGCGTGCACCGTCCGCTGGGAGATGTTCAGCAACTCGGCGATCTCCTGGGCGGTCTTGCCGGTGGCCGTCAGCTCCAGGACCTTGCGCTCGCGGGTCGACAGGTCGCCGGGGCGGCTGTCGATCAGGAAGCCAAGGGCGCGAAGACGCCGGAAGGCCTGATTGCAGAGGAAATCGAACGCCACCAGATCCAGTTCGGTCAGCGACAGCGCCGTGCCGAGGCCAATGACGGCGGCCTGGTAGGGCTGGATCGACTTCACCGGCACCGCGACAATGCGCGCCGCCGCTTCCGGTCCCGCCGCGCCGACCAGGTCGGAATGGCCGGAGATGCTCACGCCATCCACCAGGAACGGCCGATGCGACACGCGGCAACGCTCCAGGATCGGATCGCCCTTGGAAATGGTGATCAGCTGTCCGCGCTCGCTTCGAACGTCGGGCCACTTCATGTGCAGGATCAGAGGCTCCACCGGACGACCGGGCATCGGCAGGCCGGTGACCAGGATATGGCTGGCACCGTGGCTGACGAGCCTCCGCTCGATGATGTCAAAGATCCTATTGGCGCTGGAGCAGGTCCGGAGGCCAACTGCGTCTGCCAGGATCTCGTCAGGTGTATTCATGCTTTTTATACCCGATCTCGAGTTGACGTCTGTTTCGAAAGATAGAGCGTTCTCGCTTAGTCGACCGAACGAAAGTCATATGACCTGCCGTAAGGTCGATCCCCTACCCGACGATAGTTCGACTTCAAATGGAAATGCGGCGACCGGTAGATTGGAGCGCGACAAATTACTCCATGACCCGTAAGTCGCCCCGCCTTATGGCTAGTTGTGCCAAAATCCGAGGCGTCCCTATAAGGCCGGCATACCGTCCGACGCATCACCGCGAAAACCGAGCCAGGACTGTGACATCCATGGACATCGATCTCCGTCACTTCGACGACATTCCGCCGGTCGCCCGCGAAGCCTGGGAGGATGCGGTTGCCAAGGCCCTCGGGGCCTCGTCGCTCGATCGTCTCCAGGCCGTGACGTCCGATGGCATCGCCATACCTTCTCTTGCTGCCCCCCGGGCGGATCGGGATCCGCAGACCGCAAGAGGTGCGGGTGTTCCCTGGTCCATCGTGCAGCAGGTTCAGATGGGCGATCCTGCGGCGACGAACGCCGTCCTTCTGGACGAATTGCAGTCAGGTGCGGATGCGATCGACCTGACCTGGACCGGAGATTCGTCGTCCCCTCCATATGGAGCGGACGCCGGGAAATTAATGCGTGTTCTGGAAGGTGTCTACCTCGACATGATCTCGGTCCATTTGACGGTCCGAGGTGATCATCTTCCCATCATGATCCGTCTGCTCCAAGTTGTGTCCGGTCGCACAGAGTTTCGTAAATTTCGAGCCTTTCACATCGGCAAGGATCCATTCGCCGATATGGTCGCCGGATTTGCAGATCTGACGAGCCAAAACTATGACCGACATGCAATTAATGACATGTTCGTAGCTTTAGAGCAATGCGCGCTTAGCGGGAGCACCCTATCCGCACGCGGGCAGGAATGGCATGCAGCAGGGGCGTCGGATTCGCAGCAATTGGCCATTGCGCTCGCAACCGGAGTGAGCCATTTGGCCGCCGCGGCAAATTCCCCGCAGACCAGTCAAAATCTTGTGACAGTGGCGTCCCACTTGGAGTTCCGCCTGGTCGCGAATCAGAGTCAGTTCCTCACAATCGCGAAACTGCGAGCGTTCCGGCGATTGTGGGCGCTCGTCCTCGACACGCTGGGCGTGGACCAGGTGCCGGCGTTCGTCCATGCGGAGACCGCCTGGCGCATGGCGGCGAAGCGCGATCCGTGGGTCAACATCATCCGATCGACGCTGGCAACCTTCGCGGCCGCGGTCGGCGGCGCCGACGCGATCACCACGCAGCCGCACACCGCACTTCTCGGAATACCGGACGCGGCGGCACGACGACTGGCCCGCAACGTCCAGATCGTCCTGATGGACGAGTCCAACATCCACAAGGTCGGCGATCCGGCGGCGGGCTCCGGCGGGATCGAGACCCTGACGGATCGCCTGGCCGAGAGCGCCTGGTCGGAGTTCCAGGCCATCGAACGCGAAGGCGGGTTGCTGCGGAGCATGCGGTCCGGCGCCATCTTCTCCCGCATCCGGGAGAGCGCCGAAAAGAGCCGGCTCGCCGTCGCACGCCGGCGCGAACCGATCACCGGCGTGAGCACCTACCCGCTCCTGTCGGAGATGATGCCGACCGTCGCGGCTCCGCTGCCGCCGGCACCGGCCACGCCCTTTCCGCCGCTCATGCCGGCGGTCCGCCTCTCCGAGCCTTGGGAGGCGCTCCGCGACCGGTCGGACGCGGCGCTCGCCGCGACAGGCCGCCGTCCGTCCATCTTCCTCGCCAACCTCGGCAACGTGGCCGCCTTCACGGTGCGCTCCACCTGGGCGAAGAACCTCTTTGAAGCCGGCGGCATCGAAGCGGAGACGCGAGAGGGGCACGCCAGCGTCGACACGCTCGTCGCCGCCTTCAAGGCGTCCGGTGACACGGTCGCGTGCCTCTGCTCCGACGACCGCACCTATGCGACACTGGCGGCAAAAGCCGCGGCGGCCCTCAAGGCCGCCGGCGCCGAGACGGTGTTTCTCGCCGGCAGGCCGAAGGAGGGCGAGGACACCCTGAAGGCTGCGGGCATCGACCGTTTCGTCCACGAGGGGCTCGACATGCTCGATCTCCTCGGCGCGCTCAACCAGCGCCTCACCGCCGCCGTCTGACCGGAAGGGACCCTGACCGATGAGCAACTTCCCGTCCTTCGCCGACACGCCCTACCGGGTCGTCACGCCGGCCGCGCGGCCCGGCGGCACCGATGTCTGGACCACGCCGGAGGAGATCGACGTCAAGCCGGTCTACACGGCCGCCGACATCGAGGGCCTCCGCCACCCGCACACCTTCCCAGGCCTGCCGCCCTTCGTGCGCGGGCCGTACCCGACCATGTACCTGCAGCAGCCGTGGACGATCCGCCAGTACGCGGGCTTCTCCACGGCGGAGGACTCCAACGCCTTCTATCGGCGCAACCTGGAGCAGGGGCAGAAGGGCCTCTCGGTCGCGTTCGACCTCGCCACCCACCGTGGCTACGACAGCGACCATCCGCGTGTGGCCGGCGACGTCGGCATGGCGGGCGTGGCGATCGATTCCATCTACGACATGCGCATCCTGTTCGACCGCATCCCGCTCGACCAGATGTCGGTGTCGATGACGATGAACGGCGCCGTGCTGCCGGTGCTCGCTCTCTTCGTGGTGGCGGCGGAGGAGCAGGGTGTCGGGCCGGAGAAGCTGTCGGGGACCATCCAGAACGACATTCTCAAGGAGTTCATGGTCCGCAACACCTACATCTACCCGCCGACCCCCTCGATGCGGATCATCTCGGACATCTTCGGCTACACCAGCCAGCACATGCCGAAGTTCAACTCCATCTCCATCTCCGGCTACCATATGCAGGAGGCGGGGGCGACGGCGGACCTGGAGCTCGCCTACACGCTCGCCGATGGCATCGAGTACATCCGCGCCGGCCTCGGCGCCGGCCTGAAGGTGGACAAGTTCGCGCCGCGGCTCTCCTTCTTCTGGGCCATCGGCATGAACTTCTTCATGGAAGTCGCCAAGATGCGGGCGGCGCGGCTGCTCTGGTCCATCCTGGTGAAGCGGGAGTTCGACCCGAAGGACGACCGCGCGCTCAGCCTGCGCACCCACTCGCAGACCTCCGGCTGGTCGCTGACCGCCCAGGACGTCTACAACAACGTGGTGCGCACCTGCGTGGAGGCGATGGCCGCGACCCAGGGCCACACCCAGTCGCTGCACACCAACGGCCTCGACGAGGCGCTGGCCCTGCCGACCGACTTCTCCGCCCGTATCGCCCGCAACACCCAGATCGTGCTCGCCGAGGAGACCGGCAACACCAAGATGATCGATCCCTGGGGCGGCAGCTACTATGTGGAGCGGCTGACCTACGACCTCGCCAACCGGGCGCTCGCCCACATCAAGGAGGTCGAGGATCTGGGCGGCATGGCCAAGGCGATCGAGGCCGGCATTCCGAAGCTGCGCATCGAGGAAGCCGCCGCCAAGACGCAGGCGCGCATCGACAGCGGCGCCCAGCCGGTCATCGGCGTCAACAAGTACCGGCCGGGCGGCGACGACGACATCCACCTTCTCAAGGTGGACAACTCTGCCGTGCGGGCGGCGCAGATCGCCAAGCTGGAGCGGCTGCGCGCCGAACGCGATCCGAAAACCGTCGAGGCCGCGCTCGCGGCGCTTTCCAAGGCGGCGGGGGAGGGCAACGGCAACCTGCTCGGGCTTGCCATCGAGGCGGGGCGCGCCATGGCGACCGTCGGCGAGATCAGCCTGGCGCTGGAGACCGTCTGGGGCCGGCACAAGGCGGAGATCCGCGCGATCTCCGGCGTCTACAAGCGGGAGGCGGCGCGCATGACCGACGTGATGAAGCGCGTGCAGGACGCCGTGGAGGCGTTCGAGGAGAACGACGGCCGGCGCCCGCGCATCCTGGTCGCCAAGATGGGCCAGGACGGCCACGACCGCGGCCAGAAGGTGATCGCCTCGGCCTTCGCCGACCTCGGCTTCGACGTGGACATCGGGCCGCTGTTCGCCACGCCCGACGAGGCGGCGCGCCAGGCGGTGGAGAACGACGTGCACGTGGTGGGCGTCTCCTCGCTCGCCGCCGGCCACCTGACGCTGGTGCCGGCGCTGAAGAAGGCGCTCACCGACCAGGGTCGGCCGGACATCATGATCGTGGTCGGCGGCGTGATCCCGCCGCAGGACTATCCGGCACTGGAGGAAGCCGGCGCCGCCGCCATCTTCCCGCCGGGCACCGTGATTGCCGAGGCGGCGGAAAAGCTTCTCGCCAAGCTCAGCGCGCAGCTCGGCTACGAGCCCCGCGCGGCGGCGGAGTGAGGTGCGGTTGCGGAATTTCTTCCCATGCGGCACGATAGGGTCCGTCTGGAGACTGCATCATGCTGGAGATCGATGACCCGCTCGTGGAAGAATTGGCGACCGAACTCGCTCGCCGTCGCGGCGTGTCGATGGACGAAGCCGTGGTTGGTGCGCTGAAGGCGGAGTTGGAGCGAACAACCGTGGCGATGCCGTCAGAAGTCGCCGCACGGGTGGCCCGCCTGCTTGCAGTCGGCGAGCCGCTCCGGGCCGCGCTCGCCTCATCGGGGCAGACTCTCGCAGACATCGACGCAGAGATGTACGACGAGGACGGTCTGCCGCGATGATCATAGACACGTCGGCGACAATCGCGGTGATCCTCTTCGAACCTGAGGCGCCGCGGCTGTCGCAGGCGATCGTCGAATTCCTGGCCGAAGGGAGGCGCCCGCTCATGTCCGCGGGCACGGCAGTGGAGTGCGGCGTGGTGGTCACCCGACGCGAAGCCGACCTCGGTAGAACCGCGCTCGAGCGCTTCCTCCAGGAAACCAACACGGAAATCGTCCCTGTCGATGCCGATCAGGTGCGGCTCGCCTGGGCGGCGTTCGAGGCCTATGGCAAGGGTCGGCACCTGGCGGCGCTCAACTTCGGCGAATGCTTCGCCTATGCGCTCGCCCGCCAGCGCGGACTGCCGCTGCTCTTCAAGGGCGCGGATTTCTCCCGCACCGACGTCGCCGTGGCGGCCTACTGAGCCGCCATCGCCAGCCAAGCGCGGCAGCGAAAGACCGGTCTCCCCGTCAAGCAGGGCAATCTGACGTCAGGACAGCGTCGTCAAGCCGTTGAGGTCCTTCAGCACCGCCGCCGGCGCCATGTCGGCATACTCGTCCACCGCGCCGGACCGGTTGATCCACACGGCCCGGAAACCGAACTTCGCGGCGCCCGCCACATCCCAGCGGTTGGAGGACTGGAAGGAGATGGCGTTCGGGAACACCCGGTAGCGGGTGGTGGCGATCTCGTAGACCCGCGGGTCGGGCTTGTAGATGCGGATCTCGTCCACCGACAGCACGTCGTCGATGACGGCTTCCAGGCCTGCCGCGCGCACGGCCTGGTCGAGCATGCGCGGCGACCCGTTGGACAGGATGGCGAGCCGCGCCCCGTCGGCCTTCAGGTCCTTCAAGACGTGCGGCACTTCTCCGTAGCAATCCAGCGTCCGGTAGGCGTCGAGGAGCGTGTCCCGGAGCGACCGGTCGGCGGTCGGAAAGGCCGCGAAGGCGGTGTCGAGAGCGTCCTCGGTTAGGTGCCAGAAGCTCTTGTAGGTGCCCGCGAGCGTGCGCACCCAGGAGTATTCCAGCTGCTTCTGGCGCCACAGGTCCGACAGGCGCTGCGCATCCGGACCGAGGGCGGCCGCGTGGCGGCGCACGGCGGCATGGACGTCGAACAGGGTGCCATAGGCGTCGAACACATAGACGGCGAAAGCCATGGGTCAGCAACTCCTTCGCTCGGCGGGCGGCCCGCCGGCATCCCGCACGGCCGGACCTTAGCGGCTCGGCGCGCCGGTGCGAAGGGCGCATCGGCGCTGGTTGACGCGGCGCCCGGAACGGACTTCAGTGGCAGCCCGAATGACCGGCGACGCGGAGCGCTGCACGACATGGCTGAGTGGTCGAAGACCTGGACCTTCCTGGACGGCGCCTGGCACGAGGGCAATGTGCCCATCATGGGCCCGCGGACCCACGCCTTCTGGCTCGGCTCCTCCGTGTTCGACGGGGCACGCTATTTCGACGGCGTGGCGCCGGACCTCGACCTGCACTGCCAGCGCGTCAACCGCAGCGCGGAAGCCTTGGGGCTGAAGGCCACCATGGCCCCGGAGGCGATCGCCGAGATCGCCCGCGACGGCTTCACCCGCTTCGACGGCAAAACGGCGCTCTACGTGCGGCCGACCTACTGGGCGGAGGAGGGCGGATTCATGTCGGTGCCGCCGCTCGCCGAATCCACCCGGTTCGCCATGGTGCTCTACGAAGCACCGTTGCCGGAGCCCTACGGCTTTTCGGCCACCACCACCCGCTTCCGCCGGCCGCTGCCGGAGACCGCGCCGCTCGACGCCAAGGCCGGCTGCCTCTACCCGAACAACGGCCGCGCGCTGATGGAGGCGAAGGCCAAGGGTTTCGACAACGCGCTCGTCTGCGACATGCTAGGCAACGTGGCCGAGTTCGCGACCGCCAACGTCTTCATCGTGAAGGACGGCGTGGTGCTGACGCCGGCCGCCAACGGCACCTTCCTCGCCGGCATCACCCGCAGCCGCGTGGCGGACCTCCTCCGCCGCGACGGCTATGCGGTGCACGAGACGATCGTCAAGGTCGAGGACGTGCGGACCGCCGACGAGATCTTCGCCTCGGGCAACTATTCCAAGGTGATGCCGGTGACGAAGTTCGACGACCGGGACCTGCAGCCCGGCCCTGTCGCCCGCAGGGCACGCGCCCTCTACATGGACTATGCGCACAGCTGAGGTCGCAGAAACGTGACCGGCCGGATCTCCGAAAAGTCCGGCCGGGTGCTTGTTCGAGCCGGCCGTCCGCTTGACCTTCCGGGTTCCCGCTCCACCATCGGACGGGCCTGAAACCGGGAGACGGCCATGCTGAAGACCGCCCTCGTGCTCACCCTCCTCGTCGGCTACGCCGCCGGCCCCGCGCCGGTCCGCGCCGAGGAGGTGGATCTGGAACTCGTTCTGGCAGCGGACGGGTCCGGCTCCATCGACGACGACGAACTCGCCTTGCAGCGCCGGGGTTACGCCGACGCCATCGTGAGCGAGGAGGTGCTGGACGCGGTCGAAGCCGGCCTCATCGGCAAGATCGCCATCGCCTACGTGGAATGGGGCGGGCCGACATCGCAGCATGTGATCGTGGATTGGCACGTGGTCTCCGACCTCGCGTCCGCCAAGGTGTTCGCCGAGAAGGTGACCACGCGGCCCCGGGCGGCCTACGGCTATAACTCGATCTCCGCCGCGATCGACTTCTCCGTCTATCTCATCGAGAACAACGCCTACGACGGCCTGAAGGCGGTCATCGACGTGTCCGGCGACGGGCCGAACATCGGCGGCCGGCCGGTGCAGGCGGCGCGCGACGACGCGGTGGCCAAGGGCATCACCATCAACGGCCTCGTCATCCAGCGGCCGGGCGGCATGGTGCGCCGGGTCAACGGGGAGCCGCTCAGCACCCACTACGAGCGGGATGTGATCGGTGGTCCGGGCGCCTTCGTGGTGGTGGCGGACGAGACGACGAGCTTTCCGGAAGCCGTCCGCCGCAAGATGGTGCTGGAGATCGCCGCCGCCGATCCGCTGACGCCGTCCGTGGTCATGGTGGACTGAACGAACGGACGCGCCCCGCGTTTGTCGGATCGGTCAGTCCAGGAAGAGCACGTCCTCGTCGTCGTCCGGCGCGGGGATCACGGGGGGCGGGCTGACGGCCGGGCGGGGCGGGGGCGGCCTCGTCTCTGCCGCGACGGGCGCCATCGGCGCCGGTCGGCGCGGGGTCACCACCACGGCGTTGAGGCGCCGGTTGGTCGGAATGCTGTCTGCCGGAATGACCGTGACCGGCCCGACGAGCACCGGCGGCAGAGTATCGATGTGGCGGTCCGGGAAGGCGGAGGCGGCGATCCGTGTCGTCTGCGTCGCGACGGCCGGGCGCGCGCGGGACGGCGGCGCCGCGGGTCGGCTGCCCGGCAGAGCGCCGCCGTAGCGTTGCAGCGTCTGCTGGCGCATCATGTCGTGCGCCCACGGAGTGACCACCATCTTGTCGTCGGCGATCCGCCGCTCCGGGCCGTGGTAGGCAGCGCCGGTGGTCCGCCGGCGATCGGGTCCGAAATAGCCGCTCCGGGTACGGATGTAGACGCGCGGGTGGTCCAGCATGGCTCGGATCCGCTGGGATATGGCGGCCGCGCTCACCGGCTTCTCGATCACCTCGTCGACGCCGGTGGCGACAGCCTCGCGGAGAAACGGCTGATCGGCCTCGGCGGTCACCATCAGGATCGGCATGATCCGGTTGACGATGCGGTCGTCGGCTCGAAGGTTCGCCACGGTTCGCCAGGGCGGACGTTGCCCGGCCGCGTGGTCGATGACGAGGAGATCGACGCGGCTGCGGGCAAGGCGGATCTCCAGCACCGTCTCGTCGGTGACGTACTCCAGGGCCGTGAACCCGGCCGTGCGGATCGTCTGACGCAGGAGGGCGCCGGATTGGCCGCCGTCGGCCAGGAGAACGATCACCGGAGGGGCGGTCGCAGTCACGTCAGGCCTCCAGGACTCCCGTGGTGTGGGTCTGTGCGGCAGCCAGCAGCGGTGCGATGCCGACGAAGGGCTGGGTCTGGCGGCGCCGGTCCGTGGGGAGGTCACCGGCCGGCCAGCGTCGGCGACAAGGGCCTACGTAGCCGGTTTCCAGGCTTACGTAGTGCCGCGGCGCATTGATCAGGCTGGTCAGCTTGCGGGTGATCTGGCCGGCCATGAGCGGGCTGAACAGGACCTCGTCGGCGCCCGTGGAGAAGGCGCTGGTCCGGCCCTGGTAGGATCGGCCGCTGGCGATCACCAGCGCCACGAACAGCCGGTTCAGCACCGCCCCGTCGGACCGGAGGTCGGAGATCAGCCGGAATCCGTCCGCCTGGGGCAGGGCGGTGGCGACGAGGACGACATCGAACCGACGGGTCCTCATGAGGGTTCGCGCGCCGTCAGCGTCCGCGGCGATCGTCGGGGCGGCGAAGGTCTCGTCCGCCAGGATCGTGCGAAGGGGGCGCGTGAGGCAGCCGGGCCCTGAAACCAGGACCGAGAGCCCATGCGAGACGGTGTTGCCTGCCATCTGTCCTCCGATAGCTCTGACGCACGCAACCGTACTGGTAAAAGCTGAAGGCTCGGTTTCCGCGGAAACTGTTGACGCCGAGATCGATCCGAAGGACGCCGCCAGAACGAAAAAGGCCGCCCGGGTGGGGCGGCCTTCGCGGACGATCTGAACGGGGTCGGGATCACGCCTTGGCGTAGAGTTCCGCAACGTATTCCCAATTCACCAGGCTGTCGAAGAAGGCTTCCAGGTACTTCGGGCGCAGGTTGCGGTAGTCGATGTAGTAGGAATGTTCCCATACATCGACGCCGAGGATCGGGGTCGCGCCGTGGACCAGCGGGTTCTCGCCGTTCGGCGTCTTGCTGACGACCAGCTTGCCGTCCTTGACGGAGAGCCAGGCCCAGCCGGAGCCGAACTGGGTGACGCCGGCCTGGATGAAGTCCTCGCGCAGCTTGGCGACCGAGCCGAAGTCCTCGACGATCTTCTTCTCCAGCTCGCCCGGAATGGCGCCGCCGCCGTTCGGCTTCATCCACTTCCAGAAGTGGATGTGGTTGAAGTGCTGGCCGGCGTTGTTGAAGAGGCCCGCGTTCTTGCCGAAGGAGCCGACGACGACCTCCTCGACGCTCTTGCCCTCAAGGTCGGTGCCCTTCAGGAGGTTGTTGCCGTTGTTCACGTAAGCAAGGTGATGCTTGTCGTGGTGGAACTCCAGGGTCTCGCGCGACATGTAGGGCGCAAGCGCGTCGTAGGAGTAGGGGAGTTCGGGCAGTTCGAAAGCCATGGACCGTCTCCTTGAGATGGGTTCAGGGACGAAGGGGGCGGGGCGTGCGGTGGAGGTCGACCGCTGGCCGGACCATAGAGGCTGGACCGGTCACGGGCAACGCCGCAGACCCGATTTAGGGCTGCGACAGTCCGATCCAAAGACCGGTCCCCGGTCAAAAACCTCCACTGTTCAACGGTGTTTCAGGAAGGTGACCTCGACGGTCCCGACCTTGAGGCCGAGGAAGCGCACGTCCGCGGTGTTGAGAAGCGTCCTGGCGTCGAGAAGTTTCAGCGTGTCCTCGAACCGCAGCTTGATGGGCTTGCCGTCCGCGCCTGAGACCTCCGCCACATAGCCCATGCGCACTACGCCGCCGTCGGCCCGCACAGGTACCACGCCGGCCACCTTGCTGCGCTGGCCGTCGTACTTGGCCGGACCGGTCTTGTCGAACCGCCAGACCGCCGTTTCCTTCATGCCGTCCTCGTACGCGATGTATTCGGTGAGGATGAGGGTGCGGCCGTCGAAGGTGCCGACCGTGTCGACCGTGAACGGGCGGCGGACGCCGGCGATGGGGCTGACGAAAAGGCCGGTGCCGCGGGTCCGTCCGGTGAAGAAGTCCTCCAGCACCAGCGGCGGACCGTCGTTCGCGGCGGCCGGACGGACAAGGCTCGGCGCCAGGGCGGCGCCGAGGACGAAGCGGCAAAGGCCGCGGCGATCGATGAGCAAGACGACCTCCCGGAAACGGTGTGTCGGCTCTACGCGGCCGGCGCCGTCCTTAGATCATAGGGTCGCGCTCACGTCCGCGTTTGCACGAACGACCGCCGCCGCGACCATGCCGCCGCGACCATGCCGCCGCGGACTGGCCCCCTCAGGCCCTGCCGACCACCTTCAACGCGAAGGCGTAGCGGAGCGCCACCTCCTTCAGGCTGTCGAACCGCCCCGATGCGCCGCCGTGCCCGGCGTCCATGTTGATCTGGAGGAGGAGCGGGTTGTCGTCGGTCTTCATCTCGCGGAGTCTCGCCACCCACTTGGCCGGCTCCCAGTAGGTCACCCGCGGATCGGTGAGGCCGCCGAGGGCGAGGATGGGCGGATAGGCCTTGGCGTCCACGTTCTCATAGGGGCTGTAGGAGAGGATGCGGCGAAAGTCCTCCTCGCTCTCGATCGGGTTGCCCCATTCGGGCCATTCCGGCGGCGTGAGGGGGAGGGTGTCGTCCAGCATGGTGTTGAGTACGTCGACGAAGGGCACCACCGCGACGACACCGGCGAAGAGGTCCGGCGCCATGTTGGCGACCGCGCCCATCAGCATGCCGCCGGCCGATCCGCCCATGGCGACGATGCCGCCGCGCCGGGTGAAACCCTCCGCCACCAGGTGCTCTCCGGCCGCGATGAAGTCCGTGAAGGTGTTGACCTTCTTCTCGCGCTTGCCGTTCCGGTACCAGTGGTAGCCCTTGTCCTTGCCGCCGCGCACATGGGCGGTGGCGTAGATGAAGCCGCGGTCGACGAGGCTGAGGATGGACGTGGAGAAGCCCGCCGGCATGGTGATGCCGTAGGCACCGTAGCCGTAGAGGAGCACCGGCGCGCTGCCGTCGACCGGCGTGTCCCGATGGTAGACGAGGGTGATCGGCACGCTCTCGCCGTCGGGGGCGGGGGCGAGGATGCGGCGGGCCACATAGTCCTCCGGCTCGTGGCCGGACGGCACCTCCTGGGTCTTGCGCAACTCCCGCTCGCGGGTCGCCATGTCATAGTCGTAGACCTGGGCCGGCGTCGTCGGCGACGAGTAGGTGAAGCGCACCATGTGGGTGTCGAACTCGTAGCCATCCGACACGCCGAGCGAATACGCCTCCTCGTCGAACCGGATGGCGTGCTCCTCGGCCGACTTCAGCTCGCGGATGAGGATGCGCGGCAGACCGCCCTCCCGCTCCAGGCGGACCATGCGACCCTTGAAGACGGTCATGGAGAGGATGAGCCGGCCCTGCTGGTGGGCCACCACGTCACGCCAGAAGGCGCGGCCGGGGGTGGCGAGCGGCGCCACGGCGATCTTGAAATCCTCCGCGTCGTCCGCGTTCGTCAGAATGTAGAGGTTGCCGTCCCCGTCGTCCTCCACGCCGTACTCCACCTTGGGATCGCGCGCGGCGACCAGGATGGGGTCTGCCGCCGGATCGTCGGCCGGCACGAGGCGCACTTCGGAGGTCTCGTGGTCGTGGCTGTCGATCACCAAGAAGCGGCCGGACTGGGTCTTGCCGACACCGACGAAGAAGCCGGGGTCGCTCTCCTGGTAGACGAGCACGTCCTCGGTCGCCGGGGTGCCCACCACGTGCCGGAAGACCTTCTCGGAGCGGTGGTTGTCGTTGAGCCAGGTGTAGAGGAAGGACTTGCCGTCGGCCGCCCACACCATGCCGCCGGCGGTGTTGGGGATCTCGTCAGCGAGGTCCTCGTCGGAGGCGAGGTCGCGGATCCTGATCGTGTGGTACTCCGAGCCCTTGTCGTCCACGCTCCAGGCGAGGAGCTTGTGGTCCGGGCTGTGAGCGACGCCGCCGAGGTGGAAATAGGCCTTGCCCTTGGCGAGGTCGTCCGCGTCGAGCAGCACCTGCTCCGGCCCGCCGTCGCGCAGGGTGCGGACGATGCGCGGATGCTGGGCGCCTTCCAGGTAGCGCGTGGCGTAGGCATAGGGGCCGTCCGGCGCCGGGACGGAGCTGTCGTCCTCCTTCATGCGCCCGCGCATCTCCTTCAGGATCGTCTCCTGCAGCGCCACGGTATCGGCCATGTAGGCATCGGTCCAGGCGTTCTCCGCCTCCAGGTGGGCGCGGATGTCGGCCGGAAGCTTGGCCGGGTCGCGGATCACGTCCTGCCAGGCGTCGGCGCGCAGCCAGCCGTAGGCGTCGACCAGCTCGACGCCGTGATGGGTCGTCGCGATCGGGCGCTTCTCGGCGCGGGGAGGCGTGGAAGTGGTCATGGAAACTCCGTCGATGAGGCGGCCCGCGGCCGGCCTTCGGTGCCGCCGCAGCTCATCGGGAGCAGCGGCCGGCGGTCGTACGTCCGCCCCTCGGTAACCGTGTCCGTCGGCAACATCAAGGGCGGTGACGCGGTCGCCCGCTTCCTCGCGCTTCCGGATCTCCGACAAGGGTGAGGACGCGCTTTCACGGCGACGACACGAGGGCCAGACAGGGGATCAATCGATAGCTTTACTCGCATTTAAGCTGTTCTGACGATGATCCAAGGCCAAGCGTGGCTGCCCCGCGGGTCGTGTCCGGGCGCCGCGAGCATACAACGAGGTCTTGTTCGTGGATTTCGCGACCATCATCGGTATCGTCGGCGCCTTCGCCGTCGTCGGCTACGCCATTTCGATGGGCGGCAGCTTTTCTATTTTCGTCGACATGCCGTCGATTCTGATCGTGTTCGGCGGCGGCATCATGGCCGCCCTCATCCGCTTCTCCCTCGGCGGCATCTTGGGTGCCTTCGTGCTCGGCTCCAAGGTGGCCTTCTCGCAGCGGTCTCTCTCGGCACGCGAGATGATCGAGGAGATCGCCGAAATCGCCGACGTGATGCGCAAGCAGGGCCCGCTCGGCCTGGAGACCATCACGCCGTCCGATCCCTTCCTGGCGGCGGGCCTTCGGATGATCGCCGACGGCTACGAGAGCACCTTCATTCAGGAGCAGTTGGAAAAGGAACGCGACCTGACCCTGGAGCGCCTGGAGGAGGGCGCCCGCGTCTACAAGGCCCTTGCCGACGCCGGCCCGGCCTTCGGCATGATCGGCACCCTCGTCGGGTTGGTGCAGATGCTCCAGGCCATGGACGACCCTTCCAAAATCGGTCCGGCCATGGCGGTGGCGCTTCTGACGACGCTCTACGGCGCGCTCATCTCCAACGTCATCTGCATTCCGGTCTGCGAGAAGCTGCAGGCCAAGTCGAAGGTGGAAGACGTCAACATGACCCTCGTCATCGACGGCATCATGCAGATCCGCAACGGCAAGAGCCCGAACGTCGTGCGCGAGGCGCTGAAAGCCTACCTGCCGAGCAACCAGCGCGACCAGGAACAAGAGGCCGCCTGACGGCGCCGCATCGGGAGAGGCGTCATGGCGCGCAAGAAGAAGGCCGGGGGAGGCGGCGGGGCACCGGAATGGCTGGTGACCTTCGCCGACCTGATGTCTCTGCTCGTCTGCTTCTTCGTGCTGATCATCTCCTTCTCCAACCAGGACGAGAAGAAGCTTCAGATCGTCGCCGGCTCCATGAAGGAGGCGTTCGGCGCCACCACGGAGGTGCGTCGGGCCGGCTTCATCGAGCGCGACGGCGTGCCCGAGAACGAGCACTTCCGCTCCACCACCGTCCAGCCGAAGGAAGGCCAGACGGACTATTCCAGCGAGAGCAACCCGGACAAGAAGGCGCAGGGCCAGGAGGCCAACACCTTCGACCTCGCCAAGGCGGAAACCGAGACGCCGCGCCGGTTCCTCGCGGCGGCGCTCACCATCCGCCAGGCGCTGCAGGACATGCCGGACTTTGCGGAGGTTTCCAAGTCGATCCATCTCAGGGCCGACGAGGAGGGGCTCCACATCGAGTTCACCGATCAGGATGGCCGGGCCATGTTCGCGCAAGGAAGCGACCAGCTCTACAGCCACGCCGAACGGCTGTTCGCCCGCGTCGCGCCGGCGCTCCGGGAGCTGCCGAACCGGATGACCATCACCGGCCACACCACCGTCGCCCGCGGCGTCGCGACCGCGGACTACTCCCACTGGGAACTCTCCGCCGACCGCGCGCTTGCCGTTCGCCGCTATCTGGTCCGCTCGGGGCTGCCGCCCGGCCGGATCGAGGCGGTGGTGGGGAAGGGCGACAGCGAACCGCTGTTCGAGAACGATCCAGGGCTGACCGCGAACCGCCGCGTGACCATCCTCCTGATGGACGAGGCGCCGCCGATCCCGTTCGACCATCAGCTCTAGAGCTGTTCTCCACCGGCTCCGGGCGCCGATGCCGGTGGAGAACAGCTCCTGGTTTTGTGTACCGGTTTGCCGTCCGACATGACGAAAGTGTCAGGTCGGAATGCACCCCAGACGACCACCGGAGGGGTGGATTGCCGTCGTGAATCGTCTAGGGTCGCTCACCAAGCCGCCCGTATGAGGTCAACCCCGGAAGCGCAGAGCCATCGCCTTGACAGATCCCTCGCCGGCCCCGACCTGGATCCTCCTGGCGCTCGCAGCGCCCTTCCTCGCCGCGCTGGTCGCCCCGACGGTGCACCGGCTGTTCGGGCGGGCCGCCGCCTTCGCCCTCGCCGCCGTCCCGCTCGCGGCCTTCGTGGGCTTCCTCACCCTGCTCGGACCGGTCGCCGACGGCGCGCGCCTCACCACCGGGTTCGACTGGTGGCCGTCCTACGGCGTGCGCTTCTCGCTCCTCGTCGACGGCCTGTCGCTCGTCTTCGCGCTCCTCATCACCGGCATCGGCACGCTGATCGTCATCTACGCCGGCGGCTACATGAAGGGGCATCCGCAGGCCGGCCGGTTCATGAGCTTCATCCTGCTCTTCATGGGCGCGATGCTCGGCCTGGTGCTCGCCGATGACGGCATCACGCTGTTCGTCATGTGGGAGGCGACGTCGATCACGTCCTTCCTCCTGATCGGCTTCGACCACACCCGCGCCCGGGCCCGCCGGGCCGCCCTCCAGGCACTGGTGATCACTGGCGCCGGCGGCCTCTGCCTGCTCGCCGCCGTCCTTCTCATCGGCGGCGCCACCGGCACGCGCACCCTGTCGGAGGTGGTGGCGACCGGAGACGTGATCCGCGGCTCCGACCTCTATCTGCCGATCTTCCTCCTCGTCCTTGGCGCGGCCTTCACCAAGTCCGCCCAGGTGCCGCTCCACGTCTGGCTGCCGAACGCCATGGAGGCGCCGACGCCGGTGTCGGCCTTCCTGCACTCGGCCACCATGGTGAAGGCCGGCGTCTACCTCCTGATGCGCCTCCACCCGGTGCTCGGCGGCACCCCGGAATGGACCACCGTGCTGCCGATCGTCGGCGGCCTGACGCTTCTAACCGGCACGCTGATGGCGGTCCGCCAGACCGACCTGAAGCTGATGCTCGCCCAGACGACGGTCGCCTCGCTCGGTCTCCTCGTCCTCCTCGTCGGCGTCTCCACCGACGCGGCGATCGTCGGCGCGGTCGGTTATCTCCTGGCGCATGCCTTCTTCAAGGGCGCGCTCTTCATGATCGCGGGCACCATCGACCACGAGGCCGGCACCCGCGACGTGACCAAGCTCGGCGGCCTGCGCAAGCTGATGCCGATCACCTTCGCGTCCGCCCTGGTGGCGGCCGTCTCCATGGCGGGCCTGCCGCCGATGATCGGCTTCGTCGCCAAGGAGGCGCTCTACCTCGGCCTCGACGAGGCCGGGCGCACCGCGCTGATCGCCGTGGCGGTCGCCGGCAACGCCCTAATGCTGGTGATCGGCTTCGCGGTGGCGCTGAAGCCCTTCCTCGGGCCGGAGGTGCATACTCCGAAGCACGCCCACGAGGGGCCGCTGGAACTGATCCTCGGGCCGATCGTCCTCGGCGCCGTCGGCCTCGGCGCCGCGCTCTTCCTGCACGGATTCAGCGAGATCATCGTCCTGCCGATGGCGGGCGCCATCACCGGTCGGCCGGTCGAGGCGGACCTGCACCTGATCCCCACCTACGTGTCGACGCCCCTGATCCTCTCCATCGTCACGGTCGCGCTCGGGGTCGTGGCCTATCTGGCGCTGACGCCGCTCCGCGCCGCGGTCGACGCCGTCGTGCGCGGCATCGGATGGGGGCCGGACCGGGGCTTCGACCAGATCGTCGCCGGCCTCGTCGGCTTCGCATCCGTCGTCGTGCGGGTGGTCCAGCCCGGGCGGCTGGAAGCCTACATGGCCATCGTTCTCGGGCTGGCGGTCGTGACCCTGCTGGCACCGCTCCTGCTTTTCGGCGAGCTTCCGGCCTGGCCCGCCTTCCCGGACCTGACGGCCCAGGAGGCGGTCGTGATCCTGATCGCCGTCTCCGGCCTGGTCGCGGTCGTCGTCGCGCGGACCCGGCTGACCTCCATCGTGTCGCTCGGGATCCAGGGCTTTGCCGTCGCGGTGATCTTCGTCCTCTTCGGCGCGCCGGACCTCGCCTTCACCCAGTTCATGGTGGAGACCTTGTCGGTCGTGATCCTGGCCCTGGTGCTCACGCGTCTGGCCCTCGGCGAACGGGACCACCGGCCGCTCCGCCAGAAGGTGGTCGACGCGGTGATCGGCGGTGGGCTCGGGCTCGCCTTCATGCTGGTCCTCCTGAAGATCACCCAGGCGCCGTTCGACCGCACGCTGACGGACTTCTACGACACCTATTCGCGCACCATCGCGCACGGCCGCAACGTCGTGAACGTGATCATCGTGGACTTCCGCGGCCTCGACACCCTCGGCGAGATCGCGGTCGTGATGATCACCGGCCTCGCCATCCTGGCCCTCGTCCGCGTGAAGGCCCGGACGCCCATCCTGCCGACGCCTGAGACGGGGAAGCGCAAATGAACACCATCATCTTCCGCACCATCTCGCCGGTGCTGGTCGCCCTGACGCTTCTCTTCTCCGTGTTCGTGACGCTGCGCGGCCACAACGAGCCGGGCGGCGGCTTCATCGGCGGGCTGATCGCCGTCTCGGCCTTCGCGCTCTACGGCCTCAGCCACGGCGTGCCGACGGTCCGCCACGCCATGCGCTTCCACCCGATGGAGATCGCGGGCTTCGGCCTCTTCCTTGCTGGAGCGTCGGGCATGCTGTCGATCGTGTTCGGCGTGCCTTTCCTTACGGGCCTGTGGGTCTTCCCCACCATCTTCGGCGTCGAGGTGGCGCTGTCGACCCCGATGTTTTTCGACATCGGCGTCTATTTCGTCGTGACCGGGTCGATCACCTCGATCGCGCTGGCTCTGGAAGCCCGGGAGGGCGGCGTCTGATGGAAACCGCCCTCAGCGTCCTCGTCGGCCTGTTCCTGGCGACGGCCTTCTACCTGATGCTGTCGAAGAAGATCATCCGCATCCTGCTCGGCGTCGCCGTGATGGGGAACGGTGTGAACCTCTTGATCTTCACGTCCGGACGGCTCACCCGGGAACTCCCGCCGATCATCGCTACGGACGCCTACGTGCTGCCGCCGGGCGCCGCCAATGCGCTGCCCCAGGCGCTGATCCTGACGGCCATCGTGATCTCCTTCTCCTTCTTCGCCTTTCTCCTGGTGCTCGCCTTCCGGGCCTACCAGGACCTCGGCACCGACGACACGGACGCCATGCGCTTCGCCGAACCGGTGGTCGACGACGGTCCGCCCCAAGGATACTGACCCCCATGGCCGCTCCGGATCCCAACGCACCCGCCGTCGACATCGCCGCCGCCATGGTGACGGCGCCGTCCACCTTTGCCGACTGGCTGCTCATCCTGCCGGTGGCGGTGCCGCTCCTCACCGGCGCCATCCTGGTGATGGTGCGCCACCACACCCACCTGCACCGTCCCCTGGCCGGCGCCGGGCTGGCCATCCTCCTGGGGTTGAACCTTCTGCTTCTGCAGCGGGTCGTCACCGAGGGACCCGTCACCATGATGATGGGCGGCTGGCTGCCGCCGTTCGGCATCGCCTTCACCGCCGACGTGCTCGGTGCCACGTTCGCCACCACGGCGGCCTTCGCGGCGCTGGTGGCGACGGCGACGGCAGGCCCGTCCATCAACACCGCCGAACGGCGCTACGGCTTCTACCCCTTCCTGATGCTCCTGATGACGGGCGTCACAGGCGCCTTCCTGACCGGCGACATCTTCAACCTCTACGTCTGGTTCGAGGTGCTGCTCATCTCCTCGTTCGGGCTTCTGGTACTCGGTTCGGAGAAGCGGCAGATCGACGGCACGGTGAAGTACGGCATCCTCAATCTCGTCGCCACCACGCTCTTCCTGGCATCGGTGGGGCTGCTCTACGGCACGCTCGGCACGCTCAACATGGCCGACATCGCCGCCAAGGCCCGTGCCGCCGGGCCGGAAGCGCCGCTCGTCACCATCGCGGCGCTGTTGACCTTCGCGTTCGCCATGAAGGCGGCGGCCTTCCCGCTGAACTTCTGGCTGCCGGCCTCCTACCACACGCCGACGCCCACGGTTTCGGCCCTCTTCGCCGGCCTCCTCACCAAGGTGGGCGTCTATGCGCTCCTGAAGGTCGGCGTGCTCCTCCTCGGCAACCAGACGGGAGCCTTTTCCAGTGTCCTCGTGGTGGTCGCCGGTTCCACCATGGTGATCGGCGCGCTCGGGGCGCTGGCCGGATCGGACCTTCGCCGCATCCTCGGCTGGCTGGTGATCTCCGGCATCGGCTCCATGCTGATCGGCGTCGCGGTCGGAACGCCGACCGCGCTGACCGGATCCATCTTCTACGCGGTCCAGTCCATGCTGGTGATGACGGCGCTCTATCTTGCCGCCGGCGTCATAGAGGCCCGTTGCGGCACCGGCGATCTCCGCCGGCTCGGCGGCCTCTATGCGGTCAGCCCGCTGTTCGCCGGCGTGGTGCTGGTGCTCTTCTTCGCGGTGGCCGGCCTGCCGCCCTTCTCCGGCTTCTGGCCGAAGGCGATCCTGGTGGAGGCGACGCTGGCGGCGGACCTGCCGTGGCTCGCCGCCGCCGTGCTGGTCGCCGGCTTCCTGCAGACGCTGGCCGTCGGCCGCGTCTGGCTTTACGCCTTCTGGCGCGGCGGCCCGGAGGGTACGCCCGATGGCACCCTCCAGCTTGCCGGCATCGGCAGGATCGAGGATCCCGCCGACCGGATCGCCCTTGTCGGCCCCGTGGTGGTGCTTGCCGGCGCCGTGGTGCTGATGGGCCTGGTCCCGACCGTCGTCGGCGGCCTTGCCGAGGATAGCGCCCGCGGCCTGATCGACCCGGCGGGCTTCACCGCCCGTGTGCTCGGAGCGACCGCCCCATGACCCACTTCATCGCTCTTGCCGTCGTCCTCGCCGGCGTCTGGGGTGCCGTGACAGGCTCCTTCTCGATCGTCAACATCCTGTTCGGGTTCGCCCTTGCGTGCATCGCGCTCTCCATGGTGAAACTCGACCTGTCGGCCGGCAGCGGACGGGTTCGACCGCTTGCGGTGATCTCCCTGTTCGGGCTCTTCATCGTCGAGTTGCTGAAGTCCGGCTGGCGCGTCGCCAAGATCGTCGTGCGGCGCGACATGCGGCTGGAACCGGCGCTCATCGCCTATCCGCTGACCGTGACCGGCGATTTCCAGATCACGCTCCTGGCCAATATGATCACCCTGACGCCCGGCACCTTGTCGGTCGACGTCTCCGACGACCGGCGGCTTCTCTACGTGCACTGCGTCGACATGCCGGATGCGGATGCGGTGGTCGCCGACATTCGCGACGGGTTCGAGAAGAAGATCATGGAGGCGTTCGGATGAACCCGAAGGACATCATCGACATCGCCGCCGACGTCACCATGATGATGCTGTCGTTTGCGCTTCTGCTGGTGGTCGTGCGCATCGTCCGCGGTCCGACCCTGCCGGACCGGATCGTGGCGCTCGACCTTCTGGTCGGCGTGGTGATCGGCTTCATCGCCACCATCGGCCTCAAGGCCGAAATCTTCCAGTATCTGGACATAGCCATCGCGCTCGGCCTCGTCGGGTTCCTCGCCACGGTGGCTTTCGCGCGCTTCGTGATGACGCGGGGCCGGGCGGGCGACGCGGCGACGACCTTGCCGGACAGTGGACCGGACAGCGCCTATTCGGGGGAGGTTCGCCGATGACCATGCTCTTCGCGCTCGTCACGGCGGTCTGCCTGCTGATCGGAGGAGCGTTCGCCATCGTGGGCGCGCTCGGGATCCTGCGCTTCCCGGACGTCTACACGCGCATGCATTCGGCCAGCAAGGCCGGCACGCTCGGGTCCGGCTTCTGCCTGCTGGCGGTCGCCATCTGGGCCCCCGATTTCAGCGTTACCACGCGGGCGTTGGCGGGCGTGCTCTTCTTTCTTCTGACGGCACCGATCTCCGCGCATCTCCTGGCCCGCGCGGCCCTCATCGCCGGCTATGCTCCGGTGTCCGCCGGACGGCCGGGTGACGTATCGTCAACCCTGTGCCCGCCTGACCGCGCAAACGAACTGCCGGTCGGCGAAGAACATCGTTCCGTCTGATTCGTCCTCTGCCGTGGGGCTTTGGCTGCGCCCGTGTAGAAGGCTGCAAATGCGGTCGAAATGACGAACGAATGTGTCGTATCGTCTGTCGAAGCTGCATGGTTACAAGTCTACCATTGCACCGCGCCACACCATACGTGTGAAAACATTGAACGTCCGCTTGTGTTCCTGGCCGAAGAGCGCTATCTGGAAGCAACTGATATTGCCGAGCGGCAACGAGCGTCGCAACCTGAAGAAGCCGCCCCATTTGATCGGCACAGGTGGTTCCAGGTGCGTCGTTTATCCTGGTTTTTCCGGGATTCTCGATACAGATCAAAAGCAAGGACTGGTCAGAAACATGAGCGAAGTTGACGACAACGGTACGGTGATCGACCTGGCTGCGCACATCGTCGCGGCGTATGTCGGTAACAATTCCGTCGCCGCCGCCGATTTGCCGAACCTCATCTATGAGGTCGTCGGCGCGTTGAACCGGGTGCAGGGCGCTCCGGTCGAGGCCGAGCCCGAGCCGGCCAAGCCCGCCGTCCCGGTCAAGAAATCCGTCACGCCGGACTACATCATCTGTCTGGAAGACGGCAAGAAGTTCAAGTCGCTGAAGCGGCACCTGCGCACCCACTACAACATGTCGCCGGAGGAATACCGCGAGAAGTGGGGCCTGCCGGCCGACTATCCGATGGTGGCGCCGAACTACGCGGCCGCCCGTTCGGAACTGGCCAAGAAGATGGGCCTCGGCCAGCAGCGTCGTCGCGGCCGCTGAGCGGCGAGCGGGCGGTCCCGCGGGGCGCGCGGGTCTCCGTCGATCGACATCGACCGGCACGCGGCCTGTTAGGCCACATCGACGAGGTTTGAAGAAACGCGGTCCCGTAAGGGGGCCGCGTTTCGTGTTTTCACCGCCCACATCGAATTCAGCCCGCAGCCAACGGAGCCGCGACGGTGCCGCACGGACGCGCGGCCGTGGGCAGCAGGCTTCGATCCGCCGCACGACCGCGTCAGCCGCCTGCGGTCGGCGACCCGCGGGGACGGCGATGGGTCTCGCGGGCAAGGCGCGCCCGTTCGGCGCGGAACGCCTGCAGCAGGCCGATGTGGCGATTGAGGTCGTAGGTCCAATGGCCGGCACGCCCCCGGTTGCGCTCCGACCGCAAGGCCCGGGCAAGCGCCTGGCAGATCCGGGCCGTGTCGATGTGCCGATCCGAGGCGACGAAGGCGGTGTCCCACGGGATCAGCCGGGGCAGATGAACCGCCCGCTCGTAGAGCGCCGCACCCTCCCGGACCACCCGAGCGGCGACAAGCGCCCGTGTCCTATGTGCCGAGCGACGGTCGATGGGCGGACCGCCGCGGCTTGAACCAAGATGGGCGAACGGCTCCGACGGGTGTGGTGGACGGCGCGGCAGGGTCACGGGGCGAGTTCTCCGAACGGGGAAGCGCCATGCTCGCACGGCTCCGGAGAAGGGGGATAACTGGCTTGGCGTCCCCGTCCGGCCGCAGGCTGTACCAAGGGCCGCACGAGGCGTCGATACGTGACGCCTGCAATCCAAGATAGTGGCTTTCTGCCCCGCCGCGGTTGCAGCTCCGCTCGGCGGCGAAGTACGACCGGGAAGTCCCCGTTCAATTGCCAGGGGTTACAGCAACCGGGGTGCGCCCGCGAGGTGCTAACCATGATTCGCACCGACAACCGAAAGTTATCCCCGTTTCCCTGGGCCATGGTTTCCTGTCTAGGCAAATATTCCTAGAAGGGTGATCAGATGCGCCAAACTCTGTTGAAATGTCCCTTCAATCTGGACGGCCGCACGGTCGCGGCTCCGGTGGATGATCGGGCGGTCGTGGACTTCGTCGAGCAGGTCGTGCTGCGCGCTTTCGATCTCGGCGCCGACACGTTGCGCCACCCGACGCGGGGCCGGCAATCGCCGGCGCGCGCCCGCCAGGTGGCCATGTACCTCTTGCATGTGCGGCTTGGCGTGACCCTCTCCACCTGCGCACGCGCCTTCGGCCGCGACCGCACGACAGCGGCCCACGCCTGTCGTCGGGTGGAGGACATGCGGGAGAACCACCGTCTCGATGTGCGCCTGAACAGCCTGGAGGCTGCGATCGACCGCTGGGCGGCGCTCCGAAGACCGCGCATCGGCGACCGCCGTCGTCGGGGGGGCGCACGATGAGCCGGCCGGTGCGTCGCCCGGTCGCCGCGCGGGCAGCGATCGTCAAGCCGGCAGACAAGGTGCGCGGTCAGGCCAGGCAGGCCGCCGTCGTCCGCCGAACCGTCGCCGGACCGGACGGTCGGCGGGCGGAGGTGGACCTGAACGAGGCCGAGAGCCCGCTCGCCTGGCTGCGGAGCCGTCGCGACAAGGACGGCAGCCCGCTCATCGACGCCGCCGCCTTCACGGCGGGCGAACGGTTCCGCGCCGACTTCACCGTCGCCGGGATGATGGCGCGCACGACGATGAACTGGGAGGGTCTTGGCGCGCCGACCGAACGGCGGCGGTCCGGCGCGTCCGGCGGCCTCCTGGTGACGGAAGCCGCCATGGCGGCGCGGGATCGGGTGAACCGCGCCATCACCGCCGTCGGGCCGGAACTTGCAGGCGTGCTCGTGGACGTCTGCTGCCATCTGAAGGGGCTCGGCGACGTGGAGCGCGCCCGCGGCTGGCCGCTCCGATCCGGTAAGGTGGTGCTGAGGATGGCCCTCGCAGCCCTGGCGCGCCACTACGGGCTCGACGAGACGGCCGAGGGCCCGAAGGCGACCGCGAAGCACCATTGGGGCGCAGCGGACTACAGGCCCAAGGCTTGACCACTGTGGGCAGGGCCCGTCGCGCTCAGGCGGCCGCCGCGGCCGCCGCGGCCTCCCGGCGGAGGCGGTCGACCATGGAACGCAGCCCGTTGGAGCGCTGCGGCGTCAGATGCTCGCGCAACTGCAACTCCTCGAAGATCCGCTCCGGGTCCGTGGTCAGGATCTCGCTGGCGGGCTTTCCCGAGTAGGTGGCATGGAGGATCGCGATCAGGCCCTTCACGATATGGGCGTCGCTGTCGCCCACGAAGGAGAGGCGCGGCTCCCCTTCGGCGCGGTCGACCGATGTGTCGATCCAGACCTGGCTGGCGCAGCCCCGCACCTTGTTCTCGTCCGTGCGGGCGGCTTCCGGATAGGGTGGCAGCGATCGGCCGAGCTCGATGACATAGCGGTAGCGATCCTCCCAGTCGTCCAGGAAGGCAAAGTTCTCGCGGATCTCGTCCAGGGTCATCGTTTGCGTCATCCTCGTCGGCGCCATGCCTCAGCATATAGCGGCAACGAGGCGGGTATGAAGCGCGACCGACCTGTTTTCGCCGCGCGCGCGCCCTCAGATGCTGTCGCCGACCGGTGCCTGCGGCGTCGGGCCACGCCAGGGGGCCTGGAGATCCTCGTCGGTCAGCGTGCCGGCGTCGGACGCGGGCGTGGCGGCGGCCAGCTGGTCGTCGATGAAGTCGGCGAGCATGCGGGCGCCCGCCTGGGCCTTGACCGCAAGGGTCGTGCCGAAGCGGCTGCCGATCTCGCACGTGCTCGGATTGCGGTCGCAGAAGCTCCCGGCGTCCGCCAGAGCATCCTCGGCCACGATCATCGCCTCCCGGGCCGCGATCGGCCGCACGCCCGCCGCTTCCACCTGGCGGGCGGTTTCCTCATCCACCGGAATGAGCAGGATCGCGATGGTCAGCCAGAACGCGGTGCGGATCAGAAACATGGTCGGTCTTGGTCCCTGGTCGGCTCGCCGCCTGCCGTCTCTGTCCGGCCGGCCGGGTCTCAAAGCGGAGGAGTCCGAACCGCCGCACCATGCGCCAGCACCCTTTGCGATCCGGTTCAGCCGGTCGATCAAAACGCGACGCGATTTATCGAGAGTTGGCGGCAAGTTTTCCTACAATTCGATCGAGTCTGAAAAGTGCGCGTCAAATCAGCGGCTTGGATGCGGCCGTCCCCTTCCGGTCCGGCTGTTTACACGCGCTTAACCATGCTGACGATCGGTTCCCCCGCGACCGGCCGGAAGCGCCATTTCGGCCTTGCGAGAGACATGCGTGCCGCTCCCATCAAGACTCCTTAAAGGGGGCTGTGCGACCGTTCGGGGACAACGGCTTCAGCCGCGGCGACCCGATTGAGTGGGGTAGCGTATTGCGTATCGACGAGGTCTCTCGGGCTCTTGAGCGGTGTTTCGACCCGCTCGTGCACGCGTCGGCTCTGCCCGATGCGGCCCGGCACGCCCATCATCGTGCCTTCATCGCGACCCACGTCGGAAGCGGCATCCTCGCGCTCGCCCTCCTGCCGCTCGGCTTCGTGTTCGACGACGCGTTCGCCACCCTCGCCAGCGTCGTGCTCGCCATCATGGGGCTTGAAGCGCTGGTCGGGCTTTTCGTCAGCCGCACCGGCCGCATCGACAGCGGATATGTGCTCTCCGCGCTGCTCCTCACGATGCTGGCGTCCGTCGTCGCGGTCTTCACCGGCGGCCTCTCGTCCTTCGCCTTGGTCTGGTTCGCCGTGGCGCCGATCGAGGCGGCGCTCTCCAACAGCCGCCGGGTCATCGCCGCCGCGGCGGCCATCGGCGCGCTCGGCCTGGCGGTCGTCGCCGGCATCACCCACTTCGGCTTCCTGCCGCAACCGGTCGGCATCGCGGTCGACGGCGCGCTGGCAAGCGGCGCCGCGGCCGTGGTGGCGCTCGTCTACGCCGCCATGGTGGCGATCCGGATCGAGACCCAGCACCGGGACGCGGAGCGCCGCGCCCGCTCGGTGGAGAGCCGCTACCGGCTTCTCGCCGACACCATGATCGACGTGGTCACCTGCCACGGCGCCGACGCGGACGTCACCTTCGCGTCGCCGGCGGTGAGCCGCCTGCTCGGCGTGCCGCCGTCCGCCCTGATGGGCGACGGCCTCTTCCGCCGCGTCCATGTGGCCGATCGGCCCGCCTATCTGACGGCCCTGTCGGAGGCCATCTACCGGGGCCTCTCCGCCGTGCAGTTCCGCCTGCGCCGGGGCGACGAGGGCGAGCCGGAGAGCTGGGTCTGGGTGGAGACGCTGCTCCGCCGCTCCGAGGAGGCGGCGGCCGGCTTCGGCGGGGTGGTCGTGGCCGTCACGCGCGACATCGAGCACCGCAAGGCGCAGGAGGACGAGATCCTCAAGGCCCGGCAGGACGCCGAGGCCGCGAGCTTCGCCAAGACGCGCTTCCTTGCCAACGTCAGCCATGAACTGCGTACGCCGCTCAACGCCATCATCGGCTTCTCCGACATCCTCGGCCAGGAGATGTTCGGCAAGTTCGAGTTCGAGCGGCACCGGGAATACTCCCGCCTCATCAAGGACTCCGGCGAGCACCTGCTGCAGGTGGTCAACGACATCCTGGACATGTCGAAGATCGAGGCGGGCAGCTTCGACGTGACGCCGGAGCCGTTCGACCTGAAGCCGGTGCTGGACCGCTGCGTGCAGATCATGGAGCCGCAGGCCAAGCAGGCCGGCGTGACCCTGCGCCTGGACGTGGAGGACAACATGCCCGAACTGGTGGCCGATCGGCGGGCCTGCCGGCAGATCATCCTCAACCTCCTCTCCAACGCCGTGAAGTTCACCGACCGTGGCGGCGAGGTGGTGTGCGGCGCCCGGCGGGATGGCCGGCGCATCGCCTTCTATGTGCGCGACAACGGCATCGGCATCGCGCCGGAAGACCTGCCGCGCCTCGGCAATCCGTTCGTGCAGGCCGACAGCGGCTACGACCGGCGCCGGGAGGGCACCGGCCTCGGCCTCTCCGTGGTCAAGGGCCTCGCCGCCCTCCACGGCGGGGACATGACCATCGATTCGGCGCTGGGCGTCGGCACCACGGTGACCGTGAGCCTGCCGCTCAACTGCGACCGCGAGGCGACTCCGATCGCCGTCCACAAGGCCCGCGCAGAAGCCGGGCAGACCTTCCGCGCCGCGAAGAGGGCGTGAACCGCATGGCATCCAAGGGACGTCGACGGCAGAATGCCGATCCGCCCAGGCGGGGCTTCGCCGCCACCGCGCTCGATCAGACCCTGTCCAACCCGATGACCGCCATCGGCAGCGTGGTCATGGTGGTCGTCGGGTCGGCCATCCTGACCAACGCGCTGATGATGCAGCCCGGCGCTCATCCGGCCCCGCTCTTCAACGGCACCAGCCCGTTGCCGAGCGGACGCGTGATGCCGCCGCCAACCGGCAAGGTCGCCGTGGAGACCGATCGGATCGGCGATCTGTTGGGCGCACCTGCCGCCATCGATCCGACGCTTCTGGCCGACACCCAGTCCGCCCTGAAGGCGCTCGGCGTCTACACCGGGGCCGTCGACGGCCTGGACGGTCCGATGACCCGCGCGGCCATCCGGGCCTTCCAAGGCACCCACGGCCTGGAGCCGACCGGCGAGCCGTCGCAGGATCTCCTGACCATCCTCAACGTCGCCGTTCCCCACGGCGCCGGCGTGCCGGCCGTCGAAACGCCCGCCGCCGCGGTCTCGGCGCCCGCGCTTGCCGAACCGTCCGTCGCCACCGATCAGCCGATACCCGATGTGCCCTTGCCGCGACCGTCACCGCTCCGCAGCGGCACGCTCGTCGCCGAAGGCGCGGAGCACGCGTCCGTCGACAAAGGCCCGACCGCCGTCGCGCCGGTGACGCTCCGCTACACGCCGGACGCCGCCGACCGGCCGTCCTTTGCGGCCGAGCCCACGGCGCCCGCTCCGGTCAGCGAAGCCGCACTGGAAGCGCCTCAGACGGATCCGCGCCTTGCCCGCATCCAGGAGGCGCTCGACGCTGCCGGCTACGGGCCGTTGCGGGCCGATGGCCTTTGGAGTCAGGAGACCAGCGAGGCAATCCGCCGGTTCGAGGAGAATCGCGGGCTTGTCATCACGGGTCGGATCAACGAAGCCTTCCTGGCGGAACTGGTGAAGATCGGCGGTCTCGTCACCCCTTGACGGGCGCCGACCGGTCTTCCGCCGCTGGACGAGGGCCCGATGCAGCGCGTGACGTCCG
This sequence comes from Mongoliimonas terrestris, assembly GCF_001927285.1. Classification (GTDB taxonomy): domain Bacteria; phylum Pseudomonadota; class Alphaproteobacteria; order Rhizobiales; family Pleomorphomonadaceae; genus Chthonobacter; species Chthonobacter terrestris. The sequence goes on along the minus strand of NZ_MSIG01000027.1, from coordinate 3,014 downwards.
ACTTCTTCGTGGCCGCCTATGTGCGCCGCCGCAACGGCGAGGGCCGCTTCACCGCGGTCGTGCGCAAGGGCGCCGCCGAAGCAGGCGCCATCTTCGTCAAGGTGAGCCGGCTCGACGGCACCGCCGACCTCTACGGCCCGCTGCCTCAGATGTTCACCACCGACCTCGACCCGGCGATCGCCGGCGGCCGCGTCTTCGAGCGGCTCGCCGTCGGCGCGCCGGACCGCGAGGTGGAGGACCGCCTGACCCGCGAGCGCGTTTTCGACACGGACTGCTGGGTCGTGGAGACGGAGGCCCGCGACGGGGATCACGGGCTCGATGTGCTGGATTTTTAGGCGCCGTGAAGTTCCGTATCTTCGAATCAAGAGGCTATCGCCTTTGGCGCCCGTACCTCAAGGCTACGCCCAAAACTCATCGCCGGCTTTTCTATTAGGCGGTAAGTTATCGAAGCTAGTGGCAGGGTGACAACGAAGGCAAGAATTACGAACGCAAACCCTGAAACGTTAAAGTATTTTAGAACATCCAGTATAGGAGCATGAACAAGATATACTGAGTAGCTGATGATTCCAATGGGAAAAAGCAAGCTCACGAACCTGAACTGATTGTTCCGGCGCCCCATAATCCAAGCTGTAAGGGCTACGCCAACCGCCCAATTGTTTATCACGCACTGGAAAGTTGGGTTCAAGTCATGTGATTGACCGTGTATACCAACGCCAGCGTAAAGCGCAGCTGCAATCACCGCCAGATAAGATCCGAAGGTGACACCAAAAAAGCGGCCGGTTATCTGGCTCGTGTGGAATCGCAGCCAAAGCAACCCCATGAAACATGCTAAGAAATAAGTTAATCTTCCAAATGGAAGGCGTACATCAAGCGCAATAGAGATTGCGACAAGCGATAATATAGAAATCAAAGGAAAATAGAAAACAAACTTATCGAAGCGTTGTAGTCCTATAAAATAAAGTAAAAATATGCTAATGTACCAAACTAGCTCTATAAAAAGCGTCCAGGATCCACCAACATAGTCTGGATATCCAATCCAAGACTGAACAAAAATAAGATGAGGAACAAGATATGGAAGTGATGCTGTCGGTTTCTGAAACAGAACGCTGTCTAAAGTTAAAGTCAGTAAAAATACAAAGAAATAAAGCGGATATATTCTAAACGCTCTTTTGATCCAAAAGGTCTTTAGCTTCGATGCGGTGTCGCCATCTAGGCTCTTTGGAATAATATATCCACTAACAAAAAAGAAAATAAGGACACCAGTTTGCCCAAAGCTAAACACAGTTTGACCGAAACCATCTTTCGTTGGTGCAATGAATCCAGCACCGGATAGGGAGTGTTGTAAAATAACTCCCAGGCAGGCTATGGCGCGCAGTAAGTCAAGAAACTGGTATCTCGCCGTTGAATGATCGCCCGTCGCTTGCGTCATTCGTTGTGCTCCAAGATTTATTACAAAGAAGAACGAAGTAATCGCAAAAATAATCAGTGTGGGATCTCAAGCGAAAGAGAAGACAGTATAGATCAAACCGCCGGCGCGCTGAAAGCCTACATAGTTCTACCGTGTTCATGTAGGCAGCGTCAAATATTAAAAACAGAATATAGGTGACACTTGTCTGCGACGGTTGTTTGCGGATCATTAGAAGTAACGAGGCGCTCATGTATGATAGTCTCGTAAATTAACGGAAAAATCCTTGGCGTCTATCCTTGTTTGCCGTCCCGTACAGCTTGGTAGCTACTGGGTATGGCCGGCCGTGTTGCCGGCGCGCCCGCCCGCACCGGTGTCCCGGCTTCGGCGACCGGCTGGTGGCGCGGCCTGCGTTCAGGCAGAGGCTGCCGGTCGGCGCGCCAGCGGCTGACCAGGATGGCGGCCGAGCGGGAAGAGACGCTTTCGTTGATGTCGACCAGGCGCTTCAGCTGGAAATAGTCGCGCTGCGCCGGACCGCCGGTGAACATCAGGATGCGGGTCACCAGCGCCGGATCGAGATTCACCGCCTTCAGCGCGATGGCGAGGGGTTCGCCGCCGGCGTCGAGCACCAGGCGCCGGGCAAGCGGCGTCTCGATGCCGAGTAGCACCGAAAGTTCGGCCGCCAACCCGTCCGGATCGCCGAGCACGGCCGCGCGGGACAGCGCCTGCGCGCGCTCCGGCGAGGGCTCCGGCGGACGTGGAATCACGGTCTTGGCGGCAAAAGCCCGGAGCGCCAGGATTTCCAGGCCCTGCAGCACACGGCGGCGGCCGCGGCTGTCGAGGTCGAGGAAGAGATCGGTCAGTGCCGTGTCGTCCAGGTCCTCCACCCGATTGCCAAGCGCCTCGGCGATCCGAGGTCGACCCTGGGCCGCCGCGAGCACCAGCGGCATCACATGGGCGGGAATGCGGACGTTGGTGTTGGCAAGGAGGATCGGCAGGTCGTCCGTCGACAGGTTGCGGACGAGCGCCTCGACCAGCGCCGGCGAGGCCGATCGGCGGCGCGCAAGGGCGCGCAGGTGGTCGGGACTGCCTGTGGCCACGAGCGCGATGAGGTCGACCTCCGGGATCGTCTCGGCCCCGATGATGATCGCCTCGGCGACGCTGATGTCGTCCGCCATCAGCGCGCGCAGGACAGCCGCCGGTGATTCCCGGTGCCGGGCCAGCATGGCGGCCACCTGGCGGCGGTCGTCGAGCGGGGTGATCCGGAGAAGCTGCAGCGCCAGCTCCTCGTACATGTGGATTTCGGCCGGGATGTGGGCGGTTTCGGAGACGAACAGCTCGGTCGAAGCCTTCAGCAGCGCCCGGCCCCGATTGGCATCGGACGCCTGCGCCAACTGGAAGACACCATGGGGAAACCGCGCGGATGCCATGGGTGATTGGGTCTCGATCGCCGGGGGAGTCGTGTGGCGATGAGAATGCCCCTCGATTCGCTAACGTCCTGTTAACCGAGATGGCCGGGAAAGCCCGAAGCCCGCGGCTCTCCGGACGGAGGAGCCGCAGGCCCTGGTCGTCGAGGGGGCGGCCGATCAGAAGAGGATCGGCAGGAAGT
>NZ_MSIG01000026.1 GCF_001927285.1 Mongoliimonas terrestris | reverse complement strand
ATGAACCTGCAGAACTGAGTTGATGACGGTCGAGGAGGGAGAAAGGGATCGGGCGCTTTCCCCCGCGTCAGCCGATCAGACCGACGAAGGCGCGGGCTATCTGGAGCCCTGTGGTGTCCGCTTCGGCGCCGAGGGTGTTGCGGTCGCGGTGGTGGCGGGTGGGCCAGTCGGCGGCTTCGCCTTTGAAGAGGTGCGGGTAGTCGGCGGTCCAGGCGTCGACCACGGAGCGGTCGGCCTCGAAGTGGAACTGGATGCCGTAGACCGCGCGGCCGATGCGGAAGGCCTGGTTGGGCGTCGCGGCGCTGGAGGCCAGATGCACGGCGCCGGGGGGCAGGGTGAAGGTGTCGGTGTGCCAGTGGAAGAGCGGGGCGCCGTCGCCGAGGGTGGCGATCACCGGGTCCTGGCGGCCGGCGTCGGTGGGCGTCACCTTGAGCCAGCCGATCTCCAACGGGCGGCCGAGGAGGTTGGTGGCCCCGAAACCGCGCGCGACGATCTGGGCGCCGAGGCAGATGCCGAGCACCGGCTTGTCGTCCGCGCCGAAGCGGGCCGTGAGGGCGGCGAGCGCCGGCAGGTAGGGATGGGCCTCGTCCGCAAGGGCGTTCTGGCCGCCGCCGAGCACCACCAGCGCGTCGTAGCCGCCGCTCGTTTCCGGCAGCGGGTCGCCGTCGTACATGCGCCGGAGATCCACGGTGGCGTCGGCCTCCGCGAGCGCCCGGCCGACGAGACCGAGGTGAGTGCCGGCGTAGTTCTCCACGGCAAGGACGCGCATCGGTTTTTTCCGAAGTTTGCAGGTGGGAAGACGGGGCCGGCGGCGGATCCGGCCTTCGCAATGCAGCGTAGGACGACAGGATGGGCGCCGTCGAGTGCTCCCCCGTGTCGGAATGACCGGCGGGGGAGGAAACCCGGGGGCGGTTTGCGGACTTGTGGTCAAGGCAGCGCTTGCGACGCCGCGCCGTTCGGGCTGCGGCGGCACGGCCGCGCGCGGGGGAGGTCGTCGTCGGACGAGGCGGGCGTCAAGGCCCGGACAACGGCCGAGGCCGGTCCGATCCTGACAGAATTCGTCCAGGCCGCCGGATCAAGTGGCGGCAAAAGCGTTCACAGGAAGCGGAAAGCCGTGGACACTGGGGGTCCGGCTTCTGCAAGACGGAAGGGAATTCAAGCATGCGTCTGCCAGTCTTCATCGCGACGACCGTGGCTGCCGGTCTCCTCGCCTCGGCGGCCTCCGCCGCCGTGGTGGTCTCGTCCAAGATCGACACCGAGGGCGGGCTCCTCGGCAACATCATCCTCCTGGCGCTTCAGAACGCCGGCATCGAGACGGAGGACCGGATCCAGCTCGGCGGCACCCCGGTGGTGCGCCAGGCGATCACCGCCGGCGAGATCGACATCTATCCGGAGTACACGGGCAACGCGGCCTTCTTCCACAACAAGGCGGACGACCCCTTGTGGAAGGACGCCGCCAAGGCGTTCGAGGCGGCCAAGAGCCTCGACTACGAGGCGAACAAGATCGTCTGGCTGACCTCGTCGCCGGCCAACAACACCTGGGCCATCGCGCTCCGCAAGGACGTGGCGGAGCCCAACAACCTGACGACGCTCACAAGCTTCGGCGCCTGGGTGGCCGGGGGCGGCACGGTGAAGCTGGCGGGCTCGTCGGAGTTCGTGAACTCGGCGGCGGCGCTGCCGTCGTTCCAGACCACCTACGGCTTCACGCTCAGCCCCGACCAGCTGATCGTGCTGTCCGGCGGCGACACGGCGGCCACCATCAAGGCGGCGGCCGAACAGACCAGCGGGGCGAACGCCGCCATGGTCTACGGCACCGACGGCGCCATCGCGCCCTCCGGCCTCGTGGTGCTGGAGGACGACAAGGGCGTGCAGCCGGTCTACCAGCCGGCGCCGATCATCCGCGAGGAGGCGCTGAAGGAGAACCCGGCGATCGAGACGGTGCTGAAGCCGATCTTCGAGAGCCTGGACCTCGTCACCCTGCAGGAGCTGAACGGCCGCATCCAGGTGGGCGGCGAGCCCGCCCGGGCGGTGGCCGAGGAATGGCTGACCGGCAAGGGCTTCCTGAAGTAACCCGACCCGATCCGTCGGGGCGGCGCACGCGGGGCGCCGTCCCGCCCGATGCGAGGACTGGATGGCCTTGGCGATCGACAGACTGGGCGCGGTGACGGCCGCGCTGGCGGCGGGGGCGATCGCGCTCCTGCCGTTCGCGACGTTCCGGGCGAACCGGATCGTGGCGGGCGACCCGGTGGCCGTGTGGGCCGCGCTGCCGCCGGCCGCAGGGCTCGGCGTGGCGGCGGCCGTGCTGGCGCTCGCCGCCGTGGCGCTGATGCGCACGCCGCCGGCGGTGCGGCTGGCGGCGGCCGTGGCGGGGCTCGTGCTCCTGCTGGTGGCGGTGGGGCTCGCCGCGACGCACCTGACGCCGGAGGGCGACCGCTATGCGCGGGTGGCGCCGGCGGCGGGGTTCTGGACGGGGCTCTTCGCCTTCGCGCTGATGCTTGCGGACGCGGTGGTGCGGCTGCGGCTTGGGCCGCTCGCGCGGATCGGCGGGCTCGCGGCGGCGGCGGCGGTGTTCGCCGGGCTGTTCGCCCTCCGGGTGTTCGCCGACCTCTCCATCGTGCGCGAATATGGCGTGCGGGCGGAGGTGTTCCGGCGCGAGGCGCTCGCCCACATGACGCTGGCGCTCGGCTCGCTGGCGCTTGCCATGGCTGTGGGCATTCCGGCGGGGGTGCTGATCGCCCGCAAGGCGGGGCTGCGGGCGCCGGTGCTGAACCTCCTCAACATGGTGCAGACCATCCCGTCGATCGCGCTCTTCGGCATGCTGATCGCGCCGCTCGGCTGGATCGCCGCCACGGTGCCGGGGGCGAGCGCGGTCGGCATCGCGGGCATTGGCATGGCGCCGGCCTTCGTGGCGCTCTTCCTCTATTCGCTGCTCCCCATGGTGGCGAACACCTTCGTCGGCATCACCGGCGTGTCGCGGACGGTGGTGGACGCGGCGGACGGCATGGGCATGACGCGCCGGCAGCGGCTGATGGCGGTAGAACTGCCGCTCGCCCTGCCGGTGATCCTCACGGGCGTGCGCATCGTGCTCGTCCAGAACATCGGCCTTGCCACCATCGCGGCGCTGATCGGCGGCGGCGGGCTCGGCGTGTTCGTCTTCCTCGGGATCGGCCAGACCGCGCCCGACCTCATCCTCCTCGGCGCCGTCCCCACGGTGGCGCTCGCCTTCGCGGCGGCGGTCGTTCTCGACGCGCTGGTCGCCCTTACCGGCAAGGCGCCCCCATGATCGAACTGATCGGCCTGACCAAGCGCTACGGCGACGCGGCGGTGGTGGACGACGTGTCCTTCACGGTGCCGGCGCGCACCATGACGGTGATCGTCGGCACCTCCGGCTCGGGCAAGTCGACGCTCATCCGCATGATCAACCGGCTGGTGGAGCCGACGAGCGGCACGGTGCGGATCGACGGGCGTGACACCGCCACGGTGCCGGTGCACGAACTGCGGCGGGCGATCGGCTACGCGATCCAGAACCACGGGCTCTTCCCGCACCGGACGGTGGCGCAGAACATCGCCACCGTGCCGGTGCTCCTCGGCTGGGACGCCAAGCGGATCGCCGCCCGGGTGGAGACGCTGCTCGACCTCTTCCAGCTCGACCCGAAGGATTTCGCAGGCCGCTATCCGCACGAACTCTCCGGCGGCCAGCAGCAGCGCATCGGCGTCGCAAGGGCGCTGGCGGCCGAGCCCAACATCCTCCTGATGGACGAGCCGTTCGGGGCGCTCGACCCGGTGATCCGGGCCAAGGCGCAGGAGGACCTGAAGGCGATCCAGAAGCGACTCGGCACCACCATCATCCTGGTCACCCACGACATGGAGGAGGCGATCCTCCTCGGCGACCGGATTGCCGTGATGGACGGCGGCCGGCTGGTCCAGCACGGCACGCCGGCGGACCTTTTGACCCACCCGGCGACGGACTTCGTGGAGACGCTGATCGGCACCGGCGACCGGCCGTTCCGGCTTCTCTCGCTTGAAGCCGTGGAGAGCGCGGTGGAGCCGGGGGCGGCGGACGGGCCGGCGATCAGCGCCGGGCGGACGCAGCGCGACGCGCTCGCCGAGCTGATCTGGACCGGCCGGGACGCGCTGCCGGTGACGGACGCGGACGGGCGGCCGCTCGGCCGGGTGACGCTCGCCGGGCTGATCGCGCGCGGGGGACGGCCGTCGTGAGCGGCGTCGCGATGGCAGAACGGGGCGCGCGGGCGCGGCGGCTGCCACGGGCGGGCACGCTGATCCGGTTCGCGGCGTTCGCCGTGCTGGTGCTCTTCCTCGCCATGCCGGAGAGCTTCGCGCCGGTGTTCGCGCCGCTGACGACGAACGGCGCGCCGGCCATCTACGACCGGGCGCCGCTGATCGACCTGACGCTGGCGCACCTCGGCACCGTGGCGGTGGCGAGCCTTGCGGCGACCGTGGTGGCGGTCGGGCTCGCGGTCGGCGTGACGCGGCCGGCCGGAGCGGACTTCCTGCCGCTGTCGCGGTCGATCGTCAACATCGGCCAGACCTTCCCGCCGGTGGCCGTGCTGGCGCTGGCGGTGCCGTTGTTCGGCTTCGGCGAGCGGCCGACTCTGTTCGCGCTCTTCCTCTACGGGCTGCTGCCGATCTTCGAGAACACCCTGACCGGCCTCACCCGCCTGCCGCCGGCGGTGCTGGACGCGGCGGACGGGATGGGCATGACGGCGCGCCAGCGGCTCCTCAAGGTGGAGCTGCCGCTCGCCCTGCCGGTGATCCTGGAAGGGGTGAAGATCTCCACGGTGATCGGACTGTCCACCGCCACCATCGGCTCCACGGTGGCGGCGAAGGGCCTCGGCGAGGTCATCATCGCCGGGCTCCTCTCCGGCAACATGGCCTTCGTGGTGCAGGGCGGGCTGGTGGTGGCGACGCTGGCGGTGCTTCTCTACGACAGCCTCGGCGCGCTGGAGCGGCGGGTGGCACGGCGGACGGGCCGGCGGACGGGGTGAGCGGGAAACGGGTGGCGAAGGACGGACGGATGCTGCGATGAGAGGGGGCGGGCGCGGCTTCCGGCGGGATCGGTGGACGTGCTATCGCTCTTGACTGCCGGGAGCGCGGCGAACGGTCGGCGCTTCCCATACCGGATGACATGCCATGGATCTGATGACGCTCGCCGCCTTCGCGCTCGCCTTCTCGGTGGCGGCGGCCTCGCCCGGGCCCGGGATCGCGGCGGTGGTGGCGCGGGCGCTGGGGGCGGGGTTTCGCGGCACCTTTCCGATGGTGATCGGGCTGGTGGCCGGCGACCTCGTCTACCTCTCCTTCGCGGTGTTCGGCCTGGCGGCCATCGCGCAGAGCTTCGGCACCGTCTTCCTGGTGATCAAGTATGCGGGCGCGGCCTATCTGCTCTATCTGGCGGTGAAGCTCTGGCGGGCCAAGCCCGTGCCGGCGGACGTGCGGGCGGAGGGCGGGCAGGGGCCGTTCCGCACCTTCCTCGCCGGGCTGGCGCTGACGCTCGGCAATCCGAAGGTGATGGTCTTCTATCTGGCGCTGCTGCCGACCCTCGTGCCGCTGGAGCGGCTGACCGCCATCGGCTTTGCCGAACTGGTCGTCACGGTGTCGGTGCTTCTGACGCTGATCGGCTCGGCCTATGCGGCGGCGGCCTCCAGCGCGCGCGATCTCTTCCGCAGCGAGCGGGCCGTGCGGGCGTTGAACCGGGGCGCCGGGACCATGATGGCGGGCGCCGCGGCGGCCGTGGTGGTTCGCTGACGGCGGGTTGGACCGGGCGATCGGGACGAAGCCCATCAATTTGTATGATGGTATCCATCACGAATCGCCGTTGGATCTTGCACCCCACCGGGCGCAAGAAGGGGCGGCAAGGGACGGGCACCGCCGCCGGCGAACGCGAGCCGGCCCGTCGGGCGCCCGCCTGAAGACCTGGAATTGGACCGTATCCGTATCATGACCGCCGCCGTCCCCGCCGCCGCGCCCGCCGAGAAGCCGGCGCTCGCGCCGTTCACGCTCTTCGACTTCCTGCTCTACGCCATCACGGTGTTCGCCTGGTCGACGAGTTGGATCGCCCTCAAGATGCAGGTGGGCGTGGTGGCGCCCGAGGTGTCGGTCGCCTGGCGCTTCATGCTGTCGGCGGCCGTGATGATCGGCTGGGTGGCGGTGGCGCGCCAGCGGATGCGGTTCTCGTGGACGGACCACGCGCGCTTCGCCGTGCAAGGGGCGCTGCTCTTCTCCACCAACTTCTACCTCTTCTACCTCGGCGGCCAGGTGCTGGCCTCCGGCCTCCTGTCGGTGGTGTTCTCGCTCGCCTCGGTGATCAACCTGGTGATGGCCGCGGTGGTGTTCCGCCAGGGGATCGTGCCCCGGGTCGCCATCGGGGCGCTGATCGGCTTTGCCGGTATCGGCCTCGTGTTCTGGCCGGAGATCGCCGGGACGGAGTTCGACCATGCGGCGGCCGTCGGCCTCGGCTTCTGCATCGCCGGGACAGTGAGCTTCTGCGTCGGCAACATGATCTCCAGCGCCAGCCAGAGCCGGGGTTTGCCGGTGCTCTCCACCAACGCCTGGGGCATGGTCTACGGGGCGGGGGTGATGGTGCTGCTGGCGCTCGCCAACGGGCGGACGTTCCAGATCGAGTGGACGCCGGCCTACATCGGCAGCCTGTTCTGGCTGTCGATCGTCTCCTCGGTGATCGCGTTTGCCTCCTACCTGACGCTCCTCGGCCGGATCGGCGCGGCGCGGGCGGGTTATGCGACCGTCATCTTCCCGGTGTTCGCCCTCGGCATCTCGACGGTGTTCGAAAGCTATCAGTGGACGCCCGTCGCCATGGCGGGGCTCGGCGCGGTGATCGTCGGCAACCTGATCGTCCTGTCGCGCGGGCGGCGCTGAGCGCCGACCCGACGGAGGACACGCCGCCTAATTCGGCGCAGCACCCCGCCTATTCGGCGGCGACGCTCATCGGGCCGCTGGCGACCGAGAGGTTGCCGAGCGACGTGGTGATGTGGTTGGCGAGCGCGTCGTGGATCGGGTGCTTGGCGTGCTCGGCCCGGATGAGGCCGATCTCCGTGAAGGCGAGGTCGGGGAAGCCGTCGCGCGGCCCGAGCACGCGCATGCTGGAGCGGAGCGCGCTTTCCGGCAGCACGGACACGGCGAGACCCGCCAGCACGGCGCCCGTCTGGGCGAGGGCCGCGCCGGACGTGTAGACCACCCGGAAGCGCCGGCCGACCCGATCGAGCGCCCGCACGGCCTCCGACCGCCAGCAGCAATCCTCCGGGCCGAGGGCGAGCGGCAAGGGGTCGAGCTCGTGGGTGCAGTGATCGCGGGCGGACACCCAGTAGAGCGGCTCGCGGCGGATCATCTCGGCCATGCCGGAGAGGCTCGCGCCGTAGCTGACGATGCCGAGGTCGAGCGCGCCGTCGCGGATCATCTCGCTGATGACGGAGGTGCGCTGGCAGTCCACGTAGATGTCGATGGCCGGGTTGATGCGGCTGAAGCCGGCAAGGACCATGGGCAGCAGCCGGTCGGCGTAGTCGTCCGGGATGCCGAGGCGGATGGTGCCGGCAAGGCCAGGGTCGAGGAAGGCCGCGAGGGTCTCGTCGTTGAGGCGGATCATCCGGCGGGCGTATTCCAGGAGCCGGCGCCCGTCCTCGGTGAGGCGGCTCTGGCGCCCGTCGCGGGTGAAGATCGGCCGGCCGACCCGCTCCTCCAGCCGGCGCATCTGCATGGACACGGCGGACTGGGTCTTGTGCACCACCTCGGCGGCGGCCGTGAAGGAGCCCATTTCGGCGATCGCCACGAAGGTGCGCAGCTGGTCGAGATCGAGTACGTTCATGGGACTCCGGGGCCCGTCATGGGCGGTTGCGTTCGGTTTTCGGGTCGCGGCGATCGCCGCCGCGGGTGATGTTCGTCACAGACGCCGCTTTGTCTGACCTTCATAACAGCGAGGTCCGGCGCGATCCGAACCCACCCTGTCGGCAGAACCATCAAACTCGCTGATGACTTAGATTACAAACATTCGTTGGACCGATCAATAGCGGTCGCGCATCCTGACAGCATCGGACATGGACCCGGTGCAAGGTGGGATCCTGAACCGAAGACCCTCATGAAGACCGCACCCGACGGGCAGGACCTCCTGCGCGATTGGCCGGCCTTTGCCTGAAACGCTCAAGACTTGAAGGACACATGCACATGACACTCATCATCGACCATCGGAAGGCGGCCGCGCGGCGGTCCGGCCTTCTGGAACGCGCCGGCCTCATGATCCTGTCGGGAACGCAGGCGCTCGTTCGTCTTGTCGAGGCGGAACTCGACCGGCGGCGGACGATGCGGCTCCTGGAACTCGACGATCACATGCTGACAGATCTTGGCATCAGCAGGGGCGATGTTCATCACGCGCTGTCGAGCGAAGCCGGCGAGAAGCCGAGTTCGCGACTGGCCGAAACGCGGGCCGCTCAGGCGCGCGCGCATCGTGCCCAGATCCAGGAGATGAGGAGGGAAGCGCGTGCCGCACGGTGAGCAGGGATGGTCCGACGACAAACCCACGCTCATTGAACGGCAGCCGGCACTCGAAACCATAAGCGTCGTCGATCAGTGTCATCAACAACATTCGTTGGACTGATCGACGACCCTTCGCCAAGGTGCCGACGTTTCCAACATCCCCCCTCAACCCACCAACCGTTCCGTGCCGGACGCATCGGCGCACGACCTTTTGTCTGATTTTTTCCGGGGAGACTGCCATGTTCACGTCCAAAACCACCACTAGCCAGCCGATGGCGATGCCGACCGTGTTCGCGATGACCGCGGCCGTGGCGCGTGGCGTGGTCCGCGGCTTTGCGGATGCCTGGACGGTCATGCAGAACCGCCGGCAGCTGCAGGGCATTGCCGAACTCGACGACCATCTGCTCGCCGACATCGGCCTCACCCGCGATGACGTCCGGGACGCCTATGCGCTCCCGGCCCACCGCGACCCGAGCCTCTATCTTGCGGACCTTTCGACCGCCAACCGGACGCGCGGCCTCATCCCGCGCGTGACCACGGTCGAAGCCCCGGCGCTGCGCTGCGCCGAAACCGCCAGACCGCTGCTGCGCCTCGTCGCCGACGACCGGAGGAGATCAGAATGACACCACCCACCCTCGCCGACTGCGTCAACGACGTCTGCCCGTGGACCGGCAAGCCGGTCTCGGGCGACGCCCTGACCCGCTACAAGGGCAAGGTGATCGGCTTTGCGGACCGCCGCAGCCGCGACGCCTTCCTGGCCGCCATCGTGGCCTTCGAGACCGCCATCCTGGCGCCGCCCCGGATCGTGACCTGCAAGGCGCACCGGGAGGCCCTGCGCCAGGCGGCGGCCTGACCGATCGGGCCGACGCGGCCCGCTGGGCCTGAGGGCCGACCAGGCCCAACCCATACCGGCCCCCTGCCGGTCCGACTGGGGCGGCCCTCCGATCGCGGAGGCCGCCCCGTTTTTTTGCGGGGACGGGGGATTGGGCGGTGGTTGGGTGAGGCGGCGGGTGGAGGGGCGGCGGGCGACCCCACCCCGACCGGCTTCGCCAGTCGACCCTCCCCGCAACGGGGAGGGTGGGTGCTGGCTGGTCGGGGTGGGAGGCCTTGACGGACGGGGAGCTCCGAGGTTTCCGGCGAGGTGCCGTTCGCCTCCACCGTCATGGTCTGCTTTGGGCAGACCATCCACGCATTCCTGTACGCTCACGAAAAAAGCGTGGGTGGTCCGCTTGAAGCGGACCATGACGATCGAGGAGGTGAGGGGGTGGGGGGCGCCTGCGCGGACCATGACGATCGAGAGGCGTGGCGCGAAAGGGGCGTGGGGCGTCTTCCTTGCGGGTGCGCGCATCTACCCTCCCCCTTGCGGGGAGGGTCGGACACGGCAGCGGCCGGGGTGGGGTGCCGACTTTTCAAGCCAGCTTGATGCCGTAGACCTTCTCGAAGGCCTTGCGGCTCGCCTCGTTCATCTCGAAGCCGGCGTCGAAGAGCTTGCCCCAGGTCTCCATGCCTTCCGGCCAGGAGACACCGGCGGCTTTCGGCTTGGGTTTGCCTTCCGCGTAGCCCTTGAGGAAGGCCTTCATGGCGTCGCGGTAGGGGTTGGTGACCATGTCGAAGGGATTTCCCTTGGCGTCCATGGTGCCGGACCAGGCCTTGAGGATGGGCGCGAAGGGGCCGTCCTCCAGCTGCTTGACGACGCCGCCGAACACGGTGGCGGCCATGGTGGGCATGATCTTCGACACCACGTCGGCGCCAATGCCGGAGGCGGCGGCGGCCTGCTCGGCGATGACGCCGGCGGCCTCGCCGGAGCCGAACATCTTTTCAAGCGCGATCCGGCCGGCCTCGGTGGCGGCCGGCGAGACGGCGGCGCGGGCGTCGTCGAAGGCGGCGCGGAACTTCTCCGGGTCGAGGAGATCCGTGATGGAGCCCGGCGAGCTCATCTCGGTGAGGCTCTTCTTCAGGCCGAGGGAGTAGAGCGGCAGAAGCGTCATCATGAGCTTCTCCACGTCCGTCCGTTTCAACCCGTAGGCGGCGGCGATGTTGTCGATCGCCTGCCCGCCCTGGGCCTGACGCATCATGTCGGCGAACGTGAACATCGCAAATCCTCCGGAACGGCCCCTGCCGCAAGCCGCCATCATCGGGCTCCCGGCAGGTCCCGTCAAACGGCCGATCGGCCTATCCGGTACGATCAGTAGATGTGGTCGGCGAAAAGCGGGTCGAGCGCGCCGCCCCAGGTGGTGGCGAAGCGGTCGAGCAGCACCTCCGCCTGGGTGCGGCCGAGGGCGACGGTCTCCTCCACCGGGGCGAGATAGACGGTCTCGTCGTCGCCGCCGCTGTTGAGCCGAGCCCGGCGGGCAAGGCCGGCGCGCGAAAGGGCGACCGCCTGCCGGGCGACGTCGAGCACCGTGCCGGTGCGGAAAGGCGTCTTCAGGGCAAGGCTCGGCACCTGGTCGCGAAGGGCCTGGCGTTCCGCGTCGGTCCAGTCCTTGACGAGGTCGTAGGCGGCGCCGAGGGCCTCGTCGTCGTAGAGGAGGCCGACCCAGAAGGCCGGAAGCGCCAGGATGCGGCGAAGCGACCCGGTGTCGGCACCGCGCATCTCCAGGAAGCGCTTCAGCCGGACCTCGGGAAAGAGGGTGGAGAGGTGGTTGTCCCAGTCGCCGCGGGTCGGGACGATGCCGGGCAGCTCGTCGCGGAGCGCGCCGTCGAGGTACTGGCGGAAGGTGACGTGGGTGGCCGGGTGGTAGCGCTCGCGCTTGACGAAATACATGGGCACGTCGAGCGCCCAGTCCACGTAGCGCTCGAAGCCGTAGCCGTCCTCAAACACGAAGGGAATCATGCCGGCGCGGGCGTTGTCGGTGTCGCGCCAGATCTCGGACCGCTCCGACAGGCGGCCGGTGGGCTTGCCGTCGAGGAAGGGGGAGTTGGCAAAGAGCGCGGTGGCGATCGGCTGCAGGGCGACGGACACGCGCATCTTCCGCACCATGTCGGCCTCGTTCTCGAAGTCGAGGTTCACCTGCACGGTGGCGGTGCGGTACATCATGTCGAGGCCGCGGGTGCCGACCTTCGGCATGTAGTCGGTCATGATCGCGTAGCGCGACTTCGGCATCACCGGCGTCTCGGCCAGCGACCAGACGGGGCTGGCGCCGAGGGTGAGGAAGCCGATGCCGAGCGGCTCGGCGATCTGGCGGACCTGCGCCATGTGGGCGTGGGTTTCCGAACAGGTCTGGTGCAGCGTCTCCACCGGCGCGCCGGAGAGCTCGAACTGGCCGCCGGGCTCCAGGCTGATGGCGCCGCCGCCGGTCGGGTCGACAAGGCCGATCGGCCGGCCCTCGTCCAGGATGGGCTCCCAGCCGAGAAGACCCTCCATGCCCTCCAGGAGCTGGCGGATGCCGCCCTGGCCCTCGTAGGGCACCGGCCGCCGGTCGGCCTTGGCGAAGCCGACCTTCTCGTGCTCGGTGCCGATCCGCCAGTCTTGCCTCGGTTTGCTGCCGCTCTCCAGCCGACCGACGAGGTCGTCGCGGGACGTGATCGGGGTGTCGTCGGACGTGTCTCGCGCCATCGAGGGGGCGTCTCCTGGGGTGTCGGCCGGCGGACACTATCCTTGCGGCGATGCGGGATCAATCAGGGGGAAATCACGACCGGGGGAGGGGGGTGTCCACCTCCATCGTTCAACCCTCACCGTCATCCCGGCGAATGCCGGGATCCAACCGTCGGCACCATCATCCGCGCCGGCGCGGCTCTCACCACCGTCGGCTGGATCCCGGCTTTCGCCGGGATGACGGCCCTAAAGGTTCGGTGCCCCGATCCCCTCGGACTTTCGATGGCATGGCGGCCTCGCAGGATCGGGACCCGACCCCTCCTACCCCACCACGATCACGTGGAGGCTGCGGGGGCCGTGGGCGCCGAGGAGGAGGGTCTGTTCGATGTCGGCGCTGCGGGAGGGGCCGGTGACGAAGTTGACGGTGCGGGGCATGACGCCCTTGCCGAGGCGGGACCGGAGGTCGCGCCAGACGGTCTCGTAGTCGCCGCCGATGGTGCCGGCGTCGACGACCACCATGTGGACGTCCGGCAGGAAGTTGAGGGTCGTCGGGTTGTCCGGGCCGGAGGTGAGGACGAGGGTGCCGGTTTCGGCGACGCCCGCCACCGCGTGGCTGACGCAGACGAGATCGCTGCCGTCGCTCGGGCCGCGGGTGACGTCGAGGCCCGCGCCGACGGACCAGTCGAGGGCGGCGAGGCGGGGGTCGTCGCCGGTGCGGACGCGCTGGGGGAGGTTGTGGCGGCGCAGATACGCGGCGACGGCGGCGGGAATTTCGGCGGCGGCGGCCACCCGCTCGGTGGTCGCCTGGACGCCCTCGGCCTTGGCGATGAAGAGCGCCACCCGGGCGTCCGGGTCGAGCTGGCCGCGGGCCGGGACGAGGCCGGCGGGCGCACGGGCGAGCCGGTCGGCGACAGCGGCGCGGCGGGTGACGTCGGTGCCGGAGACGCCGAGGTTGCGGCGGACCCGGGCGATCATGGCGTCGCGGACGGTGCTCATGCGGCCCTCCGGCGCTTGGCCCACTCGGCCTGGAAGGTGCCGCCCTCCGGGGCGGGCATGTCGCGATACTTCGTCCAGCCGCCGGCGAGGGGCAAGGACTTGAAGCGGCCGGCGGCGCGGCCCAGGCGGCCGAGGGTGCCCATGGCAAGCCGCGTCGCCAGCCGGTAGAGGGCGGGGCGGGTGGCGAAGAAGACCCAGGTCTTCAGGCCCCAGCGGACCGTCTGCGGTTGCAGGTGGCGCTCGAACTCGCGCTCGCGCCAGTGGCGCATGAGCTTGGGCAGCGGAATGCGCATGGGGCAGACGCTCTCGCAGCGGCCGCAGAAGGTGGAGGCGTTCGGCAGGTGGCCGCCCTTGTCGACGCCGATCAGCGTGGGGGTGAGCACGGCGCCCATGGGGCCGGGGTAGACCCAGCCGTAGGCGTGGCCGCCGATGGCGTGGTAGACCGGGCAGTGGTTCATGCAGGCCCCGCAGCGGATGCAGCGGAGCATGTCCTCGAACTCGGTGCCGAGCATGGCGGTGCGGCCGTTGTCGAGGAGCACCACGTGGTATTCCTCCGGCCCGTCCGGGTCGCCCGGCCGGCGCGGGCCGGTGGAGAATGTGGTGTAGACGCTCATCTCCTGGCCGGTCGCCGAGCGGGCGAGGACGCGGAGGATCTGGCTGGCGTCCTCCAGCGTCGGGGTGATCTTTTCGAGCGAGGCGATCACCACGTGGACGCGCGGCAGGATCTGCGTGAGGTCGCCGTTGCCCTCGTTGGTCACGATCACCGACGTGCCGGTCTCGGCGATCAGGAAGTTGGCGCCGGTGATGCCGACGTCGGCGGCGAGGAACTTTTGGCGGAGTTCGCCGCGCGCCTCGGCGAGGAGGCTCGTCGGCTCGGAGAGGTCGCGCTTGGGGTCGAGGTGGGTGTGGACCCGGCGGAACTCGGCCTCCACCTCCTCCTTGTTGACGTGGACGGCCGGCGCGATGATGTGGCTCGGCGCCTCGCCGCGCAGCTGGATGATGTATTCGCCGAGGTCGGTCTCCACCGGCGTGACGCCGTTCGCCTCCAGGTAGGCGTTGAGGCCGATCTCCTCGGAGATCATCGACTTGCCCTTGGTGACGGTCTCCGCCCCGGCCTTGCGGCAGATGTCCAGGATGATCTTGTTGGCCGCATCCGCGTCCGCCGCCCAGTGCACGTGGCCGCCGGCCTCCACGACCTTCTTCTCGTAGGCCTCCAGGTAGAGATCCAGGTGCTTCAGCGTGTGGGTCTTGATGTCCCGCGCGGCGTCGCGGAGCGCCTCGAACTCCGGCAGGTTGGCGGCGGCCTGGGCGCGGCGCTCGATGAAGTTGCGCTCCACGTTGCCCATCGCCTTCTGCAGCGGCGGCGACAGCATGGCCTCGTGGGCGTTGTCCTTGAAGCGCGGGGAGGTGATGACGTGGGCGGTCATGCGGGGAGGAAATCCTCGTCGCGGAGCTCGTCGAGGCTCCAGGGGCACGCGGGCGGGAAGGCGGACGGGGGGAGGCCGGTTTCGCCGGCGGCCTCGCGGAGGGCCAGCGGATAGGCGAGGGCGACGAGCTCACCGGTCCGGGCCTTGAGCGAGGGATTGGTCTGAAGGCGCTGGACGATGTTGAGCCGTTCGCGCCGGATGGTGTTCTTCCACGAGCGGCTGCGCCGCGACGGCTGGTGGACCCACTTGAGGAGATGCATCAGGAGCACGCGGTAGGACGACACCAGGGCATGCTTCTGCTCGTTGCCCATGCTCTCGACTTCCTCGATCACATGCTCCCAGTCGATGCGGTCGAAGGCGCCGCGGCGCATGAGATCGACCTGTGCCTCGGTCCAGGCGAAGAAGTCGACGTTGTGGGCCGCCGGTGCGGCAGGCGGCTTTTCCTTGGCGCGTCCCATGGCTGTCTCCCGGAGGGGCCGATCGGCGGTGTCGGTCATGCGGGGAGGTAGTCCTCGTCGCGGAGCTCGTCGAGGCTCCAGGGGCATGCAGGCGGGAAGGCGGACGGGGGGAGGCCGGTTTCGATGGAAGCTTCCTTGACGGCCTTGCGGTAGACGTCGGCGACGATGGCGGCGGCGTTGGCCCGCAGCGCGGGGTTCTGCGCTTCCCGCTGCTCGATATGGGCGCGTTCGCGGACGATGGTCACCTCCCACGAGGCGGAGCGGAGCTGCGGCTGGGCCTGCCACGTCAGGAGGTGGGCGATCAGCAGCCGGTAAAAGGATTCCAGGGCATGCCGGATCTCGCGGCCCATGCTCTCCAGCTCCTCGATCACGTTCGGAACATCCACCTCGTCGAAGCGGCGCTGGCGCAACAGTTCGGCCTGCTCGAACAGCCAGGACTGGAAGTCGTCCTCGTAGTCGGTGGGCTCGGCGAAGAGCGGCTTTTCCTTGGCGCGTCCCATGGCGGTCTCCCGGCGCGGCCGATCGGCGGTGACGGGCATCATGCCACCGTTTTGGCCGGCTTGCGCGGCTCGCCGATGGCGGGGCCGTCGGCAAGGCCTGCGAGCACCTCGGCCACGTGGCGGACCTCCACGGCCGAGCCCTCGCGCTTCAGCTTGCCGGCCATGTTGAGGAGGCAGCCGAGGTCGCCGGCCAGCAAGGTGCCGGCGCCGGAGGCGGCCACGTTGGCGGTCTTCTTGGAGACGATCTTGTCGGAGATCTCGCCGTACTTGACGCAGAAGGTGCCGCCGAAGCCGCAGCAGACCTCGCTGTCGGCAAGGTCCTTGAGCGCGAGGCCGTCGACGGTGGCAAGCAGCGCGCGGGGCTGGGCCTTGATGCCGAGTTCGCGCAGGCCCGAGCAGCTGTCGTGGTAGGTGACGGTGCCGGCAAAGCGCGCGTCGACGGCGGAGACGCCCATCACGTCGACGAGGAAGCTGACGAGCTCGAAGGTCCGGGCGGAAAGGGCCTCGGCGCGCGGGCTCCAGTTGGGATCGCCGTGGAAGAGCTCGCCATAGTGCGCCTTGATCATGCCGGCGCAGGAGCCGGACGGGGCGACCACGAAGTCGTAGCCCTCGAAGGCCCGGATGACGCCCTCGGCGATCGTCCGGGCGTCGGCCCGGTCGCCGGAATTGTAGGCCGGCTGGCCGCAGCAGGTCTGGCCGGCCGGCACCTCCACGGTGCAGCCGGCGGCCTCCAGCAGCTTGACGGCGGACCAGCCGACGGTCGGCCGGTAGAGGTCGACGAGGCAGGTGACGAAGAGGGCGACGCGCGGGCCGGTCCCGGTCGGTGTCATGGGGTGTCCTCGGGTTCGGCGGTGGGTTCGGCGGCGGACGAAGCGGATCCGGTGATGGGCGACGGCGCGGCGGCAAGGTCCGGCACGCGGCGGGGACGCCGGCCGCGGCCGTCGAGGCGGGCGGCGGTGAGTTCCAGGCGCATCTCGGCGATGGATTCGCGCAGGCCCTCGTCCTCCCGCTCGCGGACGGCGGCGGCCACGTAGGTCATGTGGGCGCTGGCGGCGGCGCGGGCGGCTTCAGGGTCGCCGGCGATCACCGCGTCGTGGATGGCCAGATGCTGGGCGAACAGGCGGTCGCGGCTGTCGGCGTGGCCGTAGAGAAGGCCGCGGTTGTAGAAGACGCCGTCGGTGAGCAGGCGGTAGCAGGCCCTGAGGGTGTGCAAGAGGATGGTGTTGTGGGCGGATTCGGAGATGGCCACGTGGAACTCCACGTCCAGCTCGGCCTCCCAGCGGAAGTCCTTTTCCCGGTGCGCCGCCTCCAGCGTCTGCATGATGCGGGCGAGCCGCTCCTTGTCGGAGGCGGTCGCCCGTTCGGCGGCAAAGCCGGCGGCGACGGCGTCGATCTCGCGGCGGTACTCCAGGAAGTCGGCGGCGGCCTTCGGATGGTTGCGGACGAGGCCGACGATGGGCTCGCGGAAGACCTCGCCGGTGACGTCCGCCACCACCGTGCCGCCGCCGTGACGGGTGACGATGAGGCCGCGCGTCTCCAGGTCGGCGAGGGCGTCGCGCAGGATCGGGCGGGAGACGTCGAGGTTGCGGGCAAGCTCCCGCTCGGCCGGCAGCCGGTCGCCGGCGCGCAGCACGCCGTCGAGGATCAGGCCCTCGATCTGGGCGATCACCGCGTCGGCGGTGCGGCCGTGGCTGACTTCCCGGAAGACCATGCGCGTCCGTCTTTCGGCCCGCTTGCGGCGGCGGGCGATTGCGGTCACCTTACGGCCGGTGGAGCGAGTGGTCAATTGATTGGACCACTTGGTGCGACGAAGGGTGAAGACGGAAAGAGGCAAGGCGACGGGCGGGCGCGGGTGCGTCCCGATGTCGTTCCCGCGTGTGTCCGCCGGGCGGCTGCGATAGAAGGGCGGGGCGGACCGTCCTGGGTGGGGCGGGCGGGGAGGCGGGATCATGGACGACCGGAGGACAGGGGCGGAAATGGGCCAGATGGGAGGCCATGCGGCCGGGCATTCGGGAGGACACGCGGGCTGGCCGGGGCATCCGCTCCGGGCGCGGGTGCTCGGCGAGGTGCACGCCCGGCCGTTCCGGCTGGTGGGCTCGCCGCGTGTCTTCCTGCACTATGGCTTCCAGACGCCGCCGGCCTCGGCCGCCGCCGACCGGGCGTTCCTGCGCGACTTCTGCCGCCGCCATGGGGTGGACGGGCCAGGGCCGGAGCAGAAGGTGCACCAGATGACGGTGTCGGGCGGCACCTTGCGCTGGGAGCAGTTCTCCGAGTTCACCACCTACACGTTCGACGCGGCCCCGGTGCCGGGCGCGCCGCCGTTCGGCGCGACACGGGAGGATCCGTTCGGCGCCGGCTTCCAGCCGCCGGGCGAACTCCTGGTGGCGACGCGGCTCGACCTCGTGACCGAGGCCATGGTGCCGCCGGAGACCGGCGGGCCGATCAGCCACTTCGAGGAGGTCTGGGTGTCGACCTCGCTGGTGGTGGACGGCACCGCGCTGATCGCCACCGACTTCCGGGTGGACCGGGACGGGCGCACGCGCATCCTTGTGGTCGACAAGGGGCTGCATCCGCGCCAGGCGGGCGCCCTGGTGCAGCGGCTCCTGGAGATCGAGACCTACCGGACCTTCTCCATGCTGGGCCTGCCGGAGGCGCAGGCGCAGGGGCCGGTGATCGCCGCCATCGAGCGGCGGACCGTGGAGATCGCCTCCGACATCCGCCAGTCGTCCGGGCTGGAGCAGAACCGGCGGCTGCTCGACGACCTGACCCGGCTGACCGCCGACCTGGAGGCCGTGGCGGCGGCGAGCGCCTACCGGTTCGGCGCGAGCCGGGCCTATGACGAGATCGTGGGCCTGCGCCTCGCCACCATCGGCGAGCGGCCGTTCGAGGGCTATTCCACCTGGGGGGCGTTTCTCGCCCGCCGGACGGCGCCGGCGATGCGCACGCTGCAATCGATCCAGGACCGGCAGCAGGATCTCTCCACCAAGCTCGGCCGGGCCGCCAACCTGTTGCGCACGCGGGTGGACGTGGAGCTGGAACAGCAGAACCGCGACGTGCTCGACAGCATGAACCGCCGCGCGCGGCTGCAGCTTCGCCTGCAGCAGACCGTGGAAGGGCTCTCGGTGGCGGCGGTCAGCTATTATGTGGTGGGGCTCGTGTCCTACCTCGCCAAGCTGCCGGCGGCGTTCGGCGTGCACGTGGACGCCACCACCGTGACGGCACTCGCCGTGGTGCCGGTGCTGGCGGGCGTGTGGTGGACGGTGCGGCGGATCCGCAAGCGGCACGTGGGGGAGGATCACGGATGAGCGCCGCGCGCCGCCTCCATGACGCCGGAGCGGACGGGCGGCGGCTGCCGCCGGGCCTATTCGGCCGCCCGCACGGGGTCGAGCAGCGGCGACAGGCCGGCGTCCCAAGAGGGCTCCGGGCCGTAGAGGGCGGCCAGCCAGTCGACGAAGAGGCGCACCTTGGCGGGCAGGAAGCGGCGGCTGGGGTAGACCGCGTGCACCGCCACGTGGCGCGAGCCGCGGTAGGCCGGCAGCACCACCTGGAGGCGGCCGGCGGAGAGGTCCGGCCCCACGTCCCAGGTGGAGCGGAGCGCGATGCCGACGCCGGCGAGGCAGAGCTCGCGCACCACTTCCGACGAATTGGTGTGGACGGCGCCGCTCGCCCGCACGGCGACCTCGCCCTCCGGGCCGTCCAGGCGCCAGGGGTCCTGGTGGCCGGCGGCGAGGCAGACGTGGGCGTCGAGGTCGGAGAGGCGCCGGGGCGTGCCGTGGCGGGCGAGATAGGCGGGCGTGGCGCAGAGCAGGCGGTGGTTGGGCGCGAGGCGGCGGACGACGAGGCTGCTGTCGGCGAGGGCGCCGATGCGCACGGCGACATCGAAGCCCTCGCCGATGACGTCGACGAACTCGTCGGAGAGTTGCAGGTCGAGCACGAGGCCGCGGTTCTTCTCCAGGAAGGCGCCGAGATGGGGCGCGACGTGGAGGCGGCCGAAGGTGGTGGGCGCGGCGATCTTCAAGGTGCCGCGCGCCTGGGCGGATTTGCGCGACACGAAGGCCTCCGCCTCCTCGATGGAGGAGAGGATGGCGAGCACCCGCTCGTGGAAGCCCTGGCCGGCCTCGGTGAGGGCGATCTGGCGGGTGGTGCGCTGGAAGAGCAGCGTGCCGAGCCGGTCCTCCAGCCGGCGGACGCGCTTGGAGACGACCGCCGGCGAGAGCCCGAGATCCCGCCCCGCCGCCGACATGGAGCCGGCCGCGACGATGCGGGCGAAGATCTGAAGGTCGTGGATGTCCTGCACGGCGGGTGTCCTGTTTCGGCCGATGGTAGAGGGGCGGGGGACGGACGGGAAGGGATGGCGGGGGGTGGTGGGGTGCCGTTCCGGCAGAGCGCGGAGGTTCCCCCCCTCCCCAACCCTCCCCCACAAGGGGAGAGGGGGTTCGTCGAGGCGGGGGAGAGGGGTGGGATAGTTCTGCTGACGTCGGATGAGCTCTTTCTGCCGGCCGCAGACATGTCGTTCGGTCGTTCAACACGGGGGCGCCCCCTTGGGCTGTCATCCCGGCGAACGCCGGGATCCAACCGACCATCCCGCCAACCGCGCCGGCTCCACCTGACCCGCACCCTGGAAGCCACCCGCACCGTTGGTTGGATCCCGGCGTTCGCCGGGATGACGCCGCGGGAGAGGGCGCCGTCCTTCCCACCGTCCCCGCCGACGAGCCCCCTCTCCCCTTGTGGGGGAGGGTCGGGGTGGGGGGTGAACCGCCGCCTTCCCGGACACAACCACTTCAACCCGGAGACCCGACCATGAGCCATCCCGAGATGCCACCCGTCGACGAGGCGGTGATCGCGCGGCGGGGGGAGATCGCGGCGGCGTTGCGGCGGATCGTGCCGAAGGGCGTGATCGACAACGCGGTCGGGCTGAAGCCCTACGAGTCCGATGGGCTGACCGCCTACAAGACGCCGCCGCTCGTGGTGGTGCTGCCGGAGACGGTGGCGGAGGTCAGCGCGGTGCTGGCCTGGTGCCACGAGAACGACGTGAAGGTGGTGCCGCGCGGGGCGGGCACGTCGCTCTCCGGGGGCGCGCTGCCGCTCGCCGACGGGGTGCTTCTCTCCATGATGAAGTTCAACCGGGTGAAGGAGATCGACTTCGACAACCGGGTCGCGGTGGTGGAGCCGGGGGTGACGAACCTCGGGATCACCCGGGCGGTGGAGCACGCCGGCTTCTACTATGCGCCCGACCCGTCGTCGCAGATCGCCTGCTCCATCGGCGGCAACGTGGCGGAGAATTCCGGCGGGGTGCACTGCCTGAAGTACGGGCTGACCACCAACAACGTGCTCGGCGTGGAACTGGTGCTGATCACCGGCGAGGTGGTGCGGCTCGGCGGCAAGCATCTGGACTCCGAAGGGGTGGACCTCCTGGCGCTGATCGTCGGATCGGAGGGGCTGCTCGGCGTCGTCACCGAGGTGACGGTGCGCATCCTCCGGGCGCCGGAGACGGCGCGCGCGGTGCTGGTCGCCTTCTCCTCCTCGGAAGCGGCGGGGGAGTGCGTGGCGGACATCATCGCCGCCGGCATCATTCCGGGCGGCATGGAGATGATGGACAACCCGGCCATCAACGCCGCCGAGGACTTCGTCAACGTCGGCTATCCGCGCGACGCGGAGGCGCTGCTGATCGTGGAACTGGACGGGCCGGACGTGGAGGTGGACCACCTGCTTTCCCGCGTGGAGGCGATCGCCCGGGGGCGGGGCGCCATGGAGTGCAGGGTCTCCACCTCGGACGCGGAACGGATGGCCTTCTGGGCCGGGCGGAAGGCCGCCTTCCCGGCGGTCGGGCGGATCTCGCCGGACTACTACTGCATGGACGGCACCATTCCGCGCAAACAGCTGCCGCGAGTGCTCGCCCGCATGCGCGAGCTGTCGGTCGAGCACGGGCTGCGGGTCGCCAACGTGTTCCATGCCGGGGACGGCAACCTGCACCCGCTCATCCTCTACGACGCCAACGTGCCGGGCGAACTCGACCGGGCGGAGGCGTTCGGGGCCGACATCCTCCGGCTCTGCGTGGAGGTGGGCGGTGTGCTGACCGGCGAGCACGGCGTCGGCATCGAGAAGCGCGACCTGATGCCGACCATGTTCTCCGACATCGACCTCGCCCACCAGATCCGGGTGAAGTGCGCCTTCGACGACAAGCACCTGCTCAACCCCGGCAAGGTCTTCCCCGAGCTGCACCGCTGCGCCGAACTCGGTCGCATGCACGTCTCCGGCGGCAAGCTGCCCTTCCCGGACATCCCGAGGTTCTGATGACCCTGACGCCCTCGTCCACGGCCGACGTCCAGGCCGCCGTCGCGGAGGCGGTGGCGGCGCGCGCGCCGCTCGTCCTTCGCGGCCACGGGTCCAAGGCCGGCATCGGCCGGCCGGACGGCAACGAGAAGCCGCTCTTCCTCGCCGGCCTCACCGGCGTGACGCTCTACGAGCCGGAGGAGCTGGTGCTGTCGGCCCGGGCCGGCACGCCGATCGCCGAGATCGAGGCGCTGCTGGACGCGCGGGGCCAGGAGCTGGCGTTCGAGCCCATGTCCTTCCACGCGCTCGCCGGCACCGGCCAGGGCACGCTCGGCGGCGCCATGATGACCAACCAGTCCGGCCCGCGGCGGATCAAGATGGGCGCGGCGCGCGACCATGTGCTCGGCGTGGAGGCGGTGTCCGGGCGGGCGGAGATCTTCAAGGCCGGCGGCCGGGTGGTGAAGAACGTCACCGGCTACGATCTCGCCAAGGGGCTCTGCGGCTCGTGGGGCACGCTGGCGGTCGCGACGGAAGTGACCGTGAAGGTGCTGCCCAAGGCCGAGACGGCGGCGACCCTGATGCTCCTCGGGCTGCCGTCGGCGCGGGCGGTCGCGGCGCTGTCCGCCGCGCTCGGGTCGCCAGCGGACGTGTCCGGCGCGGCGCACCTGCCGCTGGACGCGGCGGCGCGGGCGGGCCTGCCGGGGCCGGCGACGCTGATGCGGCTGGAAGGGTTCGAGCCCTCGGTGGCGGCGCGGTTCGAGCGGCTGGCCGTGCTGCTGGCGCCGTTCGGGGCCGCGGAGCGGCTGGCGGGGGAAGCCTCGGCGGCGCTCTGGCGGGCGGTGCGCGACGCGGCGCCGATCGCCGAGCCGGCGGCCCGGGCGATCTGGCGCATCTCGGTGGCGCCGACCGCCGGGCCGACGGTGGCGGCGACGGTGGCGGCCGGGCGGGAGGCGGAGGCCTTCTACGACTGGGGCGGCGGGCTCGTGTGGCTCGCCACGGACCCGGTGGACGACGGCGGCGCGGCGCTGATCCGCGGCGCGGTGGCGGCGGCCGGCGGCGGCCACGCCACCCTGGTGCGCGGGCCGGCGGCCCTTCGCGAAACCATCCCGGTGTTCCAGCCCCAGCCGGCGGCACTCGCCGCGCTCGGCCGGCGGCTGAAGGCCGAATTCGACCCCTACGCCATCCTCAATCCGGCGCGGATGGCGGGAGACGCCTGACCCATGCAGACCTCGTTTTCCCTCGCCCAGCTCGCCGACCCGGACATGGCCGCCTCGGAGAAGATCCTCCGCGCCTGCGTCCACTGCGGCTTCTGCACGGCGACCTGCCCCACCTTCGTGCTCCTCGGCGACGAACTCGACAGCCCGCGGGGCCGCATCTACCTGATCAAGGAGATGCTGGAGAACGACCGGCCGGCGGACGCCGAGACGGTGAAGCACGTGGACCGGTGTCTGTCGTGCCTCTCGTGCATGACCACGTGCCCGTCGGGCGTCCACTACATGCACCTCGTCGACCACGCCCGCGCCCACATCGAGGAGACCCACGCCCGCGCGCTGCCGGACCGGCTGCTGCGCGGCGTGCTGGCGATCGTGCTGCCGAACCGCGGGCGGTTCCGCCTGGCGCTGGCGGCGGCGCTGTTCGGCCGGCCGTTCGCCCCGGTGATGGCCCGGATGGGCTTCACCGGCCGGCGGCTCGCCGCCATGCTGCGGCTGGCGCCCGGCAAGGCGCCGGTGCCGTCGCGCCATCGGGCGGGTGACGAGATCGCCCCGGCGACCGGCGCGCGCGTCGCCCGGGTGGCGCTCTTGTCCGGCTGCGCCCAGCCGGTGCTGCGGCCTTCGATCAACGACGCCACCATCCGCCTCCTCACCCGGCTCGGGGTGGAGATCGTGCTGCCGAAGGGGGAGGGCTGCTGCGGGGCGCTGACCCACCACATGGGGCGGGAGGAGGACGCGCTCGCCGCCGCCCGCCGGAACGTGGACGCCTGGACGGCGGAGATCGACGGCAAGGGCCTCGATGCCATCGTGATCACCGCGTCGGGCTGCGGCACGACCATCAAGGACTACGGCCACATGCTGCGCACCGACCCGGCCTATGCGGCAAAGGCCGCCCGGGTGTCGGCGCTCGCCAAGGACGTGACAGAGCTCCTCGCCCGGCTGGACCTGCCGCCGGCGGCGGCGCCGGAGGCGCTGACGGTCGCCTACCACTCGGCCTGCTCCATGCAGCACGGGCAGAAGATCCGCACCGAGCCGAAGGTGCTCTTGTCGCGGGCGGGATTCACGGTGCGCGACGTGCCGGAAGGGCACCTCTGCTGCGGCTCGGCGGGGACCTACAACATCCTGCAGCCGGACATCGCCACGACGCTCCGCGACCGCAAGCTTGCCAACATCGCCCGCACCGGTCCGGACGTGATCGCGACCGGAAACATCGGCTGCATCACCCAGTTGGGTGCCGCGGCGACGGTGCCGGTGGTGCACACGGTGGAACTGCTGGACTGGGCCTACGGCGGCGAGCGGCCGGCGGACCTCGGGGCTGCGTGAGCGGCCTCGGCGCGACGGGGCGGAAACCAACGGTACACCGGCCGGCGCTACACTGGCCCGCAAAGCGCCACGGCCCTCAAAGCGCCACCGTGTGGCGCGACAGAGAGGGTCGAGCGCGCCGTGGTCTGACGCGGCCTTGTTCGCTTGGGGGTTCTGCCGTGACGGTCTGTCGTAGAGTGGTGTTTTCCGTGCTGGCGCTGACCATGGCGACCCTGTCGCCGGCAGCGGGGCGTGCGGCGGATCCGAGCTTCGATTGCGACCGCCCCAAGGGCGAGATCGAGACCCTGATCTGCGGCGACGACGAACTCGCCGCCCTCGACGTGGAACTCGCCAAGGCCTTCGCGGGCGCGCTCGCCCGCTCGGCCGCCAACAACGTCCAGGACCTCCGCTCGTCGCAGGACGACTGGGTGAAGGCCCGCAACGCCTGCCGGCAGGCGGACGACAAGCGCGGCTGCGCCATCGACGCCTACCGCAAACGGCTCGGCGAGATCTGATCGCGGCACGCGGTTTTCGCGCCGGAACACTCGGCCTAGAGCATTGTCCGACCAAGTTGAAAGACCGGGTCGATGAGACAATGCTCCAGGATATCGAATCTGGAGCGATTTCTTCTCGACCTGATGATTCCATCAGGTCGGAAAGCGCTCTAGGACGGACGGTCCGGCGCTGCCGCGAGGGCCGCGCCGGAGGGGTGCGTCAGCGGACGATCACCTTGGCGCCGACCGGAACGCGCTGGTAGAGATCCACCACATCCTCGTTGCGCATGCGGATGCAGCCGGACGACACGGCCGAGCCGATCGTCCAGGGCTCCGACGTGCCGTGGATTCGGTAGAGCGTGGAGCCGAGGTAGAGGGCGCGGGCGCCGAGCGGGTTTTTCGGGCCACCCTCCATGCGCACCGGCAGGTAGGGCTGGCGCTGGCGCATCTCCGCCGGCGGATGCCAGGTCGGCCACTCGGCCTTGCGGGTGACCCGGTGGGTGCCGGCCCACTCGAAGCCCGGGCGGCCGACGCCGACGCCATAGCGGCGGGCGGTGCCGCCGGCCTCCACCAGATAGAGATGGCGGGTGTTGGTGTCGATCACCACGGTGCCGGGGGCGTAGGGGCCGTCGTAGTCGACGACCGTCGGCAGGAATTCCGGCTTGAGGGGGCGCTGGGACGGGTGCAGCGCCTTCGGGGAGGCCTGGGCGGCGGCGGGCGTGATCTCGATCTCGTTGGCCGGCGCCGGCAGGCGGCTGACCCGCGCCTCGCTCTTCGGCTTGCGGTAGATGGGCACGTTGCCAGGGCGCAGCTGGGTGATCCAGGGCTCGGTCAGGTTGGGCGACAGCACGATGGGCGGCGGCGTCGCGTAGCGCCCGCTCTGCGCGACGGCGTCGCCGGTCCCGACGGCCAGCATGGCCGTCACGGCGATCGAGAAAAGGCTGGTGAGACGCATGGAACCCTCGACAGGACAGTGGCGGCGGGGGCCGCGGTGAACTGGCGGGGAGTGTAGGAAGCGGGTCGGACCGAATTGGTGAATCGGAGAGTGCCAAATTGGTTAGAGTTGTTTCGATCTGATTTTATGGTGAATCGAGGGTGAAAAGGGGGGGGAATGCTTGGGTGGTCCGCCTCACGCGGACCATGACGATCCGGGAGGGTGTGGGAAGGGGGCGGCGCGCGTTTCTGGAGTGCGGCGGCCCAATTCCGGAGATGCGTCGTTCGCCCGAAGCGTCACCCCGGCGAAGGCCGGGGCCCAACCGTCGGTACCATCAACCGCACCGTCGAACGCTAGGCACCGTAGGCTGGATCCCGACGTTCGTCGGGATGACGGCGCGCGAGGTCGGCGACACTTCATCAATGTCCCAAGCCCGCTCCATCGTCATGATCCGCGAAGGCGGACCACCCACGCATTCCCGCCGAACGCCACAGGGCCGGCGACCTCGTCCTGCCTCAGCGGACCGTCTTGCGGGCGGTGGCGATGAGGGCGGGCATGAGGGCGGTGAGTTCGGCCTTGGTGGCGCCGTGGCGGACGCGGGGGTCGTAGAGCATGGTCACGATCGCCCGGTCGAACGGCATGAAGCGGACGTGCGGCGAGCGGTCGTTGAAGACGCTGTGGCGGAGCCGGGTGTCGTCGTTCATGGGGCCGAGACCCTGCAGGATCTCCTCCACCATGCAGCGGCGGAACAGGGTCTCGCCGTCGTCCGACACGATGACGGCCGTGGCGCGGCGGATGCCGGTGCCGGTGAAGTCGACCTTCACCATGCAGTTGCCCGGAACGCGGGCGAAGGCGTTGGAGAAGGCGTCGAGCCGGGCGCGCTGGACGTAGGAATCGCGGTCGACCACGATTACCTTGAAGTTGGCTTCCTCGTTGCCCTTGGCGAGCCGGGCGTCGAGACCCCGGATGGTGCGCGGCAACTGGCGGATGAAGTCGGCCACGTCGCGCTCGCGGTCGATGAGCGAGTGGCTGGCGATCTCGAAGCGGACCGGGCTCTCGAACTTCTTCACCATGCCGGCGCCGGCGGAGCCGTGCTCCAGGCCGAACACGGTGGCGTAGAAGCCGAGGGCGAGGTCCTGGTCGCTGAAGCCCTTGAGGGGTGCGGCCGTGGCCGGCATCGCGACGAGCGCCACGACACCGACGAAAAATCCTGCGAGCGCGCCGCCAACGCGGCCTTTAGCCCATTCCCACACCCGCGCGCCGGTCGTCATCGCCTCCACGATGCGCGCCATGCGGCCCGGGCCGCTGTCCGTCAGCCGTCCGACCATTCTCCGTCCCCTGCCGGCGGCTCTCGTCCAACCGCGTGTTCCGCGTGCGCACGATATTCCGTGTCTTCACGCCTCTGGTAACGGGGAGTTTACCTGCCCGTGCCTGAAGGTCAAACGGTTTAGGGTCAGGGACAATGTGTACGCTGCATGTGACTATGGCTTGCCACCAAACGAGTTTTTAACCCCGCGCGGCTATGGTCGGCGCCTGCGTCTGCGAGGGGATGGCAATATGTCAGGCCGAAAGGCATACAGGGTCGAAGCACTGTTGGGGATGACCAACGCGGGCGCGTCGCCCTCTGTATCGGGCGACGGCAAGGCGGACCAGATTCTGCGGGAGATCGCGGAGCTTCGCCGGCTGGTCCAGCCGCAGAAGGAGGTCAGCCGCGAGATCATCGAGGACTTCCGCCAGCAGACGGTGGAAGCCCTGAAGATGAAGGCCGAACTGGACGAGATCCAGGAAGCCATCAGCCGCACCAAGCGGGAGATCGCCACCCTCCACGTCTCCGGCTTCAAGGGCCAGGAGATGAGCCGCGTCACCGACGAGCTCGACGCGGTGGTGGACGGGACGGAGAACGCGACGGAATCGATCCTTTCCGCCGCGGAGGCCATCGACGACGCGGCCAACACCTTGTCGGCGCGTCTGAAGGGCCAGGACCAGCAGCTGGCCGCCGACATCCAGGAGAAGGTGCTGACCGTCTTCGAGGCCTGCAACTTCCAGGACCTGACCGGCCAGCGCATCACCAAGGTCGTCAACGTGCTGCGCTTCATCGAGGACCGGGTGACCCGGATGATGGAGATCTGGGGCGGCATGGAGACGTTCAACGGCATCGAGGCGGACGAGAGCCTGCAGCGGGTCGGCGACGCGGCACTCCTCAACGGCCCGGCGCTGCCGGACGCCGACAACGTGGCGAGCCAGGACGACATCGACGCGCTGTTCGCCTGAGCGGACGGGGCGGACAGCTGCTGACAGGCGGTGACAGCGAGGCGGGCCACTCTGCCGGCGCGGACGGGCGCAGGGGGCGTGGCGCATGGCGGACGGTCTGATCACCGGGAACGACGGCGTGGTGCGCTGCTGGTGGGCCGGCGGCGAGCCGATCTACCAGCGCTACCACGACACCGAGTGGGGGCGCCCGGTCGACGACGACGACCGGCTCTACGAGAAGCTCTGCCTGGAAGGGTTCCAGTCGGGCCTGTCCTGGCTGACCATCCTGAAGAAGCGCGAGAATTTTCGCGCGGCCTTCGCGGGCTTCCACATCGAGACGGTGGCGTCCTTCACCGAGGCGGACGTGGAGCGACTGGTGGCCGACGCCGGCATCGTGCGCCACCGCGGCAAGATCGTCTCCACCATCAACAACGCCCGCCGGGCGCGGGCGCTCCGCGAGGAGACCGGCCGGTCGCTCGCCGCCTTCGTGTGGGACTTCGAGCCGGACCCGGCCACCCGGCCGGCGCGCATGGACCATGCGACGCTCGTCGCCAACCCGACCACGCCGGCCTCCACCGCGCTGTCCAAGGCGCTCCGCAAGCGGGGCTGGACCTTCGTCGGGCCGACCACGGTGCACGCCTTCATGCAGTCCATGGGGCTGGTGAACGAGCACCTGGACGGCTGCCCGTGCGCGGCCGCATGCCGGGAGGATCGCCTCCGATTCCGGTCGCCCGCGCGGACGGACTGAACGACCGGCACCGGCGAAAAAAATCCCCGGACGTCGTGATCCGCCTGTGATCCGGCCGTCGGGCACGCACGTATTTTCACGTAGATCGCACGAACACTGTCGCTACCCCGATCGCGACGGCCGTTCGGTGGGGTCTGAGCAAGCCGTGCCCCCGATCACGGTGCGCATGTGAAGGCCGCTGGTTTCCCCCCGGAACCGCGGCCTTCTTCACGTTCTGGCACCGGCCATCAGAGCCGGCGGGCGAGATCGAGCCAGAGCTGGTTTTCCGCCTCGAACACATAGTCGACAGTGCGCACCGACACGGTGGTGGCGCCGGTCTCCAGGAGCCAGGCGGCGCAGCCGTGGACGGTCTTCGTCGGGCAGAGGAAGATGGCGGGTCCGCCGCCGGTGCCGTTGCCGCCGGTGAAGGGCGCGGTGGCGCCGAAGCGGATGCGCGCGGCCTCGAACAGCGAGACGGACGGCGTGACGGCGGCCTCGATCATCTTCACCGATCGGGCGCGGGCGTCGGCGGCGATCCGGGTCAGCATGGTGCGGGCGGCGGTGCGGACCTTGTCGCTCCAGCCGGCTTCGAGCGAGGCGACGAGGGCGGCCTCCGAGCGCATGATGACGCCGTCGTCCACCACCTTCAGGCCGTTCTCCACCAGGGTCTGCCCGGTGGAGGTGATGTCGACGATGAGTTCGGCGCTGCCGGCGGCCGGCGCGCCCTCGGTGGCGCCGGGGCTTTCCACGATCAGGTAGTCGTGCACGCCATGGCCGGTGAGGAAGCGGCGGGTGAGCGACACGTACTTGGTGGCGACCCGCATGGGCCGGTGGTGCTTCAGCCGGAAGCGCGCGGCGACGTCGGCAAGGTCCGACATGGTGACCACGTCGAGCCAGGCCTGCGGCACCGCGACGACCACGTTGGCGTGGCCGAAGCCGAGGCGGGTAACCACGTGGGCCGGCGGCGGAGCAGTTTCGTCGAGCGAAACGCCGGGGCGGATCTCGTCCTGGGCGCCGCCGAGGGTCTCGTGCAGGAGGTCCATGCCGGTGACGGCGAGATGCACCGACCCGGCGCCGACCTCGCGGGCGATCTCGGACGCGGAGCGGAACGAGATGGTGGCGTCCGGCAGGCCGGAGATGCGAGCGAAATAGTCGCGGGCGCCGCGCGCCTGGCGTACCGGCAGGCCGGAGCGGTCGAAGAAGGCGAGCGTCTGCTCCTGGAGCCGCCCCTTGGACGGCACGGCGACGACGAGCGGGCCGGTCATGTGGGGACTCCCGGAAAACGCTCGGTCCAGACGGCGAAGCCGACCGCCTTCACCCCCGGCGCGGCGCCGAAGCCTGCAAGGAGGCCGTCGTAGCGGCCGCCGCCGGCGAGCTGGCCGATGTCCGGCCGGGTGGTCTGATGGATGTCGAACACGAAGCCGTCGTAGTAGCCGAGCTTGCGGCCGAACGCGCCGGCGAAGCGCATCCGCACGTCCGGCCGGCGGACGGCCTGGAGCGCCGCGGCGCGAGCGGCGAAGAGATCGACCGCCGCCTGGAAGCGGGCCGGCCGGCCGATGCGGGCGGAGAGGGCGTCGAGCGCCTTGGCGGCGGCGTCGGGCTCCGCCTCCAGCGACAGGAGATCGCGAATGGCGGCGGCGTGCGCCTCCGGGATCATCTCCTCGGCGGCCAGCATGGCCTGCTCCAGCACCCGCTCGGCGATCTCGCCGGTGGTGCGGCCGCCGACGGTCTTCACCCCGGCGATGGAGAGGATGTCGGCGAAGAGCTGGCCGACGTTCTCGGCGGGGAACTCGCTCAGCGCCTTGATGATGGGGCCGTGACCGGCGAAGTCGGTGATGCCGGAGCGCGCCTCGGCCATGTGGCTGAGGGTTTCCACGACCCGGGCCGGGTCGCCGAAGAGGGCGGTGAGGCGGCGCTTCCAGGCGGGCGGCACGCCGAGGGCTTCCAGGAGCGCGGCGAAGAGGCCGACGTCGCCGAGCGTGACGTCGAGGGCGGCGACGCCGAGACTGCGGCAGACGTGGAGCGACAGAGCGAGGGCGGCGGCGTCCTCGGCGGCGACGTCGTGGTTGCCGATCACCTCGCCGCCGATCTGCCAGACCTCGTCGGCCTCGCCGGGCCGGCCGTTGCGGAAGATGCGCCCCGAATAGGAGAAGCGGCCGCCGGCCGGATTGGCGGCGAGCCGCTGGCGGCAGACCGGGATGGTGAACTCTGGGCGCAGGCAGTATTCCGTGCCGCGGTTGTCCATGGTGGTGAAGATGCGCCGGCGGAACTCCTCGCCGGAGATGCGCACGAAATCCTCCATCGGCAGCAGCACCGGCACGTCGACCAGCGTGAAGCCGGCGTCCCGGAGCGCCTGGAGGGCGGGGGCGAGCGGATCGGTCATCCGGCGCTCCCGACGTCCCCGGCGGCGCTTCCGTCGGCGGCGGCCGCGTCCAGGATGGCCCGGACGGCGGCGACGAGGTCGGCGCGGTCCACCTCCTGCTGGGCGGGGCGTTCGGCGCGCCACTGGGCGTTGTCGGAGATGCCGGCGGAAAGGGCCTTGCCGAGGGCGAGATCCTTGATCTGCACCTTGCCGTTCGCCCGCTCGTTGGAGCCGACGATGACGGCGCAGGGGGCGTTCCGCCGGTCGGCGTACTTCATCTGCGCCTTCATGCCGGAGCCGCCGAGATACATCTCCGCCGGGATGCCGGCACGGCGAAGGTCGGCCACCATGGCCTGGTAGTCGGCGAGCGCCTCCGGCGTCTTGTCCATGACGAGCACCACCGCCGGGCCGGTGACCGTGCCGGCACCGAGCTTGCCGAGCCGGGTGAGGGCGGCCATCAGGCGCGAGACGCCGATGGAGAAGCCGGTGGCCGGCACCGGGTCCTTCAGGAAGCGGCCGACGAGCCCGTCGTAGCGCCCGCCGCCGCCGACCGAGCCGAAGCGGACCGGCTGGCCGTCGTCGCCGGTCACCTGGAAGGTGAGCTCGGCCTCGAAGACCGGGCCTGTGTAGTATTCAAGGCCGCGGACGACGGAGGGGTCGATCTTGACCCGGTCGCCATAACCGGCGGCGTCCACCAGGCTGCCGATGAGGGCGAGCTCCTCCACGCCGTCGAGGCCCGTCTGGCTGGTGCGGATCAGGTCGCGGAGCGCGGCGAGCGTGTCGTCGAGCGTGGGCTTGCCGGCGTCGACGAAGCCGAGCACCAGGGCGGCTTCCGCCTCGCCGAGGCCGGCGCCCTTGGTGAAGTCGCCCGACGGATCAAGCCGGCCCTTGCCGAGGAGGTCGCGGACGCCCTCGGGGCCGATCTTGTCGAGCTTGTCGATGGCGCGAAGGACGGTGAGGCGGGTGCCGGCGTGGGCGTCGCCGGCAAGGCCGATGGCCTCCATGACGCCGTCGAGCACCTTGCGGTTGTTCACCCGGATCACATAATCGCCGGGTGCGATGCCGAGCGCCTCCAGGGTGTCGGCCGCCATCATGCAGATCTCCGCGTCGGCGGCGACCGACGGCGCGCCCACGGTGTCGGCGTCGAACTGCATGAACTGGCGGAAGCGGCCGGGGCCGGGCTTCTCGTTGCGGAACACCCAGCCGGACCGGTAGCTGCGGTAGGGCTTCGGCAGCCGCTCGTTGTTCTCCGCGAAATAGCGGGCGAGCGGCGCCGTCAGGTCGTAGCGCAGCGACAGCCACTGCTCGTCGTCGTCCTGGAAGGAGAAGACGCCCTCGTTCGGCCGGTCCTGGTCGGGCAGGAACTTGCCGAGCGCGTCGGTATACTCCACGAGCGGGGTCTCGACGGGCTCGAAGCCGTAGAGTTCGTAGACGTGTCGGATCGTCTCCAGCATCCGGTGCGCCGCCTTCAGCTCGGCGGGGGTGCGGTCGACGAAGCCGCGCGGCAGGCGCGCGTTGAGGAAGTCCGACATCGGTTCTGGCTCTGGTCGCGGGTGGGCGTACGGGCCCCGCGGCCGGCAAGGATCCGGCGCGGGCGTGCGCCGGTTTGGTAGACGAAACAGGGGGCGGGAGCAAGGTTCGCCCACGGGGAGCGCCGGGGCGGCAAGGCGCGCTTCCGGCAGGTGAAGCGCGGGGCGAAAGCCGGCGCGTCAGGCGTCGACGGTGGCGGTGATGTTCGGCATGCGCCAGGAGCCGGTGGGGCCGCCTTCGCCGAGCGCTTCCACGCCGGCGACGCTGCAGTGGTCGAGGAGGTCCGGCGAGAAGGCGTAGTGGCCGGCGATGTCGGCGAGGGCCGGCGGCGGCGACGCGACCGTGCAGGCGGCGTTGCGGACGATCTCGCGGCCGACGATCACGTCGTGGAAGACCAGGAGGCCGAGCCCGTCGCCCACGTCCACCCGGTTGGACGGCGAGACCATGAAGCGGCTGACGTCCTCCGGCGGCAGGAAGAGCACGGGCGGCTGGCCCTTCTCCACCAAACGCCAGGCGTTGAGGCTGGCCGCCACCCGCTCGCCCCGATGGCGCACCACCACGGGCCAGAGCACGCGTTCCAGGTGGGGAACGGCCGGGAAGTCGTTGAGGTCTTCGCGGGGCAGGAGGGTCATCAGGCGGGCGGCTCCAGGGGGGCGGTCCAAACTGTTGTTTTTATCGAAGGGACAAGGTTCCACGGAAACATCGGCCATACAATTGGAGCCGGCCGATGTGGTGAACGAACGGTGTCCGAACCGGCACGCGCCGCCAAAAAAAAAGCCGGCCGCTCCGCGGGTTGCGGAGCGGCCGGCTTTCTGTGCCGAGGACGTGGCGGCGATCGCGCGTCAGGCGGTGGCGAGCGCCCGGCCGGAGCGGGCGTCCAGCGACCAGGCGCCGGCCCCGCTCACGAAGAGGGCGAGGAAGCCGCCGGCGATGGTCACGTTCTTCATGAACATGATCTGCTGCATCATGTCCGCCATGGCGTCGGTGCCGGTGATGGCGGCGTAGTGGAAGAGGTAGCCGGCGATGACCGTGAAGCCGGCGAGCAGGATGGAGGCGATGCGGGTCTGGTAGCCGACGAGGATGGCGAGACCGCCGCCGAGCTCGGTCAGGATGGCGAGCGGCAGGAGGATGCCGGGAACGCCCATGGCTTCCATATAGCCGACCGTGCCGGAATAGCCGGTGATCTTCTGAAAGCCGGACAGGATGAAGATGAGCGAGAGAAGGACGCGGGCCGCCAGGAGAGCGGGAGCGGAAAACTGGGTCATGGAAGCACCTTCGAGGCTTATGCCGGCGCGTTGGGCGCCAACCTTGAGCGGAAGGTAACTGTTCTCCTTTTAAGGCACTAGCCGGCGGCGGATGCACACCACGTTCACCGATCGCGCCACAATCCACCGCCGGCCGGCCTCCGTCTCTGCTCAGTCTCCCGTCTCGTACCCGGCACGGGAAGGTCGGGCTCGTCCGACCTTCCCGTGCATTGCAGTCTGACCGGCCAATGCCCGTTCGGGCCTGGTTTCAGAGCTTCTTCAACTCGATGCCCTGCTTGCGGAGGGCATAGCCGATCTGGCGCGGCGTGAGATTGAGGAGGCGCGCCGCCTTGGCCTGCACCCAGCCGGCCCGCTCCATGGCGTCGATCAGGTCGTCGCGCTCCGACCGGGTGGACTTGCCGGCGGGGCATTCGGTGATGCCGCGGCAATCCGGCGGCAGGGTCTCCGCCGGCTTGGCCGTGGACCCGATCACCGGAAGGGTGATGCCGCCAATCGGCTCGAAGGGGCGCGCCGGCGGGGCGAGCGTCGCGGGCGCAAGGGACGACGGAGCGGCGGTGAGGCCGGTCTTGCCCTTCCAGAGGGTGGATGACAGGCAGGTGCCCTTCTGGCAGGCGAGATCCCCGAGACGGACCTCCGTGCCGCCCGCCATGGCGGCGGACCGGTTCACGCAGTTCTCCAGCTCGCGCACGTTGCCGGGGAAGTAGCAGCGCGACAGGGTGTCGAGGGCGCTGCCCTCAATGGTGAGGCGGCGCTTGTTCTCCATCGCGAAGGCGTCGAGGAAGCTCTTGGCGAGCTTGGCGATGTCGCCCGGCCGGTCGCGGAGCGGCGGCAGCAGGAGGCTCACCACGTTGATGCGGTAGTAGAGGTCGGCCCGGAAGGTGCCCTGCTCGACGGCCTTCTCCAGGTCCTTGTTGGTGGCGGCGATCAGCCGGAAGTCCGCCCTCAGGGTCTGGGTGCCGCCGACCCGCTCGAACTCGCCCTCCTGCAGCACCCGGAGGAGCTTGGCCTGGAAGGCGGGGGAAATCTCGCCGATCTCGTCGAGGAAGAGCGTGCCGCCATGGGCGAGCTCGAACCGGCCCTTGCGGCTGGAGAGGGCGCCGGTGAAGGCCCCCTTCTCGTGGCCGAACAGCTCCGATTCGATGACGCTTTCGGGGAGTGCGGCGCAGTTGACCTTGACGAAGGGGGCGTTCCGCCGCGACGAGCGGGCGTGGATGGCCTTGGCGAACATCTCCTTGCCGGTGCCGGTCTCGCCGCGCAGAAGCACGGTGACGTTCGACGGCGCCACCTGGTCCACCATGGCGAGCACGGCCTTCAGGGCGGGGCTGTCGCCGACGATGCCGGTCTTCGGCGCGGCAGCGGCGGGCTTGCCGGCGGCCGGGGCCGCGGCCTCCTCGGTGGCGGTGGAGAGCGCCTTCTCCAGGCGCTGCTTGTCGAGGATCAGCCGGTCCCGATCCTCGGCGATGCGCCGGTGCAGGCGGACGGTCTGGCCGACGAGGTTGGCGATCATGGTGAGGAAGCGGACGTCGTCCTCCAGGCGGAACTGAAGGCGGCCGTCCCACTCCCGGTCGATGGATAGGGTGCCGATCACCCGGCCGTCGGCCTTGATGGGCACGCCGATGAAGCTGACGATCGAGCGGGTCGGCGCCACCATCAGGTAGACGGAGCCGCGGAAGACCGGGTGCTCGGCGATGTTCTCGATGACGAGCGGCACCTGGGTGGCGACGATCTGGTCGATCGCCTTCTGCGGCACGAGGCTGGCGGCCTTCATCGGCCTGCTGGCGGACGGGCCGGAGGTGGCAGCCATCTCCGGCGTGCCCTCCGCGTCCAGCATCAGGATCATGCCGCGCCGCATCTGCATGAAGGACGACAGGATGGCGACGATGTTGGCGAGGCAGGACTCCAACGATCGGGCCGAGGTGAGGATCTTGGAGATCTCGTAGATGCCCGAAAGCGCCATGTCCTTGTAGCCGCTGGTCTGGCGGGCGGGGGACGGCGGCGGGCTGGATGCGGCGAAGCTGGCGGGCTGAATGGTCAAGGCCGACTCCCCACTGATCTGGCGAACCCGTCCGTGGCGCGGGTCGCTTTGCGGAAACTCCTGGTTCGGGCGGCGATCGGGGGGACCGGCCGCAATCCCTGAACCGGCTCAATCTCCGCCAAAGGATGGAGAGACGCCGCGCGTCTGTCAGCACCAAAGAAATCGCAGGCTGCCTATCGTGATTGCAGGCAATTTGCCCGCTAACAGAGCATCGATGATAGTAAAGCCAAAGAAGAAGTGTTTACGCTTACGTGCGATTACGCATGTGCGCCGGCCTCGGCGGGCGGCTGCCCTGCGGTTGTGCAGTGCGCCCGATCCGGTATGCACCGCGCCCTTGCGACAGCGACGGCCCGGCGGGCGCACGCTGTCGCGCCGACCGACAGGATGTCGGGTCCGCGACAAGGGATCCGACAGGTATTGGCTGGGGACGACATCGGCGGGCCGGCTGGTGGAGGTAGGCCGGCCAAGCGGTTGATGGGCCGAGACTTCTACGGTGGGGCATTCACCGGAAAAGGAGAAATTCGCCGTCTATTCCGCTGACCAATAGGTAAAAACATGCGCATTATTCTGCATCAAGCGCGCGAACCGCCCGACACCGCCGGTGGCCCGATGCTTGCTTCATGTCTCCCGGCTCGTTCCCCATCCGGCGTCCGGCGCCGACAGTCAGGAGATAGGAAATCATGCTCGGTATCGGTGACAAGCTGCCCGCCTTCAGCGTCATGGGCGTGAAGCCCGGCTTCAACGACGTGACGGAAAAGGGCGAGAGCGCCTTCGAGGAGATCACGCTGGCGAGCTTTCCCGGCAAGTGGAAGGTGATCTTCTTCTATCCTAAGGACTTCACCTTCGTGTGCCCGACCGAGATCGCCGAGTTCGCGCGCCTCGCCGGCGACTTCAACGATCGCGACGCCGTCGTGATGGGCGGCTCCACGGACAACGAGTTCTGCAAGCTCGCCTGGCGGCGCAACCACCGCGACCTCGACCGGCTGCCGATCTGGCAGTTCGCCGACACCAACGGCTCGCTGGTGGACGGCCTCGGCGTGCGCTCGCCGGACGGCGTCGCCTACCGCTACACCTTCGTGGTGGACCCGGACGGCACCATCCAGCACGTCTACGCCACCAACCTCAACGTCGGCCGCGCGCCGAAGGACACGCTTCGGGTGCTCGACGCCCTGCAGACCGACGAGCTCTGCCCGTGCAACCGGGAAGTGGGCGGCGAGGTGCTGAAGGTCGCCTGAGCCCGATCCTCCAAGGCGGCGCCCCCACCCGGCCGCACGCGGCCAGGGGGCGCTGCCCCCGCGTTCCTTCAATCCGCCCCTCTTCGTTCCACGTTCGACCCTTCCGCCGCCCGGAGCCGCCCCTGATGTCGATCGAAAGCCTGAAAGCCCGGATTCCCGATTTCGCCAAGGATGTCCGCCTGAACCTCTCGTCCATGGCGGCGGACGAGAGCCTGACGCCGCGCCAGAAGTACGGCCTCATGGTCGCCTGCGGGATCGCGTCCCGCAACCCGGTGGTGCGCGCGGCCCTCGCCGGCGAAGCGGCCGAAAAGCTGAGCGTCGCGGAGCTGGGCGCCGCCCAGGCGGCCGCCTCCATCATGGGCATGAACAACGTCTACTACCGCTTCCTGCACCTCACCGAGCACGAGGTTTTCAAGACGCTGCCGGCCAAGCTGCGGATGAACGTGATCGGCAACCCGGGCGTGGAGAAGGTGGATTTCGAACTCTGGGCGCTGGCGGTTTCGGCCATCAACGGCTGCGGCATGTGCATCGACAGCCACGTGGACGTGCTGCAGAAGGCCGGCGTGAGCACGGAAGCCATCCAGACCGCCGTCCGCTTCGCCTCCATCATCCAGTCGGCGGCGATCGCCCTGGAGGCGGCGGAGCTTTCCGCGGCCTGAGGGGGTCGACGGGGCGAAGCGCGCCGGTCCTGCCCCGCCCGGTCCGGGCCAGATCGGCTTTTGCGTCACACGCCGATGCGTCCGAGGCCCGGGATCTTCAGGCCGGGGCGGGCGATGTCGAGGCCCGCGATGGCGCCGAGAATGTTGAACTCCAGGCCTTCCACCCAGCCGATGGTGAAGCCCGCATAGCCGCCGAGGGTGAGGCGGACGCCGGTGCCGGACGGGCTGACGCTGACCCAGCGGTCGTCGTGCGGATAGTCCTTGCCGACGGCGGTCGGCGGCAGCGCGGTGCGGATCTCGGGCACCGCCGCCATAACGGCCGCCACGAAGGTGTTGGAGTTCGGCCCCGGCCAGGCCCGGTAGCTGCCGCGCTCGGCATGCCGGTAGGTCTCGATGGCGGCGCGGATCTTCGGGATCAGCCGCGCGGCGGCGTCGCCATCGACGGCGAACACCAGGTCGGGCACGCTGCCGAACCAGCGGCCGTCGGCCACGAAGCCGTTGCGGCGGATCGGGTCGCCCCAGGCCGTGTAGTCCCAGCGCTCGTAGTCGGGCTCGCCCTGGTCCTTCACCACGATCCAGGCGTGGGTGGCGAAGATGCCGCGCCAGCGTACCGTGCGGGCGGAGAAGATGCGCACCACGGCCGCCTCCGGCGGCGGCGTCGGCAGGAGGCCGGCGCTCGACCGGTCGGCGGAGCGCCAGTCGGCGGGCCGGTCGGCCGCGTAGTA
Organism: Mongoliimonas terrestris; assembly: GCF_001927285.1. Lineage (GTDB taxonomy): Bacteria > Pseudomonadota > Alphaproteobacteria > Rhizobiales > Pleomorphomonadaceae > Chthonobacter > Chthonobacter terrestris. The sequence continues at coordinate 834 of NZ_MSIG01000026.1, read as the reverse complement.
GAGGAGCGCCGAGACCGCGATGGGCAGAAGGTAGAGGACCAGAAACCCGACGGCGAGCCAGCGCAGCACGGCGGCGAGTGTGGTCATGGGGCGGTCCTTCTCTCGGGCAGGTCGATGCAATGGGGAGATGTAGGATCGCCGCTGTGGCGGGAAAGGGGCGAAGGGATCGGAGGGGTTCGGCGGGAGCGCGGGGATCGGGGGAGGAGTGCGGCGCGGCGGCGAAGTGCGTGGGGAGCGGGGGACGAGGGGGGGAATGGCGGGGTGGAGCCTTTCGGTCGGGGTCTTATGCGCCGTTCGCCAGACTGGACCGCCATCCCGACGGACGTCGGGATCCAGCCGACGGTGGGTGTCTTTGCGCCGCTGCGGTCGGTCCAGGCGACGGTTGGGCCCCGGCGTTCGCCGGGGTGACGCCCTGGGAAGGAGGGCGGCGGGTGGTCGTCCGCCGGGGCTGCGGGCCGGCGAGACAATGAGAGCGGGGGACGAGCGGGGCGGCGGCGATGGAGGGCGCGCGGGGTGGGCGCGGGGTGGGGAGGCGTGGAGAATAGCTCGGATGACCTTCAGCGCCACACCCTCCATCCGTGTCCCTCGCCCTTTTACCGCGTGCCACACCCTCCGACCGCGTCCCTCGCCCTCCGACCGCACCCTCCAACCGCGTCCCACACCCTCCAGCCGCGTGCCACGCTCCCCAACCGCGTCCCACACCCTCCGACCGCCTAACCCACCCTCCAACCGCGTCCCACACTCTCCGACCTCGTCATGGTCCGGTTCAGCCGGACCAGCCACGCATCGTTAAGGCGCGGCTGCTTGGACAATGCGTGGGTGGTCCGCCTTCGC